>CAWICO010000001.1:0-595020 GCA_963834615.1 uncultured Actinomycetota bacterium
GCCGTTTCCGTCCCGCTCCCGTGTAAACCGTCGTGGCCGGATGATAGTTGCGCCAGTCGAACCAGAAGTCTTTCATCACAGGCAGTGCCTTCAGGCATCGGCCCTTAAATTTGCCCTCAACAGCGCAACCCCTGAAATTCCACCGGCTGCCAGTCGCAGCGTCCATCATGATGGCGTCAGCACTCGCAGTCCGGAAGAACTCGCCCTCCGCATTGCGAAATGCCCGAACCGATTGCCCATCGGGCCCGAGCACTAGCAAAACATCTTCACTACCCAGCCGATCCGCAACCAGCTTTTCCGCCCGGACCTGCTGATATCGCCAAGCCCGCGCCTCACCAAAAGCCTCAATCCCCAGCATCATGTCCCGGCTTTCAAGCCCATGCTCCGGGAAGCTGAGAACGGCCGGATAGACCTGCGGTAGCTTCGTCTCCCAATCCTTCGGAGCATAGCCGCCCACATCAGCCGGGATGTCCTTAAGCACCAGACCGTCCGGCTGTTCCGTCTTCCAAAGAGCGAAGGTCAATTCCTCAGAGTGGATCAACTTCAGCGCCTGACCGGACAGCGGCCCGGAAATGGCGCGCCCGCTGATCTGTTGCCAATACGTGCCCGTCTCGTCATCCCGCATCAGGAAGTTCTGATTATTGATACCCGCAAGGTGGAAGGTCAGCACCAGACCGTTCACGCTGCGCCCCCACACCAGACCGGTGTGACAGAGCGTTCAATACGTGACCGCGATGGGAACTCCGCCGATTACATCGTTGACGACGTGATGATACGAGATGGTTCGGATGGGGTAAGCACGAGAGCCTTCCAGGTTCACCGCAAGCAGATGTTCATCCCCATCGAGCTTCGTTCCGGACGCCGGCTGAAAAGAAGGCTTGCCGATCGGGTGGAAAAGCATTTCGTAAATATCGATCCGCGATGCCACGGCACACAGGAACACGACGGCAGCGCCGGTCAGCATCCATTTCGATCGACGCGCCGGAACCAGCAGCAGAGCAGCAACTACCGCGCACACCAGTTCCACCGATTTCGTATATCGGAAAAGAAACAACGCCGCCTTTAGAGCCGCGGGATTCTGGCTCGTATAGGGCTGCATCACAACAGCCGGAACAAGGACAAATATCAGAGCGGTAAAAACGATCCAGCGAGAAAACGTGCTTCACAGCAACCCATTGTCCCAACACCTCTCCCGCCGCGCATTCCGTCTAAACTAACTCCAATGACCGTCTTCGACAAGCTCAACCTCAAAGGCCACACTCGCATCCTCGTACTGAACGCCCCCGAGACCTTTGAGCCCGAGTATCTCCGCCCTGAAGAACGTAACGGCCGTCCGCAAGGTCGCCGAAGCGGCGGATACCGCCTTCTCACTCGCCTTCGTCACAAAACAGAAGGAGATCGATTCCCTCGTTCCCGCGATCGCAAAGAAACTGAAAGGCGACGCCGTCGTCTGGTTCGCCTATCCGAAAGGTTCGTCGAAGAAGTACAAAAGCGAAATCAACCGTGACAGCGGCTGGAAACCGATGGGCGAAGCGGGCTTCGAGCCCGTCCGTATGGTCGCCATCGACGAGGACTGGTCCGCATTACGGTTCCGCCGAGCCGAGTTCATCAAGGCGATGAAGCGCGGCGTCGAGCATCGCATGTCCGAAGCCGGCAAAACCAGGAAATAACTACAAATCCCGCGCGACAATCTGCACGATATCCAGCAACTGCGGCGGCGTTTCTGAAACCGTCTTCAACGCGTCGCGGAACATCGAGGCGCAGAACGGACACGCGGCCGCGACTGTGCTTGCGCCCGTCGCAACCAATTCCTGCGCGCGCGCGATATTGATCCGCTTGCCCTTCTCTTCGCCGAGAAACATCTGCCCGCCGCCCGCGCCGCAGCAGAACGAGCGTTCGCGATTGCGCGGCGCTTCGAGCACATTCGACCGATTGCGCAGCACATTCCGCGGCTCGTCATAAACCCCGCGATACCGGCCGAGATAGCACGGATCGTGATACACCACCTTCTCGCGGTCTCCATCGGCTCGTGCATGGCAGCCGGTCCTTGTAGCGATCCAGCAGTTCCGAATGATGCTCGATCTGGACCGTCGTGCCCGCCTCGCTCCAATCGTCGCTCATGGTGCGCACGCAATGCGGACAGATGCTCAGCAGTTTCACAGCTTTGCTCTGCCGAATCGTCTCCGAGGTTTTCTTCCGCGAGCGTGGTGAACAGAAGATCGTTGCCCGAGCCGCCGCGCCGGGTCGCCGTTGCATTTCTCCTTCTTCAGAACGCCGAACGTGATCTCGAGATGCCGCAGCACTTTCACCAGCGCCATGATGGTCTCGCGCCCAGCCGGATCGTAAGCGCCCATGCAGCCGAGCCACAGGCAATATTCCTGCGTGCCGTCGTAAATGGGAAGCTGGTTCTTCTCGATGAACTTCTGCCGCTCGCTCGATGGCTGGCCGAGCGAATTGCCGTTGCGCTCCATCGTGAGGAACAGCTTCGTCCCGTAGGCGTCTTCCCAGGCGCCGGTGTTCACGGCTCCGCGGCGCAGTCCGACGATGATCGGCAGATGCTGGATACCCACCGGACACTGGAATTCGCAGCCGCCGCAGGTCGTGCACTGGAACACCGCCTCTTCCGAGATGTGCGTCCCGAGCAGCGGCGCTTCGGACGCCGGACCCTCCGTCATTGAGATAAGTCGCGCAGGCCGAGAATAATCTCTTTCGGGTTAAGAATCTTGCCCGTGTTGTAACGCAGGACAGTGCTCCGTGCAGCGCCCGCACTCGACGCACGAGAACGCCTGCAGCGCGTCGATGCGAGTCACGTCTTTGCCGGTTACGAGACCGAAATCTTCGTCGCCCGCAAGCTTCGGGATATCGCTGAAGTTCGGTCGCTTCAGAAAGATCGTCGCGGGACTGAGAACCAGGTGCAGATGCTTGGTGTGCGGCACCAGCGGCAGGAACACCAGCAGCGTCAGAGTGTGGATCCACCACACGCTCTGGCCCGCAACGGAGCCGTCGTCCGGACAAAGGCGAGCCCCGCGAGATAGGTCACCATCAGGAGGAAAATCAGTCCCGCGATAATGCCCGATTCCGGCGAGACTTTGCCCAGCCAGACGGGACGCACGATGAAGCGCCGCGCAGCCAGATACGCGATCGAAACGGCCACCGCGACCGCGAAAACCGCCACGAAGCCGAAATAGAGACGGCCGAACCCGCTATACCGGGAAAGAAACGGAACGCCGAACCCTGTCGCGATGATGGTTGATCGTGATCAGGGCGAATGCGCAGAATCCCCAGAACACGAAGGCATGCGCCAGACCCGCCGCGGGCCTCTGGCGAATGACTTTGCCCTGCAGCAGCACTTCCCAAACAAAGATCCGGCACCCGCTGCGCGAGATCGCCGAGCGCGAACCCTGATTCCGGTTTCGGCGGCGGAAATGATGGTCAGTACGCGGCGGAAGCGGTACCAGAACGCTGCAACCGAGAGACAGATCAGGATCGCGAGGACAATTTTCTCCGTCAAGCCGGGCATCTACATTGTGAATCTAGCACTGTGACCTTTCATCACCGACGAGCCCCGATGATAGATTCGAATATTGTGCCTTTAAACATCACCAGCGGTGGAACTCAGTGAAAACGGCTGTCGTATCCGGGGCGGCCGGCTTCGTCGGCTCGCATATGTGCGATCGCTGCTTGCCGAGGGATATCGCCGTGATTGCGCTCGATAACTTTCTCACGGGGGCCGAGCGCAACATCGAGCATCTGCGCGGCAATCGCGATTTTCGAGTTTCGCAATCAGGATGTGACGCGACCGTTCGAGATCGAAGGTCCGGTGGATTACGTCATCCACATGGCGTCCCCGGCGAGCCCGAAGGATTATCTGATGTATCCGATCGAGACGCTGGATGTTGGCTCGATCGGCACGCGCAACATGCTGGAACTGGCGCAGAGCGAAGAATGCGAAGTTCCTCATTACCTCGACATCGGAGAGCTACGGCGACCCGAGCGTCCACCCGCAGGTCGAAACCTACTGGGGCAACGTCAATCCCGGTCGGCCCACGTTCCTGCTACGACGAAAGCAAGCGTTTCGCCGAAGCCATGACGATGGCTTACCATCGCGCGCGAGGCGTGAAAACCAGCATTGCGCGCATCTTCAATACCTACGGCCCGCGCATGAAGCTGAACGATGGACGCGTGGTGCCGGCCTTTATGGATCAGGCACTGCGAGGCGAGCCAATCACAATTTTCGGCGATGGTTCGCAGACGCGAAGCTTCTGCTATGTGAGCGATCTGGTCGAAGGGCTGTACAGACTGCTGCTGTCGAAAGAGCCGTACCCGGTCAATCTGGGGAATCCCGCGCGAGATGACGATCAGCGAGTTCGCCAACGTGATTCGCGAAATGACCGGCAGCACCGCCGGTATTGTTTACGAACCGCTCCCGCAGGACGATCCGAAGCAGCGGCGGCCGGATATCACGAAAGCGAAGAATCTTCTGGGGTGGAGCCCGGTAGTCGGACTTGAAGAAGGGATGCAAAAGACGGTGGAGTACTTCAGGTCCGTGCACGCACTGCAAGCCGGCAGGTGATCGCCTGTGAAAAAGGGCAGCCTTTCGGCTGCCCTTTAGTTTTTGTGCGGCAGGATCGAATCCTGCGGCCGATTGGAAATCGGCCTCTTCACTTACTGGCCTGAAGCCTTCAGCTTTTCCCGCTGCTCGCGAAGAACCGCTTTGCGGCTCAGCTTGATCTTGTTGCCTTCGAGCCCGAGAACCTTGACCAGGATCTGATCGCCTTCCTTCAGCTCATCGCGAACTTCCTTCACGCGGTTCTCGGCGATCTCGCTGATATGCAGCAAACCGTCGGTGCCCGGGAAGATTTCGACAAAAGCGCCGAAGTCGACGATCCGAACCACTTTGCCGAGATAGGTCTTGCCGACTTCAGCCGTCGCGGTGAGATCGCCGATGATCTGCAGGGCCTTCTTCGCGGCCACCGGATCGTTCGAAGCCACGTGAACGGTGCCGTCGTCCTCGACATCGATCTTGACGCCGGTCTGCTCGATGATGCCGCGAATGACTTTGCCGCCCGGTCCGATGACGTCGCGGATCTTGTCCTGCGGAATCTTCACCGTGTAGATGCGCGGCGCGTACGGCGACATATCCGTACGCGTTTCGGCGAGCACCTCGTCCATTTTGTCGAGGATGATGCAGGCGGCCCTGGCGCGCCTGTTCGAGCGCTTCCTTCATCAGCGCCGTGGTGACGTTGGCAACCTTGATATCCATCTGAAGCGCGGTGATGCCGTCCTTCGTGCCGGCGACTTTGAAATCCATATCGCCGTAATGATCTTCGGCGCCCGCGATGTCGGTCAGGATGGCGTACTTGTCGCCTTCCTTCACCAGACCCATCGCCACGCCGCCGACCGGCGCCGTGATCGGCACACCGGCATCCATCAGCGCGAGGCTGGCGCCGCAAACGGTGGCCATGGAACTGGAACCGTTCGATTCCAGAATGTCGCTGACTACGCGCAGGGTGTAGGGGAACTTCGCTTCGTCCGGAAGAACCGCCGAAACCGCGCGTTCCGCCAGAGCGCCGTGGCCGATTTCGCGGCGGCCCGGGCCGCGCATGAAGCCGACTTCGCCGACGCTGAACGGCGGGAAGTTGTAGTGCAGCATGAAGCGCTTGAACGATTCGCCGGGTTCGAGCAATTCGACGCGCTGTTCGTCGTCTTTGGTGCCGAGGGTGACGGTGACCAGCGCCTGCGTTTCACCGCGGGTAAACAGGGCCGAACCGTGGGTGCGCGGCAGCGCGCCCGACTTCGCCCCAGATGGCGCGAACTTCGTCGAATTTGCGGCCATCGGGACGGCGGCGCGCATCCAGCATTTCATCGCGGAAAATGCGTTCTTTCAGAATGTTGAAGAGCTTGTCGGCTTCCTCCTTCTGCTCTTCGGCGCTTCTTCGACCACGCGAGTCGTGCAGCGCGTCGACGCGGGCGTAGCTTTCGAGCTTCTCGTATTTCTTCGTATCCAGCGCGTCGGTCAGTTCGTCGCGGATCTTCTTGTCGATGGCGGCGAGCAGTTCCGTGATTGAGTTCTGTGCGGCGGTGAACGCCTTCTTGGGCTTGCCGGCGGCCGCGACCAGCTGCTTCAGAACGTCGATGATCTTCTTGCAGGATTCGATGGCCGTATTCGAGCGCGCCGAGGACTTCCTCTTCGGAGACCTGCTGCGCGCCGGCTTCGACCATCACGATGCCCTGGTCGCTGCCGGCCACGATCATGTTGAGCTTCGACGCGCGGGTTTCCGTATAGGTGGGATTGGCGACGTATTTGCCATCGACGATGCCAACGCGCACGGCGCTGACGAGGTGGTGGAACGGAATATCGGAAATGGCGAGCGCGGCGCCGGCGCCGACGATGGCGAGCACGCCGGGATCGTGCTCGGGATCGGCCGAGAGCACCATCGCGATGATCTGCGTTTCGTTGAGATAGCCTTCCGGGAACAAGCGGGCGCATCGGCCGGTCGATCATGCGGCTGGTGAGCGTTTCCTTTTCGGACATCCGCCCTTCGCGCTTGATGTAGCCGCCCGGGATTTTGCCTGCCGCGTACGTGTACTCGCGATAATCGCAGGTCAGCGGGAAAAAGCTCTGGTTGGGTTTCGGCTTGGCCGCCGAAGTAGGCGGTCACCAGGACGACCGAATCGCCCCAGCGAACGACTACGGAGCCGCCCGCCTGTTTGGCAATCTTGCCGGTCTCGATGGTCAGCTTGCGGCCGTCGAGATCGACTTCAAATGTATGTACTTTCATCTATTGAGTGCCGGGTTACGTTCCCCGGATATCCTTCTCTGCCGAAAAATCGGCTGAAATCTATCCGGATAGCGAACGAGTTGGAGCTGACAGGAGGGAGTTCGCACGGCAGCCGCATACCGGCTGAACCGCACGAGCCTGCGTTCGCAGCCCGGAATGGACCGCGAAGGCGAGTGTAAAACCACTGCTTCGAGTAAAGGACCCCGAGATCGAACTAGTGGCGGATCGAAAGTTTAACAAGAACACTCTTGTAGCGCTCCGGGCTGTTGACCTTGAGATAGGTCAACAGCCGGCGGCGCTTCGCCACGAGGCTCAACAGGCCCCGGCGCGAAGAGTGATCTTTCTGGTGAGTCTTGAAATGCTGAGTCAGTTGAGCGATACGATCCGTCAACAACGCGATCTGCACTTCCGGCGACCCGGTATCGGACTTGTGGGTCTGATTCCGGGCAACAATCTGCCGTTTTGCTTCTGCCACCAATGCCATCTAAAGGGTTGCTACTCCTTGTCTTCTCTTTTCTCGTTTTGTATCAACGGCAGTGTAACACAGATCGGGATGCACTAATTTGCAGCGGTTTCCCGCACGCCCTGCCCCGAAAGCCAGCGTTTCCAGGGCGGGATCGTTGAAATCCGGTATCGTCAGCGAAACGCCCGGCAGATCCTCGTGAGTCGTGCCGATGCCGACCACGCGCATGCCCGCCGCGAGCCCGGCTTCGACCCCGGCATAGGAATCTTCGAAGACGACACATTCGTACGGCGCGGACACCCGAGAGCGTCCGCCACCCGGAGATAAATTTCAGGATGAGGCTTCGGATTCGTCACCTGATGGCCGTCGATGATCGACTTGAAAAATCCCGTAGCCCGGCTGAATCCAGGACGAAATCGACATTGGCCTTCTCCGCGTTGGTGGCCACGCCGAGCTTGAGATCGCGGTGGCGCGTCAGAAATTCGCGGACTCCGGGCACCAGCGCTTCTTCCACATGCGGCTGCATCATTTCCCGATAGAGCTTCTCCTTCGCGGCGCCGTGCGCGAAAACTTCCGCGTCGCGCGAGCTGGTCGCCGAGGAAGTCGCGAACAATTTCGTCGTTCCGCTTGCCATACATCCGTTGCTGCATGGCTTCGGTCATCTCGAGCCCGTGATCGCGGGTGTATTCCGTCCATGCGACGCGGTGCAAAGGATTGGAATCGATCAGGACTCCATCCATATCGAAGATGAGGGCGCGAACTTCGTCCATTGTTAATTCGTCACTGCCGGTCTAATTCGCTGATCGAGCCAGGAAAGGTAGTTCGGGCGAGCCTTCGACGATCGGTAGATCGCGATCGACTTCGGGCAACTCGTAGGAGTGGTGCGCATTCGAGCATGGATCGCGGAGCGCCGCGAACAACGGCCGCGAAGTCTTGATCAACAGGAGCCATTCCGCGGCGTCGTCCACCGCTGCCCTTCCACCGATAGAAGCTCGTCACGGGCGACAATGACGTTCACACACGCGGCGAGATGCTCATCCACCAGGCTGCCGCGCGAGGCTCTCGGCCTCATCAGCCGATCCGCACGTATTAAAACAACGATTTTGTCAGTCATGGCGCGTGCCTATTGTGGAATACTTACTTGTGGTTGATGTACTATTATCTCTCACTACCACTTCGATGAAGATATCGCTGGTCACGGACTATTTATGCATTAGTTCGTGTTATGCGGCATTGCTTATGCATTTGTTGAGTTACGCGGGCCCGAACGGAATTCCTGGCATGACTTCGACAAGCGGCGCCAGGTTCACGAATACGAAGTGAGCAACGAGCAGTTGCACCGCGAGATCGAGCAAAAGCAGCAGCGCATTCAGCGCCTGCGAAAACGATCCCGCGCGAACAGGAGATCGAGATTCGCCAGCGCTATAAATACGCAGCCCCCAACGAGCGCGTCTACATCCTTGACGACAAGAAAAAATAAACGTCAGTCGCCCCCGCGATCATTTGACCTCAAATCCCCAATTGATATAGAATTCTCCCAACCTCGCATCTTTTTGATTTAATTTCTCGCTATCAAGGGAGTTGTATGCGTTCCAATCGCACATCGAGCATCACTGCGCTCATCAGTCTGACTCTTGTCTTCGCCTCCGGCCTGTTTGCCCAGGGCGATCGCGGCACCATCACCGGAACCTTGCCGATCCCGCGGGTGCGGTGGTTGCGAACGCCTCCGTGCAGGCCAAGAACGTTGAAACCGGGGCAACCTATGATGCGGCCACCAGTCAGACCGGGAATTACACGCTCAGCCAGTTGCCGGCGGGAACCTATTCAGTCAGCGTGTCTGTGCCGGGATTTAAGAAATACGGTCGCGCGGAGGTCTCACTGTCGAGGTGGCGCAGACGTTACGTATCGATATCGCGCTCGAAGTAGGGTCCGTTCAGGAATCCGTCACGGTTAATGCCGAAGCCCCCTTCTCAAAACGGAAAGCGGCGAGTTGAGCCACAACGTCACGGTCGAAACTCTGGACAATCTTCCGGTTCTCGGAATCGGCGCCGTCAGCCGCAGGCAGTTCCGGCATCCGCAACCCGACTGAGGTCGCAATCCTGCATTCCCGGCACCTACGTTCAGGCCGAATTCGAACATTCGCGTCAACGGCACGCCCGGCAATACCGCCTCTTACCGGGTCGAAGGGCAGGATGCCAGCAACGGCCAGGTGCCGGCAACGCAGGCGCAGACACAGCCGAGCGTCGATGCGATTCAGGAAGTGACGATCCAGACCAGTAACTTCGCCGCGGAATACGGCCAGGTCGGCGGCGGTTTCTTCAACTACACCATGCGATCCGGCACGAACCAGTTTCACGGAAGCGGGTACGACTACTTCGTCAACGAAGCCTTGAACTGCCGCTACTCCGTGGGTCAATGCCAAATCCGTCGCGCGCCGCAACGACTACGGCTTCACAATCGGCGGCCCTGTAGAGATCTCCGAAGATCTACAACGGCCACGACAAGACCTTTTTCTTTTTCAATTTCGAACAGTTCCGCGAAACGCAGAACATCAACACCCAGACCATCACGGTCCCCACGGACGCTTATCGCGCGGGCAATTTCAGCGCGGCATTGACGAGGACGAAATCTTTGCCCGGCGGCTACTCCCGGCTGCGATCCCCTGGGCCGCCCGATTATGGAGAATACAATCTACGATCCGACTGACGCGCGCCCCGCTCCTGGCGGCCAGATCGTGACCGATCCCTTTCCAGGGCAATATCGTCCCGCTCAGCCGCATGGACCCGGTGGCGTTGAAAGTCCAGGCGCTGATTCCGGCCCCTACTAACCTGTCGCTGCTGACTAATAACGGAATTTACCCCTATCTCAGCCAGCGAGTCACTATCGATTCCGGCCTTCAAGATCGACCATGCGCTGGGCCAGAACGCCAAGATATCTTACTATTGGTCGCAGACGAAAACCGCCAGCCAATACTCACCCACGTTTGGCGCTTCCGACGGCCTGCCTCTGCCGATTACCGCCGCCATAGGCACTTTCATCACAGCGACGTGCAGCGTATTAACTTCGACGATACCCTTTCGCCTACGCTCCTGTTCCACGCGGGCATCGGTTATCAGGACAACAATTTCACAGACGATCCGCCGGTGTTGAACTACAACCCGGCCGCGCAGCTTGGCCTGACCGGAGCAACCGTAAACCGCCTGTTTCCGAATTTTGTCTTTCCCGCCAGCCAGCCGCAAGGGCGGCGTGAAGAATCTCGGCCCCGGTTCCAACCGCCATCCGTTACTCTACGAAAAGCCTACCGCAAACATCAGCATCACCTAGGTGCGAGGCAACCACACTTATAAGGCGGGTGGCGAACTCCGTATCGATAGTAATGCCTCCACCCTTTACACCTACACAAACGGCATCTACAGCTTCAGCGGAAATGAGACTGCTCTGCCCTATCTGCAGACCACCAGCATCGGTGGAGGCAATATCGGCTTCCCCTATGCCAGCTTTCTGCTTGGTCTGGTCGATTCGGTAAGGATCGCCAACGTAGAAAATATCCGGCTTGGAAAACATCAGATTGGCGTCTTTGTGCAGGATACGTGGAAAGTTACCCGCAAATTCACGCTCGATTACGGGTTACGCTACGATTTCTCGAC
This sequence comes from uncultured Actinomycetota bacterium, assembly GCA_963834615.1. GTDB lineage: Bacteria > Actinomycetota > Actinomycetes > Mycobacteriales > Mycobacteriaceae > Mycobacterium. Next base: position 10,893 of record CAWICO010000001.1, read on the forward strand.
TTACCTCAAGGAGCACAATGGCGAACTGGCGAACTTCTCTCCCACGACTCCGAACCCCAGCGCGGGCGGCATCCCGGGCGCGGTGATATTTGAAGGCGAGCGGCCCGGGCCGTTGCAACTGCGACTTCGCGAAGAACTATCCCTTCGCCTTTGGCCCGCGCTTTGGACTGGCTTATCAATTCGCGGAAAACACTGTTTTGCGCGCAGGTTTGGGAATAGTTTACTCCGGAACCGGCGATGCGAATGGCGCAACGCAAGGCGGCTTGACCGCCCCGGCTGCTGTCAACTCACCTTCTTTCGGAATGCCCGTCATGACCTTGCAGGCAGGCATTCCCTTTCCTGCGCCCCCTTCCCCAATTTCGACCGTGGGGCAGTATCCGCAGAAAGGCTACGCCACAACGCAGGCGCCGCTCGTATGGTACGACCAGAATGCCGGCCGCCCCGCGCGCCAGAATCAGTGGAGCATCGGCCTGCAGCGCAATTCGCCAAAGATCTGGCGATCGAAGCCTCCTATGTCGGCAACCGGGGCGTTTGGTGGAATGCTCCCGGACTGATCGATGAAAACGCTCTGACGACCGCAGATCCTCGCCGCGCATGGCCTGAACCTCAACAATGCAGCTGATCAGACCCTGCTGAAATCTCCGCTCGAACTCAGCGCTGGCCGCTCAGCGCGGCTTCAACGTACCACCGTATGCCGGGCTTTCCGTTGACGGCGACAGTGGCCCAATCGCTGCGGCCGTTTCCCCAATTCAGCAGCATCACTTCGCTTTTCTCTCCGCTCGGCGATACCTGGTACGACTCATTGCAGGTCAAAGGCACCAAACGCTATTCCCACGGGCTGTCTTTACCACTCTGTTCAGTTGGCAGAAGCAACTCTCCACCGCTCCCGCCAGCAATGTGGTGATTCCGGCAGGCTCCGGCAGGGCAGGCCATCAACGACGTATACAACCGGGAGCATGAACAAGTACCTTTCCCCCTTCGATCAGCCGCTGCTGCTTGACTATTTCGGCCAGCTACACGGCTCCGCGCTCTACACATCAATAAGAGCACTGTCCGTGGGTGGCGCGCGACTGGACACTCAATACTCTGCTGGCTATTCGAGCGGCCTGCCGATTCTTGCGCCCTATGCCAACAACAATCTGAATCAGTTGCTGGCTGCGGAACTCGCCCGCGGGACGCACCGGCTTTACGGGCACGTTTCGCGGACCGCGTCCCGGGCGTGCCACTATTCACGCAGGATTTGAATTGCCACTGCTTCGATCCGACCAGACAGTTCGTGCTGAATCCAGCTGCCTGGGTCGATCCGCCCGCCGGACAATTCGGCACCGCGGCGCCGCTTATTACAGCGATTACCGTTATCCAGCGCCGCCCCAACGAAAATCTGGGCGTGGGCCGCATCTTCCGCATCAAAGAGAGGGCGCAGCTGAACATCCGAATCGAATTCACCAACATCTTCAATCGCGCCGAAGATGCCTAACCCGACCGTCACGAACGCCGCGCAGACCCAGACACGGAACGCACACAGGCGTTACGACAGCCGGCTTCGGCTTTATCAATACGGCCACCACCGGCGCGTCGACCTCTGTGGGAACGGCGACGTCGCGGCAGGGCACTATCGTCGCCCGCTTTACGTTCTGATTTCCGCAACGGCGTGACGTAGTCCGAAGTGGGCAGGATGGAATCCGGACGGAATCCTGCGCGCGATTGCTAACCGCGCTCCCCTCAATACGTGATATCGTTCCCGGAAAGATGACGATGACACGTACGCAAATCTTATCCGGTCTTGCCACAATGGCAGCGGCTCTTATCTGGGCCGCGCCATCCGTATTCCCGACCGGCACCACGAAGTACGATCCCGCGAAAGCGTGGAACGGCTACACAGTCCTTTCTCCCCTCGCCGGCGACGGTGCCATCGTCATCGACATGAATGGCAACGTCGTCAAGCGCTGGGAAGGCTACAACAGCTCCGCCGGCGGCCCCGCCCGAATCCTGCCCGGAGGCGTGGTGATCGGAGCCACCGGTGCGAACGCCGGCCATCAGGAATCGCTCGCCCTCGTCGCCCGCGATTTCGACGGCAAAGAGCTCTGGCGCTTCAACCGAAACGCCGAAATCAAAGGTCCAGACGGAGCCATGATCCCGGCTCTACGCCAGCACCACGACTGGCAGCGCGAAGATTTTCCGTCTGGCTACTATGCACCAGGCTCAAGTCCTTCCTTATCGAACCAGGGCGCAAAAACGCTCATCCTGACCCACACCTCCCACTCGGCCACCGCCGTCGCAGGCGATACCACCCTCGAAGATGACCGCCTGATCGAAGTGGGTGCAGACTCCGGGGTGACCTGGCAATGGCAGGTAAGCGATCACATCGAAGATCTGCACTTCGATCAGGACGCGCGCGAGGCGATTCACAAAGGCGGGGCCGGACGCGGCGGCTTTGACTGGTTCCACATGAACTCAGCGGCCTACGTAGGTCCGAATCACTGGTACGACGAAGGTGATAAGCGCTTCGCCCCGGAGAACGTGATCGTCAGCAGCCGGGCCGCCTCGATTGTCGCGATTGTGGCGCGCGATGGAAAGATCGTCTGGCAGCTCGGGCCGGATTACAACGCCACGCCGGAATTACGCGCCATCCGTCAGGTGATCGGTCAGCACAACGCGCACTTCATCCCCAAAGGACTGCCCGGCGCCGGGAACGTAATGATCTTCGACAACGGCGGCGCCAGTGCATACGGACATTCCAGCGGGGTAGCGCCGGACGGCCAGAACATTTATGCCCGGCCGACGTCGCGCGTGCTCGAGATCGACCCGATCACGCTGAAACTCGTCTGGTCATACACCGCGCCCACTTTCTTCGCCACCAACATCAGCGGCGCGCAGCGGCTCCTGAACGGCAACACGCTCATAACTGAAGGACCGGACGGACGCATCTTCGAGGTCAGCAAGGACGGCGCCATCGTCTGGGAGTACGTTTATCCAGTCTTCAACGGGGGCGCCAACGGCAGAGGCCCGACCAATTCGGTCTACCGCGCCTATCGCGTGCCGTACGCGTGGATCCCTCAACTCCCGATACCTTCCGAGAAACCGGTAACAGCACCGAAGCCAGCGGACTTTCACATCAAATAAACGCGGCTCACTTGAACGAACCGTGGACACTCACGACCATGCCCCGCTCCTGACCGACGTCGACGCGGACTGGAGGGCAGATCATTCCAGATACACCGAAAGGATCCTGTCAGCAATGCCGTCTCGTTCACTTGCTGACGTTTTTCGCCACTTGTTATGATGAAGAGAAAGCCACCCTAGCTCAGTTGGTAGAGCGGCTGATTCGTAATCAGCAGGTCGCCGGTTCGATCCCGGCGGGTGGCTCCAGTTCTCAAAAAACCCTGCAGACAGATAATTTTCTCTGCGCCTCATCCGTTGAGCATTCTGTCAGCAAAAACGCATTCTTCCCGTAATTCCAGATCAGCGGCTCGGGACGACCTCATTCAATCTGCTCGTGGCGGGCGATGTGTGACCGGTCTTCGCTCGCCGCATCCGCGTGGCAATTCAGTTCGCAAGGACTGCGCGTACATCCCGATTTGTCTCTCAGCTTAGGACAACATTCCGGCCCAGGCAATCTTCGGACGCAGTAACACTGATATATAATCATGCGCTCGCATTTAGAGCGAGATTCCGCTTTCATCCGTCATTGTGATGTCGTCGCAGGCGCACGAATCCTGCGCGCGATCGAGACGAACTCGTGGTTGTCCCCATTTCGAAGTACGGTCACGTTCCTCATCGATACAAGCCCAATGCTGTGAACCGTGAGCTTCTTTTCTTGATGCTTGCCCTCTTTCTGCCGGCTTAGCCCTATATATCGCAGCGTGAGTCTCCCCAGTTACAAAACAAATTCCCACCATGCGTTCAAGCACATCGCCTCCTCGCCACATTCGCTTAAGCTGAGGGCAACAGAGTGGAAAACGCTTTAGCGGATTACACCCTGACCTAACACTATGACGATAGGAATCATCGGCGCGGGGAATATAGGCGGCACCTTAACCCGCCGCCTGAGCTCACTGCGACACAAAGTTTCAGTGGCGAATTCCCGCGGACCCGAAACTCTCAAGGGCCTGGCCGCGGAGACCGGCGCTAACGCTGTATCGGTCAGAGAAGCGGCGCAAACAGGCGAGATCGTGATCATCACCATCCCGCTTGGATCCGTTCCGGACCTGCCCAAAGGTCTTTTCGATACGGCTGCGCCGTCCGTCGTCGTAGTCGATACCTGTAACTACTATCCCCAGCGCGATAAACGTATTGATGAGATCCTTGCCGGGACACCCGAGAGCGTGTGGGTCGAGCGGCAAATTGGACATTCAGTCATTAAAGCCTTCAACAATATCCGCGCGCAACATCTTATGGAGATGGGCCGCCCTGCCGGATCGCCGGGCCGCATCGCGCTACCCGTAGCAGGCGATGACCCAGCATCTAAGCAGATCGTCATGCGCATCGTCGGCGAACTCGGCTTCGATCCGGTGGACGCGGGCCCGTTGAGCGAATCGTGGCGGCAGCAGCCCGGAACACCCGTCTACACAACCGACAAGGACGCCGAAGGCGTACGGCGCGCGTTGCAGGAGGCGAGTAAAGAGCGGCGGCCGGAGTTCAGCGCCGCATAACAGATCAGGAGTACAAACATGAACGATGGAACAGGAAAGCAATTCGCCGTGGTCACCGGCGCATCAAGCGGTATCGGGTACGAACTAGCCAGGCAATTCGTCGAACATGGTTTCGATGTCCTCGTCGTGGCCGAAGACGAAGGGATCACCAACGCGGCCGAAAGGCTCAGCCGGCGTGATGGAAGCGCCGTGGAGAGTCTTCAGGCGGACCTTGCCACTCACGAAGGAAATGACAAGCTGTATGAACGCATCCGCTCGAATGGCCGTCCCCTCGATGCGATTGCGATCAACGCGGGCGTGGGAGTAGCAGGTCCTTTCGCTCAAAGTGACTTTTCCGCACAGATGAATCTCGTCAACCTGAATGTGATGTCGCCGGTACACCTGACGCATCGTGTTCTGAAGGACATGCTGTCGAGAAGAAGCGGACGGATACTGTACACATCATCCATAGCGGCAACAATGCCGGGTCCATTTGCGGCCACCTATAACGCCTCCAAGGCTTTCCTCAAGTCGTTCGCCGAAGCGATTCGAAATGAAGTGAAAGATACGGGTGTGGTCATCACGGTGTTGATGCCCGGCGCGACGGATACGAACTTCTTTCACCGGGCTGGCAACGAGGACACAAAGCTGGGCGTCGGCCCAAAAGACGACCCGGCTGAAGTAGCTCGCGAAGGATTCGAGGCACTCATGGCGGGCAGGGATCACATCGTGGCCGGCTCATTCAAGAACCAGGTGCAGGCAACGGTTTCGCACGTCCTGCCTGACACCGTTGTAGCGGAGATGCATAGTAAAGAGGCGGAGCCGGGGTCGGCCAACAAATAAGTAATAGGCCGCCCTCACCGTACCTATATGGATCACACGCCCGACGATAGATACCCGTCAACCGCGAGAATCTTTGTAAGGCCGCTCGCGAGCCCGCTGCCACTCGGGTTCTTCGCATTCGGGGTCGGAACCGTGTTGCTGAGTGGGGTGGAGTTCCATTAGGTTCCACCCTCCGAAACAAGAGTGCTCGCCACGGTACTCCTGGGCTACGTGGCTCCTCTTGAACTCCTGGCGTGCATCTTTGGTTTCCTGTCACGCGATACGGGCACTGCAACTTCCATGGGTATTTTCGGCAGCGGTTGGATCATTCTGGCGATCTCTTTCCTACTGTCTGGATCGGCCGCCAAATCTACCACCATTGGCATGTTCATGGTGATGGACGCTCTTGCGGTCCTCTCGCTGGCAATGGTGTCCATCTCAGGAAAACCACTGCTTGGCTTCCTGTAAATTATGCCGTCCCCAAAAAGCACAAGACGAAAAATCAAGAGCACAGAGAGTTCGGGTGGCGATCGTCGCGGCGGAAGCGTAGGCGAGCAGCCAACGCTAGCGCGAACTCGCGCCTCCGGTATGAGGGAGCGGAGTTCTACTGGATACGTTCCCAAGGCTAGCTATAGTTAGTGGAACATGGGAACCGCTCCCTCCCAGTCAGGGCTCAAATGCTGCGGGCAATGACACGAATAAACGCACGGCTGTGCTTTCGAGGGTGACGTTGTGGACCTTCTGGTGAATCCTACAATGTGGCAGCTCATCAGCGTTTCTTCTTCACCTTGAGCAACGCACCGGGCACTCTTCCCGCTACGATTGCTTCTTCAGGAACGATGTCCTGATCGATAGTCACGCAGCCACAGCGGATGGTGCGGCTAACAAGACTCGGGTCGTAAGCAAAACAGGCAACGCGGTCACCCTCGATAATCTCAATGGTGGCCAGCCCAAAGAGCTGATTATCGGCCCGATCCCTATTCACATGCAAACGGTTCGATCCATGGCATGGCGCTCACAATCCGTTTATCGATCAGACTGCTACCTTTACGATCAGCGCTTCCGGGGTCACCGCGGACACCACGATCAATGGTTTTTCATTCGATTTTCGAAAGAAGGAGGGAGTCTATGTGGCGGAGATCCGGAGCATTTTCTAATCCACCGATGAGCCTGAAGCGAAGCGATCACGCTGGGGATTGATCTCCTTTCTTGGATTTTGGTTTGAGGGGAAGAATGAGCGTGGGAAAGTGGGAATCCTGCCTTTGGATTTCCACTTTCCCACGCGGTAGCAGTCGGGGCTGCGGGAATGTGGGAATCGCGGCAGCGATTTCCACGGGCTCGTGGGCAGCGATGGAAAACATCTTTTTGGTTTTCCTCGCTTGTCCACAGCCCGGCATTTCGGCAGCCCGTTCGTCATGCGATTTTCCTGGCGTCGAACGTGGCGAACAGTTTCCGTTTTGCTGCCTGCATCTTCAAGGCGGCGCCGGTGTCGCTCTCCGCGCCGGCGACCCGCTCGAGATGTTCGATGGTGACGCCCTCCTTCAGGCATCCGGCCAGCCCAGGCAGTTGACGAAGTATCTCCCACGGCGTGGCGTACCAGTTGTATGTCCGCCTGATTTTGCCCTTCTTGTCTTTCTTCGGTTCGGGAACGCCGCAAGGCCGATGAAAGTTCAGATACGGATTGAAATAGTCCTTGTAGAAGCTACCGATAGCCTCGGCATGAGCCGAAGCGATGTGGTCGAATCCCATATGCTTCCGAATGACTGCTCCGTTCTTCGATTCCACCAGTCCGTTGTCGTTGGAATGCCGCGGCCGTGACTTGGTCTGCTCGATCAGCAACTTGTTCAGCATCCCCGCCACGGTGTGGTTTATAAACTCGCTCCCGTTGTCGGAATGGAAGCCACGAATCTGAAACGGAAACTGCTGCAGAATGGCCTCCAGCACTGGTTTGAGCCATGCTTCCGATATCTTTTCCGTAGCGCCGATCACCTGCCATTGCGTCACCTCATCCACAGCGTTGATGTGATACACCCCTTTGACTCCGTCGAGGTCTCCCTGATGCACCGTGTCGATCCGCAGATAACCCGGTCGGCCTTCCGGTTCCGGCTTGCGACGCTCACCGATCGACACCGGCGTGGGCCGGGTCTTCGTGAAATTCATCCGCCGTTCCCGGTACTCACGACGCTTGCGCAGGTTATAGATGTGTGCCGCCGAGATCGAAGACAGCCGCTCGTACTGAACGTCGGCGAATTCGTGAAATCCCCGGTAGAGAATTTTCTGCGTTGCCGGACCGCTGAGCGTGTCATGGGCTTCATCCACCAGAGCCAGCAGCCCGATATCCGCAGGGCTGTAGCGAGTCCGAAACCGGTGGCGTCGCGCTCTTTTCACCTTCACGTCACCCTGTTCGGTGAACTGCCCGATCAGGCGAGTCACCTGAGCCCGGCTGCGACCAGTCATCTTCGCGATATATCGCCTCACCAGCCCCTTTCCCGCTCGCCCCAGCCGACCATAACCCTGCTCGCATAACGTACGTGTCACCCATTCGTAAAGGCTCGCCTGATCCCGCGCTTCGAACTGAACCGGTTCGCTGCCTGCCAGAAAAGCCTCCATCTGCTTCAGGCTCAGTTTCCCTGCTTCCTGCATGCTGATTTGCAATCACCAGTTTCCGATTTTTCTCCTTCAGGCTCATCTTGCGTTAGAAACACGCCTTTCGTTCAGGCTCATCTTGCGTTAGACAAGACTTCCGGTATCCAGCTCGCCCGAAACATCCACAATGGTCCTTGGACGACTGGTCAGGTCGATCAGAGCGCCGACAGGATTGAGCACGCTTGACTTGCATCCGTCGCCGTCGCGCGGATATCTTCAACTCGCCACTTTCGCAATGCACGTTCGACAACCTCGGCGGCCTGAAGAATGCGCGCGTCCCGGCCGGCAGCGCGGAGCAGCACCGCTCGGCAGTGCTCCAGATCGTGTTCAGCGGCCGGATCGAATGGCTCGTCAGAGCGACAACTGGTGAACCGCTGAAGAATGACAAGCGCTTCTGTGGTGCTGTCTATTGGACAGGGAGCCATGGCAAATTCCTCGCCGGTCCGAGCGCCCCGAAGACGAACAAAAGGGGCGCACTCGGACCGGCCTTTTCCAGTCAGTGAATCAACACCGATCAACCTACTCCAGCGTGGCGCCGGGCGCAATCCGCGCAGTGTGTACAGACACTGCGAGTTCGGGCGAATGGCTACAATGCGTTCAGTACCATGCCCAGTCGCCTCCCCTGCTCCGGCGTAGGCATCGTCAATATTCTCTGTTACAACGGGCCGACCACACCCGTACGTCCCCACTCCTCGCGTGCAGCCATTGGGGCGGGTCCGAATCAGCTGTTGAAGCAGCCTCGCCTGCGTTGCTCTCAAAACGCCCTCTTCTCGCTTCAAAAGCGGGCCGAGCGATCGATCTCCGTTTCAGTTTCCAGGATATTGCCATCGACCTCCTGCTCATGACCGAGGTAGAAGGCAAACGTCCCATACACCTGCTCCAGAGTGACAGAAGAGAAGTTCTCGCGAACGTTTTCCGGTGAATGTCCGGCATGAAATGAGTAGACGATTGAATCCGAGGAGACACGGGTACTTGCGACGTAGAATCCGCCGTTGCGTTGTTAGACAGGCAGAACGCCGCCGTATATCCATCGTTATTAAAATTTGGTAACGGCTCGTATGCTCAAAAAGCTTACAAAACACGGAAACAGCCTGGCCCTGGTGATCGACAAGCCGATTCTCGACCTTCTCAACATCGATAACGAGACGACGCTCGACCTGGGCACCGATGGGCACCGATTGATCGTGATACCAGCCATGCATTCACCACGACGTCAGAAGTTCGAGGCCGCGCAGCGCATCGCGCACAAGCGTTACGCGAAGGCGTTTAAGAGACTCGCTGAATAGGCGATGGAGCCACTCTTTCTGACGCTGGACGAAGCGTTGGAAATCCACGCCTTGCAAACCGAATTGTACGGGGCGCAGAGGGCGTTCGCGATGTGGGCGGCCTGGCATCGGCCGTGGCAAATCGGCGGTGGGTACGCCCATGGCCACTTTCGACGGCGAATTCCTGCACTCGACAATTCCCTCATGCCTGCCGCATACCTGTTTCACATCTGTCAAAATCACCCGTTCTTCGATGGGAATAAGCGGACGGGTGCAAACGCCGCGGTTACCTTTGTACTGATGAACGATTGGGAATCGCCATTCACCGAAGAGGAGTTGATCATCCTCGTGCTCGAAGTGGCTTCGGGCACTATGTCGAGACCGACCCTTGCGGATGTCTTCGGCCAACGCTGCCGTCCCGTGGCACGTTCGTTGTAATAGCGGAGATCCCGGCCCCAATCTGTTCAGACGATAGGAATTCGGTATTGTGACCGCCGAACACCGTCCAGAGTACTCGATGCTCGTGCGCGTCTCCGGCTGGTTTTCGGTGACGCGCCAATGAAATAAATCGCCTCTTTAAACTCAACGCTTTACCCCCGATCCCGTATTTATCCGATTCGACCCCATGCCACACTCCGGTCGTAAGCGTAAAACTATGCCAGGATCAGAAGCTCAAATTGCAGCCAGCCACGCCAATGGCGCGAAGTTCGCCTGGGCCTGCCACTCCGGAAGCAAGCGCGCCTCCGCCGCCAACTGCGCCCATTCCGCCGGACCACGCACACCCGAAGGTAAAGCCCGCTCCTCGCGCAATGCCACCTGCCACGCGATCCTCGCCCGCTCCCTGACGCTCGAAGGTGAAGTCGAGGAGGAATTTATTGAACTCCTGGATATCTATAAGCAGCGCTTCCGCCCACTGGACGAGGTCGAAGAGCGCGCCATTGAAACCATGGTCAACGCCGAGTGGCGCCGCCGCCGCCTCTGGACCTTTGAAGTCGCCTGTACCGCATAGGCGGCTCTCCTCCAAAAAGCCTCAGGCGACGAACTGGCCGAGCAGCAATTCAACCGGCACCCTCAAATACACTACGCTCTTGCCTTCGGCAAGATGTCCACCGATGGGCGGACGGTTGACCTCATCTGCCGTTCCGAGTCGCTCGTCCGTCGCGAATACACCCGCGCGAGCCGAATTTGACTCTCTCCAGGCTGACCGTCGCCGGCGCGAGAAGGAACAACTCGCCGACATGGAAGCTCCTCTCGACGCAGAGGAATTCATCTCCATAGAATTCGAAACACCGGAAGCCGAACAAACCGAACCTGAGCCAGTGAGCCCTGAAAGCGAAGCCCCGCAACCAAACGAACCGAACCTGACGGGATGCCGTTGGCCCGCAACCAAACGAACCGAACCTGACCACGAGACGTAACGCCGGCGATCTTGTCGCCGGTTGTTTTACTTCTATACAAATCTTTCCAAAGCAGCCGCCGGTGACAGCGGTGAAGGCTGCGTGATCTTTGAAAACTGAATATCAAAACCCAGTGCGATCCCGGAACTCTGCCCGGCTGAGATCGTCCCAGCCGGGAAGCGGTGTTGGAAGAACAAAAAATTCCGAACGAACCCAACAACCTGCTGAAAACAAACAAATCCTCGGGTTCAATGCATCAGGAACCCGAGCCTTGCACCTCCTTACCGCGAAGACATATCTCCCAGCTTCACCGTCGCTTCCGCAAGGATCTCGAGCGCCTCAATATGCCGCCGAGCCTCCGGAATATCCGCTGCCCACGAGTAGAGTCCATCTGTGCGCAGAAAAACGCGATCGTATTTTGCACCTGTCCGGCCAGCGTTCGGCAATCCTGCGAAGTATCAAGCACCGGAATCCATTCACGGTGCAGATGCGTGCGAACACCGGCAAGCGCCTTCAGCATTTCGTACTCGGAAACGACTCCGCGTGCGACCGTGCATTTCTTTCTGACACCAGCACATCCTGCATCGAGTGCGTGTGCAGGACTGCCCGCGCCGCCGTCGCTCGCACGCTCGCAAGATGTATGGCAGTCTCGGCCGACGGACATCCGCTAGCTTTCGTCGCCGCCTGGTTTTACGATGAACGTGTCGCGCAGGTGCTGACCGTCACTTGCGCGATGCGATCCTGCCAAGCGTCCGCATCTCCTCACTAACACCTTTCAGCACCGCAATCCCAATCGCGCGGACTGGTGAGATACCGGAGAACGCGCCTCCCATCGCATACAGCGTCTGTGGCGAAAACGTCCGCTCGTTCGAAATCGCGTAGAGCGTTTCCCACGCACGCGGGTGCATTTTTCTGCGAAAGCTTTCCAGGCCGCGAAAGTTGTAGAACCGATTCGCATGCGCCCGCGCGATCGACATAAGGGTGCGCAGCCAGAACGGATTCGCGTCCGTGGTGCCGGAGGCGAGCGCCACCAGTCCCATCGTTGCGTAAGTGCAGCCGAGTTCGGCAAAGCGCTGCATCGCGGTATCGATCAGCAGTTCGCTCGTGCCATTGGGTGCTTGGGGCGAACGGGCGAGTTCCTCAATCAGATAGCCATTGCAACCTGCCACCGGCGACGCCACAAGGAAGGCGACCACGTTCCCGCTACGGCGCGCCACGAACAATAGCCGATCCTCCACAACTCCCGAAAGCACCTCGGGCTCGACGAGGAAGTGCATCGGCGGTAACCGTCGGCTCGCGAGCCATTCACGCAGTGTCCGCTGAATTCCCAGGTCCTCGCGCGCGCCGGCTGCGAATTCTTCGCGCACTTCCACTGCTTTGTTCAGAGATCGATTCAATTGGGCACGGAACGATCGATGTTTACGGACGGTCGTACTCCATTCTCCGGGATTCCAGGTCGGCTGCGCCCCGATCGCGATTGCCGCGTAACCGGCGACCGTTTGCCGCATGGCTTCGGTAGCCAGCACGTAACACGCGCGACAATGCTTGTCTCGAGCAAAGGTTTCGAATTCCGATATGACGTCGCGAAGACGGCGCTGATCGCAAACGGGTTCTCCGGCCACGAGAATCCACGAACCGCGACGGACATAGCCAACCACGGTGTCCCGCGCGGCTGAAAACCAGTGTTCGATACCTGGATTCAGGATCTGGTAAGCAGTGGCATTTCGACCGTACGTCATAACCAGATCGCGCGCGCAGGTTGCTATGGCCGTAGGCAGCACTGATCCAATACTGCCACTGTAGAACTCGCACGTGCTTCTCTGTGCGCGTCCGCACACGCGGAACGCTGTCGCATTGGGCATACTTGAAGCGGATGGCTTATCGACTGGAGCGTGATGAATCCGTAGTCACTGGCCTGAAGCGGGTCGTCAAGGACGAGATCGAATCCGCGAGCGAGCATCTCAAGGGCGGGAAAAAGGTCCGTCGTGATGAGGCCGTTCACGAAGCCCGCAAAAGCATCAAGAAGGTTCGGGCACTGCTGCGGCTGATGCGTGGCGAACTGGGCGAGACTTTCGAGGCCGAGAATGCGCGGCTGCGCGACATTGCCCATCGTCTCTCCGAACTCCGGGATGCTGTTGCCATCATCGGCACGTTTGACGACCTGAAGAAGCAACACGCAAAAGAGCACGCCGGCAGGTTGAGGAGCATTCGCGCGGGCTTGTTGAAGAAGCGGGCGGAATCCGTGCAGCCGGAAGAAGTCAAAAGCGTGCTGGACGATGCCGCTTCGACGCTCACCAAAGCCGGTAAAGCGGTAAAGACCTGGCCGCTCGAGACCGATGGGTATGCAGCCATCGAACCTGGCTTCGAGCGGATCTACCGTGCGGGACGCAAAGCGCTGAAGCTTGTTCACAAGGAGCCGAGCGCCGATAATTTCCACCAGATGCGGAAGCGCGTGAAGGACCACTGGTATCACGTGCGACTGCTCGAGAACCTCTGGACCGACATGATGAGCGCTTACGAGAAAAGCCTTAAGGATCTCGAAACATGGCTGGGGGACGATCACAATCTCGCGGTGCTAAGAGATCGTGTTATGGCCGAGCCCGCCTTCTACGGCAAGCCGAAAGATATTGAGCTCCTGCTCGAATTGATCGAGAAGCAGCAGAAGGAGTTGCGCGATAAATCGCTTGCGCTGGCCGAACGTGTATATGAAACGAAGCCGCGCGCGCTGAGCAGACACATGCGGCATCTTTGGGACACGTGGCGGCATGAGTCGCACGATCTGGAAGAAGAAATCACTGCTGCCTGAAGTGATTCAATACGATCGCAACACCTGTGCGGACTTCGAAAAAGCCTGCCAGCGGGAGTGGCTCGAGACCAACGGTCTCGGCGGGTTTGCGTCGTCGACAATCTGCGGCGCGAATACGAGGCGGTACCACGGGCTGCTGGTTGCTTCCGTCGAGCCGATGGTCAGATATCTCCTGCTTTCGAAGCTGGAGGAAACGATTGTGGTGGACGGGCAGGCGTTCGAGCTTTCCACAAACGTCTACCCTGGTGCAGTCTACCCCAACGGCCACCGCTGGCTGACTGGGTTTCGCCTGGATCCATTTCCTGTTTTCACGTTCCAGGCGGGCAGCGCCATCGTCGAGAAACGCGTGTTTCTGGTGCAGGCCGAGAACACTGTCGTCATCGAGTACGCGCTCGTTGAAGGACCGGACTGCCGTCTCGACATCAGGCCTCTGATTGCGTTTCGCGGTTACCATGAACTGACGCATCGCAATGAGGCGCTGAATGGGACGCTCGATGAATCGGAACGCTTGTTTTCAATTCAACCCTATGGAGCTTTGCCGAGGCTGCAGTTTGCACACAATGCCACGCGGGTCGAGCGCGTGGGTGAGTGGTTTCTGAACTTCGAATATCCCGTGGAGCGCGAAAGAGGACTCGACTTTCACGAAGACTTGTACTGCCCATGCGTGATGCGGTTCGATTTGAAGCGTGATCGAAACGCGGTCGTGATTGCTTCCACCAGTACCCGTACTGCAGCAGATCTTGGGGAATTGAAGTCCGCGGAAATTCAGCGGCGTGCCGGTTTCAAAACGACGATTGAGGCGGCGGCGAACCAGTTCATCGCGACGCGAGGCAACACAGCTACCGTGATCGCGGGGTATCCGTGGTTCACGGATTGGGGCCGCGACACGATGATTTCGCTCCCGGGCTTGACGCTCGCTACTGTGCGCTTCGACATCGGGCGCGAAATTCTGCTTGCGTACATAGCACTTTTGAACCAGGGCATGCTGCCGAACACGCAAGACCCCGTATCGTATAACTCGGTGGACGCGGCCCTGTGGCTCTTCGAAGCGGCCCGTCAATACGTGAGGTATTCCGGCGACCTCGAGTTTGTGCATACGAAGTTGTACAAGGCGCTTGATTCCACGATCGAGTGGCACGTGCGCGGCACTCGCCATGGCATTGGAATGGATCGTGACGGCCTGCTTTGCACCGGAGACGACAACACGCAGTTGACCTGGATGGATGCGCGTGTGAATGGAATCGCGGTGACGCCGCGAAACGGCAAGCCCATTGAGATACAAGGGCTCTGGTACAATGCCCTGCGCTTCATGCAGTCACTGGCGCGGGAGTTCGGTGACGCACACGGGCAAGTGTTTTACGAAGGCCTCGCAAGCAAGGCCGGCGAGGCGCTCAAACAACTCTTTTGGAACGAGAGTGGCGGGTATTTCCATGACTGCATCCGGCCAGATAGAACATGCGACGCTTCACTCCGCCCGAATCAGTTGATCGCGTTATCGCTCGGCTATTGCGCGATGCCCGGTGATCGGGCGCGCCGTGCGCTGGATACGGTGGAGCGCAGTCTGCTGACGCCATACGGATTGCGCACGCTGGCGCCGGACGATCGGGCTTATCGTGGGCGATGCACAGGCCCGCCGGAGATACGCGACGCGGCCTATCATCAGGGCACCGTATGGCCCTGGCTGCTGGGGCCGTTCGTGGCGGCCAGCCTGCGGTTCCGGCCTGAAGCGCCTCGAACAATGGCTTGCGCCGTTGATTGAGTATGCGCGATCGCGCGGATGCGGGCACATTCCCGAGATCTTCGACGGTGACTCCCCGCATGAACCCCGCGGCTGCTTCGCACAAGCCTGGAGCGTAGCGGAGATACTGCGGTTTCAACCCTTGAACTTGACGAGGCCCTTGAACGTCTCCAGCGAGTTGTAAACGATCGGGCAATAGGTGGCGCGATCCACCATCTGCCACATCCGGCTTTCAAACGATCCCGCGCCGCGCATCAGATGCGGGAAGTCGCGGCAGGTGTCGGGACGCGCTTCGTAGATGGTGCAGTCGTTCCCATCGAGAAAGATGCAACCCGTGTCGCGGCGGCGCAGAATCGGCTCTTTCTGTTCGAATGCAGAAGAGGTCGTGTACTCGTCAATGAACTTCTGCGGCGAGATACCGAGATACTTCGAAAGGCGGGTGATGTCGCGTTCCGTGACATCCGTCTCCGCCACTTTGCAGCAGTTCGCGCAAGCGCGGCAATCGATTTCCGATTCGATTTCTTCGGCAATCGCGGCGGAATTTCAGCTCCGGGAAGTTGTGGCGTTTGAGATAGCGGCGGAATTTTTCGTTCTCGACCTGCTTCTTTTCGCCGAGTTGCTTGATCTGAATCAGGTCGGTAATCACTTTGCTTAATGTAACGCCGGCGATCTTGTCGCCGGTGCATTGCTCATTACACCTGCGAGAATGTAGCATGCCCGTGAGCCACAGTGGCGGCGGAACCGTTGCGGCCGAGCCGAACGCGAAGTGGGACCGCTCGTTTTTCGGCCATCCGCGCGGCCTTTCCACGCTCTTCTTCACAGAAATGTGGGAGCGCTTCAGCTATTACGGAATGCGCGCGCTGCTCATTCTGTTCATGACGGCGACGGTTGCGAATGGCGGTCTTGGCTTTCCGACCTCGAAAGCGGGCGCGATTTATGGACTCTATACCGCCATGGTTTACCTGCTCAGCCTGCCCGGAGGCTGGATAGCGGATCGAATCATCGGTCTGCGCGGGCCGTTCTTTGGGGCGGCGTCATTATTGCGCTCGGGCACTTTTCGATGGCTGTCCCGTCGCTGAACAGTTCTATCTGGGGCTGGCGCTGATTGTGGTAGGAACCGGATTGCTGAAGCCCAACATCAGCACGCATGGTCGGCACGCTGTATACAGAAAATGACCCCCGCCGCGACGCGGGATTTTCTATTTACTACATGGGAATCAACATCGGCGCGCTGATCTCGCCGCTGGTTTGCGGCTACCTGGGCGAGAACATCAACTGGCATTACGGCTTCGGCGCGGCGGGTATCGGGATGACCGCTGGGCGTGATTCAGTATGTGCTCGGCGGCAAGTATCCTGGGCAGAGGCGGGACTGCACGGCAGCGGAACGCCGGAGGATTTTCGGTTGTTCAGGCGCGTCGGCATCGGCAACTGCTGGTGCTCATCGCAGTCGGCAGCAGTGCTTGAGCTTGAGTGGGTTATTCCCGGTCACCGCCGAAGGACTTTCGGATGTATTCGGCGTGATCCTGACCGCGATCGTGGTGATCGTTCTTCTGCTGGCTCCTGACGGCGAAGGGTTACTCGCCGGTGGAGCGGCGGCGGTTCTGGGCGATTCTCGTGCTGTTCATCGGCTGCCTGCGCGTTTTGGTCGGCGTTCGAGCAGGCCGGTTCCACGCTGAATCTTTTCGCCGAGCGGAACACCAATCTGCATGCGTGGGATTCGCCGCTGTGGGGCTTATTCCGCGCCAGCTATTTTCAGTCGTTCAATTCGATTTTCATCATTGCGCTTGCGCCGGTTTTCGCGTGGCTCTGGGTTACGCTGGGAAAGCGTGAGCCATCGAGCACAGCGAAATTTTCGTGGGGGCTGATGTTTGTCGGACTCGGATTTGCCATCCTGATCCCGGTGGCGAATGGGACCGCGGTCAGCCCGTGGTGGCTCACGCTCACTTATCTGCTGCACACGATCGGCGAGCTGTGCCTCAGCCCGGTGGGATTGAGCGCCATGACGAAACTGGCGCCCGCGCGCATCGCGCGGCCTGATGATGGGCGTCTGGTTCCTGTCGATCTCGGTGGGCGATTACATCGGGGGCCGGCTGGCGTCCGTCTATGAAACGTTTCCGCTGCCGATGCTGTTCGGCATTGTGGCCGGCTTCTGCGGATCGTGGTGGCGCACTGCTGGTGTTTGCTTTGATCAGGCCGATGAAGCGATCTGATGGGCGGGAGTGAATTGAATGGAGCTTTGGGAGAAGTATCGCGAGTGAGTTTCCGGTTACCGAGCGGCTGGTGTATCTGAATCACGCGGCGGTCGCGCCGCTTGCCGGCCGCGCCGCGGAAGCCATGCAGCATCTGGCGCAGGACGCGCTCGATTACGGCAGCGTGCATTACGCCAGGTGGATGGAGACCTATCAGGGCGTGCGCGTCGCCGCGGCCGCGTCTGATCAACGCGACGCCGGGCGAGATCGCCATCGTCAAGAACACGTCCGAGGGAATCGCGACGGTGGCGACCGGTATTTCGCTGGAAGCGCGGCGATGTGGTGGTGGCGTTTCGAGGAAGAGTTCCCGGCGAATTTCTATCCCTGGAAGCGGCTGGAGGCGACGGGCGTCGAGGTGCGCTGGCTCTCGATCTTCGACGATCTGGACCGCATCGATACCGCCTGCAAAGGCGCACGGATGCTGGCGATCAGCTTCGTGCAGTATCTGAGCGGCTATCGCGTGGATCTGGAAGAGATCGGCGAGATTTGCGCGCGCCACGGCTGCTTTTTTCTGGTCGACGCGATCCAGGGGATGGGCGCGTTTCCGATCGACGTGCGCGCCGCGAAGATCGACGCGCTGGCGGCGGATGGGCACAAATGGCTGCTCGGTCCGGAAGGCTGCGGGGTGCTGTATGTGCGGCAGGACGTGCAGGATGAAATTGAGCCGATCGAATTCGGCTGGACCAACGTCGCGAAGTATGTCGATTACGCTTCGCGCGATATGGCGCTGCGGCCCGATGCCGGGCGGTACGAATGCGGCACTCTGAATACGATCGGGTGCTATGGATTGCGGGCGTCGATGGATTTCCTGCTGGAAGTCGGCATGGAGAACACGGCGCCCTGCGATGCAGGCGCTGGGGGACCGGATCTGCAGGAAGGCGTGAGCGTGCATGGGTTTCGAAACGCTGGGGCGGCGGTCGGCGGAGACCGGCGCGGGCATCGTCAGCTTTCGGAAAGCGGGCGTGGAGAGCCAGTTGATCGTGCGGAAGTTGAAGGACGCGGGCATCGTCACCGCGCCGCGCCAGGGCTGGGTGCGGGCCGCGCCGCATTTTTATATCGCGCCGCGAGGAGATCGATCGCATGCTCGACGAGCTCAGGGCTTTCTGAAGATAATGATGTGCTGCTGCGGCAGAACTTCGATCGACTTGTCGAACCGGAAACCTTCCGGCTTCACTTCCGCCCGCACCTGCTTCACCGTCATCTTATGTTCCGGCCGGATCGGCACCTTCGGATCTTCGCCGCGGTATTCCAGAAACACGAGCCGGCCGTTCGGCTTCAGCGATTCCCGAATACGGTCGAGCATTTTCTCGGGCTCGGAGAACTCGTGATAGACATCCACCAGCAGGACGAGATCGAGCGAATTCTGCGGCAGCTTCGGATCGTCGATCGTTCCCAGCACCGGCCGCACGTTGTCGAGATGCCGCTCCGTCATATTCTTCGTCAGCTGATCGAGCATGCCTGCTGAATGTCTTCGCCGTAAACGACGCCGGTCGGGCCGACGCGCTCGGCCAGCCGCCAGGTGAAATAACCGACGCCCGCGCCGATATCCGCGACCGTGCGACCCGCGCTGGATTCCAATCGCATCGAGCGCCTGATCCGGATGTTCTTCCGACTTCGCGCTCCGGCCGCACCAGCCAGTCCGCGCCGCCCGCGCCCATCACCTGCGCGATCCGGCGATGCGTGATCGGATGGAACTCTTCGGCGCCGCAGCAGACGAACGCGAAGAGCAGCAGCGAGCAGCTTACAATCCGGCTTTTTTCCATAAGCTCGTCCACTCTCTTCTTCACGTCCGGAGTCATCCTGAGCACTTCCGGCCATTCGCGCGTGAAGCCTTCGCCGGGCCATTTGCGCGTGGCATCGATGCCCATCTTGCTGCCGTAATTCACCAGCCGGCTGGCATGGTCGAGCGAATCGATCGGTCCCATCGTGAACTGAATGTCGCGCTCGGGATCGATATTGTTCAGCGCCCGCCACGCCACTTCGCTGACGTTCTGCACATCCACGTCTTCATCCACCACCACGATGCATTTGGTGAACATCGCCTGGCCGAGTCCCCAGATCGCGCTCATCACTTTGCGCGCGTGGCCGGGATAGGACTTGCGGATCGAGACCAGCATCAGGTTGTGGAAGATGCCTTCGGCGGGCATGCACATGTCGCGGACTTCGGGAATCTGCATGCGCATCAGCGGCAGGAAAATGCGCTCGATGGCCTTGCCCATGTAGAAGTCTTCCATGGGCGGCGGGCCCACGATGGTGGTCGCGTAGATCGGTTCTTTGCGCTGCGTGATGCAGGTGACGTGGAAGACGGGATATTCGATCGGCCAGCGAATAGTAGCCGGTGTGATCGCCGAACGGGCCTTCGGTGCGCAGCTCGCCCAGTTCCACATAGCCTTCGAGCACGATCTCGGCATTGGCCGGAACTTCGAGATCGATGGTCTGGCACTTCACCATCTCGACCGGACTGCCGCGCAGGAAACCGGCGATCATCATCTCGTCGAGATCGGGCGGCAGCGGCAGAATCGCCGAGTACATGGTCGCGGGATCGGAGCCGATCGCGACCGCGACGTCCATGCGCGTCGATTTGCCTTCGGCCACACGCCGCCGGTAATGTTCCGCGCCCTGTTTGTGCGTCTGCCAGTGCATGCCGGTGGTGCGCTCGTCGTAAACCTGCATGCGGTACATGCCGCAGTTGCGTTTGCCCGTTTCCGGATTGCGCGAGAACACCATCGGCAGCGTGATGAAGGGGCCGCCATCGTCCGGCCAGCAGGTGAGCACGGGGTAGTCGTAAAGCGAGAAGCCTTCGGTCTTGATGACTTCCTGGCAAGCGCCTTTCGAGACGATCTTCGGGAAAAACGCGCCCATCTCCGCCAGCTTCGGCAGCATCTTGAGCTTGCCGAGCAGGCCTTCCGGCATGCGCATTTCGAGATATTCGACGATGCGCGCGGCGACTTCGTCCACCGAATCCGACCTGCAGCGCGATCTCCATGCGCCGCATGCTGGCGAAGCCGTTGATCAGCACCGGAACCTTCGAGCCCTTCGGCTTTTCGAACAGCAGCGCGGGGCCGCCGTTCTTTACGGAGCGGTCGGCGAACTCGGTGATTTCGAGTTTCGGGTCGACTTCGAACGGAGATGCGCTTCAGTTCTTTGTTCTTTTCGAGGGCGCGGATGAAGTCGCGCAGATCGTCGTATGCCATGTCGGTGCATCTCGATCTACTATGATTGCAAGTTCACATGACCAATCGAATCGCATTGATTACCGGCGCGAGCCGCGGCATTGGACGCGCGTGCGCGCTGGCGCTTGTCGGCGGCGGGCGCGAAGGTCGTGCTGGCGGCGCGGCAGATCGAAAAGCTCGAAGAGGTCGCGGCGGAGATTCGCGCGGCGGGCGGCGAAGCATTCGTGGTCGCGATCGATCTGGCTTCGCACGATTCCATCAAAGAAGCGTTCGCGAAAGCGTGCCAAGGAGTTCGGGCGCATCGACATTCTGGTGAACAACGCCGGCGTCACGCGCGACGGCCTCGCGCTGCGCATGAAGCGGGACGACTGGGACGCCGTGCTGCAGACGAATCTCTCCGGCGCGTTCTTCTGCATCCAGCAGGTGATGCCCGCCGATGATGCGCGAGCGCTGGGGCCGGATTGTGAATATTTCGTCGGTGGTGGGCGAAGCGGGCAATGCGGGGCAGGCGAATTACGTGGCATCGAAGGCCGGGCTTGATCGGGCTCACGAAATCGCTCGCGCAGGAGCTGGCCTCGCGCAATATCACGGTGAACGCCGTCGCGCCCGGCTTCATCGAAACCGACATGACGGCGGTCGCTGAGCGATGAGCTGAAGGCGAAGATCACGGAGGCCATCCCGCTGAAACGAATCGGCAAGCCCGGAAGAGATCGCCGCCGCGGTGCGGTTTCTGGCGAGCGAAGAAGCGGGCTACATCACCGGGCATGTGCTCGACGTGAACGGCGGCATGTACATGCGATAAGTGCGTCGACACTGTAAAGACAGATGAATTGCCGGAAAATGCGACTGTACTCGCGCTCAGCCTTATCTGCGGCGATCTCTTGTTCGCCGCCGCCAAGATCTTCCCTTATCCGTACGTTCAGGAGGATCTGCCGAACGGCCTGCGCCTGATCACGATTCCCACCGATTATCCCAATATCGTTTCGCTGTATATCGTGGTCGGCGCGGGTTCGCGCAATGAAGTGGAGCCAGGCAAAAGCGGCTTCGCGCATCTGTTCGAACACCTGATGTTCCGCGGCACGCCGGAGTTTCCGCCGGAACGCTATGAGGCGAGACTGCAGAAAGCGGGCGCGGCTTCGAACGCCTTCACCAGCGACGATCTGACCGCCTTTCACACCACTTTCTCGAAGGAAGACCTGCCGCGCATTCTGTCCATGGAGGCCGACCGCTTCCAGCATCTGTCCGTTCGCCGAAGCCGCATTCAAGACCGAAACGCTGCGCCGTGCTGGGCGAATACAACAAGAACAGCGCCAATCCCGATCTGAGAAGCTTATACGAGACGCTTCGCGCCACCGCATTCAACACCCACACTTACCAGCACACCACCATGGGCTTCCTCAAGGACATCGAGGCCATGCCGGAGGAGTATGACTACAGCCGCCAGTTCTTCGATCGCTATTACCGGCCCGAATACACGACCATCATCGTCGCCGGGCGATGTGGATCCGAAGCGCGTTCGTTCGCTGGTCGACGAGCGCTGGGGTACATGGAAACGGGGCAGCTTCAAGCCGTGCGATCCCCGCCGAGCCGCCGCAGGATGGGCCGCGCACCGCGCATGTCGATTGGCCCACCGGAACTTTGCCATGGGTGGCGGTCGCTTAGCGAGGGCCCCGCTTACACCGATGCACGGAGGAAACGGCGGCGCTCGACGCGATCTCGCGCCTGGGCTTCGATCGGACGTCGCCGCTTTATCAAAAGCTGGTGATCGAGGAGCAGAAGGTGGATAGCCTGAATGCCGGCCCGCCGAATAATCTCGATCCGGAGTTGTTCGGCGTGATTGCCCGCGTGAAGAACGCGGCGGATTTGCCTTCCATCCAGCAGCAGATCATCGCGACAGCGGAAGGCTTCGCCACGAAGCCGGTCGATGCGAAAAAGCTGGAGGCGCTGAAGGAACACCTGCGGTATGAATTCGCGCTGCGGCTGAATAACAGTGAGGCGATCGCGGGCACCGTGGCGCGGTATGTCGCACTGCGCCGGACACCGGAAACCATCAACCGCTATTACGACGAGTATGCCAAACTGACTCCGGCGGATATCCAGAAAGCCGCGCAGGAAGTATCTGATCGAAAAGAACCGGACGGTGGTGACTCTGACCTCTGCCGCGAAGGCGGGTGCAAAATGAAGACGATCACACTGCTGTTGCTCGCGGCACTATCAATAGCTGACGCGGCACGGCTTTCGCGGAGCCGCGCGTTGTCGAACTGCCCGGCAAATCGCCGCTCGTCACGCTGCGCATTTGTGTTCACGACGGGCGCGGCCTCGGATCCCGCCGATCAAACCTGGGCCTGGCGCATCTGACCGGCGAAATGCTGGGCAGCGGCGGCACAAAGAGACCTCACTTACAAGCAAATCGTCGATGCGATGTACCCCATGGCGACTTCGGTCAACGTGTACTCCGACAAAGAGATGACCACCTTCGTCGGCGAGACGCATCGGGACAATCTCGAAAAGTTCTACGCGACTGATGCGCGACATGATTCTGCATCCCGGCTGGCGCGCGGACGACTTCGAGCGCGTGCGCGACGATTCCGTCAACGCTCTGCGCAGTAAGTCTGCGCGGCAACAACGACGAAGAGCTTGGCAAAGAGGAGCTCTACAACGTGATTTACGTGGGACGTCCTTACGGGCATGAAAATCTCGGCACAGTCTCGGCGCTGCGGAAGATGACGATCGCTGATTTGCAGGGCTTCTACCGGCAGCATTACACGCAGGCGAACCTGATCATCGGGATCGCGGGCGGCTATCCGCCGGAGTTTCTGGCGCGGGTGAAGCGCGATTTCGCCGCTCTGCCGGCGGGCCCCGCCGATGACTTCGAGCGATCTGCCGGCGCCGGCGCCGATCACGCATAATCAGGTCACTCTCGTGCGAAAAGACACGAGATCCGTCGCGTGGTCGCTCGGCTATCCGATCGATGTGAAGCGCGGCGATCCGGATTTTCCCGCGCTGCTGGTGATGCCGTCATGGCTTGGGCAGCATCGCGAGAGCGGCGGCCGCCTTTTCGCCCGCATGCGCGAATTGCGCGGCCTGAATTACGGCGATTACGCCTATATCGAATATTTCCCGCGCGGCATGTTCCGCTTCGATCCACAGCCCAATCTGGCGCGCCATGAGCAGATTTTTCAGATCTGGATCCGCCCGTTGGAACCGCCGAATGCGGTGTTCGCGCTTCGCCTGGCGATGTTCGAACTGAGCAATATGGTCAAGAACGGCATTCCGGAGGCGGAGTTCGAGAAGACGCGGTCTTTCCTTTCGAAATACGTCAACATTCTGACGAAGACGAAATCGGCGGAACTCGGCTACGCGATCGACAGCGAATATTACGGCATTCCGAACTACAACGAGTACATGAAGAACTGCGCTGGCGAAATTGACGGCCGCGGACGTGAATGCCGCGATCCGCCGGCACATGAGGGCGGAGAATATCGAGATCGTGGGCGTCGCGAAAGATGCCGAGATGCTTCGCGCCGCTTTGACCGGCAGCGACGCCACGCCGATTCATTACAACTCTCCGAAGCCGCAGGATGTTCTCGATGAGGACAAGATTGTGGAGCGGTTTCCACTGGGGCTGCGGAAGGAAGATGTGATTGTAGTGCCGGTGGAGTCGGTGTTTCAGAATTAGCCCGTGGAACGTTTCAGACGCCCGCGGAGGTTGTCTTCACGCCGAAGAATCGCCGGATGCGGGCCAGCAATTGGCTCTGCTGCTCGGCTTCGCGGCGGCGAGCGGTTTCAAGGTCCAGCTTTTCGCGAGTGGAATCGAGTTCCATCTGGCGATGCGCCATCACAATGGACATGTCTTCCGCGAGTTCCACTCGTTCCTGCATGATCTCCTGCAGACCCTGTTTGGCCAGTTCGTAGCAATCGACGCGCGTCAATGCGATCGCATTTGCATTGCGCGGGGCGCCGGTGAGCAGCGATGTCTCGCCGAAAAACTCTCCCGCAGCGATCACGGCAACCTGAATCTCAGCACGGTCGCGTCCCACGTAGTTGATCGCCACCTGGCCGCTGGTGACGAAGTACATGGAATCGCCGTCGTCGCCCTGGCGGAGAAGCAACTCTCCCGGCGCGAAGGAGAGACGCCGCATGCTTCCTCCAAGCTTAAACAGGTCGGCATCCTCGAGAGTTCGAAAGATCGGAGTGCGTCGCAAGACTTCCGAGGGACTGAGATGGGCCGTCGCGGAATCGTCGGCCTGTTTGAATTCGAGAATCTGCGAGACCTGGCCGACGGGCAGGCCGGCTCGCTGGAGCGCAAAATAAACACGGTTCAGGACTACGCAGATCGCGGCAGTTTCTTTGCCCGGTTCGAGAATCCAGACAACCGCAGCGTACCGGATATCGCCCGCCCCCATATCGGTGATGATGCAGTAAGGCTGCGGATCTACCGCAATACCCTGCATCGGGGAGGCACGGAGCGCGTGCGTGATCGCATCCATCAATTCCTGCGGGTTGCATCCGTACGGCATGTGAAACGGCACGAACCTGCGATGCGAACGCGGGACGATTGTCACCGTCGAGCGCGTGAGCAAGCTGTTGGGCAGCAGTATCCGATGACCGTCCGGTGTCTCGAGCGATGTATGGCGGAGCCGAACATGCTTCACCCATCCAGCCGCGTCGCCGCATCGAATGAAATCGCCGACGGCTATATCGCTTTCGACTTCGAGCGCGATGCCGCTCGCGATATTGCTCAACATGTCCTGCAGCGCGAGACCGATGACGGCGGTGGCGACGGCGGATGTCGCGAAGATGCCTGTCACGTTCACACCAAGCTGGTAGAACATGTGGAACACGATCCCGATATATGCGGCCACGAGGACCATCTCGACGGCAAATCGCGGCACGTGTGCGCGTTCGACTGCGAAATCGAAGGCGAGTCCCGCAAGCACCTGCACGCCGGCGAGCGTGAGGAGTGCAATTTCCACCTGGACGGTAACTTCGTTTCTCAAATGCCACATGGAGGCGGCCGAGTTTCCCACCCACAGCATCAGCCAGAGCAGGAGAAAGCCAATGCCTCCGCGGAACCGCGACCGGCTTGCGGGCAGTGGTTTCCAGAGCGCCGCGCTGATGGCGAAGAGCGCGAGCGCGATGGATGGAAGAAGCACGTTCACTGATGTTTCAGGTTAGCGGAAATGTGCCGCATCAGGAGGCTGCGATGGCGAAGCTTTCGCGGGCCGCGTCGATGGTTCGTGCAATATCGGCGTCGGTGTGCGCCGCGGAGACGAAGAGCGCTTCATATTGCGACGGCGGCAGGTAAATGCCGCGCTCCAGCATGGCGTGGAAGAATTTGCCAAAACGTTTTGGTATCGCTCAGGCTTGGCTGACGCCGCATCGGTCACGGACTGATCGGTAAAGAACCAGGTCATCATGGATCCGATGCGATTGACCGTGACATCCGCCGGAGCGCAGGCTGCCAGTCGACCGGTGGCGCGATTGAGCTGCTCGTAGATCTCCGGATGCGCCTGTAAGATGCCGGAGCACGGCCAGCCCAGCGCTGACGGCGAGCGGATTTCCGGAGAGCGTTCCGGCCTGGTAAATGGGGCCGCTCGGCGCAACGTACGTCATGATGTCGCGCCGGCCGCCATAGGCCGCGATGGGTAGACCGCCGCCGATCACTTTGCCGAGAGTGGTGAGGTCGGGTTTGATGTTGTAGAGCTGCTGGGCGCCGCCGGGCGCCACGCGGAAGCCGGTCATCACTTCATCGAAAATCAGCAGCGCTTCGTTCTCGCGTGTGATGCGGCGGAGCGCTTCGAGGAAGCCGCCGTTCGGGCGGGATGCAGCCCATGTTGCCGCAGACCGGTTCGACGATCATGGCGGCGATCTTGTCCCGTGTGCGTGCGGAAAACCTCTTCCACGGCGTGCGATGTTGTTGAACGGCGCGGTGAGGGTGGTGTCGCTGAAGCCTTTCGGAACGCCGGGGGAATCGGGCAGGCCGAGCGTGGCGACGCCCGAGCCGGCCTTCACGAGCAGGGAATCGACGTGGCCGTGATAGCAGCCGTCGAATTTGATGGTGAGGTCGCGATTGGTGAAGCCGCGGGCCACGCGCAGGGCGCTCATGGTGGCTTCGGTGCCGGAGTTGACCAGGCGGACCATTTCGCATGGAGGGAACATCTCGCGAACGGTTTCGGCCAGTTCGATTTCCTGCTCGGTGGGCGCGCCGAAGCTGGTGCCGCGCGTGAGTGGCCTCGTTCAGTGCATCGAGGATTATCGGGATGGCGATGGCCGAGGATCAGCGGCCCCCAGGAGCCGATGTAGTCGATGTACTCGTTGCCATCGGCATCGAAGATGTGGGCGCCTTCGCCGCGCTCGATGAAGGGCGGAGTGCCGCCGACGCTGCGATAGGCGCGCACGGGCGAGTTTACGCCGCCGGGGATGGAAAGCTGGGCGCGTTCGAAGAGCTG
Organism: uncultured Actinomycetota bacterium; assembly: GCA_963834615.1. Classification (GTDB taxonomy): domain Bacteria; phylum Actinomycetota; class Actinomycetes; order Mycobacteriales; family Mycobacteriaceae; genus Mycobacterium. The sequence continues at coordinate 38,072 of CAWICO010000001.1, forward strand.
CTGCGAGATCTGATGGTCCATGGATGGGATGGGCGCAGGCCCAATGTTGAGATTAGCGGATAGGCGGTCTGTACGTCCGCGTCCGCTCACTATAATGAAATTTCATTGATGAGAAATCTTCGAAGTGCCGGCCGTGGCCCGGCGTGCAGCTGCTTTGATTCTGGGCTCGCTGGCTGTCATGGCGTGCAGAAGCGCGGCTTCGCCCGACGTGGCGGCGACCGTAAACGGCCGGCCCATCTATTACGCGCGATGTCGATAAAGCCTACAAGACCCAGTTTCCCGGACGGGTGGAGGGCGAGAGTGAGGACCAGGTCCAGCTGCGCCGCCTCGAAGTTCTGAGTTCGCTGATCGACAACGAACTGATGCTCCAGCGCGCCGAAAAGGCTGGTCTGGTGGCCACGGATGCGGATGTGGATGCCCGTTTGAACGAGCTTAAGAGCGCCCTATACGAAAGAAGAATTCGACAAGCAGCTGAAGCGACTGGGGGCTGAAGCTGGACGAACTCAAGGCGCGTATTCGCAAAGACGAAAGCGTCAAGAAGCTCTTCAACAAAGACATCACGTCAAAGATCAACATCACGGACGCGGATGTCGCGAACTTCTACAACGCGAATCGCGGGAGCTTCAACCTGCCCGAGCCGCAGGTACATATGGCGCAGATTGTGGTGACGCCGCAACCCGATCCGAACGTTCACAACCTGAAGAACGACAAGGCCAAGAACGACGAAGAAGCCAAGCGGAAGATTCAGGCGCATCGAGACCACGGCTCAAGCAGGGCGAAGATTTCGCCATGGTGGCGCAGAACTATTCCGAAGATCCGGCGACGACTCCGAACGGCGGCGATCTCGGGTTTCTGGGGGAATCGGCGCTCGATAAGAGCAGTCCGGACCTGAAGAAACTGGTGCTGTCGCTGCAGCCCGGGCAGATCTCACCGATCATTCGAACGCCGGAAGGGTATCGGATTCTCAAGATGATTTCGAAAGAGCCCGCCGGCCAGCGTGATTTGAGCGATCCGCGCGTGCAGCAGTCGATCCGCGAACAGCTATTGAGCCGCAAAGATCAGTTGCTGAAGACGGCTTACTACGAGACGGCGCGGAACGAAGCGAAGATCGTCAACAACATGTCGAAATCGGTATTCGCGGACGCGGCGAAATCAGAGAAATAGGTCTCACGCAAAGGCGCAAGGCTCGCAAAGAAATCAACGAGCTGCCGTGTGTCGGCTTTCGGCGAACTCCTCGATCATTTTGTTATTGAATGCCGGGATGTCGGCCGGCTTGCGGCTCGTGACCAGGCCTTCGTCGACGACCACTTCCTGATCCACCCACGTTCCGCCCGCATTGCGGATATCCGTCTGTAGCGACGGCCACGAAGTCACGGTGCGTCCGCGCACGGCTCCGGCTTCGACCAGCAACCACGGTCCGTGGCAGATGGCTGCCACCGGCTTGCGGGCTTCGAAGAATTGTCTGACGAATTCGACCGCGCGCGGCTCCATCCGCAGCTTGTCGGGATTCATCACGCCGCCCGGAAGCATCAAAGCGTCGAAGTCATTGGCATTGGCGGCTTCGAGTGGAAGATCGACCTTCACTTCCTGGCCCCAATCCTTCTCATTCCAGGCTTTGATTTTGTCCTTCTGTGGAGAAATTACCTGTGTTTTTGCGCCTTGCTCTTCGAGCGCTTTTCGGGGTTCCAGCAATTCGGCTTGTTCAAAGCCAGTGGTGGCAAGGATCGCGACGCGCTTGCCTTCAAGATTTTTCGCCATGCCCCAGTGGGAGCAGGTAGAGTGCCCGAGTGCTATCGCAGACGCACGCGACCGCCGTGGGGCAGGTCCCGCCAGTCGGATTCTTCCACCTCGACATGGAATTTTTTTGCGGCGCTGAGAATTCTTTTCCAGGCCGCGTCGCGTTCGGAGTCCGTGACGCCGCGTAACTGGTTAAACCTTGCGATGGCGTTGCGGACGTGCTCGGCATCGTGTATCGGTTCCTTCTGTTCGTCCGGGAACGCGAATGCATTGTCCGGCATGTGTTTGCGTTGGTTTTGAGTCAGCGTGGACATGCCCGGACGAAAGCAACCTAAATGCCGTTACATTTTTTTACAGAAGGGCTTGCGTCCGGCGATTGCCGGGAGTAAAGTTTGTGACTGTAAAGAAACGTAAACCGGATTTACGGAAGGCGTTTCGAGAGGGGACACATGAACATCAGATCAGGCTTCGTTGCCGCGACAGCGTTCGTTGGGTTTTCGGTCATGGGAATTGCCGGAACCGCCGATGGGGTCAAGGCGCTCGAGAACAAGGACTACGCGACCGCTGTGCGCGAGTTCAAAGCCGGTGTCGACCGGGGCGATGCAGACGCCGAATTCCACCTCGGACTGATGTACGGGCGGGGAATGGGAGTCGAGAGAGACATAGCGGAAGCCTGGCGGCTTTTTCAGATGGCTGCAGAGCAGGGCAATGTGCAGGCCCAATTCCGGCTCGGACTACGATCTGAGCATGGCTGGGGTGTGCAGCAGGATTTCATTGAGGCGTCCCAGTGGTATCAACGGGCAGCCGACCAGGGTGATCCTTACGCGGCGAACGGAATCGCTTCGCTGTATGAAGATGGCTTCGGGGTCGAGCAGGACTACAAGACCGCGGTCCGTTATTACCGGGCTTCAGCCGAGAATGGATATGCTCCGGCTCAATACAACCTGGGTCAACTGATCGAAAAAGGCAAGGGCACGAAGCGCGATGTGGCCGAGGCATTCCGCTGGTATAAAAAGGCTGCCGATAAGGGCTACGCTGCGGCGCAGGTGAGGGTCAGCGATATGTTTGCGCATGGCCAAGGCGTGATTGCGAACCGCGAGCAGGCATACTTCTGGGCGGCTGTCGCGCTCAAGCAGAATGAGAAGGCGGCGGAACGCAGGAGCGTGGAACTGGCCAGCGGTTTGACGCCAGATCAGGTGGCGAGGGCGAAGCAGTCGGCCAGTAACTGGAAGCCGGTGCTGGCCGCGTCGAAGTAGGCCGGCTACCGGCCCACTGCGTCGACTTTTCCGGCTTTGATCAGGGCTTCGTCGCGGGATTTGGCGGCTAACTCGCTCGAAGGCCGTTGCTTCTGAGCGGTCAGGAACGCTACCGCTGCATCGTCGTATTTGTTTGCGCGATAGAGCGCCTGGCCATAGAGAAGCGCGGCGGGATAAATGTCGGAAGGCACGCGCGTCAGGCGACGTTGCCGCTCCCGGAGCGCGATGGCTAGCTGTTCCGCTGCGTCCGCGGCTTTACCGGCGTAGAGTAATCCGATTCCTTTTTGGTAGGCATCGGTTGTCGCTGGCAGACCCGCGAAAGCTTTGGTCAGCGCATCGGCGGTGTATCCGAATTTGGCTGCGGCCTGCTCGAGGGTCGAGACGCCAAGAGCAACCGGAGTCGCGATCGCTGCAACCACGCCTTTGTTGGCGAGCGCTTTCTCATCGCCTTTCTGGATCACAATGGCGGGCACCGGTTCGGGTCCGTCGGGTACCTTCGCGAGCGCGTCGAAGGGCCAGACGATAACCAACTCACCCTTTGTTTTCGATCGCGCAATACGGACTGGCTGCCATCCGTCCTCAACCGCTGGCCCGGCTTCAAGCGTTACTGCCGAGGTCTCTTTGCCCTTTGAATCCGTGACCGTGAACTGAAGGCCTTGCGCGCCAAACAGAGCCAGTCCGGTCAGCAGCAGACAGACGGCTTTCATTCGTCCCTCAGAATCTCCAGGGGCTTCTGGCCAAGTGTACGGAAACTGGCAAGCCAGCCGGTCGCAATGGCAAGGAGGGCGGTGCCGCCGATCGAGACGAACATCGGAAGCGGGTCGGGCTCAGTGGTTGCGTTGAGCAGCCGGTTCAGCACGACCCACGCGAAACCTCCAGCCAGCACTCCGCCCATCAGCCCGGCGACGGTTCCGATGACGAAAAATTCCACCGAGAATATCTGGGCGATTCGCTTGCGGGTGGCGCCCAGGGTTTTGAGAATGACGACTTCGCGGATACGGCGGAAGCGGGTTCCGGCGACACTTGACGCGAGGATGATGGCGCCCGCGAGGATGGAGAAGCCGGATATGAAGCGAACGATCAGCGAGATTTGGTCGACTACGGATTGGATCGTATCCAGCACGTCCGCCATATTGACGACCGTGATCGTCGGGAATTTATCGTAGACAGCCTTTTGGATCGCGGGGACGGATGGCGCATTGGCGCGAATGCCGCCGTAGTAAATCGCAGGCAATCCGGCGAGCGCTTCGGGCGTGAGGAAGAACTCGATCCGTGCAGTCAGCCTGACGGATTCGCTCTTGTGGATCGCTGCCACGCGCGATGAGAAAGTTTTCTGAGGCGTGGTCCAGACCACGACCGATCCGATGTGCAGGTTAAGCAGCTTTGCAGCCGGTTCGGCCACCGACATCTGGGCCATCTCGGCGGGCCGTCGCGATGGGTCGTCGCTCCACCATTTTCCTGCAAGAATCTCGGTGAACGCGGGCTTTGTCGCGGCGGGTGACACGGTCGTCGCGCGGGCATAACGGCGAGCCATGCCGACCTGATTCTCGCGCACGAACGGCACTCCGTCAATCGATTGAATCTGTGCAGAGACCGCGCCGATCATTTCCGGCGACCCGATCACGCCCGGCTGCTGTGAAATCAGTTTGTACACAGCGTCGCGCTCCGCGGCTGTGACGTCGAGCAGGTAAACGTTCGGCATTCCCGGCGGAGCAGTGCGGACAATGTCCTGCAATAGACCGCGCTGGACGATCCACACCGTCACGGTAAACATCACGCCCACACCCAGCGCCATCACTGCGGCTCCGGCGTGATTTCCGGGGCGATACAAATTGGCAATCCCCTGCCGCACGATCGGTCCGGCACTTCTTGGCAGGTTGCGGCCGAGCCAGCGCAAGCCGCGCAGAAGAATCCAGGCAACTGCGCCGAGAGAAGCGAGTCCGATTGCCATCGCGATCGCGAAGTAGACACCAGTGCGCGCGTTGTCGCTCAGCCATGCGGCCAGAGCGCCGACGAAGATCAGGATGATGATTGCGGAGACAACGGACGCACTGGCCTTTTTCCATCGTTCGGCTAACGATACGGGCGGCCCGGCCATCTCTCTGCGAAAAATTAGCGCAGGGCGAATTTCCCGTATTCCCATCAGCGGCGGAACAGTGAATAGCAGGACCGTGAGCAGACCGACGACGAGACCCTGGCTGGCGGACACGGCGTCAAAGTGCGGGGCCACCGCGATTTGGAAATATCGCGACAGCAGCACCGGGAACGCCATTTGCACCAGACTTCCGAGTACGATGCCGAGCAGGCTGCCGGCGACTCCGAGCCCCGCCGTTTGCAGCACGTAAATGCGCAGCACCTGCGCGGACTTCGCCCCGAGGCACTTCATGATCGCGATCGAATCCATCTTCTGCTGCAGGTGCGCTTGAATCGCGGTGGCAACGCCGAGGGCTCCGATGACGAGCGCAATCAGACTGACGAGCGAAAGAAAAGTGGTCGATTGCTTCAGACCCTGTTCGATTAGCGGGTGTGCTTCCGTGTAATCGGCAATCAGGCCGTCGCGAAACACGCTGTGCAGGTCTTCGCGCACGAAGTTGATCTGCAGCGCGGGTGGCACTCTGAACAGGAATCGCTCGGCTGCGCGGCTGCCGGCAATGAGCAGACCGGTGCGCGCCAGTCCCTCGCGCGACATCATCACGCGCGGACCGACATTAATGCTGCCGGTCATCCGGTCTGGCTCGTTCGTTACTTCCGCGCTGATGCGGAAGGGCTTGCCGCCGATGCGCACGCTGTCGCCTACATGAGCGTTCAGGCGCAGAAGGACGCCATCGGAAACCGCGATAGTATCGGGCCGAAGCGCCTGCTGGATGGTCATCGCCGGATTGAATTTCACCGTTCCGTAGAAGGGGTAAACGGCAGGGTCGACCGCTTTCACCGAGATCAGCAGCGGGGCTTCTCCATTGGGCGGAGAGGCCATTGTAAGCGTTTCCGTAACCTGAGTTCGCTTGACGCCCCGTTGCGCCAGCTTTTCCATTTCGGCTGTCTGGGCGCTGGTCGGCAACTGAAATGTGCGCACCGTGAGGTCCGCGGCCATGAAGGTGCGGGCGTCGCGCTGCAGCATGGTGTGGAATGCTCGCGAGAATCCGCGCACGCCCGTCAGACAGCCAACGCCGGCCGCGACCGCGAGGATGACGAAGAGGAATCGCCCCGATGATGCACGGGTTTCGCGCCATGCGATCTTGGCAGCGGTCCGGTATGGGCTTGCTTTGGGCATCGATTACCGGGCAGCGGCTTCCGGCTCGGGCTCGCCTACCAGTTTGTCGCTGACGATGACGCCGTCGCGGAGCGTGATCACGCGATCCGCATGTTCCGCGAGCGCGGCATCGTGCGTGACCATCACCAGCGTGGCGCCTTCGCGCCGGTTGAGTTCGAGCAGCATCTCCAGAATTTGTTCGCCCGTCCGGCCGTCGAGGTTGCCGGTGGGTTCGTCAGCCAGCAGAATGGGCGGACGGGTGATGAAGGCGCGCGCCAGCGCAACCCGCTGCTGTTCGCCGCCCGAGAGTTGCACCGGATAATGGTCGAGCCTGTCCGCCAGGCCAACGCGTGTGAGCAGCTCACGGGCTCGGGTCGCCGTTTCGGCGCCGGCTCCCGCCAACTCGGCGGGCAGCAGAACATTCTCTTCGGCGGTAAGCGTGGGGATCAACTGGAAAGACTGAAAAACGAATCCAATCTTGCGTCCGCGGACCTCGGCCATGCGGTCTTCGGATAGGCCGGTGATGTCTTCGCCGTCCAGCAACAGCTTGCCGCTGGTGGCGTTGTCGAGGCCAGCCAGCAAGCCCAGCAGCGTGCTTTTACCGCTGCCCGAAGGCCCCATGATTGCCACAAACTGTCCGCGCGGGATGGCCAGATGGATGCCGCGAAGAATTTCGACGCGGTGTGTGGGTGTCTGAATGGACCGGGTGAGTCCGATCACTTCGATGATTGGGCGGGAAATCGGTGCCTCCAGATAAGGGCCTCTTGCGTCAGTATGATTATGGCAGTGCCATTGAAATTGATGCTTTGGGCCGCCGGTCCGGTTGCAGCATTCGCGCTGCTCGCCGGGTGTGGGAATCAGTCTGACAGTAAGGAGGACAGATCTTCCCAGGCGCCACCCTCCTCTCCTGCGCCGATCGCAGGAGATAAAGCAGTCAGCGAGCCAGCCCGAAATGACGCCAGCGACAAGCGACCGATAATCGCGGCGTTCGGCGACAGTATCTCGGCGGGTTTTGGTGTGGATCCCGGCAAGAGTTACCCGGACGATCTGCAGAAGATGATCGATGCGGCCGGTTACAAATATCGCGTCGTGAACATGGGCGTAAGTGGTGATACAACCACTGACGCGCTTGAACGCTTGCCTATCGTCCTGGCAATACATCCAGAGATCGTCATCCTGGAATTTGGCGGCAATGACGGTCTTCGCGGTCTGCCTGTGGTGTCAGCGAAGAAGAACCTGGCGGCGGTCATCGAAAAACTCCAGGCTGCTCACATCAAGGTCCTGCTGGCGGGGATGACGCTGCCGCGAAATTATGGCCCTGACTATATCCAGGCCTTCGACCAAATGTACGTCGACCTGGCAAGCAAGTATAAACTTTCACGGATTCCTTTCGTTCTGGAGGGAGTTGGTGGTCATCCCGACCTAACTCAGCCGGATGGAATACATCCCACAGCCGAAGGCGCGGTTATCGTCGCGCAGAATGTTATGAAGTACTTACAGTCACTCTTGCCCAGGGCTTAGTACACTGGGTACCTGGCCAGGCAATTAGATTTCATTTGGAATTCCGAGGTGATTACTTTAAATTAGAACCATAAATGCATTTCTCCGTAGAATCGGTAACCGTGAATGGCTCATTCGCGGCGGCCTCCCACGCGCAGATCGGAAGAAAAGGCGTGGCCCGGGTGCTTGTGGCGGATAGAACCCTGCCTTCCCGACTTGCTCTGAAGTCGATCTTGTCTACCGCGGGATACGCGGTGACCGGCGCCGCCACGGCCGCGGAAGCAATGCACAAGTTGGATGAAGGTGAGTATCAGCTGGTTGTGGCGGATCTGCGAGCCGAATCTGAACAGGCAGGTCCGGGGGTGCTGGCGTACGCCCGCCAGAAGGAATTCCGGCCGGCAACATTGCTGATACAGTCCGAAATGAGCAGAGCGGTCGAGTTAACCCAGCGCAAGCAGCCTGTCCGGATCAGCAATGACGACGTCTGCGCGCTGCTGGACCGTGTGGCGTCCCTCATCGGCGACCGTGCCGACCGCCGCAGCAAACGCGCCAGCTAAGCCTTCCGGTTTGAAAACACGGCAGACTGAAGGTCTGCCCCACCACGAATCGTCGAGCAGTTGCAATTTGGTGGGGCAGACCTTCAGTCTGCCGATGCCGGCGTAAACGCCGGCACAGCAGGCTCAAGCCCGCGCCACGTTATTGCTTGCTGAGGCGCTTGGTGTATTCGGCGACCTGATCCGCGTAGCCCGGCGGGATCACGCGGGGGTTCGTGCTTCTGATGCTGCCGTCTGAAGCAGCCAGTTTCTTGCGCAGTACCAGTTCGAGTTCGTCCACCTGATTCATGGCCTGGGCGCCGATGATCGAGCCGAGCTGCCCATCGTTGGTCATGTGGCGCGGATCGAGTTGCTGGGCACGACGGACGAGGTCCTGATACTCGCGAGCGAGGTCTTTGTCGTTGCCGGCATCGACCTGGGCACGCAGACGGCCGATGTCGCGCATCAGATCGCCGTAGGCCTGTTCGGGGTTCACGGTTTGCTGGGGTAGTTGGCCCATGCGGGCGTCGCCGCCGCCGGGATTGTAGGGATAGGGTCCGAGGTAGCCTCCGGCGTAGTTTCCGCCATAGTCACCGCCGCGATTCACTCCCTGACCGCCGCCGTAGGGATTGCCTGGGCCGCCGCGGGCTCCCATGCCATTTTGCTGGCCGGTCTGATTACCACCGCCCGGGCCTCCACCCTGACCGGTCTGGCTACCGGGCTGTTGTCCGCCAGGTTGTTGACCTCCGGGCTGCTGACCGGACGCGTTCTGTCCCGGTTGATTACCAGGTTGCTGGCCTTTCTGCCCGTTCGGCTGCCCGTTCTGGTTGTTGCCCGGCTGGTTTCCTTTTTGATTGCCAGGCTGATTGTTCTGCCCGGGCTGGTTGCCACGCTGTTGGCCGCGAGCCAGCGCTTCCATTTCGCGCCGAATCTGCTCGGTCGTGTTCAGCGCCTGACGCGTGGCGATGGCGCTCTTGTCGTCGCCGGCTCCGAGGCCGCCCTGATCCTTACCCTGCGCCGCGGCTTCGGCTTCGACCTTCTTCAACTGGTCTTTGAGCTCATTCAGGGAACGAGTCACGGGAGCTTCGCGTAGCACGGCGTATTGACCCATCCCGCGCCGCAGCATTTCCTGCGCGAGTTCCATCTGGGTTCCGACTTCTTCCTGCTGGCTCTTGCCCATGGCATCGCGAAGGTCCTTCGAGACACCTGGCTGCGAACCCGCTACGTCGCGCGCGGCCTGCTGCATGTCTTTCTGGAGCTGGTTGTAAGAATCCAGCATCTTCTGCTTTTCGTCAGCCATTTGCTGGGCCTGTTGCTGATTGCTCTGGCCCTGGCCGAAGTTGCGGCGTAAGCGCTGTTCAAAATCCTGCTGCTGACCTGCAAGCTGTTCGGCGCGATTCGCGATGTCGCCGATCTCATTGCCCGTTTGCTGCTTGCGCATGGATTGCAGTGTCTGGCCGGCCTGCTTCAGACGTTCGGCGGCCTTCTGGGCCTCGCTCTGTCCCTGCCCGCTGCTCTGTTGTCCCTGACCTGGCTGGCGTGACGAAGCCGAATTGCTCATCTCACGCTCGGCTTCCTGCAACTGCCGGATGGCCTGATCGAGTTGCTGCTGCTGACCACGGCTGAGCGCGTTCTGCTGCTGCCCATTTTGCGGCTTCTGTTGCTGCTGGTTCTGCTGCTGTTGTCCGGTTTGACCGCCGCGCTGCTGCTGGTTGCGCGCGGACTGTTGCTGCTGCTGACTGCTCTGGCCGCCGCTGCTGCCCTGCGAACTGCCCTGGCTCGAAGCACTCTGCTGGCTGGACTGGCTGGAACTCTGCTGACCGGATTGATCGCCGCGCTGCAGCTGTTCCATCTGCTTCTTCAGCTCTTCGGCTTCGCGACGGAGCATCTCCTGCTCGTAGCGCTGCTGGGCGATCTGCTGCGGGTTCTGCTGCTGTTGTTCGGCAAGCTGCTGCTGACGGCGAGCGAGCTCTTCGAGCTTCTTGAGCGCCTCATCCACCTGCTGCTGCTTCTGCTCAGCCGCGGATCCGGCGTTGGTTTCGTACTGGTTCTTGTCCTTATCCAGTTCGAGATCGAAGAGGTTCGCGAGATCGCGCCCGGCTCCACCGCCACCACCGCCGCCTCCGCCGCCACCGCGGCTCACCTGCACCTGAATCTGGCGGAACGTGGATTCCGCGCGCAACAGATGCTGCAGCGCCTGCTGCTCGGGTTGCATGGCATCGCCGAACTTCAACGCTTTAAGCTGATCCGACGCGGGCGACATGACCGCGACCGCCGCTTCCATTTCTTTTACGAACTGCTGGAACGCCGCGCCGCTGCCATCGAGTTGCCTCGCCTTGGTGCGGTCTGACAATGACTTGGCCTGGTCCCTGAGCTTGGCCTGTGTTTCCGAAAGGTACTTGCCGTTCTCAGCGGCTGCGGCCTTCATCTTCGCGTCGCCGTTGATCTGGTTGAACGTGGCCGCGATGATCTGTTTCTGGCGCTCGGAGATCTGCTCTTCCTGATCGGCTCCGCCGCCACCGCCACCGCCCCCCCCCCCGCCTTGGCCCTGCGAGTATTCGTACTCGAACGGCACGGCCTGGATGAAGTACATGTCGGTCTTCTGCGCGTTCTTGCCGTCTTTGAGCGTGGCGTAGAGGCTGACGATATCGCCAGGCACGAGCTTGAAGTCTTCCATCGAAAGGAGCGTCGAGCCTTCGGCCGTCTTCGCGCCCTTCTGCTTCAGCATCGAGATGACCTTTTCGGGTGCTCCGTTTACGGAGTAATGCAGATCGAGTTCCTGCAGAGGATATTCGTCTTCACCGGTGACGGTGACAGGAACTTCTTCGATCGGGCTGACCTTGGCGTCCTTACCCGGCTTAGTGATCTTGACGGAGGGCTGGCCGATCTTGCGGGCTTCGATGAAGTAATCGTCAGTGAGACGCACGAGTTCGCCGTGATCCATGACCGCGATGTGATACGTGCCGTCCTTGAGGATGGGAACCGATGTGGTGGTCTTGTTGTCTTTGGTCGCTTCGAGCTGAAGGGGCTTGTCGTCTTCGAAGGCCACCTGGGCATTGCTCAGCGGTTTATCCGTCTGGATTTCGACTTTCGCGATGGTGCCTTCGACCGCGCGCAGATCGCCGCCCGGATCTTCGGTCTGCGCGGCCATTCCCGTCCACGACGGGAAGTTGTAGGTCACTTTGATGTTCTTGACGGCGGGCAGATCGACCGTGTGGACCTTGTAGGTCGGCGACTTGATGCCGCCGGACTCGACGTAATACTGGACGTCATCCGGCACACGGACGAGCGGGAATGAGAAACCCGCGCCTGAGGTCTGCGGGGCCATCGGACCTTCTTCCCACTTCGAAGCGCCCGCGTACTGCACGAATACGCTCGCGTGCGAGGACGAAAAACCGTTGAGGGTGGCGCTGATGACGAGATCGGAACGGCGGCGAATGGTCTTCGAGCCTGGCTTGACCTCAATGCTGTAGAACGGCTTTACGAGGGTGTCTTTGCCGTAGCTGCCCCACAGGAGAGCGGTGCCGTAATGCAGCACGCCGGGTCCCCAGAACATGAGGTAAACGAGAACCATGGCGGCGGCGCCGGCGATGGAACCGAAGCGGACCAGTCGGCCCTTTTCGATGATGCGCTCGGGTTCGGCCTCGCGCGCGATGATGAGCGCGTCTTCGGCGAGCAACGGGAGGAAGGGGTCGGAGGCGTTGTCGCGGGAGCGTTCGGTGAACGTGAGCAGGCGCTGATCGAAGCCGGGATGCAGGTGTTCGACTTCCTGCGCGGCGCGCCGGCGATTCAGGCGCATAAGAGGCACCACGATGCCGATGGCTGCGGCGGCGCCGATGCCGAGAAAGAGGATGAAACGTCCGAAGAGGAGCCAGGCGGGGGAGAACGCCATCAGGACCAGGCCGCCCACGATCAGCAGCGTGAGCACCAGGGCGGCGCCGATGACTGCGGCCGCTCCGCGCATCCACGCGAACAAGCGAAGTCTGCGCTCCAGCCGGTCAAGATACTGCGCAAGGCCTTCCAGTGGGTTCATGCGTTTCCCTTTCTACTCCAGCCACCAAAACGCGGATGTAATCCGCGCGTCCACCAAACCGCTTACTCCGTTGCCTCGATGTGCCTGTTCCCCAGCACCGATTCCGCTACCGCCAGCAGCGCCAGCATCCCGAGAACATAGGGCCACAACTCCGCCTTATCGTTGCCCTGATCAGACGCGGTCGAGGCTGACGAGGTCGCCTCCGTACCAGAGGCTATTCCAGTATTTTTCCACAAATTCAGTGTCTCCGCCGGGACCAGCGAAAAATCGGATTCGCGGCGGTCCGTATTCACGGACGCAAGTTCCTCGCGTCCGTTCGCGCGGCGGATATCGAAGAAGCCCTGCGTCGGGAACTGGAAGTTGGTCGCTTTGGTCGATTCCGAGAGCGTCAGGAGCCGCTTGTCGCCCGGACCCACGATCTCGACAGGCACGCCCTTCTCGCGCGGGGTCCTCAATTCAACGAACGAGCCCACCTTGTAGTTCCCCTGCGACGTCCCGATGCCGCCCATTTCGTGCGTGGTCTGATCGAGGAACGGCAGCCATACGGGTTCGACAGGCAGGTTGTTGGCGATGTTGTCGAAGGTCGATGTGAACACGAGCACGTGGCCCGCGCCGACCTGCTTATCGAGGAACATCGGCGAGCCGTCGGAGAATGTTGCCGCTACGCGGAGCTGCGGGGAAGCCTGCGGCAGCTGGATTCGCGCCGCCTGATAGAACTCCACACCGCCCCAGTTCTGCGCGCGCGCGAACGAGGGATACGACGTGTCGACTTTCGCCACGGTCAGCGGCGATTCGCGATCGCCCACAACCGTGTGCAGATTCATCATCTGCAGATCGGCAACGGGCAGATGTCGGCCGGGCGTGGCATTCTTCCCGAGAGACATGAGTACGGACCCTCCGCCCTGCACGTACTTATCCAGCGCGTCAGAGAGCTTTTGAGAAAGCGGTCCCGGGTCGGACAAAATGACGAAGGCGTATTTCGATACGTTCGCGTTGGCCGACTGGCTCACCGGCAACACTTCAAGATTGAACGCCGCTTCGGCGGAGGATTCCATCGCCGTTCTCACGTAAAGCGCACTCAAGCCTGGTGGTTCGTTGTCGGCGCGAATCAGTAGCGCTGGCTTGGGATCCTGACGTTCCACGGCGAAGAGCCAGTGATCGTCCTGCGGAAACTGATCGGCGCTATCGATCTGAATTTCACAACGGGTGAGGCCGTAGGGGGCTTCGAGCGTGAGGAACTCGACCGTGCCGCGTCCATTCGCCGGGACTTTCACCTGCTTCGATTCGAGCGCTTTGCCGTTGGCCAGCAGAGTTACTTTGCGCGTGGCTTCGGGGGTGCCGAAACCGGTGATGGTGGCCACAGTTCGCACCTTCTTGGTATCGAACACGCGCTCGGGCGCTTCCACATTCTCGACGGTCCAGTTCGGAATGACGTCGGTGGCGACGGAGTGGATTTCCATCTTGGCGCCGTCGGGTAGCTTCAGATCGGAAAACGCTGTTGGCAGTGACGACTTCTGATCGTCGGTGAAGATGAACGCGGAGATCGGAACCTTGAGGCTTTCCGAGGTGGAACGCAGAACCCGCGACAACTCGGCATAGGAACTGGTGTCGTCGCCGGGCTCGAGCGCCTGCACGGCCGCGCGGATTGATTGCTTATCCTGCGTCATGTCCGTGAGCAAGCGCGTGGCGCCGCCGAAGGTGATCAGCTGTCCGCGATCGTCGGGATGCATGGCGTTGACCTGATCGAGCGCGGCTTTCTTCGCATTCGCGAAGCGATCGCCCTGCCGCATGCTGAACGAGTTATCAACGGCGAAGATGATGGTGCGGCCGCTGTTGGCGCGGGCGATGGCCGGCGAATGAATGTACGGCCGGGCAAACGCGAGGACGAGAAGCAGCACGAACAGGCAGCGCAAGGCGAACAGAAGAAAATATTTCAGACGCCGATGTTTGATGGAGCTCTGCGTTCTCCGCTCGAAGAACATGAGCGAGCTGAACGGAATCGGCTTCTGCTTGTATTGCCGGAGCAGATGGACGTAAAGCGGCAAGCCCAGGATTGCCAGGCCGCCGAGGAACCATGGAGCGAGGAGACCCAACTACATCCTCCTCTGACGAAGGGCGAGGAAGTTGCGTAAGCCCTCGTCCAGCGGTTTTGCGGTATTCATGAAGACATAATCGAGACCGGCGGCGCGCGACTTTTTCAGCCAGCGTCTTCAGGTGCTCGTCCATTTTTTGTTTGTATTCGTTGCGCGCGTAATCGGGCGACACTTCCATCGCGGTGTTCTCTTCCACGTCTTCGAGGAGCACAGGGTCGCGAAACTTCGGGGCGATTTCCATGGGGTCGAGAACGTGGAACAGAATCACTTCGTTGCCGCGGTAACGCAGGGGCTCTACAACTTTGACGATCTGCTCGGGCTTTTCGTAAAAATCCGAAATGACTACGACTATGCCGCGCCGTTTCAGGAACTGCTGAAAGTGGAAGAAGGGCTTGGAGAAGTCCGTGCGCGCTTTGCCTTCGGCCTTTGCGATCGCATGCAGGACGCGCATCATCTGGCCCTGCCGGGTGGATGGCGCGATGTAACTTTCCACGTCTTCGTCGAACACGATCAGGCCCGTCGCATCGCGCTGCTGAGACGACATGTAAGCGAGCGACGCGGCCACATACCGCGCGTAATCGATCTTGCGAACCTTGCCCGAGCCGTATGTCATCGACGCGCTGGCATCGAGCAGGATCAGCAACTGCATATTCGTCTCGCCCTTGAAGCGCTTCAGGTAGAGGCGTTCGGTGCGAGCGAAGACGTTCCAATCGACGTGCCGGAGATCGTCGCCCTGTACGTACTGCTGGTATTCGGCGAACTCCTGGCTGAAGCCGAACTTGGGGGAGCGATGAAGGCCCGCGACGAAGCCGTCGACCACGGTCTTCGCTACGAGGTCGAGCGAAGAGATGGAGGCGAGGACGGCGGGATCGAGAAATTGCTGGATCATCGTGTTCGCTATCGCCGCCGATAAACGCGGATCAACGCCGATAAGAATAAGAGTTCGTATCTGCGTTGATCCGTGTTCATCTGCGGCTAATCTTTTATTCTCGCGGGGCCGGCTTCAGATCCAGGATCTGCCGCAGCACATCGTCTGAACTTAAACGGTCGGATTCGGCGTGGAAGTTCAGCAGAATGCGGTGGCGGAGGATCGGGATGTATAGCTCGCGCACATCCTCGAAGCTCACATGATAACGGCCTTTCATCAATGCCCGGGCTTTCGACGCTAATACAAGGAACTGGGCGGCGCGAACGCTGCCTCCGTAGTTGACGTACTTCTTCACCACGTCTGGCGCATCCGAGTTCTTCATGCGGGTGGCGCGCACCAGATCGATCGCGTATTTGGATACTGTCTCGGCAATTGGCGTCATGCGCACGAGTTGCTGGAAGTCCAGAATTTCTTCGGCGGAAGTGATTGGGTCCGCCTTCGCGACGTGAGTGGTTGTAGTGAGATCGACTACTGACAGTTCCTGTTCGGCTGTCAGGTAATCGAGCATGATGTTGAACAGAAAGCGGTCGAGCTGCGCTTCGGGCAGCGGATAAGTGCCTTCGAGCTCGATCGGGTTCTGCGTGGCGAGCACGAAGAACGGCGCAGGCAGCCTGTAATGATTGCCGCGCACCGTGCAGGAATGCTCCTGCATGGCTTCGAGCAGCGCCGATTGTGTCTTCGGCGGCGTGCGGTTGATTTCGTCGGCCAGAAGGACGTTGGCGAAGATCGGCCCCTGCACGAACGTCCAGGTGCGATGCCCCGAAACCGGATCCTCTTCAATGATGTCGGTGCCGGTGATATCGGTCGGCATCAGGTCAGGCGTGAACTGAATGCGCTTGTAAAGAAGGCCCAGAATCTGCGCCATCGTTCGCACCAGCAGGGTTTTTGCCGTGCCAGGCAACCCTGTGATCAGACAATGGCCGCCGACAAACAGCCCGATCCTCACCTGCTCGATGACTTCATCCTGACCGACGATGACGCGCTTCACCTGCCGGACGATCTCGGCATCCACTTCACGGAAACGCGCAACTCGGGATTTCAAACCATCCGGTTCAATTTGGGGGGTTGACATGAGTGTATTCGAATTATTGCCTGGGACGCCTTTTGAGTGCTATTGGGCGACTTCGAGCAGCAGCTTCTGGGCCGGCTTGAAATTCGGCGCGGCTTCGAGTGCTGTGACGGCTTCCTCTCTGGCCTGATCCTTCTGGCCCGCGGCCTGGAAGGCCTTTGCAAGATTGTAATGAGTGCCGGCGACATCGATGGGGTGAAGAGCAATGAGCACCTGGAATTCACGCACGGCGTCTTTCGAATCGCCGGTTTCCATGAGCAGATTGCCGAGCCGCTCGTGCAGTTCGGTATCCATGGGGAAGATCAGGTTCATGCGCTCGAGCGCGGCTTCTGCTTCCTTCTTCTTACCGGCTTCAACGAGAAGTTTGGCGTACTGCTTCATGGTTTCGGGATCGCGTCCGCCGATTTTCGAATAACGGCCGAGCTCTTCCATGGCGCAGACCTTGTCGTTTTTCTTCAGGCAGGCCTCGGCGACGAAGTCATACACGTTGCCGGACTCGACGTAATCGGGATAAAGGCCTTCGATCTCCTTGCCTTTCGCGATCACCTCGTCGTACTTCGAGTCCTTCATCAACTGGTTCATCTCGCGAACGCCTTTGGTCCATGTCTGGAAGCCGGCCACGGTCTTGCTGGTTTCCTTGTCGATCATCGCGAGAAATTCCTTGTCGAAAGCGTCGGGCTCCATCCCGAGCTGGTCCTTGATGACCTGGACAGTGGGCGTGTTTTTTGCAAACTCGTGGATCATATCAAGCAGCTTCGACTCGCCCCATTTTGAGGCGATGAAGTCACAGATTTTGCCGGCCTGATAGTAGGAGACGATCACCTGCGAGGGATAGGTGGGATGCACGAAGCCGCGATCGATTTCCGCGACTGCCATCAGCTTCTTATCTTTGATTGCGTTGATGATGTCGGGCGTCATGCGGTCGCCCCAGTCGGCGTGTCCGGAGGCCGTGGTCTCTTCATGGACCGCGAGACCTTCGGTGAACCAGCGCGGCACTTTTTCGTCAGTCAGAGTGAGGACATAGGCGTGGCTCATTTCATGCCACATGGTGCTGGCCCAATGGAAGCTGCCCGGAGGACGGCCGGAAGGGCTATCCATTGCAATGACCTTATTGAACGTCACACCGAGAATGCCGCCGATGCCGGGCAGGCCCGCGGTGCGGACCGCGAAGTCGTCATGATCCGGATAGACTTCGACCTGGAGAGGACCGGGCAGTTTGAACTGGTACTTCTTCTCGTAGGTCGCCATCGCACGCAGCATTTCCGACTGGAAGTATGGGCGCAGAACATCGGCTTCCTTCTTGTTGAAGACGAGGATGGTAGTCGGCGTTTTGAACGTCTCGAACTTTTTGTAGCTATCGATGAGCGTCAGTGAATTGCTGGTTTCGGCGTCCCGGAAGTGGTTCTCGTAGGCGATATTGAGTTCTTTTTTTGCCTCGTCATCCCGGCCGAGACGCATCAGATTCACGCCGAGTTGGGAGTGCGCGCTCCAGAGGTCGGGCGTGGCGGCGATTGCTTTGTGGTAGAAATCGATGCACTCCTCATAGCGCCTGTTGATCATGTAAAAATGCGCGATGGTTTCGTAGCCCTTGCCGCGATTGCCGAGCTTCGCTACCCAGGGGCTTGGTTTATCGGCGAGCAGATCGAGCGAGGCTTTGATGGCTATCGCTTCAAGCGCGTCTGGATTAATCTTGAGGGCTTCGTCGGCTTCCTGATTGGCTTTGCTGTGATTGTCGTCTTCGAGGGCGACTTTAGCCATTAATTCGTGGGCTTGGTAGAGCTTTGGGTCGGCTTCGAGGGCTTTGGTCGCGAGGTCGTTGGCTTTTGGATCGTAGTTGTCGCCCATGATCTGGGCGAGTCCGAGCATGGCCTGCGCGTTTTTGGGATCGATTTCGAGGGCTTCCTGGAAAAGCTTGCTGGCATCAACGGGGTTGAAGCGTTCGTAGAACAGTTCGGCGTAGCGGACGCGCACGTTGGCGTTCTTTGGGTTCGCTTTGACCAGGGCTTCGAATTCGTTTTTCGCGCCATCGTAGTCGTGGGCGCGCCAGAGGGATTCGGCACGATCGAGGGACTGTGCGGAGCAGGCCGAGACGCAAACCAGGAGGAGTGGCAGATACCTCACTTGTCGATGGCCTCCTGTGTCTTGGAGAGTTCGATCAGGAGTTGGGTCAGCTGTTTGGTGTAGTCGGCCGGATTCATGAGCGACTTCTGGTACTTCAGCGCGTCGATCTTGTTTTCGATGTCTTCGCGTTTCGAGACGAGTTCTTTTTTAGCGGGATCGTTCACGACCGCCGCGGCGGAGCCGAATCTCAATAGCGGAAACGATGCGGCGCGCTGCTGATCGTCAATCTGGGCGTGCTCGGTGGCGAGGCGCTTCTGCTCCTTATAGAACTCGGACGTTTTTTTGTCCGCATACTGGAAGGCTTCGAGAGCGGAGATGGTTTCGTTTTTGTCCACGTCGGCCGCGGGATCGCGCAGGGCTTCCACCCAATAGCGTCCGAACAGAGTGGCGTTCTTTTCGGAGCCGCTCTTGGTGGCCGTGATGACGGTGCGGTTTTCCTTCTTGAAGTTCTGGATGGCGCCCCCGCTGCAGCTGGTCATATCGACAACGAGCTGGCGGGTTGCAGGGACCTTGTTCATCAGCGCGGCGAGTTCAGTTCCCGTGATGTCCGGACCTGGCAAGTTGAACTTGTATTCCGCGCCATCGAAAGTTCCATGCCCGATCAACATGAGGACGAAGGCATCCGCGGGCTTCGCCTGCGATGCGATTTTGTTTAATGCCGCTTCGATCTTTGGCTTGGTCGCGTCTGCGCCTTTAAGCGTTTCGACCACGCGATCGGTCGAGCCATTCTTCAGGATCTTGTCGGTGTCGTTCGCCCAGCAGAGTGAAGCGCTGGTCGTAGTCGGGTTCGCCGCCGAGACCGGCTACGGTCAGGATATAAGTGGAGGCGAAAACCGGCTGTGCGAGCAACAGCACAGTGAATATTGGCCAACTTATTGCGCGGATCATACGACACCCCATTTGCGGCGCAGCAACCATTCGCCGCCGCGGATCAGAATTACCAGAAGGAAGAGAGCCGGCATGTCCCACAAATCAAGGTTGTCATGCGCGTTGATGCCTGCTTCAGAAACCGCCACTTCGCCCGTCAGCCGCTTCGCGTTCGAAGGCGTGTAGTAATTGCCGCCCGTATCGTTCGCCAGCTTTTCGAGCAAATCTTTGTTCTGCGCCGCGCCAAAGTTTTCGGCGACGCCATCTTCGCGCCGGAACGTGACTGCGTCCTGGCCGAAGTCCGTCTTGTCCTGCCTCGCGGTCGTCATCGCGACGTAGGTGCCGGGCTTATCCGCCGTGTAATCGCCGGTGTAGGTGCCTGGTTCGAGCGGATCGGGCTTCAGTTCCACGGTGTCGGTGCCGCCGTCCGGACGAGCGATTGAGCTCTGCACTGTCGCGCCGGAAACGGTCTCGTAATTCTTATCGCGCACGCTGACGCGCAGCGGCACATGCGTATCGTCCGAGAGCACCTGATGCGGCGTGGACGCCAGCACCTCGCCGGGCGTTTCGGTTACCATCCAGCGCATCAACTGCGACCAGAACTCGGAATGTGTTTTGTCGTTGTGATCCTGCAACATCTTCCAGCGCCAGCTGCCAGAGGTTGCGAAGACGCCAACGCGTCCGCGTCCATAGTTCTGAATTGCCAGCAACGGCGACGGCCGATGCCCTGCTTCGGACACATTCATCAGCACAACCGCGCCGGGTTTGGGCGCGCCCATGACTGCATAGTTCGCAAGCTGCGGCATCCGCTGCCATCGGGCCGTATTGGCATCGCGCTGCTCTTCAATACGACAGATCACGCTGTCGCGGCCGGCATCGGTCAGGGTGGCAGTCGCGAAATCGCGGCTGAAGGTTTTCTCGGTGGGGAGATGCACCGGCATCATTTCCGCCATCGGTGTCTTTGCGTAGGCGCCATCCGATAGCGCGTAGCGGCCGGCGAGGAAAAGCACGCCGCCGCCGCGTTTATCGGCAAAGTCGCGGATGAGGTCCTGCTGGGCCGGAGCTGAAGTAGTTGGCCTCGACGCTGCCGACGATCAGGCCGTCATATTTGAACAACTCCTCGGCCTTGTTCGGGAAGCCTTCCTGAAGAGCCGGTCTTTATCGCCGAAGCCCTGCACGTAGGTCTTGTTCTGGGTTGTGCGCAACATGGCGGCGAGTTCGATGGAAGGATCATCCTCAACCGCGCGGCGAATGAACTTGTATTCCCAGCGCGGCTCGCCTTCGATATAGAGGATGCGCATCTTCTTGGTGGCGACATTGATGAGGCGCACCACCATGTTGTTCTGCGCGTTCTGCTCGCCTTCGAGAGGAGCGACGCCGATCTGGAAACTGTGAGCGCCCGCCGCACCCGCATTGAAGACAACCGTCTCGCTCTGCTCGGCATCGGGCTTGAGCACGATTTCCTGCTCGGCAACCGGATGGTCATTCTCGCGCACGATCAGCTTCGCCTTCTGGCCTGCGTAACCGTGCTGCCGGATCGCGACGCGCGCACTCAAGCGCGATTGCGCGAGGGCGCGGGCAGGCGTGGCGACATCGACGATCTCGATGTCCTTGGCGAAATGGTCGGGTCCGAAGCCGATAGTGTGTACCGGAACGTGGAGTTGCTTCAACTTCGAGACGGCGTCGCGGTCGATGCCGCCGGTGTTATCGCCGCCATCCGTCATGACGACGATGGCGCCAAGCGGCATGGTGCCTGCCTCGCTGGCGATGTGCTTCAGGCTGTCGCCGATGCGCGTGGCATTATCGTTGGCCACAAGGTTCTTCGCTTCATCGATACGCGCGGCATCGCGGCCGAATTCGTACAGGCGGACCTGGAAGCGTTTGGCAAGATCGGGATAAAGCTGGGTGTTCAGCAGGTCTTCGGCTTCCTGAATACGCGGTTTGCCGTTATCGGCGATGCCCATGCTGCGCGAATGATCCACCAGCACGGCGACCACATTCTGCTGCGGACGCAGCCGCGCCACGCTGATGGCCGGATGCCAGAGCATGAACAGAAGGAGCGCGATCATGGCCGTTTCGGCGAGCCAGATGACCAGGGAGCGCTGGCGCGAAATGAGCGCGTGCCGCTGCCGGATATTCCAGAACAGCCCCGCGCCCGCAATCACGATCAGCAGAAGCAGCAGCCACAGAGGCCAGCCCGAGAGCAGGACGAACTTACCTCTTTGGAAAATGGCTGGCGGGTACTTGAACAGAAATTCGAACATTTGCCTTTCCTGAGTTGTGCTTAGCGGCTGGCTGCGGTTCGGCGACGACTCCGTTTTAGTGGGTCATTGAATAGATGACGTAATTGATGCCCAATCGGTATGCCTGAGAAGTGTATTTCGCTTCATATTGTGGATTGTCGGCATGTTCCCAGGCGTCTCCGTCGTCCTGATTGAAGCACATTGCCACCATAACCCGCCCTTCGTCATCGTAAATGCCGCGCCAGTGCGGAATCGTCCCGTCCTTCTCATACACACGTCCACTGTAAAGGTACTGGAGTCCGGGCACCTGTACGCGGTGATCCAAATCATACACCGTATGAAAGATCGGGTCGGCGTCGGGGATTTCGACGATGGCGCGGTCGGGGAAGATGCGACTCATCCCTTGAGTAAAGACGTCCCACTCGAACGTTCCGTGGAAGTCGTCGACCATGAGGAAGCCGCCGCGGAGAAGGTATTCGCGG
The DNA here is from genome assembly GCA_963834615.1 of uncultured Actinomycetota bacterium. Taxonomy (GTDB): domain Bacteria; phylum Actinomycetota; class Actinomycetes; order Mycobacteriales; family Mycobacteriaceae; genus Mycobacterium. The sequence goes on from CAWICO010000001.1 coordinate 60,184, forward strand.
AGGAGCTTGCATTGGGCGTCGGTGAGGTCCCAGTGGCCGACTTCGACGGCGTAGACCCAGGGCCAGTTGAAGATTTCCTGGGGGTCGTTGGTCAGGTCGATGACCTGCTCGGTGGAGCGGGTGTGAATGCGGGTCAGACGGCGAACGCCCGCGAGGAACTGCCGGTCGGCTTTGGGAAAATCGGTGGGCCAGCTGCCGCGCTCTCCGCTGTAACCGGCGTAGCGGCCGGAAGGATAGCGAAGACGGGCGAAGGTCCACTCGGTCTTCTCGAAGGCGTCCTTCGGGACTTCGGAAGGGTTGTCTTCTTCGCCGGGATATTCCTTGAACTTCGCCTGGAACGCGAGCAGTGCAGAAAACCCGCAGCACAGCAGGACCGCGAGTATCGCAATGCGGAAGCGCATGTGAGCAATTTTAACGATGCACAAAGTTCGCCCGAGTGGCGGACTGCGCTTACGTTATATCTATGCGCCCACAATAGCATGCGTTTCAGGGATTGAGGTTTCGGTGCCGACCAGTTTTATTTCGGCTGCTCCGCGTGATCGATGATGATCGACTCCGCGGTTCCTTTGTGTGATTCGAGAATGAGTCCGAGGGAATCCTGCACCGCTCGAATGATCCCGTCGGCTGCGCCGTTCGCGGGCATTCCCATAATCTCCATGTCGAAGAATCCTGTGAGCCCCGTTTTATCGAGAACGGGCAACTGAACCCGCCAATACAGCCAGGTTGCCAGATCGCTCATTGACATGTGCGTCGCGTAAATGGCACGAGAGAGTGGGAGGCCTGGTTGAGGCGGCTCGGTGTGAAACTCGGGAATTCCGGCGTCGTCGGGCTCAGCCGCCGGTGTGAGATTCACATTGGGGCCACGGACCAGGAAATAGACCGGGCTTGGATAGGAGATTCGGTGAGTGACGAGACCGAAGCGGGCTTCGAAAAGCTTCTGCAGCATCTGCTTCTGTTCAGGCAAGCTGGCGGGAGCCGGCGTGTTCAACTCGACGTCATAGCAGTAGTCATACATCCACTGGGGGCGGCGCTCGATTCGATCGAGGGGCAAATCGTAGGCGAAGGCCAGAAGGTCTCCCACCCGCGACACTTTGAAGGCGATCGTCTGCGGAGTGCGCGTGATGCTCGGTCTGTTGGTGCAGGGGACAGGGGACGGCTGTGCGAACGCGATTGATCCCGCAATCGCGATCATCGCCGACTGCAACACCAGGATTCTCGGCCATTCACTCGGCATGAGCTTCTGCGCTTACGTTGATTCTATGCGGTCACGAGAGCATGCGTGAGTTCGTCTTTTCCAGAACCGGATTCCACGTGGGGCGGATCCCCTGATCCGCGCCGGACCCCCCGGTCTGGCTCTTCGCCAAACGGATAATCCGAGGAAACCGACTGCCGGAGCTCAAAGTTATGCGCTTTCTTCAAGCGCCGTGACGGGTTGCTGGGAGGGGAACAGGAACAAGCCCACAATCGCGGCTACGCCCAACGCGGCGGCCGCCATGCCGAAGGCGGATGCGTAGCCGAAGCGGTCCGAGACCGCACCGGCGGCGAAAGATCCGAAGCCGACGAACAGATCGTAGAACGCGCCGAGAAGACCCACGGCCGAGCCATGTTCGCGGTCGGGCGTTTGTCGCAGCACTGTTGAGACTACAGATGACCATGGGAACGAGAATCCAAAGCCAAGAATTGCCGCGCCGCCGATCGCGATGATGGGAGGCGGCCCTGCGGCCAGGATCAGGACTCCCAGTGTCATGCCGGCGAGGCCTGTGTAATAGGTGATGCGCGGGTGAATGCGATCGGGCAAACTGCCGAGGAAGAATCGCGAGAAGAGAATTACGACGGCATACGCCGTGAACGCGGCTGGTCCTGAATTTCCGTGCTGCGCGAGATGAAGAATCAGGAAACCCGTGATCACTGGATAATGCACATTCACGAATCCCACGGCCAGCCCCGGAGCGATCATCCTGGTGGGCAGCCAGCTTCGTTTCGCGCCGTGATGGTGGGGCTTGAATTTTTCGGGCACGCGCAGGAGCAGTGCGAAAGAAACTATCGCGAGCAGCATCTGCATTGCCGCGGCATGCGCGAAGGAGCCGACCCAGTGGCCCAGCACGGGTCCGGCGGACATGCCGCCCCAGATGCCGCTCGAAATGTACCCGAGGGCCTGGGCGCTGCGATGCACTCCCGCCACTTCAACCGCCCACGTGGCAGCGCCTGTATACAGAAACGCTTCGCCGAAGCCCTGCAGAACGCGGGCGAGATAGACGCCAGTGATGCCGAACGGCGCCAGATACATGGCCCCGGCCGCGCCACAGCACAGCAGGCCTGTAGTGAAGGAAAGTTTGCGTCCACGGCTATCGGCGAGCGGCCCGGAAATAAACCTGGCGCCGAGCGCGATAAACGAGAACACGCCGATGACGTACCCCACGGTCTCATCGGAGCCGCCGAGATCATGACGCACGTGCGGGGCGAGTCCGGGGAGAACCGTGCCGATTCCGAGGAACGCAAGGAACGTGGCCATCACCAGAGCCCAGAATTGTTTGGAAAACTCCCCGAGCGTTGAGCTCATTAATGGTATGATCGCGCGTTGATTCCGGCCACCGCCTCACTCGCGCCAAAACCGTTCTACAAGCAACTCTGGATTCAAGTCTTGTTCGCGATGGCGGCGGGTATTCTGCTGGGCGTAGTGCGTCCCAAGCTTGGCGCGGAAATGCAGCCGCTTGGTGACGGCTTCATCAAGCTGATCCGCATGCTGATCGCGCCGATCATCTTCTGCACCGTGGTGCATGGCATCGCGCGCATGCGCGATCTGGCGCGGGTGGGCCGCGTTGCGATCAAAGCGCTCGTTTATTTCGAAGTGCTGACCACGGTCGCGCTGGTGATCGGGCTGACGGCGGTGAACCTGCTGCAGCCGGGCCGCGGGATGAACGTCGACTCTCAGTCACGTGGACACTTCGTCGATCAAACAATACGTGGCTCAGACGCAGAATCAGACGCCTGTGCAGTTCCTGCTGAACATCATTCCGCAAACCATGTTGAGCGCGTTTGCGGAAGGCAATGTGTTGCAGGTGCTGCTGATTTCGGTGCTCTTCGGATTCGCCCTGACACGCGTCGGCGAACCCGGCAAGCAGATCGTACACGCCATCGAAATCGCTTCGCGCGCGCTGTTCCGGATTGTGGCGATCGTGATGTGGGCGGCGCCGCTGGGGGCTTTCGGAGCGATCGCGTTCACGGTGGGGCGCTTCGGCGCGGGCTCGCTGGTGTCGCTCGGGAAACTGCTCGGCGGCTTCTATCTGACTTGCCTGGTGTTTGTGTTTGGCGTGCTCGGACCAATTTGCGCGTGGTGCGGGTTTAGTCTGCTGAAGCTGATCCGGTATATCCGGGAAGAGCTGTTGATCGTATTCGCGACCACGTCATCGGAAACGGTGCTGCCTCGAATGATCGCGCGGCTGGAGGATCTGGGCTGCGAGGAGAGTGTGGTGGGGCTTGTGATTCCGACGGGATACTCGTTCAATCTCGATGGCACATGCCTTTATCTTGCAACGGCGACGGTTTTTCTTGCGCAGGCCACGAATACGCATCTGGATCTGGCACAGCAACTTGGATTGCTCGCCGTGCTTTTGCTGACGTCGAAAGGCGCTGCGGGAGTGGCGGGGGCGGCGTTTGTTGTGCTGGCCGCAACGCTCGCGACCGCGGGGACGATTCCGGTGGCGAGTGTGGCACTGGTGCTGGGGATTCATCGGCTCATGTCGGAGGGGTTGACGCCGACGAATTTGATTGGGAATGCTGTGGCGACGATTGTGGTGGCGAAGTGGGAAGGCGCTTTGGATGAGAAGAAGTTGAGGCGGGTGTTGCAAGGATAAGCGCCCGTCACGCACATCCGGACATTTGAGCGGACATGATACGGGCAACTGAAGCCCTGAAATCGGCGTTATATGATTTAGCTCAATGCAGTTGAACTACATTCGCTGACGGCCATGCAAGCGGACATCAACGCGGCCGATCGAGGAGAAGTTGTGTCGCTGATGGAGCCTCTACTGCTCAGCGAGAGTTCGCGACACCGACCATCGCTTACGGATCTCGCGCTCGACCTCACTCAGAAATCGGCCGGCTTTCGGAGAAGTTTGCCGCTCAGTATGCTGGCTTCGCTTGCCGATCTGGTGCGAGCGATGAACTGCTACTACTCAAATCTGATCGAGGGGCATAATACTCATCCCGTGGATATCGAACGGGCTTTGAAGAAGCAGTACAGTGCCGATCCACACAAGCGTGACCTGCAACACGAAGCGCAGGCCCACATCGCAGTCCAGCAGTGGATCGATGCTGGAGGGTTGCAGGGCCGCCGAGCCATCACCGCCGAGGGCATTCGCGAGACACACTTTCGCTTTTGTGAGTTGCTGCCCGAGGATCTTCTGTGGGTGGAAGATCCCCGGACAAAAGAGCGAGTTCGTGTGAGACCAGGAGAATGGCGAGACCGCGATGTTCAGGTCGGACAGCACGTCGCGATCAGCCCCGGCGCGCTGCCGCGCTTCATGCAGCGCTTCGAAGATGTGTATGGAAACGTGGGAAGAGCTGACGCGATCATCTCCGCCGCCGCGGCTCATCATCGCCTGCTGTGGATGCATCCTTTCATTGATGGCAACGGACGTGTTGCGAGGCTTATGTCGCACGCGACCCTGCTGGATGAACTCGACACTGGTGGAGTCTGGTCGGTAGCACGCGGCCTTGCTCGTCAGGTTGAGACCTACAAGGCGCATCTGGCGAATTGCGATATGGCTCGCCGCAACGATCTGGATGGGCGGGGAAGCTTGAGCGAGGAAGCGCTTGCCGAGTTCACTCGCTTTTTTCTCAGGATTTGTATCGACCAGGTAACTTTCATGGAAGCGCTCATGCAGCCGAACCGGTTGCGCGCGCGCATACTGATGTGGGCCGAAGAGGAAACCAGAGCCGGCAATTTGCCCTCGCGGGCCGGCGCCATCCTTGAAGCGGTCCTTTATCGCGGTGAGTTGCCGCGAGCTGATGTCGAGACCGTTATCGGCACCGGTGAGCGCCAGGCGCGGCGCATCGTTTCAGCGCTGCTAGATAAGGGAGTGCTTGTATCCGATAGTGTGCGGACACCTTTGCGACTTGTATTTCCGGCGTCGCTCGCAAGCCGGTGGATGCCGGGCCTGTTTCCCGAGCAGGACGCTTAAGGCTTTACGATGGCGTGGAGGCGCTCGTCCCAGGGGCTGCCGACCAGGGGCTGCATTCTTTCGCGGAAGGCTTTCGTGTAGGGGGCAGAGTCGTGCGCGTCGAAGGCTTTTTTGTCCTTCCAGATGCCGACCAGCGTCAGGTGGTTCGGGCGGCCATCCTGCTGCAGAATCTCGAACCGGGTGCAGTCCTTCTCTTTCAGTGTGTCAGCTGCGAACTGCTTCAGCAGGGCCACTCCGGCCTCGGTATTCGCGCCCATGAGATCCACGTGTGTTATTACGTACACCTGCTGCTCTGGGCAAACGCCAGACCGACCAATACCAGAACTGCCAGAAAACGCATGAGCAGATTCTATCCGAACGTAAATGTTTGTGAGTAACCGTGCTGCATGGGAAACCGCCTGAGATCAATGATTCCTCAAAGTACAATTGATCTAAACCCCACATGTGGATCGTCAAATTAGCCCTGCGGCGGCCCTACACGTTCGTGATCATGGCGCTTCTCATCATGATCCTGGGGGGAATTTCGATCGTCACCATGCCGATCGATATCTTCCCTTATATCGACATTCCCATCCTCAGCGTCATCTTCCAATACAACGGCCTCTCGCCGGAAGAGATGGCCAATCGCGTCGTCACTGGCTTCGAACGCGGCCTGACTACCAGCGTCAACGATATCGAACATATCGAGAGCCAGTCTTATAACGGCGTCGCGGTGATCCGCGTTTACTTCCATCCCGGGGCGCGAATCGAACTGGCTCAGGCCCAGGTGGTCGCGAATGCGCAGTCGAATCTTCGCGGCTACCCGCCGGGCATGTTTCCCCCGAACATCCTGAAATACGACGTTTCGAGCGTTCCTGTCCTGCAGATCGGTCTAGGCAGCCCGACCATGAGCGAATCCGCGCTGTTCGATTACGGCAATGCTTTCATCCGAACGCAGCTCGCAACGATTCAGGGCGCGACTGTGCCGAATCCTTATGGCGGCAAGTTCCGCAACATCATCGCCGATCTGGATCCGGACGCGATGTACGCCAAACAGATTTCGGCAAGCGATGTATCGGCTGCCATGGGGCAGCAGAATCTGATTCTGCCCGCCGGGAACGCCAAGTTCGGCGACCGCGATTATCAGATCAAGCTGAACAGCAGTCCGCGCACGATTAAGGAACTGAACGACCTTCCCGTCAAAATCGTGAACGGCGCGCCAGTCTATATGAAGGACGTGGCGCAGATTCGCGACGGTTCGGCGCGTGCAGACTTCAATCGTGCGGGTGGACGGCCAAAAGGGCGCGCTGATGGTGGTGATGCGCAATGGCCGCGCTTCCACACTGGCGATCGTGGACGCGATCAAGAGACGCCATCAAGAAACGCGTGATGCCGCAGGCGCCGCCGGATCTGCAACTGCGCGATGCTGGCGGACCAGTCGTTGTTCGTGCGCGCGTCGATCCAGGGCGTTCTGCGTGAAGCGCTGATCGCGGCCTGCCTGACCGGACTGATGATCCTGCTGTTCATCGGCAGCTGGCGCAGCACGATCATCGTCTGCATTTCGATCCCGCTTTCGATTCTGGTTTCGATCATCATCCTCAAGCCTCACCGGACAGACGATCAACGTTATGACGCTGGGCGGGATGGCGCTGGCCGTCGGCATTCTGGTGGATGACGCGACGGTCGAAATCGAGAACACGCACCGCAACATGGCGATGAAGAAGCCGCTGGTGCGCGCGGTGCTCGATGGCGCGCAGCAGATCGCGGCGCCCGCGTTCGTTTCCACGCTCTGTATTTGCGTGGTATTCGTGCCCGTGCTGCTGCTTACCGGCGCGGCGCGATATCCTGTTCACGCCGCTGGCGCTGGCGGTGGTTTACGCGATGATGGCTTCGTATCTGCTTTCGCGCACGCTCGATCCCGAACATGGTGCATTATCTGCTCCGTCCGGAAATGAAGCTCTACATCTGGGCGAGCACGGCGAAACCGCCGGCGGCAAGGGTCTGATCTGGCGCGTGCACTATGCGTTCAACCGGCAGTTCGAGCGCCTGCGGGGCTTCTATGTTTCGCTGCTCGATCTGGCGCTGGACCACCGCAAGACTCGTGTTATGCGGCTTTCTGCTCTTTGCCGTGCGGGTCCGTCGGACTGGTTCATTTCATCGGCAGCGACTTCTTCCCCACCGTCGATTCCGGCCAGCTCCGGCTGCATGCGCGAACGCCCGCTGGCACCCGTCTCGAACAGGCGGAAGTCGTCTTCGGTCAGATCGAAGACGAGATACGCCGCGTGGTTCCGCGAAACGAACTGGGCACGATCATCGATAACATCGGGCTTCCGAACGGCGGCTTCAACCTGGCGTTCGGCGATAACCCGACCCTCGGCACCGGCGACGGTGAAATTCTGATCTCGCTGAAGGAGAACCGCACCGCGACTACGCTCGAATATCAGGACCGCCTCCGCAAGCGCCTGCATGAAACGTTTCCGGGCGTGGACATTCTACTTCGAAGCCGCGAATATCACGAACCAGATTCTGAATTTCGGGCTGCCGTCGCCGATCGACGTTCAGATCGCCGGCCGCAATTCAGCCGCGGCCGAAGGCTACGCGATGGCCAGAGCGCTCCAGCGAAAGATCGCCCGGATCCCCGGCGCGGTGGACGTGCATGTTCATCAGGTGGTGGATTATCCCGAAATCCGCGTGAATGTCGATCGCAATAAGGCGGGCCAGGTGGGCTTTCGCAAAGCGATGTTGCCAGCAGCCTGCTGATTTCTCTCAGCGGCACCGGGCAGATTGCGCCTGCCCAATGGCTGAACTGGGCGACTGGCGTGCAGTATCAGATCGGTGCGCAAACTCCGCAGCGAAAGATCGATTCGCTCGATGCGCTGATGCGCACACCGATCGCCCCAGTCGGCAAGATCTCAACGTACAACTCAGGCGCGGGCTTCGCGGCCGTGGGCGCATCGCCCAGCCAGGCATCGCTGCATATGGCAATCCCGGCGCGAATGGCGAAGCAGTCCAGCATCTCGCGAATCTTGCGACCACCACGCGGGGCGTGGCTCCGCAGATCGTGAATCATTACGACGTGCAGCCGGTCTTCGACGTATACGCGAATGTCGACCGGCAGGATCTCGGCACGGTCGGCGACGGCGGTGCAGAAGATCATGGATGAGGCTGCGAAGAAGACTGCCGAAGAGCATGACACTTCGACCTTGCGCGGGCAGATCGCGACCATGCAGACTTCGTTCTACCGCCTCGGCCTCGGGCTGATCTTCGCGATCGTGCTGGTCTACTTCCTGATGGCGCTGAATTTCCAGTCGTGGCTGGATCCGTTCATCATTCTGACGGCCTTGCCGGGCGCGCTGGCCGGCATTCTCTGGATGCTGTTCGTGACGCAGACCACGCTTCAGCGTGCCTTCTCTGATGGGCGCGATCATGTGCATCGGGGTGGCGACCGCGAACAGCATTCTGATGGTGGTTTTCGCGAACGATCAGCGGCTGGAAGGCATGGACGCGCGCGCCGCGGCGCTGGCCGCCGGGTCGACGCGGATCCGGCCGGTGCTGATGACCGCTTCGCGCGATGATTATCGGTATGCTGCCGATGGCGCTCGGCATGGGTGAAGGCGGCGAACAGAACTCTCCGCTCGGCCGCGCCGTGATCGGCGGCCTGATGCTGGCGACTGTGACGACGCTGTTTATCGTGCCGATCGTTTACAGCCTGCTGCGCAAGAAGCCGCCGGTGGATTTCGATCTTAAACTGGAAGAAGAAGAACGCGAGGATGTCAGCTCCTATTTGTCTGCGTGAGACAACTCCCGACGAGCGGCAGGAAACGAGCAGGAACACCCTAACGAGAACCATGCAGACGCCAGCTAATCCAAGCGGTGAAGGACAGAACCGAGGAGCATTACTCGCCGAAATCGAGGAACTCAAGCGCAAACTGCGCGAGCAGCACCGCGACGCTCATCACGGCGGTACGCATGGGCATCCGCAAACGTCCCTCCGCGGCGACGCTGTGGCTGCTCGGCGATCGTGCGCTCTGGTGATCTTGTGGTGGCGTTTTTCGCCGGATACCTGCCCGAGACCAGCCGTCAGACCGCGTTGGCCAAGGAGGCAAAGGAAGACGCGGCGGCGCTGCCGCCGGTGAAGTTGCTCTGGTTGAGCAGGCATCGGGCAAGAGCATGTTGTGCTTCGCCGGCAACATTCAGGCGGTGACGGAAGCGCCGGTTCTGGCGCGCGCCAGCGGCTACATCAAGACAGCGTTATGCGGATATCGGGGATCGCGTCAAAGAGGGCCAGTTGCTCGCGGAGATCGATGCGGCTGAACTGGATCAGCAGGTGCGGCAGGCGAAAGCCAGTGTGGATCAGGCGAAGTCCTCGCTCGACCAGGCGAACGCCAATCTGCAGCAAGGCAAGACGAATACGGAGATGGCGCGCGTCACGTATCGAGCGGTGGAACGCGCTGGTTGCGAAAGGGCGCCGTTTCGCGCCAGGATGCCGATACTTACAAATCGCAGTGCTGAAGCGCTCGGTCAGAACGTGCAGTCGCTTGAGAAGGCGGTGGAAGCCGCGAAAAGCAATATTGCAGTGGCGGAGGCGAATCTCGGTCGGCTGACGCAGATGCAGGGATATCTGAAGGTGCGGGCGCCTTTCGCTGGTGTGATCACGCTGCGCAATGTGGATACCGGCGCGCTGGTGACCGAAGGCAGCACGATGCTGTTCCGCATCGCGCAGAATGGAACCGTGCGGACTTACGTGAATGTTCCGCAGGCGGATGCCACGTCCATTCACGTCGGCCAGACCGCGCAGGTGAAAATTCCCGACCTGCCTTCGAAGACGTTTCCGGGCACGGTGACGCGCACAGCGAACTGCGCTGGATCCGGCGACTCGCACTCTGCTGACGGAGGTGCAGGTGCCGAACGCGCAAGGCCTGCTGCTTGCCTGGGATGTATGCGGAAGTGAATTTCACAACTCCGCGGCAGGAGCCGCCGCTGATAATTCGCGCCGACGCGCTGGTGGTGCGTGGGGATGGGAACCATGTGGCTGTCGTCGACAAAGACGGCGTGGTTCATTTCCAGACCGTGCAGGTGGGGCGCGATTACGGCGATGAACTGGAGATTCTGGGTGGGCTTGAGATGGGCGAGCAGGTGGTAGTGAGCCCGGGAGATACGGTTCGTGAAAACGCGAAGGTTCGGCCGATGCTGATTAAGGCGGCCAAGAGTTAAGGACCGGGCGTCGAGAAGGTCTCGATGCCTGGCCTATCGCGAGAACGCCGTTAACGCGAACCGTCTTGCTGCGTTGAGAGCCGCACCTCAATCTGGTCATCGTATACGCGCGTCTCGAAACACGCCACCGGATGCACCGACGGACCCTCCACCACCTCGCCAGTGCGCAAAGAGAATAGGGAGCCATGCCACGGACACCGTATACAGTCCTCCTCGACCTTGCCCTCGGCAAGCGGGCCGCCGGCATGCGTACAAGTCTGCGCGACCGCGTAGATGCTGTTATTGCGCTTCACGAGAACGATCGGATACCCGTGTACCTCAACGCGCCGTGGCGTGGATTCCTCGAGTTCGCTCGCCTTCAACACCGGTGTGAAATCGGCCGGAGCTTCTTCCTCCGCAACACGCTTCACGCCGATTCGGTTTGAATACGAGAGGTGCCCACCCAGCCACCCTGAAATCATCACAGTCCCAAAGGCCGCGTAAGCCAGCGCGCGCGCCGAACTCCGATTCCGGCGGTTCCGCTGTACGCTCGAAGCCGCGTATAGACTGAGCGCGATCGTATTGAGCAGACCGTGCAACAGTCCAGTGCGCCTTGCATCCTGATCGATTTCCTTCCAGTCGGTCAGGCCTGTGATCGCCGCTCCGCCGGCGCCAACGATCCCGATCATCACGGCTGCGTCCGCGCCGTCGCGATATTTTCTATCGCCGCGGAGCTCTTCAAGAAGGTCAAGCACCATCGCCACCGTCCAGGCCCCGATTGGGATGTCGGTGAGCATAGGGTGCAGCGGATGCCCCAGCCATACTCCATGCAACGCATTCTCAACCGGTTTCCCAGCCCTTGTGTCCGCTGCGAATGCGCTCTCGAGGCTCTTCTTCAGTCCGCTCTCCAGCGGTTCCATCCACTGCTGAGAATTGAGTTTTGCCGCGATGACGTCAGTTTGAGTTGCCATACATCTGTTTCAGCAAGCATGATGCTTCCGTATGACCGATCACCTTGCCTTGGTGGGGCAGGTTGTTAACCTGCGGCGGGACTGCCAGTCCCGCCCGGTGGTTCGCCATCAATTCCTGAGGCGGGCGCGGATCGATTCAGTATGATGAAAATCGCGGGAAGGTAGTAGTTTCAATCTCATGTACAGCAGATGCCCGACGGTCTTGAGCGGGCATTCGAACGAATCCGGGCGTTGTTGAATTTCAAGCACACGGGCCCTTAGCTCAACGGTTAGAGCAGCGGACTCATAATCCGTTGGTTGCAGGTTCAAATCCTGCAGGGCCCACCAGATACACCCCTGCCCATCAACTTTCTTGAATTTCGCCCGAAGGAAACCGCCAGCCCAGGACTTGACGGATCTCAACTTCATCCGCTCACATCCGCCTGCGACAATCGACTAACGAAATCGAAGATGACCTACGACGTAAAAACCTGTCTCCCGATCAGCGCCGCGCTGGCGAGAACCTGCTCGGCCGCCCAGTCGCAGAAGACGAGTTCATCGGCATTAAACGCATTCGACCATCGGTGATCATACGTACCCGGTTTTCATCGAAACAGCGCAAAGAGCGCTTGCGAGACTTCGGGACTACTTCGCCAAAGTAGATGAACAACGCAAGCCGGTGAGCGAAGCTGAAGAAGTGGAAATTATCAACAAGGCGCTGCGCTCGACACGGCCCAACTACACACCCGTCCATTGAGGGTTGTCCTCGATACAAGGCCGTTATTCGGGCACACGCGCCTTACTTCAATGGGCGGACGAATCGTCTTGCCGATAAACCGGATAATAGCCAGAACACATGAACGCAGGATGCCCATCCGCTAAGCTGAAGTGCGCCGCAATACAGGACTCGACGCCCTCCCAATTGCGCCCGACCATCTGAAAAAGAGCGAGCAGTCGCATGGAAATACTCACACCAGAAGCCGCTACCCACTGATGCCCACCGCCGGAATCCGCTGTCCCCGCTGCAGAGCAACCGCCATCGAGAAAGCTCATCGAGGCCTTTGGGGAAGCTTCATTACCCTGACCACCGGCACCCAATGGTGGTTCTGCACTGCCTGCCGCGCCAAATTCATAGCCATCCCCCGGCAACTCACCGCAAAGTTGCACAACCGTAACGGCGCACTGATCCACAGTGTCGTGCTCGATGGCGACCCGCCCCCGCTCCTCACCATCACCCCGCAGCCGGAAGACTCACTCGTTCAACACGGTTTCAGTGCCGGTCAGTCCGTCACCTTCAGACTGACGGAAGCGAATGACGAACACGCGCTCTACGAGAGCGTAGAATGAACCCCGGGACTCTGGTATGAATCCGGAATTTTGCATGAACAGACGCCACGCATTCAAGACCGGCCTGGCCGGCGCACTCACCCTCTGGACGGCCCCGCGATTCGCCACCGCCCAACAGCCCCGCGCCAGCCGCCTCAACGACAAGCTCTCGGTGCTCGATGCCGGAGGGGCCAACGTCATCGCCTTCGCCTCCCCCAATGGACTCATCCTTGTCGACAGCGGCGCTCCCAAATCCGGCGACAAGCTGATGGCCGATCTGAAGAACCTCGCCCCCACCGGCAAGGTGCAGACCCTCTTCAACACCCACTACCATCTCGACCAGACTGCCAACAACGAACTCTTCTCCACCGCAGGCGCAAAGATCATCGCGCACGAGCGCACTCGCCAGTGGATGTCTTCCGATTACTGGCTTCCGTCCGAGGACCGCTACGAGAAAGCCCGCCCCAAATCCGCCCGGCCCACCGAAACTTTTCTCACCACCGGTTCACTAAAAGCCGGCGACGAACAGATCGATTACGGCTACCTGATCCTCGCGCACACCAGCGGCGACATCTACGTTCATTTCAAATCCGCCAACGTCCTTGCGGTCGGCGATGTCGCCTCGCCCTTGCGCGACCCCTCGCTCGATTACTTCACCGGTGCCTGGATCGGCGGTCGCGTCGATGCCATGGATACGCTCCTCAAGCTGAGCAATGACCAGACAAAGATCGTTCCTGCCTACGGTCCCGTGATGACCAAAGTCGAATTGAAAACTGAGCGCGACCTGATGGAAGAGCTCCGCGCCCGTCTCTTCAAACTGGTTCGCGAAGGCGACGGACCGAAGGACATGCTCGAAGAGGGTGTAATGCAGGGCCTCCCCCGCACGTGGAAGGATCCCGAAAAGTTCTTGTACGACGCCGCTAAGGGCCTCTGGGCACACCACGACAAGCTCGACCCCAACGTCGTCTGAACGTGCCCAAACCTTGTCTGCACCGGCCTGTAGGGAGGCCAATTTTGGCCGCAGCCGGCTTTCAGCCGGGTCGTCAACCTTCCAAATTGCTTTTCCCTGAGAGAAATAGCCCGGCTATTACCGCCATCTGAATTAGAAATCACTCCGATTTCAGGCATCGCTTTCTCTCCCGTATCGCCGTACAATCAACAGAGTTAGTATTGATCGATCCGTTCGGCGGCTGCGAACGGCCAATCGAAATAAACGTAAAGAGCCGATTCATCGGCGACGGGACGAATCGTGGACATCGAAGGCATCCTGAAGCAACTGCGCCTCAGGCGCGAACAGGTAGAACAAAGCATCGTCACGCTGGAGCGGTTGCAACTCGGAGGCGGCCCCCGGCGCGGCCGTCCGCCCAAGTGGCTGCATGAAGCGAATCTGGCCGAAGCTGCCCCCAAACGCCGCGGCCGCCCACCCGGAAGCGGCAAAAAAGCGAAGAACAAGTGATCAAGTCCATCGCCGTGGTTGCCGGCAGCTACCTGCTCTCGGTCGTGCTGGTCATGGCGACCAACCCGCTGCTATCGCGCATCTTCCCCGGCCAGTTCGCGGACGGACAGATTCCCTCCACCGCTGCCCTCCTCACGGGGCGAAGCGTGCGCACAGTCATGGGCCTCGGCGCCATCATCCCCAACTGGAGCAACGGCTGGCCGCACTGGTACTGGCTATCGTGGCTCTTCAGCTGGCCGGTCTCCTGCTGGATTGGTCTGCTTCTCGGTCGCCGTTGTGACGCACCCGCAGCCGCCCTCGCCTAAGCTACCGTTCACCGGAGCCGTGGCGTACGCACTCGTGCGTGCCGCGTCGAGTTCACTCGACGCCCCTCACCTTTGACCGGCACTAATTCCCACTCGGCCGTTCAACGCGATCGACGACCAGATACTCCACCAACCCGCGCCCGGCCTCAAGCTTCAACCCCAACTGCTCCTGCAGCGCGTCGAAGATCGAGGGCGCTCCCGGCTCACCCACATCCGCTCCGTTCGGCGGATCGCTGGCCCAGCGCAGATGCACATCATACGTGCCCGCAAGCCCCGTCTTATCGATCACCGACCGCCGCACCATCCCCGGTAGCTGGCCCGTCAGCGTTCGATACGCCACGCCACCGGGATCGGACATCCGCACACCCCGCCAGTCCAGCGTATGGATCAGGCCCTGACCGCCCTGGCTCCAGCACTCATTAGGGAAATCCTGCTTCACAGGCACGCAACTCCCGGCCGCCATCTTGATGCCGCTCTTCGCCGCAGTCAAAAAATAGACGGGCTCTTCCCTCATCTCGCGATGCAGCTTCAATCCGAACCGCTCCGCTAACAGATTCTGCAGCGCCGTCAGAACCTGATCCTCACCAACCGGATCAGCGGTCTTCGCTTCTATGTCGTAACGCTCCGAGATGGTCCAGTTCGGTAACTCGCCCGACAAGTTGCCGGACCGAATCCGATACGCCGTCAGGATCAACCACTGCAGCGCGAGATCCTTGCCGCGAAAGCGTCCCGGCGTGATCTGAGTATCCCCGCCCGGCGCCGCATCTTTGCTCAGCTTGATCGACGCGACCTCGAACCTCGGCGACTGCGCGCTCAACGGCATCAGCGCAGCCAACGCAACGCACAGCCTGACGGCAGCTTTCATTACTTCCGAATGAGCGTCGGACGATTGTCCGCATCAGAAGCAGCCGCACTTGCCGGAGTCAAACTCTGCAGCCGCGCACGAATCTCCTCGTATTCGGACGTGTTCAACACATACTGACTGCGCGAAGGCAGCAGCGCATCGATATTCTTCTGCGTCTTCTCGATCCGATCCTGCGTCAGCGGATGCGTGTGGAACAGCCGCGCGACTCTCCCCGGCTGACGCTTCTCCGTCGACTGCAGCGCTTCGAACAGATCGATGCTCGCCGTCGGATCGTATCCCGCTTTCCACAGATACTCGACCCCAAGCAGATCCGCCTCGGTCTCGAATTCCCGCGAGAACTTCATGAACGCCATAGGCGCCGCCGCATTCGCGGCCTGCCTCGCAACCATGCCTGCAGGCCCCCCAAAAAGGATGAGCGGAATCGAGCCCATGCTGATGAGTTGATTTCGCGAAGCCTGACGCGTAGCGTGCCGCGCGGCCGCGTGTCCGATCTCATGCGCAATAGCCGACGCAAGCTCTGCTTCATTCCCCGATAACTTGAACAGACCCGTGTTGATGAACACAAACCCACCCGGCAGAGTGAATGCGTTGATCTCGTCCGATTCGATCAGCGTGAACGTGATCGGAAAAGTGACATCGGAATTTCGCGCCAGATTCTGGCCCAACCGATTGACGTATTCGGAAACCAGGGGGTCCTCGACGATCTTCGCCTCCCGCCGGACCTCGTTCGCCAACTGCCGCCCCAGCGCCAACTCCTGCTCCACGCTGTAGAAGTTCAGGCCCTTGCCGACGCTGCGATCGCCGATCTCCATCGGGTCTTTCTTCTTGTCCTTGCTGGCCGCGGACACACTCCAGGCCTGCAATACCGCCAACACAAGAATGGCTGTCCTTCGCATGCCCGTTCGAACCATTGTCCTATAACCCCAGTCCCCAAAAACTGACATAATAAACACCGGCCGAAACATGACCAGGTCGTCCCTGATCCCTGCAATCTGCGTCATCTTCACGGCGACGACGCACGCGCAAACGCCGCCTCTCTCCACCCAGCGCGCCCTCCTCGATCAGTACTGTGTCACCTGCCACAACCAGAAGCTGAAGACCGCCGGCTGCAGCTCGACAAGCTGGACCTGGCCCACATCGCCAACAACGCCGAGCAATGGGAGAAGGTCGTCCGCAAACTGCGCGCCGGCATGATGCCGCCCGCAGGTGCTGCCGCGGCCCCACCCCGCCGCCTATGAAGCGCTGACTGTCGCTCTCGAAAACGAACTGGACCGCGCCGCCGCCGCCAAACCGAATCTGCCCGTCCCCGGCGTTCACCGCGTCAACCGCACCGAATACGCGAACGCCATTCACAATCTGCTGGCCCTCGATATCGACCCCGCCGCTTACCTGCCCGCCGACGACTCCAGCTACGGTTTCGACAACGTCGTCAGCGGCCTGAATGTCTCGCCCGCGCTGGTCGAAGGCTACGTCTCCGCCGCACGAAAATCAGCCGCCTCGCCCTCGGGCCACGAGACCGCGCCCGTCGCGCAAGGTCTATCACGTCCGCGAGGATTATTCGCAGGAAGACCACATCGAAGGCCTGCCCTTCGGAACGCGCGGCGGCATGCTGATCCATCATTACTTCCCGGCCGATGGCGAATACTCTGATTTCCTGGATCCCCGTCCGCACCACCGTCGGCGGCCTCTACGGCGGCGACAGCGAAGACGAGCAAGCCGAAGTCACGATCGATGGCGCGCGCGTGAAGCTTTTCCAAATCGGCAAAGATGTGCCTCTCACCACCAACCGCGACAAGAACGAAGTCCGCGTGACCGTCAAAGCCGGTCAGCGCACCGTGGGCCTCGCCTTCATCGCCACCACCTACGTCCCGAATGTGGACCTGAACCGCCACTACCAGCGCAGCATTCTCGACGACAATCTGATCGACGGTTTCACCTTCACCCCGCAGGTGAGTTCGGTCACGATCTCCGGCCCGTACAACGGCGACGCGTCCGACGCGATACGCCCAGCCGCAGCAAGATTCTGACCTGCCATCCCGCAGACTCCGCGCGAGGAATTGCCCTGCGCGCGCAAGATCCTCACGACGCTCGCGCGCCAGGCCTACCGCCGGCCGATCACCGATAGCGACACCGAAAGCTGCTCGGCTTCTATCAGGCCGGACGCAACAGCGGCAGATTTCGAGGACGGCATCGAACGCGCGCCTGCAGTTCATCCTCGCCCATCCCGAATTTGTGTTCCGCACCGAAGACGCGCCCGCCAGCGTCAAGCCCGGCCAGGCCTATCGCATCAGCGATCTGGAACTCGCATCGCGCCTGTCTTTCTTCCTCTGGAGCAGCGGCCCCGACGACGAGCTGCTGACTCTGGCCTCGCAGAAGAAACTGCACGAACCCGCCGTGCTCGAGCAGCAGGTCCGCCGCATGCTTGCCGACCCGCGCTCGCACGAACTGGTCAAGAATTTCGCCGGCCAGTGGCTGCAGTTCCGCACCCTGCAGAGCTCCACGCCCGAAGGCGTCATCTATCCCGATTTCGACGACAACCTCCGCCAGGCCTTCCGCACCGAAGCCGAGATGTTCTTCGAAAGCATCATGCGCGAAGATCGCAGCGTCATCGATCTCCTCAATGGCGATTACACCTTCGTCAACGAGCGCCTGGCCGCGCACTACGGCATTCCGAACGTCTATGGAAGCCAGTTCCGCCGCGTGAAGCTCGAAGGCGCGCTCGACGTCCGCCGAGGACTGCTGGGCAAGGGTGGCATTCGAACTGGTCACCTCCGTATCCGACCGCACCTCGCCCGTGCAGCGCGGCAAGTGGGTGATGATCGAATATCCTCGGCGTGGTCCCGCCCGACCCGCCGCCGAACGTCCCAGCCTTGAAAGAGCTGCCGCGCAGGCGGTGCGGCCGAGCAAACCATGCGCCAGCGCATGGAAGAGCATCGCGCCAATCCCGCCTGCGCCAGCTGCCACAAAATGATGGACCCCATCGGCTTCGCGCTCGAGAACTTCGACGGCATCGGCACATGGCGCACCGAAAGATGGCGGCCAGAACGTCGAATGCCTCCGGCCAGCTGTATCGACGGCACGAAAATCAACGGCGTGGTCGATCTGCGCAACGCGCTGCGTGCGCTACTCGCCGCAATTCGTGCGCACCGTGACCGAGAAGCTGCTGACCTACGCGCTGGGCCGCGGCGTCGAGTATGCCGGATATGCCGGTGGTCCGCGCGATCGTGCGAGAGGCCGACACGAACGATTACCGTTTCTCTTCGCTCGTGATCGGGCATCGTGAACAGCGAGCCTTCCAGATGAACCGGAAGCCGCGACAGACGACGGCTGCGCTCAGCGCGGCTAAAATTCACAATGAGCGAACTATGTTCATTACCGGCAAACACATCTCCGAGGCGAACGCTGCTGCGGGGCTCGGGCGTCTCCCTCGCGCTGCCGCTGCTCGATTCGATGGTTCCGGCGCTGCAGCCGCTCGCCACGCGGCGGCACTGCCGAAAGCTCCGCGCTTCGTCGGCATCTTCAGCCCGCACGGCTGGGCGCCCGATTACTGGCGAAATCCAAGCAACACGGGCGCCGTCAGCGAATTCCCTTCGTCCTGCAAGCCCCTTGAAGCATGGCGCGAATACATCACCGTGATCAGCGGACTGGATGCCACGTCTTCCATGCCGCCTCCCGGCACAGCCGGCGGCGATCATTCCCGCAGCGCCGCCGTCTTCAGCGGCGTTCCGCCGAAGAAAACCGTCAGCGACGACATCTACCTCGGCACCACCATCGACCAGATGATCGCGCAGAAGTACGGCCAGGATACCGCGCTGCCGTCGCATCCAGCTCGGCATTGAAGACCAGAGCGCGCTCGCCACCTGTCCCTGGGGCTATAGCTGCGCGTACGTGAATTCCGTTTCCTGGTCGGGCCCCACGAAGCCGCTGCCGCACGAAGCGAATCCGCAGGTGGTCTTCGAACGGCTGTTCGGCGATGGCGGCAACGCGCAGGAACGCATCGCGCGCAAGACAGGCCAAGGCCAGTCTGCTCGATGCGGTCACTCAGGAAGTGGCGCGCCTCAACAAGCAGCCTTCCCGGCACGGACCGCACGCGCCTGAACGAATATCTCGAAGACATTCGCGAGATCGAACGCCGGCTGCAGAACGTCGCGAAATCGAAGGACCTATCGCCCGACGCGAAAGTCCCGTTCGGCATGCCGGAATCCTTCGAAGAACACATCAGGCTGATGTGGGACCTGCAGATGCTCGGCCTTCCAGGCCGACATCACCCGCGTTTCCACGTTGATGTACGCGCACGATGTCAGCATGCGCAGCTATCCCGAATCCGGCGTCGCCACCGCCAACCACGCGGCCTCGCATCACGGCGGCGTTCCCAAGCGTACCGAGGACTGGGCCAAGATCAACCGCTTCCACGTCCAGTGCCTGCCTTACTTCCTCGAGAAGTTGAAAGCCACTCCGATGGCGACGGCACTCTGCTCGACCACACGCTGATCCTCTGGGCCAGCAACATGGGCGACTCCAACCTGCACAGCCACAAGAACGTCGGACACATGCTGATCGGCGGGGCCATGGGGCAGCACAAGGGTGGAGGTCACATCAAGGCCGAAGGGCTCCACAGCGAATCTGCTGCTGACCACGCTGCATATGTTCGGCATCGAGAAAGACCAGCCTCGGCGACAGCACCGGCACCCTTGTCGTGCGATGACAGTCTGCGGCGTTGCTTATGCCGGCCTGCTCTCGCATCGGCCAGCTGGCCAGCGACGTCGCCGACGCGGTAGCGAAGCAGTGACCGCGATTGTCCGTGCGTTCTCTGCTGGACGCAACGCCGACGTCAACGCGCCGCAAGCCGATGGCACCACCGCGCTCCACTGGGCCGCCCGCTGGAACGATCTCGAAACCGCCGACCTGCTGATCCGCGCCGGCGCCGATGCCGAAGGCGGCGAACCGCGATCGGCGCAACCCCGATGTTCCTCGCCGCGCAGAACGGCAGCGCGGCGATGATCGACCAAGCTCCTCAAAGCCGGAGCGACCCGAACGCCCCGGTCTTGTCGCATGGCGAGACGGCTCTGATGATGGCCGCGCGAGCCGGCACATGCCGACGCCGTCAAGATGCTGCTCGACCACGGCGCGCAGCCGAACGCGAAAGAGACGCTGCGCGGCACGACCGCCGCCATGTGGGCCGCCGAACAGGGCCATGCCGACGTTGCTGCAACTGCTGGCCGCACGCGGCGCCGATCTCGCGCTCAATCCGCAGTCCTGCATCCCTCGAAACGGCGCGGGCTCGGGCTTCGCCGCCGAAGATGCAGCCGGAGCCGGCCCGGCGCGCCCGAAAGGCGGCCTGACGCCGCTGCTCTTCGCCGTCCGCGAAGGCGCGATGGATTGCGTGCAGTTCCTCGTCAAATCCGGCGCGTCGACGTCAACCAGACCTCCGTCGATGGCAGCAGTCCGCTACTGGTGGCGGTCCAGAACGGCTATTACGACATCGCGACTTACCTGATGGACCACGGCGCGAATCCGAACCTCGCCAACACCAAAGGCTGGACGCCCGCTCTATCTCGCGGTGAAAAACCGCAATCAGGAAACCACCGCTATCCCCGGCCCCGAGCACGATGGCGTGCTCGATTCATCAAGACGCTGCTCGATCACGGCGCCGAATCCCAACGCTCCGGATCAAGGCCGATACCGAAGTCCACCAGGGCATGACGGCGCTCTGGCTAAAAGAAGCGGGCGCTACGCCGCTACTGCGCGCCGCGCTCTGCGGCGATCTGACAGTGGTGCGACTGCTGCTCGGCACACGGCGCCGATCCGTTGATCCCCACTTTCGACCACACAACTGCCCCTGATGGTGGCCTCGGGCGTAGGCTGGGCGGACGGCATGCTGCGCGAATATTCCGAGGACCAGACTGTCGAAGTCGTCAAGCTGCTCTCGAGCCTCGGCGCGGACGTGAACGCCGCGAACGATCACGGCATCACGGCCCTGCACGGCGCTGGCTACAAAGGCGCCAACAAAGCGGTCCAGCTTCTGGTCGACCACGGCGCGAAACTGGATGCTCTCGACAAAGGCGAAGACTACGGATTCGGCGTCAGCAGCGTCCGGATGACGCCGCTCAACTGGGCCGAAGGCGTGCCGATCGGAATGTCCTCCGCCATTTATCACAACGGACACCGTGGCCCTGATGGCCCGCCTGATGAAGGAACGCGGCATCCGTCGTCTACAACTCCTTCCACGGCCGAAAAGGCGACAACTACAACTTCGGAGCCTCCGAACCCGCCCGTTAACGCATCCACCATCTAAATCAAGCCCAACCCATTCAAGTAAGCCCAGCCCCACTCAGCTAAGCCCAACTCCCCTCAGCACACGTGGCGTACGCACTCGTGCGTCGCCGCGTCGAGTTCACTCGACGCCCGGGGTTTTCATCCGGGACATTGCCAGCAAGCGGGCCAGAGTAACAATCCTGATCGGCATCGTGGCGCACGCACTCTGCGTGCCGTGCCGGGAATCCCCTTCAGGGGTTCCCGCTCGGGGTTGACCCCGGCATCCACGAAGGGGTCGCTGTTTCCCACGTGTCGGACTCGCAGCCGAATGCCGGTGTCCTTTTCATTCAGGCCTTTGCCCGCGAGCGGAAGGCCGTCAAACTCCTTTATTCCCAGCACCACCGTACAGGTAGTGATCCACCCGTGTGGCGCCATCCCGCGGAAGTTTCTCAAATTCTTCGACTGGAACATCGCTCATATTCCGGGCGATGACTTCCCAAATCGGCAGGTCCCTCGGAGGTGTTTCCTCTTGACACGCGTGCGCGGTCGTTCAGCACAACCCAACCTCAACAGACGCCCGAGATCGCCTCGCGGACATTCTCCATCAATTCCTCGGCCGTCTCACGCTGCGAGTAGCACCGGGCAGAGCAGGTACCTCCGCCCAGAAACCCGCCTCTGGATCTTTATGGATGACGACCGCGTACTTTTCCACGAACCCAGTTTCGCACGCGGAGCGCCGCATCGCCCGCCACTTTCCCAAGACACTGTAATCTATCCCCGCCAACCCCCAAACCTTTACAATCCGCTCCTCCCGCCAGGCCCCGAATCGTATATCATCTGGATGATCGAGAGTAAAACTCTATGGCCTACAAACTGAAAGTAAACGGGCAGTCCACTACGGTCGACGCGCCACCCGACATGCCCCTGCTCTGGGTGCTTCGGGACCTCATGAATCTCAAGGGCACGAAGTACGGCTGCGGCATCGGCCAGTGCGCAGCGTGCACCGTTCACCTCGAACGGCAAAGCGACCCGCGCTTGCCAGACCCCCGTTTCGGCTGTGGGAACGCGGCTGTCACCACCATCGAAGGGCTCTCGGCCGATGGCACGCATCCCGTCCAGGTGGCATGGACGGAGATCGACGTCCCGCAGTGCGGCTACTGCCAGGCCGGCCAGATGATGGCGGCCGCGGCGCTGCTCGCCAAGAAACCGCAACCCACCGATACCGATATCGATTCCGCCATGAACGGCAATCTCTGCCGTTGCGGCACGTATCTGCGCATCCGGAAGGCCATCCACAAGGCTGCCGGGATCCAGCCGAACGCGTCGGCGCAAGCCCGTCGCAGCGAGCCGCGAAGTAAGAGGAAATAAGGAGATCGGACATGAAAAACGACACGACTAACATTGATCGTCGTTCATTTCTCAAGGTAAGCGCAACCGCCGCCGGCGGCGTCATGATCGGCCTCTATATGGAGCCCGAGGCGGACGCGCAGGGCCGCGGCGGACCTCCGCCTCCCCCGCCAGATCCGCACACCTATATCAAGGTCGCTGCCGACGGCACGGTCACGATCATGGCCAAGAACCCCGAAGTCGGCCAGGGCATCAAGACCATGCTGCCCATGCTGATCGCGGAAGAACTGGATGTCGACTGGAAGTCCGTCAAGATCGAGCAGACCGATTTCGACGACAAGAAATACGCCGGCCAGATCGCCGGCGGCAGCACCGCAACGCCGACCAACTGGATCCCCATGCGCCAGGCCGGCGCCGCCGGCGCGCGCCATGTTCATCACGGCCGCCGCGCAGAACCTGGAACGTTCCGGAAGCGGAATGTCACCACCGGCTTCGGGCAGCGTCAATCATGGGACGTCCAATCGCTCGCTGGGCTATGGCGAGCTGGCGGCCAAAATGGCCGCGCTGCCCGATGCCCGACCTCGACGACGCTCAAGATGAAGGATCCCGCCGATTACAAGATCATCGGCGTCTCCCAGACCCAGCGCGAAATGCCCAACATCGTCACCGGCAAGCCGATCTTCGCATCGACGTCACGGTGCCCGGCATGCTGTACGCGGTCTACGAAAAGTGCGGCGTCTTCGGCGGCAAGGTGGCGAGCGCGAACCTCGACGAAATCAAGAAGCTGCCGGGCGTTCAGAACGCGTTCGTCGTCGACTCGCGACCCGATATCACGGACGCCAGTGCTGCCCGGCGATCCCGGCCTCGAAAACGGCATCGCGATCGTCGCCGACACCTGGTGGCCCGCGCAATCCGCGCGCAAGAAACTGCAGGTCGAAGTGGGACGAAGGTCCGCGCGCCAGCGGCAGCAGCGTCGCGTTCGCAGCAGAAGGCCGACGAAGATGAGCAAGCCGGCGCCGCAGCGGACCATCCGCAAGGATGGCGATCCCGACCGGCGCAATGGCCAGCGCGGCCAAAGTGGTCGAAGGCGGCTTACTCCTATCCGTTCATCTCGCACGCTCCGCTCGAGCCGCAGAACTGCACCGCCAGCTTTCAAAGACGGCAAGTGCGAAATCTGGACCAACAGCCAGATCCCAGGCAGCGGCCGGCGTCTGGCCGCGCAGGCTCTGGGCATTCCGGAGACCGACGTCACCGCTGCACATGGTTCGCGGCGGCGGCGGCTTCGGCCGGCGTCTGACCAACGACTACATGGTGGAAGCGGCTTACATCTCGAAACTAGGCCGGCGCTCCCGTGAAGCTGCTGTGGTCCCGCGAAGACGATATGACGCACGATTACTATCGTCCCGGCGGCTTCCAGTACCTGAAGGGCGGCGTCGATGCCTCCGGCAAACTCGTCGCCTGGCACAATCACTTCATCAGCTACGGCGAAGGCGACAGCTTCGTTTCGGCCGGCGCCATGGGTCGCGACCGAGTTCCCGCAGCGCTTTCATTCCGAACTATCACGCTCCAGGCTTCCGTGCAGCCGCTCGGCATCCGGACCGGTTCGCTGCGCGCGCCGAGCAGCAACGCTTTCGCGTTCGTGATTCAGTCGTTCATCGACGAACTCGCCCATGCCGCCGGTAAGGACCCGGTCGAGTTCCGCCTGGCGCTGCTCGATAGCTTCACTCCTCCTCCGGCCCGCCTCCGGCGGGTCGCGGCGGCGGTTTCGCGCGGCGCCGGCATGAACGCCGAGCGCATGAAGGGCGTGCTCAAGCTCGTGGCCGAGAAGTCCGACTGGGGCAAGAAGCAAGCTCCCCAAGGGCACGGCCATGGGCGTGGCCTTCCATTTCAGCCATCAGGGTTATTTCGCCGAAGTGGCCGAAGTCAAGGTCGACGCCAACAAGAAAATCAAGGTCAACAAAATCTGGGTGGCGGCCGACGTCGGCAGCCAGATCATCAATCCCAGCGCCGCCGAAAACATCATCCAGGGCGGCATCATCGACGGTCTCAGCGAACTGATGGACCAGGAGATCACGGTCGAAAGCGGCCGCGTCGTCCAGACGAACTACCACCAGCACAAGATGGTTCGCATGGCGCAGGCGCCGCCGGAGATCGAAATCCATTACCTGAAGACCGACAACCTCCGACAGGTCTCGGCGAACCGGCCATGCCGCCGGTGCTTCCGGCCGTCGCCAACGCCATCTTCTCGGCAACGGGCAAGCGGGTGCGTTCGCTGCCGCTCGTCGAAGTCCGGGCTATAGCTGGGCGTAAGCTCGGTATAGTTGAAACTGAAGGGCTCGCCGGGCGACCAGCCCCGCGAGCCCTTCTCTCTTTATGCGACGCGCTTTCCTGCTTCTATCTCTTCTGCTTCCCATCCTGCATGCCCAACAGGATGAAACCCGCGTCACCTCCCCAAACGGCCAATTCGAATTCACGCCTCTTCACCGGCCAGCCCGCCCGGAGCCCTGTGGCCCCGCATAGGCTACGTGGTCTCGTACCAAGGCAAACCCCTCCTGACCGCCTCCTGGCTCGGCATCGACATCCGCGACCAGGAACCCTACCTGGCCGAAAACCCCGGCTTCATGTACGCAGAGAAAAAGGACACGCGGATTACATCCGCGTCCGCTCCCTACAATTCCGCCATCGCCCACTACATGCAAAACGGCAGCCTCGGACGCCGCCTCGACATCGAAATCCGAGCCTTCGACGACGGCGTCGCCTTCCGCTACATCCTGCCGCCCTCAACGCCCCTAATGGACTTCCTCATCCGCGACGAAAAAACCGAATTCAACTTCGCCGACCCGTCGGTGCTCAGCCACCTCCCCTCGAAGCCCGACTTCGATCTGCCCTTCATCGTGACTCTGCCCGACGGCGAAATCGCCGAAATCGCGCAAGCCGGCCCCCAACTCAACGATCCCAAATTCCCAAAGACCTATCTCATCCGAACTGACACCGGCATGGTCACCAACCTCTCGCGCAACAAAGTCGACCCGGACACCGCGATGGCCGCGAAAACTCCGCTCACCTGGCCATGGCGCGAAATCTTAGTCGTCCACGACCGCTCAAAGCTGGACACCCTTCCCACCCTGGACTGACCACGTGCCGCTCAGACTTTCTCGACGCCCAGTCCTCGCGTTCACCAATCCGCGAAATATTGCTAATCCGCTGAGCCCCATACACTTCCGCCCAAACGGCTTCGTTTTTTCAACTACCTCCGCCGCACCGCCATGCTACTTTTCAGTCGTGAAACCCGCCGTGCCTATCTACGTGCGGGTTACCGATCGGGAGAGTATTACAAAGTAAAGCCGTTGGATCAGCTGTCTTGATTCAATCTCGGAGCATGCTGCAGCGTGCCCGTTAAGGTTACTCACCCACGCGACGTTAAAACGTAGGCGCAAACCAGTGAGCGACAAACAAATCTGGCGGTCCGCCCGAACGATACTCGGGACCCCTTGCTGTAAGGGGTACAGCATCTGGTAACGCCGGCGATCTTGTCGCCGGTGCTCTTATCAAAACACCGGGCGGCCTTAAGAAAGCTGTCCGGTGCCTTTGAACCCGTGCCTTTTATTCACGCCCATTCACGTTCATTAACGACCGTAATGTCTTATCGGCGCTTATCGGTGTTCATCGGCGGCCAAATGGCTTCGTTTTTTCGACCCCAGTGTCCGTTTGCTCATTTGTAACTTGCCTGATATCAACCACCAGGCCAAAGTGGAGTAATGACAGAAAGCCTACCCCCGGGAATTGCCGGCGAACTTGACGCCGCGCGAAACGAATGGTCGAGCAGCGGCAAGACCGCCAAACTCTGGAACCAGGACAAATCGCTGTGGACCAACGCCGACGAAAACAAATGGCTCGGCTGGCTCCACATCGCGGAACAGCAACTCGAGCACAAGCAGCTATTCGCCGACATCCGGGAACAGGCGCACGAGGGCGGGTACAGAAACGCCGTGGTCCTCGGCATGGGCGGGTCGAGTCTCTGTCCCGAAGTGCTGTCCGTGACATTCGGCAAGCAGGATGGGTATCCCGCTTCTGCACATTCTCGATTCCACCGATCCCGCGCAGGTGAAGGCCATCGAAGACGGCTGCCGATCCGAAGACTTCGCTGTTCATCGTCTCGAGCAAATCCGGCAGCACGCTCGAGCCGAATATTTTCAAGCAGTATTTCTTCGAGAAATCCGGACGCGACGGTTCAGCCGCTTCATCGCCGTCACCGATCCGGGCTCGAAGATGGAGCAGGTCGCGAAGGCCGATCAGTTCAGCCGCATCTGCTACGGCGTTCCCTCGATCGGCGGCCGTTATTCCGCGCTGTCGGATTTCGGTATGGTGCCGGGCGCAGTAGCCGGGCTGGACATCGAGAAAATGCTTGCTCGAACGCGCAGCCGAAATGGCAAAGCACTGCCAGGAACCGGACACGAAGAAGAATCCAGGCGTGTCGCTTGGACTGGCGCTGGGCGCGCTAGCGAAGCACGGGCACGATAAAGTCACGATCATCGCCTCACCAGCGATTTACGATCGTCGGCGCGTGGCTGGAGCAGTTGATCGCCGAATCGACCGGCAAGATCGGACGCGCGCTGATCCCGGTCGATCGCGAGCCCGCCGCCGCCCCGGACGTCTACGGGCAGGACCGGACCTTCGTCTACATCCGCTACACGCCTGAGCTGGATGCCTTCCAGGAGAACGCGATGGCGGCGCTGGAGAAGGCCGGGCAACCGGTCATCCGTCTGGATATTTCGGACAAGTACGAACTGGGCGCCGAGTTCTTCCGCTGGGAGATCGCGGTTGCGGTCGCCGGTGCGGTGATCGGGATCAATCCCTTCGATCAGCCCGACGTGGAGGCCGCCAAGATCGCACGCGCAAGCTGACGGATGAATACGACAAGACGGGCAAGTTGCCGGCCGAGTCGCCAATTCTCGATGCGGACGGGATGAAGTTCTTCACGGACTCAAAGAATTCGTCGGAGCTGAAGGGCGCCACCGCCGTGGAAATGTTGCGGTCCCATCTCGGCCGCATTCGAGCCGGGCGATTACTTCGCGCTGCTGGGCTTCATTCAGATGAATCCGGAGCACGAGCAGGCGTTGCAGAAGATGCGGCTCGATGTGCGCGACAACAAGCACGTCGCAACGTGCCTCGGCTTCGGCCCGAGATTCCTGCATTCTACGGGACAGGCTTATAAAGGCGGACCGAACACAGGCGTGTTCCTGCAAGTCACCTGCGATGACGCGCAGGACGTGCGAGATTCCGGGCCAGAAATATACCTTCGGAATCGTGAAGGCGGCGCAGGCACGCGGTGATTTCGATGTCCTCGCCGAACGCGGCACGCCGGGCCTTGCGCGTACACTTGGGCAAAGACTTAAAGACGGGACTTGCGAAGCTGGGAGCAGCAGTCAAAGAGGCCCTGACCTAATGCCCCTACTTGTACCTTGCAATCCAAATGTCGCTGGAAACCGTGTCTGCAACGCCCGAACGTTCCTCAACTCCGACGAGGAATAGCGACGATGGAACCTGCCTGGCGCAAACTGACACGATTTGGACACGCGGATTGTATCCGCGTTTCGGCTCTACACCAGCGAGGCTGGTCAGCGCGAAGCGACTCGGCTCGGAGTGTGCGCCGAGGCTTGGTTCCTCAGAAGCGGTGTATATCGGGCCGAATACGTTGGCAAACAGCTGAAAACTGAAGTCAAGGAGGCATTGAGCTAATCATGCAAATGGGAATGGTCGGATTAGGCAAGATGGGCGGCAACATGTCGCGCCGTCTGACGAAGGGCGGTCACGAGATCGTCGCCTTCGATCTGAACGCGGCGACCGTCGCCGAGTTCGAAAAAGAAGGCATCAAAGGCGCAACCGACATCGAAGGTTTCGTCAAACTCCTGACCAAGCCGCGCGTCGCATGGCTGATGGTGCCCGCCGGCGAGGCCACCGAATCGATGGTCAATAAGCTGGCCGACCTCTTCGAGCCAGGCGACACCCTCATCGACGGCGGCAATTCGTATTACAAAGACGACGTTCGCCGCGCGGAAGCCCTCAAAACCCGCGGCATTCACTACGTCGATGCGGGCACCAGCGGCGGCGTCTGGGGCATAGATCGCGGTTACTGCCTGATGGTCGGGGCCGAGCCCGATGTCTTCAGGCAACTCGAACCAATCTTCAAGACGCTGGCGCCAGGACAGGGCGAAGTGGAGCCCACTCACGGCCGCCCCACAGAAGGCCGTACCGCGCATCTCGGCTATCTGCACTGCGGTCCCAACGGCGCAGGGCACTTCGTCAAGATGGTGCATAACGGCATCGAATACGGGCTGATGCAGGCCTACGGCGAAGGCTTCGACATCATGCGCGAGCGCCACCTCCAAAGAGCTCCCCGAGAACATGCGTTACAACCTGGACCTCGGCGAAATCTCCGAGCTCTGGCGGCGCGGCAGCGTGGTCAGCTCATGGCTGCTCGATCTCAGTGCCATCGCACTAGCGCAGGATCCGAATCTCGATACGTACGAAGGCTATGTGCAGGATTCAGGCGAAGGCCGGTGGACCATCCAGGCCGCGCTTGAAGAAGCCGTACCCGCCGATGTACTGACAGCCGCGCTGTACGTGCGGTTCCGGTCGAGACAGCAACACACGTTCGCGGAGAAGATGCTCTCGGCCATGCGAAAGCAGTTCGGTGGACACATAGAGCAACACGCCGCCGGGAAAAAATAACATGGCCGAGGTGCATCAGAACGAAGCAGAACTCGATCAGGGGCGCATCGCCGATCATTGCATCATGGTGATCTTCGGCGCTTCCGGCGATCTCACCACCCGCAAGCTCCTGCCTGCGCTTTACAATCTGGGGCGCAACAAGCTGCTCCGGCAGGAATTCGCCATCATCGGTTTCGCGAAAGATGAGATGACGGAAGAGCAGTTCTGCCAGAGCACGCGCAATGCTCTGCAGGAATACGCGGAGCGCGCCGGATCACTGCGACCTCTGCGAGTGGATCGCGGACCGCAGCGTCGTACATCATGGGCGATTTCAAAAGCCCGGCCGATTTCGTCGAAGCTGAAGGACAAGATCGCCGAGAACTGGACGCCCAGTATCACACGAGCGGCAATGTGTTCTACTACCTCGCCACCCTGCCGCAGTTCTTTTCGGAGATCATCCGGCAATTGGGCGAGCAGGGGCTGACCGCCGAGGACCACGGCAAATGGCGGCGCGTCATCATCGAGAAGCCGTTCGGCAACGACCTCGAATCCGCGAAGGAACTGAATCCGAGATCGGCCAGGTGTCTGAAGGAGACTCAGATTTACCGCATCGATCATTACCTCGGCAAGGAGACGGTCCAGAATATCCTGATTTTCCGGTTTGCGAACGGCATTTTCGAGCCCGTCTGGAACCGCCGCTATATCGACCACGTGCAGATCACGGTGTCGGAGAGTCTCGGCGTTGAGCGGCGCGGCGGCTATTACGAACATGCGGGCGCGCTGCGGGACATGATTCCGAATCACGTGCTGCAGCTCGTCTCGCTGACCACCATGGAGCCGCCGATTTCCTTTCAGGCCGACGCGGTGCGCGACGAGCAGTCGAAGGTCCTGCACGCGATCCAGCCGATTCAGCCCGAAGACGTCCTGACGCGCGCCGTACGCGGGCAGTATGGCGAAGGCATATCCGAGGATCACGAGCAGTGCCGGGATATCGCAGTGAGGAGTTCGTCGACCCGCAATCGAACGTCGAAACTTTCGTCGCCTTGAAGCTGCAGTTGGACAACTGGCGCTGGGCGGACGTTCCGTTTTACATCCGCACCGGAAAGCGGCTGCCGAAGCGGGCGACGGAGATTGTGATTCAGTTCCGCGAGCGCCGCTCGTCCTGTTCCGTGATACTCCGGTGGAAAAGCTGTCGCCGAACCTGCTCGTCATTCACATCCAGCCCGACGAAGGGATTTCGCTGAGCTTCGGGGCGAAGATTCCCGGCGCGCATGTGCGGCTGGGCGACGTGAAGATGGATTTCCAGTACGCCGATTACTTCGGGACGGAGCCTTCGACCGGCTATGAACGACTACTCTATGACTGCATGATTGGCGACGCGACGTTGTTCCAGCGGGCTGACATGGTGGAAGCAGGATGGTGCGTTGTAGAGCCGATTATCGACGTGTGGAAAGCATTGCCGCCGCGGAATTTCCCGAATTATGCGGCCGGCACGTGGGGGCCGAAAGAGGCCGACGAATTATGCGTCGCGACGGCAGGAAGTGGAGAACCGAATAGCCGAATACTAAAATCGGCTTATGGCAAATGAAACCTACGCGGTTTTCGATACGACCGAAGGCCGCTTCAAAGCGAAGCTTTTCGAAGCGGAAGCGCCGAAGACGGTGCAGAACTTCGTCGAACTGGCCGAAGGCAAAAAGACCGGCAAGCCTTTCTACGACGGCATCATCTTTCATCGGGTGATTCCGAACTTTATGATTCAGGGCGGATGCCCGCAAGGCACGGGCCGCGGCGGTCCGGGCTACAAATTCGCCGACGAGTTCCATCCTTCGCTGAAACACTCAAAACCCGGCTTGCTGTCGATGGCCAATGCGGGACCGAACACGAACGGCAGCCAGTTCTTCGTCACGGTCGCGCCCACGCCGCATCTCGATAACAGGCACGCGATATTCGGCGAAGTCGTGGAAGGCTACGACGTGGTGGAGAAGATTTCGAAAGCTCCGCGCAATTCGCAGGACCGGCCGAACAAAGAAGTAAAAATCAATTCCGTGAAGATCGAGCGGAGTTGATATTGCCAGGAGCCGAACGTGGGGTGGCCTATTCAGGCCGCAGCCGCGTTTCACGCGGGTTGTGGAGTGAGCGCTAGTACCGCCCTGTTCGGCGGCACTTTCGATCCGATTCACAACGCTCATCTGGAGATCGCGCGGGCCGCGGCGGACCGCTTCGGTCTGCAGAAAATCCTCTTCGTTCCCGCCGCAAATCCCCCACACAAACCGGCGGCACGAGCGCGCCGTACGAAGATCGCGTGCGCATGGTGGAACTGGCATGCGCCATCCGACCCGCGCTTCGAAGTTTCGCGCATTGAGAGAAGGCGCAGCCCGCAGTTACTCGATCGTGA
Organism: uncultured Actinomycetota bacterium; assembly: GCA_963834615.1. Taxonomy (GTDB): domain Bacteria; phylum Actinomycetota; class Actinomycetes; order Mycobacteriales; family Mycobacteriaceae; genus Mycobacterium. The sequence goes on from CAWICO010000001.1 coordinate 92,149, forward strand.
CGATCGAGAAACTGCTGGCCCGCGGAGTGAGCCCGCTGAGCTTTCTGATCGGTGCCGATGCGTTTCGTGAAATCACGTACCTGGTACCGGTGGCGCGACGTAGTGGCCGTCAGTCGAGTTCATCGTAGTCACGCGGCCAGGAGCGACGCTGGGAAGCGCCACCGGACGCGCGCGTGCGCGAATTGAGCGGGCTCGATCTTCCGGTGTCGTCGTCAGAAGTTCGGCGGCAAATCATGGACGGCGCGGCGGACGTGCCTGTACCGCCCGCAGTGCTTGAATACATCCATGCAAATGGACTTTATCGGTTGGTAAAATAGGGGTTCCCTCACAATCATGACGCTCGAAGAACTTGACCGCGAATACTCGCCGCTCCGTGAACAGGCATCTGCCGTTCGGAGTTATCTTTGACGCTGCCAAAAAGCAAAAAGAACTAGCCACCACCGAAGAACTCATCTCCGGTCCCGACTTCTGGTCTCAGCCTGAACGCAGCCAGAAGGTCATGCAGGATCGCAAGCGCCTCGAAGAAGCTATCGCAAACGATAAGCAGATCGCCGGCATGACCGACGATATCGATACGTCGAGGCGACCAAAGTCGATGCCGGCATCGTGGTCAAACTCGGCCAACGCATCGCCGACTACCTCAACCCCGACGGACTGTTCAGCGACGACGACCGGGCCCGACGCCGCGGAGTGCAGTTAGGTCCGCAGGGGCCCGACGGCATGTCAAGGCTCACCGGTGTGCTCGACCCACAGGCGCGCGCGTACTTCGAGGCCATCGAAGCCTCGGTGCGGCCCGGCCGCCACCAACCTAATGAAGGACCTGACGAACGTAGCCCGGCCCAGCGCTGCCACGACGCGTTGAAACTCGGACTGGAAACTGCCCTCGCATCCGGCGGTCTCGGTGTTCACCGCGGTCACCCCGTCACCGTGGTCGTCACCACGACACTGACCGAACTCGACCAGGCAGCCCGCGCCGCGGGCGATCCGTGGACACCGATGCCGGCCGCGGCACGGACCGGCGGCGGCTCCCGGCTGCCGATGCGGGATCTGATCGCCATGGCCGCCAAAGCAATCCACTACCTCGCGGTGTTCGACGAGCACACCGAGCGGCCCCTGTATCTGGGGCGGCAGAACCGAACTGCCACCGCCGACCAACGGCTGATCTGCTACGCCCGCGACCGCGGCTGCACACGCCCGGGCTGTCTGGAATCGGGCTACCGCTGCGAGGTCCACCATGCGCCGGACTGGGCGCGCGGCGGTAGCACCGACGCGGACAAACTGTTCTTCGCCTGCAGCGCCGATCACGGCATGGCGAGCCGCAGCGAGCTGCGCACCCAGGTTATCAACGGCCGGCTGGGTTGGACCAACGGCACCGGACCGCCCGAGATCAACCACACCCACCACCCCGACGAACTGCTGCGCGGCGATCCAGACCCACCCGCGAAGAAGAAGACTGCCTAGGCCTCGAACGAGCGGAAGCTGCCGTCGAGCACCTGCTGGTGCCCGATCGTCCGCCCCGTCACGACCGCGGGATCCACCAGCGCCAACTCCACAGTCGCCTGCGCGAACTCCTCCGGGGTCGACACCTCGGCGAAGTCCCGGGCGTAATACGAAAGACCGGGCGTCATAATCGCTTTGGACGGCGAAAGGGCATTGACCGCGACGTTGTGGCCCGCCAGATCGTAGGCTGCACACCAGGTCAAATGCTCCAGTGCGGCCTTGGATCCACCGTAGCCAGGCAGCACGCCGCCACTGCGGTCGGCATAGGGTCCGTCGCCGGGCAGCCGTGATGCGACAGAGCTGATGTTGATGATCGAACCGCCGTGCGAGGCGATCATGTCCGGGCAGACCAACTGCATCAGCTCGTAGGCGGCGAACACCGAGATCTCGAAGTGCCGCCGATAGGCGCCCAGCGGCGTCCCGAGCAGCGGCGGCCAACCCGGCTTGACCCCGCCCGACTTGGCCTTCGCCGATCTGGGCCGCGCGTCGTCGCCGGCTTTCGGCGGACGACCGGGCGCGGTGAAGGCCGCATTGTTGATCAGAATCGTGATGGGGCCCAGCGCATTTCGTGCCTCGCCGACGAGATGGGCGATATCGTCCCGGTCGAGCAGGTCCGCTCTGATGGCCACCGCGCGTCCGCCGGCCGCTTCGATGTCGGCGACGGTCTCGTTGATAGTGCCCGGAAGTCTTTCGTCCCAGACGTTCTCGGTGCGGCCGACGACCGCAACAGCTGCCCCTTCGGCAGCCAGCGCCAGCGCGATGGCCCGGCCCAGTCCGCGGCTGGCGCCGGTGACAATCGCCGCGCGGCCATCCAGTCGTCCGGTCACCGGCCAGACCCTACATCTCGGGTGACGCCGTGCACGAGGATGGCCGTGGTCTGATCCACCCAGGCTTCGTCGAGCGGTTCGTCAGGACTCAACAGCAGCCGCAACAACGTCGCCCCGCCGATCAGCTCGATCAACCGGCCCGGGTCGACGTCCGGGTGTACCTCGCCACGGTCCACCGCCTCGCGCAACCGGTCCCGCACCGCGGCGTACAAACCCGCAAAACGCGACAACACCCGGGCGTTGAGCTCGGGGTCGGCGCTCATGTCAGCGACCAGCCCGGGCAGCGCGGCGCGCACCACCGGAGTGGTGAACACATCACGGGCGGCGGCGATCATCGCCCGCAGGTCAGCGGCCATGCCGCGACTCGGGCCCGCCAACGCCGTCGGTGCCACCGGAAACGCCGCCTCGTGCACCAACTCGGCCTTACTCGACCATCGCCGATACAACGCCGTCTTGGTCGTTCCGGCCCGCTCGGCGACCGCGGCCAACGTGAGGTTCGAATAACCAATTTGGACAAGCAGATCCGCGGTCGCGGTCAATATGGCAGCGTCGATACGCGGGTCCCGGGGACGTCCGGCACCCGAGCCCTTGTCAACAGCGGATGGGTCTGCTTTCATAACGCTACCCACCGTATCGTAATTGAAATACGGCTGGTCTAAAAGAATGAGGGCACCCAATGCCAAATGAACCTGTGCTCGACCAAGTCGACCGACTTCAGCGTTCCAGCCGCGACGTCACAACGCTGCCCGCGGTGCTGTCGCAGTGGCTGTCGACAGTGCTGCCCGGCGGCGCCCAACCCGAAATCATCGTGGAGAGCGGCATCGACTCCACGGGCATGTCGTCGGAAACCATCATCCTCACCGCCCGTTGGGACGAGGACGGACGGCCCGTCACGCAGAAGTGGGTGGCCCGGGTGGCGCCCACCGCCGAGGACGTGCAGGTGTTCCCGACGTACCGGCTCGACCACCAATTCGAGGTGATCCGCAAGGTCGGCGAACTGACCGACGTCCCTGTCCCCCGGGTGCGCTGGCTGGAGAACACCGGCGAAGTACTGGGCACACCGTTCTTCTTGATGGACTACGTCGACGGCGTGGTGCCGCCCGACGTCATGCCGTACACGTTCGGCGGCAACTGGTTCGCCGACGCGCCCGCCGAGCGTCAGCGCGCGCTGCAGGACGCCACGGTGTCGGTGCTCACGTCGCTGCATTCAATCCCGAACGCGGAGAGCACGTTTGGATTCCTCTCCGAGGATCGACAAGGTGACTCCGCGCTACGTAGTCACGTCAACTGGGTGAAGTCCTGGTATGACTTCGCCGTCCCTGACATCGGCCGGTCACCGCTGCTGGAGCGGACGTTCGACTGGCTGGAGGACAACTGGCCGAGCGACGCCGCCGCCGCCGAACCGGTGCTGTTGTGGGGCGACGCCCGCGTGGGCAACGTGTTGTACAGCGACTTCCAGCCGGTGGCGGTACTGGACTGGGAGATGGTGACGCTGGGTCCGCGCGAACTGGATGTCGCATGGATGGTCTACGCGCACATGGTCTTTCAAGAGCTCGCGGGCTTGGCGACGTTGCCCGGCCTGCCCGATGTGATGCGTGAACAGGACGTCCGCGCCACCTATAAGCGGCTCTCCGGCGTCGACCTCGGCGACCTCCGTTGGTTCTACGTCTACTCGGGCGTGATGTGGGCCTGCGTGTTCATGCGCACCGGCGCACGACGTGTGCACTTCGGCGAGACCGAAAAGCCGGACGATGTGGAATCGCTGTTCTACCACTCTGGGCTGATGCGACGTTTGATCGGTGAGGGTCTTATCGGAGAGGAGCGTTGATGCCGCAATCACTAGGCCCGCTCGACGAGTTCCCGGTACATCAAGTTCCCCAACCGATCGCATGGCCCGGCTCCTCGGACCGCAACTTCTACGATCGGTCCTACTTCAACGCTCACGACCGTACCGGTGACATCTTCGTCATCAGCGGCATCGGCTACTACCCCCACCTCGGCGTGAAGGACGCGTTCCTGCTGATCAGGCGCGGCGACACCCAGACCGCGGTACACCTGTCCGATGCCATCGACCAGGACCGGCTCAACCAGCACGTCAACGGTTACCGCGTCGACGTCATCGAGCCGTTGCACAAGCTGCGTATCGTTCTTGACGAAACCGAAGGCATCGCAGCCGATCTCACCTGGGAAGGCCTCTTCGACGTCGTCCAGGAGCAGCCGCACATCATGCGCGCGGGTAATCGTGTGACGCTGAACGCGCAGCGGTTCGCCCAACTCGGCAGCTGGAGTGGCCGGATCATTCTGGACGGCAGGGAGATCGCCGTCGACCCCGACACCTGGATCGGCAGCCGCGACCGGTCCTGGGGTATCCGGCCGATCGGCGAGCCCGAGCCCGCGGGTCGGCCCGCAGACCCGCCATTCGAGGGCATGTGGTGGCTCTACGTTCCGATGGCGTTCGACGACTACGCCGTCGTGCTGATCATCCAGGAGGAGCCCGACGGCTTTCGCTCACTGAACGACTGCACCCGGATATGGCGCGACGGCCACGTCGAACAGCTCGGCTGGCCGAGGGTGAAGATCCACTATCGTTCCGGCACACGCATACCGACCGGCGCGACGATCGACGCGACCGCCCCCGACGGCACCCCAGTCCACCTTGACGTCGAGTCCAAGCTGCCGGTGCCCATCCACGTCGGCGGTGGCTACGGCGGTGACTCGGACTGGCTGCACGGCGTGTGGAAGGGCGAGAAGTTCGTCGAGCGGTTGACCTACGACATGACCGACCCGGCGATCATTGGCCGGTCCGGTTTCGGGGTCATCGACCATGTCGGACGCGCGGTGTGCCGCGACGGCGACGGAAATCCGGTCGAGGGCTGGGGTCTCTACGAGCACGGCGCGCTGGGCCGCCACGACCCGTCCGGGTTCGCCGACTGGTTGACGGTTGCGCCCTAAGGACCCGAAAAAGCTTTCTCGTCAGCCCAATTCATCGACGATCGCTGCCAGGGTCTCCAGGCCCAGCGGTGCCGCCTGGTAGAGACAAACGGTGTCGGCGATTCCGTCGACCCGGTCGCGGATATGTCGTGCAACATCGGCGGGGGTGCCGCACGCGGCGATGGTGTGCAGGATGTCGTCGTCGATGAGTCCGCCCATGTCGTCCCAGCGGCCCTGTTTTGACAGCGCGTTGAGCTCAGGCTGCAGGTCCTCCCAGCCGTGCGCGGCCAGCACCGGCCGGTAGGCGGGCGTGGATCCGTAAAACGCCAGCAACGCCCTGGTCCGTGCGTCGGCCTGCTCGCGTTCGGCGTCGGTCTCACCCGCCGACACGATGATCTCGGGCAGCACGGCGAAGTCATCGGCGTTCCGGCTCGCTGCGCTGAGGCCCTCGCGCACCTTCGGCATGGTGTGTTCGTGCAGATATCGCTTGGAGCCGAACGGCATTACCAGCAGACCGTCGGCGTGCTCGGCGACGGCCCGGGTCAGCCGCGGTCCCAGTGCCCCGACGTAGATGGGCGGCGGGCCGTACGGATTGGGGCCCGGGTTGAACGTCGGCGTCATCAACGTGTGCCGGTAGTAGTCGCCACGGAAATCCAAGCGCTCGCCGGTGTTCCACGCCGCGAAGATCGCCCGCAATGCGGCTATGAATTCGGTCATCCGGGCCACCGGCTTGTCGAACTCCGCGCCGAACCGCTTTTCGATCTGGGCACGGATCTGAGTTCCGAGGCCGAGCATGAATCGTCCCGAACTCAGCAGCTGATGGTCGTTGGCCTGATGCGCCAAATGAATCGGGTTGCGCGGGAACGCGATCGCCACATTGGTCATCAGGTCCAGACCCGGGACGGTGGCCGCCAGCGTCAGCGGCGCAAACACGTCGTGCGGGCCCTCGAAGGTGGCGACGCCACTGGCACCGGCATCACGCAGCGCCCGCGCGCGGTCAGCAGCGTCGGTCAGCGCATAGAGGGCGGTGAAGACTTTCAACGAGCACTCACAGTACGCAACACCCATGCGGTTGACTGAGGGGCATGCCCGAGCCGACTTGGACCGCCGACGTCGTCGTGGTGGGAGCTGGTTTCGCCGGCCTTGCCGCAGCCCGTGAACTCACCCGACTCGGACACGACGTGCTGATTCTCGAAGGCCGCGACCGCGTCGGGGGACGCTCGTACACAAGCCACATCGCCGGCGTTCCCGTTGACATGGGTGGCACGTTCGTCGGCCCGACACAGGACGCCGTGCTGGCGTTCGCCGCCGACCTCGGAATCCCGACCGTGCCGACCTATCACGACGGCGCCAACCTGATCCGGTGGCGCGGCGCGGTCCGCTCGTACAGCGGCACGATTCCGCGGCTCTCACTGGGCGGGCTGATCGACCTCGCCCGCGTGCGCTGGCAATTCGCCCGCATCGCCCGGACGGTGTCGCTGGCCGAGCCGTGGACCGCCCGCCGCGCCGCGGAACTGGACGGCCAGTCACTCCGCGGATGGTTAGGGTCGGTGCGTGCCGGTGCCACCGCGCGAGACCTGCTGGCGATCATGACCCGGGTGACCTGGGGATGCGAGCCCGACGACGTCTCGATGCTGCACGCCGCGCGTTATGTGCGCGCGGCCGGTGGTTTGGATCGGATGCTCGACGTGGAAAACGGCGCACAGCAGGACCGCTTTTCGTCGGGCACGCAACACATCGCCGACACGGCTGCGGCGGAACTCGGCGACCGGGTGGTGCTGGAGGCCGCGGTGCAACGCATCGAGCACCACCACAACGGGGTACGGGTCACGACCGAAAAGGGCTGTGCTGAAGCCCGATTCGTCGTTGTCGCCATTCCGCCGGCTCATCGGAGCGGCATCGAGTTCACTCCCCCACTGCCCGCCGAACACCAAGAGCTCATCACCCATTGGCCGCAGGGCAAACTCAGCAAGGCGTATGTCGCCTATGCGACCCCGTTCTGGCGCGACAACGGTTATTCCGGTGAAGCGCTGTCCGACGAAGGCCCGGTGTTCATCACCTTTGACGTCAGCCCGCAACCCGAGGGCCCGGGTGTGCTGCTGGGCTTCGTCGACGCCCGCGCCTTCGACGGGCTGTCGGCCGACGAGCGCCGACAGCGTGCTCTGGACTGCTTCGCGTCGCTATTCGGCGACGAAGCGCTCACGCCGCTCGACTACGTCGACCATCGTTGGGGCGCAGAGGAATTCGCGGCGGGCGGGCCGACCGCCGCGGTGCCGCCGGGCTCATGGACGCGCTACGGGCCGTGGTTGCGACGCCCGGTCGGTCCCATCCACTGGGCCGGCACCGAGACCGCCGACGAATGGACCGGCTTTCTTGACGGCGCGGTACGCAGCGGGCAACGGGCGGCCGCCGAGGTTCACGATCGGTTATGAACTGATGCGTCTCGCGGCGACCGACTCGGCCAGCCCGCGCAGCTCGCGGTTGACCTCTACGGGTCGTTCCAGCATCGAGCAGTGTCCGCCGGACAACACGACAAGCCCGGCCGAGTTCGGCAGGGCGGCGGCGATTCGCCGGGACTGAATAAGCGGCGTCAGCCGGTCGCGCTCGCTGGCGATCACCAACGTCGGGACCGTCAGCCCTGCGAGGTTGATGTGCCTGGAACCAAGCGCGGCGATGAGCGCTTTGCCGCAACCGCCGCGACCGGCCGGCGAGGTGGCGTTGAACAGCTCGGCGATCAGCGCACCAACCGCGCGGTCGGCGTCGGCTCCGACCGCAAGCATCGAGATCATCTCGCGGCTGATTCGCCGTCCGATCGGCGGCACCGCGAATGAGCCGAAAGTGCCCACCAAGGCCCGTCCACCCAGCACCCGCGCTGCCGCGAGCGGTCCGGGTACCGACAGGAGCTGCACCTCGCGCAGCAGGTCACCGGTGGTGGTGTTGATCAGCGCGACGGCGTCGGCGCGCGATGAAACCCTGTGGCGGTAACGGTCCGACCAAGCGGCGATCGCCATGCCACCCATCGAATGTCCCGCGATGACGGCGCGCTCGCCGGGCGCGAGCGTCGCATCCAGCACCGCGTCGACATCCGCCGCGAGATGGCCTAGGCCGTAGCCCCCCCGCCGGGGAATACCGCTGCGCCCGTGCCCGCGATGATCGAACGCGATCACCCGGTATTCACCCGCCAGCTCGGCAATCTGGTAGGTCCACGCCCGAATCGCGCAGGTGATGCCGTGTGCGAGGACAATTGGATATCCGTCGTCAGGCCCGAATACCTCTGCGTGCAAACGAGTGCCGTCGGCGGAGCGCACCTGCACGGTGCGGCTGGACGGCAAGGCCACGGACAAGGCCGCCCTCGATCGCGAAGGACTCATCAGCGCTCCCCTCGGATGCGGCCACGTCGCCGCGCTCGGTGAGTGTATCGGCCCCGACTACCCGGCAAGGCCTGAAAATATCCCTGTCGATAATTTCGTTGCGGCCCCCGGGCGACGCGAATTGTGCCGCGAGTTTAGCCACGACTGCTCGCGTCTATGCCCGCCGCGGCTGTGTGCAGCAGAGATCGGTGATTCGAAACTTCGTCACGCACCGCAGCCATAGACTTGAGAATCATCAGACAAATCGGCGATCAGCCGGCTGAGAAGGAGCAAGACAACCATGTCGACCATCGAAGTGGATGCACGGACGCAGACACAGTTCGAACAGGGCCCTCACGACAGCTTCGAGAGTGACGTAGCCGCCACCCAGCAGTATCTCGACACCCCACGCTTCGATGGCATCACCCGGCTGTATTCCGCGCGCCAGGTTGCGGAGCAGCGCGGCACTATCCCCTCCGACTACATCATCGCGCGGGAGGCCGCCGAGGCCTTCTACCCGCGGCTGCGCGAGCTGTTCGCTCAGCGCAAGAGCATTACCACCTTCGGCCCGTATTCGCCCGGCCAGGCCGTGACGATGAAGCGGATGGGCATCGAGGGCATCTACCTCGGCGGGTGGGCCACCTCGGCCAAAGGCTCCATCAACGAAGATCCCGGACCGGACCTGGCCAGCTATCCCCTCAGCCAGGTCCCGGACGAAGCCGCCGGTCTGGTCCGTGCACTGCTGACCGCCGACCGCAATCAGCAATACCTCCGCCTGCGCATGAGTCCCGAGCAGCGCGCAATCACACCCGCGGTGGACTACCGGCCGTTCATCATCGCCGACGCGGACACCGGGCACGGCGGAGACCCGCACGTGCGCAACCTGGTCAAGCGGTTCGTCGAGGCCGGCGTGCCCGGATACCACATCGAGGACCAGCGTCCCGGCACCAAGAAGTGTGGACACCAGGGCGGCAAAGTCCTGGTGCCGTCGGACGAGCAGATCAAGCGGCTCAACACCGCCCGGTTCCAGCTCGACATCATGCGGGTGCCCGGCATCATCGTCGCGCGCACCGACGCTGAAGCAGCCAACCTGCTCGACAGCCGCGCCGACGAGCGTGACCAGCCGTTCCTGCTCGGCACCACCAATCTGAAGATCCCGTCGTACAAGTCGTGTTTCCTGGCGATGGTGCGGCGCTTCTACAACGCCGGCTTCCACGAACTCAACGGTCACCTGCTCTACGCGCTCCCCGAGGGCGAGTACGCCACCGCCGACGCGTGGCTGGAGCGTCAGGGCATTGCCGAACTGATCGCAGGCGCTGCTGCGTCACCGGATCACGCGCAGGAGTCCATCGATGCGGTCTTCGACGAGATCGAGTCGAAGTTCGTCGATGCCTGGCAGAACGACGCCGGGTTGCTGACCTACGGCGAAGCGGTCGCGGATCTTCTCGAATTCGCCGAGGGCGAAGGCGAATCGCGCGACATGACGGCGGCCGAATGGCGGAAGTTCGCTCAGCGCGCGCCGTTGTACACCGCGCGGGAGAAAGCACGGCAGCTGGGCGCCGACCCGGAATGGGACTGTGAGCGGGCCAAGACCCCGGAGGGTTACTACCAGATTCGCGGTGGCATCCCGTATGCGATCGCCAAGTCGTTGGCCGCGGCGCCGTTCGCCGACGTGCTCTGGATGGAAACCAAGACAGCGGATCTCGTCGACGCGCGTGAATTCGCCGATGCGATTCACGCCGAGTTCCCCGACCAGATGCTGGCCTATAACCTCTCGCCGTCATTCAGCTGGGACACCACCGGTATGACCGATGACGAGATGCGGGCGTTCCCAGAGGAACTCGGCAAGATGGGCTTCGTCTTCAACTTCATCACCTACGGCGGGCACCAGATCGACGGTGTCGCCTCCGAGGAGTTCTCCACCAACCTGCGTCAGGACGGCATGCTGGCGCTGGCACGGCTGCAGCGCAAGATGCGGCTTGTCGAATCGCCTTACCGCACACCGCAAACCCTGGTCGGCGGTCCCCGCAGCGACGCGGCACTCGCCGCGTCGTCGGGCCGCACCGCGACCACCAAGGCCATGGGTGAGGGGTCGACTCAGCATCAGCACCTGGTACAGACCGAGGTGCCCAAGAAGCTGCTCGAGGAATGGCTGGCGCTCTGGGGCGACCACTACAAGATCGGCGAAAACCTGTCTGTGCAGCTACGTCCGCGGCGCGCCGGCTCCGACGTGCTCGAGCTCGGCATCTACGGTGACAGCGAAGAGCCGCTTGCCAACGTGGTCGTCGACCCGATCAAGGACCGGCACGGACGCAACATCCTCACAGTCCGCGACCAGAACACGTTCGCCGAAAAGCTGCGGCAGAAGAGGTTGATGGACGTCATCCACCTGTGGCTGATCCATCGGTTCAAGCCGGAGATCGTGTACTACGTGACGCCGACCGAGGACAACATCTATCAGACCGAAAAGATGAAGTCGCATGGCATTTTCAGCAACGTCTACCAAGAAGTCGGCGAGATCATCGTCGCCGATGTCAATCAGCAGCGCATCGACGAACTGCTGGATTCCGATCGCGCGGCGCTCAAGCGGTTGATCGCGAAGGAAGACTAGCCGACCAGATCGGGATGGAATGTCGCCGCCAGCCGGCGCATTCCATCCTGCCAGTCGACGCTGGTCTCGCCGCCGATCAGTTCACGCATCGCGCTGACGTCAGTCGGATTGCCACGCAGTGCCTGCGGGCTCTCCTCGAAGACCGGATCCTTGCCGACCAGCGAACCCAGGTAGCGGCACCAGTCCTGCAGGCTGACCGTCTGGTCGCCGCACCAGTTGACTGTGATGGCCGGTACCGACGCGGCCTCGAGCAGTTTCGGAATCGTCGCGATGATGTCTTCTTCGTGAATTGGGTTGTAGCGCGCCGCAACTCCGGTCGGCACCGGGATCGGGATGCCGGCCAGCATCATCTCCATGTGGTAGAACGGCCAGCCGCCGTTGTCACCGTAGGGGACGTTGAGCCTGGCGATGATGGTCGGCAGATCAAGAACGCGGGCCATCGTCCGGGCGACGACTTCGCCGCTGATTTTGGAGATGGAGTAGGTCGGGAACAGCGGCTTGTGATTGTCGCCCAGGGCGGCTCGCTCGGTCCGCGGTTCGTCGTCGGGCGGGTCGTAGACCGCTGCCGACGAGCAGTGCAGAAAGGCTTTTGCGCTGCGGCAGTGCGCCATTAACAGGCCGACCGACTCGGCGTTAGCCCCGAGATCTTTGTCCCAGTCGCCACTCTTGGCCACGGCCAGATTGAGCACGTAGTCAAAATCGGCTGGGATGCCGGTGAAGTCGCCGGAAGCCAGGTTCACGGTCTCGCAATGCACCCCCGACTTCTCCAGGGTGTCGCGGGCCGCCGCATTGGTGAAACGAGCGATGCCCCAGACCTCGTTGTCAGCCGCCAAGGCCTGGGCGATGGGACTGGCAACTTGTCCAGTCGGGCCGGTGATCAGGATCTTGGTACCGCGCATCTGCTGATCGTATGCCCGGCGTCACATAGCGACCGGTTTACGCCGGCGGAAATCTCCGTTAGCTTGGAACAAGGAAGTACACCGATCGGTTTACACAGGCATTCGACGAACCCACCAACGCGAGGAGTCAACGCCATGTCCACTGTCCTGGTCACCGGAGCCGGCCGCGGGATCGGCCGCGCCATCACCGAAGAATTCATCCGCCGCGGTCATCGTGTGATCGGCACCGCCCGTGATCCGCGTTCGCTGGACGACCTCGACCTCGCCGAGCGCCTGGCGCTCGACGTCACCGACGACGCCAGCGTGGCAGCCGCATTCAAGGCCGCCGGCGATGTCGACATCGTCGTCATCAACCCCGCCGACATCTTCTATGCCGCGGTCGAGGCCATCCCGGTGGCCGAACTGCAGCGATTGTTCAACCTGAACACGGTGGGCGCCTTGCGCGTCGCCCAGGCCGCGCTGCCGCAGATGCGCGCCCGCGGCGACGGCAAGCTGCTCTTCATGTCCAGCGTCGCGGGGCGACTGGTGTTGCCGCCGGGAGCGGCGTACGCGTCGACGAAGTGGGCCCTCGAAGCGCTCGTCGAATCACTCGCGATCGAGGTTGCACCGTTCGGTGTTCAGGCGGGTCTGCTCGAACCGGGCGCGGTGAGTTCCGGTGCGCTTGACGACGTGAAGACCTACACCCTGCCCGACGATCCGTATGCCGGCCTTCTGGCCAACGGCGGCCCGCGGGACGGGATGATTACCCCACAACAGGTGGCCGCCGAGATCGCCGACGCCGCGGAGAAGCCGCAGTTGCCGCTGCGGATTCCGATCGGTGACGCTGCGCGTGCGCTGTTGACAGCGCGGCGCGGTGCCCCGGACGACGTCCCGTTCGTACCAACCGCCGGCTAGGGTCGGCCCCAGCAATCAGGGACGATCGCAAGCGCGGCGGAGCCGGGCGCAGCGGGTCGGCCCCAGCAATCAGGGACGCATCTCGTAGGCGCCGTCGTACGCCCTGACCTGCTCCCACACCCCATCGAACCGGTGCGCATCCGTAATCGGTTTGCGCACCGCTGAGATCGCCCAATCTTGCTGCGCTGTAGTCGAACTCGGCTTTCCGTGCAGAGCGACGACATAACCCGAGAAGTCGCGAATCTGGACGGCGAAGATCTGGTCGATCAGGTCGGCGTCCAGGCCGACCAGGTCGGCTTGTTCGAGAATCAGCTGGCCATACACGATCAGCGTGAATAGGTGACCGACGACGAGCAGGAAGTCGAGGTCTTTCATCTGCTCCGGGTCTGGCGCGGCGGTGGACAGCAACCCCTTGAGCGCGCGGGCCTGCTCGTAGAACAGCGCAACATTCGGGATGTTCGTGTGTTTTTCATACACCGCGGCCCAGTCGGCGAATTGCACCTTGGATGCGCCGCGAGCCGGACCCTGCGCCCAGAAGAACGCGTCATCGGCGGAGTCGTTGCGGGTGCCGATCGCGGGGTATTCCGCCGGGTTGAACATGTAGTTGGGCATGAACTTCAGGATCTGCGCGACGTTGACGTGCACGGTGCCTTCCAGCCGCGGCAGGGCGCCGATCAGGCGGGCCACTTCGCAGAAGTAGGTGCTCTTCTCGAAGCCCTTGGCGGCCAGCACATCCCAAAGCAAGGTGACGACGGCTTCGCCCTCGGAGGTGCACTTTCGACTTCGTCACCGGGTTGAACAGCAGATACCGGCGGTCATCGAGGCTGGCGCTGCGGAAGTAGTCGATCGCCCTGTCGCTGAACAGTTTCATCGCGACCAACCGGGCGTAGGCCTCGACGAAACTGGCGCGCACGTGCGGGAAGTCGGTGACCGGATTGCCGTACAGGATGCGGTTGTTGGCGTGGGTGATCGCCTCGTAGAACGCGTGCTCGCACATCCCGATCGAGCCGGAGCACAGGTTGAACTTGCCGACGTTGACAGTGTTGAGCGCGGCCGAGAACGCGTCCGGCCCCGTGCACAGGATGTCCTCCTCGTGCACCGGGTAGCCGTTGAGCCGGAAGTTGCTGACGAACATCTGACCGTGCACCACATTGTCGATCAGTTCGTAGTTCTCGTGACCGCTGTCGGCGACGAACCACACGTAGCCGTCTGCGCCGTCGACGTCGGTGCGGCGGGAGAACACCGACACCATGCCGGCCACGTTGCCGTTGCCGATGTAGTACTTCTCCCCCGATGCGCGAAAAATGACCCCCTCGTCATCATGCTCCTGTGCCGGGGTGAGCAGCAGGTCGGTGTTGTAGATGTCGGCGCCGTGTTCGCGTTCGGACAGCGCGAACGCCATCACACCACCGGCCTCGAGTTGTGCGGCCGCGCGTTCCTTGGCTTTGATGTTGTCGCTCTGCCAGATCGGCCCGAGGCCGAGGATGGTGACCTGTTCGGCGTACCAGTAGGACAGGCCGTAGAACCCGAAGATCTCACTCAATGCGGCGTTGCGGGAGGTGTCCCACCTCTTGTTCGGGTCGCCTCCGCCGTACTCCGAGGGGGTGAGGAAGGTCGCGAAGATTTTCTCCTGCTTGATGAAGTCGAGGAAGTCCGACACCCAGGCCGCTTCCAGGTCGTCGCGCAGCAGCTTGGCCTTGCCGCGCGCTTCGAACCAGTCGATCACCGCGCGCAGTTGGCGGCGCGTCTCGGGGTCGAAGTGCGACGGATCGTATGCATTCGGATTGAACAGCAGTTTTCTCGAGGTCGCCATTATTGTTGCCTTTCCTCGGCGCAGGTCCGGCGTTCAACCTAGCTTCGCGACGATGCAGGCCGCTAGCGGCCTGAGGAGAAGTGAAGCAATTCAACCTAGCCCTACGGGTTTCTCGGATCTCGAGAAGCTAACGATTCGGCATAGCGCGGCGTGGGTGCGATGCCGGCCGGTCGGACGTGTTGTGGTGGAGCCCTGATGTCCAGCTATCGGGTACGCACCAGCTATGCCGCCGCCGTCGCAGTGGCGGCCGCCGCACTGCTCACCATCGGTGTGCCCTCGACCTCTGCCGAGCCGGCCACCGACGCGCTGGGTTTCGTCGACTCCACAGCACGGTGCGCCGCACCTAACACGGCGGTCGCATTCGGCAGCACGGCGGAATCACGCGTGGCGATCTGCAAAAGCCCAGCCGGCCTATACGGCTACCACGGTGTGCGAGTCAGCGACGGCGCCAAATTGGTCGTGTCCGCCTCGGCGGCCGCAGACGGCAGTTTCGTCGCCACAAGCGACGGCATCACTTACACGGTGACATCGAGTGCGCTGGTCGTCACCGACGGCAACGGGGTGATTCGCCGCGAACCGATGGTGTCCTACCACGGACCGAAGACGGCACAAGCCTCGCCTGGGACGCCGAAGACACCTGCGGCGGCGCCTCAGAGTCCGTCCGCCGCGTCAGCGGTGCCACAACGTCGGCGGCGCCGACCAAACCGCTACCGCCCCCGCTGCCTGCCGAAGTCGGCGGAAAGCACTAGCCCGCAGCCGAAATCGATTGGCTGACGGTGTAACTGTCGATTCCCTCGACACCGAGCTTCACGCCGTAGCCGCTGTTCTTGACGCCGCCGAAGGGCGCCGCGGGATCCATGATGTAGCCCTCGTTGACGCCGAACGTGCCCGATCGCACTCGCGCCGCCACGCCGTATCCGCGATCGGTGTCGGCGGTGAACACCGAGCCGGCCAGTCCGTACTCGGTGTCGTTGGCGATCTGGATCGCCTCCTCCTCGTCGTGGTAGGAGATCACGGTCAGCACCGGTCCGAAGATCTCCTCGCGCGCGATCCGCATGTCGTTGTTGGCCGTCGCTGAACAGCGTCGGCCGGACGTACCAGCCGGTGTCCAGGCCGTCGGGCATCTGCGCCGCCGACCACCAGGCGCGCTCCATCGCTGCGGCCCGATTCGATGTAGCCGCGGACGCGCTCTTGCTGACGCTCGGCCACCAGCGGGCCCGATCTGGTGTCGGGGTCGGCAGGGATCGCCCACCGGCATCGACTCCATCGTCGCCGCCAGCGCGTCGACGAACTCGGCCTCGCGGGCCCCGGGCACCAGGATCCGGCTCAGCGCGTTGCACACCTGGCCGCTGTTGGCCAGGCTGGCCATCTGTATCACCGGTCGCCACGGCCGACGGGTCGGCGTCGTCGAGCACGATCGCCGCCGACTTGCCGCCGAGTTCGAGGCTGACCTGCTTGAGCCCCGCCGCACAGGCGAGCGCGACCTGGCGCCCGGCCGCCGTGGATCCGGTGAACGAGACCTTGTCCACGCCGGCGTGGCTCACCAGCTGCTCGCCGACCTCGCGCCCGCCCGGCACCACATTGAGCACACCCGGGCGGCAGATCTGCCTCGGCGACCAGTCGGCGAGCAGCTGCGCATCGAGCACCGACTCGGGCGCCGGTTTGAGCACCACCGAGCACCCGGCCAGCAGCGCCGGTATGACCTTGGCGACAGTCAGGAACTGCGGCATATTCCACGGCACCACCGCGGCGACGACACCGACCGGTTGCTTCCTGATCCGAATGTCCTTGCCGTACAACCCCGGACGGTCCTGCTGCCATTCGTAGCCAGCCGGCGATACCGCAGAACGCCGACATCATCGTCAGTGGAAGCCGGACCTGCGCCATCTTGGCGAAGCTGATCGGTGCGCCGATCTCGGCCGAGATGAGCGCCGCCATGTCGGCTCGCCGCTCCTTGTAGATGGCGGCCAGCCGGCCGATCGCCTCGATCCGTCAGCTCCGGCTGCATCTGCGGCCACGGTCCGGTGTCGAACGCCGCACGAGCCGCCTGCACCGCACGGTCGACGTCGAGCGGTCCCGCGCACGCCGCGTGACCGATCACTCGGCCTCGCTGTGCGGCGATATCACGCTGATGACGCGAATCACAGTCGGCGCATGCCCATTTCCCGTCGATGAAAAGCTGGTCCCTGTCGTACATGCTGGACTCCCTCTCTAGGTGTTGCGACCGCCGTTGACGCCGAGTATCTGCCCCGTGATGTAGCTGGCTTCCTCGGAGACGAAAAACGCGCAGGCCGCGGCGATGTCCTCGGGCCGGCCCACCCGGCGCACCGGTGTGCGGTTGATGTGGTCCTCCACGGTTCCGCCCGAGCAGGTGCCGGCTTTCCGCGCTGCGCAGCATCGGTGTGTCCACGAACCCGGGCGGGACCGCGTTGACGGTGATGCCCGACGGGCCATATTCCAGGGCAAGCGATTTGGTCAAGCCGTTGACCGCCGACTTCGCCGCCACGTAGTGCGCCATGAACGGCTGACCGGAATGCGTGCTGGACGATGAGATGTTGACGATGCGGCCCCAGCCGGCCTCGACCATGTCGGGCAGCACCGCCTGGATGGTGTGGAAGACGCCGTTCAGGTTGACGTCGATCACCTTCGACCATTCCGGGAACGTCATCTTCGAAAACTTCTGGAAGCCTTCCACCCCAGCGGCGTTGACCAGCACCAGGATCGGGCCGAACCGTTCGCGAATCGCCGCGACGGCGGTGTCCACCTGCGCACGATCGGTGACGTCCGCGACGTGGCCGAATCCATCGTCACCAGTGGGCGACAGGTCGATGACGGCCACCTGAAATCCGTCGCTGCGCAACCGCTCGGCAACGGCGCGGCCGATCCCGGAGGCACCGCCCGTTACGACCGCCGTCTTCAAGCCTCGCTACCGCCCTTCTCTTGGCAACTTTCCTGAGCGACTGCCCAAACCCACATGCCTATCATTCCGCGTCGATTATGGTCAAGCCCATGGACAGGCCTCCGTTTCGGTTCGCCGTGCAGGCGACCAACGCCGCCGGCGCGACGTGACTGGCGCGACACCGTTCGCAAGGTCGAAGATCTCGGGTACTCAACGCTTTTCCTCGCCGACCACTACCTCGGCCCCGGTCCCGCGCAGAAAGTCGCGCGCACCCCTCGCCAAGACCTCGCCCCGATCGCCGCGATGGCCGCGGCGGCCGCGGTCAGCGAGACGCTGCGCATTGGCTGCCGGGTGTTCTGCATCGACTATCACGTGCCCGCGGTGTTGGCCAAGGAAGCGGCGACGCCTGGATCTGCTGTCGGACGGCCGGCTGGAGATGGGCATCGGAGCCGGTTGGAGCGAAACTGAATACAACGCAATGGGTTTGACCTTCGACCGGCCAGGCCGGCGAATCGCCAAACTCGTCGAGGTGATATCGCTGATCAAGGCGCATTGGGAAGGCGAGCAACTGGACTATGTCGGACGAGCACGTTCAGGTGCGCGGCTACGCCGGCCGGCCGCGCCCGGCGCAACGCCCGCATCCGCCGATCATGATCGGCGGCGGCGGCCCGCGGATGTTGTCGTTCGCCGGTCGCGAAGCCGACATCGTCAGCATGTCCAGCGTGCCGTTTGTGGCGCGCGACGCCGAAGGCCTGGATCCGCAGGCCGTCGCCGCAGCGCCGGATCGACGTCGTCCGAACCGCCGCCGGCGACCGCTACGGTCGACTCGAAATTGAGAGTTCGCCGTACTTCACCGCGATCACCGACGACCCCGAAGCTGCGCTGGTCGAAAGCGGCGTAATCGACCGGAATTCCGGCCGACGTGCTGCGCGAGCATCCCAACGTCATGATCGGCTCACTGGAAACCATTGTGGAGATGCTGTATTCGCGACGGGATTCGCTCGGCGTCAATTACGTCACGGTGCAACAGATCGCAGATCGAGGCGTTCGCTCCCGTCGTGCAGCGGCTGCAGCGGCCGCTGAACCTTGACCGCTGCCGGCAGAGGTGTCGAGCATGGCACGTGACTATTGGGCGATCGCTCAAATAGTGCTGATGCCGGAATGACCAGCGCAGGAGTGAGACGACTCAATGGCAAAGCGGACCAGATACAGCGAGTACCACGACCGGTACGCGAATTATCGACTCGAGCTCTCCGACGACGGCATCTTGCTCATGCAGTGCCACACCAACGGCGGCAGCCTGGTCTGGGACTGGCGGGCGCACGACCAGATGTCGGATGCGTTCGCCGACATCGCCGGGGACCGCGAGATCAAGGTGCTCATCCACACCGGCACCGGCGAGAACTACAACGCCAACTGGGGACGGATGCCCAACGGCGACCCCGTCGAAAAGCCCGACTACCTGCTGATGCCCGGCACCCGCGGCCTGCACAAGCTCGACGAAAAGGCCTGGTATGCCCGGCACTTGATCACCAACGTGCTCGACGTCGACGTTCCGATGATCAGCGCCGTCAACGGTCCGTGCAACATGCATTCCGAGGTGCCGCTGCTCGGCGATATCGTGCTGGCCTCCGAGGACGCCTACTTCCAGGACGCATCGCACTTCCCCCGCGGCCAAGTCCCGGGCGACGGCCAGCATGTGATCTGGAGCTTTTTCGCCGGCCACACCCGGGCCCGCTATTTCCTGTTGACCGGCATGAAGCTCGGGGCGGCTGAAGCCAAGGAGTGGGGCGTGGTCAACGAGGTGCTGCCCAAAGACAAAGTCCTCGATCGAGCCTGGGAGCTGGCCCGCGAACTGGTCAAGCGCCCACCGCTGACGCTGCGCTACTCGCGTCAGCTCTTCACCAACCCGCTCAAGCGGGCCTTCATCGACGAGCTCGGTCACGGCCTGGCCCGCGAAACCTACGCACAGCGAGCGTTTTTCCCGTTCGGCGGCGAGATGGCGCCGCTGGACCGGGCCTGGGATGACGAGCCCTGGAGCACCCCGCGCAATGGCGGTCAACGCAACGAAGGAGTGCTCACTCGTGACCAGCATCCAGCAACGACTGTCGACCGGGCGGGGCAAGTTCACCACCGACTACCCCGAACTGGGCACCGCCCCGGTCAACTACGAGGACTCCATCTCGGCGGAATTCTTCGCCGCCGAACGTGAGGCAGTGTTCAAGCGAAACTGGTTGTGCGTCGGGCGGATCGAACGACTTCCGCGCAAGGGCTCGTACTTCACCCGCGACCTGCCCGGCGACTCGGCTTCGATCGTGATCGCGCGCGACCTCGACGACACCGTCCACGCGTTTCACAACGTGTGCGCCCACCGCGGCAACAAGGTGGTCTGGCAGGAACACCCCGGCGAGGAATCCTCGGGTACCTGCCGGGCGTTCTCCTGCAAATACCACGGCTGGCGGTACGGCCTGGACGGCAAGGTCAATCACATCACCAACGAGGGCGAGTTCTTCGACCTCGACAAGGGCTCGCTGCGGATGCCGCCGGTGCACTGCGAGGTCTGGGCCGGCTTCATCTTCGTCAACCTCGCCGACGACCCGGTCCGCTGCGCAAATTCCTCGGCGACGGACTGCTGCCCATCGAGAGCTACCATTCGAGAAGATGACCCAGCATTACGGCTACTCCACCCGGATCAACGGCAACTGGAAGCTCGCCGTCGACTCGGTCTGCGAGTGGTATCACCCGCCGTACGTGCACGGCCGGTTCATCGACCCGGACGTCTCTAAGGCCGAGAAGATGGTGCCGCCGGTCGACTCGTACCACTACGACCTGTTCCGCCCGCACATGCTCACCTCGGTCCCCGGGCCGCCGCCATTGCCGCCCCGCGAACCCGGCACCGCGGGACCGGCCCGCCAGGACCAGCGCTGGGTCTACAAGCTCTTCCGCGCAGGCCTTTTCGGCCCCGACGACGTCCCGGACATCGGGCTCGAGAACGACGGCTGCCGATTTCCTCAACCGCGGCCACATCGCGTCGTGGGGCAACGACCAGTTCTGGTTGTTCCCCAACATCTCGGTCCAGATCTGGGCGCGCAACTACTACATCACCTACACCTACTGGCCGGAGACGGTCGACTCGCACATCTACGAGATCGACCTGTACTTCGTGCCGCCGGCGAACGCCGCCGATCGCCTGGCGCAGGAGTTGGTGGTCGACAGCACCATCGAGTTCGCCATGCAGGATGTCGAACACCATCGAAGCCACCCATTCGGCGCTGAAGACGCGAGCGCAGAACACCTTCCACCTCAGCGACCAGGAGTTGCTGATCCGCCAATTCCACACGGTCATCCGTGACACCGTCGGCGCCCACCAGTCGGCGAAGGAGTCCATGATGTCGGAATCCTGCTGTCTCACTGCCGAGGCATTCTCCGACCTCGAACCATTTGTCGTCGACTGGGCCCTGCCGACCCGGGCGCAGCGCTACGAGGCGCGGCTGTCGAAACCTTCGACGAGCTGGTCAGCTTCTACGATGCGGTCGCGCCGCAGGCCGAGGAGGCGATCGCCTATCTCAACGGTCTCGACATCGACGATTTGCCGGACGACGCCGACGACGCTGCTGCACCTGCTGTATTCGATGATCCTGGTCTCCTACGCGGTCAACGTGTTCAAGCAGAACCGCATCCCGGATTCGGGTGCGGCTTTCTTCGAGATGGTCGCCGAGCCCGCGGTGTGATGCTCCTCTTGTGATAGGAACATGATGTGACCGCATCCGCACGACCCAAGGCACGCGACTCCAGCACGCGCGACATGCTGATCGCTGCGACGAGTCAGGTCATGGTCGAAGAGGGTTACGCCGCGGCCACCTCACGCCGGGTCGCGGCCCAGGCCGGCGTCAAACCCGCTCTCGTGCACTACTACTTCCCCACCATGGATGAGCTGTATCTGGCGGTCTTCCGGATCGGCGCCACCGTTTACCTGGACAGGCAACAGAAGGCGTTGGCCTCCGACCGGCCGCTGCACGCGTTCTGGGAGACCCTCATCGCGCCCAAAGACACTCGACTGCTGTTGGAGTTCATGGGACTTGCCAACCACCGCAAGGAGATCCGCGCGGAGATCGCGGCCTGGTCGGAACGCTGGCGCGAACAACAGATCACCGCGCTGAACTTCATCGTCCGCGAACACGACCTCGACACCGATGAATTTCCGCCGGCCGCGCTGGCGGTCGTCATCGCCGCGATCGGCCGCACCTTGATCCTCGAACAAGGACTCGGCACCGCCGGCGGTCACGACGAGGCCGTCGCGCTGGTGCACCGAATGCTGGACCGGTTCGAGATGCCGCATCCCAAAGTCGTCGCGGCGCCGCAAAGCCCGAGCTGAGGTGTTCAGGGCAGGCAGCGATCCGCAACTGCTCCCAGCCGCGCACGGTCGACGTCGATGCGAGTTGTGCTGTGTCGTAGTCGATATCCCCACTCGGGCCAGCGGTTGAGGATCTCGTCCAGGGCGACGCGGCCCTCCAACCGGGCGAGGTTGGCGCCCAGGCAGTAATGCACACCCTTCCGAAGGTGATGTGCGAGATGTTGTCGCGGTGGATGTTGAAGCTGTCCGGGTCGGTGTATCGCCGCGGGTCGCGATTGGCCGCGCCGAACAGCAGCAGCATCGCACTGCCCGCCGGGACAGTCGTGCCGTAGCACTCGAAATCCGTCTGCCATCCAACGGGCGACATGCGGTCCCCGTCGGCTCGAAGCGCAGCGTCTCGTCGACAGTGCGATTCAGCAGCGAACGATCCTGCTCGATCTCGCGCCGTTGGTCGGGGTGCTCGGCGAGAACCTTGGCCAGCCAGCCGATCAGCCGGCCCGTCGTCTCGTTGCCCGCGCCCGCGACCACTTGGGTGTAGTGCAGTACTTCTTTGCGCGTCAGCTTCCGGTGCACGCCCTGCTCGTCGTCGAATTCGACATTGAGCAGCGTCGTCATCAGGTCGTCGGACGGGTTCTTGGACCGCCATTCGACGTAGTCGGCGTAGATCCGTCCGTCGGCGATCGAGTCGGCGTTGGCGACCTTCAGCGGAGCACCCGGCTTGGTGCGCAGGTTGGCGTCATTAGCGTCGCGAACCGAGATCTGTTCGGACTCCGGGATTCCCAGCAGCATGCCGATCACCCGCATCGGCATCATCGACGCGAGCTCGGAGATGATGTCGAATCCGTCCGACCCGACGAACGGATCCAGACACCCCACGCAATATTGCGCGAATCTGATCTTCGATCTCGGCCATCCGGCGCGGCGTGAACACCCGCGACATCAGCCCGCGCAGCATCGAATGCTCGGGCGGATCCTGGAACATCATCACGCCGCCGGGCATGTCGAATTCAGACTTCACCAACTCGAGGATGTCGCTGCGGCGGCTGGAGAAGGTCTGCCAGTTGGCCAGCGCCTGCTCGACGTCGGAATGCCGTGATATCGCCCAGAAGTCGTATTGCTCGTTGTAGTAGATCGGCGATTCCTCGCGCAGCCGCGCAAAGGTCGGATACGGGTCGGTGTTGATCCCCGTGTCGTAGGGGTCGTAGTAGACGTCAGTTTCGGGCGCGACGGTCAACGGATGCTTCCTTACTTCAGGCAACTGCCGGCCTCAGATATTCGACAGCATCACCGCAATGATATGCTTTCCTGAACCTCGATCATGCCTGTCCATCCGGACCCTCCGCTTGCAGAGCATTTGGGCGATCGCCCAATAATGGGCGCACGCCATGTTTAGCAGCCCCAGACGCGGGCCCGTCAAGGCCTCCGGACGCGTGCCGACGTTGCGCATCGAACAGCAACGAATAGAAGCCTGATAAGCGGGTACACGTTGCCAATACGCGACAAATGGCTGGCCACCGCGGTCGACCGAACTAATCTGTAGGCTGGCCTTCGTCCGACGGAAGCGGGAGCACATCATGAAACCATCCGGAAAGCTTCGGCGATCGGCGCGACAGCGGTGGCCACGCTGGCCACTAATGCCCTTCTCGGGCGCGGGGATCGCGCAAGCCGCCACTGACCCGACCTATTTCTACTAATTCAGACGGCAGCATGGAAGTAGTCTACAGCGGTGGCGGGCTAGCCAATCTACGCGACCGTTGTCGATCGCACGAAACCCCGAAGGCGCAACGGAGTTTTGCCAATATCACTCGACGGGCGTCCATGGGCACGATCTACGCTTCCGTATAACGCAGATACAACGGTCACCGGGCCGCACCCGTCGGCGCCCATCACGATCATTTTCCAGGCAATCGGTGGCCGCTACAGCGTCAACGTGACGTGCAACAGCACAGGCAATTCCGCCGCCTTTTCGCCGGTCGATTCTAGTGACCTGAACTTCGCCACGAGCTGTCCAAAGTTGCCACGCAGCACCTGATCCGACGTTAAAGTGCTGGTTGTGAGCAAAGACCGGTTAGCCAACGGCCGGGGTCGCTGGTTGGCATTCGGTGGCGCGCTGGCGGTGTCTGCCGCCATGTTGTACGCGCAGGGCTCCGAGTCGCCCTGCTGCGTCAAGAGGGTCGCGGCCACCGCGCCGATCGCGCAGCCCGCACCGGGCCCGCAACCTGCGCCCGCTCCCGACGCCGCGCCTATGCCTGCCGGCGCCGCCGCGCCTCGCCAGTCCCGCCGAGGCTCAGTCGCTGGCCGCCGACGCGCCCGCCGCTGCGCAGAGCTTCCAGTTCGCGCTGCCCGCCGGCGTCGCGCCGGAAAACGGGCTGCAGGTCAAGACCATCTGGGCGGCCCGTGCCATCAGCCTGCTGTTCCCCCAGATCACCACGATCGGCGGTTTCCGCCAGGACGCGCTGCGGTGGCATCCCAGCGGGCTGGCGATCGACGTGATGATCCCGAACCACGGCAGTCCCGAAGGCATCGAGCTCGGCGACCAGATCGCCGGATATGCCTTGGCGAACGCCAAACGGTGGGGCATCGACCACATCATCTGGCGGCAGAAGATCTACCCCGGCATCGGCAAGCCGAGCTGGACGGCCAACATGGGGAACGAAACCGCCAACCACTACGACCACGTCCATATCGCCACCGACGGAGGCGGTTATCCGACCGGCCACGAGGTCTACTCCATCGGATCGATGACCCCGGCGCCGCCCGACTGACCGACCGACAGCGTGCCGGCTTAGCGGCTCATCGGGCTGATGTGACGACGGGGCTGACAAGTGTGTGGTTGGTCAGATACTCATCGAGGTTCTGCATCACCAGCGCGGCCATCGCCGCCCGCGTCGGCGCCGTGGCGCTGCCCACATGCGGCAGCACGACGACGTTGTCCAGGTCGCGGAGTCGTTGCGGCACAACCGGTTCGTCAGCAATGACGTCGAGCCCGGCACCAGCCAACCGCCCCTGCTCCAGCAGCTCGATCAACGCAGCCTCGTCGACGAGGCTGCCGCGGGCGATGTTGATCAGATAACCGCCTGCGCCCAGCGCTTCCAGCACCTCACGGCTCACCAACGGTGGGGCGTCTTTCTCGCCACTGGTCGCCACCACCAGCACATCGACGGATGCGGCCAACTCCACCGGCGTTGCCGCGTACCGATAGTCCACTTCCGCTCGTTCCCGACGGTTGTGATACGCGATGGCGCAGTCGAATCCGGTGAGCCGGTGCGCGATCGCGGAACCGATCCGCCCCAGACCCAAAATCCCTACTCGAGATCCGGTTACGTCGCGCGCCAACGGATACGGACCGTCGACGGCCCACCGGCCGGCACGCACATAGCGTTCTGCAGCACCCAAGCGGCGCATCGTCATCAACATCAACGCGACCGCAGTGTCGGCCACGGTGTCGGTCAGCACGTCGGGGGTGTTGCTGACGCCGATTCCTCGCTGCGATGCGGCGCGGACGTCAATCGTCTCGTAGCCGTCACCGTAGTGGATGATCGCGCCGAGGTTGGGCAGTGCGTTGATCAATTCGGCATCGATCGGCACCCGGCCGGCATCGACGATCACCCTGACCGAACCGGCATGCGCCGCCAGGAAATCCACACGTCCATCGTCGGTTGGTAGCACAACCACGTCGTATCTCGCGGTCACCGCATCAGCGAGCGCCTGCGGAAGTCCACCGACCTGTAGGACGGTTGCCGCCATTAACGATCCTTTCAGCCGCTTGTCTGGACTCTAAACGGCGACACATCGGGCTCGAATGAAGTGCCGGTAAACTGGCGCAACACCCAGAGCTACGGAGAATCATGAAACGCCCGGTTTTCACCGCCATTCATCTCGCCGCTTGTGCAGTCCCGGCTGCGGCGACGATCCTGGCCGCACCTTTCGCTCACGCCCAGACCGATGTCGAGGATTCCTGTAAGAGCGCCGGCGGTCAATACACCAAGAGCGAGGTAAGCGCGCATTTCGGGCAAGACGCCAGTCTGTTCGAGGAATGCTGCACCGGCACTGGACCGTCGATGAAATGCGTCGATTACAAGGACGGGGTCCGAGGCCCCACTTACGGCGGTTAAACCGCTTGGCGGCATCCCGCTCGCCTAGCGTCTCCCATCATGGCCGTCACGGACAGCCAGCTCGAAGTAGAGGGAGATTCCGGTGGGACGAGTCGACGGAAAAGTCGCGCTGATCACGGGCGGCGCCCGCGGCATGGGCGCCGAACACGCGCGCCTGTTGGTCAGCGAAGGGGCCAAGGTCGTCATCGGCGACATACTCGATGACGAAGGTCACTCTGTTGCAAGGGAACTCGGCGACGACGCACACTACCTGCGCCTCGACGTCACCCAGCCTGAGCAGTGGGCTGCAGCCGTCACCGAAACGGTCCGGCGGTTCGGCCGACTCAACGTCCTGGTCAACAACGCCGGCGTCGCGGGCCGGAAAACGATCCGCAAGTTTGAACTCGAACGCTGGCGTCACACCCTCGACGTCAATCTGACGGGTACCTTCCTGGGCACCCAAGCCGTGGTGGACGAGATGATCCGGTCCGGCGGGGGCTCGATCGTCAACATCTCGTCAATCGAAGGGCTACGGGGTGCCCCGTTCGCGCACGCCTACGTCGCCTCCAAGTGGGCAGTGCGCGGACTGACCAAATCCACCGCCATCGAACTCGGGCGCTACAACATCCGCGTCAACTCGGTTCATCCCGGGTTGGTACGGACACCCATGACGGCTCACTTCCCCGACGACATCGTCGCTGCGCCACTGGGCCGTCCCGCGGAGCCGATCGAGGTGTCCAATCTCGTCCTCTATTTGGCCAGCGACGAATCCTCCTACTCGACGGGCTCGGAGTTCGTCGTCGACGGCGGAGTCACCGCCGACACCCCCCGGAAAGATCTGACTTCCTAGCAACCGTCGGTGAGATAGTCGCCCCGGATGCGGAAACGGTCGCGGCGTGCGTGAATTGGGGCACGCCGCGACGGCGCGGTTTTGGCCAAGCAAAGGGGTAATCCGTGTCCGACAAGACGGCCGACGATATCTTCAAGCTCGCCAAGGACGAGCAGATCGAATACGTCGACGTCCGCTTCTGCGACCTGCCTGGCACCATGCAGCACTTCACCATTCCGATTTACGTATTCGACGAGACAGTCTTCGAGGAAGGGTTGGCCTTCGACGGCTCATCGATTCGGGGATTTCAATCGATTCACGAGTCCGACATGCTGCTGCTTCCCGACCCCGAAACCGCGACGATCGACCCGTTTCGTGCCGCCAAAACCCTGATCGTGAATTTCTCCGTGCACGACCCGTTCACGCTCGAGTTGTACTCGCGCGACCCGCGCAACGTCGCTCGCAAGGCGGAAAACTACTTGGTCAGCACGGGCATCGCGGACACCGCCTACTTCGGCCCGGAAGCCGAGTTCTACATCTTCGATTCGGTCAGCTTCGACTCGCGCACCAATGAATCGTTCTACAAAGTGGACGCGACATCTGGCTGGTGGAACACCGGAGCGGAGACCGAGGCGGACGGCAGCCCTAACCTGGGCCACAAAGTCCGCCCGAAGGGCGGGTATTTCCCGGTGGCTCCCGCCGACCATTACGTCGATCTGCGCGACGTCATGCTCACCCACCTGACGAATGCCGGTTTCAGTTTGGAGAAGGGCCACCACGAGGTGGGCAGCGGCGGCCAAGCCGAGATCAACTACAAGTTCAACACGCTGCTGCACGCCGCGGACGATCACCAGATGTTCAAGTACATCGTCAAGCAGACCGCATGGCAGGCCGGCAAGTCCGTCACGTTCATGCCCAAGCCGCTGTTCGGCGACAACGGCTCCGGCATGCATTCGCACCAGTCGCTGTGGATGGACGGTGTCCCACTGTTCTACGACGAGGCGGGATACGCCGGTCTGTCGGACATGGCGCGGCACTACATCGGCGGGCTGCTGTATCACGCCCCGTCCCTGCTGGCCTTCACCAATCCCACGGTCAACTCCTACAAGCGTCTGGTGCCTGGGTATGAGGCGCCGATCAACCTGGTCTACAGCCAGCGCAATCGCTCGGCCTGCGTCCGCATCCCGATCACCGGTAGCAACCCCAAGGCCAAGCGACTGGAATTCCGATGTCCGGACGCCTCGGGCAACCCCTACCTGTCGTTCTCGGCCATGCTGATGGCCGGCTTGGACGGGATCAAGAACAAGATCGAGCCACCTCCCCCGGTCGACAAAGACCTCTACGAGCTCCCGCCGGAAGAGGCCGCGGACATCCCGCAGGCCCCGACCCAGCTGTCCGCGGTGATCGACCGGCTTGAAGAAGACCACGAATACCTTACCGAGGGCGGCGTTTTCACGCCCGACCTGATCGCGACGTGGATCAACTACAAACGCGACTACGAGCTTGCGCCATATAATCTGCGCCCCACTCCGTATGAGTTCGCGCTCTACTACGACGTGTGACCACTAATGACTCGGCTGACCCGCTGACCTGCCCGACGCTGTGCGTTAGGGGTCTGGGACCGCAGTGGGACCGCAGGAGGTTTCACTGCGAGTCCCACGTGCCCAGTTGGAGCAGCGCTGGATGTAGTTCTCCAGAATCGTCAGATCATTTGCCAATCGGGTCCTTCCTTTTTCATGTAGGCGTCGGCGGCGGCCCAGTCGATGTGGCCGTCATCCAGGGGTACCTGCAGCGATTTGAGGAACGCGGCGATCAGAACGTAGGTGCCCTGCCAGCAGGGTGATCTCGACGACTTCGTTGTCGGGGAAGTGCTTTCGCAGCGCGTCAAGGGTGTCTTGTTCGGCTCCGATATTAGTGATCAGCGAGTCGACGTTGGCGACCAGCGCGTTCACCGCCGGATTGTCGAACTCCCGATGCTCGGGATTGATCAGGTCGGCCAGCAGCTCCCTGCTGGTTCGCCCACAACTCGCGTCCTTATCCGGGCAGCACTCGACAGCGGGAAGCCAAAAGAATGAGTGACAGCGGAAACCGGCTTGATAAGACAACAAATCGATTGCCGACCGATGACGACTACCCAGCTACCGACGGCCAGGCAGTCCGCATCCTGGACAAGGCTGACGCGACGTCACCTTGGTCGTGCGCTGTGAGCGCGAGAGGAGTTGCCGGTGTCTGCAGTCGTCGCATGGCGGATGCTATGAGCCTCGCGCGCGTCAACGAATTTCCAACTACAAAGGGTAAATGGTGCATCCTGGTGGCTTGCCGTGCGATAGCCAATCCGACCAACCACCGTTCTGGCTGGTCTGCCAGATGTGGCACAGCGAGCCATCGGTAGCGATGGCGAAAAGTTCAAGCCGTCCTGCGGCGTTCAACGCCAGCGCAAGTTCACCCCACAACCCGCGATTGGGGAAGTCAGCGGGCGGAGGTGGAACGCCGTGGGAATACCATTGACACCATCCACCGCTTGGGCTGGTCTGATTGATGTGCCACAGTTGCTGGTCGGTGCCTGTTATGAGCAGTTCGAGTCGGCCATCGGCGCTCGCGGCGACTGCCGGACTACCACTAAATTTGAAGTCGGTTCCCGGCGGCGTTCCGTGTGAGGCCCACGTCGACCAGCCCCCGCTCGGCGCGGTCTGCCAAAGATGCCAGAGGACACCGTCATCCCCAACCGTGAAAAGTTCCAGGCGCCCCTCACTGTTGGCGGCGATCGCCGGCGGGTAATCACCCTGGAGTCGAGTTCCGGGCGGTGTACCGTGTGAGGTCCAGTCCGACCAGCCTCCGCCCGGCGTTTGCCAGATGTGCCACAGCTCGCCGTCGCTTCCGACGAAAACCTCAAGCCGCCCGTCAGCACTGGCGCCCACCGCGGGCATCGCAGGGCTATCAGGCGGCGGGCTGCCCAGCGACGCCCAGTTGGACCAACCATTGTTTGGTTCGCTTTGCCCGCTGTGCCACAACCCGTCTGCCACGGTGAACAGTTCGAGGCACCCGTCGGCTCTGGGAGCCATCGCACTCCATGTGATGTTGCCTACGGGCGCCGCCTCAACGGCTGTCCAGGTCGGCGTCCAACCGTTATTTGTCGCAGTCTGCCAAATGTGGAACGGGGCCCCAGCAAAGCCCATAAACAATTCCAGCCTGCCATCCGCGCTGGCGCCGACCAGTGGCCAGCTAGCGGTCCCCGCACTCGCCGCACTGCCGTGGGACACCCATTGCGACCAGCCCCCGGCAGGTGCGATCTGGTAGAGGTGCCACAGGGTGACATGACTCATGTCGTCGGTCGTGCCGGGAACGAACACCTCCAGCCGTCCGTCGCCGCTGGGCGCCACCCATGTCCTCGAGACAAACCCCACCACGACTCCCTCGCATCAGTGTTTGCCTCGAAGGGTATTGCCTCGAATCGACCGGCGGCGTGAGTTTGCCCATGCTTTACTCGGGGGATCCCGACCGTCGCCATCACCTCGGCGTCGCCGCCCGAGCGGTCAACGCACACTCGTGGCGCTGCCAATTGCCGAGCCGGGGAAGCCAACGACACCGCCACGACTTGTCGCTGGCAAAGTTGTTGGTGTACAGCGTCGTTCGATCGGCGGTCAAAACTACCCGGCTCGGGCACGTCAGCTGACGTGCCTAACGCTGACGGGACAGTCGCCCTCGCCGATACCCGTGGCGGACGTGTGTGGGCATGCAAACCGATGCTTCAGTCGTCGCGACCGACCGACCGCACGGGATCGGGACTGAAGTCTGCGCACCGCTTTCGAGCGTGGTCCGGTACCGGATGTTCGATCGCCGGCAAACTCTTTATTCCGAATCGGTTAAATACATCCCGCGCACAGACACGGCGTGCGATCGTGTGCCAAACCAATGCGGGAAATGCGCAGTAGTGACCTTGAACAGGAAGGCGTGATGTGGTGGCTAACGGGCCAGCGGATTGGGATCGCATTTCGAGCCAGCCGGACTTGGCCCGGCTAGACGCTGATGGCGTTGATGTCGCCGGCGTGATCGCGTTGCTGGGCTACGTCGGCCCGTCCCCGGATGAACGAATAATCCGGCTACACCCACACTTTGGGGATTTGTCGGTCAGCATCGACATCGCCGTGACCGATGTCATTCTGACCCGGGAGGCACCGGCGGCGATATTGCCCTGGGGTGGCGTGGTCGTGTGGGTGCCGCGCACCGCTGATGTGACAGTCCGCCGGACACGCACCGCCACTGCGAAAGCCCAACAGGTCAAACAGTTCTTCGGCACTGGGCCCGCAGCGCAGGCGTCCACAGCCGATCCGAGCGATCGGCTCAACATCCGCGTGCGCCAAGACAGGGTGCCACCGGTTTACGATTGCAAAGATTGCCAGTCCAAGGAGTGCGGCGGCACGTCGCAGTGCCTGACCCCGTGCACCTCGCACCCGGTATGAACCTCGACGACTTGTGTGCGTTTCTTGACTGCACCGACTTCCCGACCGCAGAAGCGCGCGAACATCCTGAGCGGGACGCGGTCCTCGCCGCACGCAGTGCAGTGACCACCGCGATACGTGACGATGAGTTTCTGACCGACTGCATGGCGCGAGAACTGGACTTGCTGGAACAGCGTCTTCCTCTTAAAGGACTGGTCCCATTTTTTACTATGCCGGTATCGGGCATCAGGTTCGCTTTCGGCTACTGGCCACCCGGGCGGAGCGCGGACCCTCACGAACACACGGCGTGGACCATCACCGCAATCTGTCGGAATCAACTCAAGGTGCAGACCTATGACCGCGAAAAGTCTTACCGAGATCAAGAGCTCGTCCCGAAAAATACGTTCGATGCCGCGGCAGGCCGAGCCGGCTTCATATACGAGCCCTGCATTCATGCTCCACGCAACCCGACCAATCGGTGGTCGCTATCGCTGCATGTCACGAGCCCACGCGACGGCGAAAAGGTCGAGCAGGACATGTGTTTGCCGATATTGAACGCCGGGAGAGTCCGGCTCTCGCCGAACTACGACGACCCATACGCCTGGGTTGAGTCGGCTAGGTACCAGCGCGTCCTAATTCATCAGGTGGCCGGTTTTCTGGCCAGGACCAAAGCACCTGCTGCCAAGGGCCTGCTTGCCCGATGCAGGGGCCTGGGCTCCACGGTCACCGATCGCTACATCGAGGGTGTGACCGGGAACAGGTATGAAAAGGCATTCGCAGCAAATGTTTTGAGGCTCACGCATATGAAGTTGATCTTGAGTTGCCGTGACTTCGGCGACTGGGTTGCGTTGGGTATCGAGACGCCATCTGGTTGGATGGAGCAAGTGAGAATGGCGCGACTCGCGCACCAGGCACTCGCGTTCTGCGCGAGCGCAACAACGTTCAATGTCGATGAGATTCCGGGACATCTGACGAGCGAAGAGCGATGCGCTATCGCCGAGGCGCTGGTCCAGTCGGGCACTTTCAGAAGGGAAGCGTGCTGATGTCCATGGCGGAACCCGAGTCGCCGCCGAGACCTACACCCTCCGCGGCCTTCGACGCACTTTCGTTTCAAGCTCCGTACGTAGTCGAGCGCCTCGTTAAAAGCAGAGTCGTCGACTCACCTGCTGAGGCTGAGAAGTTGTTTACCGAGGTCAAGCGGTATCTTGTGCTATGCGCGATCAGCCCAGACCTGGATATCGGTATGCATTCAGTCCGAGTCGATGAGGCGTGGCACGCGTTCCTTCTTTACACTGCCCAGTACTCGGAATTCTGCAAGCGGTACTTCGGCCGGTACCTCGGGCACGCCCCGACTAATGAACCTCGCGTCGAGCCGCACGTCCGTCGACGTCGCCAGGAACTGACATTTCGTGAGTTCTGCGAACGGTATGAGGCAGTGTACAACGAGGCGTTGCCCGACGTCTGGTACAACGCCCGTGGTGTTACGACCGCGCAGCGAATGTTCAACGACGCGGCTGGAAATACGGTTGTCGTACATGAAGATTCGGTCGCCGGGCTCCTTGACGAGCACGGAGAAGTAATCCTGTCAGTCAACGATATCGCCTACAGCGCACTGAAATTCGTCTCAAAAACAGGCGCCTTTTATGTGAGAGAACTGCCCGGTGGTCTGATTGACGAGGAAAAAATCGCTCTCGCGGAAGCTCTGATCTCGGTCGGTGCGCTCCGCCTGGCGCCATAGCCGGTTGGAAGTCACCATGCCGTGCTGCAATGCTTTCGGCATCATCGGCTACCAGCTGCTCACTGGAAAGTGCCGTTCGAGGGGCAGTGGCACCGGAGGAGTTTTCGCGGCAGTCAAGACAGCTAAAGCGTGTCAGGGCTCTGACCAGCACGGTTCTCAACCCATCAAGACAGCCACGCGCAGTAAAGGTCCTGTTAGCAGTACGCGCTCTACTACGACGTTTAGGCCAGCTGACGCGCTGCCGTGCATGTTCCTGCGCCGCAACGGTGTCAGGCCGCAAGGGTGTCAGCACGCACGCAGTGCCCAGGAGGTTCACAGGCGTTCGCGTGAGCGCCGTGCCGACGAAATGCACAGCCCGTTCTTAGCTGTTCAGAGGGCGTGTTCAACAGTTTCGGGTTAGCTTTAGCCATCCGAGAACCAGTCAGGAGGCTGACCATGCGCCGCTATCTCATCACAGTTGAGTTCGACGATGGTCAGCTCGCGACCACGCAGTACTCGTCGCCGTCTGACGTGAGAACCAAGCTGGCGGAAGTCGTTCACGATCTCACGGACGAAGACGGCGTCGAGCACTTCCGCAGCGTCACCATCACTCAAGCTGCCTGACGGCTCTGCGCACGCGCGCTGGCACTTGCAACACTTCGCAATTCGGGAACGAACGTACGTTTCGCATGTTCCGCGGCACCACGACAGTTGCCGGCCGCGGCTAGCCGGTGAAGGGTCAGGCGTCGTCCGGCTCCGGCGCCCACCGAGGTAGCCGCACCTCGGGCCGTTGCAGGCCGCGCGCCACGGCGAGCGCCAGCGCGCTCTCGCCGTTGATCGCGGTCATCGGTGGGGGCTGGCCTTTGCGCAGCGTCGCGATCAGCTCGCGATACGGGCCGATGAGGTAGACGGTGTCGCCGGCTTCCAATCGGGCGTCGCGGCGCGGACGCAACCTCACCGGTCCTTCCGGTCGGATGATCGCGATGACTCGCGTCTGAGTGGACAGCTCCACCATTCGCAGCCCGTCGAGCTCGCTGCCCTCCGCTACCAACATCGCGCCGACCATGAACGAGCGCTGCCCGACCCAAAACGTTCCCAGCACCTGCAAACCCATCGCCGCGCCGATGAACCACGGTGCTGCCAGGTCCACCACCGACCGCACGTTCTCAAAACCGAACTGCTGGCTCACCGCGGCGCTCAGCGTGCGCCCTTGCACACGCAGCACGATTGGCACCTTGGTATCGGATCCCAAGATTTTCAGCAGGACGATGCCGGTCCGGATGTTCTCCATGTCGTCCTGCGTCATCACTGCGATGCCGCGGGCGCGGCCGACCTGCGCCGATTCCAGCGTCTGGCGCATCGTCGAGTCGCCGAAAATGACCGGCACGTCCAGTTTGGCGACCGTCGACAGCAGGCGGTTGCTGTCGTCTTGCTCGATCACAACGACGTCATATCCGGCGGCGGCGAGATCACGGACGACGCGGATACCCGTTGATCCCAGGCCGACGACGATGATGTGGTCGCGCATGTGGCGGGCCCGTCGCAGACCGGCCGTATGGACGAAGCGGCGCGACAGCAGCAGGTCCGAGATGAGCGCGACCAAAATGGCGGTAATGGTCACGCCACCGAACATCAGTCCGATAGCGAACCATCGCAGCACACCGGACTGTGCCGCAAAACTGAAGTCGCCGAAGCCGACGCTGGTGATCGTCTCGGAGGTGAAGTACAAGGCATCGAGCCATGACATCCGTGGGTTCACGTAGGAGAAGCGAACCATGGTCGTCGCACCGAAAATCAGCGCCAGCGTGAATATCGCCGACGGGAAGAGCAGCGGGTTGGCGTCCTCACGCATGGCGCGCACGGCATCGATGGCGCGTCGCACCCTGGAGTGGCGAGAGCGGGTGGCGGTCGAGGGCGGCACCGATATTCCGCGGGCTTCCATCTCGTCCTTGGGGCCGATCATCGAGGTCCAGTCGCCCTTGAAGACCTGGAGATCGCGCCCCGGACACGGCACCACCTCGCCGGGGGTAGGAGAATTCTTACCATGGACCACCGCCACCGGCGCCAGATCCTTGTAGAGATCGCGCAGCGTCCCATCCTTCGGCGCTTCGGATCCCCAAATTACGAATTCGACACCCGCGGTGGCGAACTGGTGCGCGTTACGCGACAGAACCGCCTCGACGACGGATGGCGCCGCGAGGTCGGCGACGTTCAAGATCGCGCCGGGGCCGCTGACCGCCTCCACCGCGTCGCGCAGCACATTGTCCGCCAGACGCGCTACCACACGCACATTCGGGCTGAATCGCCTTGCCAATAGCGCGATTTCGAGATTCACTGCGTCATTGGGGCCGGCGCAGACCACGGCCCGCGCGCGATGCACCCCGGCGCCCAACAGATCGGCGGCGTTGGTGATCCGGATGATCCGGGCGCCGGCACCCCGCAGCTCGTCGATGATCGTGTTCGCCAGCGCGTCGTCACCACAGACGATGATTTCGCGATGAAATTGGAAACTCTCGCCAGTCGGCTTTGCTGCCGATTTGTTGCTCGGCTGTTTAACGGCGCCGACAACGACGGGCATTACCACTCCAACCTCTGCTGACACCTGCGGTTCACACTTCATATGACTATCGGCCACAAATCCCGAAAGCGCCACCGGGGACGGCAGGATAAGGTCAGCCAACGACGCTGCGCCGCAGGCGGAGTCGATTCGCAACATGATCGACTCAGGCCCGTCACGCGGGAGAAATAGTCGACGCGTGATCCGTCGTTGGTTCAGTCAGCCGCCAGTCAGGCGCCGGAGTAATCAACCTGCCAGTGCTTGATCCCGTTGAGCCAGCCCGATCGCAGCCGCTCCGGAGCGGTCACCGCGGTGAGGTCGGGTATGACGTCGGCGATCGCGTCGAACATCACCCCGACCGTCATTCTGGCAAGGTTGGCGCCCAGGCAGTAGTGGGCGCCGGTGCCGCCGAAACTCAAGTGCGGATTGGGATCCCGCAGCACATTGAACGAGAAAGGATCGTCGAACACGTCCTCGTCGAAGTTGGCCGATCGGTAGAACAATGCAAGGCGCTGGCCCTGCTTGACCGGGACGTCACCGAGTTCGATATCGCATACCGCGGTGCGCTGGAAAGCCGTGATCGGTGTTGCCCAACGAATGATCTCGTCGACGGCGGTCACCGGACGTCGCGACTTGAATGTCTCCCATTGTTCGGGATGTTCGACGAACGCCATCATCCCCTGGGTGATCGAGTTGCGTGTCGTCTCATTGCCCGCGACCGTCAAGGTCACCAAGAACAACCCGAATTCCTCATCGGAGAGTTTGTGGCCGTCGATATCGGCTGTGATGAGCTGCGTGACGATGTCATCGCCAGGGTGCTCGGCTTTGTGTGCGGCAAGTTGCATGCCGTAGAACATCAACTCACCGGCCGACGTCAACGCTTCGGACCCGGCGAATTCGGGGTCCTCATCTCCCACCATCTGGTTGGTCCAGTGAAAAAGCTTCGATCGATCTTCGAATGGAACCCCGAGTAGTCCGGCGATCAATTGCAGCGGCAGTTCGCTGGCCACCTGCGCCACGAAATCCCCTGTCCCCGAACTGGATGCATCAACCACGATGCGGCGTGCCCGCTGCGCCAGGTCGTCCCGAAGGCGATCCACTGCGCGAGGCGTGAAGCCCCGCGACACGATCTTGCGCATCCGGGTGTGCTGCGGTGCATCCATGTTGATGATTGAAAATCGGCCGGCCTCGATCTGCCCGCGTGCCGTCTCTTCGTCGACATACCGCGGGACAATGCAGTTCTGGGCGCAGGAGAACACGTCGCTGCGCCGCGACACCTCCCGCACGTCGCGGTGCCTGCTCACCACCCAGTAGCCGCCGTCGGTGAAACCTCCGATGCCCGGCCGCTGCTCGTTCCACCATACGGGCGCCGCGTGTCGCAGCAGGCGTAACTCCTCGGTAGGCAGGCGCTCGGCGTACACGTCGGGGTCGGTGAAGTCGAACCCCTGCGGCAGATGCGGTTTCGTCATGGAGCCTTCCTTGTGCATGGCGACCAGGTTCGACTTGCGGACGTTCACAGAGCGGTCACACCGGCCGACGTATCGACAACGAAAGCCCGTTGTCGCGCATGACAGTCCGGCATTGCTCGGGGGTGTCCATGCCCTGCTCGTCCATCAATGCCACCCGCGCATCGCGGTCCCGATACGCCGGCGGAGTTGGCTCCAAGTCGCCGAAAAGTGCATTCAAATCGGCACCTCTGGGGTTGCGGTCACGGAAGTACTCGTCGAGCGCGCCGGGCCTGCCCACTGGGTCGAACGTCGGATTCGGGATGAACCTGTTGACTCGGCCACCGACGAGGAGACGTTGTCTGCCGTCGAGTTGAACCCACTGAATCGCACGCTTCTTGTGTTGCGGGTCGATGTGGCGGGTGAACGCGTCGAGAGCTTCGTAATAGTGGTTGTCGCAATCGAAGAACGCGAACGGAAGTTGTGGTGTCATTGCGGCGGTGTCCTTTCTGTGACGACGTGGCGATCAATTGCGCGGTAGGCCGAGGACCATGGACGCGATGATCGTCAGCTGGATCTCGGGGGTCCCTCCGCCGATGAGTTCGGCAGGCGCGTCGAAATACGGTTGAACGACCGCTGGTTCGGACTTCTCCAACATCGCCGTGCGCCCGGTCACGCCGAGGGTGGCGCTCCATGCACGGCGCAACAGCGTGACCATGGCGTACTTGGCAATGCTGGACGTCGGTCCCGGCCCCTGTCCTTCCACCAGTCGCAGGGTTTCACGCAGCACCAGGGA
This sequence comes from uncultured Actinomycetota bacterium, assembly GCA_963834615.1. Taxonomy (GTDB): domain Bacteria; phylum Actinomycetota; class Actinomycetes; order Mycobacteriales; family Mycobacteriaceae; genus Mycobacterium. Next base: position 130,104 of record CAWICO010000001.1, read on the forward strand.
TTTGATCGCAGTGCTGTAGGCCTCGACATCGCCGAGCGCCCGTAACGCCGCATCCTGCTCCGGGCCGGCTATTTCGGCCATTCCCCGAAGCGCCTCGGTCCGGTCGATGCTGACGTAGTTTCCGATGGCCGTTCGTTCGACCGCCATGGTCGATACCGCCAGGCTCCACCCGTCGTCGGGCTCACCGACGAGCATGTCGTCGGGCACGAACACATCAGTCAGGAAGACTTCGTTGAATTCAAAGCGCCCGCTGGCCTGCTTGATCGGTGAAACCTCGATACCGGGCGTTGTCATGTCGACGAGGAAGTAGCCGATTCCGCGGTGCTTCTTGGCCTCGGGATCGGTGCGGGCCAATAACGCTCCGAACTGAGCCTGGTCTGCCAGTGACGTCCAGATCTTGTGCCCGTTGATCAACCATCCCCCGTCGACCTTGGTGGCGCGGGTGGACAGCGACGCCAGATCCGAACCGGCACCGGGTTCGCTGAACAACTGACACCATGGCTGTACGCCATGCAGAATCGGCCGGGCGAAGCGCTCGCGTTGCAGATCCGATCCGCTGGTGAGGATCGTGGGCAGAATCCATTCCGCGATGCCGAGCGAGGGTCTGATCAATTCGGGGCGTCTGCCGAACTCGTCGGCGATGATCACCTGCTGCACCGCCGAGGCGCCGACACCCCAGGGCGCCGGCAGGTTCGCTGCGACCAGCCCTTCCTGCGCGAGCAGGTCGCGTTGCGGCCCAGTGGCCAAGCCGGGGGTCCTGATATCGCCGGAATAGTGATCGTTGGACAGACGCATCGCCCTGTCCAGCGTGACCGCCACCCGCGCCCTGAATTCGGACTCAACGTCACCCAGGTCGATTGTGGTGGAGCGCTTGTACGTGCGCGCCAACTCCCCTACTTCCCGGCTCCAGCGCGTCATCGGCCCCACCGACGCGGCCAAGCTGGTGGCACGTCGCCAGTACAGGTGAGTGTCGTGCTCCCACGTGTAGCCGATCGCGCCGAACATCAGCAATGCGTCGAGCACCAGGTCGGGAGCCGTGGCCACCGCCATCACTGCAGCCGAGGCCGCCGCGAGCCGATGTTGCTCGATGGACTCGCTTTCGGCGCGGACCGCGTCCCAGGCCGACGACGCGGCCAGTTCGGAGTTCACCAGCAGCATCGCCGCCTTGTGTTGCAGCGCCTGGAAGGAGCCGACCGGTCTGCCGAACTGCTCACGGGTGCGGATGTATTCGATGGCGGCATCAGCGCATCGCCGCACCGCGCCAGCAGCCGCGCACGCCGCCAGTGCCACCACAATGCACCGTGCCCGCTCAGTCGAGATGCCCGATATCGCCGCGCTGTCCGGCACGATGTGGTCGGCGAGGTGCAGCACACCCACGTCGGTGCACAGGTCGGTGCCTTGCTGGGGTTCGATCGTCACGTCCGGACTCGGTGCGATCACGAACCATTGCTCGCCGCCGTCGCCGGTACGGGCCGGCAACAGAACGTGTTGCGCCACACAGACTCCCAACACCGATCCAGACGACCCATTGAGACGCCAGGAGTTCCCTTCGGCTATCGCTTGTACGTCGCAGTGCTCGGGCAGCACGACGACCGCCGTCGTGCCCGAGGCCAGATCGGTCAGCAGCGGCTTGGCCGACGAGTCGGCGAGACTCGCCACTGCGCTCGCCGTCACGGTGCTCAACAGCGGACCAGGCAATAACGCCGCAGCGGCGGCCTCGACCACGCACGCCATGTCGGCGAGGGTGCCGTCCTGGCCACCGACATGACCCGGCAGGTGCACGGCGTGAAAACCGTTGCGGACGAATTCCGGCCACCAGGAGGGCAATTCGCCGGCAGCGATCGAGCCGAACGCGACACGGGTCTTATCGATGGGAGCATGCCGGGCAGCGAAGCTGCTGACCGCGTCGACCAATTGCTGCTGTTCGACGGTGATCGCCAGCGTCACAGCACCGTCACCCTTCCAGCCCGAGAATACGGGCGGCGTTGCCGTACAAGAACTTCGGCCAGACCTCATCCTTCAGTGGAACCTTTGGCAGCTCGCTGAAGATCCGCTCCAACGACAGACCCATCGGAAAGTAACCGGCGTACAAGACTTTGTCGGCGCCGCGAGAATTCGCGTAGTCGATGATGGCCTTCGGGTAGTACTTGGGCGCGAACGCCGACGTAGAGTAATACAGGTTGGGCCACTTCAGCATGAGCTTGACGGCGAGATCCTCCCAGGGTTCGCAGCCGTGGCGGGTAACGAACACCAGGTCGGGGAAGTCGAACATCACAATGTCGATCCGCGAGACTTCCTGTGGTGCAAAGGGAATCCGCGGGCCCGGAATGCCGGCGCAGACGAAGATCGGGATGCCGAGCTCGACGCAGGTCGCATAGATGGGATACATCTTCGGGTCGTCGATAGGGACCTGCGGGAAGGTGCCTGACGGGAAAACCGAGGTCGCGCGGATACCGAATTGCTCGTGCTCGCGACGGATCGCGTTCACCGAACCCATCACGTCGTTGGGGTCCGCGAGCGCGCCGGAGGGCACGAAGCGGTCCGGGAACGTCTTGAGCGCCCGCTGCGCGGAATCCTCACCCACCCCGATCATCGCCTTCTCGATACCGAAGCGGTCCATCTGCTGCAGCACCAGCGAGACTGGGTCGTCGGTCGACAATCCTTGCGGGACATCCTTGAACATGTATTCGACGGGGAAATCGAACGCCTCTTTGGATTCACGGTCTTTGGTCTGCTTGCGGATGAAGTCGTACTGAGCAGAACCCTCGTGCGGAAATCCGACCATCGTGTCGATCACCGGCAGACCCACCGGTCCAGCCATGGATTCCTCCGATCGCGTTACTGGGGCTACCTCGCCGCCGGTTAATAATGAAACACGGTTCTACTCATGTCAAGGTTGTGAGAGCGCATCTAGCTGCGATAACATCACCCGCACGCTCGATATCTGGGCGAGTAAAAAGAAGCTTGTTCTGTTCTGTATCAGACCCGAGCCGGAGGTCGCACCGTCAACATCCCAGCCGAGCGGGCCGAATCCGCGGTCGTTCAGCTCACGGACATGACCAGCCGCCAGCTGATACGGCGCGCGAAGATCATCGAAGCCGTCATCGAGCTGATCGCCGACGTGGGCGCCGAGGCGGTGCAGATGCGCGACGTCGCCAAGCGTTCAGGAGTGGCGCTGGCAACCGTCTATCGCTACTTCAACTCAAAGGACTATCTACTCGCGGCGGCACTCGAGGATTGGCAAAAGCGACTCACCCGCCGCATCCTCGCGTCGCGCGGAGGCCGTCGCGATCACGACCCGTTGCCGGGCATCTTGGACTACCTGAGGCGGGCGCAGCGCGCCTTTTACCGCAACCCGCACATGACCGCGTTGATGTTTCAAACCACGACATCTACTGATCCCGAAGCCAGAGCGGCGATCGATCAGATAAATCGCACCAACACCGAGATGTTCAATCGCCTTCTGGAAGGCGTTGCGCCAGAAGCCATTCCCAACGTGACCTTCGGATTGAACGCCGCGTTGAGCAGTTCGCTGGCCGGTGTACTCACCGGCATGATGACGTTGGACGAATCTCTGGGTCGCGTCGAGTGGGTTGCCCGCGTCCTGTTGGCCGACAGCTAGCACTCCTCCCAAGTCGCTCTGAGCCAGTGGTCGGAGGGACCTGAAGCGGCTGAGCTGAACGGCGCGCCGTCAGCGCTCTAAGGGCCGCCGCGCCAGTGTTCGATGCGGTGGTGGTCAGGAGTGAAACCATGATCCACGCCCCACAAGACAGCTTGAGTTCGACTGCCGACGTCGATCTTTCGATAGATCGTGCGAATGTAGGACTTGACGGTGTTGGGGCTGAGGTACGTCAGCCTTGCGACGTCGGCATTGCTCATGCCCTGAGTGATGAGGGCCAGGATCTCCGACTCGCGGTCGCTGAGCCCTTCGCCGCGACCGGGCCAGTCGAGTCCGGCGGCACTACGTGCCCGTGGCGGGACATCGCTGACGACCTTCTCTCCGGCATGCACTGCTTCCAACGCGGCGACCAACTCTCGCGCCGGCAGCGTCTTGGATATATAGCCGTGCGCTCCCTGCTGTTGCGCACTGGCGACGAGATCCGGATGAAAGTTCCACGTGTAGACCACAACTCGGTGCGCACACGGATTGGCGACCAGGGTGGCGATCTCTTCGTGGTCGGATTCGGGTTGAGCGAACGAGTCGTACAGCACGATGTCGACCGTGTCGGAGACCGGCATGGTCGAGTCGAGTTCGGCGATGACGACCCGGTCCCGGTACCGCTCGAGCATGTTGGCTACACCGATCACGACGACGTCATAGTCGTCGACGAGCGCCACCGTGATCGGACGCTTCGTGGGCTGGGACATGCCTTGGGACACTACCCCCCTTGGGGTGTAGTGCCACCCCCCTTGGGGGTGGTCAACTCAACACACGTCGAGCGATTGCCCGACCGATACGACCGTCAAGCGCCGTCGGCGCCAGACCAGAAAGGCTCAATCATGATTGTTCTCGGCATCGTCCTGATCGTCCTCGGACTTCTACTGCCCAGCCTCATTCCGACCTTCGCCTTCGCCCATGTTCTGCTCGTGATCGGCGTCCTGCTGTTGATTGTGGGCGCGGTTCTGGCGATCGCGGGATCCACCGGACGCGCTGTCGGCGGCCGTCGCCATTACTACTGAGCGCGCTTAAGTTTGTGGGGCCTCCGGGAGTGCCGATCCGCTCAGGATCTGGCCTCTCGGAGGGCCGCCCACGCCCCGGTGCACCACAGCGCCACGATCACCAGCAGCGGCTGGAACAGCAACCTCGTGCCTCGGGCAAGATCAGAATCAAGCCCGAAAGCATTTGCGTGCGTGACGAATTGGGAAATGTTGCCCGGGAACACCAGAACGAAGAAGAGCGCAACGGCCCACCCGACCGGCACCTGCCACCGGGTCAGCAGCACGAGGCTAGCTCCGAGTGCGATTTCGACCACGCCTGAGGCGACGATGACGACATCAGCGTTCACCGGCAGCCAGGGCGGAACCTGCGCGTGTAGGGCGGTTCGGCCGAAGCTCAGATGACTGACACCGGTGAAGATCAGGGAGGCACCCAGAAGAACACGCGCGACGCGCCGCGGCCAGGAGAGCGCGGGCCGCTCGACTGGATGCCTCATCAGTTCATCCTGCCGTGACGTCTGGCCCGGAATCTAGCAACGCTTCCGAGCCAGACGAGAAAAGCCGCACCCGCTCAGTGAAGAGCGGATACGGCTTTCTTTGTCTCGTGGGTCGGTCAGATGGCCCGAACTTTACTGGCCTGGGGACCCTTGGCGCCCTGAGTGACCTCGAATTCAACCTTCTGGTTCTCCTCGAGGCTGCGGAAGCCGCCGCCATCGATCTCAGAGTAGTGCACGAAGACGTCAGGACCCTCTTCGCGCGCGATGAAACCGAAGCCTTTTTCGGCGTTGAACCACTTCACAGTTCCCTGTGTCATTAATTTCTCCTATGTCAGAGATCCGGTCCGCGCCATGCGAACCGGCGGCCGAATTGTCAGACGCTGCTTCTGGCTTGCCCTGCAAGGAGAAAGAGACGCCCGCACCAAGTTTCTGCGCGAGCGTGTATGAACACGAACACTTAGAATTTCGACTTCCTAGATAGTACGCGATCTGGTGACGAATTTGTCAACGGCCTTTCCGGGTGCGCGCCCTGGCGGGCAACCGGGCGCGGCTCGAACCCGCGGCTCACGGGATTTGCGGTTGCCCTAGTTGACAGCGCGTTGGCAGGTGTCCCGGCACCGCTTCTACGGTTTCGCTGTCACACTGACCACCATGCGGATGGCCGATGCCGACGATCTGATCGCCGTTGACGTGTTCAACGCCGCTCAGGCGACGGGCGAACCGGTGACCATGGTGCTGGTCAGACGTGTGGTCGATGGCCTACTCGCGCACCCGCCAGATTGCGGCTGCGGACGCTGTGAGGCCGCCGCCATCGCGCGTGTCGCAGATGTTTGTAACATCGCCTCAGGCTGGCAACGGGCGATAGCTGCCACCAAGACGACGCGTATTGCTCCACATCATCAACGTGCCGGCTAGGTGCGCTTTCCCCTCGATTGTGACTGCGGCACTTCATCTCTCGCGTAGCGGCTGCCCAGTTCCGCCACAGTGCGCGACCGAACCGGCTCGTCGCTGAGCAGGTATCGGTCAAGCGGGGTCGACGAAGACCGGAGGCTCTCCGGACATTCCAGAGACTACGGCAGCGAGCTGATTGGGCTTGCCGATCAGCCCGGCCTGCAAGTCGGATTCCCGTTTCAGGGCGGCGGCAGCGTCGTCGCTGACCCACATTTCGTCGTAGAGGCGCTTGGCGGCGCGTACGGCGTCCGGAGACTTCTGCGCGATCTCCTCTGCGAGTGCCAGCGCGGACCTCAGCGGGTCGTCATTGTTTCGCGTGACCAATCCGAGCGCCAACGCCTCACTCCCGGAAACGACGCGGCCGCTGAACGTCAACTCCTTTGCGACGTCGATGGGGACCAGTCGCGGCAGTGTCTGTGTGATGCCCATGTCGGGAACGAGGCCCCACTTGACCTCCATGATCGACAGCTTCGCGTCCGGCGCGGCAATCCTGATATCGGTGCCCAGAGCGATCTGCAGACCTCCGCCGAAGCAATTCCCGTGAATCGCGGCGATTACCGGCGCCGGCACCAAGGACCAGTCGTAGGCCACCCGTTGAGCGAAGTTGGCCAGCCGGTCGCCCTGCCGTTCGAGCAGCACTCCGGTGCCGCGCTCGCCGGACATGAAGCTGGCGACGTCCAGGCCCGAGCAGAAGCTCTTACCCTCGCCGTGCAGCACGACCGCGCGAACCGACGCCTCGCCTGCCAGCCGACCGGCGGCATCCATCAATGCTTCGAACATGGCCTGGTCAAGCGCGTTGTGCTTATCGGTGCGCACCATCGTCACCGTGGCCACGCCAGTGGCACCTATCTTTACATTGACTCTGTCGTCGGGCATGCCCCGGAACCTACCGCGAAGCTGTCGGCGACTTGGCGCCGCCAATGAAAACGCCCCCGGAGATATCTCCCGGGGGCCGTTCCTATTAGTAGCGGGGACAGGATCGAACCTGCGACCTCTGGGTTATGAGCAACCCGATCGCTGTCGCATACGGGTGCACGGGTCTCAAAACGAGCAGTTCAGCGCTCATAACTCGTCTGCGTGGTGGGGCGCATCCCACGCTGTCGGCAGCGCTTCGCCGTGTTAGGTTCTCAAATCCGTTTCACAATCCGCCGAGTCGAGCCAGCACCGACACGGACGACCCGCAGGCCTCTTTACTGCACGCCGCGGTCTCAACTTCACTAGGTAAATGCGATGAACGTCCGAGGTTGAGACCGGTGGCACGTGCTCTGACGAATAGGCCGACGGTCGCTAATTTGAGGCACGCGTCTCAAGTAAAAGCCTCGCAGCGGTAACTGCTCCGCCGATTGTTGTCGACGTGCAATAGACAGAGCGCCACGACACTAGAGGATTTGCCCTTTTCGGGCCGAGACAGTCCGGCGATGCCGAGGATGCCAGCGATCGGTTGCAACGCCAGATCGATGCTGAGACAAACGATTTTAAGCACCAGAGAAGCGGTCGGCGACGACCGCACAGCGATGGCGATCGCGCCCAAAACTAAAGCGACAATGATCCCGATGACGCTGATACCTACAGCTGCTCGTCCGACCATATTCGTCTTGGTTGCCGGACACAGACTTTCGCGGGCATCTAGTGGTCTGACGTGTCATGGCGGGTCGCAACACAGGTTCATCTCCGCGGCAACGCCGCCGACTCAACCCCTACCAGAGCCCGGACTTGGCCTGCCGGCTATGCGGGAAGCGGCCCGGCTACCGACGTGCGCTTAGGCGGGATGCCAACTGCCGTCGGGCGCCCGAACCCAGTCACGCTCAAGGTTGCTGTAGCAGCCGCCGAAGAATGCACCGATGGTGCAGGCCCTCACGTGTCCGTCGCTGCCGTCGGTCAGACAGTTTGTTCCTGCCACACCGGGAGGGCAGGGGAAGACCGCGTGAGCCTGCGGTGGCGGTGCGGCCAGGACGAACCCCGACGCGACGGCTAATGCGGCTCCTACCGCGGCGATTATTTTCTTCATTGGCACGTCACCCTTGTCATGTGGGAGAAAACAGTGCCTTCCAAGTAAGCATTGGATGCCCTTTTCGACGTGCGAATACGGCTAAGTTCGACCGAACGGTCGACACAGCAACTATCGACGAACGGAGGCCGTCGGCGTCAATGAAGGTAATCCCAAGCTAGGGAGGACGTTTCGTCAACGTGACGTCCGACTTCATCTTCATACTCTCCCGCGGCCCCTATCGGCACGAGGCGTGGGCCATATCCTGCGACGCGATGGCCGACACGCGCACGCTCGCGAAAACTGTTCCGCCGCAAGCATCAGCGCCTGCCGGGGACTTCGACAAGTTTGCTGTGCGCTGTCCACCGAACGGATGAATTGCCGCCGATGAGCGCGACGAGCCCATGAACAAGGATTAGTTTAACCGTGGCTGAGCGATCGCCAAAGAAAGGGTCAGCCGTGACGAGACACCGCAGCAGCGCGCCTCGTCGGCCACGAAGCATCCATGTGAGCCGACGGAATAGCCAGGCGCCGGACGCCATCGCCTCGGGCAGGCGATCCGCAAGGGCCCCTTATTCTTTCGCTGCTTTCAGCATTAGCTCGGGTGATCTCGTGAACCATCTGAAACCGCTCGCCGTCGCGCAGGGGTTCGGTCTCACTCCAACATCCTCATCGCCACGACATCGGGTTTTACCGGCTGCACGCCACAGCATTCACTTCGGCGACGGAGCGGCAGCCGACTGTGACAGGAGAGACGCATGAAAAAATTGCTAGCGGTCGCCGCTATTGCAGGGTTCCTCGCAAGTGCGCCGTTGGCGTATGCGCATCCAGCGCCCGTGGTGCCCTCGCCAGGACCACAGAGGCCGTCTGGGGGATCCGGCGGCGGGTCGATCTTCCGGTTGCCGCAGCGCAGAGTGGAACCGGCCCCACCGGCCGAACCGCCCGCGCAGGTACAGCATCCGCAGCCGCAAGAGACGCCCGCGCCGCCGCGCCGAGAGCCCGAGTCTGAGCCTGCGCCGCCGCGCCGGGAACCAGAGCAAGCCCCGAAGCCTGTTGATCCGCCAGCGGCGCCCCCGCGCGATGCGGAGCCGTCAGCGCCGCGCCACGATGTGCCGCCTCCCGTGGCTCCCGAGCACTCGCCGGGTTCACCGGAAGTGCCGAAAGCAACCGAGCACCCCGCAACCCAGCACCCCGGGTTGCCCGCTCCACCCGCTGGGCCACCGGCCGCTCTGCCGCACAGACCGGATGCAGCCGAGCCTGTCTCAGTTCGTAAACCGCAGCCGCTGGCCGCTGAAAAAGATGCCGTCGACGCTGCCCGCGCTGTGCCGCTTCAGCATGTTGATCCGATCGCTCCGCCGCTGCCGCCGAGTGAAAAAGCCGACCCGATCAAGCAGGCTGAGCAGATCAGCGCGCGCATTCCTGAGGCTGACCGTGATGACCGCGGCGTCGTGAGACCACACGAGTGGACTTTTGTCGACCACGATGTCGACGGCCGCCCGATCTTCTTCAACCCGGTGGGCACCGACATGACGTTTCGCTACTTTTACCGCGGCGCCTATCGCGACGTGTTTGTTCCTGCCGGGGCAAATATCGTCCTCGACATCGTCGACGCCGCTGTCTTCCCCTTCACGGCAGTGGGCGGCGACTTTGTGACCGCGGGTGCCTTCACCGGCGGCGGACTGGTACCAACCACCTACGACAATGTGCTGGCCGACGTGGTCAGCGCGGATCGAACCGTTCAGGTGGGCTCCGTGCAGTTAGTCGGCCACGACGACGCCCGCCCCGTAGGCCAGCAGGATGCCATGATGCTCAACGGCACGACGCTGGCGTACGGCACGGTCCACGACCCGTCTCACGTCGACGTGGCAAAAGTCCAAACACTGCCCGGCGTGGGGCCGACGGATGACGGCACCCATTGGGTCACCGCCGCCTTAGCGACCCCCCTGCCCACCTCACACGCCCGCGATTGGCTGCTGGGAGGAGCGGTCGCGGCACTACTCGCCTCACTTGGCACCATTGCCGGCGTGTTCGTCCGCCGCCGGCGTTCCCTTGCTCAACCTGCAGTCGCGTACAGCTACGACCCGCACGAACCCACGCAATGGTTGAACGGCCCCTACCACTAACAACCAACCAAATACCTCTTCGCGTGCTGACAGATCATCTCCGGGACGATGGCCCAGTAACTCGGCAGGCCTATCGGCCGGATTTGGAAAGAGCGGAAGCCGCAGGCGGCACATGGATGAGCACAAGGGGAACCCGGGAGTCGCGCGTGGAGAACACCGCTGAGCCCGGATGGGTCTATGCGCCGCAGCCGGGGTCCGAGTGCCGGATTCGTGGCGCGGGCCGGTGTCGATGTGGAAGACGAGCAGCGGTAACGCTGACCTCCGCCGTTGTCGTGGGCGTGATGGGACCGAACGCGAAGGCCGATAGTTAGTCCGAACGGGTGAAAACTGAAAATCTCGCGTTCACCAGTTGGTTGACGCACCAACGCTCTTAAGACCGTTACCAATGATTAGCGCCGCTAATGTTCCCAAAAGTGTTCCAAGCCCACGGAAACGGCCCCCGGAGTCTCCTCCAGGGGCCGTTCCTATTAGTAGCGGGGACAGGATTCGAACCTGCGACCTCTGGGTTATGAGCCCAGCGAGCTACCGAGCTGCTCCACCCCGCGACGGGTGAATATCAGGCTACCGAACGCTCGCCATGCCTCCAAATCGCGCGCTGACAGCGGTGACCGCCAAGATCCAGGTCAGTGTGACGGCGGGTCCAGCCCGTATCGCTGGGCGATGTCGTCCATCCAGTCGGGTGACCCGTAGGTCAGCCCATATTTGGCGGCCAGCTCGCCGAATCCGGATAACTCGTGCAAAACCTTGCCGGCCCGGTCGTCCGCGTGCTCGAGGAGCAGCTCACCGAGCTCACGAAAGTAATTCTCAAACCCGCCGGGCGTGATGATCTCGATGATGCGACCGGGCTTGTTGCCGGCATTCCACATCGCGTGCATCTGCCCGCGCGGCTTGGTGATGTAGCCGCCGGGACCGAGGACGACTTCGCTGTCGTCGGAGCGGAACCCGATCTCGCCGGCCAGCACAATCGAATGCTCGTCCTCACGGGTGTGCCGGTGCGCCGCGGTAAGCAGGCCGACCTCGAACGGATGTTCAACGATAGACACCTCGCCACCGTTGGTCTTGCCGGACAGCTTGAACACCGCCCCGAATCCGGGCAGGGCGACGTACTCGCCCTCCCCCGGCTGCACGACGGAAACCCCGATTTCGTTCAGCTCATTCATGTGACCCAGCTTTCTCGGAGATCCCTTGCGCTACAACACTCTGGCTGATGGTCAACCCGCCGCGGCCAGGCCGGGCGTCACGTCGTCGTGAGCTCGCCATAGCGGCTCGGGCACCTCGACACCGAATGGCGCATCCCAGTGGTTGCGGGATGAAACCTCGTGCACGGGACGCCGATTCGCCGCGACACCCCATTTGCCTCGTGGGTAGCCGAGGGTCAGCATGGCCGACATCTTCCAGCCCTCCTCAACGGGCACGCCCAGTAGCTCGTTGACCTCGTCCTCGAAGTTGCGGAGCACCATCGTCATGACGCCGCCGACGCCCTCCGCACGGGCGGCGAGCAACACACTCCAGATCGCCGGGTAGATGTTGGCGCCGCCGAGGTCGTCGATGGAGAAGACGAAGAGCAACAGGGGAACTTCTTCGAAATGGTCAGCCAGATAGTCCCCCGAACCTTTCATTCGGCGCATCGTTTCGGCGTGTGCGGCCGGGTCCGCGCCGGGTGCCGGCGCCACCATCGGTCCCGTCCCTGTGCGATATTTTTCGTATTCAACGGCGCGGGCCCGCCGGAACAGTTGGGCGAATTCACCTTTCAGTTCCGGATCGTCAACCGCGAGGAAGTGCCAGCGTTGGGTGTTGCCTCCATTCGGAGCACGGACGGCCGCATCAAGGATGCGCGCCTGCGTATCCAGTGGAATCGGGTCCGGCCGCAACCGCCGCATCATCCTCGTGGTGTACAGCGCTTCATGGACATCCATTTTCCTATTCCTTTCCGCTATTCCGGCCAGCTGTTGGTGAGAATCTTGTCGACGAAGTCGACGCGCTCAAAGGCCGGATCGAAGTGCTGCAACACGTCGGCGTTCATCGTGCCGGCGGTGGTCTGCGGGCGGTGCTTCATGCCGTCGTTGAAGGCTGCGAGGATCCGGTTCTTGAAATCGGGTCGCGGGTGGGCTGCGGTCACCGCGGCAAGCTCGTCGGGGGCCAGGTCCTCCCGCCCGACGCCGACCACGTCGACCTCGACCCCGGCTTGGAGCAAGGCGACTTCAGGCGCGAGGAATTCGGGCACGCCGGGCGTCGTGTGCAAGGCGATCCCAAGCCACACCTTGTCAGCGTCGGCCTGATCGACGCCATGTGCGGTCAAGAAGTCCCGGGCTGCGTCGGCGCCGTCGACCTCGAAGCGGACGGCGGACGTGCGATAGCGCGTCGTGAGCCCGAGGTCGTGGAACATCGCGCCGACGTACAGCAGCTCCAAGTCGGGTTGCTGCCCGCGGCGCAGACCCTGCAGCGCGCCAAACAGGAACACCCGCCGCGAGTGGTTGAACAGCAGGTCGTTCTCAGCGTCACGAATGAATTCAGTTGCCTCGCGCGCCAACGGCGAGTCGGGTATCGGGATGTCGGCAATGGTGTCGATCGAGTTGGTGATCATGATCTCGTCTCCTTCGGGTGACTGTGATGGCTAGTGTGCGGCCGCATCGGCGCCGCGGCCGTGGGTGTTCGAGCCGTTCTGTCCACAGAAAGCGACACAATGTCTGCGTGGCTGAAGTGCAGGCGGGTTCGCGGGTGGTGGCGATCGTCGTTTTCGACGACGTGACGCTGTTAGACGTCGCGGGAGCGGGTGAAGTCTTCGTCGAAGCCAACCGGTTCGGCGCCGATTACCAGCTCAAAATCGCGTCGGTGGACGGGCGGGACGTGACCACGTCGATCGGGACTCGGCTGGGTGTCACCGACAGCATTTCGTCTATCGATTTCGCCGATACGGTCCTGGTCGCAGGCAGCGACGACCTGCCACGTCGGGCGATCGACCCTGCGCTTGTCGAGGCCGTCAGATCAGTGTCAGCACGCGCCCGGCGGACGGCATCCATCTGTACTGGAACGTTCGTCCTCGCGCAGGCCGGACTGCTCAGCGGCAGGCGCGCCACAACCCACTGGCACGATGCCCGCTTGTTGGCCCGGGCCTTTCGGGACGTTACCGTTGAGCCGGACGCGATCTTCGTGCGCGACGGCGACGTCTTCACCTCGGCGGGGGTGTCTTCGGGCATCGACCTGGCGCTGGCGCTGGTCGAAATGGATTATGGGACCGACCTTGTCCGCGAGGTCGCCCGGTGGCTGGTCGTCTACCTCAAACGCGCAGGGGGCCAATCACAATTCTCGGTGTTGGTCGAGGCCGATCCACCGCCGCAGTCGCCGCTGCGGGCGGTCATCGATGCGGTCGCGGCCAACCCGGCCGCCAACCACAGCGTGAAATCTCTTGCGTCCCGGGCGTCACTGAGCACACGCCAGCTGACCCGGCTCTTTCAATCCGAGCTCGGGATGAGTCCGGCTCGCTACGTCGAACTGGTTCGTATCGATTTCGCCCGCGGCGCACTTGAATCCGGCCGGTCCGTTGCTGAGACCGCGGGTATGGCGGGCTTCGGCAGCATCGAAACGCTGAGACGGGTATTCGTCAGCCACCTCGGTATCAGCCCGAAAGCCTACCGGGAGAGATTTCGAACGGCTTACGCCTGAGGCTATTTGATGTTGTTGTACTTGTTGATCGCGTCGTCGAGCTTCTGCAGCGCAGAGCCGTACGCGGCGAAGTCGCCGTTCTTCTGCGCTTCGCGCGCCGTCCCCATGGCCGATTCGATGTCCTTGAGCGCGGCGGCTTTGGCCGGCGACAGCGTGACGGCACCGCCCGGCGACGGCGGGATGGCCGCCACCGCAGGCGGTGGAGCTGCCTGGTGACGCGTCCGGCGGTGGGCTGCCGGGGGGCGAGGCCGGCTCGGTGGGCGCGGGGCCGGCCGCAGTCGCCCCGGCGCCCGGTCCGAACAGCCCGGTTAACGCGTCACCAACGGTGGGGCCGTAGCCGATCTTGTCGTTGTACATCATCGCTACCCGGATCAGACGGGGATATGACGACGCGGCGTCGCTGGCACCCGGCGAGGCGTACACCGGCTCGACGTAGATCAGTCCACCCTTGGCGACCGGCAGCGTCAGCAGGTTGCCCCACTTGATCCGGTTCTGGTTGTCCCGCCCGATCACGCCGAGGTCTTGTGAGACGGCGGTGTCGGTGGTGATCGCGTTGTTGGCAAGCTTGGGCCCATTGACTTGACCGGGAATGGTCAGCACGGTGATCTTGCCGTAGGAGTCCGGATCGGAACTCGCACTGATGTAGGCGGCCAGGTAGTCACGCTTGAACCTGTTCATCGCACTGGTCAACTGGAACGACGCCGAATCATCCCCTTTGGCAATGTCTTTCGCCACGATGTAGTACGGCGGCTGATAGCTGCTGGCCGTCGGGTTCGGGTCCAGCGGCACGTCCCAGAAATCTGACGTGGAGAAGAACGTCACCGGGTCGTTGACGTGATATTTGGCCAGCAGCATCCGCTGCACCTTGAACAGGTCTTCGGGATAGCGCAGGTGGGCAGACAATTCAGCGGTGATGTCGCTCTTGGGCTTGACCGTGCCCGGGAAGACCTTCATCCACGCCTGCAGCACCGGATCGTGCTCGTCCTGCTGGTACAGCGTCACCGTGCCGTCGTAGGCGTCGACGGTGGCTTTCACCGAGTTGCGGATATAGGACACCTGCTTGTCCGGCGCCAACCGATTGAACGCCACTTCGGTGGAGTCGGCGGTGGCCGACGACAACGACGTGAGCTCGGAGTAGGGGTAGTTATCCAGCGTGGTGTAGCCGTCGAGGATCCACACCATTCGCTTGTTGACGATCGCCGGGTACACGCTGCTGTCGGTCGTCAGCCACGGCGCCACCGCCTCCACCCGTTGCGCCGGGTCGCGGTTGAACAGGATTTTGCTGTTGGATCCGATGACGTTGGAGAACAAGAAGTTTCGCTCGGCGAACTTTGCGGCGAAGATGCTGCGCGAGAGCCAGCCGCCGACCCGCACCCCGCCGCTTCCGGTGTAGGTGTAGTTCTTGGTGTCGGCGTTGGTCTCGTAGTCGTATTCGCGGTCCACGCCGGTCTTGCCGACGATCGCGTAGTCGGCGGGCGTACTGGAGATCACCGGACCGAAGTAGACGCGCGGCTGATCCAGCGGGGCCGGACCGGGTGACAACACACTGCCGTTGGCCCCGACGACGCTGGCTAGGAACTCCGGGTATCCACCATTTTGGTTGGGGTCGTTGGCGATTCCGCGCACGGTGTTCGCCGGCGAAGCGATGAAGCCGTTGCCGTGCGTGAAGACGGTGTGCCGGTTGATCCAGTCTCGCTGATTGTCGATCAGATGGTCCGGGTTGAGTTCGCGGGCGGCGACGACGTAGTCGCGCAGATGGCCGTCGCGGTCGCGGTAGCGGTCGATGGACAACTGGTCGGGGAAGTAGTAGAAGTTCTTGGCCTGCTGGAACTGGGTGAAGGCCGGGCTGATGATCGTGGGGTCGAGCAGTCGGATGTTGGAGGTCGTGGCGCGATCAGAGGCGACCTGCTCGGCGGTAGCCTGGCTGTCGCCGTTGTAATCGCGATAGGTCACCACGTCTTCGGTCAGGCCATAGGCTTGCCGGGTCGCGGTGATGCTGCGGCTGATGTATTCGCGTTCCTTCTGCGCCGCATTGGGTTTGACGCTGATCTGCTCGACGATCAGCGGCCACGCGGCACCGACGATCATCGACGACAGCAGCAGCAGTACCAGGCCGATGGACGGAATCCGCAGATCTCGGAACACAACTGCGGAGAACACCGCGACCGCACAGATCAACGCGATCGCCAACAGGATCAGCTTGGCGGGCAGCACCGCGTTGATGTCGGTGTATCCGGCCCCGGTGAATGGTTTCCCGGCGCGGGTGTGGGACAGCAGCTCGTAGCGATCCAGCCAGTACGCAACGGCCTTGAGTAGCACCAGCGTTCCGACCAGGCTGATCAGCTGAATGCGCGCCGCGCGGGTCAGCGCGCCGGTGCGCCCGGATAGCCGGATGCCGCTGAAGATGTAGTGCGACAACACGTTCGCGGCAAAAGCCAGGAACAGTGCGACGAAGAAGAAGCTGAGCACGAGCCGATAGAACGGCAGCTCGAAGGCGTAGAAGCCAAGGTCTTTGCCGAATTGCGGATCGCGAACGCCAAAGACGCCGCCGTGCAGGAACAGCTGGATACGCACCCAGTAGGTCTGCGCGATGATCCCGGCGAGGAGGCCGATCGCCACGGGGGCGCCGATCGCGATCACCCGAAGCCTCGACATCACCACGGTGCGATAGCGGGCTACCGGATCATTACCGTTGCTCGGCACGAACACGGGCCGGGTCCGGTAGGCCAGCGCCATGCCGGCGAACACGATGCCGCCGACCAGCAACCCGATCACCACGAACACGATCAGCCGCGTCACCAGAACGGTGGAAAACACCGAGCGATAGCCCAGTTCGCCGAACCAGAGCCAGTCCACGTAGGCGTCGATCAGTCGCGGACCGACCAGCAGCAGCCCGATCGCGGTCAGGGCGACCGCGATGAGGGTCCGGCTTCGTCGAGTCAGCTTCGGCATTCTGGCGGCGGGCCGCATCCCCACTAGCTACGCTCCCTGCTCGGTTGTCCTCGACGTTTCAACTGTACGCACCCCGGCTGATGTGCCCGGCTCCTCCTCGCGCCGCGCTGCGGCGCGCATCGTCAACAGCTCGGCGGCCGCCCGCCCGCCCCAACGGCGTGCAGCGCGTCCACTGCCCCACCGAGATTGTCGACCTTGATCAATTGCAGTCCGGGCAACTTGTCGGAGTTCGCTTCGTAGCAATTTTCGGCCGGCACCAAGAACACCGTCGCCCCGGCATCGTGGGCCGCATTCATCTTGTGCACGATCCCGCCGATGCGGCCCACCTCACCGTCCGGCTTGATCGTCCCGGTGCCCGCAACGAATTTCGAACCGGCCAGGTTGCCGGTGGTGAGCTTGTCGATGACCGCCAAGCTGAACATCAGTCCAGCCGACGGGCCGCCCACATTGGCGAGGTTGAAGTCGACCGAAAAAGGCGCCCACGGCGCGTCGGTCACCGAGACGCCGACGAAGCCGTAGTCCTTGTCCGGGTGCTTGGCCAGCGTGATCTGCGCAACCCCGGGCGGTGCATTCTTGCGGCGGAAGTCGACCGAGACCGACTGTCCGGGTTTGGTGTGCTTCAGATACGAGGTGAACTGATCCACATTGGCTACCGGTGTGCCATTGACTGCCTGGATGGAGTCACCGGGCTGCAGCTTGTTGACCGACGGTCCAGGCTCGCTGACCACCACGACGGTGACCGCTTCCGGATACTTCAGATATCCCAGGGCCGCGAACTCCGCGTTGTGCTCGGATTGCTTGAAATCGGCGTCGTTGGCTTTATCGATGTCCTCCCGCGACGACCCGGGCGGGTAGACGAGATCGCGCGGCATCAGCTGCTCCTGGCCGGACAGCCACAACGTCAGCGCCTCGGCCAGGCTGAGTTCGTCACGCTGGGACACCGTCGTCATGTCCAGGTGGCCCGTCGTCGGATGGGTCTGCGTGCCTTTGATGTCGACCACCTGCTTGCCGTCGACCTCGCCGAGCGTGTCGAACGCCGGTCCCGGGCCCAAAGAGATGTACGGCACCGTCACCATGGCGAGCAGCACACCGAAAACCACGATCGGGACCAGCGCCACCATCAGCGTCAGAATCCGCCTATTCACGTGGCTAAGACTAGACGGACGACTCACCGGGTCCGGTTCACTCACAGCGTGACGGACGGTCGCGCGTCGCGCTCAGCCGGTGAGTACCGTTGTGTACATGGCTGACCTGCCTTTCGGGTTCTCCCCCGGCGACGACCCGGATCGTGACAAAGACCGGGACCACGGCCCCCAGGATCCCGCTTCCGGCTCGGGGCCTGCGGACCCATTCGGTCTTGGCGGCCTCGGCGGCGACTTCGACATGGCCGACCTGGGCCAGATGTTCACTCGCCTCGGACAGATGTTCAGCGGCGCTGGCTCATCGATGGGCAGCGGTAGCGCCTCCGGGCCGGTGAACTACGAGCTGGCCCGGCAACTGGCGTCGAGCTCGATCGGGTTTGTGGCTCCGATCCCGGCCGCCACCCGCGACGCGATCAGCGACGCCGTCCACCTGGCTGAGACCTGGCTGGACGGTGTGACCGCGTTGCCGGCCGGCACCACCAAGGCCGTCGCCTGGACGCCCAACGACTGGGTTGATCACACGCTGGAGACCTGGAAGCGGCTGTGCGATCCGATGGCCCAGCAGATCGCCACCGTATGGGCATCGGCGTTGCCGGATGAGGCCAAGAGCATGGCCGGGCCGCTGCTGTCGATGATGTCGCAGATGGGCGGCATGGCGTTCGGTTCGCAGCTCGGACAGGCGCTGGCCAGGTTGGCGCGCGAAGTGCTGACGTCGACCGATATCGGTTTGCCGTTGGGGCCCCCGGGAATTGCCGCTCTGTTACCGGACGCCATCGAGTCGTTCGCCGAGGGTCTCGAGCAGTCCCGCAGCGAGATCGTGACCTTTCTGGCCGCCCGCGAGGCAGCTCATCACCGGTTGTTCAGTCATGTGCCGTGGCTGTCCAGCCAGCTGCTCGGCGCCATCGAGGCCTACGCCAAGGGCATGAAGATCGACATGCACGGCATCGAGGACTTGGCGCGCGACTTCAACCCTGCGTCGCTCAGCGATCCGGCCGCCGTTGAGCAGCTGTTGACTCAAGGCGTCTTCGAACCCAAGGCGACACCCGAGCAGACCCAAGCACTGGAACGCCTCGCCACGCTGCTGGCGCTGATCGAAGGCTGGGTGCAGACCGTGGTGAATGCGGCGCTGGGCGACCGGATTCCCGGCGCCGCCGCGCTTGGCGAGACACTGCGGCGCCGCCGGGCGACCGGCGGGCCGGCCGAGCAGACATTCGCGACGCTGGTCGGCCTGGAGCTGCGACCACGCAAGCTGCGGGAGGCCGCGGCGCTGTGGGATCGGCTGACCCAGGCCGGCGGTGTCGACGCCCGTGACGCGGTGTGGCAACACCCTGATCTGCTGCCCGACTCCGAGGATCTCGACGACCCGGCCGGGTTCATCGACCGTGTCATCGGCGGCGACACCAGCGGGATCGACGAGGCGATCGCCGAGTTCGAGCGCGACGCCGATCGCGATCCCCGCAACGGTCCTGAGGGTCCTGTGGACAGCTGAATCATTCTGCGTGACCGCCGTGGCACAGTGCCGGAATGGCGCAGCCCACGCCGTCGCTGTATGCGCTGGACCCGGCGCTTCCGGTATTGCTGAGACCCGACGGCGCGGTACAGGTGGGCTGGAGTCCGCGTCGCGCCGTGCTGATCCGGCCACCGCGGGGCGTGACCGCCGCGGGCCTGGCGACACTGCTGCGGGCAATGCATGCGCCGGTCCCGATGTGCGAACTGCGACGCCAGGCCGGTGGGCTGAGCGACGGTGAAGTGAGCGATCTGGTTCGGCAATTGGTGACGGCGGGCGTCGCGACGTGTGGCCGCCGGCAGCGGGCTGCCCGATCGGCGTCGATCCGGGTGCACGGCCGCGGGCCGCTGTCCGAGCTGCTGCTCGACGGTTTGCGCTGCTCGGGCGCCCGGGTGAAGCACAGCAGCCAAGCGCATGCGGCGGTGACCGCCGCCGAGGCCGACCTGGTGGTGTTGTCCGACAACCTGGTCACCGACCCGCGGATGCTGCGCGATCTGCACAGCCAGGGCGTCGCGCACCTCGCGGTCCGGGTGCGCGACGGCACCGGCCTGGTCGGCCCGCTCGTCGTCCCCGGAATCACCAGCTGCCTGGGGTGCGCCGACCTGCACCGCAGAGATCGCGACGCGGCATGGCCTGCCGTCGCCGCGCAGCTGCGCGACACTGTCGGCGTCGCGGACCGCGCGACGGTGCTGGCGACCGCGGCGCTGGCGCTCAGCCAGATCAACCGGGTGATCGGCGCGGTGCGCGGGTCGGATCCCACACCTCCGCTGGCATTGAGCGCCACATTGGAATTCGACGTCCACGCCGGCTCGATCGTGGTGCGGCAGTGGCCGAAGCATCCGCTGTGTTCCTGCTGACCGGTGTTGTTGTCGGCGTTGTTGCGGAATCTGTGCGGGCAAGTGGTCAGCGGTCATGGATGATGGAGTGGTGGCAGACATCAAGCGTGGGGGCGCCGCCCGAAATGCGAAGCTAGCGGGCCTGGCGGGTGGCATCGCCGGTCGCACGGCACTCGGGTTCGGCAAGCGGTTGGCCGGTAAGTCGCAAGACGACGTCAACGCCGAACTGATGGAGAAGGCGGCCAAGCAGCTCTTCAACGTCCTCGGCGAGCTCAAGGGCGGCGCGATGAAGGTCGGCCAGGCGCTGTCGGTGATGGAAGCCGCGATCCCCGAGGAGTTCGGCGAGCCGTACCGCGAAGCGCTGACCAGGCTGCAGAAGGATGCACCGCCGCTGGCCGCCGACAAAGTGCACCGGGTGCTAGACGCGCAGTTGGGCACCAAGTGGCGCCAGCGGTTCATCGAGTTCAACGACACCCCGGTCGCCTCGGCCAGCATCGGCCAGGTGCACAAGGGAGTGTGGTCCGACGGTCGAGAGGTTGCCGTCAAGATCCAGTACCCCGGTGCCGATGAAGCGTTGCGCGCCGACTTGAAGACCCTGCGGCGGATGATCGGCGTGGTCAAACAGCTCGCACCCGGCGTGGATGTCCAAGGCGTCGTCGACGAGCTGATCGAGCGCACCGAGATGGAGCTCGACTACCGGTTGGAAGCCAACAACCAGCGCGCATTCGCGAAGGCCTACGAGGGCGACCCGCACTTCCTGGTCCCGCACGTGGTGGCCAGCGCCCCGAAAGTGGTGATCCAGGAATGGATCGAAGGTGTGCCGATGGCGGATATCATCCGCGACGGCACGGTCGAACAGCGCGACCTGCTGGGTACCCGGCTGGCCGCGTTCATCTTCGACTCGCCGAAGCGGTTGGAGATGATCCACGGTGACGCCCACCCGGGCAACTTCATGCTGATGCCCGACGGTCGGATGGGTGTCATCGACTTCGGCGCGGTCGCGCCGCTGCCCGGCGGGTTCCCGGTCGAACTCGGAGAGACGATTCGTTACGCCCGCGACAAGAATTACGACGAGGTGCTGCCGACGATGGAGAAGGCGGGCTTCATCCAGAAGGGTCAACAGGTCTCGGTCCGCGATATCGACGAGATGCTGCGCCAGTACGTCGAACCGGTCGAGGTCGAGGTCTTCCACTACACCCGTAAGTGGTTGCAGCGCATGACATATCGTCAATTGAACCAGGGTGTAGCCCAGATCAAAACGGCAAGGCAGATGGATCTGCCGGCCAAGCTGGCGATCCCGATGCGGGTGCTCGCCTCGTCGATGGCGATCCTGTGCCAGCTGGATGCGCACGTGCCGACCCAAGCGCTGTCCAACGAGTTGGTTCCCGGCTTCGCCGAACCTGATACGGCAGCTGTCTAACGCTGTCGATGTTTCTAAGCAGCGACCTTGCGGGGACGTCCGCGGGGCCTCTTGCGGTTCACCACGGTGCCGCGCTCGAGGATCTCGCCGCCCCACACTCCCCACGGCTCGGCGCGTTCCAGCGCCGCGGACAGGCACGCGGAGCGAATCGGGCACTCCCCGCACAGTTCCTTGGCGCGCTCCAAATCGGACGGGCTGTCGGCGAACCACAGGTCGGGATCGCTGACATGACAAGGCAACTCCGGCTGCTGATCGTCGGGCTCTGTTTCCGTCGACATGTCGTGTTCACCTGCTTCTTGGTCTGGCGAGCGTGTTGCCGGGATCGAAGACCAGTGGCGGGCTTGTCGAGCAAAAAAGTTGGCCACGGATCCTGGTGACTTCGGGTCCGTGGCCAATTGGCTTGATAGCGGGCAGATTACCTAGGTACTGTCCCCGATCCACGGACGGTCGGTCGCGGCGGCGATGCGCTTGTGCGCAGCCACAAAGGCGGCGGCGGCATGGGCAGCATGGCGAGAGCCAGCGTTGCCGACCTGGCATACACCGAAGGTGTTGATGCTGATCATCGTGGCTCCCCCCTCTGGTCTAGGCACTTATATAGGCATGCGGAATTGCAGTTCGAGACTAGATCTTAGCAGCGCGAGACGGCAAGCGATTTTCTGACCTGGGCTTTAGTGGGCTTTTGATTCCCTTTTAGTGGGCCTAGGCGCGGCTGCGAACAAGGTCGAGCACGTCCGGACCGAACTGCTCGAGCTTGCGGGCGCCGATGCCGGGGATGGCGACCAGCGCGGCATCATCGGTGGGCAGCAGTTCGGCGATCGCGATGAGCGTGTTGTCGGTGAACACGACATAAGCCGGGACGTTCATCTCCTTGGCGGTGCGCAGCCGCCAATCCTTGAGCTCGAGCAGCAGCTCGTCATCGATATCGGCGGCGCAGGTTTCGCAGCGGCGCAACATGATCGCCGCAGGCGTGGTCAGCTGGTTGTTGCAGATTCGGCAGCGCGATGCGGGCGCGCGGTTGCGCCGCGACCGGTTCGGCGTGGCGTCAGCTTGCGTCTGCGGCGACAGGCCGATGAGAAACCGCGACGATTTGCGGCTCTGCCGTCCGCCGGGATTGCGAGCCAGTGCCCAGCTGAGCGCCAAATGCATTCGAGCTCTGGTAATTCCGACATAGAGCAGCCGGCGCTCCTCTTCGACGGCCTCGCTCTCGGGTCCGTGGGCAAGCGCGTGCGAGATCGGCAGCGTGCCATCGGCCACCCCGACCAGGAACACCGCATCCCACTCCAGCCCCTTGGCGGCGTGCAGCGAGGCCAACGTGACACCTTGCACGACAGGCGCGTGCCGCGAATCAGCACGGGTTCGTAACTCGGCCAGTAGTTCCGGCATGTCCAGCGCCGGCCGGTGTTCCACTTCCTCGTCGACCAGTTCGGCCAAGGCCACCAGGGCTTCCCAGCGCTCCCTGGCCCGGACTCCCGTCGGCGGCTGGGCCGTCAGACCGAGCGGCTCGAGTAGCCCGCGGACCACCTCCGGCAGCGGCGATCGCGAGCGCGGCGAAGCCGGGTGAAGCGGGTCGCCGCCATCAGGCAACGGCGATCGCGAGCGCGGCGAAGCCGGGTGAAGCGGGTCGCCGCCATCAGGCAACGGCGATCGCGAGCGCGGCGAAGCCGGGTGAAGCGGGTCGCCGCCATCGGGCACCAGCGGACCGTCGACGTCGCGGTTGGCCGCGCGCTGCAAGACCAGCAGGGCCTGCCGGATCTCCTGGCGGCTGAAAAAGCCTTCGCCGCCGCGGACCTGATACGGAATGCCGGCTTCGGTCAACGCCTCCTCGTACGCCTCGGACTGGGCGTTGATGCGATACAACACCGCGATCTCCGAGGGCGGCGTGCCTGATTCGACGAGCCGCTTGATCGACGCCGCCACCGCGGTGGCTTCGGCAGCCTCGTCGGAATATTCATTGAATGTCGGCTCCGGACCGGGATCGCGTTGACCGACCAGGTGCAGCTTGCTGCCGGCCACCCGTCCGCGCGCCGCGGCGATGACCCGGTTGGCCAGCGAGACCACCTGCGGCGTCGACCGGTAGTCGCGTTCCAGGCGTACCACAGCGGCCTCCGGGAACCGCCGCGAGAAGTCCAGCAGGTAGCGCGGTGTAGCGCCGGTGAATGAATAGATGGTCTGGTTGGCGTCACCGACGACGGTCAGGTCGTCGCGGTCGCCCAGCCACGCCGACAGCACCCGCTGCTGCAGCGGCGTCACGTCCTGGTACTCATCGACGACGAAGCAGCGGTAACGATTCCGGAATTCGTCCGCGACCGCGGCGTCGTTCTCGATCGCCGCCGCGGTGTGCAACAGCAGGTCGTCGAAGTCGAGCATGGCGACACCGTCATCGCGGGACTTGAGCGACTCGTAGGCCGCGTACACGGTCGCCACCTTCGCGGCGTCCAGCGGGACATCGCGGGAGATCGCGGCGACCGCGTCGGGATACTGCTCGGGCGAGATCAACGACGCCTTGGCCCACTCGATTTCACCAGCCACATCACGGACGTCGTCGGTGCTCAACTGCAGGCCCGCGCGGGTGGCGCCCCGCGCGACGACGGCGAACTTGCTGTCCATCAGCTGCCAGCCGGTGTCGCCGACCACCCGCGGCCAGAAATACCGCAGCTGCCGGTGTGCGGCCGCGTGAAACGTCACCGCTTGCACCGAGCCGACGCCGGTCTCCGAGGCGGCGCCCAAAGCCCGCAGCCGCGACCGCATCTCACCAGCCGCACGCTGGGTGAACGTCACCGCCAACACCTGCCCCGCGGCAACGTGACCGGCCGCGACGAGCTGGGCGATGCGGTGGGTGATCGTGCGAGTTTTCCCGGTGCCCGCCCCGGCCAGCACGCAGACCGGTCCGCGTGGAGCAAGCACGGCCTCGCGCTGTTCGTCATCGAGGTCGGCAATCAAGGAGTCTGCGATCACCGGCATGGCGTCCATCTTGGCAGTGATGGCCGACAATCGTCGCACAGCGCCACGGCGCGGCATATCAGCGACGCCGTCTATGTTTGAACCACTATGAGTAACGCTTCTGGTCCCTTAGTGACCATTTACAGCACGCAATGGTGCGGCTACTGCCATCGGCTCAAGACCGTGTTGAAAGCCTCCGGGATCGACTATGAGGAAGTCGACATCGAGCAGGATCCCGCGGCGGCAGAGTTCGTCGGCTTGGTCAACGGCGGCAACCACGTGGTTCCCACGCTGAAGTTCGCCGACGGCTCGACATTGACCAACCCCGGCGCCAAAGAGGTCAAGGCAAAGCTGGCCACGCTGGCCGGCTAGTCAGCCCGCCTGGCCGATCGCCCGGCTCTCTCCCCCGTTAGCGGGAAGTGCCCCCCACATCAGGCCGTTCCGGCCTGCATCGTCACCGGGCGCCAGCCCAGGATTCGATGATCACCCTGGCGATCGACACCGACCCGGGCAGTAGCAGTTTGGATTCCGCGTCGCTGCTCCAGTCGCCGAGTGCCAGCGCGGCGCGAACCTCGTCGCGGGTGAACCACTCAGCCTCGGCGATCTCGCCGTCGTTGAAGGCGAACGGTTGGTCGGGATCGCCGACAGCGTGGAAGCCGATCATCAGCGAGCGCGGGAATGGCCACGGCTGGCTGCCCAGGTAGCGGATGTCGCGCACGGTCAACCCGATCTCCTCGTGAATCTCGCGGGAGACACAGGTCTCGAACGATTCGCCGGCTTCGACGAAACCGGCCAGTAGCGAATACATCCGCTCCGGCCACACCGCCTGACGGGCCAGCACCGCTCGGTCATCGCCGTCGTGTACCAGGCAGATCACCGCAGGATCGATACGCGGAAATTCCTCGTGGCCGGTGGCCGGGTTGACCCGCGCCCACCCTGCCCTGATCGGTTTGGTGGGCGAGCCGTCCACCGAGCTGAACCGCGCGCTGGCATGCCAATTCAGCAACGCCGCGGCGGCCGATACCAGCTGCGCCCCGACGTCGTCGAAGAGCTGGCCGGCTCGTCGCAGATCTGCCACTTCACCTTGGACGTCGGGATCTTCGGGTGCCTCCAGCGGACCCCGCACCGCCCACACGTGCCGACCGTCGTCGATGCGGCCCAGGAAGACCGCGTCCTGCGGCGGCTTGTCGGCGAAGGACTTCGCCTTGCCGAGCGACACCCGGCCGTCGGCGACCATCACCTGGTTGCGCGAATCCAACCGCAGCAATGCCGCATCCGACCAGCCGGCGACCGCCGCGTCGACGTCGGTTCGTACCTGATCGGCCCGGTCGGCGCCGATGCGCGACAGCCACGGCACGCTGTGTAACTGGAAATCCACGTTCAGCCTTTACTTTTGGTGGCGACCTGGCTGCGCCGCGCTTGCAATCGCCACGTCACTTGCCGGTCGTGCGGACATAGAGCAGCCTGTCACCGGCCTCGATGGCGTCGACTTCTGGCGCGTCGACCCGCAGCAGATGACCGTCGCGCACCACGCCGAGCACGATGTCGGACAGGTGCCGCGGCGACCCACCGAGCTCGGCCGGCTCGACCTCACGTTCGGCGATCGCGAATCCGCGGGCCGGTGTCAGCAGGTCGTCGATCATCTCGACGACGCTGGGCGTGGTGGTCGCGACACCCAGCAGGCGACCGGCGGTCTCGGACGAGACCACCACCGAATCGGCGCCGGATTGCTTGAGTAGATGCTGATTCTCGGCCTCACGAATCGAGGCGACGATCTTGGCTTTCGGCGCGACTTCCCGAGCGGTCAGGGTGACCAGCGTTGCGGTGTCGTCGCGCCCGGTGGCCACGATGATCGATGCCGCATGCTGCGCGGAGGCCAGCCGCAGCACGTCGGATCTAGTGGCGTCGCCGTGGACGGTGACGAGCCCGGCGGCCGCGGCATGGTCGAGCGCCGGCTGCTGGAAGTCGACGACGACGACGTCCTTGGCGGCTGATGAGTCGTCAAGGATCGCGGTCACGGCGGTTTTGCCCTTGGTGCCGTAGCCGATGACGACGGTGTGGTTGCGCACTCTGCTCCTCCAACGCTGAATCTTCCACGCTTGCCGAGACCGCTCGGTGAGCACCTGCAGGGTCGTGCCGACCAATACAACGAGGAACAGGATGCGCAGCGGTGTGAGCACCAGGACGCTTATCAACCGGGCGAATTCGGTGAAAGGGGTGAGGTCGCCGTAGCCGACGGTGGTCAGTGACACCGTCGCGAAGTACACGCAATCCAGAAATGTCAGCGGACCGCCGCGCACGTCGGTGTAGCCGTCACGACCAAGATAGACGGTGATCACCGCGGCTATCAAAGCGAGCAACGCGATCGCGACGCGTCGCCAGATGGCCCGGATCGGGCTGACTCGAGCCTCGGGAACTCGCAGCACACCGACCAGTGCATAGCCCGGCTGGGCGGTCAGCGGTTCCTCGACATCGCTTCGCCGGGGGCTAACTTTGACCACACTTCATCGGCTCGGCCCGGCGCACGACACAATGTAACCATGACCGCCATCACATCCAGTTCGCAGCGGGACGCCGGCCGTATCGGCGCATACCGCATCGCAGCACTGCTCCTCGGCATCGGCACCGTGCACTTTGTGGCACCGAAACCGTTCGACGACATCATCCCCGCCGAGCTGCCCGGAAGCCCGCGGTTCTACACCTACGCATCCGGCGTGGCCGAGATCGGAATCGGTGGACTGCTGCTGGTGCAGCGCACCCGGCGGCTGGCCGCGCTGGCGGCTGCCGCGCTGTTCATCGCGGTCTTTCCCGGCAACGTAAACATGTGCCGGCTGTGGTGGGGCAAGCCGTGGCCGATGCGGATCTTTGCGCTGGCCCGGCTGCCGTTGCAGATTCCGATGATCACTGCTGCGCTCAAGGTCAGCCGCAACTCCTAACTTTCCAGCAGCGAGGCCAGCTCGTCGGGGTCCGGGAGCACATCGGGGACGACCGTTGCGCGGGCGCGCACGTAGTGAAAAGCGGCGCGCACCAGCGATTCGTCGCAGCCGCTGAGCGCCGCCCAGGCGAGCCGGTAGACCCCGAGCTGGATAGCGGCCTGACGCGCGGCCTCCGCTCCACGCGGTCGCTCGCCGGTCTTCCAGTCCACGACGGTCGCGCCGCCGTCGGGTTCGGCGAACACCGCGTCGATGCGGCCACGCACCACACGGCTTCCGATGGCCATTTCGAACGGCACCTCGACGGCGACCGGCGTGCGGGCGGCCCACGGCGAGGACAGAAAGGCCTGCTGCAACACGGCGAGTTCCTCGGCGTCGCGCTGAGCGATGTCGGTGTCCGCGGCGCCGGGCAGGTCGGCGAGGTCGAACAGCCGTTCGGCGCCGTAGAAACGCTCGACCCAATCGTGAAATGCATTGCCCAGCAATGCATGCGGTTCCGGGCGGGTCGGCAGTCGACGCGTCAGTCGCTGCGCGGCGTGCTCGGGGTCGCGGGCGAGGTCGACTAGGCTGCTGACCGACAGCCCGCTGGGCAGCGGATGCACCGGCGGTTGCGCCGTGCGGGCGCGCTCGTCGAGCAGCGCGTCGACATCGGCGGCCCAACCTTCGGGGTCGGCGTCGTCGACGTCGTCCGGCACGTCGGCGGACATCGCCGCGGCGACCAACGCCGCACCGCGCTGGACATCGACGCGGCGATCGCCCAGCGGATCGACGGGCCAGACCGCCTCATGAACGCTGTCGCGCAATGGGTTTCGATCGCCGGCGGCCGGCTCGGGAGTCCACTGCTCGATGACACCGCAGGGTTCGCCGGCCAGGGCGGAGTCATCGATGATGTCCTTGATTTCGACCAGGAAATCCGACGGTCCGCGCGGTTTGATTCCGGTGGCTGCCCAGTGGTGACCGGACAGCAGCAGGGTGTCTTCGGCCCGGGTGATCGCTACGTACAGCAACCTGCGCTCTTCGTCGTGGCGACGCTGATCCAGTTGGCTGCGGTGCACGGAGATCTTGTCCGACAGCTGTTTTCGATCAGTGACATCCGACGTGTCCAGCACCGGCACGCCGTGTACGCCATGTGCGGACCGGTCGCCGCGCAGCAGCGGCGGCAGGTCGGCGACGTCAGTGAGCCAGGTGCGGGCTTGCGCCGTCGACGGGAACAGCCCGCCGGACAGATGAGGCACCGCAACCACCTGCCATTCCAAACCCTTGGCGGCGTGCACGGTCAGCACCTGCACCCGATTCTGCGCAACGACGACCTGCGCGGGCGCCAAGCCGTTTTCGACGACCGTGGCCGCATCCAGATAAGCCAGCAGACCGACAACCGAGGCTACCGAATCTGTTGCAACAGCGGCTCGCTCGGCATAACCGCTGACGGCGTCGGCAAATGCGTCGAGCTGCTCGGTGCCCGCCCATCCTGCGGCAGACGTTGCCGCCCGGACCTCGTAGTCGACGCCCAGCAGCCGGCGCACCTCGGCAACCAGATCGGGCAGCGGGTGGCCGAGGTGGCCACGCAGCGCGCCCAGTTCCTCGGCAAGCGCGACGATGCGGCGGTACCCGTCAGCTGAGTAACCGGCGGCCGGACCGGGATCGGCCAGTGCATCGGCCAGCCCCGCGGTGTCGGCCTGCGGTCCAGCGGCCGCAGCGATCTGCTCAGCCGTTTCACCGTGACGGGCGGCCTGCCCGCCGTCGAGGTCGAGCGCGCGCCGCCACAGCGCCGCGACGTCGCGGGCTCCGAGCCGCCAGCGAGGACCGGTGAGCACG
Organism: uncultured Actinomycetota bacterium; assembly: GCA_963834615.1. Taxonomy (GTDB): domain Bacteria; phylum Actinomycetota; class Actinomycetes; order Mycobacteriales; family Mycobacteriaceae; genus Mycobacterium. The sequence goes on from CAWICO010000001.1 coordinate 159,526, forward strand.
CGCATGGCGGCCGCACCCGCGGTGGGGTCGGCGACCAGGCGCAGCATCGCAACGACGTCAGCGACCTCGGGCACCGACAGCAACCCGGCCAGTCCGACCACCTCCACCGGGACACCTCGGGCACGCAATGCCGCGGCCATCGGTGCGGCATCGGCGTTGCGCCGCACCAGAACCGCGGCTGTCGGCGGCGCGACATCATCGGCGGCGGCCTGCTGGTAGCGCTGCTGCAGATGATCGGCGACCCAGTCTCGTTCGGCCTGCACGTCGGGAAGCAGCGCGCAGCGCACCGTGCCGGGGGCGGCGTCGGGCCGGGACCGAAGCGCCCGCACTGCCACCGACCGTCGTCGCGCGTCCGCCGAAATAGCATTGGCCACCCGCAGCGTCGTCGGCGGGTTGCGCCAACTGGTGCGCAGTTCCAGCACCGGTGCCGGGCTGCCGTCGGGCAACGGGAAGTCGATGGTGAACCGCGGCAGGTTGGTCGCCGACGCGCCGCGCCAGCCGTAGATGGACTGGATCGGGTCGCCGACGGCCGTCAGCGCTAGATCCTTGTCAACGCCGCCGCCGAACAATGCCGAAAGCAGGACCCGTTGCGCGTATCCGGTGTCCTGATATTCGTCGAGCAGCACTACCCGGTAGCCGCTGCGTAGCTGTTCACCGACCTGCGGGACCGCCGAAGCCAGCCGGGCTGCGGACGCCATCTGGGTGCCGAAGTCCATCACCTTCTCCGCCCGCATCCGGCGGTGCAGGGCATCGACCAACGGCACCAACTCAGCTCGCTCGGCCTGGGTGGCCAACATGCGCAGCAGCCACTGGCTGGGTCCGCGGTCGCGCTGGTAGTGGCCCGCCGGCAGGTTATGCACGAGCTGTTCGAGCCCGACATGGGTGTCATTGAGTTGGCCGGTGTCGACGAGATGCTCGGCGAGCTGGCCCGACAGCCGCAGCACGGTCGCGGTGACGCTGGCAGGGTTTTTGTCGGTGCGTAGCTCACCCGGATATCGGTTGACAACGTCGAAAGCCAGCTGCCACAGCTCTGTCTCGCTGAGCAGCCGAGTGTCCGGCTCGATGGGCTGCGGGTGCTCCCCCGCGCCCGCGGAGAGCAGGCCGTATTCGCGCAGCAGCTGGCCGGCGAAGGCGTGATAGGTGCTGACCACCGGTGTCCCTGCGGGCTCACCGAACGACGCGTTGCCGATCGCCAGTTCGGTGCCGGCAAGCCGGGCCAGCCGGGACCTGACCCGCCGCAACAGTTGGCCGGCCGCCTTGCGGGTGAAGGTCAGCCCCAGCACCTGGCCGGGCTCGGCGTAGCCGTTGGCCACCAGCCACACCACCCGCGCGGCCATCGTCTCGGTTTTACCGGCACCCGCGCCCGCGATGACGACCAGCGGTCCAGGCGGCGCGGCGATGACCGCCGCCTGCTCCTCGGTGGGTTCGAAAAGACCAAGTGTGCCTGCTAATTCGGCCGGGCTGTAACGCGCCGGCGCAATGACGGTCATATCGCTCCCTTTCCGTCGGCGCCCGTATGCGCCGGGCAGCTCGGCTTCAACGGGCAGTGCGAACAGCCATCGTTGACCTTGGCGACGAATTGCGGCCCCGCGGTCGCGTCGGCTGCCTGGTGGATCTTTTCGCGCCACTGGGCGCGCGCCTCCGGTGTCAACGGATCCTGTCCGCGCTCAGTGGCGCCCGCCGACCCCGTCCGACCCAGGTACACCAGCCGTCCGCCACCCGGCTCGTCGCCGTCGGCTACCAGCCCCTCGGCCACGGCCAGTTGGTAAGCCGCCAACTGGGCGTGCCGCTGCGCGTCGTCCTTGCTGACCGGTGTCTTGCCGGTCTTGACGTCGACGATCACCAGACGGTCCGCCGCGTCGCGTTCGATCCGGTCGACCCGGCCGCGCAGACGCACGTTCGCGTCGACAGCTCCGTCGATGTCGACCTCGACGCCGACCTCGGTCAGCTCGCCGCGGGTGTGGGCCCGCCACTCCAGGAACGCCCGAATCATCGCGCGGTGCCGGGTGAGCTCATTGTCGGAGTACCAGCGAGATTCGAACGGCAGCTGCTGCCACGCCCGCTCCAACGCCGCCAGCAGCTGTTGTTCGCTGCCCGCCGGTTCGGCGATCAGCGCATGCAGTATCGATCCGACGGTGGAACCAAGATCGCGAGGATCGGTCCCGCCGTGGCGTTCGGCTAGCCAGCGCAGCGGGCAATCGGTCAGCGTCTGCAGACTCGACGGCGTCAGAGTGACTATATGATCGTCACCGCTCCACATCGGCTCGGTGGTGCTGACCGGCGTCATGCCATACCAGCCCGCCGGGTCGGCACCGGGTACCCCCGCTTCGGCCAGCCGGGCCAATTGCGTTGCCGCGCAGGCACGTGTCGCATCGGTAACCTCGTCCCGCGGCGCGCAGACCACGCCGCGCAGCCGGCCCACGACCGCCGCGGTCGACAGCACCCGTGGCGCTGTGACCGGCGGCAGGTCGGGGACGCCGGTGGTCCACTGCGCGATCTCGGCGAAAAACGGCGACGGCACGCTGGCCTCGTCGTTACCGTTCGCCTCGCCGTCTATCGCCGTCACCAGCAACCGCTTCCGCGCCCGGCCCATCGCGGCCACCAGCAACCGTCGCTCCTCGGCCAGCAGCGGTGCCCGCATCGACGCGTTCCGGTCGATCCCGTCCAGAAAGTCGAGCAGCCGCTGAGTGCCGAGCACTCCCCCGCGGGGAATCGTGTTGGGCCACAGTCCTTCCTGCAGGCCGGCGATGACGACCACGTCCCACTCGTGGCCCAGGGCCGCGTGTGCGCTGAGCACTGCGACCTGCTCGGCCGCGGCCGCGGGCTCCGGGGCCGAGCAGTGAAGTTGCTGGGCGGTCAGGTGATCGATGAGTCCGCGCAGCGACGCACCAGCGGTGTGCGCCAGGTATTCGTCGGTGGCGTCGAACAGCGCCGTCACCGCGTCGAGGTCGCGGCCGGCCTGCGCGCCGGACTGGCCGCCGTGCTCGCACGCCACCAACCAGCGGCGCTGCAGGCCCGAACGCTGCCATGCCGCCCAGAGCGTGTTTCGCGCATCTTCACCGCGCCCGTGCGAAGCGGCCGCGGCGTCCAACACCGCCCGCACTCGCCGTAGCGGCCAGGCCTGGGCTGCGGTCAGCCGTGCTGAGGATTCGCCGTTCACGGCATCGACTAACAGTTCGCCGAAGTCCCTTAATGTTTCGTCCTTCTCGGCGCGGCGCAGCGTCCGTCGCAACTGGCGAACCGACACCGGGTCGACCCGCCCGATCGGACCGGTCAGCAGCGCCAACGCCTGGTCACCGTCCAAGCCGTCGGTGGTGGCGGCCAACACGGTCAGCAACGCATGCGCCGCAGGCTGGGCGATCAGCGAACCCGTCATCGCCGACGGCGCCACCGGGACACCGGCCCGGGCCAGCGCGTGCGGTAACCCGGCGGCGGCCCGCGGGACCGACCTGACGATCACCGCCATCTGCGACCACGGCACGCGAGAGACGAGGTGCGCGCGCCGCAGACAGTCAGCGATCAGCGCGGCTTCGGCGTCGGCGGACGCGGCCAGCGTCGCGGTCACCGAGCCGCAATCGTCACCCGTGCCGCCGATTTCGCACCCGCCGGCAAGCCGGCCGGCGATGCCCGAGACGGCGCGCGCGACCGCCGGCGCGCAGCGATGCGACATCGTCAGCGTCACCGACGGGGTGGGGGTACCTCCCGCTTGTGGGGGAGCGCCGCCGAGCAGCGCCGCGGGCTCAGCACCGCGGAATCCGAACACCGCCTGGCTCGGATCACCGGCGAGCAACGTCAGGTCTGCGCCAGCGGCCAGCACCCGAACCAGCAGCGCGGCCTGCGGGTCCAGTTGCTGCGCATCGTCGACCAGCAACACGCCGATCCGCCCACGTTGATCGGCGAGCAATGCGGGATCGGCGGCGAGCGCCTCGAGCGCGGCCCCGACCAGCTCGGCGGCGCCCACTGCCGGCGTCGTTGCTTGCGGGGCCGCAGTCCCGACCGCCGCACGCAACAGCATCACCTGCTCGTAGTTGCGCGCAAACCGGCCTGCGGCCACCCATTCCGGACGATTCGACAACCGGCCCACCCGCTCCAACTGCTGGGGCTCAACGCCCCGTTCAGCGCAACGTGTCAGCAGTTCACGCAACTCGGCGGCGAACCCCGCGGTGCCCAGCGCAGCCCGCATCTCGGCGGGCCACATGCCGGCCCCGTCGGCCGTTTCGCCGGCCAGCAACTCGGCGATGATCGCATCCTGCTCGGCGCTGGTGACCAGCCTCGGCGGCGGACCGCCGGCACGTTGAGCGGCCAGCCGCAGCACCGCGAACGCGTAGCTGTGCACGCTGCGCACCAGTGGTTCACGAATCACCGCACGGCACGGACCGGCCTGCTGCGAGCCCAGTAACGTCGTCGTCAACGCGCTCCGCGCCTGCGCCCCGATCCGGCCCGAACCCGTCAGCAGCAGCACCGTTTCCGGATCGGCGCCCGCTCCGATCCGGGCCGCCGCCGTGTCGATCAACAGCGAACTCTTGCCGGTGCCCGGCCCGCCCAGCACCCGCACTACCCCGCGTACATCGGGATCGAGCACCGCGCTGGCCTCAGGGCCCCAGTGGAAAGACATAGCGGCATATCACCACGGGGGTCCGACAAGTCGGCCCGGCCACTGATGGGTCACAGCCGAACTGGCACCATCGACACGTGACCCGCCTGCACGTGCACCGCTACGGCCCGCCCGGTCCGGTGCGACTGCTCGCCCTGCACGGACTCACCGGGCACGGCAAGCGCTGGGGGCCGTTGGCGACGCAATACTTACCCGAGATCGCAGTTGCCGCACCGGATCTGATCGGGCACGGCAGATCGTCGTGGGACGCGCCGTGGACCATCGAGTCGAATGTCGCCGCGCTCGCCGCGCTGCTCGAGCAGCACGCCGACGGCCCGGTCGTGATCGTCGCGCATTCGTTCGGGGGCGCGCTGGCCATGCATCTGGCCGCCGCGCGTCCCGACCGGATCGCCGCACTGGTCCTGCTCGATCCGGCCGTTGGATTGGATGGCGGGTGGATGCGTGAGATAGCCGACGCGATGCTGGGCTCCCCCGACTACACCGATCCCGCGGAAGCCCGCGCCGCGAAAACCAATGGCTCCTGGGCGGAAGTGGACCCGGCCGTGGTGGACGACGAACTCGAGGAACATCTCGTTGCGCTGCCGGGCGGACGCTACGGTTGGCGAATCAGCATGCCCGCCATGATGTCCTATTGGAGTGAGTTGGCCCGCGAAATCGTATTGCCGCCCAAGGGAATCGCGACGACGGTGGTGCGTGCCGCGTGGACGTCGCCGTCGTATGTGACCGATGCGCTGACCACTCGTCTACACGAGCGGTTGGGATCCGATTTTCGGCTGGCGACGTTCGAATGCGACCACATGGTGGCAGAGACCAAGCCGGCTGAAGTCGCCGCGTTGATCCGTGAGCGGTTGTTCTGACGGTGGCCGCTGTGACTGAAGAACAAGTCGAGCGGGTGCGCGCACTGGTCGCCGCGATCCCGGCGGGCCGCGTCTCGACCTACGGCGATATCGCCGCTGTCGCAGGGCTTTCCAGCCCTCGCATCGTCGGGTACATCATGCGCATCGATTCGCTGGACCTGCCCTGGCATCGGGTGATCACCGCATCGGGCCGCCCCGCAAAGCATCTGACAACCCGACAGTTGGAACTGCTTCGGGCAGAAGGCATTCTGTCGAACGACGGAAGAATTTCGCTCGATAAGGTCCGTTACCACTTCCCGGACTAGAGAATCAGCCGCACCAGAGCGGCCGTGCGCGCAAGACCCGGGAAGGCCGCCGCCGTCGAACGAGGGTGCAGCGCGTGGACGGCAAGTCGGAACATCAGCGCGCGCAACAACATCTGTGGCCATTCCGGCAGTGCATTCCAGCGGTCGATGAGACCTTCGTCGGCTTCGCCCCAGGACAGCGCGTCGACGACGACCACCCCGGCCGCCCACGAGGCAGGACGCCAATACGGTGTGATGTCGGTGATCCCAGGAGCGGCGGCGCCCGCGAAAAGCACAGTGCCGTAAAGGTCTCCGTCCACCAGCTGATTGGGGCTCTTCGTCGGCCGTCGCAGACCGGCGAGCTGGCTGATCAGCTCGACCGACCGCTGCCCGTCGGCCGTGGGCGACGGCGTGCGCGCCGCCGCCGGTACCGATTGCATCGGTCTTTCCTCCCATGCGGCGCGGTCGGCGGCGATGAAGACGTCGACGTCGGCCCACGGCGCCGTGGGGCCCTGGGTGAGGAACCGCGGCCGTTCCAGCTTGCCGGTCGCCTCGTGCAGTCGCACGGCGGCGGACACCACCTCGTCGTGACGAGGTTCGGGTTGGCCGGCCACGAAAGTGTCTGCTCGCCAACCGGAGACCACGTAGCGGCCGTCGGTCGACCGGACCGGGCGGGCCAACCGCACGCCGTCGACGAACAGCGTCTCGCGCACCCGGGCCGACCAGGCGGCGCGCGCATTCTCAGCGACCATCGACAGCACCACTTCACCGCACCGCCAGCCGCCCTCCCAGGCGGCGCCCAACGGTATCGGGTCTACCCCGGTCAAACCGAACGCCGACAGCACATGCTCCGGCGGTGGTTCGACAGTCACACGCGTAGCCTAATCGGGCCCAGCGAACTCTCGGGACCCGACACGAGGACCCGCATTTCCGCAGCGGATCAGTACATCACCATGTCGGGCTGCATCTGCTCCGCCCAGGCCACGATGCCGCCCTGCAGGTGCACCGCATCGGCAAACCCGGCCTTGCGGACTCCGACCAGCGCCTCGGCCGAACGCACGCCGGTCTTGCAGTACAACACCGGCGTGCGATCCCGGGGCAGCTTCGCCAGACCCTCGGCAGAGCCGATCAGCGACGTCGGGATCAGCTGAGCGCCGTCGATGTGGTTGATGTCCCACTCCACCGGTTCACGCACGTCGATCAAGGCGACGTGCTGGCCGGAGTCCAGCAGTTGACGCAGTTCACGCGGGGTGATCGCGTTGGCGTCGGACGCCTCCTCGGCTACCACACCGCAGAATTCTTCGTAGTCGACCAACTCGGTGATCGTCGGCGCGGCCGGGTCCTTCCGAATGACGACGGTGCGATAGTTCATCTGAAGCGCGTCATACAACAGCAACCGGCCCAGCAATGACTCACCGATGCCGGTGATCAGCTTGATCGCCTCGGTGCCCATCACCGACGCGACCGAAGCGCACAGCACACCCAGCACACCGCCTTCGGCGCAGGACGGCACTAGGCCCGGCGGCGGCGGCTCCGGGTACAGATCTCGATAGTTCAGGCCGCGGCCGCCCGGGGCGTCTTCCCAGAACACCGACGCCTGACCTTGGAACCGGTAGATCGACCCCCACACGTAGGGCTTGCGCGCAAGCACAGCGGCGTCGTTCACCAGATAGCGGGTGGCGAAGTTGTCGGTGCCGTCCACGATCAGGTCGTACTGCTCGAAGAGGTCGACGGCGTTGTGTCGGTCGAGCCGCACTTCGTGCACCCGAACGTCGACCAGCGGATTGATCTCGGCGATCGAGTCCCGCGCGGATTGCGCTTTGGACCGGCCGACGTCGGAGACGCCGTGAATGATCTGGCGCTGGAGATTCGACTCGTCAACCACATCGTCGTCGACGATGCCGATCGTGCCGATCCCCGCTGCGGCCAGATACAGCAGTGTCGGTGCGCCGAGCCCGCCTGCGCCGATGACCAGCACTCGCGCATTCTTGAGTCGCTTCTGGCCGTGGGCACCCAGGTCGGGGATGACGAGATGCCGGCTGTAGCGGGCGATCTCGGCGCGCGTCAACTCCGTGGCTGGGTCGACAAGCGGCGGAAGCGACACCGAACTACTCCTGGATTCCTCAGACGGCTGGAGTTCCAGGCTAGGCGATCGGATACGGCCAAGGGTTGAACCGGCAGGTCTTGCCGTCGGGCTTGACCCATTCCGGGTCGAACTTCGCATCGTCGTCGTCCGCCGTAGAGAACGTCTGCTGCATCATGATCGGGGCCAGGCCGCCCTGCTTGTCGCAAGGTTCGTGCCGCAGATATCCGATCGCGTGGCCGACCTCGTGATTGATCAGGTATTGCCGATAGGAACCCACGTCGCCCTGGAAGGACAGCGCGCCACGCACCCACCGTGCCTCGTTGATGAACACCCGCGGCTGCACCTCTGACCCGTAGGACGGGTTGTAGCAGGACGTCTCGAGCGGGAATTCGTAGCCGCAGCCTTGCCGCACCGTCATCGGCGAGCTCAGCGAGATGCGGATGTCGGGCTTGCTTTTGTCGTTGGCGTCCATCCTGACGAATGCGAACTGCGCATCGTGAACCCAGCTCTTGGGGTTGGCGAGCGTCTGGTCGGCCATGGCGGCGAACGCGTCGTCACCGCCGAACGCAGTGGGGTCCATGCCGTTTTCCACCTCGACGGTGTATTTGAAGACCTTGGCGGTGCCCTGGCCGACCTGCGGCAGGCTGCCAGGGACGACGTGCCACGATTTTGCGCCCGCTTCGGTGAACGGCCCACCGTTGGGCAGCATCCCAGTCGGCAAGCTGGCGTCGAACTGCGTCAGGCCGTGCGGCGGGGCGTCGATGATCACCGTGCCGACCGCGCCGATTTTCGGTGCCTGCACTGGTTGCCCGGACACCGGCACAGACGCACTCGTGCCGGTGACTGTCTGGTAAAGCACGATGCCGGTGACGGCAACCAACACCGGCAACGCGTAAGCCCGCCAGCCATAGGTGGACACGAACCGTCCCAGCCAACTCTGTTTGCGCCAGCGACTGGTGTCCCGATTCGATCGCACCCGACCCGCACCGCCCCATGCCAGCGGATCCCGCTGGGCACGCAGCGGCTCCCGCCAATCCTCGCGGAGGACCGGCGTCCGGTTGCCCCCGCGCCGGTCCGGGTCGAAGGTCACTTTCACAGAATGGCACAACGGCCGCTAGCTGGGAGTCTCGGCGCGCCAGGAGGCAATCGCGCGAAGGCGAGATGCCGACATTCAAAGCGGGGTCACGATTGAAAATGCGAGTCGGTAGTAGTGTCGTTGCGATCGGCCGCGTATCGGTAGTAGGCGGCGTTAAGACATTCAGATAGAGGACTTGATGAGCGACCTTGCCAACGCCAGCGGACGGAGTGGGCCCAAGCCCCGCACCTCTGCCCGGCGCGGCAACCGACTGCCTCGCGACGAGCGACGTGGCCAACTGCTCATCGCAGCCAGCGATATCTTCGTCGACCGTGGCTACCACTCCGCGGGTATGGACGAAATCGCAGAACGTGCGGGCGTCAGTAAACCCGTTCTCTACCAACATTTTTCAAGTAAACTGGAGTTGTATCTCGCCGTCCTGCAGCGGCACGTGGACAATCTGGTGTCCGGTGTACGTCAAGCCCTGCGCACCACCACCGACAACCGGCAACGGTTGCGTTCGGCCGTGCAGGCTTTCTTCGAGTTCATCGAGCACGACAGCCAGGGTTATCGGCTGATCTTCGAGAACGACAACGTCACCGAACCTCAGGTTGCGGCCCAGGTACGGGTGGCGACCGAGTCGTGCATCGACGCGGTCTTCGATTTGATCAGCGCCGATTCCGGTCTCGACCCGCACCGCGCCAGGATGGTCGCGGTATCGCTGGTTGCACTCAGCGTCGACTGCGCGAGGTATTGGCTGAATGCCGACCGGCCGATCACCAAAGAAGACGCTATCGACGGCACCGTGGTATTCGCCTGGGGCGGACTGTCACACGTGCCGCTCACCCGCTCTTAGCGGCGTGAGCTCCGATGCCGAAACCGACTCGGCGCGCGTCGGCGACACCGATTTCGACGTAAGCGATCTTGGCTGAGTTCACCACGAAGCGGCGACCCTTGTCGTCGGTCAGGCCCAACACTCCGGAATCCTTGCCGAGCGCGTTGTTGACCAGTTCCTCGACCTCACTGGGCGTTTGCGTGCTGGTGAAGACCAGCTCTCGCGGGCTGTCCGTGATACCGATCTTGACCTCCACGTCGGCCCTTTCCAGTCGCTGATTAATCGTGCTCCGACATGCAGGCTAGTGGAAGTCCCTTCGGTGCGTTGAAAGCCGGTCGGCACCAACGGTTCGCGCGGTCGCGTTACGGCTGGCCGCTGTTGGCAAATCGTGACCTGACACGCCTGCCCGCACGCCACCCATGTTCTGTCACATCGATAACATTTGCACCATCAGCACCACGAAATACCTGGGTAACGACCTCCAGGACTACCCCGATGACGCCGTCGACGACATCCACGCCGACGGCGATGACCTGTTCGGGCTGGTCGATCAGCGCTGGCGCCCGATCGCGGCCATCGCCGGTATCGTCTTCGTGCTGGCCGTCATCGGCAGCGTGGTGATCGTCAACGGCGGCGACAGCGCCTCGACCTCGGCCACCATCGTGGTGCCGCCGAGTCGCAGCATGACCGCCACGCCGCGAACGAGTCTGCCGCGCGAGACCGTCACCACCGTCGCGCCGCCGACACAGCAGCCCAGTCCGACAGGCACCAGCACCACGCCGGACGTCCCGCCGCCCGCCGCCGTCCCGCCCCCGGAGGTGTCGGCGCGCACGTTCACCTATCGGGTCACCGGAACCAAGGGGCTGCTGGACATCGTCACCATCGTCTACACCGATGCGCAGGGCGCGCCGCAGACCGACTTCAACGCGTCGCTGCCGTGGTCGCGAACCGTGGTGATGGACCCCGGGACCGAGCTTCGGTCCGTGGTGGCGACGAGCCTGACCGGGCACCTCAACTGCTCGATCGCCGATAGCGTCGGTCAACCGATCTCCATGTCGACCAGCAGCGCGATGATCGCCACCTGCGCCCGCTAGAACTTCCTAGGCCAGCCCTAATTCCCGCACCCGTTCGTCGTGCGTGCGCTGCAAACGATCGAAAAAGCCTGCGAGCTGCGTCAGGCCATCGGTCTTCGAGATCACGAGATCGACCAGCTCATCGTGTTCGGCCAGCACATATTGGGCCTGCGTGATCGCTTCGCCGAGCAGCCGGCGCGACCACAGCGCCAACCGGCTGCGTTGCTTGCTGCTCTTGGTCACCGCGGCCCGCACCTCGGCAACGACAAACTGAGAGTGTCCGGTCTGCGACATCACTGCGCGGACCACGTCGGCGACGTCGTCCGGCAACACGTCGGCGATCTCGAGGTAAAAGTCGGCGGCCAGGGCGTCACCGATAAACGTCTTGACCAGCGCCTCCAGCCAGGTGCTCGGCGTGGTCAGCCGGTGGTAACCGTCCAGCGCGGAGGCGTACTTCGAAATCGTCGGCACTACGTCGACGCCGCGGCTTTCCAGCGCGTCACACAGCAGCTCGTAATGTCCCATCTCGGCTGCCGCCATGCTGGCCATCGAGATGCGCCCGCGCAGATCCGGTGCCATCTTCGCTTCTTCGGTGAGCCGGTAAAACGCTACGACCTCGCCGTAGGCCAGCAGCGCGAACAACTCGTTGACGCCGGGATGGTCCGCCGGCAGCCGCGACGACGGCGAATCGGCCAGCTGGTCGCCCGACGAAAGCGGAGTCATGCCGACCACTCTAGGTGCGCAGGGCGGCGACCCGCTGCGCGCGACAGGAACCGCGCTGGCGATCGCCGCAATGTGCGCCGGGCGGCGACCCGCTGCGCGCGACAGGAACCGCCAACTCGGGTATTGACAGTTCACCAGCTATGATTGGCCTAGGTACTGGCGCTAGATCCATATCGCTGCTGCCCAAGCAATGTGCGTGCACGCAGTTGGCCCGCCTCCGTAAGTGCAGGGCCTCGCGAATCGGCAACGTATTCGATCAGTCAACTGGTGCGCGCGTGACCGCAACGATTGACCAATCGAATACAACCCCGAAAGGCGTACGTGCTTCGCGCATGACCCCACTTATCGCACCCTCACGAGCCGCAGCCGAATCCACCTTCGCCGATCTCGGCGTCCGCGACGAAATCGTCCGTGCACTCAGCGAAAAGGGCATCGAGCATCCCTTCGCTATCCAGGAACTCACCCTGCCGCTGGCGCTCACCGGCGACGACCTGATCGGCCAGGCCCGCACCGGCATGGGCAAGACCTTCGCTTTCGGGGTGCCGCTGCTGCAGCGCATCACGACGTCAGGCGCGGATCGCCCGCTCGACGGAACTCCCCGGGCACTGATCGTCGTGCCCACCCGCGAACTGTGCCTCCAGGTCTTCGGTGACCTGTCCACGGCCGCGAAATACCTGAGCGCCGACGAAGGTCGACCGCTGTCGGTGGTGTCCATCTACGGCGGCCGGCCCTACGAGCCGCAGATCGAGTCACTGCGCGCCGGCGCGGACGTGGTGGTCGGCACCCCGGGTCGCCTGCTCGACTTGGCCCAGCAGGGCCACCTCCAGCTCGGTGGCCTTTCGGTGCTGGTCCTCGACGAGGCCGACGAAATGCTCGACCTGGGCTTCCTGCCCGACATCGAGCGGATTCTGCGTCAGATTCCCGACGTGCGGCAATCGATGCTGTTCTCGGCGACGATGCCGGATCCGATCATCACGCTGGCCCGCACGTTCATGAACCAGCCGACCCACATCCGGGCCGAGGCACCGCACTCCTCAGCGGTCCACGACACCACCAAGCAGTACGTCTACCGCGCACACGCCTTGGACAAGGTCGAGCTGGTCACCCGGATACTGCAGGCGCAGGGCCGCGGCGCCACCATGATCTTCACCCGTACCAAGCGCACCGCTCAGAAGGTCGCCGACGAGTTGGCCGAACGCGGTTTCGCCGTGGGCGCCGTACACGGCGACCTGGGCCAGATCGCGCGTGAGAAGGCGCTCAAAGCATTCCGCAGCGGTGGTGTCGACGTGCTCGTGGCGACCGACGTGGCGGCCCGCGGCATCGACATCGACGACATCACCCACGTCATCAACTACCAGATCCCGGAAGACGAGCAGGCCTACGTGCACCGCATCGGGCGCACCGGGCGGGCCGGTAAGACCGGCATCGCGGTAACCCTCGTCGACTGGGACGAGTTGCCCCGCTGGACGATGATCGATAAAGCGCTGGGCCTGGGCTGCCCGGATCCGTCCGAGACCTACTCCAACTCGCCGCACCTGTATGTCGAAATGGACATCCCGACCGAATCGCGGGGTTCCATCGGCGCGGCGCGCAAGTCACCCGCCAAGCGGGCCGCTCCGGCACCACGCAACGGCGACGAGCCCGCCCCGCAGCGCGACAGCAACCGGCAGCGGCGTCGCACCCGCGGTGGCAACTCGGCGACGGGCCACCCCGCGACCGGCACCAACGGCCAAACCGAAGGCGAGGCGCCTGCCGCCGACGCACCGTCGGGTGAGGGCGCACGCCCCGCACGCCGTCGCCGTCGTCGTCCCCGCAAGTCAGCGGGCGCAACCGCCACCGCCAACTGATCCGACGTCGCTGACGCCGGATGGTCAAACCGGAACGCCGAACCAAGGCTGACGTGTTGGTTGCGGTCGCGATCGTGGCCGTGGTCGCCGTCGCAGCGGCTTTGATCTGGTGGACCAGCGACGCCAGGGCCACCATCAGCCATCCCGCGACGGGACCGGCGCCCAGCCCGCGGCTGGCCCGCGAGGTGCCGGCTTCGCTCAAGCAGCTCTGGACCGCGCCCAACATGCCGAACGAGCAACCAGTCGTTGTCGCCGGAACGGTCGTCACCGCCGACGAGCATGCAGTCCAAGGGCGTGATCCGGTCACCGGCCAGGTGCGGTGGAGCTACTCGCGCAGCAGCGATCTGTGCGGGGTCGCCGGGGTGTACCGCTTCGCCGTCGCGGTCTACCGCGACGACCGCGGCTGCGGTCAGGTCAGCACGCTGGAAGGACCCACTGGAAGCCGTGGACCCGCCCGGAGCAGCTATGCCGACCAACGGGTCACGCTGTCCTCCGATGGCACCACGGTCTTGTCAGCCGGCGACACCCGGCTGGAAGTGTGGCGCTCCGATATGGTCCGGATGCTCTCCTACGGAGAGATCGACGCCCGAGTCAAGCCCACCTCGAAGGGGCTGCACACCGGTTGCCGACTGACGTCGGCGGCCGCCAGCTCCTCTGCGGTCTCCGTGCTCGAGGCATGCGGAAGGCAAGCGGATCTGCGGCTCGCGCTGCTGCGTCCGAGCAAAGAGGAGGACGAGCCGGAGCGGCACGACGTGGCGGAACCGGGGATCAGCGAGGGCTCCGGCGCCCGGGTGGTGGCGGTCGCCGAGACCCGCACAGCGATATATCTGCCGGTGCCGCAGCCGCGGATCGATGTCGTCGACGAGACCGGCGTGACCGTGAGCAGCACGCTGCTGCCCAAGCCGCCGTCTACGTCCAGCGTGGTGTCGCGACCCGGAAACCTGATCACGTGGTGGACCGGCGACACGGTGATGGTCTTCGACGCGGCGAACCTGACCTACCGCTACTCCATCAGCCCCGCCGGACAGTCTGTTCCGGTGGGACCTCCGACGATGATGGGCAGCAAATTGCTCGTCCCGGTGACCGACGGCATCGCCATCTGCGATCCGACCACGGGGGTCGACGACGGCTTCCTGCCGGTGCGCCGACAGCCGGGAAGCTCGCCGGTGATCCCTACCGTGTCGGGTTCTCAGATACTCGAGCAGCGTGGAAGCACCCTCGTCGCGTTGGGCTAGCTGTCTTCAGGCGTCAATGGCGAAGGTCGGCAGCGCTTTGCCCGACTTCCAGTGCTTGAGCAGCGCCGTGGCCAGCTCCTGGTACGCCAGCGCGCCCTTGTTCTTGCGCGCGGCCAACACCGACGAGCCGGACGCGCTGGCTTCGGCGAACCGCACTGTGCGCGGGATGGGCGGCGCCAAGACCGGCAGGTCGTAGCGGTCGGCGACATCGAGCAGCACGTCACGGGTGTGCGTGGTGCGCGGGTCGTACAGCGTCGGCAGCGCACCCAGCAGTCGCAGCTTCGGGTTGGTGATCTGCTGGACGTCGGTGACCGTGCGCAGGAACTGGCCGACGCCGCGATGGGCCAGCGTCTCGCACTGCAGCGGCACGATCACTTCGCCGGCGGCGGTGAGCCCATTCAGCGTCAGCACGCCGAGCGACGGCGGGCAGTCGATGATGACGACGTCGAAGGTGTCGCCAAGCTTGTCGAGTGCACGTTTGAGGGCGTACTCCCGGCCGGCCCGCATCAGCAGCATCGCCTCGGCCCCGGCCAGGTCGATGTTCGCAGGCAGCAGCGTCATGCCTTCCGCGGTCTCGGTCAGGGCGGCGGACGGCTCCACCTCACCGAGCAGCACCTCGTGCACCGATACCGCCAGCTTGTCGGGGTCCTGACCCAGCGAGAACGTCAGACAGCCCTGCGGGTCGAGGTCGACGAGCAGGACCCGCTTTCCGGCGTCGACCATCGCCGCACCCAGCGACGCCACCGTCGTCGTCTTGGCCACCCCGCCCTTCTGGTTGGCCACGGCCAACACCCGAGTCGTCATGAAGCGGCGTTCCTCCTTATTGCCGGCGGGTGATCAATGCCCATCCTGGCACCAAACCCCCGGTGCCCGCGCGCGGATGGCCGTGCGTGTCAGGCAGAATCGGTCAGCATGGGCGTCTTGAGCCATCGATTGGTGTTACTGCGTCACGGCGAGACCGAATGGTCGAAGTCCGGCCAGCACACCGGCAGCACCGAACTCGACCTCACCGATCATGGGCGCGAGGAAGCCGCCGAAGCCGGCCCGGCACTTGCCGACCTGCACCTTGACCACCCGTTGGTGATCAGCAGCCCGCGCCGTCGCGCCGTGGAGACCGCCGAACTCGCCGGGCTGACCGTCGACCAAAAATCCGAGCTTCTCGCTGAATGGGATTACGGCGCGTACGAGGGCGTAACGACCCCGGAGATTCAGAAAACCGTGCCGGACTGGTCGATCTGGACGCACGGCGCCCTGGACGGCGAAAGCGTTGCGCAGGTAACCGACCGCGCGGACCGCGCCGTTGCGCTGGCCTTGGAGAACCTGGCGTCGCGTGACGTGGTGTTCGTGGGGCACGGCCACTTTTCCCGCGCCCTGATCACCCGCTGGGTGGAGCTGCCGCTGGTGGAGGGCAGCCGGTTCGGCATGACCGCCGCGTCCATGGCGGTCTGCGGATTCGAACACGGGATCCGCCAACTCGGTGCGCTGGGCTATCCGAATCCGAATGACGGCTGAGCCGCCGTTCGTGCTGTGCGGGCCGGCCGGCGTCCTGATCGCCGACGGCACCCAGGCGTGCTTCGACAATGTGGCCGACGCACAATCGGCATTGCGCTCCGGTTCGGCGTCAATAGTGCTGGGCGCGTTGGCTTTTGACCTTGACGGTCCCGCCGCGTTGATGGCACCGCGGTCCGTGCAACGGCCCGACAAGTTACCTCCGTGGCCGACCGGACCGCTCCCGGTTGTCCGTGTGGCCGGCGCGATTCCGGCGCCGCAGGAGCACCGCGACCGGGTTCGGCGCGCCTGCGAACAGCTCACGGCGGCCGGCAGCCCGCTGCAGAAGGTGGTGCTGGCCCGCGCGCTACAGCTGGCCGCCGATGCGCCACTGGATGCCCGGATCATCTTGCGGCGGTTGGTCGTCGACGACCCGGCGGCCTACGGCTATCTGGTCGACCTGTCGCCGGCGGGCGGCAGATACTCGGGAATGGCGC
Organism: uncultured Actinomycetota bacterium; assembly: GCA_963834615.1. GTDB lineage: Bacteria > Actinomycetota > Actinomycetes > Mycobacteriales > Mycobacteriaceae > Mycobacterium. The sequence goes on from CAWICO010000001.1 coordinate 176,141, forward strand.
TGGTGGGCGCCAGCCCAGAGTTGCTGGTAGCACGCGACGGGGACCGGGTCACCTGCCAACCCTTCGCCGGCTCGGCGCCGCGGGCCGCCGACCCCGAGCGCGACGCCGCCGCCGGCGCCGCACTCTCCGATTCCGCCAAGGACCGCCACGAGCACCAACTCGTCATCGACACCATGGCCGAGGCGTTGCGGCCACTGTGCAGCGAGTTGAGGATCGCGCCGACGCCGACGCTGAGTCGGACTACCGCGCTGTGGCACCTCAGCACACCGATCACCGGCCGATTGCGCGACACGTCTACCACCGCAATCGATTTGACGCTTGCTCTGCATCCCACCCCGGCAGTCTGCGGTGTCCCTACCGCCGCCGCCGCCGAGCTCATCACAGCGCTGGAAGGCGATCGCGGCTTCTATGCGGGCGCGGTGGGCTGGTGCGATGCGAACGGCGACGGACGCTGGGTGGTGTCCATCCGCGGCGCGCAACTGGCCGCCGACCGGCTCACCGCGCTGGCCCACGCCGGCGGCGGCATCGTGGCCGAATCCGACCCCGACGGCGAGGTTGCCGAGACGACAACGAAATTCCGCACCATTCTGACTGCGCTGGGCGTTGATCCGTGACCGTGCGCATTCGCCGAGCAGCCCCCGCGGATGCCGCCGCGATCACCGCGATGATCCGCGGCCTCGCCGAGTTCGAGCGTGCACCCGAACAATGCACCGTCGTCGAGACACAGGTCGGCACAGCACTTTTCGGTCAGCCCGCCACGCTGCACGCACATGTCGCCGAGGTGGACGGTGAAGTCGCCGCGATGGCTCTGTGGTTTCTCAACTTCTCGACCTGGGATGGCGTCGCGGGCATCTACCTGGAAGACCTGTTCGTGCGACCGGGCTTTCGCCGTCTCGGCTTGGCCCGGAGCCTGCTGTCCGCGCTGGCCAAGGAGTGCGTGGACAACGGGTACACCCGGCTGGCCTGGGCGGTACTGGACTGGAACACCGATGCGATCGCGCTGTACGAGTCTGTCGGCGGCCGGCCGCAGAGCGAGTGGACGACCTACCGGGTGTCCGGCGTGGAGTTAGCCGAGCTCGCCGGCCCAGGTTGATCGCCCTCGACCCCTCCGACCCCCGGAGACCCAGCGCAGCGCCGACGGACTGAACAGCAGCGCCAGCCCGGCGACCGCGACGAGGCCAACCGGGATACCGATCGACGCCCGATGCGAGCCGACGGCCAGGTAGTACGACACCGGCAGCAGCAGCAATTCGGCGAACACCGCCAGTCCCCGACCCCAGCGCCTGCCGGCCAGCAACGCCGAGCCCGCGGCCAACACAGCGCCACCTGCCAGGGCGAACCACATTGCGGTGCCGAATCCGTTGGCCACCCGCTGATCAGCTCCGCCGATCGCCCGGAACAGCAATACTGCGGCGACCACCACCCCGCCGCGCCCTGGACAGCGGCAATCAATCCTGCGCCGCGCACAGTCGTTGGCGGGCGCTCAGTCACTGTGTCAGCGTAGCGACGCGCTCAGTTTGGTTGTCGCCGCTCGGTTCGATTGTCGCGCTTCTCCTCAAGCCGCGGTGCGGCTCGCATCGTCGCCGCTCGGTTAGGCTTGCCCATCATGCGCGCCGTGCTCATCGTCAACCCCACAGCGACGTCAACCACCACCGCCGGGCGCGATCTGCTGACACACGCGCTGCAAAGCCGCCTGGACTTGACCGTCGAACACACCCGGCATGGTGGCCACGGCGGCGAGATCGCCCAAGGCGCCGTCCGGGACGGCGTTGACCTGGTTGTCGTGCACGGCGGCGACGGCACAGTGAGCAACGCAGTCAACGGCATCCTCGGCCGCCCCGGGCAACGGCCCACCGGACCCGTCCCGGCGCTGGCGATCGTCCCCGGCGGCTCGGCGAACGTGACGGCGCGGTCACTGGGAATTCCACCTGGTCCGATCGATGCCACCAATCAGCTCATCTGGCTGCTCGACAAATACGGTCCGGAGAAGAATTGGCGCCGGATCGGGCTGATCGACTGCGGCGAGCGCTGGGCGGTGCTGAACGCCGGCATGGGCGTCGACGCCGAAGCGGTGGCCAAAGTGGAGAAGCAGCGGGAAAAGGGCCGCAAGGTCACGCCGACGCGCTACATCCTCGCGGCGACGCGGGCCACCATCGGGTACTCCCGCAAAGAGCCGCGGCTGACGGTCGAATTGCCCGGACGCGAGCCTATTGCCGGCGTGTATTTCGTCTTCGTGTCCAACTCCAGCCCCTGGACGTTCGCCAACGAGCGGCCGATGTGCACCAACCCCGGCACCAGCTTCGACGCCGGGCTGGGAGTGTTCGGCGTGACCCGGCTGAAGGTGGTGCCGAGTTTGAAACTCGTTGCACAAATGTTCTCCAAGCGACCCAAGATCGAGGGTGATCAGGTCGTCCGCGACGACGATGCGGCCTGCATACAGGTGACCTGCGCGGATCCGCCGATGCCCTGCCAGTTCGACGGCGATTACCTCGGGGTCCGGGAAAAGATGACGTTTCGGGCGGTTCCCGACGTGCTGAACGTCGTCGCACCGCATCCAAAACAGCATTCTGACCTGCATCGCTAGCCCAATGTGGCCAAAAGCACTGGTCAGGCCCGCGGCGAGTGTAGTACAAACGAATAAGGGGTTTGGTAACAGATCTCTAAAGTGAGATAGCCCACGGACCAACGAGCACCCTTGACATCTGTTGAGCCTGTGAAACGATCGAGTGAACGCGCGCAACGGTACGGAAACATTTCCTGTGCCTGCGTTAACAGCCGAAGAAAATCATTCGTGCGCACTGCTGCGCACATAGCGAGGAGTTACGACTTATGGATTGGCGCCACAACTGCAGTCTGTCGCGACGAAGACCCGGAGCTGTTCTTCCCTGTCGGGAACAGCGGACCGGCTCTCGCGCAGATTGCTGACGCAAAATTGGTCTGTAACCGCTGTCCGGTGACCACCGACTGCTTGTCCTGGGCACTGAACACCGGCCAGGACTCCGGCGTATGGGGTGGAATGAGCGAAGACGAGCGACGGGCTCTCAAGCGTCGCAACGCTCGGACGAAGGCCCGCAGCGGAGTCTGACCCAGACAACAACCAACGGTGCGGCCCCGACGGACTGTCGGGGCCGCACCGTTGTGTGTGGCCTAGCTGATCGCCCGGACGCGCCGGCCGATCGGGACGCGTAACACCACGTCGGTGCCGCCTTCGGGGGCGTCCTGCATCTCCAGTGAGCCGTCCAGCTCGGCCGACACCAGCGTCCGCACGATCTGCAGGCCCAGCCGGTCGGACTGCTCGACGCTGAATCCTTCGGGCAGCCCGCGGCCGTTGTCGTGGACCACGACGTCGAGCCATCGGGCCGAGCGTTCCGCGCGAATCGTCACCGAGCCGCCTCCCACTGCACCGGGTTCCACGACCGCCGGGTCAAACGCGTGCTCGATGGCGTTCTGCACGAGCTCGGTGATCACCATGATCAGCGCGGTCGCCCGGTCTGAGTCCAGGACGCCGAGCATCCCGGTCCGATTGATGCGGATCGGCGTGTCCACGGTGGCGACGTCGTTCATGATCGGCAGGATCCGGTCGATCACCTCGTCGAGGTTGACTTCCTCGTCGACCGACATCGACAGCGCGTCGTGGACCAGGGCGATCGACGACACCCGCCGCACCGATTCGATCAGCGCCTCCCGACCTTCGGCATTGGTGGTCCTGCGCGCCTGGAGGCGAAGCAGCGCCGCGACGGTCTGCAGGTTGTTCTTCACCCGGTGATGGATCTCCCGGATGGTGGCGTCCTTGGACATCAGCGCGCGGTCTCGGCGTTTGACTTCGGTGACGTCACGAGCCAGTACCGCCGCGCCGGCCGCCGAGCCGTTGACCACCAGTGGCAGCGTCCGCAGCAGCACCGTGGCACCGCCGGCGTCCACTTCGATGCGCATGCTGGCGCCACCGGCCAGCGAGTCGCGGACGTGCTCGGCGAGTTCGCGGGCCTCGAAGGGGTCTGAGATCAGCGGACGGGTGACCTCGATCAGGTCGTGACCCTCAAGCTCCGAGGTCAGACCCATCCGGTGGAAGGCCGACAGCGCATTCGGGCTGGCGTAGGAGACGACACCATCGACGTTGAGCCGAATGAATCCATCGCCCGCCCGCGGGCTGGAACGCGACGTCGCGAGATCTCCGACGTTGGGAAAGGTGCCCTCGGACAGCATGTGCACGAGGTCGGCGGCGCAGTCGAGGTAGGCCGTCTCCAACGGGCTGGATTTCGGGGCGTCGGCGACGGCCGTCTGATGCGTCAGTACCGCAACCGCCCTTTCGCCCTGTCGTACCGGTATGGCTTCGATGTTCACACCGGTTTGTTGCCACGAATACTGTCGACCTGCATCGCTTTCCGAGCCGATCGCGCCGGAGTCCAACGCCGCGGCAATCAGCGGCATTTGATCGGCTTCGACGATGGTTCCGACCGCGTCACGCAGTAGAACAGTGGGCGCGGTGTTCGGTCGGCACTGCGCGACGCACACCAGCGAACCGTCGTCGCGGCGCACCCACATCAGGTAATCGGCAAAAGAGAGGTCTGCGAGCAACTGCCATTCGCCCACCACGGCATGCAGGTGGTCGACGGCGCTGCCCGGCAGAACGGTGTGCTCGGCGAGCAGGTCACCAAGGGTCGACATCGGCGACTCCCGCCATCAGGTGTGGACGGGTCAAGAGCTAGCTGATCACGGCGATCAGGTCGCCGGCCTGGATCACGTCTCCCACCGAGACGCTCACTTTGCTCACCGTGCCCGCGACTTCGGCCAGCACCGGGATCTCCATCTTCATTGACTCCAACAGCACCAGGGTGTCGCCCTCACCGATTAGGTCGCCCTCGTTGACCACGACTTCGAGCACGCTGGCCACGATCTCTGCCCGGACGTCCTCGGCCATCATCACCCCGTTCGTCACCCAGCCGGTATGCGCAATTTGTGTGGCTCCATCGAACCACAACCGCATTTCCCCAGTTGCATGGGAGCAACGCCGAATCGCCGGGCGTGTCGAGGCCATCCCGTAATCGGCTTTCAGGCCCTCTCCGCACCGCGTAATCGCAGCGTGATGGCTATGTGACCAAACGTAAGCAAACTCCAAGATTAGTAAGCAAACCTATAGAGTTCGTTCAGTGACCATGTCGTGATGCTGTTGTGACATTTGACTAGCAGAGTTCCCAAAGTGAATGGAGTGTCTAGAGAAGCCCGAGTGACTGAGCCACAACTGAGGAGTATTCCGTTGTCCGAGAACACGTTTGTGCATTCGAGAACTCACGGACCACTGACCCGCATGGCCACCGGTATCGGTCTGGCGTTGGCAGCTGTCGCCGCGATCGGGCTCGGCGCCGGCGCCGCCGCGGCCGCTCCCCAGCAACCATTTGCCGCCGACGACCCGTTGCCCGGAATGCGCCGGCGCGGGTAACGCAGTGAACATCGCGAACTCGCTCTTCGGCTCGCTCAGCGGGCTGATGAACAACGTGCTCCCGGGCACCGGCGACCTGCTGATGCCGGCAACCGGCGCGCTGGGCGGCGGCGGGCTGCCAGGTGGGCTCGGCGGCGGATTGCCGGGCGGACTTGGCGGCGGCCTCCCGGGCGGGCTTGGCGGGCTACCGGGTGGGCTTCCCGGAGGGCTTCCGGGCGGGATGCCCGGCGGGATCCCCGGAGGCCTTCCGGGCGGGATCCCCGGCGGACTACCGGGTGGCGGACTACCGGGAGGAATTCCGGGTCAGGGCCCCGGCCTGGCGAGCTATCCGGGCGGCCTGCCGGGACAAACGCCGGGCGGGCTCCCTGGTCAAGTGCCCGGACAGACTCCCGGCGGGCTTCCGGGTCAGACCCCGGGCTACCCGGGCGGACGCCCCGGCCAGCAGGTCCCTGGACAGGCCCCCGGCCTCGGTGGCCGCCCGGGCAACACTGTTCCTGGCGCTCAAGGACCGCTCGCGCCAGGGCAGACGCCCGGCGGCCCGGGTCCGCTGACATCGGCGCAGTCCGGGCAGTCCGGACCGACTGCACCGGCAGGTGCGTCGGGTGGCACGCTCGCCCACACCGCGGTGCCTGTGGTCTAGCCACTGGCTATGGCATGGAACAATGGCAGGCAAGCATTCCTGCGAGGAGGACCAATCATGGCCAAGCGTGGCCGAAAGAAGCGCGACCGCAAGCACAGCAAGGCCAATCACGGCAAGCGGCCCAACGCATAAAGACCAACGAAGGCGCGGACCGTCCGACAGGCGGCCCGCGCCTTCGTCTTTGTCTACGTTTGGATGCGGCTAGAACTGACCACGAATGATGGTGGTCCGGCTGATCTCGAAGCGCAGCCGTTCCCGCAGACTGTCCGGAGCCTTCTCGCCGCTGCACCTGGTCGCGATCAAACCCTTGATTCGCTCCTCCAGTCCGAAAAACTGGAAGCAGGGCGGGCAGTCCTCGAGGTGCTGCCTGAGCTTGTCTTTCTTCTCCGCGGTGCACTCGCCGTCGAGCAAGGTCCACACCTCAGCAATGACCTCGGCGCACTCTGCCTTGATCTGCGGGGCTTCGCCGGCAAGCGGCTCATCGGGCCCGGACGAAAAATCACTCACGACGACACCTCCTCGGGTGCCTGGTCACCACGAATGAAACCCCGCTCCTTGGCGACGTCGGTCAGCAACCCCCGCAGCTGACGCCTGCCGCGGTGCAGCCGCGACATCACCGTCCCGATCGGCGTGCCCATGATCTCGGCGATCTCCTTGTAGGGAAAGCCTTCGACGTCGGCGTAGTAGACCGCCATCCGAAACTCTTCGGGCAGCGCCTGCAGCGCCTCTTTGATCTCGGTGTCAGGCAGTGCCTCGAGCGCTTCGACCTCCGCGGACCGCAATCCGGTCGACGAATGTTCGGCGGTGGCCGCCAACTGCCAGTCGGTGATTTCGTCGGTCGGGTACTGCGCCGGCTGACGCTGCTTTTTGCGGTAGCTGTTGATGTAGGTATTGGTCAGAATGCGGTACAGCCACGCCTTGAGGTTGGTGCCCGCTTTGAACGAGCGGAAGCCGGAGTAGGCCTTCACCATGGTTTCCTGCAGCAGGTCTTCGGCGTCGGCCGGGTTGCGCGTCATCCGCAACGCGCCGCCGTAGAGCTGGTCCAGCAGCGGAATCGCGTCGCGCTCGAAGCGCGCGGTCAGTTCCGCGTCGGTCTCATCCGACCGGCTTTGTCCGCGAGTATCGGTGAAGTCGACAGCCTCCGCGATTCCCGAGTCTGTCGCGCCATCGATGTCGGCCATGTTGGGTAACACAGTCCCTTCCGTCGCGATGCCGCTGAACAGATCCATCAATACCGGACCCGATCGACGAAGGCTCGTTGCCGTTGACACCGCACTCCCCTCTCCTAATCTAAAGGCTGCGACCGACATGTGTGCGCTTGACCAGACAGCAATCTCAACAGCGACGATCCCCGGGCTATTTCCGGACCACCGATCCGGGGCAATGGTGAGCGGCGTTACTGTGACGCTCATGTCACTCAAGGGCAAGACCATGTTCATCTCCGGTGCCAGCCGTGGAATCGGCCTGGCCATCGCCAAGCGTGCCGCGCAGGACGGCGCCAACATCGCGTTGGTGGCCAAAACCGCCGAGCCGCACCCGAAGTTGCCGGGCACGGTGTACACCGCCGCCAAGGAGCTCGAGGAGGCCGGCGGTCAGGCGCTGCCGATCGTCGGGGACGTCCGCGACCCGGAATCGGTCGAGTCGGCGGTGGCCAAGGCCGTCGAGCAATTCGGTGGCATCGACATCTGCGTGAACAACGCGTCGGCGATCAATCTGGGGTCCATCACCGAGGTGCCGATGAAGCGGTTCGACCTGATGAACGGCATCCAGGTGCGTGGCACCTACGCGGTGTCGCAGGCCTGTATCCCGCACATGAAGGGCCGGGACAACCCGCACATCTTGACGCTGTCGCCGCCGGTGCTGCTTGGCAAGGAATGGCTGAAGCCGACCGCGTACATGATGGCCAAGTTCGGTATGACACTCTGCGCGCTGGGCATCGCCGAAGAGCTGCGCGAGGAAGGCATCGCGTCGAACACGCTGTGGCCACGCACGATGGTGGCCACCGCCGCGGTGAAGAATCTGCTCGGCGGTGACGAGGCGATGGCGCGGTCCCGCAAGCCGGAGGTCTACTCCGACGCCGCCTACGTCATCCTCAACAAGCCGTCCAAGGAGTACACCGGCAACACCTTGCTGTGCGAGGACGTCCTGGTGGACTCCGGCGTCTCCGACCTGTCGATTTACGACTGTGTGCCGGGTTCCCAACTAGGCGTTGACTTCTGGGTGGAGGGCGTCAATCCACCGGGGTACTCGGCGTCGTGATCGCAAGCGCGGCGAAGCCGGGCGCAGCGGGTCATGACGTTCAATGAAGGCTTAGGGGCCCCGGTCGTGGCCGGTGTGGCGACTCCGGCGCTCGCGGCGTTGGCCGAGGCAGGCGTGCCGTACGAGGTGGTGAAGTTCGCTCACGATCCGCGCGAACGTTCGTTCGGCGGTGAGGCCGTGCAGGCGCTGACCTCATCGGGCGACGTATCGCCGGAGCAGATCTACAAAACGCTGATCATCGCGGTCCCCGGCGGGTTGGCCGTCGCGATACTGCCCGCGCTGGCGCGATTGTCGTTGAAAGCGGCCGCCTCGGCGCTGGGCGTCGGCAAAGCCGTCATGGCCGATCGACGCGTCGCCGAGGGGGTCACCGGCTATGTGCTGGGCGCTGTCTCGCCATTCGGCCAGCGCACTCGGCTGCCGACTGTCATCGACGCCGGCGCGCTGACGTTCGAGCGGGTGTACTGCAGCGCGGGCCGGCGCGGCTGGGACGTCGCGGTGGCGCCCGGCGATCTGCTCAGGCTCACCGGCGCCGTGGCAGCCGACATTCAGGCCTGAGGTCTGGCCAGCATCGTTCGCACGCTGTCGGCGAACGCGGCGGTGGTGAAGCAGGTGGGCTCGGCGAACTCCTCCATGGTCAGGGCCTCGTGCCAGCCGGCGTCGGCGACGGCCCGCAGCAAAGGCTTGGTCATGGCCACCGCGTGGGATGGCATCGCGGCGACGCGCGCACACCAGTCGTCCGCGGTGGCGAGTAACTCGTCGTGTGAGACCACCTGCTGCACGAGGCCGAGCCGCTGCGCCTCGTGAGCGTCGATGTGTTCGCCGCGCAAGTAGTAGGCCAGCGCGCCTTGGTAGCCCAACCGGCGGGTCAGCGCCCAGCTCGTCCCGACCTCAGGAATCAAGCCGATGCGCCCGAACGCCGGCACGATCACCGCGCGCTCACTGGCAATGGCGAGATCGCAGCTCAGCGCCCAGGCCAGCCCGACCCCGGCGGCCGGGCCGTTGACCGCCGCCACGAAAATCGTGTCCGAGCCGGCGATGAGCCGGGCGATGCCGCCGAACTCCCGACGAATCCAGCGCCAGACGTCGGCGACACCCTCCGGTTGACCGAGATTCTCGGTCGCCGTGCGCATCATCTTCAGGTCGCCGCCCGCGCTGAAACCCGGGTCGCGGCCGGTGAGGACCACGCTCCGGATATCGGCGTCGGCGGCGAGACCTTCCAGCGCACAACGTAGTTGCCGCACCAACGGCGCTGACAGCACGTTGAGTCGGTCAGGTTCGTCGAGAGTCACGGTCGCTCGGTCACCGTGGCGTTCGACCGTCACCCGCCGTGGCGCATCGGGGTTATCGCCGTCGGCTACCAGCCTGCGATACAGCGATTCGGTTGCACTCATCAATCGTCCTCCTCAATAGCGTTGGCCCGCAATGCCATCCACGCGGCGTCAGCGAGCGTCCTGACCGCCCCCCTCGGCATTCTCGGTTCGTCGCCGCCGATCCAGTACCGGCTGAACTCCTGCGCCGGACCGATCCACAGTGCGGCGGTGATGCCCGGTTGCATGGGCCGCAGGACTCCGTAGGTGTGGTGCGGCTGCCACCAGTCCCGCACGGCGGCGAAGAACGCCCGATTGGCGTCGCGCAGTTCGGCGCTGTCGAGTCGGTCCCCCAGCAGCAACGCCGCCTCGTTGTGGTTGGTGGCGACCCATCGCAGATGATGCGCGACGCCACCGCGGATCCCCGCTTCGGCGGTGTCGTGCCGGCGCAACATCGTGGTGAACCCCGCCTGATATTCGCTCATCACTTCGGCGTAGACCGCGGCCGCCAGCGTGGGCTTGTCCGGGAAGTGGTGGTAAAGCGCCCCGACGCTGACCTCGGCGTCGCGTCGGATCTCATCGAGCGTCGCCGCCATGGCCCCGTCGGCCGCGAACCGGCGGCGGGCGGTCTGCATCAAGCGGCCTCGCGCATCACCGGCCGCGGATCTAGACACGAGGAATACTCTAGCCCGACCGAGCTTTCCTCGGTTAGACGAATGCGGTGGCTATCCAGTCGCGGGTTTCGGCCACGTCGCCACCCGGCCGCGCTACCTGACAACCTGGCGCCAGAGGGTCGTGGATTGTTCTCGCTGCGTTGAGACACCCGCCCGACATCGACGCGCGCACCGTGCGGGAAGGCGAGTTCGTGTGCAACTCCCTGATTGGCTTCAACTTCGGCGATGGACACCTGCACAATGCAGAGATGGTCCAGGCCGTGCAACGCGAAGCCGACTTCGAGCCGGGGGCACCTCCAGCCGCCCGGCGGCGAGGGGGACGCAGCGATGAGAAGGCGCGGCGCAGATGAGCACCGCGGTCGTGGTTGGTGGCGGTCCCAACGGACTCGCAGCCGCACTGGCCCTGGCCGCCGAAGGTGTCGCGGTCACCGTCCTCGAAGCCGCCGATAAGGTCGGCGGTGGCGTCCGCAGCAGCGAAGACATCGTTCCCGGTCTGCTGCACGATCACTGCTCGGCAATCCACCCGATGGCGGTCGGCTCGCCATTCCTCAAGAAGTTCAACCTGGACCGTTACGGCCTCACGTGGCGCTGGCCGGAGATCGATTGTGTGCACCCGCTCGAAGGCGGCAGCGCCGGCGTGCTGCATCGCTCGGTGAAGCAGACCGCGGCCGGACTCGGTGCCGACGGATCTCGATGGCAACGTGCATTCGGTTATTCGGCCTCCCGGTTCGATGCACTCAGCGAAGACATCATGGGTCCGCTGCTGCGGATCCCGCATCACCCCCTGATGTTGGCCCGGTTCGGCGCGCCCACGGTGTTGCCCGCGTCCACGTTCGCCCGGGTGTTTCGCACCGAGGAGGGGCGGGCCTTGTTCGGTGGCATTGCGGCCCATGCCTTCCGGCCGTTGCATTACCCGATGACCTCGGCAATCGGGATGGGCATCATCACGGCCGGCCACCGGCACGGCTGGGCGGTAGCCGAAGGCGGATCGCAGTCGATCACCGACGCGATGGTCGCGCTGCTGACCGACCTCGGCGGCAAGATCGAGACCGGTGTACGGGTCCAGACCGCGTCGCAGCTGCCGCCGGCGGATGTCACGATGTTCGATTTGGCGCCGAGTGCGGTCGCAGGGATCCTCGAAGACGTTCTCCCGCGGCGTGTTTCGCGTGCTTTGACTCGGTTCCGACGCGGTCCGGGTGCGTTCAAAGTCGACTTCGCCGTCGACGGCGGTGTGCCCTGGGTCAACCCGGAGGCTCACCGTGCAGGCACGGTGCACGTTGCCGGGAGCTATTCCGAACTCGCCTCCACAGAGCGGGAAATCCACGCGGGCCGGATGCCCGAGCGGCCGTTCGTGCTGGTCGGTCAGCAATATCTGGGCGATCCGCAACGATCGGTCGGCGATGTGCACCCGGTGTGGACCTACGCGCACGTGCCCAATGGCTACACCGGCGACGCGACCGAGGCGATCATCGCCCAGATCGAAAGATTCGCTCCCGGTTTGCGGGACCGCATCGTCGGCTCCGCGGTTCGATCGACGACACAGCTGGCTGCCTACAACCTCAACTACGTCGGCGGCGATATCATGACCGGCGCCAAGGACATTCGGCAGCTGGCCTTTGGGCCACGAATCACATTGTCGCCGTACACTATTGGATTACCGGGCATGTACATATGCTCGGCCGCCACCCCGCCGGGACCCGGAGCGCACGGCATGTGCGGAGCCAACGCCGCTGCACTCGCACTCGGCTACCTGGCGCGGCGGACGTAAAGCCAAGCGTCACCGGGGCGGACGCATTGCGAGGTAGTACTCGTGTGTCCGGGTGCCATCGACGGTGTAGCCGATCGCCTTCGTCACGCCGGCCGAGTCGGACTCGACCCAGCGCTCCGTCCGCTGGTGCTCGAATTCGGTCCAGGACGCCACGGTGAACCTCTCGAGGAGCGTGTCGGGTTGTCCGACACTGTGATACAACCGCCAACTGTGGCCGCCCGTTCGCAGCCGTGATCGTCTGACCTCTGTCATCGCATCGATGAAGTTCTTGCGGTTCTCCTCCGGCACTCGATAGCGGACGGCGACCAGCACCGGTCCATCGCCAGGGCATGGATCGAAAACAAGCGTCGGTGAGGGCCACGCTGTCGAAATATCAACGCCCAGCATGCCGGTGCACGGCCGCAGTGGGAACAGCGGAACGCTGAGGGCGACAACACCCAGTACCACCGCAGAGCCCAGCAGCGCGGTGGGTAGTCCGGCCCGCGTGGCGACGACACCCCAGGCATACGCACCGATCGCCTGAGAACCGGTGGCGACAAGCAGGTACATCGCCAACCCGCGGGCGCGGACCCATCGGGGCAAAGACAGCTGCGCGGCGGCGTTCAGCGTCGTCAGCGTCATCAGCCAGGCCATCCCCGACAGCGCCAGGACAGGGATTGCCCCTGCGAATGGCAGCCAGGGCACCGCGAGCGGTGCAACCGCAAATGCGGCGGCTGATACAGCCAACAGCACGTTGTCGGACATTCTCCGGTGTAGCGGCGCGGCGACCACCACCGCGAGTACGGCGCCAAAGCCGATGGCGCCCAGAGCCACACCGTATCCAGCGGCTCCCAAGTGCCACCGTTGGGCGGCAGCGATCGGCAGTAGAGCGAACAAAGCCGACGCGGGGAACAGGAAAAGAGCTGCGCGAGAAAGGATTCGGCGGAAAATTGGACTGTTGCCAACATATAGCAGGCCGGTGACGATGGCCGAACCGAAGTGCTCCCGCTCGAGCGGCGCATATTGCTTGGGCCGCTGCCATGCGACCAGAGCAACGATTATTCCTGCGAAGGAGACGGCGTTGACAGCGAAAACCGCAGCCGGCCCGCTCAATGCGACGAGCACGCCACCGATCGCCGGTCCGATCGCGCGGGCCGCATTTCCCGAGACGCTGCCCAACACCGAGACGGCGGGTATCTGCTCACGCGGAACAAGCTCGGGCTGAATCGCCTGCCAGGCCGGTGCGGTCAGTGCGGAGGCACAGCCGGTCGCCACGGTGAACAGCAACAGCGATGTCGGACCGAGCCGACCGAGGTAGGCCAGCACTGCCAGGGCCAACCCCACCAGCACCGCGTAGGACTGAAGAAATATCAGCAACCGCCGGCGGTCGAAGAGATCGGCAAGCACGCCCGCGAACAACCCCAGGAATAGCGTCGGACCCAGACTCGCCGTCTGGACCAGAGCCACGATGACGTCACTGCTGTGCTTCTCGATCAGAAACCATTGGGCCGCCACGCCTTGCATCCACGACCCGATGTTGGAGGCGAACTGCGCGATGAACAGGCTGCGGTACAAGCGACTGCGCAACGGCGCCCACGTCGACAGTTGTTCATCGTTCGTTTGCTCCTGAGCCTGAATCACCGGCGCCCCAATGCTTGAAAGTTCAACGACCTTCGGTGACATACGCTAACGGTGGTACGGCCCTACAGCAGCGTGGCCTGTTCGGGCTGCGCCCCGGCCGGCTCCAGCAGCTCGGGCCCGTTGTTGCGCACGCTGTTGACCAGCGTCGAGATTTCCCGCATATCGATGCCGGCGATGCTCGGCGGCGTGGCCAGGAAGTCGAGGTCGGCCGGTGCGTCGGGATCCAGCCAGCGATCCCAGTCCTGCTCGGCGACGATCAACGGCATCCGGTCGTGAATCTCGGCGAGTTCGCCGACCGCGTCGGTGGTGATGATCGTGCAACTCAACAGCGGTTCGATACCTTGTTCATTCTTGGGGTCTCGCCAGACCGACCACAGGCCCGCCATGAACAGCAGCCCCCCGTCGGCGCGGTGCATGAAGAACGGCGTCTTGCGGGCTTTCTTCCCGGAGTCGAGATCCGGGTTGGCCCGCCACTCGTAGTAGCCGTCCATCGGTACCAGGCAGCGCTTGGCCTTGGCGCTGGCGCGAAACGCCGGCGAGGTGGTGACCTTCTCTGCGCGGGCGTTGATCAGCAGCGGACCCTTGGTCTCCGGTGCGCCGTCGGCCCCGGCCTTCGCCCACGGCGGGACCAGTCCCCAGCGCATCGACCGGACCCGTCTGGTGGCTTCGTCGTCGGGCTGTTGAGGGTTGGAGTGCCGCCGGACCACGGTGGTGATGGTCGTGGTCGGTGCCACGTTGTAGTTCGGGCCCGCCGATTCGGCCGGGCGACTCTCGTTGATCGCTTCGATCTTCTCGGCCAACGTGGCCGGATCAGTCGTGACCGCGAATCGTCCACACATGGCTCCATGGTGGCAGAGGCGACAGACAAGCAATGATGGATGCGTGAGTACCTGGTCTGCCCCGTCGACGACGACGCCGGTGTCTGCGACCGTGACGGTGCCCGGCTCGAAATCTCAGACCAACCGGGCGCTGGTGCTGTCCGCCCTGGCCGCCGAACACGGCGGCGTCTCGACGATCAGCGGCGCGCTGCGCAGTCGCGACACCGACCTGATGATCGGGGCGTTGCAGGCGCTGGGTCTGCGGGTCGACGGGTCGACCGACGAGCTCACGGTGGGCGGGACGATCGCACCGCCGCCACAGGCCCGTATCGACTGCGGCCTGGCGGGTACCGTGCTGCGTTTCGTTCCGTCGCTAGCCGCCCTCGGGCTGGCGACGGTCACCTTCGACGGCGACGAGCAGGCCCGCGGCCGGCCGATCGCACCGTTGCTGAATGCGCTGCGCGGACTGGGCGTCGACATCGACGGCGACGGCCTGCCATTTCAGGTACGCGGCACCGGATCGGTCGCCGGTGGCGAGGTGGAGATCGACGCCTCTGCGTCGTCGCAGTTCGTGTCGGGACTGCTGCTCGCCGGCGCGTCGTTCAGCACCGGCCTGACCGTGCAGCATCTCGGTGCGGCGCTGCCGTCGGCACCGCACATCGCCATGACGGTGGCCATGCTGCGCCAGGCCGGCGTAGACGTCGACGACCGCACCGCCGACCGTTGGCAGGTGCGGCCGGGCATAATCACGCCGCTGCACTGGCCCATCGAGCCGGATCTGTCCAACGCCGTGCCGTTCATCGCCGCGGCCGTGGCCAGCGGAGGCACGGTGCGCATCACCGGGTGGCCGGAAGACAGCATCCAACCGGCCGATGCGATTCTGGGCATCCTCGCGCAGCTGAATTCGGTTGTGAAGCAGACTGATTCGTATCTCGAGGTGCGCGGCCCGCAAGCCTATTCTGGATTCGACGTCGACCTACGAGATGTCGGCGAGCTCACCCCCGCGGTTGCGGTGCTCGCGGCGCTGGCCGACCACGGCTCGGTATCTCGGCTGTCGGGCATCGCGCACCTGCGCGGCCACGAGACCGACCGACTGGCTGCGCTCAGCAGCGAGATCAACCGGCTCGGCGGCGATTGCCGGGAAACCCCTGACGGTTTGGAGATCACCGCGAGGCCGCTGCACCCGGGCACCTGGCTGTCCTACGCCGATCACCGGATGGCGACCGCCGGCGCGATCGTCGGGCTGCGGGTTCCCGGCGTCGTCGTGGACGACATCGAGACCACCGCCAAGACTTTGCCCGACTTCCCCCGGATGTGGGCCGAGATGCTCCGGTCGGAGTCCGGCGGTTGAGGCCCGGGGACTACGGCGACTACGACGAATCCGACGTAAAAGTCCGGTCCGGAAAGGGTTCGCGCCCGCGGACCAAAACCCGCCCCGAGCACGCCGACGCCGAGCAGGCGATGGTGACCAGCGTCGACCGCGGCCGCTGGGGGTGCGTGCTCGGCGGCGACGTCAACCGCCATGTCACCGCGATGCGGGCCCGGGAACTGGGTCGTACACCGATCGTGGTCGGCGACGACGTCGACATCGTCGGCGACCTGTCTGGCCGACACGATACGTTGGCCCGCATCGTGCGGCGCGGCCCGCGGCGAACGGTGTTGCGGCGCACCGCCGATGACACCGATCCCACCGAACGGGTGGTCGTCGCCAACGCCGACCAACTGCTGATCGTGGTGGCGCTGGCCGACCCGCCACCGCGCACCGGGCTGGTCGACCGGACGCTGATCGCGGCCTATGCCGGTGGGCTGTTCCCAATCCTGTGCCTGACCAAGACCGACCTCGCCCCCGCTGAGCCGTTTGCCGAGCAGTTCGCCGACCTCGATCTCGCGGTGATCATCGCGGGCCGCGACGATCCGCTGGATGCGGTCGCGCACTTGCTTGACGGCAAAATGACAGTGCTGCTGGGTCATTCCGGGGTGGGCAAATCGACGTTGGTGAATCGCCTTGTGCCCGAAGCACATCGACCAGTCGGCGAGGTGACTGATATCGGCCGGGGCCGGCACACCTCGACGCAGTCGGTGGCATTGCCGTTTCAGCCCAGCGGCTGGGTGATCGACACCCCGGGGATCCGCTCTTTCGGCCTGGCCCACATCAAGCCCGACGACGTGATGCTGGCGTTCTCCGACCTGGCCGACGCGATCCAAGACTGCCCGCGCGGCTGCGGGCACCTGGGTCCGCCGGCCGATCCCGAATGCGCGCTGGACACTCTCACCGGGCCGGCAGAGCGTCGCGTCGCGGCCGCGCGCCGCCTGCTGGCCGCGATGCGCGAGGGCTCAACCTGATCCCAGGCCCTGGCTTTCAGCCTGCGACCGCACCCACTCCAGGTTGGCTTGCATGTTCTTCTGCCATTCGGCCAGCCGACGGGTGACGATCCTGGCCTCCTTGTCCGGTTGGGCCACGATCGCCGGGGTCAGGCCTGACGGTCCGGGACCCATCCGGGCCCACTGCCGGACCAGCACCCCGTCGCTGGCCGGTTCGACCTCGAATGCCCAGGTCGCGCTGGTGCCCTCGGGTCCGGTGACGTTGTACACCCAACGGCGCTGGTCCTCGACTTCGACGACCTCACACACCGTCGACCAGTCCCCGAACGCCTCATGCTTGCTGCGCCCGCGGAAACGCGCGCCGGCCTCGACGGTCCCGGCCCCGTCCAACCAGTCCACACCGCACAGTTCCGACGAGCAATGCGTCGGCAAATTGATGTCGGTCACCAGGGCCCATACCGTGGCGAGGTCACAGCGAACCCGCTGAGTCACTTCGATTGTCGGTTGGTCGCGGTAGCGCATGATAACTAGCATGCCAGCCATGAAGATCGGCGCAATGATCGAACCCCGACTGCCGGGCGCCGTCGAGTTTGCGCTGGCCGCCGAGCGGATCGGTGTCGCGTCGCTCTGGGTGCCCGAGGTCTGGGGTTACGACGCGCTGACCGGTCTGGCGTACCTTGCCGCGAAGACGTCGTCGATCCAGTTGGGAACCTTTGTGGTGCAACTGGGTTCACGCAGTCCGGCGTTGCTCGCGACCTCGGCGCTGAGCCTGCAGGAGCTCTCGTCAGGCCGTTTCATCTTAGGCGTCGGCACGTCGGGCCCGCGGGTCATGGAGGGCTGGCACGGCGTTCGCTTTCGCAAGCCGGTGCAGACCACCCGCGAGACCATCGAGATCATCCGCATCGTGAGCCGCGGCGAGCGCCTCGAGCATGACGGCGAGATCTATCCGCTGCCGCTGCCGGACAGCCGCGGCGCCGCGCTGCGGCCGCTGGTTCGCCCAGACCACGTTCCGGTCTATGTAGCGGCGATGGGTCCGCAGAACCTGCGGCTGACCGGCGAAGCCGCCGACGGCTGGCTGGGTAATGCGTTCATCCCCGAAGCCGCCGAGGTGTTTCTCGGACCGATCCGCGAAGGCGCGCAGCAGGCCGGCCGCAGCCTCGACCAGCTCGACCTGGTCGCCCCCGTCGCCGTCGAATTCCACGACGACGATGCCTCCGCCGACGCCGCCGCGCGCCGCCATGCCGACGGTTACGCGTTCACCATCGGCGCGATGGGCGCCGGCGGGCAGAACTTTTACAACGACGCTTTCACCCGATTGGGCTACGGGACCGAAGTCGCGACCGTCGCCGAGTTGTGGCAAGCCGGTAGACACGACGAGGCCCGCACCGCGGTGCCTTTGGATCTCGGCCGCCTTACGAATCTGCTGGGCACCATCGACACCATCGCCGAGCGGGCGAGCCGCTACCGCGCGGCCGGCATCACGACACTGTTGGCGAAGCTCGACGGCGATCTCGAAGATCAGCTGGCGATTCTCGAGCGGCTCGTCACAATCGCCGAATCAGTGTGAGCCAGTTGGGCTTACCAGCGCATCATCGGCATCGGGCGCAGTGGATGCCGGGCGGCGTAACCGGTCAGGCCCTTGGCCAGAAATGCATGGAATCCGCAATAAGGCAGATCCTTGACCGCGGCCCGCACTGCCGACCGTCGGATCCGGCGACGCAGTAGTCCACGGCTGACATCGATGAGGTCGGCCTGGCGAAACGTCTCGGTCAGACGGTCGTCGACTCGGCGGAGCCGATGGTGTTCGCTGACCAGCGCGCGCAATTGGTTGGTGTCGGTGACGCCGAACTCGTCGGCGTGCTGCACGCCGAGATCAGCCGACGGCGCCAGGTAATCAAACGTGCTTGCGGTCCAGATGCCCAAATCGTGCACCGCCCAAGCCAGCGCCGCGACGTCCGGAATCGAAAAGCCAAGCAGGATTTGCTGATACGTGATGCACCGGTAAACGTGGTTGCGGTAGGTCAGCAGGTCGTCGCCCAACGCGTCGCGATGCCTATCCAGCACAGCATCGACAATCGGATGTGTCGTGACGGTGCCGACCATGTCACTGAAGGGTTTAAGCAGCCAACTCGTCGCGCCCTGGCTGCGCGTTCTTGCGAGCCCGCTTGGCCTGCTTGTCATGGCGCCAACCCCGCACGGTGGCGATCGCGGTCTTCAGGCCGCGGCGGCGTCCGGTCGCTGGATCGGTGCCGGCGAAACCCGGCTCGAGCGCGTCGAACATCAACTCGCTGCGCGTCTCCGGTGCGTTGTCTGCGTTGTCGCGGAGGTACTTGTCCGGCAGCGACAGCTTGGCGATGGTCCGCCACGTCTTCCCGTATTGGAGCAGGAAAGAGCCTGTGGTGTAGGGCAAGTCGTACTTGTCGCACACCTGACGGACTCGCACCGAGATCTCGGCGTACCGGTTGCTCGGCAGATCCGGGAACAGGTGGTGTTCGATCTGGTGGCACAGGTTTCCGCTCATGAACCGCAGCGCGGGGCCGGCGTTGAAGTTGGCACTTCCCAGCATCTGCCGCAGGTACCAGTGCCCCTTGGACTCACCGACCATGTCGGTCCTGGTGAATTTCTCTGCGCCGTCGGGGAAGTGGCCGCAGAAGATCACCGCGTTGGCCCACACGTTGCGGATGACGTTGGCCACGGCGTTGGCCTTCACCGTCGACTTGTACGTCGCGCCGGGCGACAGCGCGGTCAGCGCCGGGAAAGCGAGATAGTCCTTGACCACCTGGTGGCCGGACTTCCTCAGGAACTCTTCGACGCGCTCGCGGACGTCATCGTGGTCCATGCGGTTCATGACGATCTTGCCGAGCTCCACGTGCTGCAGGCCGACCCCCCATTCGAAGCCGAGCGCCAGCATCGCGTTGTAAGCCAGGTTTAACAGATTGAAGCGCTTCCAGGGCTGGTCGCGGGTGACCCGCAGTAGGCCGTAACCGACATCGTCGTCCATGCCGAGAATGTTGGTGTACTTGTGGTGCACGAAATTGTGGGTGTAGCGCCAGTGCTTGGACGACCCGCTCATGTCCCACTCCCAGGACGTGGAGTGAATCTCGGGATCGTTCATCCAGTCCCATTGGCCGTGCATGACGTTGTGGCCGATCTCCATGTTCTCGACGATCTTGGCCACGCCGAGGGTCACGGTTCCCGCCCACCAGGCCGACCGGCGCGCGCCGGCAGCCAACAACACCCGGCCGGCGACTTCCAGCGCGCGTTGCGCGGCGATGGTGCGACGAATGTAGTGGGCGTCACGCGCGCCGCGCGAGTCTTCAATGTCCTGGCGAATAGCGTCCAGCTCGACGCCCAGGTTGTCGATGTCGGCGTCCGTCAGATGCGTAAAGACATCGAGGTCGGTGATCGCCATCGTCTAGTTGCCTTCCTGCAGATTACGTTTCCAGTACCTACGCTATCGTAACCTACGAAAGCGTAGGTTACCAGCGGGTAACCTCTAAACGTCGAGCTTGCAATCGCCTGACGCCGCAGAAATGCAGGTCTGCACGCGGGTCCCCGGCTCATGTACCGCGCCGGTGCGCAAGTCTCGGACGTGTCCCTCGCTCAGGGTCACCACACACGATTGACAGATACCCATCCGGCAACCGAACGGCATCTGCACGCCCTGCTGCTCACCCGCTTCCATCAGCGATGTCGCCGCGTCGGCCGCGGTGCTTTTCCCGCTCTTGAGGAAAGTCACCGTCCCGCCGGCCCCGACCGGCTCGGCACGCGAGACCGCGAAATATTCGAGGTGCAGGCGGTCCTTGATGCCGGCGGCCGCCCAGGCGTGGTCGGCGGCCTTGAGCATCGCCTCCGGGCCACACGCCCAGGTCTGCCGGCTCCGCCAGTCGGGCACCTCGGCGTCGAGCTGACTGAAATCCAACCGGCCCTGGGTGCGGGTCGTGCGCAGCTGCAGCCGATACCCGTCGTGATCGGCGGCCAGCTGGCCGAGTTCCGCGCCGAACATCACCTCGTCCTCGGTGGGCGCCGAATGCAGATGGATCACGTCAGTGATTCCCCCCAGTCCCAGATCGCCTCTGCGCACCAGCGTGCGCAGCATCGACATCACCGGGGTGATGCCGGACCCGGCGGTGACGAACAACATGGCTGGCGGCGGCGGCTCGGGCAGCACGAAATTGCCCTGCGGCAAGGCCAGTCGCACGATCGTGCCGGGCTGCACCCCGGCCACCAGGTGGGCGGACAGGAAGCCCTCGGGCATCGCCTTGACGGTGATGGTCACCGTGCGAGCGCCCCGGCGCGGGCTCGACGTCAGCGAATACGAACGCCACCGCCAGCGACCGTCGACGAGCAGCCCGATTCCGATGTACTGGCCCGATTCGTAGTCGAAACCGAAGCCCCAGCCCGGCTTGATGACCAGCGTCGCGGAATCCTGCGTTTCCCGCCTGACCTCCAGAATCCGGCCCCGCAATTCACGCGCCGACCATAGCGGGTTGGCCAGGTGCAGGTAATCGTCGGGCAACAGCGGGGTGGTGATGCGCTGGGCGAGGGTGCGTAAAACGTGCCACCCGGGGTGTGTGTCCACTCCGGCCAGGGTAACGGGCGCCGTGTCGACGACATCAGCGGTGACCTTCGCGAACTTTCTGCTCATGCCAACCTACGGTACCGTAACTTACGGTACCGTAGCCAGCGCTACAGCAGTTCAAGCAGGAAAGGCAGCTCCTGGGCGGCGTACCAGGCCAGATCGTGGTCCTGCGCGTCGCCGACGGTCAGCTCGGCGTCCTCGTCGCCTAGATCGGCCGCATCGATGACCGCCACGGCCGCCTCGACATGGACCTCTGCCGCGGCATTGTCGACGAACGCGGCGACGACCTCGGCCGAAGTCACCGGCTCACTGATCCGCACGACGGCGTCATCGAGGTCCGGCCGCAGCGCGACTGTTGCCGCGTCGCCGAGATCGGCGACCAGCACCGCCCGCCGTGCCGGCACTACGTCGTCCGGCTGCCTCGTCTGCGGCGATTGCCAGCAGCCGGAGCGAGGCCAGCGCCGCCTCGCGCAGCGCGACTTCGCCGAGTTCGTCGTCATCGCCTTCTGCGTAGGCTTCCCGCAGCCGCGGCGTCACCGCGAAGGCAGTGCCGTTGAGCGGCCACAGCGAACCGTCGGCGACTAATCGCTGCAGCATCGCGAGCGTGGCCGGAATGTAAATGCGCATCAGTGAGCGGTTATCCAGCTTTCTTCGTGGGAGCCATCAACGTTGCCACATGATCGGCCACGTACGTCGACAACTCGCGCGGCGGCCGCTGATAGTTGCCGCTGACCTCTCGGCGCGAGGGGAGTTTGACCTTCGGCCGTTCCACCTCGCGATAGTCGATGGTGGACAACAGATGCGCCATCATGTTCAGCCGGGCATGCTTCTTGATATCCGACTCGACGACGAACCATGGGCTGCCGGGTGTGTCGGTGTGCACCATCATCTCGTCTTTGGCGCGCGAATAGTCTTCCCAGCGATTCAGCGACTCCACATCCATCGGGCTCAATTTCCATTGCCGCACAGGGTCATTCAGGCGGCCTTTGAAACGGCGCAGCTGCTCGTCGTCGGAGACCGAAAACCAGTATTTGCGCAGCAGTACCCCTTCTTCGATGAGCATCTGCTCGAAGATCGGGGTCTGGCGCAGAAACAGCGCGTGCTCTTGAGGGGTGCAGAATCCCATCACCTTCTCGACACCGGCGCGGTTGTACCAGGACCGGTCGAAGAGCACGATCTCCCCTTTGGCGGGCAGTTGCGCGACGTAACGCTGGTAATACCACTGCCCACGTTCGCGGTCATTAGGAGCGGGCAGCGCAGCAATTCGCACGACGCGGGGATTGAGATATTCGGTGATGCGTTTGATCGTCCCGCCTTTGCCCGCGCCGTCGCGGCCTTCGAAGATCACCACGACCCGGGCGCCGGAGAATTTCACCCACTCTTGCAATTTGACGAATTCGGTTTGCAGCCGGAATATTTCGGCTTCATAGGCGTCGTTGGCAATCTTGCCCGGAGTGGCCTTCTGACCTTTTGCGCCCGGCTTTTTGGCTTGTTTCGTCTTGGCTGAGGAGTCTTTAGCCGATCCGTTGTTGGTCATGCTTAGGAATCGTAAGGCCGTGCGCTGCTTCTTTCTCGGCGAGAACAGATCTAACGCGCGGCTTCCAGCAGTTCATCCAGTGACTCGGCCAGCAGCGACGGCAACATGTCGACATCGCTCATCGCGTCCCGATCGGCGTTGATGCCGAAATACAGCACGCCGTTGTACGACGTGACGCTGATGGCCAGCACCTGATTGTTGAGCAGCGGCGGCACCGCATAACTCTCCAGCAACTTGGCCCCGGCGACGTACATCTCCGACTGGGCACCCGGCGCGTTGGTGATCAACAGGTTGAACAGACGCGGCGACAGCGTGGTCGCCACCCGAATTCCCATGGCATGCAGGGTCGGTGGCGCAAAGCCGGACAGCGTCACGATGGTGCGTGCATCAACCAGACTGCTCGCGGTGGGGTTGGATTCAGTGGCATGGGCGATCTGCGAAAGGCGCACAACCGCGTTGCCCTCCCCCACCGGCAAGTCAACCAGGAACGGCGCCACCTGGCTGATCGCCTGACCGCGGCTGGTCGAGTCGAATGTGTCGCCGACGTAGACCGGCAACGGCGCCATCGCCCGCACGGACGACGTCGGCGCCGCCGCCTCGCCGCGGGACAGCAGCCAGTTGCGCAGCGCGCCGGCGATCACCGCCAGCACCACGTCGTTGACGTCGCAGCTGTAGCGCGACCGGATGGTGCGGTAATCGTCGAGTCGTCCGCGGGCGACGGTGAATCGCCGATTGCGTGACACCGTGCTGTTCAGCGGGCTGTTCGGGGCCGAGCCCCGAGCGAAGTTGCGTGCGACGTCGAACAACCGCCTGCCGGCGTTCACCAGCTCACCGGAGTTCGTCAGCAGGTCGGTGACCCCGTCTCGGACCGCATTGAACTGGGCCTGCGGGCGAGTCGCCCAGTCGCCGGCCGCACCCCACAGCAGCCGAGCCCTGCCAGGCTCACGGGCCGGCACCCAAATGTCCTCGACGAAGGGCGGCGGACGGCGGTTCCGATCGGCCATCACGTGGCCGATCTCGGCGGCGCCCATCCCGTTGATCAGCGCCTGGTGCGACTTGGTGTACAGCGCGAGCCGGTTTTTCGCGAGGCCCTCGACGAGGTACATCTCCCAGAGCGGCCGCGACTTGTCCAGCGGCCGCGCGGCCAGCCGGCCGATCAGCTCGTGGAGCTGTTCATCGCTGCCCGGCGACGGCAGTGCCGAACGCCGGACGTGGTAGGTGATGTCGAAATCGTGGTCGTCGATCCAGACCGGTCGGGCCAGCCGCATCGTGACTTCGCGGACCTTCTGCCGGTACCGCGGCACCGACGGCAACCGCTGTTCGACGGTGGCCAGCAACGTCTCGTAGCTGAGTCCGGCGCGCGGGGCACGCAGGATCGACAGTGAGCCGACATAGAGCGGGGTGGCGCTGTTCTCCAACTGGTAGAACGAGGCGTCCGACGTGGACAACCGGATCACATCGCCTGTCCCTTCACGTCCCGTGCGGATTGGTCCACCAATAAATCTGCCGCAACGCTAACCGTCCAGACCGGCCGATAACAGCGCGGGTACACGGGCGACGCGATTGTGCGATCATCCTCACAGTCGTCTGCCACTCTCCAGCAGGCCAACATGTCAGCCCTCGATACATCACGGGAGAGTGCAGTGTTGTCCAGCTCGAGCCCATCGGATCGCATCGCGTTCGCGGTCACACCCGTCGTCGACTGTGAACCGCCCGCCCACGACGTCCGCCAGTGCAGGCCGCCGTCGACAGCTGTGTTACGACGACGCAATCTGCATATCCCACAACGACATTCGGCACCATCGGCGCCGGTCGTGTCGACGTCCATGCGCCACGGGGCGGCTTTCGCCGACGCGGCGCTGCGACGAGTGCTGGAGGTGATCGACCGTCGCCGACCGGTCGCGCAGCTGACCGGGCTGTTGTCCGCCGGCCTCGTCGACTCGGTGCTGTCGGCCAATCGGCAGTCGGGCGGCCATGACGGGGCGGCGGTCCTGCGCCGGGTGCGGCTGCAGGCGGCCGGCGATGGCGACCGGGCGGCCGAAGTGTTCGGCAGCTACAGCCGCGGACCTCGGGTGCACGCCATCGCCTGCCGCATCGAGCTGGCGCCTACCGGGCGCTGGCAAGTGGTCGCGCTGCACATCGGCTAGACCGCAGCCGGGCCGGCTGTCAGCGCCGTTTGGTGGACTTCGGCTTGGCGTGACGGGCCTGCTGTCGAGCCGCCTCGCGCCGCTCGCGCCGAGTACCGCCGGACACCGCGGCCGCCGTCTTGCCGCCATTGCCCTGTACTTGCGCCGAGCCGTCCTCAGCGGGTCCGCTGTAGGTCAGGTCAGGCGATTCGGTCTCAATCCCCTTGGCGCGCAACGCCGGAGCGGACTCCCGGGCTGCGGTCTGCGCGGCGGAACGTTGCTGTGCGCCGGCTGCGGCGGCGGTGGCGAACTCGGCCAGGCCCTCCGGTTCCTGCCCCATCTCCAAGACCGGAGAGACCTGCT
This sequence comes from uncultured Actinomycetota bacterium, assembly GCA_963834615.1. Classification (GTDB taxonomy): domain Bacteria; phylum Actinomycetota; class Actinomycetes; order Mycobacteriales; family Mycobacteriaceae; genus Mycobacterium. Next base: position 201,594 of record CAWICO010000001.1, read on the forward strand.
GCGGCGGCACCGCCTCGACCGTGACGTTGAACAAGAAGCCGACGGACTCTTCTTTGAGGCCCTCGAGCATGCCGGTGAACATGTCGAAGCCCTCCCGCTGGTATTCGACCAGCGGGTCGCGTTGCGCCATCGCGCGCAGCCCGATGCCCTCTTTGAGGTAGTCCATCTCGTAGAGGTGCTCACGCCATTTGCGGTCGATGACGTTGAGCAGCACGTTACGTTCCAGCTGGCGCATCGCGCCTTCGCCGGCCAGCTCCTCAAGCTCGGCTTCGCGCCTGGCATAGGCGTTGTCGGCGTCGGCCACCAGCGCGTCGAGCAACTCCTCGCGGGTCAGCTCGCCGGGCTCGCCGATCGCCTCGGAGTCGATCAGGTCCTGGTGGTCGATCCCGACCGGGTAGAGCGTTTTCAGTGCCTCCCAGAGCTTTTCGAGATCCCAGTCCTCGGCGTAGCCGTCAGCGGTGGCACCGTCGACATAGGCGGTGATCACCGCGACGAGCATGTCGCGCGCCTGCCCCTGCAGGTTCTCGCCTTCCAGAATCCGGCGGCGTTCGGCGTAGATGACCTTGCGCTGCTGGTTCATCACCTCGTCGTACTTGAGGACGTTCTTTCTGACCTCGAAGTTCTGCTGCTCGACCTGGGTCTGCGCGCTCTTGATGGCGCGGGTCACCATCTTGGCCTCGATCGGCACGTCGTCGGGCAGGTTCAGCCGGGTCAGCAGCGTCTCCAGCGCAGCGCCGTTGAAGCGACGCATCAACTCGTCGCCCAGCGACAGGTAGAAGCGCGATTCGCCCGGGTCACCCTGCCGACCGGAGCGGCCGCGCAGCTGGTTGTCGATACGGCGCGACTCATGCCGCTCGGTGCCCAGCACGTAGAGCCCGCCGGCCTCGATGACTTCGGTGGCTTCGGCCGCTGCCTCGTCTTTGACGATCGGCAACTCTTCGTGCCAGGCCGTCTGGTATTCCTCGGCGGTCTCGACGGGATCCAGACCGCGGGCCCGCAACCTCAGGTCGGTCAGGAAGTCGACGTTGCCGCCCAACACGATGTCGGTACCGCGGCCCGCCATGTTCGTGGCCACCGTGATGGCGCCGCGGCGGCCCGCCTCGGCGACGATGCCGGCCTCCTGCTCGTGGTATTTCGCGTTCAGCACGTTGTGCGGGATACGCCGCTTCTGGAACTGCCGTGACAGATACTCCGAGCGCTCGACGCTCGTCGTACCAATCAGCACCGGCTGACCCTTCTCGTAGCGCTCGCTGACGTCGTCCACGACCGCGATGTACTTGGCTTCCTCGGTCTTGTAGATCAGGTCGGTCTGGTCGGTGCGGACCATCTCCCTGTTCGTCGGGATCGGCACGACGCCGAGCTTGTAGATCTCGTGCAGCTCGGCGGCCTCCGTCTGTGCCGTACCGGTCATGCCGGAGAGCTTGTCGTAGAGCCGGAAATAATTCTGCAAGGTGATGGTGGCCAGCGTCTGGTTCTCGGCCTTGATCTCGACGTGCTCCTTGGCCTCGATGGCCTGGTGCATACCCTCGTTGTACCGCCGGCCGACCAGCGTGCGGCCGGTGAACTCGTCGACGATGATCACGTCGCCGTCGCGGACGATGTAGTCCTTGTCGCGGTTGAACAGCTCCTTGGCTTTCAGCGCGTTGTTGAGATAGCTGACCAGTGGCGAGTTTGCCGCCTCGTAGAGATTGTCGATCCCGAGCTGGTCTTCGACGAACTCCACGCCGAGCTCGTGCACACCGACGGTCCGCTTGCGCAGATCCACCTCGTAGTGCACGTCTTTTTCCATCAGCGGCGCCAGCCGGGCGAACTCGCCGTACCAGTTCGACGAGCCGTCCGCGGGACCGGAAATGATCAGCGGGGTACGGGCTTCGTCGATCAGGATCGAGTCGACCTCGTCGACGATGGCGAAGTTGTGGCCGCGCTGGACGCAGTCCTCGAGCGAGTGGGCCATGTTGTCGCGCAGGTAGTCGAAGCCGAATTCGTTGTTGGTGCCGTACGTGATGTCGGCGGCGTAGGCGACGCGACGCTCGTCGGGCGTCATCTGCGCCAAGATGACGCCGACGTCCAGACCCAGGAAGCGGTGCACCCGGCCCATCCACTCGCTGTCACGTTTGGCCAGGTAGTCGTTGACCGTGACGATGTGCACGCCGTCGCCGCCGATACCGTTGAGGTAGGCAGGCAGCACCGAGGTCAGGGTCTTGCCTTCACCGGTCTTCATCTCCGCGACGTTGCCGAAGTGCAGCGCGGCGCCACCCATCACCTGCACGTCGAAGTGGCGCTGGTCGAGCACCCGCCAAGCGGCTTCGCGGGCCACCGCGAACGCTTCCGGCAGCAGGTCGTCGAGGCTCTCGCCATCTGCGTGCCGCTTCTTGAATTCGGCGGTCTTGGCCTGCAGTTCGGCGTCGGAGAGCTTCTCGATGTCGTCGGCCAAGCTGTTGACATAGTCGGCCACCCGCTTGAGTCGCTTGACCATGCGACCCTCACCAAGGCGCAACAACTTACCCAGCACCACTAAAATCCCCTAGGTCCTCTGCGGATCAGACGTCTTCGGCGCTGTCCATCCTAGGTGACGCCACGCGCTACACCGCTGCGCGCCGACCCGTCGGCGCTAGTCAGGCCAGCCGAATCAGACCGTAGTCGTAGGCGTGCCGCCGGTAGACGACCGACGGCCGGTCAGTCTGAGCGTCGAAGAACAAGAAGAAGTCGTGGCCGACCAGCTCCATCTGGTATAGCGCGTCGTCCACCGACATCGGCTTCGCCTCATGCTCTTTGACACGGACCACCTTGCCGGGTTCGTGGTGGCCGTTCACGCCGTCGAGTTCGCGGTTGTCGGCGTCGTCGAGAGCGGGCTCGGGCGGGATCGCGGCGGTCGCGGCGGCCAGCGAAACCGGGGTCTTGTCGCCGTAGTGGACTTGGCGGCGATCCTTGACTCGCCGCAGCCGGCTTTCCAGCTTGGCGACTGCGGCCTCGAATGCGGCATAGAAGCTGTTGGCACACGCCTCGCCGCGGGCCACCGGCCCGCGACCGCGGGCAGTGATCTCGACGTGCTGGCATGACTTGCGCTGGCGCCGGTTGCGTTCGTGGTCGAGCTCGACGTCGAACAGGTAGACGGTTCGGTCGAGTCGCTCCAAGCGGGCAAGTTTCTGTGAAACGTAGACGCGGAAGTGGTCGGGGATCTCGACGTTGCGGCCCTTGACGACGACCTCAGCTCGGGTTGTCGTTTCGTCCTGCTCGTCGGCGTCGACCGGTCGTTCGGCCAACAGCTGTCCAGAATCCACGGTTTGTCTTGACATAGATGACAACTCGTTTCTCTCGCGTTGCGCGCAGACGTTGCGCGCCCGGCTATGGGATACGCGCCGACGGGGTTGTCGATCTAAGTGGCCGCCCGCCGATGCAAGGTGTCGAGAACTCACCCCCTACCGCAACGGTGGCGCGGCGCCCCATTCGTCTCGTGAGAAACAGCCGCTGTAATGGTGCTTGGACCCGACGGTAGACCTCCCACAGGTTGCAGTGCCAGGGTTTCGCGGGACCTGTTGCGAGTTCTTCATAAACGCTCACGCCGCTGCTAACGCCAGCACAGCCGCCACCCGCGCCCCCGCGGCATGCAGCATCCGGACCGACTCGCGGGCCGTCGCGCCGGTCGTGACGATGTCGTCGACGAGTAGCACCTCGGCCCCCGCCGGCAGCCGTCGGCGCGTCCGCAGCACTCGGCCGGCGATGTTGCGCTCGCGGTCGGCCCTGTTCAGCCCGGCCGAGTCGCGGGCCAGCGCCTTCATCCGCAGCGCCGCGACCACGGTGACGTCCGGGTTGTCGGCCGTCGCGAGGGTGACGATCCGGGTGACCGGGTCGCCACCGCGGCGCCGGGCCGCCCAGCCACGCGTCGGCGCAGGCACGACGGTCACTGGGACGTCGAGCAGACCCCACGCCAGCAGGCGATGCACGCCGAGCCCCAGCGACAGGGCCAGCGGCGCCAACAGATCCGTTCGGCCGCGGTCTTTCATCGCGACGATCGCCCGTCGTCGCGCTCCGGCGTAACGGCCGAGCGCGAACACCGGCACTCCCGGGTCGAGGCGCGGGGTGACGACGCGCGGCGCGTCGGCCGTCAGGGTCAGTTCGCGGGCACAGGCGACACACCATCGGATTGACGGCGCCCCGCAGCCGCCGCATTCCAGCGGAAGAACCAAATCCAGCACAGCGAAAGTGTGACGGCACGGACCGACATCTTTCGGAGCGTCCGGTGGCCAGTTAACGCACGCATCCCGCGACTTTGTGTGCGATCACTGGCGTCGCCGAGATCAGCTAGCCGGGCATCACCGGAATCGCCCCACCCGCCATGAACGGCGGGACGTCCAACCAGCCCTGCGGGCCTTCGGCGCCCGAGATCGGCAGCTGCATCACTCCGCGCGGATCGGCGACGTACACCGTCGACGGGTTGGCGGCGATCGCCCCCACCGGCTGCTGCACATTGGCGTTGGGCGCATCGGAGTTCACCCCGTCGATGTTGACGTAGGAGACCGGGTGCGACGCGTCGGTGCGGCTCACCACGATGTCGTCGTCGGACCGCCAGGACAACGACACCACTGAGGAGCCCAGCCCAAAGCCGAGGCGACGCGGATAGCTCAGAGCGAACTGGCCGGCCTGGGTCTGCTCGACGCTGGTGACGATCACTTGCCCGTTGATGACCAGCGCCGCACGAGTGCTGTCGCGGGACAACTGCAACTCGGCGATCACCCCGGGAAAGCGGCTGGACACCGCAGCCGAGTCGACCGGCAGACGGGCCGGCTGGCCCGACGCGGTTTCCTGGATGGCTCGCAGCACGGTGTTGCCGTCGGCCACCACCCACACCGCGTCGTCCAGCGACCAGGTCGGCCGCGACAAGGTATGTCCGTCGGCGGCTTCGGCCGCTTCACCACCGAGGTCGCCGATCCACAGCGACGACGCCATGTCCGGGGCGCCGGGCCGTAGCGTCACCACCGAGGCCACCTGGTGTCCGTTGCGCGACAGCGCCGCCGAGCTCTGATCGGTCGCCCGCCCGAACGCGCCCGGCACCGGGTCGGATCGCTGGCCGTCCAGCGCCACCACCCGCCCCCCGATCAGCGCGTGCACACCGGCCGCCGCACCTTCGGCGACCCCCGGGTCGGTGGCCGCGACGTCGGTGGTGTTCCAGCCGTCGGCGAACCGTTCATCCAGCGCAGCGCCATCGGCTCTGATGACGTAGGGCCCTTTGATGTCGGCGCGGGCCAGCGTCCAGATGATCTGCGCGGCAAGCAATTGTCTGCTGTGCGGGTCGGCGATGGTGAGCAGTTCCAGGTCGACCCGGACCCCGCCGTAGCCATGCCCGACCCCGCTCTTGCTGCCGTCGGCGCGGGTCACCGGCCCGCGTAGCCGCACTGGCGGTGCGAGCATGTTGTGCACGCTCTTGGCCATCTCCGGACGCGGACCGGCGATCAGCTTGGAGATCAGCTCGGTGGCCAGCTGATCGCGGTCGGACACCGCGACGTAGCGCGGATCCGGAACAACCGTCTTTCCGGTGGGGTCCGCGAAGTACAGCGTGTTGCGCTTGTAGGTGGCCTGGAATTGCTTCCAGTCCAGGAACACCCCGTTGGGCAGGCGGTCGATGCGCCAGCCGCCGGGCGTCTTGACCAGCTCGATCGGGCCTGGGTCGGGCAGTTGCCCCTCGGCGGTCTCGAACACGCCCATATCGGACAGCGAACCGAGCTTGTCGGCTCGCATCGCGACCGAAACCCGTTCGGTGCTATGGGTTTCGACGAACACCACATGGTCGATCAGTAGCGCGCTACCCGCGTCGTCCCACGAGTTCGACGCCGACTGGGTGAGGAATTGCCGGGCAGCCAGATGCCGGTTGGCCGGATCGGCTGTGGCCTTGAGGAATTCGCGTAGCAGGACGTCAGGATCCATTCCGGGCGTCGGCTTGGGCAGGTTCGCCGGCGCCGGACGCTCGATGGTGCCGATGGCTTGCGGCGCCGACGCGCTGGGCACGCCCGCGCAGCCCGCAAGCACGACGGCCACTGCCGCCAGCGGCCCGGCCGATGCGCCGCATCACGCGCCGCGCTCCGCATGCTCCCGCTGCCGGATCTTGCCGTCTTTGCGTTCCGGCGCCATCGGTTTCATCGGCAACGGGCTGGTGGTGACCTTGTGCCCCCGCACCAGCGGCAGCGTGAGCCGGAAGCAGGCGCCGTTGCCCGGCTCGCCCCAGGCTTCCAACCGACCCTGGTGCAGCCGTGCGTCTTCGACGCTGATCGCGAGCCCGAGCCCGGTCCCGCCGGAGCGTCGCACCCGCGATGGGTCCGAACGCCAGAACCGGCTGAACACCAGCTTCTCCTCGCCCGGCCGCAGCCCGACGCCGTAATCGCGGACGGTGACCGCGACGGTGTCTTCGTCAGTGGCCATCCGAATCCGCACCGGCTTGTGCTCGGCGTGGTCGATCGCGTTCGCAATCAGGTTGCGCAGAATTCGTTCGACCCGGCGGGGGTCGACTTCGGCGATCACGTCCTCGGCCGGCACGTCGACGATCATCTGAACATCGGCGTCTTCGGCCAGGTGACCGACACTGCCCAGCGCACTGTTGACAGTCGTCCGCAGGTCGACCGCTTCGACCGACAGCTCGGCGACTCCCGCGTCGTGGCGGGAGATTTCCAGCAGGTCACTGAGCAGCGACTCGAACCGGTCCAGCTCGTTGACCATCAGCTCGCTGGACCGTCGCAGCGCCGGGTCGAGGTCTTCGCTGTGCTCGTAGATCAGGTCGGCGGCCATTCGCACGGTGGTCAGCGGCGTCCGGAGTTCGTGGCTGACGTCAGAGGTGAAGCGGCGCTGCAGGTTACCGAATTCCTCGAGCTGAGCGATCTGCCGCGACAGGCTTTCGGCCATATCGTTGAACGACACCGCCAGCCGGGCCATGTCGTCTTCGCCGTTGATCGGCATCCGCTCGGACAGGTGCCCGTCGGCGAACCGCTCGGCGGTCCGCGCGGCCGCCCGGACCGGCACCACCACCTGACGGGTGACCATCCACGCGATCAGTGCCAGCAGCACCATCAACACCACGCCGCCGGTGGCCATGGTGCCCCGGACCAGCGCGATCGTGCTCTGCTCGTTGCCCAGCGGGAAGACCAGGTAGAGCTCGAGGTTGGTCACCCGCGACGACGTCGGGGTGCCGATGACCAGCGCCGGGCCTGAGAACCCGTCGGTGTGCACGGTCGCGTACTGATACGCCACCTGGCCGGCCTTCACGAAATCACGCAGGGTGTCGGGAAGTTGGTCGACGGGCCCGGCCGACGCCGCGGGCCGCGGGCCGTAGCCGGGCACCACCAGCACTGCGTCGAACGCGCCGGCCAGGCCGGCGCCGGAGGTCGGATCGGTTTTCGATGTCAGCGTGTTGCGGGCCAACTGCAGGCTGCTGTCCAGCGAGCGCGCTTCTTCCCCGCTGACGACCCCGCTGACCGTGCTACGCGCCCGCTCGATCTGCTCGGTGGCCGCGCGGACTTTGACGTCGAGCACCCGGTTGGTGACCTGGCTGGTCAGCACGAAGCCGAGCACCAAGATCACGGTGAGTGACATCCCGAGCGTCAATGCGAGCACCCGGAGTTGCAACGAGCGGCGCCAAGCCACGCCAAGGGCCCGGCCCAACGTGCCCATGCCCCGCATGACTGGACCGGTGCGGCCGGATCGGCCACGAAAACGTGGTTTTGAGCCCCATATCAATGGCGCCACTCCTCAGCATCGCGACGATCTGCATCGTCGTCGGCGCAGATCACTAACGCAGCGCCTCGGCGTTACGAGGCTCACAACTCACGGAGGTCCGGCCTTGTAACCCACTCCTCGAACGGTCAGTACAACGGTCGGGTTCTCGGGATCTTTTTCGACCTTGGCCCGCAGACGCTGGACGTGCACGTTCACCAACCGGGTGTCCGCAGGGTGACGGTATCCCCACACCTGTTCGAGCAGCACATCACGAGTAAACACCTGGCGCGGTTTACGCGCCAACGCCACGAGCAGGTCGAACTCCAACGGCGTTAAGGAGATCTGCTCGCCGTTGCGGGTGACCTTGTGCGCGGGGACGTCGATTTCCACGTCGGCGATCGACAGCATCTCGGCGGGCTCGTCGTCGTTGCGCCGCAGTCGCGCCCGCACCCGGGCGACCAACTCCTTGGGCTTGAACGGCTTCATGATGTAGTCGTCGGCGCCGGACTCCAGGCCCAGCACCACGTCAACGGTGTCGGTCTTGGCCGTGAGCATCACGATCGGCACACCGGAGTCGGCGCGCAGAACCCGGCACACGTCGATGCCGTTCATGCCCGGCAACATCAAGTCCAGCAACACCAGGTCGGGCCGCAGCTCGCGCACTGCGGTGAGCGCCTGGGTGCCATCACCAATGACCGCGGTGTCGAATCCTTCCCCCCGCAGCACAATGGTTAGCATCTCGGCCAGCGACGCGTCGTCGTCGACCACGAGAATCCTTTGCCTCATGTGGTCCATGGTGTCACCAGATCGGGACAAAACAGTGCTGCCACACGCGTGTTTCTTGCATGGATTACCCCAGCTCCTGCAGCCGGGCGGCGGCTAAGCCGTCAAGTCGGAGGCCAATCGGGCCGGTTCAACCCGTTCGTCGACCACCAGCCAGCGCCCGCCCCACCCCGCGGCGGCGAGCTCCGCGTAGGCCGCCCCGGTGCGTTGCTGGAGGCCGGCGTCGCGCTCGTAGGCATCGCGCTGCCTGCTGGCATCCTCGCGTTCCCGCAGGCGGGCACGCTGGTCGGCAAGGTCAGCCGAAACCCCCAGCAGCACCTGCCAATCCGGCGCAGGAAGACCCAGTCGCCGGTACTCGAGATCGCGCACCCAGCCGACCACCTCGCCGTCGGTCCGCTGATGCAGGCGGGCGGCGCTGTAGGCGGCGTTGGACGCCACATAGCGGTCCAGGATCACCACGTCATGGACACGGCACAGTTCACGGATCTCGGCGGCGCCGTCGGCGCGATCCAGGGCGAACAGCGTCGCCATCGCATACACCGACGACGCCAGGTCGCCGTGTTGGCCGTGCAGCGCCTCGGCTGCCACATCGGCGGTCACCGACTGCCCGTATCGCGGGAAAGCCAGCGTGGCCACCGACCTGCCCGCAGCTTCGAACGCCGCGACCAGGCCCTGGGTGAGTGTCCGCTTGCCCGCGCCGTCGACGCCCTCGATAGCAATCAGCACGGCGCGAGCCTAGCTGCGCCGTGCTGATTGTGACGCTGTAGTCACCGTTGCCGCCGAGTGCGACTACGCCGTCACGCTCGGCGGCTACCGCGGCAACTCAGTAGCGGTAGTGGTCCGGCTTGTACGGGCCGTCGACGTCGACGCCGATGTACTCCGCCTGCTCCTTGGTGAGCTTGGTCAGCTCGCCGCCGAGCGCCTCCACGTGGATGCGCGCCACCTTCTCGTCGAGGTGCTTGGGCAGCCGGTAGACCTCGTTGTCGTACTCGTCGTTCTTGGTCCACAGCTCGATCTGCGCGATGACCTGGTTGGAGAAGCTGTTGCTCATCACAAACGACGGGTGGCCGGTGGCGTTACCCAGGTTCAGCAGCCGCCCCTCGGACAGCAGGATGATCGACTTGCCGGTGTCGCCGAAGGTCCACAGGTCGACCTGCGGGCGGATGTTGACCTTGGTGGCGCCGGACTTCTCGAGCCTGGAGACCTGAATCTCGTTGTCGAAGTGGCCGATGTTGCCCAGAATCGCCTTGTCCTTCATCGCCTTGATGTGCTCGAGGGTGATGATGTCCTTGTTGCCGGTGGTGGTGATGATGATGTCGGCCTCGGCGATCACGTCCTCCACCCGCTTGACGTCGTGGCCCTCCATCAGCGCCTGCAGCGCGTTGATCGGGTCGATCTCGGTCACGGTCACCCGCGCGCCCTGGCCGGCCAGCGAGTCCACCGAGCCCTTGCCGACGTCGCCGTAGCCGCAGACCAGCACCTTCTTGCCGCCGATGAGAACGTCGGTGCCGCGGTTGATGCCGTCGATCAGCGAGTGCCGGCAGCCGTACTTGTTGTCGAACTTGGACTTGGTCACCGAGTCGTTGACGTTGATGGCCGGGAACGCCAGGTCACCGGCGGCGGCGAACTGGTAGAGCCGCAGCACGCCGGTAGTGGTCTCCTCGGAGACGCCCTTGATCGACGCGGCGATCTTGGTCCACTTGTCCTTGTCGGTCTCGAAGCGCTTGCGCAGCAGGCGCAGGAACACCCGGTGCTCGTCGGAGTCGTCCTCCTCGTCGGGCGGCACGACACCGGCCTTCTCGTACTGCGCGCCGCGCAGCACCAACATGGTGGCGTCGCCACCATCGTCCAGGATCAGGTTCGCGGGCTCGTCGGGCCACGTCAGGACCTGCTCAGCGGCCCACCAGTACTCCTCGAGCGTCTCGCCCTTCCACGCGTACACCGGCACACCCTTGGGGTTCTCCGGGGTGCCGTGCGGGCCGACGACCACCGCGGCGGCGGCGTGGTCCTGGGTGGAAAAGATGTTGCAGGACGCCCACCGGACTTCGGCGCCAAGCGCGACCAGTGTCTCGATCAGCACCGCGGTCTGCACGGTCATGTGCAGCGATCCCGAGACGCGGGCGCCTTTGAGCGGCTGGACGTCGTGATATTCGCGACGCAGCGACATCAGGCCCGGCATCTCCTGCTCGGAGAGCTCGATGTCGCGACGGCCGTAGTCGGCCAGCGACAGATCGGCCACCTTGAAATCAAGCCCGTTCACGACATCGGGGGTCAGCTGCTGTTCGGTCGTCGTCATCTACTACACCATTCCTCTGATCAACTATTTAGCTTGGTTACATATTAGTCGCGCCGCGCCCGCGGCTGCGACCGAGGTTCAGTCGTTCCGACACAAGCTTATTGGTCGGCTTCCCCGCGCTCGGCGGTGGGACCGCGACCAGCCCACTGATCCACATCGTCACGCAGCTCCCCGTAGCGCTCGGCGGCCGGGGTCATCAGTCGCGCGAGATCGGCCGCGACGTCGTGGTCGGCTTCCGGCGGCATCGACACGTAGCTCATCGCCAGCCGGACGATCGCGCGCGCCAGCATGCCGGCGTCCTCTTCGCCGGCATGCACCCAGCTGTCCATGAACGACGAGGTCAGTCGCGCCGAGCAGTGCGTGATGATCGGACCGCTGTCGGTGGTGATGATCTGCAGCAGGTCGGGCTTGGCCACGCCGCTGAGCAGCGAGATCACCAGCGGATCGGCCGCTGACTCGGTGAAGAACGACCGAAACCCCTGCAGAAACGCCGCGTACACGTCGCCCACGTTGGCGTAGATGGCGTCTTCAACGGCGTTGACCAGGCGATCGGCCAGCCGCAGCGCGTAACCCTTGGCCAGACCCTGCCGCGAGCCGAATTCGTTGTAGATGGTCTGCCGGCTGATGCCCGCGACCCGGGCCACGTCGGCCAGGGTGGTGGCCGACCAGTCGCGGCTGCCCAGCAGCTCACGCATGGCGTCGAGGACGGAGTCACGCAGAAGGGCCCTCGACGCCTCGGCGTACGGGACCCTTCTCACATGCGCGACAGTAGTGCCTAGTGCGCCACTCCTCATCGCTGCGTCTCCCTCGCCGCTCTGCGGCTGGAGGAGGCGCCTCCACTGCATCGTCGCCGGCGGGTGCAGGCTCACGAACGTGCGACTTCGACCATCTCGAAGTCCGATTTCGCAGCGCCGCAGTCCGGGCAGCTCCAGTCGTCGGCAATGTCGTCCCACCGGGTGCCGGGCGCGATGCCGTCTTCTGGCCAGCCCTTGGCTTCGTCGTACTCAAAGCCGCACTGCACACACACGAACATTTTGTAGTCGCTCATTTTTCAACCTCCATGACGCGGGGCAGCTCCACCCCTTAGGGAGCTGTCCTCAGGCGGATGCTCGGAAAACGTTCTCGTAGAGCACGTGCAGTGCCAGCGGCCATCACGCCGCGGCGGCGTAGCGAGCCATCATCTTCTTCCGCAGGCGTGGCTGCACGTTGACCTGGGTGATGTCGCCGTCGTAATGCTCGATCACCCGGTGGTCCATCAACTTGCGCCACAGCGGCGGAACGTACGTCAGCCCGATCAGCGCCGCGTAGCCGCTCGGCAGGTTCGGCGAACCGTCCATGCTGCGCAGCGTCTGGTAGCGGCGGGTCGGGTTGGCGTGATGGTCGCTGTGCCGCTGCAGGTGATACAGGAACAGGTTGGTGACGATGTGATCGGAATTCCAGCTGTGCTCAGGCGTGCAGCGCTCATAGCGGCCGTTGTCGTTCTTGCGCCGCAGTAGTCCGTAGTGCTCGAGGTAGTTCACCGACTCCAGCAGACTGAAGCCGAAGATCGCCTGGACGACCAGGAACGGGATCAGCGCCGGGCCGAACACCGCGACCAGCGCGGCCCACAGCACGGCGGTCATCAGCCAGGCGTTGAGCACGTCGTTGGACAGGTAGGTCTTCGGGTTCCACGGGTTGCCGCTCTGTCGGCGAATCCGCTGAGCCTCCAGCCGCACGGCAGAGCGCAGACTGCCGAAGACGCTGCGCGGCAGAAACTCCCAAAATGTCTCACCGAAGCGAGCCGATGCCGGGTCTTCCGGTGTCGCCACCCGCACGTGGTGGCCACGGTTGTGCTCGACGTAAAAGTGCCCGTAGCCGGTCTGCGCCAAGGTGATCTTGGACAGCCAACGCTCCAGCGACTCCTTCTTGTGTCCCATCTCGTGTGCGGTGTTGATCCCGACTCCGCCCAGGGTTCCGACCGACAGCGCCAGACCGATCTTGGCGGGCCAGCTCAATGCCCCGTCGTAACCGAGCCAGCTCAAGTTCGACGCGGTGAACAGATAGGCGCCGAGGACCAGGCTGAAGTACTGGAACGGGATGAACAGGTAAGTGCAGTAGCGGTAATACTTGTCGTTCTCCAGCCACTTCATGGCTTCGTCGGGCGGATTCTGGCCGTCGGCCCCGAATCGCAGATCCAGCGCCGGCAGCACGACGTACAGCAGGATCGGGCCGATCCAGAACCAGACCTGCGAGGCCGCCTGCCAGCCGAGCTGGTTCATCCCCCACACGATCGGCAGGATCGCCAGCAGCAGCGTGGGGACGATGAGTCCCATCAGCCACAGACCGCGCTTCCGGTCCTGCCACATCGTGGTGTCCTGCATTGATTCGGCAGTCATTGCCGACCTCCTCGTGGTCCGTAGCACCCATGCTTGAGATTGACAATATCTCTCTGAGCGTCGGTTGTCTAGACACAGAAGGCATGTTTGTAAACTAGCTAGGCCGAAAGGTTGCGCGTCTCGCGTCTGGCCAGCACCGAGTGCCGGCGACCGTAGGCCAGGTAGATGGCGATCCCAATGGCCATCCACACCAGGAACCGGACCCAGGTGACGACGGTGAGGTTGACCATCAGCCAGACACATGCGCACACCGACGCGATAGGCAGCAGCGGCACCAGCGGCGCGCGGAATCCGCGCGGCAGGTCTGGACGGGTACGACGCAAGACGATGACGCCCGCAGACACCAGTAAGAAGGCGAACAGGGTGCCGACGTTCACCATCTCTTCCAGCTTGTCCGTCGGGAACGCCGAGGCGGTCACCGCGACCAGTGCGGCCACCAGCGTGGTGATTCGCACCGGGGTGCCGTGGGATCCGGTCTTGGCCAATTGACGCGGCAACAGCCCGTCGCGCGCCATCGCGAACAGCACCCGGCAACCACCGAGCAGCAGCACCATCACCACGGTGGTCAGCCCGGCGAGCGCGCCGATCGAGATGATCCCGGCCGCCCAGTGCACACCGTTGGCCGCGAAGGCGGTGGCCAGGTTCGCGTGATGGCCGTCGGGGGTGGTCTTCAGCACGGTGTACGGAACCATCCCGGACAGCACCACCGATACCGCGACGTAGAGCACGGTCACGATGCCCAGCGTCGCCAGGATGCCCCGCGGGACGTCGCGCTGCGGGTTCTTGGTCTCCTCGGCCATGGTGGCCACGATGTCGAATCCGATGAACGCGAAGAACACGATCGACGCGCCGGCCAGCACCCCGTACCAGCCGTAGTGGCTGCTGTGCGCGCCGGTGAGCAGCGACAGCAATGACTGGTCGGCTGCCTGAGCCGGACTGGTCGGTCTCGGGGGGCGGGATGAACGGGGTGAAGTTCGCGGCTTTGACATAGAAGGCGCCGACGACGATCACCAGCAGCACCACCAGCACTTTGACGGTGGTGACCACGATGGAGAACTGCGACGACAGCTTGGTGCCCGACGCCAGCAGGGCTGCCACCAGCGCGACGATCAGCACCGCGCCCCAATCCAGCGTCAACGAGCCGAATTTGACTGTGCTATCGGCGAATCCAAATACCGTGCCCAGGTAACTCGACCACCCTTTGGCGACGACTGCGCCGCCGATCGCGAGCTCCAGCACGAGATTCCAGCCGATGGTCCAGGCCAGAAACTCACCAAAGGTGGCGTAGGAGAACGTGTAGGCGCTTCCCGCCACCGGCAACATCGACGCGAATTCGGCATAACACAGCGCCGCGAGCCCGCAGGTGGTCGCCGCGATGAGGAACGAGATCCAGATCGCGGGCCCGGTGATGTCGCCCGCGGTCGATGCGGTGACGGTGAAAATGCCGGCGCCGATCACCACGGACACGCCGAACACGCAGAGGTGCCACCAGCTCAGCTCTTTCCGCAGCTGGGTATCCGGTTCGTCGGTGTCGGCAATCGACTGTTCAATCGTTTTCGTGCGCCAGCGCCCGGCCATATACCCGGACCATACCTAGTACGGTGGCCAGATGGGTGGGGAGAGCGCAGTCGCAAGCACGCGGTGGTGATCGGCGCGAGCCTTGCGGGGCTGTGCGCGGCAAGGGTGTTGTCCGAGTTCTACGACCGGGTCACGGTGTTCGAGCGCGACGAACTTCCGAGCACGCCGAGCAACCGCACCGCCGTCCCGCAAGGCCGCCATGTGCACCTGCTGATGGCCCGCGGCGCGATGGAATTCGACGAGCTGTTCCCCGGTCTGCTCGACGACATGGTGGCCGCCGGTGTTCCGGTCCTGGAGAACCGCCCGGACTGCATCTACTTCGGCGCGGCCGGACATGTGCTGGGCACCGGGCACACGCTGCGCGACGAGTTCACCGCGTATGTGCCCAGCCGCCCGCAGCTGGAATGGCAGATCCGGCAACGGGTTTACAAGATTCCCAACGTCGAGATCCAGCATCGTTCGGTGGCCCAGCCGCGATTCGACGTCGACGCGCAACGGGTCACCGGGGTGTACCTCGACAGCGACAACGACGAGCCCGACTTCGTCGCCGCCGACCTGGTCGTCGACGCGGCCGGTCGCGGCACCAGGTTGCCGGTCTGGCTGGAGCAGTGGGGCTTTGAGCGTCCGCCCGAAAAGACCGTCGAGGTGGGCATCGGTTACGCGTCGCATCAGTTCCGGCTGCCCGAGGGGGCGGTTCGGGAGCGGGTTATCGTCGCCGGCGCATCCGTGCAGCAGCCGCTGGGACTGGGCCTGCTGGGCTATGAGGACGGCACCTGGACGTTGACCACCTTCGGTGTCGCGAAAGCCGAACCGCCACGAACCTTTTCGGAGATGGTTGCGTTCGCCAAAGAGATTCTGCCTGAACGTATTTCGAGTGCGCTGGACCACGCCGAACCCGTCGGCGAGCCGGCTTTCCACCGCTACCCCACCAGTCGGTGGCGCCGCTACCACAAGCTGGACCGGTTTCCCGCCGGGATCGTGCCGTTGGGCGACGCGGTGGCCAGCTTCGACCCCACCTACGGACAGGGCATGACGATGTCCTCGCTGCAGGCTTCTCACCTGCGTCGGGCACTGGCCGACAACGTCGGCGACGACTTGGCCCGCGTCGTGAACAAAGCCACCGCCAAAAGTACCTATCCGGTGTGGACGATGACCGCGATCGGCGATATCAGCTTGCACAACGCGACCGGTGAAGCGCCGTGGTGGTACCGCCCGGTCGGCAGCCTGTTCGACCAGTTTCTCGGCGCGGCCGAGACCGATCCCGTTCTCGCCGAATGGTTTTTGCGCAGGTTCTCGTTGTTGGACAGCCTCTACATGGTGCCGTCAGCAGGCCTGGTCGGTCGCACGGTCAGGCACAATATGCGGTTGTGGCTCGAGGAGCGGCGTTCGGCCCGGGCTGAACGCCACGGTGCGCTGGCGTCCCGCTAGTCAGAGGCCGACGGTGGCCCGGAAGATCTTCGTGGGTTCGTGGGCGATCAGCCGGATCGGGCCGTCGTCAGCGGCTACCCAGGCTGCCGCGCCGCGGGTGAGCGTCACCGTCCCGGACTTGCCGCAGACGGCCGTGGACCCCTCGATGCACAGCAGGATCTGCGGACCGTCGTGGCGCGACGGCGCGTCGACTTCGTGGCCCACGTGGTCGGCGTCGAGGCTCAGCAGTGCCGCGGCGAACTCCTCTGTGGGCGTGTCATAGACCAGGCCCAGGCCATCGGGATGCGTCGGGGCCCGCAGCTGGGACTCGGTGGTCGGGGTGAAGTTCAGCACCCGCAGGAGTTCGGGCACGTCCACGTGTTTTGGGGTCAGGCCACCCCGTAACACGTTGTCGGAGTTGGCCATTACCTCCATCCCGACTCCACGCAGATAGGCGTGCAGATTTCCGGCCGCCAAGAAGATGCCCTCGCCGGGTCCCAGCGTTATCCGGTTGAGCAGCAACGCGGCGAGTACACCGGCGTCGCCCGGGTATCGCTCACCCAGCTCCAGCACTGTTTTGGCCTCGGCCTCGAATTTCGTTGCGCCAGAACTGACGTACTGGATTGCACCGTCCAGCACCGCCGACACCAGCACGTCGATGTCGGGCTGCGGCGCGGTGATCCACGTGGTGAACAACGCCCGCAGTCCGTCGGCATCGGACTGGTCGTCCAGCAGATCGATGTAGGGGTCCAGGTCCGACACCGCCAGCGCGCGAAGCAGTTCGATGGTCTGGGCGACGGGACGGAATCCCGCGAGCGCCTCGAATTGATGCAATGCCACCAACAGCTCGGGCTTGTGACTGGAGTCGCGATAGTTGCGCACCGGCGAGGTGACCGGAATTCCGCGTCGCTCCTCGCGCTGGTACCCCTCGGCGGCTTGCGCGGCGCTGGGATGCGCCTGCAGCGACAGCGGTTCGTCGGCGGCCAGCACCTTCAACAGGAACGGCAGGGTGTCGCCGAACCGGGCTCGAGCGGCCGGGCCGAGCTGGCCGTCGGGGTCGTCGACCAGCGCCTGCAGCAACGACAGTTCGCCATCCGGGTCTTCCAGGAAGGCCGGATCACCCGGGTTGGCGCCCAGCCACAGCTCGGCTTCGGGGTGGGCGGCGGGCACGGGGCGACCAGTGAACTCCGCGATGGCGGTCCGTGACCCCCACGCGTACGTCCGTATCGCTCCCCGGAGCAATTGCACTTGCATTACCTCAGAACCAGTTATCCCCGTACCAGCCGCAAATAAACCGCCGCCATCTCCAGCCGGACCGCCAAGGTGGCGAGTTGCTGCTCGGCCCGACCCGCACTGACCAGAGCCCGCCGGCCGTCTGGCAGATCCGGCACGTCCTCGGCGCCGACGATGGTGACGTCGTCGAACGCGGCGACCCGCGATCCGACGACCGCGCGCTCGGCAGCCAATGTCAACGCCAGCACCCGCAGCCGCTCGGCGATCGGCCCGTCGAGTTCCTCGTCGTGAAACAAGGCCTCCGTCGGGTCGGCAAACCCCGACCCGGCTCCCGCCCGCAGCGCCGTCAGGGCGTCTGCCAGGCCGGCGGCAGCAGCCACCTCATGGGCGATCCGCAGCAGCACGCCACATCCGTGCCGGGCCAGCGTCAACGTCGCGGCACAGTCGCCGGCTAGCACCACACGGCGTCGCGACATGCGATCGACCAGCGTCTTGGCCGGATTGGTGAAGACTTCACGGCTGGCGCTGTTGCGCAACGCCTCCGCGTCCAACTCATCAGCCAGCGCGGCCAGGTCCATCTGCAACCGGGGATCGATGGTTTGCAGGACAGCCAGCCCTACTGCCAGATATCGGCACAGACCGAAGTCACCGCCGACCGACAGCCTGGGCTCCAACACCGCCGCCCGGCCTGCCGTGGCGTCTCGCAACGGGCCGTCGTAGGGCGCTGCGATCACCACCCGCGCACCGCGACGCGCACCGCTCGCGGCGGCGCCGACCAGTGCCGGGTCGCCGGAGTCCTCACCGGCCACGATCAGCACATCCAGCGCGCCGATCCAGGGCGGCGCCTCGGCAGCGATCACGATCGGCGCGGGCGCCGAGCCGCCTGACGTCGCGGCCAGCATGGTGCCCGCTGTCTCGGCGGTGCCGCGTCCGGCAACCCAGATCACGGTGCGGGGGCGGTCCTCTCCGCGTACCGAGTCCAGCGCGCCCTCGTCCAGTGCGGCTGCGACCGCGCGCACCTGTGCGCCGGCCATCGATGCCGCGCGCAACAGACCGTCGCGATCGGCGGCGAGCAGGGCTTCGGTGTCGTCGAGGTCGATCGTGGCCTGTGCCGCGCTCACGTCACGGCCTCAGGTTGGCCGACCTGGTCCACCTGTCGCTGGATCTCACCGGCGATGTGCTCGACGACGGCGTCCACGTCCTCGACGGATCGGCCTTCCACATTCAGTCGCAGCAGCGGCTCGGTGTTGGAGCTGCGCAGGTTGAACCAGCTGCCATCGCCGATGTCGACTGTCACCCCGTCCAAGTGGTCGATCGAGTGGATCCGGCTACCGAAGGACTTCAGCACCGCCTCGACGCATGACTCAGCGTCGGCCACGGTGAAGTTGATCTCGCCGGAAGCCTCGTAGCGCTGGTAGTCCGCGGTCAGTTCGGACAGCGGGCGGTGCTGTTCGCCGAGGGCGGCCAGCACGTGCAGCGCCGCCAGCATCCCGGAGTCGGCGCCCCAGAAGTCCCGGAAGTAGTAGTGCGCCGAGTGCTCGCCGCCGAAGATCGCGCCGGTGTCGGCCATCAGCGCCTTGATATAGGAGTGCCCGACCCGCGACCGTACCGGCGTGCCGCCACGCTCGATCACGAGCTCGGGCACCGCCCGCGACGTGATCAAGTTGTGGATCACCGTCGCGCCGATCTCGCGGTGCAATTCGCGCGCAGCCACCAGCGAGGTGACGGTCGACGGCGAGACCGCACGACCGCGCTCGTCGATGACGAAGCACCGGTCGGCGTCGCCGTCGAATGCCAGCCCGATGTCGGCGCCGTTGTCGCGCACGAAAGCCTGCAAGTCGACCAGGTTGGCCGGGTTCAGCGGATTGGCCTCGTGGTTGGGAAACGAGCCGTCGAGCTCGAAGTACAACGGCAGTAGCGTGATCGAGTCGATCGCGCCGAGCACCGCGGGCGTGGTGTGCCCTGCCATCCCGTTACCCGCATCGACGGCGACCCGCAGCGGGCGCAACTCGGAGATGTCGACCAGCGAACGCAGGAACTCGGCGTATTCGGCCAGCACATCTTTGTCGACGATGGTTCCGTTGGACCCGTCGTAGGCGGGAATCCCGGCGATGACGTCGTCGCTGATGACGGTCAGCCCGGTCTCGGCGCCGACCGGCTTGGCGCCGGCCCGGCACATCTTGATGCCGTTGTAGGCGGCCGGATTGTGGCTCGCGGTGAACATTGCACCGGGGCAGTCCAGTAGCCCGGAGGCGAAGTAGAGCTGATCGGTCGACGCGAGGCCGATGCGAACTACGTCGAGACCTTGGCCGGTGATCCCGGTTGCGAACGCCGCCGCCAGCGACGGCGAACTGTCCCGCATGTCGAAGCCGATGGCGACGCGCTGCGCGCCCTCGTCACGCATCAACCTGGCGAACGCCGCGCCGACCTCGGCGACGAACGACTCGTCGATTTCTGCACCGACCAGACCACGCACGTCATACGCCTTGATCACACGGTGGACAGCCGCAGCGGGCCGAGACATCGAGGCTCCTGACGACGACAATGATCTGAGTGTCGCCAAGCCTATCCGGTTAACGACGCGGATCGGCACGGTCCGCTGAGGCCGGGGACGGGTTGCTAGTCGGCGGGGTCGGGCAGCACTCGAAGATGACCGCGGCGGCGTCCGGTGCCAGCCGGGCGCTGAGCGGCCGACGTGAGCACACCTGCGGACGGCACCTCGGCCGGAGCGGCACTGCACTGGCCACCCGCATCGTGAAATCCGGTGACCGGCGCAGCTCCGACAGCCACTCCGCGACCTTCTCGGACCGCTTCGGCGAGCGCGATCAGATCGTCCTCGTCGGGGTTGGTGGCGGACAGCGGGCCGGAGTGCCGGACGAGTTCCCAGCCTCGAGGCGCTGTGATGCGGCCGGCATGGCTGACACAGAGGTCCCACGAGTGCGGCTCATGGACAATCGCAAGCGGACCGATAACCGCCGTCGAATCCGAGTACACGAAGGTCAGCGTCGCCACCGCGTAATGCGGACACCCGGGTCGGCAACAGCGACGCGGAACGTTCACGATCGAGAGGTTATCGCGCAAAAACTCCTCCGCCGCGTCGGACACGCTCAAGCAGCAGGCACGGTATGCCCAACCGTTACCATCGCCGGGTGAGCCATTCGCGCGATGTCCCGCGCGTCGGCCGCCCAGCGGGAAGAAGAGTCTCGCGCCGCGGCCGCGATATGCGCGGGCCGCTGCTGCCGCCGACTGTGCCTGGATGGCGCAGCCGTTCAGAACGTTTCGACATGGCCGTCCTCGAGGCTTACGAGCCGATCGAACGACAGTGGCAGGAGAGGTTGTCCGGGCTCGACGTGGCGGTCGACGAGATCCCCCGGATTTCGGCGAAGGATCCTGACAGCGTGCAGTGGCCGCCGGAAGTGGTGGCAGACGGGCCGATCGCTTTGGCCCGGTTGATCGGCGCCGGCGTCGATGTCCGCGGAAGCGCGACGCGCGCACGAGTTGTGTTGTTCCGCAAGCCGATTGAGCGACGGGCGAAAGACACCGTCGAGCTGGCTGATTTGCTGCACGAGATTCTAGTGGCTCAGGTGGCCACGTATTTGGACGTCGAGCCTTCGGTCATCGACCCGACGATCGACGACGAGTAGACGCTGAACGCATGCCGGCGGGTTGCCCGCCGGCGTCGGCTCGTGCGGGTCAGATGATTCCGCGCTTGAGGCGACGGCGTTCCCGTTCGGAAAGCCCGCCCCAGATACCGAATCGCTCGTCATGAGCTAAGGCGTACTCGAGGCATTCACTCCGTACCTCGCAGCCAAGGCAGATCTTCTTGGCCTCGCGGGTGGAGCCGCCCTTCTCAGGGAAAAACGCCTCGGGATCTGTCTGAGCGCACAACGCCTGGTCTTGCCAGCTGTCAGCCTCAACCTCTGTGGCCTCGAATTCGTCGACGACCGCATCGGGGACCAAACTCAAACGGGGCCTTGGAGTTATCCCAGTTACTGGTGAGCCGGTAGTGGTGTGCGGGGTGCCTCCCATTAGGCCCCGAAGGTGTTCTAAGGACATGCTCGGCCTCCTCAATCTGATTTTTGTTGATCGCGAATGTCACCACTGTTTTGATGTGCGGTCATCCCGATTCGAACAAATGATCGAATCTCGGTCTGCGACACCGAATCCGGTTCGGCTTTCCGAAATGACACTGGTGTGATTACACACTGGCAAGCAACGCTTTGCAAGCGATTCGGAAGAATTCCATATCATCTCGTGACCGTTTCTTTGTGACACTGATGCCAATGTTGCCGTGGCGTGTTGGTCACACCCGTCTCCGGGCTCGCCGCCGAGAGCATCGCCAGGTGTCCTCGCGCGTACTGTCGTGCGGTGTGAAGGTGACGGTTCTGGTGGGTGGTGTCGGCGGCGCCCGCTTCCTGCTCGGGGTCCAACAATTGCTCGGTCTGGGCCAATTCGCCTCCGGCGTCAGCACCGGCGGCGATCACGAATTGACTGCGATCGTCAACATCGGCGACGACGCCTGGATGCACGGCGTGCGCATCTGTCCCGACTTGGATACGTGCATGTACACCTTAGGTGGAGGTGTAGATCCAGAGCGGGGCTGGGGTCATCGCAGATGAAACCTGGCATGCCAAAGAGGAACTCGCACGCTACGGCGTGCAGCCCGACTGGTTCCAATTAGGCGACCGCGACCTGGCCACCCACTTGGTGCGCAGCCAGATGCTGCGGGCCGGTTATCCCTTGTCCGAGGTGACCGCGGCGCTGTGCGACCGCTGGCAACCGGGCGCGCGGCTACTTCCGGTCAGCGACGACCGATGCGAAACCCATGCCGTCATCACCGATCCCGCCGACGACAGCCAGCGCGCGATTCACTTCCAGGAATGGTGGGTACGCTACCGCGCGCAGGTACCGACGCACAGCTTTGCCTTCATCGGCTCCGAAAAAGCCAACGCCACAACGGAAGTCACCGATGCGATTGCTGACGCCGACGTCATACTGGTCGCGCCGTCGAACCCTGTGGTCAGCGTCGGGCGCGCTGCTGGCCATTCCCGGTGTCCGCGCAGCACTGCGATCCACTGGCGCGCCCGTCGTCGGCTACTCACCGATCATCGGCGGAAAACCATTGCGCGGGATGGCCGATAAGTGCTTGAGCGTCATCGGCGTCGAGTCGACCGCCGACGCGGTGGGGCGGTACTACGGTGCGCGGGCAGGTACGGGCATCCTGGATTGCTGGCTGGTCCACGAAGGCGATCACGCCGACATCGACGGCATTGCCGTGCGATCGGTGCCGCTGCTGATGACTGCCCGACAGCCACCGCCGAGATGGTGAGCGCCGGTCTCGATCTTGCGGGCGTGGCCGCGTGACCGCGCCGCCGGCCGGCACCGAGCACGGCACCGCGTCGCCGATCGAGATCCTGCCTGTCACCGGACTCCCCGAGTTCCGCCCCGGCGACGACCTGGGTGCGGCGCTGGCCGCCGCCGCGCCCTGGCTGCGCGACGGTGACGTGCTGGTGGTCACCAGCAAGGTGTTGTCCAAGTGCGAAGGCCGCCTGGTGCCCGCGCCGGAGGACCCGGAAGAACGAGACACGTTGCGCCGCAAGCTCGTCGACGCCGAGGCCGTTCGCACGCTTGCCCGCAAGGGTCGCACGCTGATCACCGAGAACAAGCTGGGTGTGGTGCAGGCCGCATCCGGTGTCGACGGATCCAACATCGGCACCGACGAATTGGCGCTGCTGCCCGTCGATCCCGACGGCAGCGCGGCGGCGCTGCGCGCCGGGCTGCGGATGAGCCTCGGCGTCACCGTCGGCGTCGTGATCACTGACACGATGGGCCGTGCGTGGCGCAACGGCCAGACCGACGCCGCCGTCGGCGCGGCCGGCGTTCAGGTGCTGCACGGCTACGCCGGCGCGGTCGACCGGCACGGTAACGAGCTGTTGGTCACCGAGGTCGCAGTCGCCGACGAGATCGCCGCGGCCGCCGATCTGGTCAAGGGAAAGCTGACCGCGATACCGGTGGCCGTCGTGCGCGGGTCTGCCTGCCGGCGTCGTGTCCGACACCGGCGCCACCGCGCGACAACTCGTGCGCTCCGGCATCGACGACCTGTTTTGGCTGGGCACCGCCGAAGCACTGGAGTTGGGCCGCCAACAGGCGCAGCTGCTGCGTCGCTCGGTGCGCCAGTTCAGCGACAAACCGGTGTCGCCACAGCTTGTCGAGGATGCCGTCGCCGAGGCACTCACCGCGCCCGCGCCGCACCACACCCGGCCGGTGCGCTTCGTCTGGCTGCAGACACCGGCGATTCGCGCCCGGCTGCTCGAGCGGATGCGCGACAAGTGGCGTTCGGATCTGTCCGGTGACGGCAGGCCCGCTGCCGCGGTCGACCGGCGGGTAGCCCGCGGCCAAATCCTCTATGAAGCACCAGAAGTCGTGATTCCTTTCATGGTTCCTGACGGGGCGCACAGCTACCCCGACGCCGCCCGGACCGACGCCGAGCACACCATGTTCACCGTCGCGGTCGGTGCCGCCGTGCAGGCGCTGCTGGTGGCATTGGCGGTACGCGGAGTCGGCAGCTGCTGGATCGGCTCGACGATCTTCGCCGCCAATCTGGTCCGCGACGAGCTCGGATCTACCCGAAGACTGGGAACCGTTGGGCGCCATCGCCATTGGCTATGCCGAGCAGCCTGCCGACGAGCCTCGCGATCCGGTGCCGGTCAACGACCTGCTGGTGCGCAAGTGAGCGTGCGGTCCACGGCGATCGAGGTGCTGTCGGACTGGCAGGCGCCGGATCGTTGGCAGGATTCGGTGCGGCACGCGGTGCTGGCCTTCCTGGATGCGCGTGACGACGCCTGCCGTCGCGAGTGCGTGCCGGGGCACATCACCGCGTCGGCGTTGGTGCTCGACCACACCGGCGGTCAGGTCCTACTCACCTTGCATCCGCGGCTGGGCCGATGGGTGCAATTGGGCGGGCACTGCGAGGAGTACGACGACGACATCTTCGCGGCGGCGTTGCGGGAGGCCACCGAGGAGTCCGGCGTCGACAGATCTGCGGATCTCGCCCGACCTGGCCGCGGTCCACGTCCACGCGCTGACCTGCTCGCTGGGCGTACCGACCCGCCACCTCGACTTGCAGTTCGTGGCCCGCGCGCCGGCCGAAGCGCAGATCTCAGCTCAGCGACGAGTCAGTGGACCTGCGGTGGTGGCCCATCGACGCGTTACCCGCCGAACTCCGACGATGCGCTGGCCTACCTGGTGCAGCGCGCTCATACAGAGACACAACGCCGACGGAGAACCGCAATGACGGCAACACCGACCTACCTGGTCACTGGAGCCGGCGGAGGTGTCGGCGGAGTTGGTCGGATCGTCGTCGACGAGTTGCTGGCTTCCGGCCAGACCGTACGGGCGATGGTGCATCGCGAAGATGACCGCGCAGAAGCGTTGCGGGAGAGCGGCGCTCACGTCGTTGTCGGGGATCTCACCGACCCGGTCGCTGTCGCTGACGCGCTTGACGGCGTGACCCGGATGTTCTTCAGCATGAGCGTGTCGGCTTCCGACTGGAAGCCACCACCGTTGTCTGCTCGCTTGCCGCCGACATGACCGACCTCGATGTGCTGGTGAACATGTCGCAGATGACCGTGTCGCAGATGACGCCGACGAGCACTGCAGAGTCCCATCAGCAGCGACTGCATTGGCTCGCCGAGCACGTCATTGACTGGTCACCGATACCCGCGGTACAGATCCGGCCGACCGTTTTTCTGGAGAATCCGCTGTTCACTATCTTGGCGGCCCGCTCGATACGCGAGCAGCAGGTGCTCGCCCTACCTTTCGGCAGCGGGCGGACTTCGCCGATCGCGGCCGGCGACGTTGCCGATGCGGTCAGCTGCGGTGTTGCGCAATCCGGCCGAACACATCGGCGCCGTGTACGAGCTGACCGGGCCGCCATCCTTGACGTCGACGGGCTCGCCGCACAGTACAGCAGCGCTTTAGGCCGGGAAATCAGCGGACAACGCCTCGACTTCGACGAGTGGCGAAGCGAGCTCGAAGACAGCGGACTCGATCCCCATGTGCAGGAACACATCACCACGATGGCGCGCCTACACCGCAAAGACCGCTACAACCGCTCCACCGATCAAGTGCAGGCGCTTACCGGCCACGCGCCGCAAAGCGTCGAGGACTTCGTCCGCGCACACCGCGACCTCTTCGCTAATTCAGGCAGCTCTGGTGTGTGGGCTAAGACCTCACACGTCGCTGGAGTAGCGGATCCCGCCGTCGGGAATCTGTACGCCGGGCCACACCCGTGCCCCACGCAACAGTTCGCAGCGGGCACCGATGTGGGCGCCGTCGCCGATGACGCCGTCACGGATGAGTGCCCGCGGGCCGATTCGCGCACCGAACCCGATGATCGACCGCTCGATCACGCTGCCGGCCTCGATACGCACACCATCGAAGATGACCGCGCCGTCCAGTCGGGTGCCGGGACCGATCTCGGCGCCGCGTCCGACGACGGTGCCGCCGATGAGCACCGCGCCGGGTGACACCGCCGCGCCGTCGTGCACCAACGACTCGCCGCGATGCCCGCCCAACGCCGGCGAGGGCGCGATGCCGCGCACCAGATCCGCCGATCCGCGCACGAAGTCTTCCGGCGTGCCCATGTCCCGCCAGTAGCTGGTGTCGACGTAGCCGCAGACAGTGACGTCGCCGTCGGACAGCAGGGCCGGAAACACCTCACGCTCGACCGACACCTCGCGGCCGCGCGGTATCCGATCGATGTCTCGCGGGTGAACACGTAGCAGCCGGCATTGATCTGGTCGGTCGGCGGATCTTGCGTCTTCTCCAAAAATGCTGTGACACGGCCATTCTCGGTCGGCACGCAGCCGAAAGCCCGCGGGTCGCCGACCCGGACCAGATGCAAGGTGACATCGGCCTGCTGCTCGTGGTGATAGTCCAGCAGCTGACCCAGATCGGCGCCGGAGAGCACGTCGCCGTTGAACACCAGCACGGTGTCGTGCCGCAAATGGTCGGCGACGTTGGCGATTCCGCCTCCGGTGCCCAGCGGATCCTTCTCGGTCACGTACTCGATCTGCAGACCCAGTTTGGACCCGTCACCGAATTCGGCCTCGAAAACCCCTGGCTTGTAGGACGTGCCCAGAATCACGTGCTCGATGCCGGCCGCGGCGATCCGCGACAGCAGATGAGTGAGGAAGGGCAGCCCGGCGGTGGGCAGCATCGGCTTCGGCGCCGACAGCGTCAACGGCCGCAGCCGAGTTCCCTTGCCGCCGACCAGGATACCGCATCGACTTGCGCCGTCGCTCACCGTCACGCTGCCGCCCTTCTCGATTGCCTCGCTCGCCGATCGTCGCGCACCATCAGCCGCGCCCGCGCCGCCAGCCCGGCCCGGAATGCCCAGCGCAGCGGCGCGCGCCAGGGTCCAGCATGCCGGTCGGCGAGATAGATGTAGGTGCTTTTGTGGTGCGCCGCCAGGTTGCGCGCCGACTCCCGCGCGGTGGCGTGGCCCTTGTGGTGCAGCACTTCCGCCGACGGCACATAGACGTTCAGCCAGCCGGCCTTGGCCCAGCCGGTCGCCCAGGTCGACGTCTTCCATGTACATGAAGTAGCGCTCGTCGAAACCGCCGATCTGCTCGAAGGCCGCGCGGCGCACCAGCAGACACGACCCCGACAGCCAGCCGACCGGTCGCTCGCTGGGTTCCAGCCGCTCCTGGCGGTAGGTCGCCGACCACGGATTGTTTTCCAGAGCGGTCCGACGACCGCGTGCATGCCGCCGCGGACCAGGCTGGGCAGCTGGCGCGCCGACGGGTACACCGATCCGTCCGGGTCGTGGATCAGCGGACCGAGGGCGCCGCGCGCGAGGCCAGCGGGCCGCGGCGTCCAGCAGCGCGTCGATGCTGCCGGGACCCCACTGCACGTCCGGGTTGGCCACCACGATCCACTCGTCGCCGTCGGACTCCTCTCTCGCGATTGCGCTTGATCGCGCGGTTCACCGCGCTGCCGTAGCCGAGGTTGGCTCCGGTGGAGAACAGCCGCACGTCCGGGTAGCGCTCGACCGCGGCCTGCGGTGCCCCGTCGGTGGAGCCGTTGTCGGCCATCAGCACGCTGACCGGCCGCTCGGTCGCGTGCGGCAGCGATGCCAGAAACCGGTCCAGATGCGGGCCCGGCGAATAGGTCACCGTCACCACCGGCAGGACGTCACTCACGGGTCGAGACTAGCGGCCTACGCGCCGTCAATGCTGCCAGCCAGCGCGTCCTGCCACGGCCGCAGCGGCGACAGCCCGGCCTGCTGCCGAGCCCCGACTGGACAGCGCCGAATACGGCGGCCTGGCCGCGGGCCGCGGGTTGTGGTCGCTGCTCACCGGCCGCACCCGCTCCGGGTCGGCGCCGACGGCCTCGAACACGGCGCGGGCTTGCCCGAAGCGGCTGACCTCGCCCGCGTTGGCGGCGTGCACGATGCCCGCCGGCGCCTGCACGCGCCCGTCGACCACCTCGAAGCAGCGCGGTGACCAGGTCGCCGACATAGGTCGGCGAGCCGATCTGGTCGTCGACCATCTCGATCGACGCCGTCGCCGGCGGCCAGCCTGCGCATGGTGGCGACGAAGTCTTTGCCGTGCCCGCCGGTGTAGACCCAGGCGGTGCGGACCACGACGGCCTGCGGCAGCGCGGCCAGGACCGCCTGTTCGCCGGCCAGCTTGGTCTGCCCGTAGACGCTCAGCGGCCGGGTCTCGTCGTCCATCTCATAGGGATGCGGCGCGGCGTCGCCGAAGTCGCCGCCGAACACATAGTCGGTAGAGATGTGGACCAGCCGCGCGCCTACCCGCGCGCAGGCCTGCGCGATGTGTCCGGGCCCGGCCGCGTTGACCGCGTGTGCCGTGGCCTGGTCAGTCTCGGCGCCGTCGACGTCGGTGTAGGCCGCGCAGTTGATCACCACGTCGCCGGTCTGCACGATCTGCCCGGCGGCCGCGGGTCGGTGATGTCCCACTGCGACGACGTCAGCGCCAGCACGTCGCGGCCCTGCCGGGTCGCCTCGGCCGCCAGAAAGCTGCCGACCTGCCCGCCGGCGCCGGTGATCACGATTCGTTGCGGCACGGTCACGAGTCTGGCACGCCGACGCGGCGCTACCAGCGATACCGCTGTGACGAAAGTAGTCTGGTGTGATGCCTGAGCAACGCGTGGCCCGTGTGATTGCGACCGTGGCGGCCGTGGCGGTCGTTCTCGTCACCGGGGTGGCGTGGAGCAAGGTCCGCTCGTTCGAGGACGGGATCTACCACGTCTTCGCGCCGTCGTTGGGTCAAGGCGGCGACGACGGCGCGATCGACATCCTGCTGGTCGGCATGGACAGCCGCACCGATGCGCAC
This sequence comes from uncultured Actinomycetota bacterium, assembly GCA_963834615.1. Classification (GTDB taxonomy): domain Bacteria; phylum Actinomycetota; class Actinomycetes; order Mycobacteriales; family Mycobacteriaceae; genus Mycobacterium. The sequence continues at coordinate 230,327 of CAWICO010000001.1, forward strand.
GGCAACCCGCTGAGCCCGGAAGAGTTGGCGTCGCTGCGCGCCGGTGACGAGGTGGCGAGCAACACCGACACGATCATCCTGGTGCGTATCCCCAACAGCGGGAAGTCGGCCACCGCGATCTCGATTCCCCGCGACACCTACGTCTCGGCGCCCGGTCTGGGCAAGACCAAGATCAACGGCGTCTACGGCCAGACCAAAGAAGAGAAGCGAGTCAGCCTGGTCGAGTCGGGCGTCGCGGCCGCCGAGGCCGAGGCGGAGGGAACCGAAGCCGGCCGCGAGGCGCTGATCAAGACCGTCGCCGACCTGACCGGCGTCACCGTCGACCACTACGCCGAGATCGGACTGCTGGGCTTCTCGTTGATCACCGATGCCCTCGGCGGAGTCAATGTCTGCCTCAAAGAGCCTGTGTTCGAGCCGATGTCGGGCGCCGACTTTCCGGCCGGCCCGCAGAAGCTGAACGGCCCGCAAGCGCTGAGCTTCGTCCGGCAGCGTCACGAACTGCCCCGCGGCGACCTGGACCGGGTGGTGCGACAGCAGGTGGTGATGTCCTCGCTGGCCCACCAGGTGATCTCGGGCAAGACGCTGTCGAGCCCGGCGACGATGAACCGACTGCAGCAGGCCATCCAGCGCTCGGTGGTGCTGTCATCCGGTTGGGACATCATGGATTTCGTGAACCAGCTGCAGAAGCTGGCCGCCGGCAGGGTCGCGTTCGCCACCATCCCGGTGCTCGACGAGTCCGGCTGGAGCGACGACGGAATGCACAGCGTGGTGCGGGTCGACCCGCATCAGGTGCAGGACTGGGTCGCCGGGCTGCTGCAGGATCAGGCACAGGGCAAGACCGAGGAGCTGGCCTACACGCCCGGACAAGACCAGCGCCAGCGTCGTCAACGACACCGACATCAACGGGCTCGCCGCGTCGGTGTCACAAGTGTTGACCTCCAAGGGGTTCACCACCGGCGCCGTCGGCAACAACGAGGCCGCGCACGTGTCCAGCAGCCAGGTGCAGGCGCCAAGGCCGACGACCTCGGTGCGCCAAGCGGTCGCCAAAGAGCTGGGCGGGCTGCCCGTCATCGCCAATGCGTCGGTACCGCAGGGCGCGGTCCGGGTGGTGCTGGGCAACGACTACACCGGCCCGGGCTCGGGCCTCGGCGACGGCCACCCGCCGCGCTGGCGGCCGTCGTCCAACTCCGAGGCAGCCAACACCGACGCTCCCCCGCCGTCGCCGATCCTGACCGCCGGCACCGACCACCCCGAGTGCGTCAACTGATAGTGACTACCGTCAGCTGAGTGGACACCGTCAGCGCAGCGATTCTGGACCCGATGCTGCGCGCCGACCCGGTCGGGCCGCGCATCACCTATTACGACGACGCCACCGGCGAGCGCATCGAACTGTCCGCGGTCACGCTGGCCAACTGGGCCGCCAAGACCGGCAACCTGTTGCGCGACGAGTTGGGCGGCGGGCCGGCCAGCCGGGTGGCGGTGCTGCTGCCGGCGCATTGGCAGACTGCGGCGGTGCTGTTCGGGGTGTGGTGGATCGGCGCGGAAGTCGCTGCTCGGCGGTCCGGAAGAGGTAGCGGCCGATATCGCACTGTGCACCGCCGAGCGGCTCGACGAGGCTGACGCCACCGGCGCCGGCGAGGTGGCGGTGCTGTCGCTGGACGCGTTCGGCCGCCCGGTACCCGACCTGCCGATCGGGGTCACCGACTATGCGACCGCGGTGCGGGTGCACGGCGACCAGATTGTCGCCGAGCGCCATCCCGGCCCGGCGTTGGCCGGCCGATCGGTCGACGAGGTGCTGGCCGCCTGCCAAACAGCCGCGGCGGCAAAGGGTTTGACGGCCGGCGATCGGGTGCTGTCGACCGCGTCGTGGGATGCCCCGGACGACGTGATCGACGGCCTGCTGGCGTGTTGGCGGTCGGCGGATCGCTGGTCCAGGTGGCCAACCCCGACCCGGCCGCGCTGCCGCGCAGGATGGAGACCGAGAAGGTCACCCGCATGTTCTAGCGTCAAGCCGCTCGCGCGACGAGGGGCCTGGCCAGTTCGGGCGTCCGCCTCCGAGCGCCCGGCTGGCCGGCGACTCGCCGCCGCCAGCACCGCGATACATATTGATATCGCAATATTTCGATGTTAACGTCGTCGAAAGCCATGAGTTCGGGCCGTACGACATGACGGGAGGATGTTTCGCGATGGTGGTGCAGGGACTATTGGGTAAGGCGGCCGGGACGGTGGTCACCGGCCTGGTCGGGGTGAGCGCCTACGAAGTCGTGCGCAAAGCCCTGGCCAAGGCCCCACTTCACGACGCCGCCGTGACCGCGACCGGAGTGGGGCCTGCGCGGAACCCGTCGCGCCGAGGAAGCAGCGGAGTCAGCCCGGCTGAAGCTGGCCGACGTGGTGGCCGAAGCCCGCGAGCGCATCGGCGAGGAGGCACAGCCTCCGGCCATCGGCGAGCACGACACGACCACGAGCACTGATCCGCAGCTGCGGCTGCATGGTCGGCGGACATGCTAGCCCGGATTTGGAGGTCATCTCCGACGCGGCCGGGCGGATGCGGGTGCAGGTGCCGTGGGTGCGCGCGAATTCGCGGCGCGCGGTCGCGGTCGAAGAGGCGGTGGACGGCAGCACGGCGTGCGCGCCGTGCACGCCTATCCCCACACCGGCTCGGTCGTCGTCTGGTATTCGCCGAAGCGCTGCGATCGCGACGAGGTACTGGCGGCCATCACGTCCGCCGAACACGTTGCCGCCGAACTGATTCCGGCTCGCACACCGCGCTCGTCCGACATCCGCAACACCGAGGTGCTGCGCATGGTGATCGGCGGCGCCGCGCTCGCCTTGCTCGGCGTGCGCCGCTACGCCTTCAACCGGCCACCGCTGCTGGGCCCGAGCGGCCAGCTGGTCGCGACCGGCGCGACGGTGTTCATGGGCTATCCGTTCCTGCGCGGCGCGTTGCGCTGGCTGCGGTCCGGGCGCGCCGGCACCGACGCGCTGGTGACCGCGGCGACCGTCGCCAGCCTGGTGCTGCGCGAGAACGTGGTCGCACTCACCGTGCTGTGGCTGCTGAATATCGGTGAGTACCTTCAGGATTTGACGCTGCGACGGACCCGGCGGGCCATCTCGGATCTGCTGCGCGGCACCGCCGATACGGCATGGATTCTGCTCACCGACGGTACAGACGAGGTGCAGGTGCCGATCGACACCGTGCAGATCGGCGACGACGTGGTGATCCACGACCACGTGGCGATACCGGTCGACGGCGACGTGGTCGACGGCGAGGCCATTGTCGACCAGTCCGCGATCACCGGCGAAACCCTGCCGGTCAGCATCGTCGCCGGGGCGCGGTGCACGCGGGTTCGGTGGTGCTGCGCGGCCGTCTGGTGGTTCGCGCCCGCGCCGTCGGCAACGAGACCACCATCGGCCGCATCATCTCCCGCGTCGAAGAGGCACAACACGATCGGGCACCGATCCAGACCGTCGGCGAGAACTTCTCCCGCCGCTTCGTGCCGATCTCGTTCATCGTCTCCGCGATCACCCTGGCGCTCACCGGCGACGTCCGGCGCGCGATGACGATGTTGCTGATCGCCTGCCCGTGCGCAGTGGGCTTGTCGACGCCGACCGCGATCAGCGCGGCGATCGGCAACGGCGCGCGCCGCGGCATCCTGATCAAGGGCGGGTCGCATCTCGAGCAGGCGGGCCGGGTGGACGCGATCGTCTTCGACAAGACCGGCACGCTCACCGTCGGGCGCCCGGTGGTGACGAATATCATTGCGCTTGCACAATGATTGGCAACCCGAGCAGGTGCTCGCCTACGCGGCGAGCTCGGAGCTGCACTCCCGGCACCCGTTGGCCGAGGCCGTGATCCGGTCGACCGAGGAACGCCGCATCATCATTCCGCCGCACGAGGAATGCGAAGTGCTGGTCGGCCTGGGCATGCGGATCTGGGCGGACGGGCGGACGTTGCTGCTGGGCAGCCCGTCGCTGCTGCGCTCGGAGAACGTCAAGGTGTCCAGGAGGCGGCCGACTGGGTCGACAAGCTGCGCCGCCAGGCCGAAACCCCGCTGCTGCTCGCGGTGGACGGCACGCTGGTCGGGTTGATCAGCCTGCGCGACGAAATCCGCGCCGAAGCACCCGATGTGCTGAAGAAGCTGCGCGCCAACGGAATCCGCCGCATCGTGATGCTGACCGGCGATCACCCCGAGATCGCGAAAGTCGTTGCCGGCGAGCTCGGCATCGACGAGTGGCGCGCCGAGGTGCTGCCCGAGGACAAACTCGAAGTGGTCCGCAAACTCCAGGACGAGGGCTACATCGTCGGGATGGTCGGCGACGGCATCAACGACGCCCCGGCGCTGGCGGCGGCCAACATCGGCATCGCGATGGGCCTGGCCGGCACCGACGTCGCCGTCGAGACCGCCGACGTCGCGCTGGCCAACGACGATCTGCGCCGCCTGCTCGACGTCGGCGATCTGGGTGCCCGCGCGGTCGAGGTCATCCGGCAGAACTACGGCATGTCGATCGCCGTCAACGCCGCCGGGCTGCTGATCGGCGCCGGCGGCGCACTGTCGCCGGTGCTCGCCGCGATACTGCACAACGCGTCGTCGGTGGCTGTCGTCGCAAACAGTTCACGGCTGATTCGGTACCGCTTGGACTGAACGACGCGCGTGCGCCGATCGGCCTCGTACGATGTGCGCAACCGGCGAAAGGGCCTCGACGTGTCATCGACCCCGCTCGACCCCGTTGCCAGCGAACGGCTGTCGCACGCCGACAAGGTCTTCACCTCGGACCTGTCGATCAACGAATTCGCACTTCTGCACGGGGCCGGTTTCGAGCCGCTCGATCTCGTGATGGGTGTCTCGGTCTACCACGTGGGCTACCAATTCACCGGTATCCGGCAACAATCCGAGCTTCCGGTGCTCACCGAGGCGACGTATCGGGCGCGCTGGAATGCCATGGCCCGCATGCAGGCCGAAGCCGACGCACTGGGCGCCGACGGTGTCGTCGGTGTCCGCCTGGAATGGCGCCAGCACGGCGCCGAATCCGAGCACTTGGAGTTCATCGCGGTCGGCACCGCGGTGCGCTACACCCCGAAACCAGGGGCGTTTCGGCGCGGCAACGGGCAGGCCTTCTCCAGCCATCTGTCCGGACAGGACATGGCGACCCTGCTTCGGTCGGGCTACGCGCCGGTGGCGTTCGTCATGGGCAACTGCGTCTTTCACATTGCCGCGCAAGGCTTTCTGCAGACCCTGCGGCAGATGGGCCGCAACACCGAGATGCCGCAGTGGACGACAGGGAAACTACGAAGCGCGCGAGTTGGCGATGTCGCGCATGCAGAGCGAAGCCGAGCGCGACGGCGCATCCGGAGTCGTCGGGGTGCATTTCGCCATCCAGAACTACGCCTGGGGCTATCACACGGTGGAGTTCTACGCCGCCGGAACGGCGGTGCGTCGCAGCGGGACGGCCGAAACCCTCGCGCCGTCGTTCGTGCTCGCCATGAACGACTGATGGCGAGCTTTCGACGCCGAACGAGTGAGCCGCACCGTCACCGGCGCGCTGGCCGGACCGGGCGGAATCGCGTTGGTGATCAACGTTTTCGCCGGGCTGCCGGGCGTCGACGCACACCGCCGCGCGTCGCGGGATGTTCCGATCACAACCCGCACGGCTGCAGATCGGCGACTGGCGCTACGAGGTGACTCCCGACGGCCGGTTGAGCGCGGCACACGTGGTGGGCGGCATCGTGATCGCCGAAGAGGTGCTGCTGGCCGACGCGGTGGGACCGCACCTCGCCCGCTCCCTCGGCCAGATCGTCGCCCGCCACGGTCCCGCGGTCATCCCGAACATCGACGCAGCGCTGGACGCGTTGAGCGCCGGCGCGGGGTGATGTGGCGCCGCGATCAGCTATGACCAAAACCCTTGCCGGAGCGGTCAAGTGGATCAGGCTCCAGCCCGAGGAAGGTTTGCCGCAGCCGGTCCCACAGCGCAAGCTGCTCCCATGCCGGCTGGTCGCGGATCTGCTGGTCGTTCGTCAAGAACGGGTTGGGCAGCATCACTGTCATCATTTGCTCGTTGCGACCGTTGAATAGGCGGACGCCCCACGAAGTGGGGCAGCCGTCGCCGCTGATGCCGCGGTACAGCTCGGCGCTTGCACACCTGCGGATCCGGCCGAGTTCGGGTCCGCTGGCCGTGTGCTCGCCGATACACAGATGAAAGTGCCAGCGGCCGAAATCGATGGTGACGTAGCCGTCGTACATCGAAATGCGCTTGGGCGGGTTGGGCGCCGCGACTTCCCACGCTGCCCCCTGGATCAGCACCCCGAACCAGATGTCATCCCAGTACTCCTCGAAACACAAGTGGATGAGGTCGAGCAGGCTGTGCTCGTCGGTGGGTAGCGGCCAGACTTGCTCACGACTGCCGTCGGTGTCGACGATCGCAGGGCTGGCGGTTGTCATGAGAGCACCTTTCTGTCGTGTCGCGCGAAACCGGTTTGCGTTGCACGGCGACTGAATCACACCACACGCGCTATGGGATCTGCTGCGGTGCTTGGCGCGGTATGACACACTTTCCTGCGTTAGGCGATGACGACGTAGGAAGCCGGTGTGAATCCGGCGCGGTCCCGCCACTGTCATCGGGGAGCGACCCTCACTAGCCACGGCCGCAAGGTCGGAAGGCGAGGCGAGCAGCGATCCGAGAGCCAGGACACTCGCGTCGTCGCATTCTGCAACCCGGGGCGGTCGACCCCGAGAGAGCTGTGGCGAGCGCCGATGTCGCGTCGTTCCTGGGTGGCGTGCACCCACGCCCCGCCTGCGGCGACCGCGGCCGCGCTCGCTGATATCGGCGAGATCAATGAGTATTTCGCCCTGGGTACCGGACCTGTAAGCGCCGGCATGCTCCCGGTGCAGCAGCTTTACACCGACTTCGAACTGCTCGCAGGCATCGTGGAACGCGTACGGACGCGCATCGGCGCCACCGAACGCCGCGTCGCGGTATCGACATTCTTCCTCGGCTTCGCCGCGCGGCTGTGGTCGATCGGCGTCGGCGCGGTGATTGGCCACCGGTTGCTGCCCGACCTCGGCACCCCTGAGCTGTCGTTCGGCGAAACCGGTGGCCACGTCACCCTGCACGTCGCCCACCCGCTGGCCTGGCAGGGCGACGACCTTGAGCCGATGCTGGCTGAATTGATCCTCGACGGGCACCTGACGCCGCTGGCGACGGCATTGAATCGGCTGGGCCCGATCTCGCCGAAGTTGTTGCGCGGCAACGCGGCTTCGGCCCTGCTCGGAGCCGCGAATGTTTTCGACCAGCACCGCCGCGTGGGCGCACCCGATTCTGCCCGCCGGCTGGCCGAACGATTATGTGCCGACGAGAGACTGTCTGGCGCAATACGATCCGGCGACACTGGCTACCGACGCACCAGCTGCTGTCTCTACTACCGCACCCGCAACAGCGGGTTGTGCGGTGACTGTGTCTTAACCGACATACCCGTCACGCCGGGCAGGAAAGATGCGTCATGACCGCTCCGATCTGGATGGCTGCGCCACCCGAAGTGCACTCGACGCTGTTGAGTAGCGGGCCGGGGCCGGGTTCGCTGCTGGCCGCCGCCGAGGCGTGGAAAGCGTTGAGCGTCAACTACACGGAGACGGCCGACGAGCTGACCGAGGTGCTCGCCGGCGTGCACGGGGGGGCCTGGGACGGCCCGAGCGCCGAGAGCTACGTCGCCGCTCATGCGCCCTATCTGGCATGGTTGCAACAGGAAAGCGTGAATAGCGCCGCGCGCGCTGCCGAGCACGAAACCGCGGCGGCCGCATACACCGCGGCGCTGGCCGGGATGCCGACCTTGGGTGAGTTGGCTGCCAACCACGCCACCCACGCGGTGCTGCAGGGCACGAATTTCCTTGGCATCAACACCATCCCGATCGCGCTCAACGAAACCGACTATGCGCGGATGTGGGTGCAGGCCGCCACCGTGATGAGCACGTATGAAGGTGTCGCGGACGCGTCAGTCGCGGCCACCCCGACAACCCAACCGGCTCCGACGATCGCGAAGTCGGCGTCACAGGCCGTCGCAACCCCGACAGCTCCGCCCGCGTGGTTCACCGACTTGGAAAACTATCTGCAAGGGCTTTTTCCCCAGCCCTCGTACCCGAACATCGGCCCCGAGTATCAAGAGATACTGAACTTCTTCAACCAGATCGGCTTCACCGATTTCAACGATCCGATCGCGACGTGGTTGCAGGGGCTGAACCCGTCGTGGTTGCCGCCGTACCCCATTCCTGGGAACTGGCTGGCGTTCACCGGCGACTTTCTGAGTTACCTCACCCCCGAGTCCATCGCCTACGACCTGTCGGTGCCGCTGGACCCGGGGTCCTATATTGCCTTCACCGGCGTCGTCATCGTCGACGACTTCTTGGCGATCGTCTACACCGCCGCGTTCAATCCTCAGGCTCTCGTCTTGGTCGTCCCGGCGGCGCTTACCGAGATCGTCGGCTCCACGATCGGTAATACCATCCAGGTGCTGCACTACATCCTCGAGGCGACGCTGCCCGTTCTGCTACCGGCCCTCTTGCCGGCGGCGGCCGCGACCCTGGTTCCACTGGCAGCTGCCCCGGTCGGGCTGGCCGGTCTGGCAGGCTTGGCGGGACTGGCCGGGCTGGCGCCGGCCGCGACCGCGCCGTTGCTGGCACCGCTGGTTGCTATGGCCCCGCCTCCGCCCCCGCCAGCCGCGCCAGCGCCAATGACTCCCGCGCCTGCCCCCGTGACGCTGGCCCACGCCCCAGCCGTAGCGCCTGCGCCCCCTCCCCCGTCCACACCGGCCGGACCGACGGGCGTGACGATGCCGGCATACATGTACATGGTCGGCGACCTGGGTTTGGCCGCGCGGCGGGCAGCCGACGCCGCGGCGCGCGCCAAGAAGACGGCGGCGCCCGACGCCGCCGAGATACCCGCGGTTGCAGCGCTTACCGAGGAGAAGCAGCCTCTGCAGCGGCGACGGCCGGCCGAAAGCACCATGCTCGGCCGCGGCTACGAGTACATGGACTTGGACCAGGAGCTGAATTACCCGAACTCAGAGCCGGCCGTGACTGCCTCGATTCGCGGTGCCGGGCCGATCGGCTTCGCCGGTAGCGCGGCCCGGGCAACCGGTGCCGAACCGTCCGGGTTGGCCACGTTGACCGAAGACAAGTTCGGTGGCAGCTCGACAGTGCCGATGATGCCGAGCACCTGGAGCTCCGACTCCCCGGGCGTCAACGACGAATGACGATCGGACGTCAGCAGCAGTCTTCGCCGCGCCACGATTTGACGCCCTGCCAGATCGCCGTGGCGGCGATACCCAGACCGATCGCCGGGTCGAACCACCAGCAGCCCGGCCGGAAAGCGGTCACGGCGAGACCGACCAATACCGCTGCGGCCTGCGCACCGCACAGATAGTTCTGGGTGCCTTCGCCTTCAGTCGCCGCTGAGCCCAGCCGCTGGGCGAGGACATGCTTGGCATGCCCGAGAGTCGGCATCAGCACCAAGGACACGGCCGTCAACGCGATGCCGATCACCGAGGTCTCCGCGTGCTGCTTGTCCAGCAAGTGATGGACGGACTCCGCGGCGATGTAGGGAGCCGTCAGCCAGAACGACAGCGCAACACCGCGCTGTGCTCGTCGTTCGGCGGTGTGCGACGACGTGCGCGAGCCGGAGAACCGCCACGCGACCATGGCGCTGGCCAGCGCCTCGGGGAGGCTACCCAGTGCCCAACCGGTCAACGCGACGGATCCGACCTCGAGACCCTGCCATAGCCCTACCACACCCTCGCTGAGCATGGCGGCCATGCTGACCCAAGCCAGTCGCCAGGCCCACTGCGCACTGTGCTGCCATCGGGCGTCCTGCGGGGCGGGATGTCCGTGCCCGTCCTGCGCGCAGGTGTCGACTACGACCCCGGCGGGTTCGCCGATCGAGCGGGATTCGGTCACCACGCGATGTTAAGTCAACGCGCAACCGGAGTGTGCCAGCCGCGCGTCCGCTCGTGGCCTAGGAGGGCGGCAGCGGCCGCTTCAAGGTGCAGACGATGCTCCACTCGAAGTAGAACTCACCGCCCTTGTCGTACCCGGCAAAGTGATGCGAGACCTGAGCACGCTGCACCGACGAGCCTACGATCTCCCACCCCTGCTCGCCGTAGGAGTTCGTCTGCCGGGTGGCCTCCTCGACCACGGTTTCCAGCGATTCGTTCTTCAGGTAGATGAAGGTGCTTTCCCACCGCTGCGGAGACCAGTTTCCATCTGCTGCCAGTCCCGAGGCAGGCTCGGCCGAAGGAACGCTCATACCGCGGGACCGTACGCGGCCTGGATCGCAGGGAAGTGAATGGAAGCTGACCGACGCGTTAAGCGCTGCCGATGAGTTCCGCCGTAGGTATGGCGAATCCTGTCGGACCGCCGAACTGACGTCGGCGTTCGGACGCGCCTGGGCAACCTCGCTACCCTGGCCGTCATGGCGCGCATCGACAATGACACCTGGGATCTGGCAACGAGCGTGGGCGCGACCGCCACCATGGTGGCGGCAGGCAGGGCCCGCGCGACCAGAGAGAAGTTGATTGACGACCCGTTCGCGGAGCCGCTGGTGCGTGCGGTCGGCGTCGACTTTTTCACCCGCTGGGCGACGGGCGAACTCAGCGCCGACGAGGTCGACATTCCCGGCCATCCGTGGGGCATGCAACCGATGACGGACCTGCTGACCGTGCGCACTCGTCTGATCGACCTGTTCATCGCCGACGCGACGGCGTCCGGCATCCGGCAGGTGGTGGTCTTGGCCTCCGGCCTCGACGCCCGCGGCTACCGGCTGTCCTGGCCCGCAGAGACCGTGGTGTTCGAGATAGACCAGCAACAGGTCACCGACTTCAAGACCGCGACGCTCGCCGCCGCCGGGGCGGAGCCGACCGTCGACCTGCGCGCGGTGCCGGTCGATCTGCGCGACGACTGGCCCGCAGCCTTGCAGCAGGCCGGCTTCGACCCGCACCGACCGACCGTCTGGCTCGCTGAGGGCCTACTGGCCTTCCTGCCGCCGGCGGCCCAGGATCGGCTGCTGGACAACATCACCGGCCTCAGCGCCGCAGGCAGCCGACTGGTTGTTGAAATCTTCCTGAGCACACCGGAATCGCTGGAGGTCATGCACACGACGTCGGAGAAGTGGTACGAGCACGGCCTTGACGCCCGCCTCGACGACCTGTGGTACGGCGGCGAACGCCACGACGTCGCGCCCTATCTGGGCGAGCGCGGCTGGCAGACGGCCAGGCACCGGTCCGGACAACTGCTGGCCGACGCCGGATTGCCCGCACCGCAGCGCAACGAAGGTCAAACCGAAAACTATTACTGCACAGCACAACTCAAAAGCAGCTAAGTTTTGCGGCGATAGCCGTCGAGGTCTCTTTCTTCGAGTGACTGCGCGAGTTGTTCGCCCGTTGCAGTAAGCGCCAGCCAAGCCGAGAACATCCACTTCTCGGGATCGTCATAGTGTCTGACGTATGCGTGCGAGATCCGGTGCAGCGAATGTTCGAGTGAATGATGCCAGGCAGCGAAACGTCGGGCTTTGCCGCTGATCTCACCGAGCCGGAACAATCCCTGGCCGACCCATTCGCGAATGGCGTCGAGCGTCTCGGTACGCACTTCCTCCGGCGTGGCCGACGGATTTCGGTGTTTGACATGCCAATCCACCGCATTGAGGTCGACGGGCCCGCGCAGGGCATCGATCAGCAACCCGTTGCGCACGGCCTCGCGCGAGGTGCTGGTCATGCCGGTTACCGTACAGATCGGCCTCGTTCACCGATACCGCTGGCGAACAGGCAAGGGCCTGTAGCGTGCTCTCATGGTGGATTTTGCTCTGCGCTCGTGCGGTTTGCGCGGGCACGCGACATTTGCTCCCGATGAGCCCAATCTCCGCGACCGCTTGAAGGCGGATACTCCCGCCGGTGAGGCGTGGCGGTGTTTACGTTGCGAGACTTTCGTTGTGGGCCCGCCGCACCGCAGCGGCCCGGCGAACACCGCGCCGGAAATCCCGCGCGGACGATTTCTGCGCGACCGGACCCTGATGCGCGCGCTCGCTATCGAACGCGCGTTTCGCTGTGTCATTTTTCTGCTGGTGGCGGTCGGCGTGCTGGAGGTCAAGGGATCACGCGAACGGTTGCAGCACGCGCTGGACCGAGACCTTCCGCTACTCAAGCCGTTGGCCAATCAGATCGGCTGGGATCCGGAGAACTCCAAGCTCGTTCGTCATATCGCGCACGCGTTCGAGTTGTCCTCATCGACACTGCAGTGGATCGCTGTCGGCCTGGCGGCCTACGCGCTGATCGAGCTGATCGAGGCCGTCGGGCTGTGGTTGATGAAGCGCTGGGGTGAGTACTTCGCGGTGATCGCCACCAGTGTCTTTCTCCCGCTGGAAATCTACGAGCTGACCGAAAAGATCACCGCCCTGCGGCTTGTCGCGCTCCTGGTCAACATCGTGGCAGTGATATGGCTGCTGTGGAGCAAGCGGTTGTTCGGGCTCAACGGCGGCGGGGCGGCCTACCGGCAGGAACACGAAGCAGAAAGCCTGCTGAGCATCGAACAGGCCGGCGCCAGCGAAACTGCCTCTGGCGCAGCGGCGTAACCTATGCCTCTGCCTGCAATGCGGCGGCCCGGTGCTGCAACGCGTAGGCAACGGCATGTGTGCGGTTTTCGGCGCCGAGCTTGACGAGTATGGCCTCTACGTGGTGGCCGACGGTTTTGGGGCTGATGTTCAGCTCGGCGGCGATCTCGCGGTTGCTGCGCCCGGCGGCGAGCAGGTCGAAAACCTGGCGCTGACGGCCGGTCAGCGCATGAGGATCCGACAGCGTGTCGGCTCGCCGGGTGCGCGGGGCGCGCTCCCGCAGCGCGGCGAGGCGCTGTTGAGCGCGGCGCGCGGCCGCCTTGGCGCCGAGTCGGCGGAAGGTGGCCAGCGCCGCATTCACCGCGGGCACGTCGCCGCCGAGTTGAGCCAGTGCGGCGTCGTATGGGCAGCCGCGGCGATCCCACTCCTGCGCCGCACCCCGCCAGTCCCCGCGAACTTCGCGCTCGAACGGCGTGCGCGCGTCGCCGTCGGTGGTCTCACACGTGCCACCGGCCCGGTAGAGCCAGCGGCGTAGCTGGCCGATCTGCCACTGGTCGGCGTGTTCGCGCGCGGCCGCCAGCCCGGTCTGCGCTTCGGCCTGCGCTTTCTCGTCATCGCCGCTGAGCCAAGCTATTTCGGCGCGCGCGGCCGACACCGCACCCAGGTGGACCAGGTCACCGGGTTGAGCGCCGGCATCGACCTCATTCGGCAGCGACACGACGGGCCGCTGGCTACGCCGCGCGTGGATCAGCGCGAGCGTCACAAGCGGCAGAATTCGGTGCTGGGGGCTGAGCTCGGGCCGGGTCAGAATCTCTTCGGCGGTGATCGCGGCGCGATCCCACTCGCCGCGGTGCAAAGCCGCCAGCGTCGCCGCAGCGGTCAGCAGCGCGCTGAACATGCCGAGGTCGCGGTCATCGCAGAACTGCGATGCTTCGGCCAAAAAGTTCTCGGCGCGATCCAATTCACAACGCAGCACGGTGTACCAGCAGATCAGCACGCCGAGCACCGCGGCGTGCTCCTCGAGGCCAGGCGCCGACAACGCTTCGCGCCACACTGCCTCCAGCTCGTCCCAACCGGTGCCACTGCTGAACACAACAGTCAGCGCCGCATAGCCGCTGGCACGGAGAACCATTGCGGGATCGGCTAATTCGGTACCGAGGGCTAGAGCACTGTCCGCGTAGTGTGCGCACACCGGATCCAGCGCGAGGGCGCTGATGTGAGCCATGTTGAGCAGCGACCAGGCCAGCTGCGGTGACGGGTCGAGGCCCTGCAGCAATCGCAGCGACGCGTGCGCCGCCTCGATGGCTTCGCCGGCCCGTCCCAGCGGCTGCAACAGCCGCGACAACCAGCGCAGGTCGTCGCCCTCCTCGAGCTGATGACCGAGGTTGCGACGCAGCGCGATCGCATCCCGCAACGCTGCGACCGCCGGTTCGGCCTGCCCGCTCAGGTAACACGCGAAGGCGTAGCGCTCGAGCCAGACGACTCGTTGCTCGTCGGGAACGGCGGCGGCGTGACTCAGCGCAAGAGCATAGGAGCTCGCGGCTTCCCGGTTGGCGCCGAGCGACGCGGACCGTTCGGCCGCGGCAATCCCATGCCGGATCGCCGCCTCGCCATCGTCTGCTTCCCCGGCATGAAAGGCCAACGCCGCCAAGGCGTTCGCTTCAATAGGTGGCTGCGTCAAGACGTCGAGCGCCCGCCGGTGCAACTCGGTGCGGTCAAAGTCAGCAATCTGTGCCAGCGTTGCCCGTCGCGCCAGTTCGTGGCGAAACCCGATCAGATCCCCTGCAGCGACCAAGATCCCGGCGTCGAGGCATTCGCTCAAGGCAGGCCGGGCTTCGGGACACATCTTCTCCAGCAAGGCGATGTCGGCGCGCGGTCCACAGACCGCGACAGCGTGCGCAGCCTGACGGGCCTTGGCGGAAAGTCGCGCCAGTCGACCGCACACCGCCTCGGACACGCTGCGCGGCAAACCATTTCGATGCAACGCGTCCGGCCCGGCAGTCAGTACCTCCGTCACGAAAAACGCGTTGCCGCCGGTGATGTCGTACAACTGGTCGGCGTTGACCCAGCTACCGGCGGCCAGCGTCGCCACCGCCGGTGAACTCAACGGCGCCAGACGGATTCGGGTCACCGCAGCAAAGTTCGCCAGGTCCCCCAGCGTCACGGCCAGCGGATGTGTCGGCGCCAATTCGTCGTCGCGGAACGTGACCACCAACAGCAATCGCAGCGCCCCGATGCGTCGCGCCAGGAACCGCACCAGGTCCAGGGTGGCACTATCGGCCCAGTGCGCGTCCTCGATCACCCACACCCAGCGGGACCCGTCGCCCAACGCACCCAACAGCTGTCGGTAAATCCGTGCGGTATCCCCGGAATCGACGGCACCGGCTAAGGCCGCAGCCGCGGCGGTGTCCAAACCGGGCAGGGCGTCGATCAGCGGACCCAGCGGACGTGGCGCCACCAGCGGGTCGCACCAGCCGCGCAACACCCGTAGGCCGGAATTGAGCTGCTCGCCAAACCTGGCGAGCATTGCGGTCTTGCCTACGCCGGCCTCGCCGCGTAGCAAGACCACCTCCCCTAGTCCGCCACGGGACACGCGACGCGCCAGCGCATTCAACTGCGCCAGTGGCGCCTCGCGTTCCAGCAAGGCATTCACCGAGGGGGACATGATTTCAGCGTGACTCTAGCGCCGCGGGCTCTCAGACGCGCGTCAACTGCACATTCGCTCGAGAATCCGAACTAGTACCCGTCGACGGTCAGCGCAGCAGTGCGCGCGACATCACCACTCGCTGAATCTGGTTGGTGCCCTCGTAAATCTGGGTGATCTTGGCGTCGCGCATGAACCGTTCTACCGGGAAGTCGGTGGTGTAACCGGCGCCACCGAACAACTGCACCGCATCGGTAGTGACTTCCATTGCCACGTCGGAGGCAAAGCATTTGGATGCGGCAGAGATGAAGCCCAGGTTGGATTCGCCGCGCTCGGCGCGGGCGGCGGCGCTGTAGACCATCAGCCGCGCGGCCTCGACCTTCATCGCCATGTCGGCAAGCATGAACTGGACGGCCTGGAACGAGCTGATCGACTCGCCGAACTGCTTGCGGTCTTTGGTGTAAGCGATCGCCGCATCGACTGCGCCCTGGGCGATGCCGACGGCCTGCGCACCGATCGTCGGACGGGTGTGGTCGAGCGTGGCCAGCGCGGTCTTGAATCCGGTGCCGGGGTCACCGATGATCCGATCGCCGGGAATCCTGCAGTTCTCGAAGTACAACTCGGTGGTCGGTGAGCCCTTGATGCCCAACTTCTTTTCTTTGGGCCCGACGCTGAAGCCTTCGTCATCCTTATTCACCACGAATGCCGAAATCCCGTTGGCGCCTTTGTCCGGATCGGTTACCGCCATCACCGTGTACCAGGTTGACTTGCCGCCGTTGGTGATCCAGGCCTTGGTGCCGTTGAGGATCCAATCGTCTCCATCGGCCTTGGCCCGGGTGCGCATCGATGCGGCGTCGCTGCCGGCTTCGCGTTCGCTCAAGGCGTAGGACGCCATCGCCCCGTCGGACGCCAGGGACGGCAGTACCTGCTTCTTCAGCTCCTCGGAGCCGCGCAAGATCAGGCCCATCGTGCCCAGCTTGTTGACCGCAGGGATCAACGATGCGGACGCATCGACGCGAGCCACTTCCTCGATCACGATGCACGCCGCGACCGAGTCCGCACCCTGTCCGCCGTACGCCTCAGGAACGTGGACGGCGTTGAAGCCGGATGCGTTCAGCGCCGACAGTGCCTCCTCGGGGAAACGCGGTTTCTCGTCCACATCGGCGGCGTACGGCGCGATCTCCTTCTCCGCCAGAGCGCGGATCGCCGCCCGCAGCTCGTCGTGCTCCTCGGGCAGCTTGAACAGATCGAACGACGAATCTCCGGCCCACTGAGCCATTTCCCAAGCCTCCTACTCTGCTTTGCTACTCGTCGGTAACTTTACCCTGACGCTGTTTCAGCGCCGCATCCTTGGCCAGCACCGACTCCGCCAACTCACCCTGAAAAGCGACGATTCTGCTGCGCAGCGCGGGATCGGACACCCCGAGGATGCGCACGGCGAGCAGGCCCGCGTTGCGTGCGCCGCCGATCGACACCGTGGCCACCGGCACGCCGGCGGGCATCTGCACGATGGACAACAGCGAATCCAAGCCGTCCAGCTTCGCCAGCGGCACCGGCACCCCGATCACCGGCAGCGGCGTGGCCGAAGCCACCATCCCGGGCAGGTGGGCGGCACCACCTGCGCCCGCGATGATCACCTCGATGCCGCGTCCGGCAGCGTGCTGCGCGTAGTCGAGCATCCGTTGCGGCGTCCGGTGTGCCGAGTACACGCCGATCTCGTAGGAGACGTCGAACTCGGCCAGCGCCTCGGCCGCGTCGGCCATCACCGACCAGTCGCTGTCGCTACCCATGATGACCCCGACACTGGGCCGTTCAGTCATGTGCGCCGCTCCTCATCATCGCTGCGTCCCCCTGGCCGCTCCGCGCCTGGCGGTGCCCCCACTGCATGGTCGCGGGTGCCATGCGGATCCCATCCGTCCGTCCACTCGCCATGTGACAACCAGTGTGCCGCCCGTTCGCCCTGTTCACGCAAGACCGCGACGTCCAAAGGGTCCCCGCCGAGGAAGTTGATGTGCCCGATCTTGCGGCCCGGTCGCTCTTCCTTGCCATAGAGATGGACCCGGGCATCGGGCATGCGCGCGAACAGGTGGTGCAGCCGCTCGTCGAGCGTCATCGCCGGCGTCTGGGCGGCACCCAGCACGTTGGCCATCACCGTCACCGGCGCGATGGCATCGGTAGCGCCGAGCGGGTAGTCCAGCACCGCACGTAAGTGCTGCTCGAACTGGCTGGTCCGCGACCCGTCCATGGTCCAGTGCCCGGAGTTGTGCGGGCGCATCGCCAATTCGTTGACCAGCAGTTGCCCATCCGCCGTCTCGAACAGCTCGACGGCCAGCACACCGACCACGCCGAGCTCGGCGGCCAGCCCCAGCGCCAGCTGCTGAGCTGCGGCCGCGCTGTCACCGGGCAGCGCCGGGGCCGGGGCGATCACCAGCACGTTGATTCCGTTTCGCTGCACGGTCTCTACGACCGGCCAAGCCGCGCCCTGCCCGAACGGCGACCGTGCCACCAGCGCCGAAAGCTCGCGACGCATCGCGACCCGCTCCTCGACCAGTACCGGTACACCAGAATCTAAATATTGACTGGCGATCTCGCGGGCCTCCGCCGCGTCGTCGGCCAGCTGCACCCCGCGACCGTCGTAACCGCCGCGGGCAGCTTTGACCACGATCGGGCCATCGACCCGACGGGCGAACTCGGCGATGCCGTCCAGGTCGTCGCGGCTTTCGACGGCCGCGTAGCGCGGCACTCGGGCGCCGAGGGCCTCCAGTCGTCGCCGCATCACGAGTTTGTCCTGCGCGTGCACCAGCGCCTCCGGCGGCGGCGCTACGTTGACTCCCTCGGCGACCAGCTTTTCCAGCAGCTCAGCGGGCACGTGTTCGTGGTCGAAGGTCAACACGTCAGCGCCCGTGGCGACGCGGCGCAGCGCATCGATGTCGGTGTGCGAGCCGATCACCACGTCGGGACTGACCTGGGCAGCCGGATCGGCGGCATCGGCGGCCAGCACCCGCAGGCTCTGACCCAGGGCGATCGCCGCCTGGTGCGTCATCCGGGCGAGCTGTCCGCCACCGACCATGGCGACGACAGGTGTAGCGGCTTGGGGGGAGGACGTGCGCGGCACGGCAATCATGGTGTCATGGCCGCTGAACGGGCGATTGCCGGCGGTGACACCGTCACAGAGCACCCTTACCAGCAATACGTAGACTGCGACATTGTGTCCTTCGCCGATGCCACGATCGCCCGACTGCCGGGGGGGCTGCGCCCCTACGCCGAGCGCCATCACGAGCTGATCAAGTTCGCGATCGTCGGCGCGACCACGTTCGTCATCGACTCGTCGATCTTCTACACCCTCAAGCTGACCATCTTGGAGCCCAAGCCGGTGACCGCCAAGGTCATCGCCGGGATCGTCGCTGTCATCGCGTCGTACATCCTGAACAGGGAGTGGAGCTTCCGGGACCGCGGCGGACGGGAGCGTCACCACGAGGCGTTGCTGTTCTTCGCGTTCAGCGGTGTCGGCGTTCTGCTGAGCATGGCGCCGCTGTGGGTCTCCAGCTACATGCTGCAGCTGCGGGTGCCGATGGTGTCGTTGACATTGGAGAACATCGCCGACTTCGTCTCGGCCTACGTCATCGGCAACCTGCTGCAGATGGCGTTCCGTTTCTGGGCGTTCCGGCGCTGGGTGTTCCCGGACGAAGCCGCCCGAACCGGCGACAAGGCGCTGGAATCAGCGCTCACCGCGGGCGGGATCGCCGAGGTCTTCGAGGACGTCCAAGAGAGCGGCACCGTGACACTGCTGGGCGCTTGGCGTGCGCGGCGCGGCCGGACGGATCAGCTCGGCGACTCCTCGGATCCGAGGGTGTCGAAAACCTCGTGATACAGCAGCGCGTGGACCTGCTCGACGCGCGGAATGTCGTAGAATTCCAACGGATCTTGTGACGCGGACTCGACAATCAACGTTCCGGTCCGCAGTATCCGATCGATCAGTCGGTGCCGGAATTCCACGCTGTTGATCCGGGCCAACGGGATGTCGATGCCGCTGCGACTGAGCACCCCGTGCCGGAACATCACCCGCCGGTCGGTGATGACGAAATGCGTGGTCAGCCAATTCAAGAACGGCCACAGCGTCAGCCAGCCGATGAGCACCAGCCAGATCGCGCCGATGACCCAGAAGACGACCCGCTTGGCGGTCGGATCCCAGCTGGTGCCGTTGACCACCGCGCAGCCGAACGACGCCGCCGCACTACCCAGGATCAGAACGGTCACCGGCCAGAAGAGTCTTTTCCAGTGCGGATGGCGGTGCAGAATGACCTGCTCATTGCCGGCCAGTACGTTCTCGGGGTAGCCCACGCTGGCACTTTAGACGCTGGGGCGCAGGTGCGTGATGTCTCCGGCAGAGATCGCCACCGTCTCACCGCCGGTGTCGATACACAGCCGCCCGGTCTCGTCGACCGTGCGGGCGATCCCGATCACCTCACGATCACCGGGCATGCTGGCCCGCACCCGGGAGCCCAGCGTCACGCTGTAGCGCTGATAGTCGGCGATCAACGCCGAGTCGGCGCCGCCGGCAGTGCGCCAGGCATCGATGCGCAGGGCCAATTCACGAAGTATCCGCCGTGTCAACGTGTTTCGATCCGTAGTCGACGATCCCTGCAGCAGCAGCGACGTGGCGACCGGGTCGGGAGCCTCGGCGGTGGTCAGCGTGACGTTGAGCCCCAACCCGAGCACGATCGCTGACGCGGACGCGGCAACCTCGGCGAGGATGCCGGCGAGCTTGCCGCCGTTGGCCAACACGTCGTTCGGCCACTTCAGGCCGATCTCGACGCCGCTGACCGCGCTCAGTGCGTCAGCGACCGCAACCCCGGTGGCCAGCGGCAGCCATCCCCAGCCCGACCTCGGCACCGAGCCGCCGCCCACCCCCACCGATAAGGCGACCTGCGCCCGCGGCGGCGCCGACCACTGCCTGCCGTGGCGCCCGCGACCTGCGGTCTGATGCTCGGCCAGCAACACCGATCCGTCGATGTCGGTTCCGTCTGCCGCCCTGGCGATCAAATCGGCATTGGTGGAACCGGTCTCGGCGACCACGTCGAGCTGACGCCAAGGCAGGCCCGGCCCGACCAGTCCGTCGCAGAGCGCCGCCGCATCCAGCGGCACTCGGAGTGAGTCAGGCTCCATTGGTACTCAACAGTCGCCCGGCTCGTTCCACCACCGTCGCAGCAGGCGGTCGCTTTCCCAATCCACCACGCGCTCCTCCGAACCCGATCCCATGGGACAACTAAGGCGACAAGTGACGAAGATTACCTCCGCATCGCCGAGCGGAACAAAACTCCGATTCCCAGGACACGCAGATCGCCGGCGGCCTGATGCGGCTGCAATCTTAAGAGGCGGTTAAGCTCGGTTCCCATGACGAGCACTTCCGATACTTCTGTCGAGGCGCAGGCCGAGCACGACATCGACATTCACACCACTGCGGGCAAGCTCGCCGAACTGCGCAAGCGGAGTGCGGAGACGCTGCACCCAGTCGGTGCAGCCGCGATCGAAAAGGTGCACGAGAAGGGCAAACTGACTGCGCGGGAACGCATCTACGCGCTGCTGGACGAGGGATCGTTCGTCGAGCTCGACGCCCTGGCCCGGCATCGCAGCACCAACTTCGGATTGGAGAAGAACCGCCCGCTCGGTGACGGCGTCGTCACCGGTTACGGCACCATCGACGGCCGCGACGTCTGCATCTTCAGCCAGGACGCCACGGTGTTCGGCGGCAGTCTCGGCGAGGTTTACGGCGAGAAGATCGTCAAGGTCCAGGACCTGGCGGTCAAGACCGGCCGGCCGTTGATCGGGATCAACGACGGCGCCGGCGCCCGCATCCAGGAGGGTGTGGTCTCGCTCGGCCTGTACAGCAAGATCTTCCGCAACAACATCCTGGCCTCTGGTGTCATCCCACAGATCTCGCTGATCATGGGTGCCGCCGCCGGTGGCCACGTCTACTCGCCGGCGTTGACCGACTTCGTGGTGATGGTCGACCAGACCAGCCAGATGTTCATCACCGGACCTGACGTCATCAAGACGGTCACCGGCGAGGACGTGACGATGGAGGAGCTGGGCGGTGCCCACACGCACATGGCCAAGTCCGGCACCGCGCACTACGTCGCCTCGGGTGAGCAGGACGCCTTCGACTATGTCCGCGATCTGCTGAGCTACCTGCCGCCCAACAACTTCACTGACCCGCCGAAGTTGCCGTTCCCCCTCCCCGAGGGCGCGATCGAGGACAACCTGACCGACGAGGACCTCGAACTCGACACGCTGATCCCGGACTCCGCCAACCAGCCCTACGACATGCACGAGGTGATCAGGCGAATCCTCGACGACGACGAGTTCCTCGAAATCCAGGAGGGATACGCACAGAACATCGTCATCGGGTTCGGACGCATCCAAGGACGGCCGGTGGGGATCGTCGCCAACCAGCCCACCCAGTTCGCCGGCTGCCTGGACATCAACGCCTCGGAGAAGGCCGCCCGCTTCGTGCGGACCTGCGACTGCTTCAACATTCCGGTCGTGATGCTGGTCGACGTGCCCGGCTTCCTCCCAGGCACCGGCCAGGAATTCAACGGCATCATCCGCCGCGGCGCCAAGTTGCTGTACGCCTACGGCGAGGCCACTGTCCCGAAGATCACCGTGATCACCCGTAAGGCCTACGGCGGCGCGTACTGCGTCATGGGCTCCAAAGACATGGGTTGCGACGTCAACGTCGCTTGGCCGACCGCTCAGATCGCGGTGATGGGCGCCTCCGGCGCGGTGGGCTTTGTCTACCGCCAGAAGCTCAAGGAAGCCGCCAAGGATGGCGACGACGTAGACGCGCTGCGGCTGCAACTGCAGCGCGAGTACGAGGACACCCTGGTCAACCCGTACATCGCCGCCGAGCGCGGTTACGTCGACGCGGTGATCCCGCCGTCGCACACCCGCGGCTACATCGGCGTAGCGCTGCGGCTGCTGGAACGCAAGATCGCCCAGACGCCGCCGAAGAAGCACGGGAACATTCCGCTGTGAGTCGAGTGAGCGGAACGAACGCAGCGAGTGACGGGAACGAGACGAACGCTCAGACCGCCATGAGCGGTGACGACGTCAATGACGGCGCGGCGGCCGCTGAGGTCGCGGTGGCACCCGAGCCGGTCGTCCAGGTGCTCAAGGGCGAACCGACCGCCGAGGAGTTGGCCGCGCTGATCGCCGTGCTGGGAGCGGCCGGCGGCGGCGGCGGCGGCGAACCAGCGGCGCAGGAGGCCACCCGCTGGGGCCTGCCCGTCGACAAACTTCGCTTCGCCAGCTTCAGCTGGCAGACGATCACCCTGCTGGAACGGACCCACATGCGCCGATGACGATGCAGCGTGAAGCGATGCTGAGGAATGGCGCCACCGAGTCCCGCCGATGACGATGCAGCGCGAAAGCGATGCTGAGGAATGGCGCCACCGAGCCCCGCCGATGACTGGGCGATGACTGTGCGATGACCCGCCTAGTCCTCGGGTCCGCATCTGTGGGCCGGCGACACGTGTTGCGACAGGCCGGCGTCGATCCGTTGGTCGTCGTCTCCGGCGTTGACGAGGATGCCGTCGTCGCCGCGTTGGGTTCGGATACCTCGCCCGGCGACATTGTCCGCAGCCTGGCCGAAGCCAAGGCCGACCAGGTCGCGACGGTCCTGGACCCGACGATCGCCGCGAATTGTGTTGTCATCGGCTGCGATTCGATGCTCTACCTCGACGGCCGACTGGTCGGCAAGCCGGCATCGTCGGACGCAGCGCGCGATCAATGGCGGGCGATGGCGGGCAGGTCCGGTCAGTTGTTCACCGGGCACTGTCTGCTGCGACTGGTCGACGGCGCGGCCCAGCGCATCGCCGAATCATCCGCTACCACAGTTTATTTCGCCGAGCCTCCGGCAGCGGATCTGCAGGCATATCTCGACAGCGACGAACCGCTGGCGGTCGCGGGCGGGTTCACGCTCGACGGGCTCGGCGGCTGGTTCGTCGACCGGATCGAGGGCGACCCGTCCAACGTCATTGGTTTGAGCCTGCCGCTGACCCGGACGATGCTGGCGCGAGTCGGGTTGTCGATCGCCGAGTTGTGGGCCGCCAATCCGGTCAGCTCATAACTGGTGGCACCATCGACGTCGGCGCAACCACAACTGACGGTTAGGTAGGCTCGCGGTGTGTCTCTACCAGCAGATCCCAGCCCCACGCTGAGCGCTTACGCCCACCCGGAACGGCTGGTGACGTCCGACTGGCTGTCCGGCAACCTGGGCCGGCCAGGGCTCGCGATCGTCGAGTCCGACGAAGACGTCCTGCTTTACGACGTCGGCCACATTCCCGGCGCGGTCAAAGTCGACTGGCACACCGACCTCAACGACCCGCGGGTGCGCGACTACATCGACGGCAAGCAATTCGCCGAATTGATGGACCGCAAAGGCATTTCGCGGGACGACACCGTGGTGATCTATGGCGACAAGAGCAATTGGTGGGCTGCCTACGCGCTGTGGGTGTTCACGCTCTTCGGCCATCCGGACGTGCGGCTGCTCAACGGCGGACGCGACCTGTGGATCCACGACGGCCGCGATACCACCTTGGATGTCCCCGCCAAAGCGTCGTCGGGTTATCCCGTCGTGCAACGCAACGACGAGCCGATCCGCGCGTATAAAGACGACGTGCTGGCCGCGCTGGGCACCGGCCCGCTCATCGATGTGCGCTCGCCCGACGAGTACACCGGCAAGCGCACCCACATGCCCGAATACCCCGAGGAAGGCGCGTTGCGGGCCGGACATATCCCGTCGGCGCAGTCGATTCCGTGGGGTAAAGCCGCCGACGACAGCGGACGCTTCCGCAGCCGCGAGGAGCTCGAGAAGCTCTACGGGTTCATCGAGCCGGACGACAAGACGATCGTGTACTGCCGAATCGGCGAGCGGTCCAGCCACACCTGGTTCGTGCTGACCCACCTACTCGGCATCCCCGGGGTACGCAATTACGACGGTTCGTGGACCGAGTGGGGCAACGCCGTGCGGGTGCCGATCGTCGCCGGTGAGAACCCGGGAGCCGTTCCCGCCCGATGAACATGCCTGCGCCGCTGGCCGAAGTTGTCTCCGACTTCGGCGAAGTCCAAGGTCAGGACAAGCTGAAGCTGCTGTTGGAGTTCGCCGACGATCTCCCCGCCCTGCCCGCCGACCTCAAAGAAGCGGCGATGGAGCCGGTCCTCGAATGCCAGTCACCGCTGTTTTTGCATGTCGACGCCCAGAATCCGGAGCGGGTGCGGCTCTATTTCAGCGCACCCCCCGAAGCTCCCACCACGCGAGGCTTCGCGTCGATCCTGGCTGCCGGCCTCGACGAACAGCCGGCCGCCGACATCCTGGCCGTGCCGGAGGACTTCTACATCGATCTGGGTCTGGCCGAGTTGATCAGCCCGCTGCGGCTGCGTGGTATGTCGGCGATGCTGGCCCGAATCAAGCGCCGACTGCGTGAGGCTGCCTGAACTAGACACCGGGTCTCGTCGCCGTCGGCGCGGCGCATAAACTTCCTCCGACATTGCTTGTAAGAATTTCTCTTAGACATCCGAAATGTGTTCAGTTCTACAGGAGGCGCAGTGGCCAGTCACGCCAACTCGACGATCTCGAAGGTTCTTGTCGCCAACCGCGGTGAGATCGCGGTGCGGGTCATCCGCGCGGCCAAGGACGCGGGGCTGCCCAGCGTGGCGGTGTACGCCGAGCCCGACGCTGACGCCCCACACGTGAGGCTCGCCGACGAAGCGTTCGCCCTAGGCGGCCAAACGTCGACGGAGTCATACCTGGACTTCGGCAAGCTGCTGGAGGCCGCCGAGAAGTCCGGTGCCAACGCGATCCACCCCGGCTACGGATTCCTGTCGGAGAACGCCGACTTCGCTCAGGCGGTGATCGATGCCGGCCTGATCTGGATCGGGCCCAGCCCGCAGTCGATCCGCGATCTCGGGGACAAGGTCACCGCGCGACACATCGCCGCCAAAGCGCAGGCCCCGCTGGTGCCCGGTACTCCGGACCCGGTGAAGAACGCCGACGAGGTGGTCGCCTTCGCCAAGGAGTACGGCGTTCCGGTCGCGATCAAGGCCGCGTTCGGCGGTGGTGGCCGCGGCATGAAGGTGGCCCGCACCATCGAGGAGATCCCGGAACTGTTCGAATCGGCGACCCGCGAGGCTGTCGCGGCGTTCGGTCGTGGCGAATGCTTCGTCGAGCGCTACCTGGACAAGCCGCGCCATGTCGAGGCGCAGGTGATCGCCGACCAGCACGGCAATGTGATCGTCGCGGGCACCCGCGATTGCTCGCTGCAGCGCCGGTTCCAGAAACTGGTGGAAGAAGCCCCGGCACCCTTTCTCACCGACGCGCAGCGCAAAGAGATCCACGAGTCCGCGAAGCGAATCTGCAAAGAGGCGCACTACTACGGCGCCGGCACGGTCGAATACCTGGTGGGCCAGGACGGGCTGATCTCGTTCCTCGAAGTGAACACCCGGCTGCAGGTGGAGCACCCGGTCACCGAGGAGACCGCAGGCATCGACCTGGTACTGCAGCAGTTCAAGATCGCCAACGGCGACAAGCTGGACATCACCGAGGATCCGACACCGCGCGGGCACGCCATCGAGTTCCGGATCAACGGCGAGGACGCCGGCCGCGGCTTCCTGCCTGCACCGGGTCCGGTGATCAAGTACGAGACGCCGAGCGGGCCCGGTGTGCGGCTGGACTCCGGCGTGGAGGCCGGTTCGGTGATCGGTGGTCAGTTCGACTCGATGCTGGCCAAGCTCATCGTGTACGGCGCCACCCGCGCGGAGGCCCTGGCCCGGTCGCGTCGCGCGCTGGACGAATTCCACGTCGAAGGGCTGGCGACCGTCATCCCGTTTCACCGTGCCGTGGTGTCCGATCCGGCGTTCATCGGCGACGACAACGGCTTCACCGTGCACACCCGCTGGATCGAGACCGAGTGGGACAACACCGTCGAGCCGTTCACCAGTGGCGAGCCCCTCGACGAGGAAGAAGCACCGCCGCGGCAGAAGGTCGTCGTGGAGGTCGGCGGTCGGCGGCTCGAGGTGTCGTTGCCGGGAGACTTGGCGCTGTCCAACGGCGCTGCGATGACCGACGCGGTCGGCGTGATCCGCCGCAAGCCCAAGGCGCGCAAGCGTGGCGCAGCCGGCGGCGCCGCGGCTTCTGGTGACGCCGTGACCGCGCCGATGCAGGGCACCGTGGTGAAGGTTGCCGTCGAAGAGGGACAACAGGTCTCGGCCGGCGACCTGGTCGTGGTCCTGGAGGCGATGAAGATGGAGAACCCGGTCACTGCGCACAAAGACGGTGTCATCACCGGACTCGCTGTCGAAACCGGCGCCGCCATCACCCAGGGCACGGTGCTCGCCGAGATCAAGTAGCGAGGCCCGGACTCGGAGCCGCGTCCGGCGACGATGCGCGCCGGGAAACGGCGCGCTGAGAAACCGGACAATGAGGCAACGTGGAACCTGTCGAGATCAACGCCGGGCAGTGGTATCTGCGGGCGTTACGCGCCGACAACCGCATCGACGACCGTCCCGCCTTGGCCGACCTCGGGGTGACCGACGCCGATCACGTCGCGCACAGCGCCGCCGCCTGGTTTGCCGACACCGGCTATTCGTGGGCGGTCTGCGACGTCGCGACCGGGGAGTTACTGGCCGAGGCGACGCTCGACCCGGCGACCGGACAGATTGCCACGACGGCGCGTGACGGCCATGCCGACGCGGCCGCCGCGGCCGCGGAGTCAGTCGGGCGATTCGCTGCCGTAGTTGTTGTACCAGAAGAGGATTCGTGACCGAGCCGGTGTCGCGAGGCGTTGACCAGGCGCCCCGATACGACACCGACGGCGTTGCCGGGTCATTGTGGCTGGAGTAAGGTCTGAGCCAGGTTGAGTTAACAGCCGCTCGGAACAGCGTTAATGACGCAGGTCGAGGCTGATTCTTCCGGTCTCCCCTCGCGCGCGGCACCCTAACCGCTTGACGTGATCCACAGATTGCTTGTCGACTGATGGAGTCACTTGATGTCCTCTATGAGCCCGAACTCTGCCTCGCCGGTCCCCGTGACCGACGCCGCGGACCCACCTCCCGCATGGGAGAACCACTCGGCGAAATTCACCGCGCACACGGATTCCGCCGGCGTCGTGATCATTGCGCATGGGGAGTTGGACGCTTCCAATGCCAGCCAGCTCGCCGACTACGTGGAGCGTTGTGTCACTGAATCCACGGCGGTCGTGGTGGATTTGAGCGGTCTGGAATTTTTCGGTACTGCTGGCTTTTCGGCATTACATCTGATCAACGTGAGATGCGCGGGCGCCAATCAGCGCTGGGCCTTGGTGCCGAGTAACGCGGTATCCCGACTACTTCGGATCTGCGACCCGGACAACACCTTGCCGCTGGTCAATTCGGTGAGCGCGTTCCACGATGGCGAGGGCGAAGGCCCCGACCCGAATCGGCTATTCCAGCTCGTCACGTAATCGCGTCAACGACTTAGCCAGCAACCGCGAGACGTGCATTTGTGAAATGCCGACGCGCTCGGCGATCTGCGTCTGCGTCATCGAATCGAAGAACCGCAGGACCAACACGGTCCGCTCGCGCTCAGGCAACCCTTCCAGCAACGGACGCAGCGCCTCGCGGTTCTCGATCCGCTCCAGGCCGGTGTCGACATCGCCGAGCGTGTCGGCGATAGCCCGTGCTTCTTCGTCCGCGCTGCCGCCGCCGCTGTCGATGGACAGGGTGTTGTACGAACTGCCCGGCCACCAGACCCTCGATGACTTCGGTGCGGTCCATGTCGAGTTCTACGGCGAGTTCGCTCGCGGTGGGCGCTCGGCCCAGTTTCTGCGACAAATCGGCGGTCGCCGCGCCCAGTCGCAGGTGCAGCTCTTTCAGACGTCGCGGAACCTTGACCGACCAGCTGTTGTCCCGAAAATGCCGGCGAACCTCGCCCATGATGGTGGGCACCGCAAACGAGACGAAATCCGAACCGGTTTCGACGTCGAAGCGGGTGACCGCGTTCACCAGACCGACGCGAGCCACTTGCACGAGGTCGTCGCGTGGTTCGCCGCGGCCCTCGAATCGGCGGGCGATGTGATCGGCCAGCGGAAGGCAGCGCTCGACGATCTTGTCTCGATGACGCTGGAAATCCGACGAGCCGGCATCAAGAGTCGCCAACTCACGGAACATGTCGGGAACGTCGGCGTATTCGTTGGGACGAGATGACGAACTGCCGCCAGCTCGCGGTGTCACCTGCGAGAGCCCGCCCGTCGGGTGGTCAGCGTGACACCGAAGACGCCGTGGCCCTCCGGCCCGTCCTGAAACGTCTGCACTTCGTCTGTCAGCGACGTCAGCACATGCCAACTGAAACTGCCCGGCGTCACAACGTCATAGTGCTCGCACGTCGTGGACGCCTCGACCCTCAGCTCGTCGTCGTGCGGGTCGACCACGATCGCCAGCGTGGCATCCGGGACGGCCGAGCGAATCAACCGGGTACACACCTCGTCGACAGCGAGCCGTAGATCGGCCACCGCGTCGAAATCAAGATCTTCGAACGTGCCGACAGCTCCGACCAACGTTCGCAACACCGCCAGATTTTCCAGCTTGGCCGCCACGCGCAACTCGATGGCACGCTCACCACGTTGCTGCTCTTTCGCTGGCTTCTCAGCAACGGTCATGGGGCCTCCCAGCGTTGTTTGACCGACAGTAACCGCGCGTTCGAGCTGATTAGTCATGATCGCGGCAGGGTAATCGACCTGCCATGGACTCGCGGGAGACAGCGGAAATCGAGCGCACACGCCGCATTCGGCGTATTGCACTGATCTCCGTTATCACGTTGGCCGTCCTGGTTTTAATTGCAGTAGTGATCTATGTCGTCGCGTTCGTGATCTTGTCTCCCATGGCCGGGTGACAAGCTAACCACGACATTTCGCCATGGCGTACTTTCAGATACCCACTCGCGGCGAGAAAGTAAACGAGCGCCGGGCAGATTCGTCAACCGGCCAGGATTGGGCCGGCGATCGGGGCACCCATGGTAAGTGCGACGAACATCAGGACCATCAGAAACCATCCTGCGCCCTGCCATGCCCACCACGTTCCGTGGTCGCGCCAGATGCGATAGGTCCGCAGAAAGGCCCATCCTCCCGCACCCAGCAAAATCAGCGGAGCGCCGAAAGCCAGGATCGTCAGCTGGGGTGCCCCGCACGCCGCGGTGTCGACCGACATCGCGCCTTTGCAGGTGCTGTCCCAGAGCGCGGCCAAGATCAGAAATCCGACTCCGGCCATTCCGGCCAACACGGCGAACCGCACGGCGGTATGGACCTCTTTGTCGTCTTGCCCCAGACGGTCGTCTGTCGAGTCGTACTGCTGTGTCTGCATCCTGGACCTCTATCGCTGCGGCTTTCTTGCGCGACCACGTGCGCCACATCCGTATACCCGGCAGGTCACGGCCGGTAAACCAGCCCGTCGGTTCAGGCGTCGTCGTGCCGTCGGTGCGGGATGTCGAGCACTGGACCGAATCATGAAGACGGCCGCGGCAACCGATGACCACCAGCACCGCGGCCGCAACCAGAAGCAGGAACGCGATCGCGTAGATGATGGTCTCGAAGCTGTCGACGAGCAGGCCGTCGTGTGTTGCCCGCAGATCCGCCTGGGAATCCGCTGGCGACCGGCCGCCAATTCGCTGGTGGGGAGAAAACGCTGGCAGTGGCATGTTTGATGCTTCGCGACACGAGTGCGGCGAGCGTACGATTTTGACGAACGGATCGGCGGTTGGGAGTTTGCAGAGGCTTCGCGGGCGTAGACGGCCCCCGGGAAGAATCGGCAAGTACCATCTGGGCTATGCGAACGCCCAGGCGCCGGTTGTCTCCTGAGGACCGCCGCGCCGAGTTGCTGGCTCTGGGCGCGGAAGTCTTCGGTCAACGGCCCTACGACGAGGTCCGGATCGACGAGATCGCCGAGCGGGCCGGCGTGTCCAGGGCGTTGATGTACCACTACTTCCCTGATAAACGGGCGTTCTTCGCCGCCGTCGTCAGAGGCCAGGCCGACCAGCTGTTCGAGACCACCAACACCCCGCCGACGCCAGGCCAGAACCTGTTCGGGGAGGTGCGCGGCGGCGTACTGGCCTACATGCACTACCACCAGGAGCACCCGCATGCCGCCTGGGCGGCGTACGTCGGGCTCGGCCGCTCCGACCCGGTCTTGCTCGGCATCGACGACGAGGCCAAAGACCGTCAGATGGAACACATCATGAGCCGCATCGTCGAGGTCGACGGCTCCGACAATCGCCTTGAGCCCGACGGTCGAGCGCGACCTTCGGATCGTCGTCCACGGGTGGCTCGCGCTGACGTTCGAGGTCTGCAGGCAGCGCATCCTCCACCCCGAGACCGATGCCGGCCACCTCAGCGATACGTGCGCCCACTCGCTGCTCGACGCGATAATCCGGGTGAACAACATCCCCGACACACTGGCCAAGGCAGCCGGTCCCGACCAGCGGTAACGGCTGCCCGGTCTCCTTGTCGGTGGCCGCTGGCACCATGGTCAGGTGGCCCCCGCATCCGCAGATCCGCTCGCGCGGTTCAGCGTCGTCACCCGCGAATGGTTCGCGGGTACTTTCGCGGCACCCACCCCCTCGCAGAGTGAGGCCTGGGCGGCGATCGCCGGCGGTCACAACACCTTGGTCATCGCGCCGACCGGTTCAGGCAAAACGCTGGCGGCGTTCCTGTGGGCCATAGACAAGTTGGCCAAACTGGCCGGCGGGCCGCGGGAAGGGCGAGCACCCGGCACGCGGGTGCTTTACGTCTCGCCGCTCAAGGCGCTGGCCGTCGACGTCGAGCGCAATCTGCGCACACCGATGGCTGGGATGGCCCGCGTCGCCGCGCAACGGGGTCTGCCCGCCCCGGAGATCACCGTGGGACTGCGGTCGGGTGACACCTCGCCGGCGCGGCGTCGTCAGCTGATCAGCTCACCGCCCGACGTGTTGATCACCACCCCGGAGTCGCTGTTTTTGATGCTGACGTCGGCGGCCCGCCAGACGTTGGCCGGCGTGGAGACGGTCATCGTCGACGAGGTGCATGCCATCGCCGGCACCAAACGGGGTGCTCATCTGGCGGTCTCGCTGGAGCGGCTCGACGACATGCTGAAGACGCCGGCGCAGCGAATCGGGTTGTCGGCCACTGTGCGGCCAGCCGAGGAAGTCGCCCGGTTCTTGTCGGGCGCGGCCCCGACGACCATCGTGGCACCTCCGTCGGCCAAGACTTTCGAGCTGACCGTGCAGGTGCCGGTTCCCGACATGGCCAACCTGGCCAACAACAGCATCTGGCCGGACGTCGAGGCACGACTGGTCGATCTGGTCGAAACTCATAATTCGACGATCGTGTTCGCAAACTCCCGACGGCTGGCCGAGCGACTGACGGCCCGCCTCAACGAGATTCACGCCGAACGGTTGGGCGAGGCCCTGACCGATGAACCGAATCCGAAAGTTGCCGGTGGCGCGCCGGCTCATCTGCTGGGCAGCGGCCAAACATACGGCGCTCCACCGCTATTGGCCCGCGCGCATCACGGTTCGGTCAGCAAAGAGCAGCGCGCCATTGTCGAAGAAGACCTCAAATCCGGCCGACTCAAAGCGGTGGTGGCGACCTCGAGCCTGGAACTGGGAATCGACATGGGCGCGGTCGATCTGGTGATCCAGGTGGAGGCGCCGCCGTCGGTGGCCAGCGGCCTGCAACGCATCGGCCGGGCCGGGCACCAGGTCGGGGAGATCTCGCGCGGAGTGCTCTTCCCCAAGCACCGCACCGACCTGATCGGATGCGCGGTGTCCGTGCAGCGCATGCTCGCCGGTGAGATCGAGACGATGCGGGTGCCCACCAACCCGCTCGACATCCTGGCCCAGCACACCGTGGCGGCGTCCGCCCTCGAGTCACTCGACGCCGACCGTTGGTTCGACACCGTTCGTCGCAGCGCTCCGTTCGCGACGTTGCCGCGCAGCGCGTTCGAAGCCACGCTGGATCTGCTCTCCGGCAAATACCCGTCTACCGAATTCGCCGAACTGCGGCCGCGTCTGGTCTACGACCGTGACCACGGCACGGTGACGGCACGGCCGGGTGCGCAGCGGCTCGCGGTCACCTCCGGCGGCGCCATCCCGGACCGCGGCCTGTTCACCGTCTACCTCGCCACCGACTCCGAAACTCCTTCCCGGGTCGGTGAACTCGATGAAGAGATGGTCTATGAATCCCGTCCGGGCGACGTCATCGCACTAGGGGCCACCAGCTGGCGAATCGCGGAGATCACCCACGACCGGGTGTTGGTGATACCCGCCCCGGGTGAACCTGCCCGGCTCCCGTTCTGGCGCGGCGACGCCGCCGGGCGCCCCGCGGAACTGGGCCGTGCGGTCGGCAAGTTCACCGGCGAGTTAGCCGGACTGGGCCGTAGCGAATTCGATCATCGTTGCACTGCACTGGGTTTCAACGACTACGCCACCGAAAACCTGTGGCGGCTGTTGGACGACCAACGCACGGCGACCACTGTAGTGCCCACCGACACCACATTGCTGGTCGAGCGGTTCCGCGACGAACTGGGCGACTGGCGGGTGATCTTGCATTCTCCCTACGGCCTGCGGGTGCACGGTCCGCTCGCGCTGGCGGTGAGCCGGCGACTGCGCGAGCGCTACGGTATCGACGAGAAGCCGACCGCCTCCGATGACGGCATCGTCGTGCGGCTGCCCGACACCATCTCGGAGGCCGGCGCCGACTCGCCGCCGGGCGCTGAACTTTTCGTTTTCGACGCCGACGAGATCGACCCGATCGTGACCGCAGAAGTGGGCGGTTCGGCGTTGTTCGCGTCGCGATTCCGGGAATGCGCGGCGCGCGCCTTGCTGCTGCCGCGCCGGAATCCCGGGCGCCGGTCACCGCTGTGGCACCAGCGTCAGCGCGCCGCGCAGTTGCTCGACGTCGCCCGCAAGTACCCGGACTTCCCGATCGTGCTGGAGGCCGTCCGCGAATGCCTGCAGGACGTCTACGACGTACCCACGCTGGCCGGGCTGATGACCGAGATCGCCGCGCGGAAAATACGCGTGCTGGAGACTGAAACCTCGACTCCGTCACCGTTCGCGGCGTCGCTGCTGTTCGGTTATGTCGGGGCTTTCATGTACGAGGGCGACAGCCCGCTGGCCGAGCGCCGCGCCGCCGCGCTGTCGCTGGACTCCACGCTGCTCGCTGAATTGCTCGGCCGCGTCGAGTTACGTGAGTTGCTCGAGCCCGAGATCGTTGCCGCCACCGGCCGCCAGCTACAGCACCTCGCGGTTGAACGGGCCGCACGGGACGCCGAAGCGGTCGCCGATCTGCTGCGACTGTTGGGCCCGCTGACCACCGACGAGGTGGCCGCTCGCGCCGGCGGCACCGATGTCGGGGGCTGGCTGGAAGCGTTGTACGCCGCGAAAAGGGCGTTGCCGGTCTCCTTCGCCGGCCGCAGCTGGTGGGTGGCGATCGAGGACATCGGCCGACTGCGCGACGGGGTCGGGGTGGCGGTGCCGGTGGGCGTGCCGAGCCAGCTTCACCGGACCGGTCGCCGACCCGCTGGGCGAGCTGATCGGCCGCTACGCGCGAACCCATGCGCCGTTCACCACCACCGACGTCGCTGAACGCTTCGGGCTTGGGCTGCGCGTAGCGGCTGACGTGCTGGGCCGGCTGGCCGCAGACGGCCGACTGGTCCGCGGCGAATTCTCCACCGCTGGAACATCGGGATTGGGGACCGGCGACGAGTGGTGCGACGCCGACGTGCTGCGAATTCTGCGCCGCCGATCGCTTGCGGCGTTGCGGGCGCAGGTCGAGCCGGTCCGCACGAGTGCCTATGCCCGCTTCCTGCCTGCCTGGCATGGGCTGAGCGCGGCGACTGGTTCGCCGGCCAACTCTGGCCTCGACGGCCTGGCGGCGGTGATCGATCAACTGGCCGGTGTCCCGCTGCCCGCGTCGGCGATCGAATCGCTGGTGCTGGCACCGCGCGTGCGTGACTACTCCCCCGCCATGCTCGACGAGCTGCTGGCCTCGGGCGAAGTCATGTGGTCGGGTGGCGGAACGATCTCCGGCAGTGATGGCTGGATCGCATTCCACTCCGCCGATTCCGGGCCGCTGACGCTGACCCCGCCGGCGGAGATCGACTTCACCGCGACTCATCGCGCGATCCTGGACATGCTGACCGGCGGCGGCGCGTTCTTCTTCCGGCAATTGGCGCAAGGCGGAACCAGTGAAAACGAGCTCAAGGCAGCGTTGTGGGAGCTGATCTGGGCCGGCTTCATCACCGGCGACACGTTCGCGCCGGTGCGGGCGACACTGTCGGGAGGGCCGGGCGCACGCAAACGTTCGGCGCCCGCCCACCGCCAGGCTCGCAACAAGCGCCCGCCCCGGCTGAGCCGCTATAGCGTCGCGCACCCGCAGGCGCGCTCGGCCGATCCGACGGTGGCCGGTCGGTGGTCGGCGCTGCCGGCACCTGAGCCCGATTCCACGATGCGGGCCCATCACCAGGCCGAGCTGCTGCTGACCCGGCACGGGGTGCTGACCCGCGGCGCGGTGTCGGCCGAGGGGGTGCCGGGCGGCTTCGCCGCCCTGTACAAGGTGCTGACTGCCTTCGAGGACGCCGGCCGCTGCCAGCGGGGCTATTTCGTCGAGTCGCTCGGCGGTGCCCAGTTCGCGGTCTCCTCCACGGTCGACCGGCTACGCAGCTACCTCGACGGTGTCGATCCCGAGCGGCCGCAATACCGCGCCGTGGTGCTGGCCGCCGCCGACCCGGCCAACCCCTACGGGGCCGCGCTGCCCTGGCCGTCCCGCAGCGACGGTGACGGCGCCGCCCGGCCGGGCCGCAAAGCCGGAGCGCTCGTCGTGTTGGTCGACGGCGAATTGCAGTGGTTCCTCGAACGCGGCGGGCGATCGTTGCTGAGCTTCGCCGACGACGATGCGGACGGCAACCACGCCGCCGCCGCCGCACTGGCCGATCTGGTCGGGGCCGGGCGGGTCAACGGCATCCTCATCGAGCGCGTCAACAGTGCACCCGTTCTGGCGCCGCAGGTCTCCGCAGCGGTCGTGACCGCTCTGACCGACGCCGGGTTCGCCCGGACTCCCCGCGGGCTACGGCTGCGATAACGCATGCCGGAGGGAGACACCGTTTTTCGGACCGCAGAGAAACTGCG
The DNA here is from genome assembly GCA_963834615.1 of uncultured Actinomycetota bacterium. Lineage (GTDB taxonomy): Bacteria > Actinomycetota > Actinomycetes > Mycobacteriales > Mycobacteriaceae > Mycobacterium. The sequence continues at coordinate 265,747 of CAWICO010000001.1, forward strand.
GGAGGCGCTGGTCGGCCACCCGCTGATGCGTTGCGATGTCCGGGTGCCGCGCTATGCGACCGTCGACCTGAGTGGTTACGTGGTCGACGAAGTGCGCACCCGCGGTAAGCATCTGTTCATCCGCGTCGGGTCGGCCAGCATTCACTCGCACCTGAAGATGGACGGCAGCTGGCGATTGACGTCGCTGACCGCACGCGCCGACTACCGGGTCCGGATCATCTTGGAAACCAGCGACGTCCGCGCGCTCGGCATCGATCTGGGTGTACTGGAGATCCTTGATCGCGAGCATGATTTCGACGTGGTCGACCACTTGGGGCCCGATCTGTTGGGCGACGACTGGGATCCAAAGATCGCCGCCGCCAACCTGACTGCGCGCCCCGGTCGACCGATCGCCGAGGCGCTGCTGGATCAGCGGGTGCTGGCCGGTATCGGCAATGTGTATTGCAACGAACTATGTTTCATCACTGGTCATCTGCCCACCACGCCGGTCAGCGCGATCACCAACCCGCACCGGCTGGTGTCCCGGGCCCGCGAGATGTTGTGGGCCAACCGCTTCCGCCTCAATCGCTGCACCACCGGCGACACCCGCGCGGGCCGCCAGGTGTGGGTGTACGGGAGAGCCGGGCAAGGCTGTCGCCGCTGCGGCACGCCCGTCCGGCAAGACGACAGCGGCGAGCGGATTGCGTACTGGTGCCCGGCTTGCCAACGTTGAGCACCGAGAGCGTGTCCGCGCGGTAAACGATCGCACTCGCCTGCGCCGCCGACCCGACGTGCTTCAAAAGTCTGGGCGCGGCATGCAATGATCTCAAGGCAAGCGGCTTGGCTTGCCATCAGCAAAACTCGCAATTCTGCTGAGCGGAAAGGTTCACCGATGTCGACCACCCAAGTGCGCCCACCCATTTTCCTGCTGACGGTGGCACTACTTGGCCTTTTGGCTATCAGCACCCCGACGGCGCATGCGGACGCGGTCGACAGCAATTTCCTGAACGCATTGAAGTCCAAGGGAGTGACGTTCGCGTCGTCGCAGGCCGCGGTTCAGGCCGGCCATCAGGTCTGCGACAACCTCGACCAAGGCAGGGCGACGCAGGACGTCGCCAACGACGTGATGCAGCAAAGCGGTCTGGACGGTTACCACGCCGGCTTCTTCGTCGGCGTCAGCGTCGCCGCATTCTGTCCAAGACATGCTGGCCAATGATTTTCGTGCAAAACTAATCACGATGAAGAGAATCTTGGCCAGCGCCGCGGTCACACTCGCCGCGCTGGCCGTCACAGTCGCGCCTGCGGGCGCCGATCCCAGCCCGTTCGGTGCCCTCGGCTGCAGCTGCCAATCGGTATCCGGGGTCCCGGCCGGCACGCCGGACGTGAAGGACCAGGTCGACCAGGGAATTCAGAACGGTCTCGCTTCCCTGCACCGCCCGCACGGCTCGTGAGCTGACGAAAACTTCGGCTAGCCCGCCGACGGCGGCGGTTTCATCACGTTGCCTTTGAGTTCGGCACCGATGGAAATGTCGTCGTACTTCACCGGCTTGCGCTTACGCCACCCGCTGCCGGGCGAAATCGGCGGCGGCATCAGCGGTGGCATCATCGGCATCCCGGTGCCGCCCGTCAACGGCGTGGCCGCTGACGCAAGCTGCACCGGCGCCTGGGACGTCGCCAGCAGAGCAGCGGCACCGGGCGGCGCGCTCAGCGTGCCCATCGGCACCGCAGCACCCAGCGCTGCCGAGGTGGTGCCGACCTCGCCGAGCCCGGCGGCACCCAGCGCGCCACCTAAATTTCCCCCGCTCTGGCCCAGCGCCCCCAGGGCCCCGGCCGCACCGCCACCCAGATTCGCCGCCGCCCCTCCCAGCGCCTCCTCGCCCTCGGACACGCCCTGTCCGACTTGGGCGCTGACGCCCTGCAACGCCTGGGCTGACTGGGTCTGCGCCAGGACGCTGAGCAGGTTGAACGGGAACCCGGACGAGAGGAACTGGTTGGCATATTGGTTGGACAAACCGACATAGCCGGTCGTCGGGTCCCCAATGCCAACGTTAATTGGTGCAGCGCTCGTGGCAGCAGACGTGGCTGCGGACGTTCCGGATGTGGCTGCGGAGTTCCCGGAGGTAGCGGCGGAGGACGCAGCGGCCTTCGTCGACAACCCGTTCGGGTTGGTGGCCGACGTCGGCGACGAGAACTGTGGCAGCGCTGAGGCCTGGGCCGAGGTTGCCTGATAGCGACTCATCGCCGCTGAGTTGTCGGCCCACATGGTCTGGTATGCGGCTTCGGTTGCTGCGATAGCCGGAAGGTTCCTGCCGAACCCGTTGGTGGCCAAAAGCTGCGCCAGCCGCGTTCTGTTGGCCGCAACGACGGAGATAGGAACCACTGCCGCCTGGACGGAGCTGAAGGCCGCAGCGGCGGTCTGCGCCGAAGCGGCCGCCTGCTGCGTCTGTTGCGCGGTAGCGCGAAGCCAGGTCACGTAGGGCTCAACGGCCTGGAGCATGGTCGCCGATGACGGACCGAGCCAGCTGCTGTCCAGTGACGCCAGGGCGGCGTCGTAGCTCTCGGCCGAGTCCTCCAGCGTGATGCCGAGCTGCTGCCACGCAGCGGCCGCCGCCATCAGCGATTCCGCGCCCGGACCCGAGTGGATCAGCGCAGAGGTGATCTCGGGGGGCACTGTGGTGAACTCCATGGCACCGAACATCGACTACCGCCGGAAAGCTTCTGGAAGATTGGATTGACTACGGCGAAAAAACCTCTCAAATTCTACGCTTCGACGCGCGCGCATAGTCACGAGATCGCATTCACCGAAGCCAGCAACCGCGGCTTGAAATCGGCAGGGATGGGAAGGTACCCGTTGGCGGCCAGGTCGTTCTGGCCCTCGCCGACAGCACTTTGCAGGAACGCTCGCACAGCCGTGCCGACTTGGGGATCGGGATACTTCGAGCACACGATCTCGTAGGTCGCCATCACGATCGGATACGAGTCGGGCTGGTTCGGACGGTAGAACGAGATGGTGTCGAGGGCCAGTTCGTCGCCCCTCTTGATGAACCAGGCACCCGTAATCGTCTTTCCGACCGACTCGGGAGTGATGCCCACGGGATCCGGGCCGGCCGACGTGATGATCTTGGCCGCGTCCAAGTGCTGCTGCTGGACGAACGACCATTCGATGTAGGTGATCGACCCTTCGGTGCTCTTGACGGCCTGGGCAGCGCCATCGCTGCCGACGGCGCCGTTGCCGACTCCGCCGTTGAACTTCTTGCCGGCAGCGAAACCCCACGTGCCCCTGGAAGCGGTGTCGAGATACCGCTGGAAATTATCCGTGGTCCCCGATTCGTCGCTGCGATATACCACGTGAATCGGCTCGTTCGGTAAGTCGACACCCAGGTTCAGCAGCCCAATCGCACCGTCGTTCCACATGTTGATCTGACCGTTGAAGATCTGCGCCGCCGTCAGGCCGTCCAGGTTCAGCGAGGTCACGCCCTTGACGTTGAAGGCGATCGCGATCGGCCCGATCACCACCGGCAGGCTCCGCACTTCCGAACCACAGCGCTGCTGCCCTTTGTCGTACTCCGCTTTCGTCAGCGTCGAATCGGACGCGCCGAAATCGGTTTGGTTGTTCACGAAATCGCTTATCCCGGCGCCGGACGCATTGGCTGTGTAGTCCAAAGACTGCCCAGGACAGGCGTGTTCGAACGCCTTGACGAAAAGGCCCATCGCATTCTTCTGCGCGGTGGAACCACTGGCTTTCAGTGCGGATTTGCCTCCGCAGTTCACTTTCACCGGCGAGGTGGTCGTTGGGGTCGGACGTGCACCGCCGGCGTTGTTATGACCACCGCACGCAGACACAATCAACGCGCAACTGGCGAGAATGCTCAGGGCGGCGCCAGATCGATTGAGCTTCAATCCAATTCCTTTTACAGACGAGATCATCGACGCCGGCACAGCCTCAGCCCGCCGAACCGCTGTCTTCTTTGCGGGCATGAGGCATCGTAACAAGATTCGCACAGACGCCATCGGCCCCGGCCAATGCCGGTTATGTCGGGCTCACGATTTCAGCAGTCGTTTCCTCTTTGTTCACGTTTGCGGTGGTCAAGGCGGGTGGACCCGGCGGCGGCGCGAGCGGCTCGGGGCGTCCCGTTCACGAAAAATTGACGCGCGCTGCCGGCGCCGGCGCCGTGCATCGCGTATTGTTGAAAGTCAAGAGTTCGCTTGAGCATTGACGCTCAGTGACATGCGTCGCATTTCACCCGCGACACGCTCTTCATCACAATCGGCCAAGAATCGGTCCGATCACCGCATCCGTATCGTTCAACGGATAGCCGTCGACTATCAAAGGACAGACAACGTGCCAACATTGCAACGCTTTGTCAGCGCGCGCCTCGCTGACCTCACTACCGCCGGCGGCCTCACGATTCGAGCACGCGACGCGTGCCGCACGGTCGTTTCGGCCGCCGTGACTGCACGCAGCACGCCGCAGCCGGCAGCCGCCGCGTCAAGGCGGCCGAATTACGGTGCGGCGAAGCGGCCGAATTACATCGTGATCGGCCACGACCTACCGCTGATCAGCCCCGGCGTCGAGCGCTGTTGACATCGGCTCCGCGGGCAACCGCCGCCGACTGACGAATTCGTGGCGGGCCCCGTGTATCGGGTCGTCGAACTCGACACGCGCAGCGAGCAGCTGCAGTGGCGTGGAGAAGTCGTCGGCGGCGACGTCGACAACGTTGGGATACAGCGGGTCTCCGTAGATCGCGACACCCAGCGAAGCCATGTGCACCCGAAGCTGATGCGTGCGCCCGGTCCGCGGCGTCAGCCGGTACGGCCCATCGGGCGACATCAGCTCCACCACAGTCTCCGCGTTGGGCTCGCCGGGCTCTTCGACGGCCTGAAAGTTGCCGCGGTGCTTAACGATACGGCTGCGAACGGTCAGCGGTAGCGACATGCCCGGGTCGACGGCGGCGCGCGCCAGGTAGGTCTTGTCGACCGCGCGGCGGGCGAACAGCGTCTGGTATGCGCCGCGGATCTCGCGGCGAGTTGTCAAGACCAACACCCCGGCGGTCAACCGATCCAATCGGTGGGCGGGGCTCAGCTCGGGCAATTCGAGCTGTCGGCGAAGCCGCACCAGCGCCGTCTGAGCGACGTGACGCCCCCTCGGCATGGTCGCCAGGAAGTGCGGCTTGTCGACGACCACCAGGTTCTGGTCCTGGTACAACACCGGGATGCCGAACGGCACCGGCACCTCGTCGGGCAATTCGCGGTAGAGGTAGACACTTGCGCCCGCCGGCAGCACGGTCGCGGGATCAAGGACGGCACCGTCCCGGTCGACGACCTCGCCGGCGATCGCTTTGGCGGCCACCTCCGGCCCGAACCTGCTGGTCAGCTCCTCGCCCAGCGGTCCGCCGCGCACTCGCAGCCGCGCCGGCCCCAAGCCGTCGTGTGGCGGCTGGGGGTGCCCCCTCCCGCTTGCGGGGGATGGTTGGCGCCTCACGGTCGCCTAATTTAAGGGCACCGGCTCGAGGATCTCGGCGCGAGCCTCCGGGGCGCTGGCCCGCAGCGCATCCGCCGACGCGTCGTCGGGCTGGGTCTGGGACAGCACCTCGGCCTCGACCCGCGCCGTATAGGTCTCGACCTCGCGGTCGACGTCGGCATCCGTCCAGCCCAGGATCGGAGCGACGATGTCGGCCACCTCGCGGGCGCAGTCGACGCCGCGGTGCGAGTATTCGATGGCGATTCGGGTCCGCCGGGCCAGAATGTCTTCCAGATGCAGCGCGCCCTCGGCGGCTGCGGCGTACGCCGCTTCGACCCGCAGGTACCCCGGCGCGGCGCCGATCGGGTTGAGCAGGTCGCGCCGGTCGGCCGCCAGCGCGAGCACCTCGTTGATCAGCGAGCCGTAGCGATCCAGCAGATGACGCACCCGGTAGGAATGCAGCCCCTCCAGCGCGCCGACGTGCTCGGTCTGGTTGATCAGCGCGAAGTAACCGTCGGCGCCGAGTAGCGGCACCTTCTCGGTGATCGACTGTGCGACCCGCGCCGGAACATATTGCGCCGCAGCGTCGATTGCATCGGCGGCCATCACCCGGTACGTGGTGTACTTGCCACCGGCAATGGCGACCAGACCCGGTGCGGGCACCGCGACCGCGTGCTCGCGCGACAACGTGGACGTGTCCTCGCTCTCTCCGGCCAGCAGCGGCCGCAGCCCGGCGTACACTCCGTCGATGTCGTTGTGGCTCAACGGGGTTGCCAGCACCGTGTTGACGGTGCCGAGGATGTAGTCGATATCGGCTTTGGTGGCCGCCGGGTGCGCCAGGTCCAGTGCCCAGTCGGTATCGGTGGTTCCGATGATCCAGTGATTGCCCCACGGGATGACGAACATCACCGACTTCTCGGTGCGCAGGATGATCGCGACGTCGCTGACGATGCGGTCCCGCGGCACGACGATGTGCACGCCCTTGGATGCACGAACTCGAAAACGCCCGCGCTGCTTGGACAATGCCTGAATCTCGTCGGTCCATACCCCGGTCGCGTTCACCACGACGTGGCCGCGCACCTCGGCGACCGCGCCATCCTCGGAGTCGCGCACCCGCACGCCGGTCACCCGGTCGCCCTCGCGCAGCAACGACACCACCTGTGTCGACGAGCGCACCACCGCGCCGTAATGCGCGGCGGTACGTACGACCGTCAAGGTGTGCCGGGCATCGTCGACAACGGTGTCGTAGTAGCGGATGCCGCCGATCAGCGAGGTGCGCTTCAACCCCGGCGACAACCGCAGCGCCCCGGCACGGGTCAGATGCTTCTGCGCGGGAACGGATTTCGCACCGCCGAGCTGGTCGTAGAGCATGATGCCGGCCGCGACATACGGGCGTTCCCAGCACCGCTTGGTCAGCGGGTACAGGAACGGCAGCGGCTTGACCAGATGAGGCGCCAGCGTGGTCAACGACAACTCACGCTCGAAGAGCGCCTCACGGACCAATCCGAATTCCAGTTGTTCGAGGTAGCGCAGCCCGCCGTGAAACATCTTGGAGGATCTGCTCGACGTGCCGGAGGCGAAGTCGCGGGCCTCGACCAGCGCGACTTTGAGCCCACGGGTCGCGGCGTCCAGTGCTGCTCCCGAGCCCACCACGCCACCGCCGATGACGACGACGTCGAATTGCTCGCTGCCGAGGCGTTCCCAGGCCGTGGCGCGTTGTTCGGGTCCCAAAAACGAACCCGGCCGGGTCTGCTCGCTCGCCGGGACGCGAATCGGGTCGCTCACGGCACGGTCTCCTGTCGGTTACTCGTCAGTAGATTTGTTGGTTCAAGGCTACCTGGCCCAATCGCCGCGCTCCTCCTCATCGCTGCGCTCTGCATCGTCGCGCGGCGGGGGGCTCAATCCAGGTCGTCGTGCGCCATCAGCCGCCGCGCCGCCTCGGTGATCGAACCCGACAGCGACGGGTAGACGCTCAGAGTCTGCGCCAAATGGTTCACGGTCAGCCGGGTCTGCACGGCCATCGCTATCGGCAGGATCAACTCGGACGCGATCGGCGCGACCACCACCCCGCCGATCACCACGCCGGTGGCCTGGCGGCAGAACAGCTTCACGAAGCCGTGCCGCAACTCCGACATCTTGGCTCGCGCGTTGGTCCGCAGCGGCAACATGATCGTCCGGGCCTGCACCGATCCGTCGTCGATGGCGGATTGCGGAACACCCACCGCGGCGAGCTCAGGCCGGGTGAACACCGCAGCGGCGACGGTGCGCAGCCGGATAGGGGTGACGGCCTCGCCGAGCGCGTGCCACATCGCGATCCGGCCCTGCATCGCGGCAACTGAGGCCAGCGGTAACAGCCCGGTGCAGTCGCCCGCCGCGTAGATGTTCGACACCGACGTCCGGGACACCCGGTCGACGGTCAGGTAGTTGCCGCGACCCAGTTCGATGCCCACGCTCTCCAGCCCCAGACCACCGGTGTTGGGCACCGAGCCGATCGTCATCAGCGCGTGGCTGCCCTCGACGGTGCGGCCGTCGGCCAGCTTCACCAGCACCCCGGAATCGGTCCGGGTGACCGACTCGGCGCGGGCATTTTTGACCAACTCGACACCGCGTTCGGCGAAGATCCGCTCAAGCACCTGGGCGGCGTCGGCATCCTCGTAGGGCAATATTTGATCCCGGCTGGCGACCACCGTGACGTCGACGCCCAACTCGGTATAGGCGTGCACAAACTCGGCGCCGGTGACACCCGACCCGACCACGATCAGGTGCTCGGGCAACGCCTTTAGGTCGTAGAGCTGGCGCCAGGTCAGGATGCGCTCGCCGTCGGGCCGCGCGGTCGGCAACTCACGCGGGCTGGCGCCGGTCGCAATCAGCACCACGTCGGCGTCGTAGCTGCTGGTGCTGCCATCCGCCGCGGTCGCCTGGACGCGGTGTGCTGCCAGGCCCGGGGCCGCGTCGGTCAGCTGGCCCTTGCCGGCGACCACCTTGACGCCCGCGCCGATCAGCTGGGCATTCACATCGGCGGACTGGGCGGCGGCCAGCGTTTTGACGCGCTGATGGATTTCCGGCAACGAGATCTTGGCGTCGTCCGGGTCGATGTCGAAGCCCAGATACGGTGCGCGGCGCAATTCGGTGCGCACGCCGGTCGACGCGATGAACGTCTTCGATGGCACACAGTCGAACAACACCGCGGCGCCGCCGATGCCGTCGGAGTCGATGACGGTGACGTCGGCATCGCGCGCCGCTGCGACGAGCGCCGCCTCGTAACCGGCAGGCCCTCCCCCAATGATCACGATGCGGGTCGCCACCGCCTTAACCTAACGAACGTTGCGGATACGCGCCGCGCCAGCACACGGCGTCTAAGATTTCCCCGTGCCGCTCTACGCCGCCTACGGCTCAAACATGCATCCCGACCAGATGCAGCAGCGTGCACCCCACTCCCCGATGGCCGGAACCGGCTGGTTGCACGGCTGGCGGCTGACGTTCGGCGGTGAGGACATCGGTTGGGAAGGCGCCCTGGCCACCGTGGTCGAGGATCCGTTCTCGAAGGTGTTCGTCGTGCTCTACGACATGACGCCCGCGGACGAGAGCAATCTCGACCGCTGGGAGGGCTCTGAGCTCGGGGTCCACAAGAAGATCCGGTGCCGCGTGGAACGCGTCTCGTCGGACACCACGACCGATCCGGTGCTGGCGTGGCTGTACGTCGTCGACGCCTGGGAGGGTGGCCTGCCCTCGGCGCGCTACATCGGCGTGATGGCCGATGCCGCGGAAATCGCGGGCGCACCGAGCACCTACGTGCACGAGCTCCGCACCCGCCCGGCGCGCAACATCGGCCCCGGCCACGGCGGATGAAGCCCCGCTTTAAAGCTCAGCCCAAGTGTGCGACCTGAGGCTTGGTGGGCACGACGATGACGGTCGGCCCGTCGGCGCCCAGCGCCGCCTCGAATTCCTTGACCAGTTGCAGAGTTCCGTCGACGGTGACGGCGCGGCAGCCGAAGCCGATCGCGAGTGACTCGATGTCCAGTCCGGGCAGATCCAGCCCCGGTACGTTCGGCGTCTTCTCCAGCAACGCAAACGATTTCAGAATGGAGTATTCGCCGTTGCGCATGACGACGAAGACAATCGGCAGTCTGTGCTGAGCGGCCGTCCAGATCGCCTGAATCGAATATTGGAAGGAGCCGTCGCCGATGGTCGCGACGACGTGGCGTTTGCGCCCGCTGGCCCGATCACCCAACGCGACCCCGACCGCGGCAGGCACGCCCCAGCCGATGCCGCCGCTGCCGGTGGCGAAGAACGAACGGGGCCCGAGGGCCGGCAGCCAACGCTGTTGTGCGGCCAGAGTTGACGTCGACTCGTTCGACAGGGCCGCGTCCGGCGGCTTCACGGTGCTCAGCGTCGAGTAGACCTGCTCGGGAGTCAGCGGGGCACTCGTGGGTTCGACGGTGGCGGGGCTGCGGTCGAGCGGCGTGGGCGTCGGCCGGCCGGACTTCGCGTCGATCAGCGGAGTCAACTGCTGCAGGCTCAGCAACGTGTCGCCGAGCAGGCTGTCGCCGACGGGCGCCGCACCGGCCAGCCACGGATCGTTGGTGAGGTGCAAGAGCTCGGTGCCCTCGGGAAGATATTCGCCGGGCACATACGGGTAGTAACGGAAGACCTGCGCGCCGACGACGACCACGAGGTCGTGACCGCGCAGCACCTCGGTGACTTCGGCGATCGTCATCGGCAACAGCCCCTGCCAGAGGGCGTGGTTCTCCGGAAAACCCGCGCGATCTGTCAGGGGGCTCCCGTAGACCGGCGCGTGCACCTTCTCCGCGAAGTCCACGCCGGCGTCCCAGGCATCGGCGCGGTCGACCTCGGGACCGATCACCAGCAAGGGCCGCTGCGCCCGGTTGATCCGGTCGGCGAAGACACGCAACCGGTCCGGATCGGGTGCGTTCCGCGTGCTCGCCGTCCGCACCACGGCGGGACCGAGCGCCGGTTTCTCCCAATCATCAAGGGGAATGGACAGATACACCGGTCCCGCTGGCGGCTGGATCGCCATGGTGTAAGCCCGCATGAACGCTGCCGGCACATCCTCGGCCCGTGCCGGTTCGTACGCCCACTTGACCCACGGCAACGGCAGCTGCGTCGCGTTGGTGTTGGTCAGATACGGCTCGCACAGCGACATCTCGCGAGTCTGCTGCCCGGCGGTGACGATCAACGGCGTGTTGCTCTTGTATGCGGCGATGAGACTTCCCATCGCGTTGCCGGTGCCCGCCGCGGTGTGCACGTTCACCAGCGTCGGTTTGCCGGTGGCCTGCGCGAAGCCGTCGGCCATGGCCAGCACCGACGCCTCCTGCAAGCCGAGAACATAGGTGAAGTCGTCGGGGAAATTCTTGAGGAACGTCTGCTCCGTCGAACCTGGATTACCGAACACTGTGGTCAGGCCCAAGGTGCGCAGCAGGTCATAGGTGACATCCCAGACAGTGTTGGATTCAGACGTCATCGACGCTATGCCCCTTCCCTCGACATCGTGTGCTGCACAGAATCTTCGCAGCTAACCTCTCGACTCGTCGATGTTCTGACCGACAGCGATACCGCCCGAGAGCAGTGCCGGAGCACACTGCGGCGTTAGATCGCGGCGGACTGCTCGACGATCTTGACCATCAACCGCAGGCCAACCGCAAGGGCACGCTCGTCGAGGTCGAAGTTCGGCTGATGCAGATCCAACTGCGGACCGTGACCCGACCACACCCCGAGGCGGGCCATCGCACCTGGGACTTCCTCGAGGTACCAAGAGAAGTCCTCGCCGCCACCGGACTGCCGGGTGCCCGCCAGCGCATCCGCGCCGATCGATTCGATGGCGTGGGTGATGATGCGCGTCGACACTTCTTCGTTGACCACCGGCGGGACGCCACGGTTGTACTGCACGGTGTGTTCGATGCCCAGCGGTGACAGCAACGCTGCCACGGCCTCCCGGACGATGTCCTCCAGACCCAGCCAGGTCTCGCGGCTAGCGGTGCGAATGGTGCCCGCGAGCGTGCCGCTCTGCGGAATGGCGTTGGCGGCCGCCCCTGCGTTGACCGCACCCCACACCATCACGGTGCTGTTGCGCGGGTCTATGCGGCGCGACAAGATGCCGGGTACCCCGGTGATCAGGGTGCCCAGCCCGTAGACCAGGTCGCCGGTCAGATGTGGCCGTGAGGTGTGCCCGCCCGGCGAGGACAGGCTGATGTGGATCATGTCCGCCGCTGAGGTGATCGGTCCAGGCTTCACCGCGACCTTGCCGACCTCCAGCCGGGGGTCGCAGTGCAGGGCGAAGATCCGGCTGATCCCGGACAGTGCACCGGCGGCGATGGTGTCGATCGCACCGCCGGGCATCAGCTCTTCGGCGGGCTGGAAGATCAGCCGCAGCCCGACCGGCAACTCCGGCGCCGCGGCCAGCGCCAGCGCGGTGCCGAGCAGGATCGAGGTGTGCGCGTCGTGGCCGCACGCGTGTGCCGCGTTCGGCATCGTCGATGCGTACGGAGCACCGGTCCGCTCGGCCATCGGCAACGCGTCCATGTCGGCCCGCAACGCGACCCGGGGCTCTCGCTCGGGGCCGAAGTCACAGGTCAGGCCGGTCCCGCCGGGCAGCACTTTCGGGTTGAGTCCAGCGTCGACCAACCGTTCGGCGATGAACTGGGTGGTGGCGTACTCCTGGCGACCCAATTCCGGGTAGCGGTGGATGTGCCGCCGCCAGTCGACCAGGTCGTCGAAGTGCGCGGCGAGCCAAGAGTCCGCAATGTCGGTGAGAGTCACGGCACTGCCCTCCTCGCGGACTGCGCCGCCAAAACCCGGTCCCGTTGGTCGGGCGACTCGGCAAGTCGAACGACCGTGCGCGCCAACATGACTGCACCGTCGAGCACGGCCTTGTCGGCGGTGGGCCCGGCGGCCGCCGCGGTGAAAGCGGGCTGGTGCAAGGACGCGCCGCCGGAATCGACGCCGAGCATCGGATGGATGCCCGGCAGCAGCTGGGTGACGTTGCCCATGTCGGTGCTGCCCAGCGGCAGCGCCGCTTCCAGCGCCTTGTCGACGGGGGCACGACCGAGTCGGGTCATCTCGGCGCGGACGGTCTCGGCCATCCAGGCGTCCGGCTCGAGCGCGTCGTACATCGGCTCGGTCTGCTCGACGCTGTGTTCGCAGCCGGTGGCTATCGCGCCGGCCAGGAAGCAGTCGCGGACCTTGGCTTCCAGGTCTCCGAGCGACGACGCCCCGGTGGCGCGCATCGTGTATTGCATCTCGGTGTACGCGGGAATGACGTTGGCGGCCTGGCCACCCTCGGAGACGATGCCGTGCACCTGCTGCCCGGGTGCGAGTTGTTGGCGCAGCAACCCGATCGCCACCTGTGCGACGGTAACGGCGTCGGCGGCGTTGACACCCTGGTACGGCGCGGCCGACGCATGCGCTTCTTTTCCGCGGTAATTCACCCGGACCGCGGACAGGGTCAGCGACCGGGCCGCCGCGATGTCGACCGGACCGGGATGGACCATCACCGCGAGCGCCAAGTCATCGAAGACGCCGGCGTTGAGCAGCAACACTTTTCCGCCACCGAACTCTTCGGCGGGCGTGCCCAGCAACACCACCGTCAGCCCCAGCTGATCGGCGACGTCAGCCAGTGCCAGCGCGGCGCCGACGGCTGAGGCGGCGATGATGTTGTGCCCGCAAGCGTGCCCGATCCCGGGCAAGGCGTCGTATTCGGCGCACACTCCGACCGTCAGCGGGCCGCTGCCGAACTCCGCGCGGAACGCGGTGTCCAAACCGCCCACTGCCGCGGTGATCTCGAAGCCCCGCTCTGCCACCAGCGCTTGCGTCTTGGCGCAGCTGCGGTGCTCGGCGAACGCCAGCTCCGGTTCGGCGTGGATCGCGTGCGACAGCTCGATGAGGTCGGCGCTGCGACGCTGCACCGTGTCCTCGACGTGATCCAGCACCGGGATTGGGGCCATCGTCGCAGTATCTCACCGCGGGGACACGCGGACTAAGCTGCCGCTCTGTGACCGGTCCACCAGACCCCGAGGCACTCGCGCAGACGGCGGCCAAGTTCATCGCCGACGGCACCGGGATCTCCGACCACGATGTCGCGATCGTTCTGGGCTCGGGATGGTCTCCGGCCGTCGCCGCGCTGGGTCAACCGACCGCGCTGCTGCCGATGGCGGATCTGCCCGGATTCACCCCGCCGAGCGCGGCCGGTCACATCGGTCACGTGCTGTCGGTCGGCATCGGTGCGCACCGGGTATTGGTGCTCGCCGGTCGCGTGCACGCCTACGAGGGTCATGACCTGCAGCACGTCGTTCATCCGGTGCGGACAGCCTGCGCCGCCGGCGCGCGCGTCGTGGTGCTGACCAACGCGGCCGGCGCGGTCCGTGCGGACTTCACCGTCGGCCAGCCAGTGCTGATCAGCGACCACCTCAACCTCACGGCGCGGTCACCGCTGATCGGGGCCCTGTTCGTCGACATGGTCGACGCCTACGCACCGAGGCTGCGGACGCTGGCCCGCGAGGTCGATCCGGCACTCGCCGACGGCGTGTACGCCGGACTGCCCGGTCCGCATTTCGAGACGCCTGCGGAGATCCGGATGTTGCGGACGCTGGGCGCCGACCTGGTCGGCATGTCCACCGTGCACGAGACGATCGCGGCGCGGGCAGCGGGCGCCGAGGTCCTTGGAATCTCGCTGGTCACAAATATGGCCGCGGGGATCACCGGCGAGCCGCTCAGCCACGTCGAGGTGCTCGCCACCGGCGCGGCAGCCGCGACCCGGATGGGCACCCTGCTGGCCGACGTCGTCGCGCGGCTTCCAGCCCCGGCGTGACGCGCGCCGGCGACGATGCGGTGGGGGTACCTCCAGCCGCGCAGCGGTGAGGGGGACGAAGCGATGAGGAGGAACGGCGCCATGACTCCGGAGGAGTGGATCGCCCACGACCCCGACCCGGTGACGGCCGCCGAGCTCGCCCGGTGTGATCCGGCCGAGCTGGCCACGCGGTTCGTTAGGCCGCTGACGTTCGGCACCGCGGGGTTGCGCGGCCCGGTGCGCGGCGGTCCGGACGCGATGAATCTCGCGGTGGTGTTGCGGGCCACTTGGGCGTTGGCGAGGGTGCTCGCCGACCGCGGGTCGGCCGGCTCGACGGTGATCATCGGACGGGACGCGCGGCACGGGTCGGCCGGATTCGCCGCAGCGGCAGCGGAAGTGCTTGCAGCTGAGAGGTTTTCGGTTGTCGTGTTTCCAGATCCGGTGCCCACGCCTGTGCTGGCGTTCTCCGTGCGGCAGAGCGGCGCGGCGGCGGGCATCCAGATCACCGCGTCGCACAATCCGCCGACTGACAACGGCTACAAGGTGTATCTGGACGGCGGGATTCAGATCGTCTCCCCCGTCGACCGGGAGATCGAGGCCGCAATTGCGCGTGCGCCGTTCGCTGACGAAATCGCCAGGGCCCCAGTTGAACCTGCCGGCGCGGGATTCGTCGAGAGCTACATCGAACGTGCCGCCCGGGTGCGGCGGTCATCGGGTCCGGTTCGCGTTGCGTTGACGGCGCTGCACGGGGTGGGTGGCGCGGTGGCGGTGGAGACGCTGCGCCGCGCCGGCGTGGACGACGTGCACACCGTCGCCGGCCAGTTCGCACCCGATCCCGACTTCCCGACGGTGCGGTTCCCGAATCCCGAAGAGCCGGGCGCCGCGGATGCATTGTTGGCGCTGGCCGCCGATGTCGATGCCGATCTTGCGATTGCGCTCGATCCCGACGCCGACCGGTGTGCGGTCGGGATACCGGCACCCACCGGCTGGCGGATGTTGTCCGGTGACGAAACCGGTTGGCTGCTCGGCGATTTCACCCTGTCGCGCACCGCGCCGAGCACGCTGTCGACCAGCGTGGTCGCCAGCACGGTGGTGTCGTCGCGGATGCTGCCATCGATCGCCGCGCACTGGGGCGCACACCACGTCGAGACACTGACCGGTTTCAAGTGGCTGGCCCGCGCCGACGCCGACCTGCCCGGCACGACACTGGTCTACGCGTACGAGGAAGCCATTGGGCACTGTGTCGACCCGGCGGCGGTCCGGGACAAGGACGGCATCAGCGCCGCGGTGCTGGCCTGCGATCTGGTCGGGACGCTCAAGCGTTCACATCGCTCGGTGCTCGACGCGCTCGACGACCTGGCCCGCCGGTTCGGCGTGCACGCCGGTGCTGCCGTCTCGAGACCAGTGGCCGACCCCGGCGAGACGACCGCGTTGATGCAGCGCCTGCGCGCGTCACCACCCACACGTCTGGCTGGATTCGACTCGCTCACAACAGATCTGATCGACCGGACTGATGCGCTCGTTTTTACCGGCGGCGACGCTGACACGTCGGTCCGAGTCGTGGTCCGCCCGTCAGGTACCGAGCCGAAGGTCAAGTTCTACATCGAAGTCCGGTCCACGCCCACCCAAGACCTCATCGGCGCCCGTCGTCGTGCCGGCGCTGTGTGCGACGAACTGGCGTCTTCGGTGCGACGCTGGTGACCGCCGGTGACACGCGTCAGCGCGGTCCGAATTGGCGATCGCCGGCGTCGCCGAGGCCCGGGACAATGTAGGCAGCCTCGTCGAGTCGCTCGTCGATGGCCGCGGTGAACAACCGCGCCTGGGGTGCCACAAGTTCCAGCGCCGCAACACCTTCCGGGGCAGCCACCACGCACAGCGCGGTGATGTCATCGGCGCCGCGGCTACGCAGCAGGCCCACGGTGTGCGCCATCGAGCCTCCGGTGGCCAGCATCGGGTCGAGGACGACCACCGGCAGGCCACGCAGATCATCGGGCAGCGACACCAAATACTCTCCTGGCGCAGCGGTTTCCTCGTCGCGCGCGATCCCGACGAAGCCGACCGCGGCCTCGGGTATCAGTGTATGCGCCGGCTCGACCATACCCAGACCGGCCCGCAATACCGCCACCAGAAGCGGCGGTCTGGCCAACCGCGTGCCGGTGGTTTCGGCCAATGGGGTTCGCACGTCGACGGTTTCGCGCGGCGCACTACGAGTGGCCTCGTAGACCAGCATCAGCGTCAGGTCGGCCAGCGCCGATCGAAAGGCGGCGTTGTCGGTGCGCGCATCGCGCAGTGCGGTGAGCCGGACCGCGGCCAGCGGATGGTCAACGACATGTACGTCCACAGGGCGATCCCACCAGTCTCAGCAGTCCCTCGCTGGGGAATAGGGCCTTTGCCAACGTGATATCGCATACGCCTCGTTGTAGCAAAGAGGCGCACACCTAGGCGCCGAAGAAGTTGAAGATGTCGAAGCCGTACCCGACGAGGTCGATCAGCGGCTGCGCGGAGATCAGCGGTGATCCGTCCAGGATGGCGTCCGGCGCCAGCGACGGCATGCTCAGCGTCGCTTCAGTCCAGGCCGTAAGCAGCGAGGCGTCGAGTTGGTTGGTCACGTCGTAGCCCGACAGCGAGAGCAATGAGTCGACGAACGAGGTCGGCAGCTGCGACTGGCCGGCGTCCAGCAGGAGGGCGTCGATCGGGTCGACGAACGTATGCACCGCGGCGTACTCGACGCCGGCCAACATCTGCAGTGGGTCCATCTTAGGAATGAAGCCGTCGACGCCGGAGGCCATCAGTTGGCCCGTCGCATCGACCTGCCAGGGGCCGATCGCATCCGTGCCGTTGACGCCGACAAACGGGTCGCCCGGGTTCCCGTAACCCCAGTCATCCACCAACGACGCGAAGGGGTTGGCGGCGTCGTAGACGAACAACCCGGCGGGTCCACCGTCGTACAGGAAGGCCAACGTCGGCAGCGGCGCGAAAATGTCGTGAAAGTGGGTGTTGCCGATGGTCCCGAGATCGATGATGTCCTTTGGATTGGTGTCCAGGTTCACCCCCGGCGTCGGGTCCGGGTAGTAGGGGTGCACCGTCTCGATGCCGATCAAGGCGTTGACGTCGGCGAAGATGTTGCTGGGGTCCTCCGGGAAGTTCGCAAAGCCGTCGTATTCACCGGTGTAGATATCGGTCGCGATCCCGCTGAGCGGTGTCTGCTCCAGTCCGAGCGGGATGTCGAGAAAGGGAACGTGTTGCGGCTCAGGGGTCAAGCTGAAAGCGCCGACGCCGTCAGGGAACTGAAAGCGATCCAGGATGCCGCCGATCGCGCTGTTCGGATCGCCGAGCAACGTGACGTGCAGGTCGCCCAGATTTGTCTGGTCGTCGGCGATGAGCTGGTTCATCAGCTGGCTGGCGACAGTCGCGCTCTGCGAGTAACCGAGCACCGAGACGTTGTCGCCGGCATTGAGCGCAGGAACGACGACGTTGTGCAGATCGCCCGCCCCGGCATTCACCGAGTCGCCGAAACCTAGGGGCAGCTGGCTGGGCAGGCATTCGATCGGGCAGAACTGCTCGGGTGTCTCCAGTGGTTGGAAGTTGTACCCGGAGTACTGGCCGAGGTACAGGCTTTCGACGCTGCTGAGGTAATCCGGGTCCGGTACCGGGTTGCCCGTGCCTCCCATGATGAAGCCGAGGTCTTCGCCGCCGATCAGCTTGACCTCGGCCAGCAGCGAGCGCACCCCGGACGGTGTGAGCACCGTCAAGGCTGCGGCGCCCAGCACGGCCGCCGCGAACGCGGCTCCCAGCGATCGCCTCCGCGCACCCGTCATGACGGCCTTCCTGCCCGCGGACGGCACCCCCGACCCTGCGGTGGACTGAATGGTAATGCAGC
Organism: uncultured Actinomycetota bacterium; assembly: GCA_963834615.1. Classification (GTDB taxonomy): domain Bacteria; phylum Actinomycetota; class Actinomycetes; order Mycobacteriales; family Mycobacteriaceae; genus Mycobacterium. The sequence goes on from CAWICO010000001.1 coordinate 283,870, forward strand.
ACGGCAAATTCACAGATCTGTTTCATGGAATCGCCAGGCGACACGTGTAAAGGGCGCCGACGCGTTCGGCATACCGGCCATATACTCCCGCAATGCGGCGCCGAGCAGCCCGGAATGGCAGGCGACATCGTGCGGTGAGCCTGTTCGGCGTGTTGACCGTCGCGACCGCGCTGATGTCGTGGCCGTCACCCGTTCCATCGCCGGGAGGCGCGCCGGTCGAGTTTCGGGCGGCCACCGTTCCGACCCCCGCACACATCGTCATCGTGGTCGAGGAGAACCGCTCGCAGACCAACATCATCGGGAACAAAGCGGCGCCCTTCATCAACCAGCTCGCCGCCAACGGCGCGATGATGGCGCAATCCTTCGCCGAACTTCACCCCAGCGAACCGAACTACTACGCCTTGTTCGCCGGCAACACGCTCGTCAACGCCAACGTGTGTCCGGTCAACGGCGGCAACACGCCCAACCTGGGTTCCCAATTACTGGGGGCCGGGTACACCTTCGCCGGCTTCGCCGAAAGCCTGCCGGCCGTGGGCTCGCCGGCGTGCAGCGCGGGTAAATACGCCCGCAAGCACGTGCCGTGGGCCAGCTTCACCAACATCCCGGGCTCGCGCTCGCTACCGTTCTCGGCGTTTCCGGCCGCGCCGAACTACGCCAGCCTGCCGACCGTCTCGCTGGTGATCCCTAACCTCGACAACGACATGCATGACGGCTCGATCACACGGGGCGACACCTGGCTGTACGAGAATCTGTCGCAGTACGCGTCGTGGGCACGGGCCAACAACAGCCTGCTGATTCTGACCTGGGACGAGGACGACAACACCCCGCGTAATCAGATTCCGACGGTGTTTTACGGGGCCAACGTCAAGCCCGGCACCTACAACGAGCCGATCAGCCACTACAGCGTGCTGTCCACCCTCGAAGAGATGTACGGCCTGCCCAAGCTCGGCTACGCAACTCGAGCGCCCGCAATCACCGACGTCTGGGGTGCCTGACCCCGCGTCCCGCTCGCTCGTCGCTATTGTTTGCCGCATGTCTGCTGATCTCGTGCCTGTCCGCTTGAGCCTGACCGCCGGTGACCGCTATACGGTGTGGGCGCCGCGCTGGCGCGATGCCGGCGACGAGTGGGAGGCGTTCCTCGGTAAGGACGAAGACCTCTATACCTTCGAGAACCCCGCCGATCTCGTCGCCTTCGTGCGCACCAACACCGACAACGACCTCGTCGACCACCCGGCGTGGAAAGAGCTGACCGAAGCGAACGCGCACAAGGTGGCGCCGGCCGACGACAAGCACTTCGATCTCATCGGCGTCGAAGACGTGGTGTCGGACAAACCGACCGAAAAGTCGGTGACCACGCTGGCCAACGCACTGGCGATCGTGTCGTCGATCGGATCGGTCTGCGAGCTGCCGGCGGTGATGAAGTTCTTCAACGGCAATCCGACGCTCGGCACGCTCAGCGGTGGCATCGACCACTTCACCGGCAAGGCCGGGCTCAAGCGCTGGAACGCGATCGCCACCGTCGTCGCACGCAGCTGGGACGACGTCCTGCGGGCCGTCGACGAGATCGTCAGCATTCCCGACGTGGATTCAGGCGCGTCGGAAGCCGCCGCGGCCGAGCTCGCCGAGCCGTTCGAAGACGAAGCGGTCGATACCCCCGACGAGGAAGCAGCCGAAGAACCCGCCGACGCCGAGGAGGCTGGGGAGCCTGGGGCCGATAACCCGCAGTCGTCCGGTGCCGAGCTGGTGCTCGGCGGCGATGACGACTTCTGGCTGAAAGTCGGGATCGACCCGATCCGCATCATGACGAGCTCGGGGACCTTCTACTCGCTGCGCTGCTATTTCGACGATCGCCCGATCTTCTTGGGCCGCAACGGTCGGATCAGCGTGTTCACCTCCGAGCGGGCGTTGGCGAGATATCTCGCCGACGAACACGACCACGACTTGTCCGACCTGAGCACCTACGACGACATCCGCACCGCGGCAACCGACGGCTCGCTGCGCGTCGAGACCACCGACGACAACGTCTACGTTCTGAGCGGGCTGGCCGACGACTTCGCCGATGGGCCGGACGCGGTGGACCAGGAGCAACTGGACCTGGCCGTTGAGCTGCTTCGCGATGTCGGCGACTACGCCGAGGACAGCACCGTCGACAAGGCGCTGGAGACCGACCAGCCGTTGGGCAAGCTGGTGGCTTATGTCCTCGACGCCGACTCGGCGCGCGCACCCAAACCGCCGTATGCCGACGCGGTGCACGCGTGGGAAGAACTCGAGGCTTTCGTCGAGTCACGGCTACGGCGCGAATAGCGCGCCGTCACGAATCCGGGAAGTTCACGTCCTTCGTCACCGATTTCCATTCCTCGATCGACGCCGTCGTGGCGGCGATCTTGTCGCGCATCGCCTTCAGTACGTCGCGGCCCAACAGCAGCCGCAGCGGCGGGTCGTCGAGTTCGGTCACCATCAGCACCGCGTCGGCGACCTTCCGTGGGTCGCCGGGCAGATGGTCGGCGAACTGCTTGATCAGATCCTTGCGCGCTGCCACGTCAGCGTAATCGGCGATGGGAGTGGTCGACTCTTTCATCGAGCGCGTCGCCCAATCGGTGCGAAAAGCGCCCGGCTCGATGGCAGTGACCTTGATGCCTAACGGCCGGACCTCGGTGGCCAGCGCTTCGGTCACCGCTTCCAGCGCGAACTTGGTCGACGAGTAATACGCATTGGGCGGGTTGGCCACCAGACCCGTCATCGACGAAATGTTGACGATATGGCCGGAGCCACGCGCCCGCATGTCCGGCAACACCGCTTTGATCATGTCCACCGCGCCGAAGTAGTTCACGTCGAAGAGCTTTCGGACCTCGGCGTCCTCACCTTCCTCCACTGCCGACAGATAGCCGTGGCCGGCGTTGTTGACCAGGACGTCGACGCCGCCGAACGCCCTCGCGGCTGCCGACACGGCCTCCGCGATCTGGCCGGCGTCGGTGACGTCCAACGCGACCGCCACCGCGCGGTCGCCGAATTCATCGGCCAAGTCCTGTACGGCCGCTGCCCGTCGCGCGGTGACCACCGCGCTGTGGCCGGCGTGCAGCACCGCGCGTGCGATCTCGCGCCCGAAGCCGGTCGAGCATCCGGTGATCAGCCAGCGCGCCATGTCAGGCCGTCCCTTCCGGTAGCCGGCGCAGGTAAGCCGAACGCCGATCGGCGACTTCGGCCTTGCGCTGCTCGGGAGTCACCCGAGGCAAGTCCGGCACTTCGACGTCGAGCCGGTCCAGCTTGATGACCCTGCCGCGGGCACCCAGGTCCTCACGTGGTCCGGTCTCGCCGAACTCGGCCATCCGCAGCGTCAGGATTGCCTCGCGAAGCCCATCGGAGTCGATCCAGTTGGCCACTCCAGGATCAGTCGGCGAGATCACGTAGGTGTAGCTGCCGTCCTCGTTGGCAACCGACTGCGCCTTGTTGAGACTGCCGGTGCGGTCGACGATGTCCAGTGTTGTGCCCCAGATGTTGCTCAGTGGCACAGTGAAGTATTCGGCGCCACCATCGTGCAAGTCGACGACGAACGCCTCGTCCGGGGCGAGCTCGAATCGACCCATCACGTAGACCTGGTTGCGCATCGCACCGACCTTGTCGGCCGACCACGCCAGGTTGAAGTGATTAGGCGGCATCTTGTACACGCCGTGGCTGAGCTTGCCGGTGAAGTTGGCGAAGTACTCCATCATCTCCGCCGTCGCCTCGGCCTGCTCGTCAAAAGTTCGGGGCCGCTGCGATGTCGAAGCCGGCGGACCGCCCAGTCGTTGCACCTCAATGTAATTCGGATCGTCGCGACCCCAGTCCAGCAGCACGTCCCGGATATAGAACTCCTGCGCCTCGGACGTGGTCCGCACATGGTTGGGCCGTCCGTTGGCCGGTTCGGCATCGACGGTGATGGTGAAGCTGCCATCGGCGTCCACCTGCATAGTGCGGCCGTTGAGCACGTCGACGGTACCCATGTGGGCATCCCACAGCGTGAAGTAGTTCTCCGTCATGCGGCGATCACCGACCCGACCGTGGATCTCGTAGCGTTCGTCACCTGATATCGGGATGACCCGGTACACACTGTCGGGATTGTCGATCCCCCAACGTGATCCCGGGATACGGCGACCGTCGACCGGGTGCGCGAGCCGAGTGATGCAGCTGACCTTGGGCCGTAACTTGTCCTGGTTCGACGACCAGATCGCCGCGGAAAACATCACTTCGGCGAACGCGTCGTCGAAACGCTCACGCATCGCCGGCGACGCCTTCGCCCGGCCCAGCCAGGTTTGCGCCACGGTCCGGTACGCCGCGGTGACCGTAGGGTGCTCGATCAACTCGAGCGCGGCCACTTCCTGCTCGTGCTGAGCCGCTGTCGCGACGGGCTCGTCTACCATGGACTCTCCTCACTTGCCGACATATTTCCCAAACCGCTTGTTGTACAACGTGAATCGCTCGTCGACCTGCTCTGGGCGCAGACCGTAATCCGGCAGGCCGTACGGCGGGCGGGCCACCTCGCGGGGCCGTTCTTCCAGCCAGCGCCGCATCGCCCCTTCGGCCTCGACGGTAAGCGGCAGGCCGATGGCGTCGTATACCCGGGCCACCTGCCCGATCGGATCGGACACCGCATCGTCGAAAGCGATGTCGGTGACGCGCGCCGCGACCGCGCCTCTTTCACACGTCCAGGTATCACGTACCGCCATCGCGCGGTCATTGGTCCAGCCCATCCGCTGCAACCACTGCGCGCCCACCCGATCGACGTCGACCGCGTCGGCATGCATCGCGTGCAGTGTCGCGTTCAGGCTGGCCCCCGACGCGATCGTGGCACGCGGGTCTCGATGCATGTGCACGATGTGCAGGTCGTCGAACTGGGCCCGCAGTTCGGCGAGGTAGCCCAGGTGGGCCGGCGACTTGAGCACCCACCGGGTCGCCACTGCGTCGCCCTCCAGGCCGGCCTGCCGCTTCTGCCACTGCAAGAACTGCAACATGCGGTGCAGATACGTGTAAGCGGGCGTGAAATCCTGCGCATCGAGCCAGGATCGGTAATGCGGAAGATGTGCACCGGATTCCGGAACATGCGACAAGAACGCGTCGGCCAAAAAGACGATCTCCTCCTCGGCCTCCCGCGCATACATCGGATGAATGACGAATAAGTCGGGCACCAGTTCGCGCGACTTCGCTTCGCGTGCCTCGCTGACGGCGATGCGCGGATCGACACCGGTGAACGGGTAGTCCAGACGGGGTGCCGCTTCGACCACTTCCCAGCCGTAGGCACAGTGGAAGCGCGCGTCGGCGGCCAGCAGTCGCTGCAACAGCGTGGTGCCGCTGCGCATCATCCCGACAACCACCACCGGCGCGACGACGCGCTCCTTGAGAATCTCGGGGTTCCGGCGGATCCACTCTTGAGCGCGTAGTCGCATCCGCAGGCTGTGCACGATGCCCGCGCGCAGAATGAGGACGCCGATGGCGTTGAGGTCGGCGGCCGCATAGTCGGCCAACAGCACGGCCAGCGGTTGCTCGAAATCCCCTGGCCCCCAGTCGGTCAGCGACTCCTTGCGCTGAGCGTCGGCCAGTACGGCCGCCAGGTCGAAGGCCTGCGCGTTGTCCACGCGGTCAGAACTTCAGGTGGTGGCTGACATCGCCGACCTGGTCGACGAACATGATGCGACTGTCGAACCACCAGATGCCGTCCAGCCGGTGAAACGTGTCCTTGTAGTGCCCGGTCACGATGACCTGCAACGGCAAGTCAGGCGTGGCCTGGGTGACGCAGTAATAGGACCGGCTGCGCGCGGTACCCCCGGTGTCGTCGATCTCGAGCTGCACATTGCTGGTGTTGTGTCTGGTCTTCGGAGTGCCGTCTTCATAGATCTTGGTGGCCATCTCATACATCTGCCGCACTCCGGTGACCCCACTGAAAACCGTCTCCGGTGGTCCGTTTTCCACGCCGCAAATGCGTCCGTGCGCGAACAGCCCTGCCACGCCGTCCAAGTCGCCGGCGTCGAGAAGTTCGGCGTAGTTGTAGATCAGGTTGGTGATTTCCCGCGCACTATCGGTCATATCCCTGAAATCCTGGCAGAACCGTCCCGAGTCTCGACCGTTTTGGGTCGAATCGGAAGGTACGTTTCCTCCCATGGGCGAACTAGACAACACCGTCGCGGTGATCACCGGCGCGGCCCGCGGGCAGGGCCGCAGCCATGCCGTCGCGCTCGCCGAGCAAGGGGCCGACATCATCGCCGTCGACGTCTGCGCCGATATCGACACGATTCCTTACCCATTGGCCACCAAGTCCGATCTCGACAAGACCGTGGATCTGGTGCAGGCCGCCGGTCGACAAGTAGTCCCGGTGATCGCCGACGTCCGCGATCTCGACGGGTTGGAGTCCGGCGTGCAGGCCGGTATCGACGCGCTCGGTGAGGTCGACATCGTCATCGCAAACGCCGGTGTGGTGGCGATCGGCGATACGCAGACTCGCGCCGAACCCCTCTTCGCCACGATCGTCGACACCAACCTGAAAGGCGTGTGGCACACCTTGGTGGCGACAGTGCCCTCGATCATCCGGAAAGGCAATGGCGGGTCGGTCGTGTTGGTCAGCTCGTCGCAAGGTCTGGTTGGCCGCGGCGGTGACGGCAGCACCGCGATGTTCGCCTACGCCGCTTCCAAGCACGGGGTGGTGGGCTTGATGCGTTCGGCGGCAAACGCCTACGCACCGCACAAGATTCGGGTCAACTCCGTGCATCCCAGCGGTGTGGCGACACCGATGATTCTGAACGACTTCGTGATCAACCGGATGTTGGAGAATCCCAACCCCGCCGTCGCGCAGATGCTGCTGCCCGACGTGCCATTGGTCGAGCCGCAAGATGTCACCGAGGCGGTGCTGTGGCTGGTCAGCCCCCGGGCGCGGTACGTGACGGGCGTAACGATTCCCGTCGACGCCGGCCATGTCGTCATGTAGCGGCGGAAACTAGCCCACCAGCACGGCATAGCGCGGTTTGATCACCTCGTCGATGATCGCCAACCGCTCGTCGAACGGGATGAACGCAGACTTCATCGCGTTGACGGTGAATCGCAGGAGGTCGCTCCACCCGTAACCGAACGCGTCGACGAGCAGCGCCATCTCTCGCGTCATCGTCGTATCACTCATCAGCCGGTTGTCGGTATTGACGGTCACCCGGAATCGCGCCCGGGCCAGCAGGTCGAACGGATGCTCGGCGATGCTGGCGGCGGCACCAGTCTGAACGTTGGAACTCGGGCACATCTCGAGGGGAATCCGCTTGTCCCGCAGGATCGATGCCAGTCTGCCGAGTCGCACCGTGCCGTCCTCGGCAACATCGATGTCATCGACGATGCGCACGCCGTGCCCCAACCGGTCGGCGCCGCAGTAGGCGATCGCCTCCTGGATCGACGGCAGACCGAACGCCTCCCCGGCATGAATCGTGAAGCGGGCGTTGTTGTTTCGCATGTATTCAAAGGCGTCCAGATGCCGGGTCGGCGGGTAACCGGCTTCCGCGCCGGCGATGTCGAAACCGACCACGCCTTTGTCCCGGAACCGGATCGCCAACTCGGCGATCTCCCGCGATACCGCGGCGTGCCGCATAGCGGTGACCAAACACCGCACGACGATGGGCCGTCCCGCCGCGGCGGCGGATTTCTCCCCGTCGGCGAAACCGGCAAGCACCGCGTCGACGACGGCGTCGAAGGAGAGCCCGCGGTTGATGTGCAACTCGGGCGCGAACCGCACCTCGGCGTAGACCACCGCATCGGCGGCCAGGTCTTCGACGCATTCGCAGGCCACCCGGTGCAACGCGTCGGGGGTCTGCATGACCGCGACGGTGTGCGAGAACGGTTCGAGGTAACGCTCCAGCGATCCGCTGTGCGACGCGGTGCGAAACCACAGCGCAAGTTCGTCGACCTCGGTCGCGGGCAGTCCGTCGTAGCCGGTCTGTCCCGCGATATCGATCACGGTCGCCGGGCGCAAGCCGCCGTCCAGATGATCGTGCAGCAACGCCTTCGGCGCCCGTGCGATCGTTTCCAGGCTCAATGGGGTCGTCATGGCGTGATCCGATCGATGATCAGCGGCCGCAGAACCGGCGGCATATCGGTGATCGTGAAGCCCGCATCCAGCTCGTCCAACGCGGGCCCGAAACGCTCCGGAGTATCGGTGTAGAGGGTGAACAGCGGCTCACCGGCCGACACTGAGCTCCCGGGTTGGCGGTGAATCTGGATTCCGGCGCCGAACTGAACCAACTCGCCCGGACGGGACCTGCCCGCTCCGAGGCGCCACACTGCCAGACCTACCGCCATCGCGTCGATATCGCCCATTGTGCCGCTCCGGGCGGCGGTCACGGTTTCGGAGTACTTACCAACCGGCAACGGTACGGACAAGTCTCCGCCTTGCGCGGCGATCAGCGCCTGGAACCGGTCCATCGCGGTGCCGTCTTGCAGCGTCTGCGCGGGCTCGCGCCCGTCGATCCCGGCGAGTTCCAACATTTCGCGGGCCAACTGCACGGTCAGCTCCACCACGTCGGCCGGGCCGCCGCCGGCCAGCACCTCCAAAGACTCCGCGACTTCGAGCGCATTGCCGACGGCCGCACCGAGCGGACGATTCATGTCGGTCAGCACCGCACGGGTCGGCAACCCGTGCTCGGCGCCTAACGCGACCATGGTCTCGGCGAGCTCGCGGCACAGCGCTTCCGACCGCAGCAACGCACCGGAGCCGACCTTGACGTCGAGCACAAGCGCACCGGCGCCTTCGGCGATCTTCTTGCTCATCACCGAACTCGCGATCAGCGGCAGCGACTCGACGGTCGCGGTGATGTCGCGCAACGCGTAGAGCTTGGCATCGGCGGGCGCCAGCTGCCCGGCCGCGAAGATGGCCGCACCGAAATCGCAGAGTTGTTGACGCACTTGATCATTCGACAACACTCCGGAGAACCCGGCGATCGACTCGAGCTTGTCCAAGGTGCCGCCGGTGTGGCCGAGTCCGCGCCCGGACGCCTGCGGCACCGCTCCCCCGCACGCAGCGATCACCGACACCAGCGGCAGGGTGATCTTGTCGCCCACGCCGCCGGTGGAGTGTTTGTCAACGGTCCGCAACGGATGGCCGTCACGGCGCAGATCGGTGAAGTCCATCCGCTCGCCGGAGGCCACCACGGCCGCCGTCCATCGCGCGGTCTCGCCGTAATCCATGCCACGCAGGAACACCGCCATCAGCAGCGCCGACATCTGTTCGTCGGCGATGTGCCCGCGGGTATAGGCGTCGATGACCCAGTCGATCGCGGCATCGGACAGCCGGCCGCCGTCGCGTTTGGTCCTGATCACCGTCGGCGCGTCATAGTTCATGGCGACACTCCTCGTTGGCGAGGTCCTGCGGACCGAACGCATCAGGCAGCAACTCGCCCAGCCGCCGCGCCCCATCGGGATGGTCGATGAGCATGTCCGATCCACCGTGTTCCAGTAGCACCTGACGGCAGCGGCCGCACGGCATCAACAGCGCGCCGGCCCCGTCGACGCAGACCAACGCGAGCAGCCTGCCGCCGCCGGTCGCGTGCAGAACGCAGACCACCGCGCACTCAGCGCAGAGACCCAGGCCATATGAGACATTCTCCACATTGCAGCCGCCGATGATGCGCCGATCGTCGACCAACGCGGCGGCGCCGACCGGAAACTTCGAATATGGCGCATACGCACCTCGTGCTGCTTGGATTGCTTTGTCCCGCAGCAGTTTCCAGTCAATCGCGTCAGTCATGGTCGCGATACCACCCACAATTGGAAAACATCCGACAACCCCGTTCCCTGTTGGCTAATTCACACCGTCACTGTAGATTCCCCACGCCCATCCTTGGCGTAAGCCGCGAAGCGGTTCCTCCGCAAGTGCAAATGGGTCTAGATTCGCGGTTGCGACCTCGCGATCGCGAGCGCGGCGTGGCCGGGCGCGGCGGGTCGCGGGCGACAGCACCTCGCGATCGCGAGCGCGGCGTGGCCGGGCGCGGCGGGTCGCGAGGGACAGCACCTCGCGATCGCGAGCGCGGCGTAGCCGGGTGCGGCGGGTCGCGAGGGACAGCCACGAGGAGGCGCTGATGACGACGACGTCCGCGGACCAGTCATCGCGAACACGACGCCTGCGCCGCACCCTCTATCGCGGCGATCCGGGCATGTGGTCGTGGGTGCTGCACCGCATCACCGGGGCGACCATCTTCTTCTTCCTGTTCATTCATGTGCTCGACACCGCGTTGGTCCGGATCAGCCCGCAGGCCTACGACGAAGTCATCTCGACGTACAAGACGCCGATCGTCGGCTTGATGGAATTCGGACTGGTTGCCGCGGTGCTCTATCACGCGCTCAACGGCATCCGCGTCATCCTGATCGACTTCTGGGCGCAGGGCCCGCGCTATCAGCGACTGATGTTGTGGGTGATCGGCGTCGTCTGGTTGGTGGTGATAGTCCCGGCGGGAGTCGTCGTGGCAATCCACATGATCGGGCACTTCCGATGAGCTCTCCCTCCCTGCAGCCACGGTCGCAATCAAGGGACAGTCAGATGGCCCCGGTCCGGCAGCGCAACCATGACCGGCCGGCCAGCCTGGACAACCCCCGATCACCCCGCCGACGGACCGGCATGCCGAACTTCGAGAAGTACGCCTGGCTGTTCATGCGATTCTCCGGCATCGTGCTCGTGTTCCTGGCCCTCGGACATCTGTTCGTGATGCTGATGTGGGACGACGGGGTCTACCGGATCGACTTCAATTACGTTGCGCAGCGCTGGCATTCGCCGTTCTGGCAGACGTGGGATCTGCTGTTGCTCTGGCTCGCCCAGCTGCACGGCGGCAACGGCCTGCGCACCATCATCGACGACTACAGCCGCAAGGGTTCGACGCGGTTCTGGCTGAACAGCCTGTTGGTGCTGTCGATGGCATTCACGCTGGTGCTGGGGACCTATGTGCTGCTGACGTTCGACCCGAACATCTCGGGCCAGTAGAGATTGGGCGACATGTGATCAGCGAACACCGATACGACGTGGTGATCGTCGGCGCCGGCGGCGCCGGGATGCGAGCGGCCGTCGAGGCCGGACCCCGCGTGCGCACAGCGGTTTTGACCAAGCTGTACCCGACGCGCAGCCACACCGGCGCCGCGCAGGGTGGCATGTGCGCGGCGCTGGCCAACGTCGAGGACGACAACTGGGAGTGGCACACCTTCGACACCGTCAAGGGCGGCGACTATCTCGCCGACCAGGACGCGGTCGAGGTGATGTGCAAGGAAGCCATCGACGCGGTGCTCGACCTGGAGAAGATGGGGATGCCGTTCAACCGGACCCCCGAAGGTCGGATCGACCAGCGCCGCTTCGGCGGGCACACCCGCGATCACGGCAAGGCGCCGGTGCGCCGGTCCTGTTATGCCGCCGACCGCACCGGCCACATGATTCTGCAGACGCTGTACCAGAACTGCGTCAAACACGACGTCGAGTTCTTCAACGAGTTTTATGCGCTGGACCTGATTTTGACGCAGACACCCAGCGGCCCGGTCGCCAGTGGGGTGGTCGCCTACGAGCTGTCCACCGGCAACATCCACGTCTTCCACGCCAAGGCCGTCGTGCTGGCCACCGGCGGCTCCGGCCGGATGTACAAGACCACCTCCAACGCGCACACATTGACCGGCGATGGCATCGGCATCGTGTTTCGCAAGGGACTTCCGCTGGAGGACATGGAGTTTCACCAGTTTCATCCAACCGGCCTGGCCGGTTTGGGCATCCTGATCTCCGAAGCCGTGCGAGGCGAGGGTGGCCGGTTGCTCAACGGCGAGGGCGAACGGTTCATGGAGCGTTACGCGCCGACAATCGTCGACCTGGCACCGCGCGACATCGTCGCCCGCTCGATGGTGCGCGAAGTGCTGGAGGGCCGCGGGGCGGGTCCGCACAGGGACTACGTGTACATCGACGTCCGTCACCTCGGGGCGGACGTGCTGGCCGCCAAGCTGCCCGACATCACCGAGTTCGCCCGCACCTACCTCGGGGTGGACCCAGTGAAAGAGTTGGTCCCCGTCTACCCGACATGCCATTACGTGATGGGTGGCATACCGACGACGATCACCGGGCAGGTGTTGCGGGACAACACCAATACGGTTCCGGGCCTGTACGCGGCAGGCGAATGCGCGTGTGTGTCGGTGCACGGCGCCAACCGGCTGGGCACCAATTCGCTCTTGGACATCAACGTCTTCGGCCGTCGCGCCGGCATCGCGGCGGCCGGTTACGCAACGAGTCATGACTTCGTCGAGATGCCGCCGGACCCGTCGGCGATGGTGGTCGGCTGGGTCGGCGACATCCTGTCCGAGCACGGCAACGAGCGGGTCGCCGACATCCGCGGCGCGCTGCAGCAGACCATGGACAACAACGCCGCGGTGTTCCGCACCGAGGAGACGCTCAAACAGGCACTCACCGACATTCACGGGCTCAAAGAGCGGTATTCCCGAATCTCTGTGCACGACAAAGGGAAGCGCTTCAACAGCGACTTGTTGGAAGCGATCGAGCTGGGCTTTCTGCTGGAGCTGGCCGAAGTCACCGTTGTTGGTGCGTTGAACCGCAAGGAGACTCGAGGCGGGCATGCCCGAGAGGACTACCCCAGCCGCGACGACGTCAACTACATGCGCCACACGATGGCCTATAAGGAACTTGGGGCGGACAAGGAAATTGGGGCCGACAAGCAAGGCAGTGATCTGCTCAGTGACATCCGGCTGGATTTCAAACCGGTGGTGCAGACCCGTTACGAACCCAAGGAACGGAAGTACTGATGAGTTCGTTGCCGGAAACCGAGGTTAGCCAGGCCGCTCCGGCCGGTGACCCGCCACTACCGCCGATCCCAGAGGGCTCGTTGATGGTGACGCTCCGAATCGCCCGGTTCAATCCCGAAAACCCCGACCAGTACGCCGAATCCGGTGGCTGGCAGAGCTTCCGGGTGCCGTGCCTGCCCACCGATCGCCTGCTCAACCTGCTGATCTACATCAAGAGCTACCTGGACGGCACCCTGACTTTCCGCCGATCCTGCGCGCACGGTGTATGCGGCTCGGACGCCGTGCGGATCAACGGTAAGAACAGGCTGGCGTGCAAGGTGCTGATCCGCGACCTGCTGCCGGCCAAGCCGGGCAAGGTCAAACAAGGATTGACCATCACGATCGAGCCGATCCGCGGGCTGCCCGTGGAGAAGGACCTGATCGTCGACATGGAGCCGTTCTTCGATGCCTACCGGGCGGTGAAGCCGTACCTGATCACCAGCGGGAACCCGCCGACGCGGGAGCGGATTCAGAGCCCCACCGATCGCGCCCGCTACGACGACACCACCAAGTGCATCCTGTGCGCCTGTTGCACAACGAGTTGCCCGGTGTTCTGGAACGAGGGCAGCTACTTCGGTCCCGCGGCGATCGTCAACGCGCATCGCTTCATCTTCGACAGCCGCGACGAGGCCGCCGCCGAACGTCTCGACATCCTCAACGAGGTCGACGGCGTGTGGCGTTGCCGCACCACGTTCAACTGCACCGACGCCTGCCCGCGCGGCATCGAGGTGACCAAGGCGATCCAAGAGGTCAAGCGCGCGTTGATGTTCGCCCGCTGAGCTCAGCCCTGCGCGCCGGCCTGTCACACCTTGACGGGTTGGCTCGTCTGATTGGTATGACACAGAAAACACGCATCGAACCCCTTCCTCCTCAACGGGCCAGTCTGCTGATCCGTGCGATGTATCGATACGCCAAGCGGCGCTTCGGCGAAGTTCCCGAGCCGATCGCGGTGACGGCACACCACCCGCGGTTGCTGGTCGCCACCGCTGTCCACGAGGCCCTGCTGCAATCGGCATCGCGGCGGCTGCCGGCCAACGTCCGTGAGCTGGCAGTGTTCTGGACCGCGCGTACCATCGGTTGCTCTTGGTGTGTCGACTTCGGGTCAATGCTGCAGCGGCTCGACGGCTTGGACGTGAAGCGGCTTGCGGACATCGAAAATTATGCAACTTCACAACTTTTTACCGACGACGAGCGGGCTGCTGTCGCGTTTGCCGACGCGATGACCATCGATCCGCACAGCGTCACCGACCAACAGGTAGCCGACCTGCGCGCCCGCTTCGGTGACGAGGGAGTGATCGAACTGGCCTACCAGATCGGGGTCGAGAACATGCGCGCCCGAATGAATTCCGCGTTGGGCATCACTGAGCAGGGCTTCAATTCGGGTGACGCGTGCCGCGTTCCTTGGATAATGGGGCCGGGGATCGATCAGACAGAAGCGGAGAGCCGGTGAACTTGTCGGGATTAGCGACATCCCATAAGGCGCTGACCTTTCCGTCGCGCACCGTCACGGCGGTGATCCGCGGCATTATCGCCTCATGCCCGTCGTCACCTGTCGATCCCGAGGTGTACGCGCCGAGTTCGCCGTTGATCAGCGCCAGCTGGCTTGTCGTGACGAAGGCGGGCCCGTAACGCTCTGCGAGCCCGAATAGGAAGCGCGCAACCTTGTCCGACCCGTGAATGACGCGGGCCGCCGTCGGCGCCCTGCGGTTGGAATCGCCGGTGAAGGTCGCGTCCGGATGCAACAGGGCGATCGTGGCGGCGATGTCACCGGACGTAATGGCGGCCATCAGCTTGCCGACCACTTCATTGTGCAAAGGGTCGGGTTCCGGCGGCGGCTCGGCAGCGACCGCCCGGCGGGCACGCGAGGCCAACTGGCGAGCGGCTGCCTCGGTTGTCCCCAGCACCTCGGCGACCTCGGCGAAGGGCACCGCAAACCCGTCGTGCAGTACGAACGCAACACGCTGATCGGGCGACAGGCGTTCGAGTACCACCATCGCCGCGAACCGGGCATCCTCGTGGGCGACGACCAGCGACAGCGGATCGTCGCCATCGAACCCGGTCACCACCGGTTCCGGTAACCACTGGCCAACATAACTTTCCCGCCGGTGCACGGCCGACCGCAGCCGGTCCAGCCCGAGTCGGCTGACGACGGTTGTCAACCAGGCTCGCAGAGCGACGATCTCGCCGTCGTAGGCTTCCCAGCGCAGCCACGCGTCCTGCACGATGTCTTCGGCGTCGGCTACCGTACCGGTCAATCGATACGCCACAGCCATTAAACGGGGCCGCAAAGCCTCGAATTCGCTGACCTGATTGCCCGGCTCCGCGGAGGCCATGGTGCGAGCGTAACCTTCACGAGCACCATGCTCGACAACCTCTGGCTGCACTTCACCCGGCAGGGCCCGGGCGTCACCCCGCCGATAATCACCCGCGGCGAGGGCGTGACGATCTTCGACGACGCCGGCAAGAGCTACCTGGACGGACTCTCGGGACTGTTCACGGTGCAGGTCGGTCACGGCCGCGCCGAACTCGCCCAGGCCGCCGCCCGCCAAGCCGAGACGCTCGCGTTCTTCCCGCTGTGGGGATACGCGACGCCGACCGCGATCGAGCTCTCCGAGCGGCTCGCGCACTACGCTCCGGGCGACCTGAACCGGGTGTTCTTCACCAGCGGTGGCACCGAGGCGGTCGAGACCGCGTGGAAGGTGGCCAAGCAGTATTTCAAGCTCACCGGCAAACCCGGTAAGCATAAGGTCATTTCGCGAGCGGTCGCCTATCACGGCACCACTCAGGGGGCGCTGGCGATCACCGGTCTGCCGAAATACAAGGCGCCCTTCGAGCCGGTGACGCCCGGCGGGTTTCGGGTGCCGAATACCAACTTCTACCGGGCGCCCGAACCGTTCGACACCGACATCAAGGCCTTCGGGCGATGGGCCGCCGACCGCATCGCTGAGGCCATCGAGTTCGAAGGAGCCGACACCGTCGCGGCGGTGTTCCTCGAGCCGGTGCAAAATGCAGGCGGCTCGATCCCGCCACCTCCTGGCTATTTCGAACGGGTTCGGGAGATCTGCGACCACTACGACGTGCTGTTGGTTTCCGACGAGGTGATCTGCGCGTTCGGCCGCATCGGGTCGATGTTCGCCTGCACCGATTTCGGCTACGTGCCGGACATGATCACCTGCGCCAAGGGGATGACATCGGGCTATTCGCCGCTGGGCGCGATGATCGCCAGTGAGCGGTTGTTCGAGGCGTTCTACGCCAGCGACACGATGTTTCCGCACGGCTACACCTTCGGCGGCCACCCGGTGTCGACCGCGGTCGCCCTGGCCAACCTGGACATCTTCGAGCGCGAGGGCCTCAACGACAGGGTCAAAGCGCAGTCCCCCGCGCTGCGCGCCACTCTGGAGAAGCTCTACGACCTGCCGATCGTCGGCGATGTCCGCGGCGAAGGGTACTTCTTCGGCATCGAACTGGTCAAAGACAAAGCGACCAAGCAGACCTTCGACGCGGACGAGAAACGCGCGCTGCTGAGCCGGGTCTCCACCGGTCTGTTCGCAGCCGGGTTGTACTGCCGCACCGACGACCGCGGTGATTCGGTGATTCAGCTCGCCCCGCCGGTGATCAGCGGGCAACCCGAGTTCGACACCATCGAAGCCATCGTGCGACAGGTGCTGACGGAGGAGCAGTGTAATTGAGTAAGCCGCCCATCGACCCGATCCGATGGCAGCCCCCGCCCTCGCGTCCGCTGCCCAAGCCCGACCTGACCGCGACGCTGCATCTGGTCCCGGTGCCCGGCACCGCCGCCGAAGATGTCGTCGCCGACGCCGACGGCAACATCTGGACCGGCGTCGAGGACGGCCGGATCATCCGCGTCCGGCCCGACGGCAGCTCCGCTGAGGCGGTCACCGACACCGGCGGTCGACCGCTGGGCCTGGCCGTCGCGCGCGACGGCCGCCTGCTGATCTGCGACAGCCACCGCGGCCTGCTGCGCTACGACCCTGCCACCGGGACCATCGAAACACTGGTCGCCGAGGTGGCCGGGCGGGCGTTGACGTTCTGCTCCAATGTCGTCGAATCGTCAGACGGCACAATTTATTTCACCGAATCGACCAGCCGCTTCCGCTACGAGTACTACAAGGGTTCGGTGGTCGAGGGCCGCCCGACCGGGTCGCTGTTCCAGCTCGACCCCGACGGGACGGTCAGCGAGCTGGCCTCGGGTTTGTACTTCGCCAACGGCGTCGCGCTGACCGCCGACGAGTCGGCGTTGGTGTACGCCGAGAGCGCGGGGTGCCGGCTGTCCAAGTACTGGCTCACCGGAGACCGGGCCGGATCGATCACGCCACTTGTCACCGAGCTGCCGGGTTACCCGGACAACATCTCCACCGGTCTCGACGGCCGGATCTGGGTCGCCCTGGTCTCGGACCGTAACCCGGTCAACGAATGGCTGGCTCCGCGCGCGCCCATCATCCGCACGGTGCTGTGGAAGCTGCCGTATCGCTGGCTGCCCAACCCGAAGCCGACGGTGTGGGTAGTCGCCTTCGACCCCGACGACGGCCACGTCGTGACCCAACTGCGCACCTCGCATCCCGAATTCGGCTTGGCCACCGGCGTGGTCGAGACACCGGGCCGGTTGTGGTTGGGCCGCATCGGGGGCCCCGGCATCTGTTACCTCAATTTGTAACATCCGTAACACCAGCCACAGCGCGGCTCCGCAGGTTCGGGCCGCTCATCGCCTAATCTGCTGACACATGAACTGCCTACGGCCGGTCTTTCGTCACGCGTCATGCCTGGCAGCGGCTGGTTTCCTGCTGACCGCGCCGGCGCTGCTCGGCATGCCCGTCGCGCTGGCCGAGCCCGGCCCTGGACCCGGCTCGGTGCACGACATGTGCCCATTCAAGGTGGCGACCCCGCAGGCGGTCGACTCATCAGAGGTCCCGCAGGCCGGCGAGCCGCCGCTGCCGCTGCCGGTGCCCGCGTCGCCGATCGGCGGTAGCGCCTTGAGCAACTGCGGCGTGGTGACCGCCGCCGGCGCAGCGCCGGCACCCGGCGACGTCTCGGCCGACGCATGGGTGGTGGCCGACCTGGACAGTGGCGCCATCATCGCCGCGCGCGACCCGCACGGTCGTCACCGCCCAGCCAGTGTCATCAAGGTGCTCGTCGCGATGGCGTCGCTGCGCGAGCTCAACCTCAACAAGACCGTCGCCGGCACCCCGGAGGATGCCGGCGCGGAGGGCACCCGGGTCGGCGTTGCCCCGGGTGGCACCTACACCGTCAACCAGCTCCTGCACGGCCTGCTGATGCACTCCGGCAACGACGCCGCGCACTCGCTGGCCATGCAACTGGGCGGCATGCCGGTCGCGCTGGAGAAGATCAACGGGCTGGCCGCCAGGCTCGGTGGCAAAGACACCCGCGCCGCGACGCCCTCGGGCCTGGACGGGCCGGGCATGAGCACGTCGGCGTACGACATCGGGCTCTTCTACCGATACGCCTGGGAGAACCCGACTTTCGCCGACATCGTGCACACCCAGAAGTTTGATTTCCCCGGGCACGCCGATCATCCCGGCTACGAGCTGGAGAACGACAACCAGCTGCTGTACCACTACCCGGGCGCCCTCGGCGGCAAGACCGGCTACACCGACGACGCGGGCCAGACGTTCGTCGGCGCCGCGAATCGGGACGGGCGACGCCTGATGGCAGTGCTGCTCCATGGCACCCGACAGCCGATCGCCCCCTGGCAGCAGGCCGCCCATCTGCTCGATTACGGCTTCGCCACCGCGCCCGGGACCCGGGTGGGCACGCTGATCGAACCCGACCCGTCGCTGGCCCCGCCCGCCAAATCTGAACCTGGTGACACCACCGCCGGACCTGCCGCCGATGCTGCCTCGTTCATTCCCGCCGCCGATGCGCTGCCGGTTAGGGTCGGCGTCGCCGTCATCGGTACGGTCGTCGTGTTCGGCTTGATTATGGTGGCTCGTTCGATGAACCGGCGGCCGCAGCACTAAGGCAGCGGCTGAGGGGCCGGGGCGGGCACGCCGGAAGGAAGACTGTGAGCCGCATCGGCGAGTCGGTACGAGCGCGACGGCGATTGCTGATCGCCCTTACGGCGGCCAGCCTGGGCATCGTCTGCGGTTACGACCTGTCGAATATCGCCGGTGCGCTGCTGTTCATCACCGACGATTTCCAGCTGACCATCCATCAGCAAGAGCTGCTCACCACCACGGTGGTGATCGGGCAGATCGGCGGCGCGTTGTCCGGTGGCGTGCTCGCCAACGCGATCGGGCGCAAGAAGTCGATGATGCTCGTGGCGGGTGGCTACGCGGTATTCGCGCTGCTGGCCGCCGCCTCGGAATCGATGCCGCTGCTTCTGACGGCACGGCTGCTGCTCGGCGTGACCATCGGCCTGTCCGCCGTTGTGGTTCCGGTGTTCATCGCCGAATCGGTGCCGGCGCGAGTGCGTGGCGCCATGTTGGTGACCTATCAGGTGGCGACCGTCCTGGGCATCATCGCCGGCTACCTCGCCGCGTACGTGCTGGCGGATTCGCACGACTGGCGGTGGATGCTCGGACTGGCCGCGGTACCGGCACTGGTCGTCTTGCCGTTGTTGTCTCGGATGCCCGACACCGCGAGGTGGTACCTGTTCAAGAACCGGGTCGACGACGCCCGCCGGGCGCTGCTGCGAGTCGAGCCGAACCGGGACGTCGAGCAGGAACTCACCGAGATCGCCGAGGCGATGCATGAGGAAGTCGGCGGAAAGTTCGTCGACATGCTGCGCCCGCCGTACCTCCGCGCGACGCTGTTCGTCGTCGGGCTCGGCTTTTTCGCGCAACTGACCGGCATCAACGGGATCATCTACTACAGCCCCCGACTGTTCGAGTCGATGGGATTTCAGGGCAAGTTCGCATTGCTGGTGCTGCCCGCGCTGGTGCAGCTGGCTTCGCTGGCTGCGGTATTGGTCTCATTGTTTCTCGTCGACCGGATCGGACGTCGGCCCATCCTGCTGTCCGGTATCGCAGCGATGGTCCTTGGCGACGCGGTTCTGGTCGGCGTATTCGCGGCCAAGTCCAGTGCCGTCTCGGGATTGGGCTACGCCGGCCTGCTGCTGTTCACGATGGGGTTCACCTTCGGATTCGGGGCGCTGGTCTGGGTTTACGCCGGTGAAGCCTTCCCCGCGCATCTGAGGTCGTTGGGCTCCAGCGCGATGCTCACCGCCAACCTGTCAGCCAATGCCGTCGTCGCCGCGGTCTTTCTGACGATGCTGCACAGCTTCGGCGGCGCAGGCACATTCGGGGTGTTCGGCATGTTGGCGATCGCGGGATTCGTCCTGACGTACCGGTTCGCCCCGGAAACCAAGGGTCGGCAGCTCGAAGAGATCCGCCGGTTCTGGGAGAACGACGGCCGCTGGCCTGACGAAACCGCTAGTGCGACAACGGATGTGCGGGCATGCCGCTGATCGCGGCGGGCACTGTCGTACTCGAGCAGGGAGTCTGCCGGCCGGGCTGGGTGCAGACGTCGGGCCCGCGGATCGCGGCCTGCGGCCCAGGCACTGCACCGCAACTCCCCGACGTCGATCTGCCCGATGCGGTGGTTGTCCCCGGCTTCGTCGACATCCATGTGCACGGCGGCGGCGGCGCTTCATACCTCGATGGCGACGTCGCAGAGGTCAAGCGGGCAGCCTGTTTTCACCGCAAGCACGGCACGACGACCACGCTGGCCAGTCTGGTCACGGCCGGCCCCGCTGACCTGCTCATCGGGGTGCGGGCGCTGGCCGAGGCGACTCGTGAGGGCGTGATCGCCGGTATCCATCTCGAGGGCCCGTGGCTGAGCACGGTGCACTGCGGGGCACACGACCACACGCAGTTGCGCGACCCGGCGCCGGCTGAGATCGACGCGCTGCTCACCGCGGGCGATGCCGCGATCCGGATGGTCACCTTGGCCCCCGAACGCGGCGGTAGCGATGACGCGATCACAGGTCTGGTCGACGCCGGAGTGGTTGTCGCCGTCGGCCATACCGATGCCAGTTACGCGCAGACCCGTCATGCCATCGACCTCGGAGCGACGGTGGCCACCCACCTGTTCAACGCGATGCGGCCGCTGCATCACCGCGAGCCAGGTCCGGCGCTTGCACTCTTGGAAGATGATCGCGTCACCGTCGAATTGATCGCCGACGGCGTCCATGTGCACCCCTCGGTCTTGCACGCCACGACCCGGGCAGCGGGGGCCGGCCGGGTGGCGGTGGTCACCGATGCCACTGCGGCGGCCGGGCTGGGCGACGGTGAATTCCGGCTTGGCACAAGGTCTGTCGACGTGGTCGAGGGAGTGGCACACATACGGGGGACGTCGACGATTGCGGGCAGTACCGCGACGATGGACCAGCTGTTCCGGGCAGTGGCCGGCTTCGGGCCGGACTTCGACGCGGCGCTCACCGCCGCGGTGCAGATGACGTCGACGACCCCGGCCCGTGCCGTCGGTCTCACAGACGTCGGCTATCTGCGGGTCGGCGGCCAGGCCAATCTCGTCGTACTCGACAGCGAGCTACAGATCAGCGCCGTCATGGCACACGGCAGCTGGCTGTCGGACGGTTAGCCCGCGCTCGTCTGTGTCGACGCCAACGTCGGCTGCTCCCTGGCCTCCTCGGCCCGGCCGAAAAGGAAGGGGTAACCGATGCCGGCGATCGCCCCGCCGATCAGCGGCGCAAGCCAGAAAACCCACAACTGCGCGGGAGCACCGTTGCCGTTGAAGAATGCCACGGCAGTAGAACGCGCTGGGTTGACCGACGTGTTGGAGATCGGAATGGCGACCAGGTGGATCCCTGTCAATGTAAGCCCGATGGCCAGGCCGGCAAAGCCCTTCGGGGCCCGATCGTCGGTCGCGCCGAGGATGACGAACAGGAACATCGCGGTCAGGACGATCTCAGCGAGTATCACCGCACTCAGTGAGTAATAGCCGGGTGAGTGTTCGCCATAGCCGTTGGCCGCCATGTTCCCGGTGGCACTGAAACCGGGCTTGCCGGTGGCGATGTAGTAGATCACCACCGCCGCGAGCAGGCCGCCGATCACCTGACTAATCCAGTACGCGGGCAGGACTTTCCATTCCACCCGGCGAGCCAATGCGGCACCGAGCGTGACAGCTGGGTTGAAATGTCCCCCGGAGAGGGTTCCAAACGCGTAGACGCCAACCAATACCGTCAGACCGAAGGCCAGCGCCACGCCGAGGTAGCCAATACCCAGCGGGTAATGGCCGGAGTGAGCTTTCGCCGAGAAAATCGCGCTGCCGCAGCCGCCGAGTACCAGCCAAAAGGTGCCGATCGTCTCCGCCGCCAATTTGTTAAACAGGTTTGGTGCTGACACCGCTTACCCGCCTTTGCGTAGAGCAATTGTTTGCGCTATTGAGGATGACACGCCCGAAGGCCAACGCGCCCTGCCGTGGCCAAATCGTTTTGATACGGAGACAGCCACGATGTTGAATCAGAGCCGACGCATCGGATGCGTTGTGCGGACGGCTAACCCTTTCTTCGTCTCACCAGTCGCGAAACACCAAGTGCGCCAGCAGCACCCACTGCCACAGCGGCGACCGCAGTCTTCGTGGCGAGCCGCTCGTCCAGGTGCACCCTGGGAGTGATGACGACCGCCTCCGGCGGTTTGACCGGGACCTTGGCGAGGTTGTCCGGCGACGTCGCCGCCCAGGCCGTAGCGAAAAGCAGCAGCCGCGCGGTGACATAAGCGAACACCATCAAACCCAGCACCGGGCCGAACGTGGCACCGGCCGGGCTGTGCAGGACAGACCTCAGATAGATCGAAGCGATCAATTTGAACAGTTCGAAGCCGACAGCGGCAAGAAGTGCTGCCCGGATCGAACCGGCGAAGTTCACTGGCTCCCTGGGCAATCGGGCGATCATCCAGCCGAACACCAGCCACGACAGCAGGAACGACACCAGAACCGACACGCCGCGCAGGATCGCGTCCAGCACCGGTGCATTGTGGATTCCCAGCAATTCCAACACTCTGGCCATCGGTGCCGCGCCGGCGAGGGCGCTGAGCGCGAGCGTGGCGAAAATCGCCACGAACGACGAGACCATCGTTCCCAGATCGGAGAACTTGGTGCGGATGTATCCGTGCGAACCGTCGGTCTGCTTCCACATTTCGGTCAGCGCAACCCGCAGATTGCTCATCCAGTTGAGGCCGACCCACACCGCGGCCGCCAGACCGATGACGCCGACCGACGTCCGGGCGTCGATCGCCGAGTTCATCAGGTCGAGCATCTGCTGCCCCAGCGCCCCGGGCACAGCGGCCCTGACCTTGTTGTCGATCGCGTCCAGCACATCGGGACGATAGGACAGCGCGAATCCGGCGGCGCTGAAACCGACCATCAGCAAAGGGAACAACGCAAAGATGGTGTAGTACGTGAGGCCGGCCGCAAAAAAGTTGCCCTGGCATTCATCGAACCAGTCGTTGGCGCGCATCGCATGGTCGAACCAAACGAAGCGCGCCCGCAACCGATCCAAGATCCCTGGCTTGCCTGGTTCGCTCACGATGGACCGCTAAGGACGTCTCGGCAGGAACCCGAGCCGGTCATAGACTCGGTCAACAGTTTTCGCGGCGACATCTTCGGCCCGTGCCGCCCCGGCGGCGAGCACATTCTCCAGTTCGGTTGGGTCCTCCAGTAATTCGTCTACGCGGGCCTTGAGTGGGGTGACGAATTCCACGACCGCCTCAGCGGTGTCCTTCTTCAGGTCGCCGTAACCCTGGCCGGCATAGCCCCGTACCAGGGCGTCGATGCCGGTGCCGGTGACTGCCGACTGAATGGTCAGCAGGTTCGACACCCCGGCTTTGGCGTCCAGGTCGTAGCGGATTTCGCGTTCGCTGTCGGTGACCGCAGACCGAATCTTCTTGGCAGACCGCGCCGGATCGTCGAGCAGATTGATCAGCCCGGCGTCAGTGGCCGCCGACTTGCTCATCTTCGATGACGGGTCTTGCAGGTCGTAGATCTTCGCGGTGGCCTTGGGGATGAGCAGGTCGGGGACCACGAAGGTGTCCGGGAATCGGCCGTTGAACCGTTGTGCGATATCGCGGGCCAATTCCAGGTGCTGGCGCTGGTCTTCGCCGACCGGCACCAATTCGGCGTCGTAGGCCAACACGTCGGCGGCTTGCAGCACGGGGTAGGTGAACAGGCCGACGGTGGTGGCGTCGCTGCCCTGCCGCGTCGACTTGTCCTTGAACTGCGTCATCCGCGAGGCCTGACCGAATCCGGTGAAACAGCCCAGAACCCAGGCGAGCTGTGTGTGTGCAGCGACATGGCTCTGGACGAAGACAGTGCTGCGCCCGGGGTCGACACCCAGCGCCAGGTACTGCGCGGCGGTCACCAGCGTTCGACGCCGCAACACCTCCGGGTCTTGCGGGACGGTGATGGCGTGCAGGTCGACGACGCAGAAGAAGGCGTCATGGTCATCTTGCAACTGGGCCCACTGGGTGACCGCACCCAGCGCATTTCCGAGGTGTAGCGACTCGGAGGTGGGCTGCACGCCGGAGAACACCCGGCGAAGTCCAGTTGCGTTGCTCATGGTGCCTCAATCTTTTCACGCGGAGACCGCGTCTTCTTGCGGTACCAGCGGTATCGCCCTTAATGTCGGCGCCATGACAACCCGCGCTCCCATCCATCTAGGATCCGGCGAACCGGTCCTGCTGCTGCATCCTTTCCTGATTTCGCAGGTGGTGTGGGAGACCGTCGCCCAGCAACTGGCCGATACCGGTCGCTACGAGGTGTTCGCCCCGACCATGGCGGGCCATAACGGCGGGCCCGCGTCCGGCACCTGGTTCCTGAGCTCGTCGGTGCTCGCCGACCATGTCGAGCGGCAGCTCGACGAGTTGGGCTGGGACACTGCCCACATCGTCGGAAATTCGCTGGGCGGATGGGTCGCTTTCGAGCTGGAGCGTCGCGGTCGTGCGCGCACCGTCACCGGTATCGCGCCTGCAGGCGGGTGGACTCGCTGGACGCCGGCCAAGTTCGAGGTGGTCGCCAAGTTCGTCTCGGGGATGCCGTTCTGGGTGTTCGCTCGTTTTCTGGGGCACCGCGCGTTGGGTATCCCGTTCAGCCGCCGACTGGCGACGTTGCCGATCAGCGGGTCACCCGACGGAGTGACCGATCGTCAACTCGAGGCCATCGTCGATGACGTCGCGCACTGCCCCGCCTACTTCCAATTGCTGGCCAAAGCGCTGTTGGAGCCCGGGCTGCTGGAGCTGGCGCAGATCGACGTCCCCGCCCATCTGGTGCTCTGCCAAAAAGACCGGGTATTCCCCGGGCCGCGATCCCACCGCTACTTCCAGGCCCAGCTTCCGAAGGGAACGCGGGTGACCGAGATCCCCGGTGTCGGGCATATTCCGATGTTCGAGGCGCCGGCGCGAGTCACCGAAGTGATCACCGGTTTCCTCGACGAGCACAGCCCGCCGGTGCGGGCGTTCGACCAACCGACGGCCTAGCGTAATCGGGCTCAGCCGAGCGCCCTGTCCAGGTTGTCCGCGACAGCGCCGGAATGCCTCGCAGGCCCCGTCCATCGGCCCAGTGCCGCAAGCCATTCGGACGTGTCGACTGAGTCTCCGACCCAGGCGATATAGCCGTCCGGCCGCACCAGCACCGCCGGACCGGAATCGGTTCGCTGGGCCTGATGCAGGTCGGTCACATCGACCACGGCCGCACCGCGCTCACGGATCAGCACGAAGCCCGGCTCGCGCTGCACCTGTGTGAGGGGGTCCTGTGTCAGCGGGATCTGTGTCGCACGGGTGCCGACCAGCGCACTCTCCCGCGCCAAATGCGCATACCGTAGGGTGGTGCCGGCGAAGCTTCCGGCCACCACATCGCGTACTCGTGGAATACGGAGAACTTTGGGCGCCAATAGGTTTCGGATAGCGCGTGCGACCCGCGGATGCAGGGTGACGCCGCGTGCCATCAGACCGGACTGCCGCAGCACTCGCCGCCCGATGGGATGACGCTCCTCGTGGTAGCTGTCCAGCACGCTGTCGTCGGCGCCACCGAGTACCGCATCGAGCTTCCATGCCAGGTTCGCCGCGTCCTGAATGCCGGTGTTCATGCCTTGGCCGCCCATCGGCGAGTGCACATGGGCAGCGTCGCCGGCCAGGAACACCCGGCCATGCCGGTACTGCTCGACTTGTCTTTCATCGCAATGGAATCGGGACTTCCACCCGACTTCGAGCACACCGAGGTCAGCGCCCACCGCTTTGGCCAGCGCCGCGGCGATCTCGTCCTGACCCACCCGGGCGCTGTCGGGGACCTGATTGTGGCGGTCCCATAACATCGTCCGGTACCAGGAACCGTCGCTGTCGTGACGGTCGTACGGAACCAGGAACGCGAACTCGTTGCGAGTGCTCCGCAGCGTCAGGCCGCCATCGGTCGGACCGTGGGCGAGCTTGATGTCGGCCAGCACGATGGAAGCCAAGACGGTCTTTCCCGGGAACTCGACGCCGATCAGCCCGCGGACCGAACTGTGCGCGCCGTCGGCGCCGATCACATACTGTGCCCGCCAACGGTGTTGATCATGTGCACGACCATCGTCTCGACGCGCGGTCACAGTGACGCCGTCGTCGTCCTGATCGAGCGCGACTACCGCCGTGCCGCGCCGGACGTCGACGCCGTGGGCCACGGCGTAGGCGGCGATCGCCTGGTCGACATTGGCCTGTGGGGTGATCATCGCGAACCGGTAGGGCGAGTCCAGGTGCGTGAGGTCGATGCGTGCGCCGCCGAAGATCGTGACGCCCGGCGCCTTGTGCGATTGCGTGAGCAGACCGTCGGCGATGCCACGGGCATCCAGAACCTCGAGCGTGCTGGCCATCGTCGCAAAGGCGCGACTGGCCGGGTTGATCGTCGGCCGGCGCTCCAGCACCACGACCGACCGGCCCGCTCGGGCGAGATCGCCCGCCGCCATCAGGCCGGTCGGCCCGGCCCCGACGACGACAACGTCTACATGCTGGATAGTCATGACGGGCGGCCCTTCCGCAGGAAGTCAACAACTGTTGAACTCGACGGTAGGCCCAACTTCGAGCGATGTCAACATTTGTTGAATACAGTGGTTCACATGGCTTCGACAGCGCGCGACGGGCAAGCCACCCGGTCGGCGATCCTGGATATCGCGCGCTCCCAGTTCGGCGAGCACGGCTTCGAACGCACGACCATCCGCTCAGTCGCATCGGCGGCGGGTGTCGATCCGGCGCTGGTGATGCACTATTTCGGCAGCAAAGCCGGCCTTTTCGCCGCGGTGTCCCGGTTCGAGATCGCCTTTCCGGACCTGTCAGCGGTCGCGCCAGACCAGGTCGCCGACGTGCTGCTGCCGTTGTTCATCACGGCGTGGGGGCCGCAGGGACCGTTTCTCCCGCTGTTGCGGGCGGCCGCTACGAATCGCGTTGCCGCAGAGGCATTGCTCGAGGTTTTCGTCGTCCAGGTCGCCCCGGCCCTGTCGGCGGTCGTCGCGGATCATCCCGCCGAACGCGCCGCCCTGGTGGGATCGCAACTGCTCGGCCTGGCCGTCGCGCGCTACATACTCGCCGTCCCGCCGCTGGTGGGCATGAACGATGCGCAACTCACCGAGTGGCTACGCCCGGTGCTCGCGCACTATCTGGCAGATCCCGCACCGCAGCCGGGGTAACCGGAGCGGGCGTCAGCTGTGCGAGTCCGCAAGCGCGTCGTTGAGGGTCTCGCTCGGCCGCATCACCGCGGTCGTCTTCTCCCGGTCAGGCTGGTAGTAGCCGCCGATGTCGACCGCCTCGCCCTGCGCCGCGGCGAGTTCGCTCACGATCTTGTCTTCGTTCTCCCCCAACGTGTCGGCCAGCGCGGCGAAATGCTTCTGCAACTCTTCGTCGTCCTCCTGCGCGGCCAGTTCCCGGGCCCAGTACAGCGCCAGGTAGAACTGGCTGCCGCGGTTGTCGAGCTCACCGGTCTTGCGCGACGGACTCTTGTTGTTGTCCAGCAGAATTCCGATCGCGGAATCCAGCGTGGTGGCCAGAATCTTGGCCCGCTCGTTACCGGTCTTGATCCCGATATCTTCGAAACACGCTCCCAACGCCAGGTATTCGCCGAGTGAATCCCACCGCAGGTGGTTCTCCTCGACCAGCTGGTGAACGTGCTTGGGTGCTGAGCCACCCGCGCCGGTCTCGTACATACCGCCACCGGCCATCAACGGCACGATCGACAGCATCTTCGCGCTGGTTCCCAGCTCCAGGATCGGGAACAAGTCAGTCAGGTAGTCGCGCAGGATGTTTCCGGTCGCGGCGATGGTGTCCTGCCCGCGCATCGCGCGCTCGATCGTGTGCCGCATCGCTCGTTCCTGCGACATGGTCGAGATGTCGAGACCCTCGGTGTCGTACTCAGCCAGGTAGGCGTTGACCTTCTTACGCAACTCGTTCTCGTGCGGACGCTCCTGGTCCAGCCAGAACACCACCGGCATACCCGAGTTACGCGCCCGGTCGACGGCCAGCTTGACCCAGTCGCGGATCGGCTCGTCCTTGACGATCGGCATGCGCCAGATGTCCCCGG
The DNA here is from genome assembly GCA_963834615.1 of uncultured Actinomycetota bacterium. Taxonomy (GTDB): domain Bacteria; phylum Actinomycetota; class Actinomycetes; order Mycobacteriales; family Mycobacteriaceae; genus Mycobacterium. Next base: position 312,217 of record CAWICO010000001.1, read on the forward strand.
CTTCCACGTTCTGGGTCAGCAGAACGTCACCGGTCTCGACGTCGACGATGTTGGCGACGCCGTCCTCGGGGATTTCGAATGTCTTGTCGTGCGAGCCGTATTCCTCAGCCTGCTGCGCCATCAGACCGACGTTGGGAACGGTGCCCATGGTCTTGGGGTCGAACTGACCGTGCGTTTTACAGAAATTGATGATCTCTTGGTAGATGCGGGAGAAGGTGGACTCCGGGTTGACCGCTTTGGTGTCCTTCTGCCGGCCGTCGGCGCCGTACATCTTGCCGCCGGCACGGATCATTGCCGGCATCGACGCGTCCACGATCACATCGCTTGGCGAGTGAAAGTTTGTGATGCCTTTGGCTGAATCCACCATCGCCAACTCAGGCCGGTGTTCGTGGCAGGCGTGCAAGTCACGGATGATCTCGTCGTGCAGTGACGCGGGCAGCGACTCGATCTTGTCGTACAGATCGGCCAGACCATTGTTGACGTTGACGCCGAGTTCGTCGAAAAGCTCTTGATGCTTCTTGAATGCCTCTTTGTAGAAGATCTTCACCGCGTGGCCGAACACAATCGGGTGCGAGACCCTCATCATGGTCGCCTTGACGTGCAACGAGAACATCACGCCAGTCTCGTAGGCGTCTTCCATCTGTTCTTCGTAGAACTCGCACAGGGCTTTCTTGCTCATGAACATGCTGTCGATGACATCGCCGTCGAGCAGCGACACCTTGGGCTTGAGCACGATCGTCTCGCCACCCTTGGTCTCGAGCTCCATCTTCACGTCGCGGGCTTGATCCAGAGTCAGCGACTTCTCACCGTGATAGAAGTCGCCGCGCCGCATGGTCGCCACGTGCGTGCGCGACGCCTGCGACCAGTCACCCATGCTGTGCGGGTGTTTACGGGCATACTCCTTTACCGCTTTCGGAGCGCGCCGGTCCGAATTGCCTTGCCGCAGAACTGGATTAACCGAACTGCCAAGACATTTGGTGTAGCGGTTGCGGATTTCCTTATCCTCGTCGGTCTTCGGCGAGTGCGGAAAGTCAGGGATCTTGTAGCCCTTGCCTTGCAGCTCCCTGATCGCAGTGAGGAGCTGCGGCACCGAAGCGCTGATGTTGGGCAGCTTGATGATGTTGGTGTCGGCCTCGTGCGTCAGCCTGCCCAGCTCTCCCAACGTGTCCGGAACACGCTGCTCTTCGGTCAGGTCGTCGGGAAACTCGGCCAGGATCCGAGTGGCGAGCGAGATGTCGCTGGTTTTGATCTCGATACCCGCCGGTTCGGCGAACGCCTGCACGATCGGCAAGAACGCGTAGGTCGCGAGCAGCGGCGCCTCGTCGGTCAGCGTGTAGATGATGGTCGGCTTGTCAGCGCACACGATCTGTCTCCCGGCGTTGCTAGCGGTCAGAGTTTGAGGCACTAAGCGTTCTCGCTGCCACGTTAGCAAGGGCTTTTGGCCTGGTGTCGCCTCGCACGGACAGTTCACCGCGGTTCACGGCGGTTCGGCAGCCAAAACCCACCCGATCGGCCCATGGCGACGAATCAAGGACATGCGATATCCTTCAGCCAGGTCATGAGTGCCAGCGTTAAGCCCCGGCTTGCTGGCCGGCAACCCTCCAACCGCGGTGGGGTGCCCCGGAAGACGACCAGGTTGAGTAGCCAGCAGCGGCTACGTCGGCAAGCGCGGGTCCGTTTGGACGGGCCCCCCTAGTAGACAGGGAAACCTGATGCGTACTTATGTGGGCTGGCCCATCGTGCGTTGCAGTTGCTGAACCCTTGAGCGCCGGACCTTCATCTTCGGGATCCCCCGAGACGTGGCCGCGCCAACGCCGGCATCCGACCACCCCTATCCCAGAAAGCACCTATGGTGACCTCCGAATCCGACACCGGTCCGACCGCACACTGGTCGTTCGAGACCAAGCAGATCCACGCCGGCCAGACGCCGGACCCGACCACCAACGCCCGCGCGCTGCCGATCTACCAGACCACGTCGTACACCTTCGACGACACCACCCACGCCGCGGCGCTGTTCGGTCTGGAAGTGCCCGGCAACATCTACACCCGCATCGGGAACCCGACCACCGACGTCGTCGAACAGCGCATCGCCGCCTTGGAAGGCGGGGTAGCCGCGGTGTTTCTGGCCTCGGGCCAGGCGGCCGAGACGTTCGCCATCCTGAACCTGGCCGCCGCGGGCGATCACATCGTGTCCAGTCCCAGGCTCTACGGCGGCACCTACAACCTGTTCCACTACTCGCTGCCCAAACTCGGCATCGAGGTCAGCTTCGTCGAGGACCCCGATAATTTGGATTCCTGGCGAGCCGCGGTGCGCCCCAACACGAAGGCTTTCTTCGCCGAGACGATCTCCAACCCGCAGATCGACATTCTGGACACTCCCGGTGTCTCCGCGGTCGCCCATGAGCACGGTGTGCCATTGATCGTCGACAACACCATCGCCACGCCGTACCTGATCCAGCCGATCGCCCAGGGTGCCGACATCGTCGTGCACTCAGCCACCAAGTACCTCGGTGGGCACGGCGCCGCGATCGCCGGGGTGATCGTTGACGGCGGAACCTTCGACTGGACGCAGCAGGACCGCTTTCCCGGCTTCACCACCCCGGACCCCAGCTACCACGGTGTGGTGTACGCCGAACTGGGTCCGCCCGCGTTCGCCGTGAAGGCCCGGGTGCAACTGCTGCGCGACTACGGGTCGGCGGCATCACCGTTCAACGCGTTCCTGGTCGCACAGGGCATCGAGACCTTGAGCCTGCGCGTCGAACGGCACGTTGCCAACGCCCAGCGCGTCGCCGAGTACCTGGCCGGTCACGACGACGTGCTCTCGGTCAACTACGCCGGGCTACCCGGCTCGCCGTGGTACGAGCTGGGAAAGAAGCTGGCGCCCAAGGGAACCGGCGCCGTGCTGGCCTTTGAGTTGCCCGGCGGCGCGCAGGCCGGCAAGGCCTTCGTCAATGCGCTCGAGTTGCACAGCCACGTCGCCAACATCGGTGACGTGCGGTCGCTCGTGATTCATCCGGCGTCGACGACGCATGCCCAGCTCAGCGCCGAGGAGCAGCTGTCTACCGGCGTGACGCCCGGCTTGGTACGGCTGGCCGTGGGCATCGAAGGCATCAACGACATCCTGGCTGACCTCGAGCTCGGCTTCGCCGCCGCTCGAAAATTCGGCGACGTTGCGGCCGGCAGCGGTGAGCCGCGCGCCGTGGCGGCAGTTTGAGCGGCGCTGGCGAGGAGACTTAAGTGACAATCGCAGATGTGCCGACCCAGACGCTGCCCGCCGAGGGTGAAGTCGGCATCGTCGACATCGGCTCGCTGACGCTGGAGAGCGGCCTGATACTCGACGATGTCAGCATCGCCGTGCAGCGATGGGGCGAGCTGTCGCCTACCCGCGACAACGTCGTCGTCGTGTTGCACGCGCTGACCGGCGACTCTCACATCACCGGGCCTGCCGGCCCCGGGCATCCAACGCCGGGTTGGTGGGATGGCATAGCCGGTCCCGGCGCGCCGATCGACACCGACCGCTGGTGCGCGGTGGCCACCAACGTGCTCGGCGGCTGCCGCGGCTCGACTGGACCGAGCTCCATCGCTGCGGATGGAAAGCCATGGGGCTCAAGGTTTCCGTTGATCTCGGTGCGAGACCAGGTCGCCGCCGACGTGGCCGCGCTGGAAGCGCTGGGCATCAACAACGTCGCCGCTGTCCTCGGCGGGTCGATGGGTGGAGCCCGAGCGCTGGAATGGATGCTGGCCTATCCGGATCGGGTTGGCTCGGGCCTGCTGCTGGCGGTGGGTGCGCGTGCCACGGCCGACCAGATCGGCACCCAAAGCGCCCAGATCGCGGCTATCACCGCCGACCCGAATTGGCGGGGCGGTGACTATCACGGCACCGGACGCAGCCCCGAAGACGGTCTGGAGATCGCGCGACGTTTCGCGCATCTGACCTATCGGGGCGAGGTCGAGCTGGACACCCGCTTCGCCAATAGAGTCCAGGGTGGGGAAGATCCGCTCGCGGGTGGTCGCTACGCAGTGCAGAGCTACCTGGAACATCAAGGCGGCAAACTGGTCTCGCGGTTCGACGCGGGCAGTTACGTCGTACTCACCGAGTCGCTGTCCAGTCATGACGTCGGCCGGGGCCGCGGCGGGGTGGCCGCCGCACTGCGCCGTTGCCCGGTGCCGGCGGTCGTCGGCGGAATTACCTCCGACCGGCTTTATCCACTGCGACTGCAGGCGGAGCTGGCCGAGCTGCTGCCCGGATGCGACGGCCTGCAGGTGGTCGAGTCGATCTACGGACACGACGGCTTCCTGGTGGAAACCGACGCCGTCGGCGCCCTTGTGCGTCAGACGCTCGAATTGGCCGAAAGCGCGTGTTTGCGGTGACCCGATCTTTTCCGGCCCGCTCATTGTCGTTCGGCTCTGAAGCAGCCGCATACGAACGCGGGCGACCGTCGTACCCGCCGGACGCGATCGACTGGCTACTGCCCGCCGGAGCCCGCGACGTGCTCGACCTCGGTGCAGGCACTGGCAAGTTGACCGCCAGGCTGGTGGAACGCGGGCTCGATGTGGTGGCCGTCGACCCGATCGCCGAAATGCTGGAAATGCTGCGCACGTCGCTGCCGGACACCCCGGGCCTGCTTGGTACCGCAGAGGACATCCCGTTGGCGGACAACAGTGTTGACGCGGTGCTCGTCGCGCAGGCGTGGCATTGGTTCAACCCGGCGCGAGCTATTCCCGAGTTGGCGCGGGTGCTGCGGCCCGGCGGGCGACTGGGTCTGGTCTGGAACACCCGCGACGAGCGGCTCGGCTGGGTCCGGGAACTCGGTAGCATCATCGGCCGCGATGGCGACCCGATGCGCGACCGCGTCACACTGCCCGAACCCTTCACCGACGTCGAGCGCCACCAGGTCGAGTGGACGAATTACCTTACGCCGCAAGCGTTGATCGATTTAGTCGCGTCGCGTAGCTATTGCATCATGTCGCCGAACGAAGTCCGCACCAAGACGCTGGACCAAGTTCGCGCGTTGTTGTCGACGCATCCCGCACTGGCGAACGCCGGAGGGCTGGCGCTGCCGTACGTCACGGTGTGCGTACGGGCGACGCTGTCGACTTAGCTTGCTCGCTGCGCCTCGGGTGTTTATCCGTCAGCTCAATTCGGCTCGTCGTCTCCGTCGTCGCGGAGCAGTTTTTCGGGGTGATGGTAAGTGTTGACGCGGGGTTGACCGCGGTCTAAATGCGGCGGCGGAATCCATTCGGTTTGGCCGTGGCTGTTTTGGCGGGTGGTCCAGCCGTTGTCGGCGAGTTTGTGGTTGGGGCCGCAAGCGAAGGTGAGGCCGTTGATGTCGGTGATGGGGTTGGTGGCGTAGGGGTCGCGGTGGTGGACTTCACAGAGGTAGCCCGGCACGCTGCAGCCGGGGAATGAACAACCACGATCCTTGGCGTACAACACAATTCGCTGTCCCGGTGAGGCCAGGCGCCTGGTGTGATAAAGCGCTAGTGCTTTGCCGTTGTCGAAGATGGCCAGATAGTGGTGCGCGTGCGATGCCAGCCGGATCACATCACACATCGGCAACAGGGTGCCGCCGCCGGTCAGCGCTTTGCCGGCACCGGCCTCCAGCTCCGGCAGCGTGGTAGTGACCACGATGCTGGCAGGTAACCCATTATGTTGACCCAGCTCACCGGAGGACAGCAACGCGCGGGCCGCGGCGAGCAGGGCGTCGTGATTGCGCTGTCCGGCGCTGCGGGTATCGCCCTGAATGGCAGCCTCGGAGGGTGTGCCGCTGAGGCAGGGCTGGTCGTCGGCGGAGTTGCACATGCCTGGTGCGGCGAGTTTGGCGAAGACGGCGTCGATAGTGGCCCGGGCCTCGGGAGTGAGGTATCCGCTGACCGGGCTCATGCCGTCGATATCTTGGCGGCCGATGGTGATGCCGCGACGTTTGGCCCGATCGACGTCGGTGAAGTCGCCGTCGGGGTGCAGGCAGTCGGTGAGCTTGTCGGCCAGCGTAGCCAGCTCATCAGGGCGATGCTCGCCGGCCAGGCGGGCCAACTGCGCCTCGGCTCTGTGGCGGGTCTCGACGTCGACAAAATCCGGCAGCCGGTGGAAGAAGCTGCGGATCACCGCGACATGGCCGCCACCGATGGTGCCGTTGCGTTGCGCTTCGGCGGTAGCGGGCAACACCGGCGGCAACGGCTCCCCGTTCAATGCCCGCCGCTCGCCGAGGTCTTCGGCCTCGTGGATGCGCCGTGACGCCTCGGCGCGGCTGATCCGCAACCGGTCGGCCAACGCCGGGGCCAGCTTGCCGCCCAACTCGCTCGGATCGGCCTGCTGGCTGAGCTGGTTGATCAGTGCGTGTTCGACGGCGGGTTGCTGGCGGCGCATCTGTTCCCACCGCTCCAATACCCTCAGCCGCTCGGGGGTGGTGAGCACGTCAAACGTCAAATCCAGGGCGCGCTTGTAGTCGGCCTCGAGCGCGTCGAGGACCTCGATGACATCTTCCCGAGTGCTGGCACCCATGTCCGAATTATATTCCCGCGCACCGACATCCACTTCGCACGCGGGGAGCACCTGTGGATGAACGTGGAACTGTGGATAACTGTTGAGATTCACACCGGCATGCCGGAGAACATCACCCGTCCCGGGTCGTATTTCTGCCGAACGGCGCTCAGCTTCGACAGGTTCGGGCCGAAGTAGCGCGATGCCGACTGGTTGGCTTCGAGGTAATTCACATACCCGCCAACTGAATACGGTTGCACCGCTCGGTGTGCGGTACTGAGCCAGTTGATCGCGCCCGACGGGTCACCCGGTGTTTCGACGTACCACTGCACCAGCGAAGACTGCCGGCGCCACGGAAAGGCAGATGCTCCGGCGGGCACATCGGCGACGGCGCCGTCGAGCGCGTGCATGATCGCCAGCATGCGGCCGGCTCCCCGCGGGAATGCGTCGACCGCCGCGGCGATCCCCTGAGCGGCCGCCGGCGTGATCGTCGCGAAAACGTCTGAGCCGCCGACATATCCGAGCGGTGACGGGATTGAGGTTTCCGACAGCCAGAAAGTTCACCAAATCCAGATAGTTGAGCGTGTGGTTGTCGATGCCGGTCGGTTGGAGACCGACGGCTGCCGTAATCGCCGACGCCACGCTGTTACCCGAACCGGCCGGGCAGGTCGCCAAGATGCGACTGTGTGCGCCCATCGCGTCGACGGTGGCATCGGCCAGCGCCCAATTGCTCCGGTCCGCGGTGCGCAGCCAGTTCTGCCAGCCCAGCAGCACCTGCGCAAACGCTTGCCCAGGGAAGTTGAGGTTCACCGCGTCGACCTCGCCGGTCGGGAACGTGGCAAAGGTCAGTGAGGTCGTCACGCCGAAGTTGCCGCCACCGCCACCACGTAACGCCCAGAACAGATCGGGCTCGCTGTTGGCGGACGCGGTGACCGCCTGACCGCTGGGCAGCACCACTGTCGCCGACCTCAACGCGTCGCACATCAGGCCGGCGTGCCGGGAATGCGCCCCCAGTCCGCCGCCCAGCGCGTGCCCGGCGGCACCGACCGACGGACAGGTGCCCGTCGGGATCCCCCGGCCCGCGGCCGCCAGCACCTGATGCATCGCGTACAGACTCGTTGCGGGGGTCACTGTCACAAGCCCGGTCGCGGCGTCGTAAAGGACGTCACCGGGCAGCGGCCGCAGGTCAAGGACCATCGCGCCGTTCGCGGTGGACGCCCCTACATAGGAATGCCCGCCGCCGCGCGCCGCGACCTTGAGGTTGTTGGCGGCAGCGAACGTCAGCGCCTTCTGCACATCGGCCGGCGATGACACGGTGACCACCGCCGCCGGCGTCATCCCATTGAAGTTGGTGTTGAAAACTTGTTTGGCCGAACCGAATTGCGGACCACTCGGCGCGATGACCTGCCCGCCGATGGCCCCGGACAATCCTTCCCAGCCGGATGTGACCGGTTCGCCGCCGGCGCGGGCCGAACCGAAGAATGCGCCGGCGGCCAACGCTCCGGCGGCGCCACGCAGGAACGTCTGACGCGATATCTCGCGCGTCAACGTCGGACCCCTGTCATGTCCTGCATTGTGAGCCACTCAGAGGCTTTCACCGCGGTGGCGCAAGACGTGTCGACGCGCGTCGCGCAAAACGTATGCGAACTTTTACGTCACCGTGTTCTCGACGTGACAGCGGTAGACCACTGTTCGGTGCAGACCACAAAACTTGGGGGTTGGGTATGGGTCTCAGCTGGATGACGCGGCTGAACAATCAGCCGTTGGGCGTGCGGGCGCTCCTCGGTATCGGGTGTTTGATCACGGTCGCCACCGCATTCTCGGCGCCGGGTGAGGCGGACCCAAGCGACGACAACTTCATCGACGCGCTCAGCCACGCCGGAATCGAGTACGGCGAACCCGGAAACGCGATGGCCGTTGGTCAGTCGCTGTGTCCGATGCTCGCGCAGCCCGGCGGCAGTTTCGCCGCGGCCGCCTCCAGCGTGGCACACCGCGGCATGTCGCCCCGGATGGCTCAGCTGTTCGCCACGATCGCGATACAGACATATTGTCCGACCGAGATCGCAAACATCACCAACGGCAACATATCTGGCCTGCCGCAGGTTCCGGGGATGACAGGGATTCCAGGAATCTAACGCGTCCCGAGCGGGTCGATCGTCCACGCGATGTAGACCATCGCCGCCGCGACGGACGCCATCGTCGCGAAATCAATTCCCTTGCTGCGCACAACCAGAAGCCCGGCACGGTCTTCGGTGAGCGCTAATCGCAGCACCGCGGCGAACCCGGCTCCGATGCCGATCAGCAGGGCGCCGCGGCGCCAGAAATTCGCCGCCGCAAGCGAGAATGCCACCACGAAGATCAGCACGACCGCGATCATCGGCCACTGCAGGCGGAGCAATCGGCGCACGCTCAATGACTTTCGGCCAACTCGACGACGTTGGTCAACAGGAACGCGCGGGTCAGTGGGCCGACGCCGCCAGGATTCGGCGATACATGGCCGGCGACCTCCCAGACGTCGGGATGCACATCACCGGCCAACTTGTCGTCCACCCGGCTGACGCCGACGTCGATGACGGCCGCGCCGGGACGAACCATGCCCGCGGTCAGCATGTGCGGCACACCGACACCTGCCACAATGATGTCCGCTTGCTTGGTCAATGCGGCAAGATCACGAGTTCCGGTGTGGCACAACGTTACCGTGGCGTTCTCCGAGCGGCGGGTCAGCAGAAGTCCCAACGGGCGGCCGACCGTCACACCTCGGCCGATGACCACCACGTGTGCACCCGCGATCTCGACGCCAAAGCGCCGCAAGAGATGCACGATGCCGCGCGGGGTGCAGGGCAGCGGCGCCGGGGTGTTCAGCACCAGGTGTCCGAGGTTCGTCGGGTGCAGTCCGTCGGCGTCCTTGGCCGGGTCGACCCGCTCCAGCGCGGCGTTCTCGTTCAGATGCTTGGGCAACGGCAGCTGCACGATGTACCCGGTGCACTCGGGGTTGGCGTTGAGTTCGTCGATGGTCTCGTTGAGCTTGGCCTCGGTGACATCGGCGGGCAGGTCGCGACGCAGCGAGGTGATGCCGACCTTGGCGCAGTCAGAATGCTTGCCGCGAACGTAGGCCTGCGACCCCGGGTCGTCGCCGACCAGGATGGTGCCCAGGCCGGGTGTATGTCCCGCCGCGGTCAGTGCGGCAACCCGCTTCTCGAGGTCGACGAAGATCTCATCGCGCGTTGATTTGCCGTCCAACGTGATTGCACCCACGTCCTCCAGTTTGTCATGCGCGCCCGCGACCGACCCAGGCCGATGATGGCGACCCGCTGCGTTCGGCTTCGCCGCACTTGCGATCGCCATTAGGCTCCGGACATGTCCGAAGCCCCGGACGTGCTGGCACCGGCGAAGCTCGGGCCCATCACGTTGCGCAATCGCATCATCAAGTCCGCGACCTTCGAGGCCCGCACTCCCAACGCACTGGTCAGCGACGACCTGATCGAGTACCACCGACTGCCGGCGGCGGGCGGGGTCGGGATGACGACCGTGGCCTATTGCGCGGTGTCCCAGGGCGGCCGAACCGAAGGAAACGGGATCTGGATGCGCCCGGAAGCGGTGCCCGGGTTTCGTCGGCTCACCGACGCGATCCACGCCGAGGGGGCCGCTGTCTGCGCACAGATCGGTCACGCCGGCCCCGTCGCCAATGCCCGCTCCAACAAGGCCACCGCGCTGGCGCCGGTGCGGTTCTTCAACCCGATCGGTATGCGTTTCGCCAAGAAGGCCAGCCGTGACGACATCAACGATGTAATCGCCGCGCATGCCAATGCCGCCCGGCTCGCCGTCGACGCCGGATTCGATGCTGTCGAAGTGCATTTGGGGCACAACTATCTGGCCAGCGCGTTCTTGAGCCCACTGATCAATCGCCGCAACGATGAGTTCGGCGGGTCGCTGGAGAATCGGGCCAAGCTGGCCCGCGGGATGGTCCTGGCAGTTAAACGCGCTGTCAAAGACCAAATCGCGGTCACGGCCAAGCTCAACATGACCGACGGTGTGCGCGGCGGCATCTCCGTCGACGAGGCGCTCATTACGGCCAAGTGGTTGCAGGACGACGGCGCATTGGACGCTATCGAACTCACCGCGGGCAGTTCGCTGGTCAACCCGATGTACCTGTTCCACGGCGACGCCCCGCTCAAAGAGTTCGCCGGCGCCTTCAAACCGCCGCTGCGCTGGGGCATGCGGATGACCGGCAAGAAATTCCTTCGTGAATACCCCTACCGCGAGGCCTACCTACTGCGCCATGCCCAGCGATTCCGCGCTGAGCTGACGATGCCGCTGATCCTGCTCGGCGGGATCACCAACCGGGAAACGATGGACCTGGCGATGGCAGAAGGGTTTCAGTTCGTCGCGATGGGCCGGGCTCTGTTGGCGGAACCGGACTTGATCAACCGGATCGCGCGCGACGGCCGCAGCGTGCATTCGGCTTGTACACACTGCAACCGGTGCATGCCGACGATCTACAGTCGCACCCGCTGCGTGATCACCGGAGCTCCGGACGCCCTCGCACGGTGACGCGGAAAGGCCTGTGTCGCTCGGAGCCGAGCGCCCGGCAGCCGATAAAGTCGGTTCAGTGAGCCAGCTAAGGTTGGGGCGATGAGCCAAGCAGCGCCGCCCGTGCTGACAGTTCGGTACGACGGATCACACCGTACTTTCGCAGCGGGTCACGACGTTGTCGTCGGGCGCGATCTGCGCGCCGACATGCGTATCACCCATCCCCTGATCTCCCGGGCGCATCTGCTGTTGCGTTTCGATCAAGGCCGCTGGGTGGCCATCGACAACGGTTCGCTGAACGGGACCTTCGTCAACGGTCGCCGCGCGCCGGTGATCGACATTCGCGACGGTCAGGCCATCAACATCGGCAACCCCGATGGGCCGCAACTGACTTTCGAGGTCGGACGCCACGAGGGAAACGTCGGCCGGCCACCGCAGACCACGTCAATGCCGATCGCCAGCGCATCGGTGCCGCCGCGGCCGCCGGCGCACGCAGCGCAACCACCGTCCCGCCCGCAGAGCGGGTTGAGGCCGCCAGGCCCACCTCCCCCGCCAGGCCCACCTCCGCCGCCAGGCCCGCCTCCGCCTGGACCGCCGCGGGCCTACTCGGCGGTGCTGCAGCCGGGCTACCAACCCGGCGCCGCCCAGCGGCCCCCGGCGTATCCGCCGGCCGCACCGCACCAGCCGCCGCCCCACCAGCCACCGCCGCAGCACCGGCCACCGGCACCCCCGCCGCCGAACTTCGCGCCCAAAACCGAAATGTCGGCGGCCAGCAGGCCGCCCGAATCGGGCAACCTCGCGACGAAGATGATCCAAGCGATCCTGCCCGGGTCCCTGACTCCGGACAAGCCGGCAGGCTCGTCGACAATCGGTCGCGCCAACGACAACGACATCGTGATCCAGGACGTGCTGGCGTCGCGTCATCACGCGTTCTTGGTCGACTCGCCGCTCGGCCTCGAGATCCGGGACGCGCACAGCATCAACGGCACGTTCGTCAACGGCGTACGCGTCGGCTCGGCGGTGCTCAGCGAGGGCGACGTCGTCACGATCGGCAACATCGACCTGGTCTTGACCAACGGCACCCTGATCCGCCGCACCGAGGCCGCGACACGCAGCGGTGGCCTGGAAGTCAACGGCGTGCACTTCAGGATCGACGGCAAGGAACTGCTGGACGGCATCTCCCTGACGGCGCGGCCCGGCACGCTGACCGCGATCATCGGGGGCTCGGGCGCGGGCAAGACCACACTGTCGCGGCTGATCGCCGGATACACCCGCCCGAGCTCCGGCAACGTCACCTTCGAGGGTCACGACATTCATGCCGAATACGCGACGATGCGCAGCCGGATCGGGATGGTGCCGCAGGACGATGTGGTGCATCGCCAGCTCACCGTCAACCAGGCCCTCGGGTACGCCGCCGAGCTGCGTCTGCCGCCGGACACCAGCAAAGAGGAACGCGCCCAGGTCGTCGCGCAGGTACTTGAAGAACTCGACCTGACCAAGCATGCCGACACCCGGGTGGACAAGCTCTCCGGCGGGCAGCGCAAACGCGCGTCGGTCGCGCTGGAACTGCTGACGCAGCCGTCGCTGCTGCTGCTCGACGAGCCGACCTCGGGCCTCGACCCGGCGTTGGACCGCCAGGTGATGTTGATGCTGCGCCAGCTGGCCGACGCCGGCCGTGTGGTGCTGGTGGTGACGCACTCGGTGTCCTACCTCGACGTCTGCGACCAGATCCTGCTGATGGCGCCCGGCGGCAAGATGGCCTTCAACGGGCCACCCAGCCAGGTCGGGCCCGCATTGGGCACCACCAACTGGGCCGACATCTTCGCCAATGTGGGCGCCGACCCCGACGAAGCGAACCGCCGCTTCCTCGAACAGGACGGCCGGGGCAGCCAGTCGCGGGCGCCGGCTCCGCAAAGCCCCGCCGCCGACCTCGGCGACCCGGTGCACAGCGACCTGCTGCGTCAGATGTCCACGATCGCGCGACGTCAGGTGCGACTGGTGATCTCCGACCGTGGTTACTCGGTGTTCCTGGCGATATTGCCGTTCCTCATCGGGGCGTTGTCGCTGACGGTGAAGGGACCCCATCCGGGACTCGGTCCCGCCGACCCGCTCGGCCTGGCGCCCACCCAGCCGCAATACATCATGGTGCTGCTCAATATCGGTGCCGTGTTCATGGGCACGGCGCTGACCATCCGCGACTTGATCGGCGAGCGCCCGATCTTCCGCCGAGAACAGGCGGTCGGGTTGTCGACCACTGCCTATCTGCTGGCCAAGGTCACCGTCTTCTGCGTTTTCGCGACCGTCCAGGCGGGGATCTCGACGATCATCGTGAGGCTCGGCAAGGGTGCGCCGACCGCGCATCCGCCGTTCTTCGACAATTCGACGATCTCGCTGTTCGTCACCGTCGCCGGCACCTGCGTGGCTTCAGCGATTCTCGGTCTGATGCTGTCCGCGGTCGCACAGACCACCGAGCAGATCATGCCGCTGCTGGTGGTGTCGATCATGTCGCAACTGGTGCTCGCCGGCGGCATGATTCCGGTGACGGGCCGGGCGGGTCTGAACCAGCTGTCGTGGCTGACGCCCGGGCGTTGGGGTTACGCCGCGGGCGCGTCGTCGATCGACTTCCCGGACCTGGTGAAGGTCAAGCAGATTCCGACCAACGATCCGATCTGGCAGCACTCCAAGCACATCTTCCTTTTCGACATGGGCATGCTCGCGGCGCTGTCGTTGTTCTACTCCGGCTATGTCCGGTGGAGTATCCGGCTCAAGCGTTAGCCGCCGTCCAGCCGTAGTCCGTGGGCCACGGCGTACGTGAGCGCCTGGTCGATGTCGATGCGGGTCCGCGTCAGCGATGCCGTCGTCCACAGCGACGCATCGACGATCGCCCCGCGCAGATCTGCCTCGTCCAGCCGGGTGCCCGTCGTGCGTGCGCCAGTCAGGTCGGCGCCGCGGAGCAGGGTTTTGCGAAGGTCGGCTTCCACCAGATTGGTCTCCCGCAGCCGGCAGCCGCTGAAGTCGATGCCGCGAAGGTCGTTGCCGCCGAGCACCGCCAGCGTGAAGTCCACCTCATCGAACGTCACCGGCCGCAGATGGCACCGGACGAACACCGAGCCCAGCATGCTGCATTGTTGAAAAGTGCTGTGCCACAAGGTTGTCATATTGAAGGTGCAGTTGCGAAACGCTGATCCCCGGTGTTCCGATTCGGCGAGATTGACTCCGCTGAAGTCGCATTCGGTGAAGACGACACGCTCGGTCTGCAGCCGGCTCAGGTCCTCGTCGTCGCGGAAATCACGACCGGCGAACTCGCAATCGGTCCAGTGCACTACGCGGTACGCGTCAAGCTCGCCAATGCGTATTCGCTGACCGCGATCAATGCGTCGGTCGCCGACCTGCGGTCCCTGGCATCGATGTTGATCACGGGTACATGTTCGGCCAACGTCAGAGCCTTGCGCACCTCGGTCACCGGAAACTTTGCGCCGCCGTCGAATTCGTTGACTGCGATAAGGAATGGCAGGTTGCGGTGTTCGAAGAAGTCGACCGCGGCGAAGCTGTCCTCCAGACGCCGGCAGTCCACCAGGATGACCGCGCCGATCGCACCGCGGACCAGGTCGTCCCACATGAACCAGAATCGGCGTTGCCCTGGCGTACCGAACAGATACAGCACCAGATCCTCGTCCAGGGTGATGCGGCCGAAGTCCATCGCGACCGTGGTGGTCCGTTTATCCGGGGTGGCATCGACCATGTCGACGCCCGCGGAGGTGTCGGTGACCATGGCCTCGGTTCGCAGCGGCATGATCTCCGAGACTGCACCGACGAACGTCGTTTTGCCTGCACCGAATCCGCCGGCGATCACGATCTTTGTCGAGGCGGTATCGCGCGACTTCGGATGCGGGCGGGTCCCTGCATCAGAGCGCTCGTAGGCCACGGAGCGTCCTTCCTATCAGTTCGCGGCGTTCATCGCGGGTCGAGCGGTCGGTCAATGTCCGGTTCACTCGAAGGTAGCCGGAAGTCACCAGATCGCTGACCAACACGCGGGTAACGCCGAGCGGCAAATCTAGCCGAGCCGAGATTTCGGCCACCGATGGGCTCTTGACGCACAGCGCGACGATGCGGCCCCGCATGTCGCCCCGCGGCCACCGATGGAACATCGCCGACTGCAGAGCTTGCACCGGAGCTTCCAGCGGAAGCTCCACGCTGGGCTTGGTTCGTCCCGCCGTCAGGGTGTACGGGCGGACCAGGCTCGCCTCAGCAGCGGGCTGTGGCAGATCGTGTGGCTCGCGATTGTCCATCGCGGCTCACGAACGTGATGTGGACGGCGACGATGCGGGCCCGATACCGGCCCCAGCTGGGGGGACCTCCCGCTCGCGGGGGACAGCCGACCAATCCGACTCAGCGCGTCGGGATGACTGCACGACGTTGCCCACCCGTTCGACGAGGACGGCCATCTCGTAACCGATCTGGCCGATGTCGCACGACGTCGAGGCAAGCGTTGCCAGATGCGACCCGTCGCCGACCTGCATCAACAACAGGTAGCCGTTCTGCATCTCCACCACCGACTGCAGCACTTGGCCGCCGTCGAACAGCTGCGCGGCGCCATTCGCCAGGCTGGCCAGACCGGACGACACGGCGGCGAGCTGGTCGGCCCGCTCCTCCGGCAGATGCTCGCTGGCTGCCACCAGGAGGCCGTCGACGGAGACCAGTATGGCGTGCGCCACTCCGGGGACGTCGCGAGCGAAATTCGACACCAGCCAGTCCAGCGAGTTGTCGGCGTGCGCCGAATCGTGGCCAGAGGTCATGCGTGATCGGGTCCTTGATCTGTGTCGCGGGCGTGCGATCGGCCAGCGCGAACGCCGCCGAAATGGCTGCTCATCGAGGCGCGGATGGCCTCAGGATCGCGCACGCTGTTCGATGCTAACCCGTTCTCCTCGGCGGCACGGTGCTGCGCGGTTCCGTTCTGCTCGACGGACGCACCACCCGGCACCAGCCGCGCGCCGGGGTCACGCACCGGCAGGCCCTGATCGGTGCGCGCCTGCACCGGGACGTTCTCGACGTCGGCGGCGGCTGACCAGCCCTGATCCCACACCGTCTGCCAATCCAGATCGGGGCTACTCGCCAAGTCGTGCGGGTCGACCAGCCACTCGGAGAGCATCCGTTGATAGATCAGATCGTCGTCGACCGGCCGGGCCGACGGAGCGGCGGTTTCGGCGGTCCAGACGTCGTCGGCCTCCGCTACGTCGGGCCCCGCCATCTCGAGCTGAACCGTCTCGGGCTGGGGCACGGGACCCGGCGGGACCGGCGCCGGCGGCTCGGCCTCGGCGCGCCGGCGGTTTTCCCGGGCGAGTCGCACCCGCGAGCTGAAGAACGATGAGGTATTCGAAACAGGTTGCGCCGCAGGACGTTCCGGAGTCGACTCGTCCTCTTCGGGAGCGGGCTTCGGCTGGCGGCGCGGCAAACGATCAGGCTTCTCAACCGGGCCGCCGGTGATCCCGCTGTCGCCGGGTCGACGTCGGGGCAGCAGGCTGATCGACGACTCGGTCGAGTGCGAGCCGTTGCGCTCGCCGGTGTCGGGAACTTCCGGCTCATCGGTGTAGTCGTCCACGTCAGCCACGGCGGCCGGCTGGTCGGGCGGGACGGCAGCGGCCTCGACCGGTGGCGCCGACGCACGTGGGGCAGCCGGCCCGCCGTCGGCGCCGGCCAGCACCGTCGACGGCAGATAGATCTCGGCGGTGGTGCCCGAGCGCGCTTCTTCGATCGACGAACCGCGTAGCCGGACCCGGATGCCGTGCCGGTCGGCCAACCGGCCGACCACGAAGAGCCCCATGTGGCGAGCGCTTTCCGGGGTGACTTCTCCCCCGGCGCGCAATCGCATGTTGGCGATGCGCCGGTCCCCGTCGGTCATGCCCAGCCCGACGTCGACGATCTGCAGCAGAACCGCTCCGTCGTTGCGGAAGCCAGCCGACACCCGAACCGGGGATGCCGGCGGCGAGTAGCGCAATGCGTTGTCGACCAATTCGGCGAGCAGGTGGACGATGTCGCCGGACACCGCGCTCGCGATCGTGCAGTCGGGCACCATCGACGTTTCGACACGGCGATAGTCCTCGACCTCAGAGGCGGCCGCGTGGATGACCGACGACAACGGCACCGCGGAGCGCTGGTCACCCCGCGAACTCTGCGCGCCGGCCAGCACCAGCAGATTGGCGCCGTTGCGGCGCATCCGGGCGGCCAGGTGGTCGAGCCGGAACAGGCTGTCGAGCCGATCGGGGTCCTCTTCGTTGCGCTCGAGCCGGTCGATGATCGTCAGCTGCTGGTCGACGAGTGTCCGGTTGCGCCGCGACATGGTTTCGAACATGTCGTTGACCAGATGCCGCAGCCGGGCCTCGTCGCCGGCCAAAAGCAGCGCCTGGGTGTGCAATTCGTCGACCGCGTGCGCCACCTGACCGACTTCTTCGGTGGTGTACACCGGCAACGGGTCGGGCGGTGATTCGTCACCGGCGCGCACCCGGGTGATCTCGCGCTCGAGGTCCTCGTGGGCGACCTTCAGAGCGCCGTCCCGCAGCACCCGCAGCGGTCGGATCAGCGATCGCGCCACCAAGAACACGATCACCAGCGCGGCAGCGATGGCGGTCAGCACCAGGATGGTGTCGCGGATCGCGGCGTTGTGCCGACTATGGGCCTGGTTCTCGACGGACTTCGTCACCCGACTGGTGTTGTCTTTGATGATCTGCGCGGCGATGCCGTCAGTGGTTTGCACCGAGCGCAGCAGCGCCGCGTTGTTGACCAGCGAGGTGGCCGGATCCGACATCAGCGACATCCGGGTCACCATCTGCTGCTGCAAGGACTTGGCTTCCGCTGAGCCGGCGCCGAGTACTTCGGTCATGCCGAACAACGTCGACGGCTCGGTACCTGCGAGGGTGATCATCGAGGTACGCAGCTCAGGCTCGGGCAGGTCAGCGCCGCGGGTGATCAGCAGTTGCTGCATCATCATCTGACCGCGGGCCCCGATCGCGCGGCTCAGTCCCTGTGCGGCGGCGCGGATCCGCTCATCACGGACGCGCACCGAGGCGTCGATCGTATTCTCGGCGGTCAACAGGATCGGGGCGTAGGTGGTTACCCGCAGCCGTAAGGGCATGCCGTTCGTCGAGACTGCGTCAAGCAGTGTTTCGCCGCCGTCCAGCAGCGCGGTCACCCCGGTGTCGGCGTCGGAGTCGACATTCGTCTCGGCCAACCGGGCTTCGAGTTCGTGTTTGCGGGCGTCGAAGTTCTTTTTCGCGCCTCCGACGTCACCGCCGGTCGAGCTCGCCAGTAAAGCGACGTCGAGCGCCGACATGTATTTGGTAATCGCCGGGACCACCTCGGCGCGGTCGGCGGCCAACCGAAGATCGCGCGCATCGGTCAGCGCCCCCGCAATACGAAATCCGCCCAAGACCATTGCCAGCACCAATGGCACCGCGGCAATGGCGACGACTTTCCAACGAACCGGCCAATTACGCAGCGACCAGGAAGCCGGCCGTTTTGTCGATGCGGATCCCGCGCTGTTGTTGTCTACGGCGCCACTTTTGCCCGGCACAACGGCCCGCGTGGCGCGGGCAAACATCGTCACCGGACTGCGGCGGTGCTAGAGACCGCCCCGCTGAACCGCAGAGTTAGCGCGTCGTTCATCAGACTTCCTGCTAATTGCGCTCACCCCGGGCGACGGGTAAGCGATATCGCCTGGCAATTCGACGAGTATGCCAGCCAGCGGCTACCGAGACCACAATTCTTACTGAACAGACAGAGTTCACCGACTCGCGCCAGACACCGCCACGAGCCGCCCAGCAAACTGTTGGCGCGCCACGGATTTGACGGACAGAGGTCCCGGTTGTCGCTTTACTCCCAAGAGTTCCCGGTAACGAACATTCGATTATCCGGATGTGACCTCCAATTGGACGGTCGCGGACGCGTTCGTGCACCGGCAGCTAACCTGTCGACGCCTGCTTGGCGGTCGCCGCATTGTGCCGGACCGCGCAAGACCGAGGACTGCCATGATCGTCAGGTGTTCCGGCTGCTGTTTTTCTCCCCCCGAATCGCGCCCAATACCGGCAATGCCATCCGGACCGCGGCGGCGACCGGAGCAGAACTGCACTTGGTCGAGCCGCTGGGTTTCGACTTGTCCGAACCCAAGCTGCGTCGGGCTGGGCTGGACTACCACGACCTCGCCTCGGTGACCGTGCACCCGTCATTGGACGACGCCTGGACCGCGCTGTCGCCCCAGCGGGTGTTCGCGTTTACCGCCCACGCGACGAAGCTGTTCACCGAAGTCAGCTATCAGCCCGGCGATGTATTGATGTTCGGCCCGGAGCCCACCGGGCTGGATGCGACGACGCTGGCCGACAGCCACATCACCGAACGGATCCGCATCCCGATGCTGAGCGGACGGCGGTCACTCAATCTGGCCAATGCCGCCGCGGTCGCGGTGTATGAAGCGTGGCGACAGCAGGGGTTCGATGGCGGGCAATAAAGCCGCGGTCCGACTACCAGCCGTTCCAGTGCGTGAGATCCGCCGCGGGTAGCCGCTTGGCCGGCTTGAACTCGGTGCCCTTGGTGTAGGCGATCGGGAACAGGCCGCCCTGGCTGTATTTCTCGACGGGTATACCCAGGATGTCGGCGACCTTCTCCTCGCCCCCGCGAACCAGGTGCAGCGTCGTCCAGCATGAGCCCAGCCCACGCGACCGCAGCGCCAGGCAGAAGCTCCAGACCGCCGGGAACAACGACGCCCAGAACGACACCCCGCCCAGCGGTTGCTTGTCCTCGCGGCCTTCGATACACGGGATCATCAGGACGGGGGCTTCGTGCATGTGCTCGGCGAGATAGCTTGCGGAATCTCTGACCGCGCCCATCCGCTCACCTCGGGTGTCACCCTCGGCGTATTCGGGGCCCGGTGCGCTCAGGTAGCCCCGGGCGTTGGCCAGATAGATCTCGCCGATCGCCTTTTTCTTGTCTTCGTCTTCGACGAAAACCCATTGCCAGCCCTGGGTATTGGACCCGGTGGGCGCTTGCAGCGCCAAGTCGAGACACTCCATCAGCAGATCTCGGGACACCGGCTTGTCGAAGTCGAGGCGCTTGCGGACGGATCGGGTGGTGGTGAGAACTTCGTCGAAGGACAAATTCAAGGTCATGGCGCGAGACTACATTCGCCGGTTGAGCAACCCGATGATCATCGGAAGTCGCGGGACTTCGATCCGATCTTCAAGGTGAGCTTGGCGATCCGCTCCGCCATGACAGTGATTGCGCCACTGGCATTTTGGACCTGACCGCGGATCAGCAGCGCCGACGATGTCTGTGCCACCTTGCGGTGCCGCGCCCACACCCCCGGTGTGCAGAGCACGTTGACCATCCCGGTCTCGTCCTCGAGGTTGACGAATGTCACGCCCTGAGCCGTTCCCGGCCGCTGTCGGTGAGTGACAGCCCCGGCGATCAGCACCCGCTCACCGTCGGGCACCGACAGCAGCGCGTCGGCGGGCGTCACCCCCATCGCGTCGAGATCTGACCGCAGGAACTGAGTCGGGTAACTGTCCGGGGAGACGCCGGTGGCCCACACGTCGGCCGCGGCCAATTCCACCTCGCTCATCCCTGGCAACGACGGGATGTGCGACGACGAGCCCACTCCCGGTAAGCGGTCCTGCCGCTGGGTGGCTGCCGCGCCGGCCGCCCACAGCGCCTCTCGCCGGGACATCGCGAAGCAGCGCAGCGCGCCCGCGGTGGCCAGCGCTTCGGTCTGCGGCACGGACAGCTGCAGCCGACCGGTCAGATCCAGTAGTGAGGCGAAGGGGCCGTTAGCTTTTCGTTCTTCGACCAGCTTTTCAGCCAGACCGTCTCCGATATGACGAACGGCACCCAGTCCCAGGCGAACCTCGGTTCCGGCGTTCTCCAGCGTGGCGTGCGCCAGACTGGCGGCCACACAGGGGCCGTGTACCGCCACCCCGTGCCTGCGGGCATCGGCCACCAATGACTGCGGTGAATAGAAGCCCATCGGCTGCGCACGCAGCAGCGCCGCGCAGAACGCCGCCGGGTGGTGCAGCTTGAACCACGACGAGTAGAAGACCAGTGACGCGAAACTCAGCGAATGACTTTCCGGGAAGCCGAAATTAGCGAATGCTTCCAGCTTTTCGTATACCCGGTCGATCACATCGTCGGGGGCGTCATGAATCCGGCGCATGCCGTCGTAAAACCGGCCGCGCAACTGCCGCATGCGTTCAGCCGATCGTTTGGATCCCATGGCGCGCCGCAGTTGATCGGCCTCGGCGCCGGAGAAGCCGGCGCAGTCCACCGCGAGCTGCATCAGTTGTTCCTGGAACAGCGGGACTCCCAACGTCTTCCGTAACGCCGGCTCCATCGACGGATGGTCGTACACGACCGGGTCGAGGCCGTTGCGCCGCCGGATGTACGGGTGCACCGAGCCACCCTGGATGGGCCCGGGGCGGATCAACGCGACCTCGACCACCAGGTCGTAGAACACCCTGGGCCGCAGCCGCGGCAAGGTCGCCATCTGCGCACGCGACTCCACCTGGAACACGCCGACGGAATCGGCGCGGGACAGCATTTCGTACACCGCCGACTCGGACAGGTCCAGCTTGGCCAGGTCGACCTCGATGCCTTTGTGCTCGGCCACCAGGTCGATGACATAGTGCAGCGCCGAGAGCATACCCAGGCCGAGCAGGTCGAATTTGACCAAACCTATTGCCGCGCAATCATCTTTGTCCCACTGCAGCACACTGCGGTTCTCCATACGCGCCCATTCCACCGGGCAGACGTCGGCGATCGGCCGGTCGCAGATCACCATGCCGCCGGAATGGATGCCCATGTGCCGGGGCAGATTCTGGATCTGGTTGGCCAGATCGACCACCTGCTCGGGAACGTCTTCGATGTCAGACGGTTGCGCGCCCCAGTTGCTGATCTGCTTGCTCCACGCGTCCTGTTGCCCTTGTGAGAAACCCAGAGCACGAGCCATGTCGCGTACGGCGATCCGCGCACGATAGGTGATCACGTTGGCGACCTGAGCCGCGTAGTCGCGGCCGTACTTGTCGTAGACGTACTGGATGACCTTTTCCCGCTGGTCCGACTCGATGTCGATGTCGATGTCGGGCGGACCGTCGCGGACCGGTGACAGGAAACGCTCGAACAGCAACTCGTTGGCGATCGGATCGACCGCGGTGACACCGAGGGCATAACAGACCGCCGAGTTGGCCGCCGATCCCCTGCCCTGACACAGGATGTTGTTGTCCCGGCAGAATCGGGTGATGTCGTAGACCACCAGGAAATATCCCGGAAACGTCAGTTGTGCAATGACTTCCAGCTCGCGCTCGATCTGGGCATACGCTTGGCGCGCGTGAGCTCGGGGGCCGTAGCGGCGCTGGGCCCCCGCCATCGCGAGCTCGCGCAACCAACTGTCTTCGGTTGAGCCGGGCGGTACATCTGGGAACGGCGGCAACTGCGGGGCGATGAGCGCCAGACCGAATGCGCACTGTTCGCCGAGTTCAGCCGCGGCGGTCACCACGTCGGGACGCTGCGCGAACAGCCGTGCCATCTCTTCACCGGACCGCAGATGCGAGCCGCCCAGCGGGGCCAGCCAGCCGGCGGCCTCGTCCAGCGACTGCCTGGCACGTATCGCTCCCATCGCCATCGCCAGTCGGCGCCGCGACGGCGCGGCGAAGTGCGCACCGGTGGTCGCAACACTGCTGAGACCGAATCGCGTTGCCAATAGCGCTAATTCAGCATTGACTTCGTCGTCGAGCGGGCAGCCGTGGTGGGTCAGTTCGACGCTGACGCGCCTCTGCCCGAACCGGTCCACCAGATCGGCCAACGCCGCCGAGGCCGCATCCGGCCCACCGGCGGCCAGCGCACCACGGACATGACCTTTGCGGCAACCGGTCAAGATGTGCCAGTGCCCGCCCGCCGCGTCGGTGAGCGCGTCGAAGTTGAAACGCGGCTTGCCTTTTTCGCCACCGGCCAGATGCCCCGCGGCCAGTTGCCGCGACAGCCGGCGGTAGCCTTCCGGGCCGCGAGCCAACACCAGCAGATGCGGGCCGACCGGATCGGGATCGTCGGTCCGGGAGCCGGCTCCCCCGGACTCCCCGGACCATAGCGACAGTTCGGCGCCGAAGACCGTGCTGATGTCCAGTTCCACGGCCGCTTCGGCAAACCGCACCGCCCCATAGAGGCCGTTGTGGTCGGTCAGTGCGATGGCGCGCAGATTCAGCCGGACCGCCTCCTCGACCAGCTCTTCCGGCGTGCTGGCCCCGTCAAGAAAGCTGTACGCCGAATGCGCGTGTAACTCGGCATACGGGACGGACGAGCGGATTGGCCGGCTGTTGTCCGGTGGCTGATATGCCGCGCGCTTGGGCGACGACGGCACCTCGTCCGCGGGTCCCCACACCGATGGCGTGCCGGCGCGGCGCGGCTTACCGGCGAGCACCCGCTCTATCTCCGCCCAGCCCGGCGGCCCATTGCTCCAGCCCACCTGGCCAGTCTATCGAATATACGTTCGATATGAACGCGAGATCAGGGCTCGAGGTTTTCCAAGTCTGCGAGAAGGCTCGGTTGCCGCGGCTGCCAACCCAACGCCTCCTGGGTGTGAGCACTCGACGACGGCTGATCGGCGGCGAAGATCGAGCCGAGCGGCCCGAAGTGCTCGTCCGGGACGGTCCGCACTTCAAGTCCCAGTCTGCGGCCGATGACCTCCGCGATGTCACGCACCGCGTCACCCTGGTCGGCCACGGCGTGCCACGCGGTCCCGGCCGGCGCCATCTCCAACACAAGCCGAAAGAGGACGGCCGCGTCGAGCGCATGCACGGCCGGCCACCGTTGTGTGCCCTCACCCGGGTAACCGGCGAACCCGTTGCGGCGGGCGGTTTCGGTCAGCAACCCTGCGAATCCGCCTTTGCCCTCGTTGTGCACCGTGCGGGGCAGTCGGACGGCCACGGTCCGGACTCCGCGGGAAGCAAGTTTCAGTGCCGACATGACCGAACGGCTACGACCCCCCACCGGACCGTCGACCGGCAGAGGATCTGCCTCGGTGGAGCTGCGGCCCGGCACGGACGGCGTTCCCGAGACCGCAATCAAGGGGCGGTTGCTGCCGACGAGTTCGTCGCCCAGGGCAGCAAGAGCAGCGCTCTCTTGGGCGACCGCACGGGCCACGGAGCCCGGGGTGCTGAAGTCGTGATCGAAGGCCAGGTTGATCACGCCGTCGGACCGGGCAGCACCTGCGCGAAGCGTTTGCAGCTCTGCGAGATCGCCACGACACGCCTCGGCACCGGCCGCCTGAAGGGCTGCAGCGGAAGAGTCGGAGCGGGCAAGCGCGAGGACGGTGTGGCCACCGCGGAGCAATTCGGCGATGACGGCAGATCCGATCAAGCCCGTGCCGCCGGTGATGAAAACGTGCATATCTCCCCTGACAAGTGATGGGACTCTTATCTCATCACCGTACAGCGTGATAGGACAAAAGTCCCGTCACTATTATGACTTGATGGCACGGTGGGAACCTGGAGCACGCGAACGGCTCGTCCTCGCCGCAGTCGACCTGTTCACCGAGCGGGGATATGACGCCACAACGGTTGCGCAGATCGCTGAGCGCGCGGGAGTCACGAAGAGCACGTTCTTTCGGCACTTCCCCGACAAGCGCGAGATTCTGGTCGCCGGACAACAAACACTGAGCCAGCTGTTGACCGATGGCATCGCCGAGGCACCCGAAGCCGCTACCCCGCTCGAGGCGGTCACCGCCGGCCTTGAACGCGCATCGAGCGCGATGGGTCCCGTGAACCGCGAGCTCGCCCCTCGTCTGAAGGCCGCGGTCGACGCCAACATTGAACTGCAGGCGCGCGACGCTCTCAAGAGTGTGGGCCTCGCGGCAGCCATGACCGATGCCCTACTCGCCCGCAGTGTGCCTGAGCCCCTCGCCCGTCTGGCATCCGAGCTCGGCGTGCTCGCGTTCAAACAGGGTTTCGCGCAGTGGCTGCAGGCCGACCAAGACGCCGCGCTGGCGCCCTACACTTTGGCAGCCCTGGAAGATTTACGGACAGCAAGCCAATCTCTCTCCTGAGCGGTCTCAACGGAAGTTCGCCAAATATCCGTCCCGGCAGTGGAATTGACGGTGTGACCAATTCGGTTGATTCTCAGAACTCTCACACTTTCCGTCGCAAGCGGGAATTGTTCATCGTGCACCTGATATTCCGCGCATTTCCAACTGTGTTGCCACACAACCGACCCCAGTTGTTTACATGAATTAATCCTGTCGCCACCTCTGACCAGTGGTCACCGCCGATACTTGACCACAATCCTCCAGCAGTGAAACGGCGGTGATGAGTCGTGGAGCAACTCAATACACTCGATGCAGGCTTCCTCATGGCGGAGGATTCGGACCGCAACGTCAGTCTGGCGATCGGCGGGATCGCGATCATCGAAGGTCCGGCACCCGATTACGATCGAATTCAAAAGCACTCTGGCACAACGGATTCAAACGATATCGCGGTGCACACAGATGCTGCGCACCCAACCGTTCGACATCGGTGCGCCGCAGTGGGTCGACGATCCGGCATTCGACATCAGCCGCCACGTGCGCCGGGTGGCCGTGCCGCGGCCAGGCGGTGACGCCGAACTGTTCCAGCTCGTCGCCGACGTGCTGGAGCGCCGACTGGACCGCGATCGCCCACTTTGGGAGTGCTGGGTGATCGAGGGCCTCAAGGGCAACCGCTGGGCAATCCTGATGAAGGTCCATCACTGCATGGCCGATGGAATCTCGATGACGCGGATCCTCACCCGTCTCTGCGACGAGAGCGACGGCGATGCGTCCGCCCGGCCCACAGTCGCCAAGCGGACCACCACACGCCCGCACCTCAAGCCGGTCCCGGATCCCAACCCGCGCAGCAACCCGCTGGGCAACCTGTGGCGGACCGCCACCGGCGTCACCAACACGGTCAACCGAACGGTCAGCGGCGCGGCCGAGATCGCCGGCGGCCTGCTCCGACCGGGCGCAGGATCGTCGCTGGTCGGCCACGTCACCGCGATGCGCCGCTATCGCGCGGTGCGCGTCCCGCTCGCCGACGTCGAGCAGATATGCCGCAAGTTCGATGTGAGTGTGAACGACGTCGCACTGGCGGCGATCACCGAGGGTTATCGATGCGTTTTGCTGCACCGCGGCGAGAAGCCACGGCCCGACTCGCTGCGCACGCTGGTGCCGGTATCGGTGCGGTCGAACGACGATGCATCCGACAAGCCGGGCAACCGCCTGTCGATCATGCTGCCCTATCTCCCTGTCGATGTCGACGACCCGATCCAGCAATTGCGCACAGTGCACAGTCGGTTGACCCGGACCAAGCAGGGCGGTCAGCGTCAGGCGGGCAATATCGCCGTCTCGGCCAGCAGCTACGTCCCGTTCATGTTGTCCTCGTGGATGATTCGACTCCTCACGCGTCTGCCGCAGCGGGGCATCGTGACGCTGGCAACCAACGTCCGCGGCCCACACCGCCGGTTGGAGATGATGGGCCAGAACGTCGCGCGGCTGCTGCCGATTCCGCCGATCGCGTTGCAGCTGCGCACCGGCGTCGCGGTGATGAGCTATGCCGACGATCTGGTATTCGGGATCACCGCCGATTACGACGCGGGAGCCGACATCGACGAGCTGGCCGACGGGATCAAGATCGCCGTGGCACGTCTCGACATGCTGAGCCAGGACTCCATCCTGCTGTTCGACAGGAAGTCGGTCTGAGGGTCACGGACTAGCCTGACTACCGGCACCGCGAGGGGCGGGCCGGGAAGGCGGGCGAATTGTCGATCACCATCGACCCCCGCCGCCTGGACGCGGTGTTGTGCGACTTCGACGGCCCGAGCGCGTTCGTGGCGCGCCTGCGCGACGCCGGCGTTCGCTTCGCGCGCAGCGACATCGCAGACCTGGTCGAGACGGCGAACCGGTTGACCGTGCGGCCGGGCCGGTGCGCTGTGGTCACCACCACCGAAGACGGTGTGACGGCCGCGCGGTCTGGTGGATTCGCACTGGTGATCGGGATCGACCCGGCCGGGCCTTGCGATGCGCTGACGGGCCGCGGCGCCGACGCGGTGGTCACGGACCTGTCCGACATCGTGGTCCGCACCGGAGACCGGCGGATGTCCGAGCTGCCCGACGGCCTGCAGGCCCTGGACGCGACGGCTGAACGACAGCCAGCGGTGTTCTACGACTTCGACGGCACGCTGTCGGAGATCGTCAAGGACCCCGACTCGGCCCGGCTGTCTGACGGCGCGGCCGACGCACTGACGGCGCTGAGCGCCCAGTGTCCGGTGGCGATCCTGTCCGGGCGCGACCTGGCCGACGTGCGGCAGCGGATCGGCCTGCCCGGCATCTGGTACGCGGGCAGTCACGGTTTCGAGCTGACTGGACCCAACGGTGAGCACCACCAGAATGAGGAAGCAGCGCAGAGTGTCCCGGTGCTGGCGGAGGCGGCGGCCGAACTGGCCGAGCAGCTCGAACACATTCCGGGCGTGGTGGTGGAGCACAAGCGGTTCGGAGTCGCCGTGCACTATCGCAATGCGGCGCGTGCCGATGTCGGCGAGGTCGCCGCGGCAGTGCGAAGCGCCGCACAGCGCACCGCGCTTCGCGTGACGACGGGACGCGAGGTGATCGAACTTCGTCCGGATGTCGACTGGGACAAAGGAAAAACGTTGCGGTGGGTGCTCGACTACATCGCAGACGAGAAGCGGCGTGAAGGACCGAGCACGTCGAGCCCGCTGCTGCCGATTTACCTCGGCGACGACATCACCGACGAGGACGCGTTCGATGCGGTGCAGGACGACGGTGTCGCGATCCTGGTACGGCACAGCGACGACGGAGACCGCGCCACCGCTGCCGGCTACGCGCTGGACGACCCCGACCGGGTGCGGGATTTCACCGAGCGGCTCGCGCGTCAGCTCACCCGCTGATCGTCAGTCGTCCTTGTCGTCGTCTTTGTCGTCGCTCTTGTCCTTCTTGTCTGTCTCGTCCTCGTCCTTGTTCTTTTTGTCGTCGCCGCCCTTGCCTTCGCCGGATTCCAGTTCCAGCGTCGCCCAGTGACTCGGGGAGATGAGCACGGTCCACTTCCCGGACTCGCGGCCCAGCTTGACGACGCCGTTCTCGACTTCCCAATTGGTGCTGTCGTCGTAGTCGGTTGATTGCCCGTCGCTGTAGGTCAATTTGAATGCCATGCCCGGGACTGCCACGCCGACGCCCCCGGTAAACCGGTTACCGCGAATTAACCTCGGTATTCCACCGCGCCGTCCTCGAGCACGAGGCGCGCATTGCTGCCGTCGGGGCCTGCCGCCTCGGTCTGGAACACGGCTTTACCGGGCTCGGTGCGCCAGATCAGGGTGGTCAGCGTCTCGCCGGGGAAGACCGGTTTGGTGAATCGCGCGTCGATCGAGGTGATGGCGCTCGCGTCGCCGTCGCCGAGTTCGGCGATCAGTGCGCGACCGGAGAACCCGTAGGTGCACAGCCCGTGCATGATCGGCCGGGGGAAGCCGGCGAGTTCCTTGGCGAAGTACGGGTCACTGTGCAGCGGGTTGCGGTCGCCGGAGAGCCGATAGATCAGCGGCTGGTCCTCGCGGGTGGGCAGCGCGACGCGGGCGTCGGGCTCACGATCCGGAATTTCCGGTGCGACCGGGCGCTGACCAGGCTCTCCCCCGAACCCGCCGTCGCCGCGGATCACCAGCGTGGTCAGGGTCTCGGCGACCAGCGTCCCGGTGTCGGGATCGCTGCCCCGGCCGCGCAACATGATGATCGCGTTCTTGCCCTCGCCCTTGTCCTGGATGTCGGCCACCTCGGTGACCACCGACAGCTTGCCTGCAGCCGGCAACGGCGCGTGCAGCCGGATCCCTTGCGAGCCGTGCAACAGCATGGCCCAGTTGAGCGATCCGACCTTGGCGGCCGCGCCGAATGCCGGACAGCAGATGACCGCATACGTAGGCAGCACCTGCTGGTCGATGCCGTGGCTGTTCTCGGTGGTGAACGACAGATCCTCGGTGCCGGCGCCGACACCGAGCGCGTAGAGCAAGGTGTCGCGGTCAGTCCACTCGAACAGCACCGGTTCGGTTGTCGCGCCTACGGCTTTTGGGTCTATCGCCATTCGGGTTCTCCTCTGGATCGGATTCACTATGTCGGATTCGCTGGGCTATCCGTGGCAAACCCGCCACACCAAAGCCTCCGACAAGGCAGGCTATCGGCATGCGCAAACGCTCTCGCACGGTCATCTGGAAGGCTGCTGCCGCGATAGTCGCCGTCCTCACCGTCGGCGCCTGCTCGGGATCGCCGCACGAGCGCAGCATCACCTTGACTTTCATCCGGCATGCCGAGTCGCAGAGCAACG
Source organism: uncultured Actinomycetota bacterium (assembly GCA_963834615.1). Lineage (GTDB taxonomy): Bacteria > Actinomycetota > Actinomycetes > Mycobacteriales > Mycobacteriaceae > Mycobacterium. The sequence continues at coordinate 341,590 of CAWICO010000001.1, forward strand.
CCGCGCAGGTCATCAACACCGACGTGCCCGGCCCCAGTCTCACCGAAGAAGGTCAGGGCCAGGCTGAGCAGCTCGCCCACCAACTCTCACGCAACAACTTCGACGACGTCTACGCCTCCGACATGGTCCGCACGCAAGAGACCGCAGCGCCGCTGGCCCACGCGCTGGGCAAGCGAGTCGAGATCCTGCCGGGGCTGCGCGAGATCGAGGCCGGCAAGTACAACAACACGCCGATGAAGCGCGCCGACCTGACTTACCTACTCGCGCCCGCGGATTGGCTGAACGGCGACATTCAGGACGCCGTTCCCGGCTCGATCAGCGGTCAACAGTTCAACGACCGGTTCACCGCCGCGGTACAGAAGATCTACCAGGGCGGAAGCAGCAGACCCGTAGCGTTCTCGCACGCCGAGTCGATCATGTACTGGACGTTGATGAACGTGAAGAACCCCAAGGACAGCCTGGCGACCAGCCATCCGCTGCCCAACCTCGGCCGGGTGGTGATTACCGGCAATCCGGTGACTGGGTGGACGCTGGTCGACTGGGACGGCATCCGCGATTTCAGTTACTGACCGAGTCACTCCCGCGGTACGGTACTGGACAGTACTGTCCTGACTGTTCTAGGGTCAGTCGCTGTGACCCAGACTGCACGGCGCGGCGCGGAGTCGTCGCCCTGGTCGCCACGAGAAACCGAGCTGCTCGACGTGACGCTGCAACTGCTGCAGGAACACGGCTATGACCGGTTGACAGTCGATGCCGTCGCGGCCATTGCCCGCGCCAGCAAGGCCACTGTGTACCGGCGTTGGCCGTCGAAAGCTGAGCTGGTCCTGGCCGCATTCATCGAGGGCTGCCGCCAGGTCGCGGTCCCCCCCGGCACCGGCAGGCTGCGTGACGACCTGCTGCATCTGGGCAACACCATCCGCAAGCAGGCCTGCCAGCAGGCCGGCACCATTCGCGCGGTGCTCGTCGAAGTGTCGCGGCACCCTGAGTTGAGCGAGGCGATGCAACATGAATTCCTGGATCAACGCAAGGCCCTGCTCCAGGACGTACTGCAGCAGGCGGTGATCCGCGGCGAGATCGACGCATCCGTGATCAGCGACGAACTCTGGGATCTGCTGCCCGGCTACCTGATCTTCCGGTCCATCATGCCCAACCGGCCGCCCACCGAACACACCGTGCAAGCCCTTGTCGACGACGTCATCATCCCGAGTCTTACCCGAAAGATCAATGGATGAACCGCATTTCACGTCTGATCATGCGACGCTGGATGGTACTGGCCGCCGTCGTGGTGGTCTCTCTGGCTGGACTCGCCGTCTACCGACTGCACGGCGCCTTCGACTCGCACACGAACTCGTCGGGTGCCGGCGGCTTGTCGAACGAGATCGTTCCGTTCAGCCCGAAAAGCGTCGTCTATGAAGTGTTCGGCGCCCCGGGCGCAACGGCGACGATCAACTATCAAGACGTCCGCGCCGCCCCGCAGCGCGTCGACAACGCGCCGCTGCCGTGGTCTTACACGATCACCACCACCGACCCGGCGGTCATCGCCAACCTCGTCGCGCAGGGCAATGGCAGCACCTTGGGCTGCCGCATCATCGTCAACGGCGTCGTCAAAGACGAAAGGACCGTCAACGAAATGAACGCCTACACCTTCTGCCTGGACAAATCCGGATGAGCAATCACAGCGATCATCGGCCCACCACACCGCACACCATCCGCCGGCTTGCCGTGCCGATCCTGTTGTTCTGGATCGCCCTGGCCGCCATCCCGAATATCGTTGTGCCGCAACTGGAAGAGGTCGGGCGAGAGCACAACGTCGGCCTCAGCTCCCCCGCAGCGCCGTCGTATCAGGCGTTCAAACACATCGGCAAGGTGTTCCACGAGTTCGACACCGACAGTTCGGCGATGATCGTCCTGGAAGGCGACAAGCCGCTCGGCGCCGACGCCCATAAGTTCTATGACGCGTTGATCCACAAACTGGAGCAGGACACCAAACACGTCCAGCACGTCCAAGACTTCTGGGGTGACACGCTGACCGCGGCAGGATCGCAGAGCAGCGACGGCAAGGCGGCTTACGTGCAGCTTTTCCTGGCCGGCAATCAGGGCGAGGCGCAAGCCAACGAGTCCGTCGACGCGGTGCGCGCCACGATGGACCATATGCAGCCGCCTCCCGGCGTCAAGGCCTACCTCACCGGAGCGGCCCCGCTCATCGCCGATCAGTTCACCGAAGGCAGCAAAGGCTCCAACAAAGTCACCGCGCTCACCGTCGCGGTGATCGCGGTGATGCTGTTCTTCGTCTATCGATCGTTCGCCACCACGCTCCTGGTTCTCGGCACGGTCCTCATCGAGATGGCCGCGGCGCGGGGTTTCGTTGCCTTCTTGGGAAATGCCGGAATCTTGGGGCTGTCGACCTACGCGACCAACATTCTCACGTTGCTGGTGATCGCCGCCGGAACGGATTACGCGATTTTCTTCGTGGGCCGCTATCAGGAAGCGCGGACCGCCGGCGAAGAGCGGGAGATGGCCTTCTACTCGATGTACCGCGGCACCGCGCATGTGGTTTTGGGCTCGGGCCTCACCGTCGCCAGCGCGGTCGCTTGCCTGTGCTTCACCCGGCTGCCCTACTTTCAAAGCTTGGGCCTACCCGCGGCGATCGGGATCCTCATCGCGTTGGCGGCCTCGCTCACGCTGGGGCCGGCCGTGCTGGTCATCGCCAGCCATTTCGGTCTCTTCGACCCCAAACGCGTGCTGCAGACTCGGGGCTGGCGTCGAATCGGCACCGCGATCGTCCGCTGGCCGGCGGCGGTTCTCGTGGTGGCGACCGCCGTCGCCCTCGTCGGGCTGCTCGCCCTGCCCGGCTATAAGACCAGCTACGACACCCGCCCCTACATCCCGGCCACTGCGGCGGCCAACGTCGGGTACACCGCCGCGGAGCGACACTTTTCCCGCGCCCGGCTGGAGCCCGAACTGCTGATGATCGAGGCCGACCACGACCTGCGCAATCCGGCCGACATGCTCGTCTTGGAGAAGGTGGCCAAAGGCGTCGTCCGCATCCCCGGTATTGCCCAGGTACAGTCCATCACCCGGCCTCTGGGAGCTCCGCTGGACCACAGCTCGATCGCGTTTCAGGTGAGCCAGCAGAGTGTCGGGCAGGTACAGAACCTCAAGTACCAGATGGACCGTGCGCGCGACTTGTTGAGGCAGTCCGATGAGCTCACCAAAACGATCGGCATCTTGCAGCAGCAATATGCCCTGCAGCAGCAACTTGCCGGGGCGACCCACGACGAGACCAAGAAGTTCCACGAGACCTTGAAAGTCATTTCCGAGGTACGCGACAAGCTCGCGAACTTCGACGACTTCTTCCGGCCGCTGCACAGCTACTTCTACTTCGAGAAGCATTGCTACGACATTCCGGCGTGCTTCGCCCTGCGGAACACTTTCGAAGCGATCGACAGCATCGACGAACTCGCCGAGAAATTCGAAGACCTCACCACAAGCCTGGACAAGCTGGATGCGATCCAGCCGCAGCTGGTGGGGCTGATCCCACCCCAGATCGCCAGCCAAGAGGTCAACCAGGAACTGGTGCTGAAAAACTTCGCCACCAACGCCGGCATCGCCGGGCAGTCGACCGTCGCCAACGACAATCCGGCGGCGCTGGGCCAGGCTTTCGACAAGGCCAAGAACGACGACTTGTTCTACCTGCCGCCTGAGGTGTTCACCAACCCCGACTTCCAGCGCGGCCTGAAGTTGTTTGTTTCGCCGGACGGCAAAGCGGCCCGGATGATCATCACCCACGAAGGCGACCCGGCAGAGCCCGCAGCCATCGCCCACGTCGAACCGATCAAGCTCGCCGCGCATGAAGCGGTGAAGAACACCCCGCTGGCGGGCGCCGGCTTTTATCTCGGCGGCACCGCGTCGACCTATAAAGACATCGGCGATATGGAGAGTTACGACCTGCTGATCGTCGCGATCGCCTCGCTGAGCCTGATCTTGTTGATCATGATGATCATCACCCGAAGTCTGGTTGCCGCCATCGTGATCGTCGGCACCGTGGCGGTGTCGCTCGGCGCCTCGTTCGGACTCTCTGTGCTGCTGTGGCAATACATTCTCGGCATCGAATTGTATTGGGTCGTACTGGCTTTGGCCGTCATCCTGCTTTTGGCCGTCGGATCCGACTACAACCTGCTGCTGATCTCCCGATTCAAAGAGGAAATCCACGCCGGCCTCAAGACCGGCATCATCCGCGCCATGGCCGGATCCGGATCGGTGGTGACTGCCGCCGGTCTGGTGTTCGCAGTGACGATGTGCGGGTTCGTGTTCAGCGGTCTGCAGGTGCTCGGCCAGATCGGCACCACCATCGGCCTGGGCCTGCTCTTCGACACCCTGATCGTGCGTTCGTTCCTGACGCCGTCGATCGCCACCCTGCTCGGGCGCTGGTTCTGGTGGCCGCTACGGGTTCGCCCGCGCCCGGCCAGCCGGATGCTTCAGCCCTACGGCTCGCGTGCCTCAGTCCGTCAACTGCTGCTCTGGGATGACCCGGACGAGGCCACGTCAACGGTGAAGTCTGGCTGATCCGGCGACGTTCGCGTCACACAGCGTTGACGTGCGTCCCGGCCGGGCGCACCATGTGTCTCATGCGATATGTCGTTACCGGCGGTACCGGGTTTATCGGCCGGCGCGTGGTGTCCCGTCTGTTGGACGCCCGGCCGGATGCCGAGGTGTGGGTTTTGGTCCGCCGCGAGTCGCTGGGGCGCTTCGAACGGCTTGCCGACCGTTGGGGTGAGCGGGCAAAGCCGCTGGTGGGCGAGCTGACCGAGCCGAGGCTGGGGCTGACCGACGAGGCGGTCGCCGAGTTGGGGGACGTCGACCACGTCGTGCACTGCGCGGCGGTCTACGACATCACGGCGGCCGAGCCCGAGCAGCGCGCCGCCAACGTGGAAGGCACCCGCGCTGTCGTCGAACTGGCGCGTCCGGTTCGATGCGACGCTGCATCACGTCTCGTCGATCGCGGTGGCCGGAGACTTCCACGGCGAGTTCACCGAAGCCGACTTCGACATCGGGCAACAGCTGCCGACGCCGTATCACCAGACAAAGTTCGAAGCCGAGCTGCTGGTCCGGTCGACGCCGGGCCTGCGGCACCGGATCTACCGGCCGGCGGTCGTCGTGGGCGATTCGCGAACCGGTGAGATGGACAAGATCGACGGGCCGTACTACTTCTTCGGCGTGCTGGCCAAGCTTGCCGTGCTGCCCCGGCTGACTCCGATCATGTTGCCCGACACCGGGCGCACCAACATCGTCCCGGTCGACTACGTCGCCGACGCGCTGGTCGCGTTGATGCACGCCGACGGCTCGCGACGGCCAGACCTTCCACCTGACCTCGCCGAAAACCATTGGGCTGCGTGGCATTTACCGCGGGATCTCCGCCGAGGCAGGCCTGCCGACGCTGCGCGGTTCGCTGCCCCGGTCGATGGCGACGCCGCTGCTCAAAGTGCGGGGCCGACCCAAGTTGTGGCGCAACATGGTCGCCACCCAACTGGGCATCCCCGGCGAAGTTCTCGACGTCGTCGACCTCGCGCCGACATTCATCTCCGAGCAGACGCAGAAAGCGTTGCGCGGCACCGGAATCGCGGTGCCGGAGTTCGCCAGTTACGCACCGGCGCTGTGGCGGTACTGGGCCGAGCACCTGGATCCCGACCGGGCCCGCCGCGACGACCCGGAGGGCCCGCTGGTCGGTCGGCACGTGATCATCACCGGAGCGCTCCAGTGGCATCGGCCGGGCATCGGCCATCGCGGTCGCCGAGCGGGGAGCGACGGTGTTCGCGCTGGCCCGCAACGCCGACGCGCTCGACGATCTGGTCACCGAGATCCGCGCGAGCGGCGGCCAGGCCTACGCCTTCACCTGCGATATCACCGACTCGGGTTCGGTCGAACACACCGTCAAAGACATTCTGGGCCGCTTCGACCACGTCGACTACCTGGTGAACAACGCGGGCCGGTCGATCCGCCGATCGGTGGTCAACCAGACCGATCGACTGCACGACTACGAGCGGGTGATGGCAGTCAACTACTTCGGTGCGGTGCGGATGGTGCTGGCGCTGCTGCCGCACTGGCGTGACCGCCGCTTCGGCCACGTCGTCAATGTGTCCAGTGCCGGCGTTCAGGCGCGCAGCCCGAAATACAGTGCGTATCTGCCCACCAAAGCCGCGCTCGACGCGTTCTCCGAAGTGGTTGCCACCGAGACCCTTTCCGACCACATCACTTTCACCAACATTCACATGCCGTTGGTGGCCACGCCGATGATCAAGCCGTCGCGCCAGCTCAACCCGGTTCCGCCGATCACCGCCGAGCATGCGGCCGCGATGGTGGTACGCGGGTTGATCGACAAGCCATCGCGTATCGACACCCCGCTGGGCACTCTGTCTGAGGCCGGTCACTACTTCACCCCCAAGCTGTCGCGACGGATCCTGCATCAGGTCTTCCTCGGTTATCCGGATTCGGCGGCGGCCCGTGGGGAGGCTCCGTCCGAAACTCCGGACGCCCCGAAATCCTCAGTGGAACAGCCCTCGTCACGTCAGCCGAAACGTCCGTGCGCGCGCGGCCGTTAGCCGGGTGCGGGTGCCCGGAGCGGTCAAGCGGGCGGCACGCCTGGTGCCCGGGGTGCACTGGTAGCAATCCGGGTTCGACGATTCCGGTCGGGTTACCCTGAAAACCGTGCCCGACGACGCGAGCTTGGACAACACGATCGGCGAAGCCGACGTCGTCCGGCGGGCGTTCGACAGCCTCCCGAGTTTCATCGTCGCGTTCGAAGGTCCGGAGCACCGCTACGTTGCCGCGAACGCCGCAACGCGCGCAGCGTTTCCGGCAGTACGACTTGGGGTTCCGGCGAGCGAATTGTTTCCGGAGTTCGAGGGTCAGAATCTGATCGACATTCTCGACCACGTTCATCGCACGGGCGAGGTTCAGTCGGGGCGGGAGTGGCGTTTCCAATTCGACTTCGACGGATCGGGAACCATGCAGGAAATATTCGGTGACATCGTCGTCAGTCCTCGCGTGGGTCCGGATGGGACCATCGAAGGTGTTCAGGTGATGCTGACCGACGGCACCGCTGCGGTACACGAACGGATAGCGGCCGAAGCCCGCGCCGCCGAGTTGTCGGAGCGTTACACGCAGGTGCGAGATCTTGCCATTCTAGTTCAGCGAGCACTACTTTCGCCGTCGGTGCCGGTGTTGCCGGGTGTCGACATCGCGGCCGAATACCTCGTCGCCACTCAGGACAGCGGCGCCGGAGGCGACTGGTTCGAGGCGATGCCTGGCGATTCCGGGACGGCGTATCTCGTGGTCGGCGACGTCGTCGGACACGGTGTCGAAGCGGCGGCGGTGATGGCTCAACTACGGACCGCGATTCGCCTGCAGCTGTTGGCCGGCAAAGGTATACGCGAAAGTCTCACGGCGGTAGATGAATTCAGCAAATACGTGCCCGGGTCGAAGGCCACGACCCTGTGCATCGGCCGCTTGGACACCAGCACCGGGGTATTGGAATACTGCACGGCTGGGCACCCGCCGCCGCTGCTGATCAGTGCCGGCGTCCCACGATTTCTCGAGCCATCCGGCGCCGGGCCACTGGGCAGCGGACTCGGCTTTCCCACCGCCACCGAAGATCTGGAGGTGGGTGATGCCGTGCTGATGTACAGCGACGGCATCATCGAACGTCCGGGCCGGCCACTTGCCGCCAGCACCGCGGAGTTCGCCGACGTCGCGGCTCGCGTACTGGAGGGCTCGGCGTTCCCGATCGAGACCGCGACGCGTCCCGTCGAGCGTTTGTGCTCGCAGACGCTGGAGTTGATGCTGCGCACCACCGGCTACAACGACGACGTGACTTTGCTTGCCGCGCAGCGACGTACGCCACCGCCGCCGCTGAAACTCACCGTCGATGCGAATGTCCTTGCGGCGCGGAGAGGTTCGTACGCCGCTGCGGACCTGGTTGTCCGCAATCGGCGCGGACGACCTGGATGTGATGATCATCGTGCAGATCATCTCTGAGTTCGTCGAGAATTCCTTCGAGCACGGATATCGCTCAACGGCCGCGGACGGCATCGACGTCGAGGCAACCTTGGGCGACCACGGCATGGTGCGCGCCTCGGTGACCGACCGCGGCCAGTGGAAGACCCCGTCGGCCGACCCGGGCATGCGCGGCCGCGGGCTGATGCTGGCGGATGCGTTGGCCACCGACAGCCGTGTCGTCGGTGGAGACGGCGGCACGAGTGCCTCGATTACGCATCGGCTGAGTCGGCCGGCCCGCATCGTCACTGAACCCAAGGTGGTGCCTGCCGCCGAGCAGATCATCGCGCCGGAGTTCTCCGTCGATGTCGTCGGTGACGGACATCTGGTGATCAGAGGAGATGTCGACAGCGCGGCCGCTCCGGATATGGAGGCGCGGATTTCACGCCAAAGCCGTTCAGGCGTAACCTCGTTGAGAATAGATCTGTCGTCGGTAACCCACATGGGGTCGGCCGGGCTTCGGGTCCTGGCGGAAGCGCTGGAACGCTCGCGGCAGCGCGGCACCGCTCTTGATTTGATAGCGCCGCCGGGGAGCCCGGCCCACCACGTCTTGATGCTGGTAGGCCTGCCGGTCGCGACCGAGGCTGTCCCCGGCCGGGTCGACTAGCCGACGGTATCGTGTGCGAAGTGGCCGCCGCACCAGTTTTCGCCGACGTCGACACCGGTGTTGACGACGCCATCGCGCTGATCTACCTACTGGCAAGCCCCGACGCCGACATTGTCGGCATCGCCTCAACGGGTGGGAACGTCGGTGTAGACCAAGTCTGCGAGAACAATCTCGGCCTGCTCGACCTGTGCCGCGTCGACGGCGTGCCGGTGTCCAGGGGCGCCGATCTTCCGCTCAACTCCGCCGCACTCACCGTCAGCCCGGTCCATGGCTCACGAGGCTTGGGCTACGCCGACCTGCCACCGACCGATCGGCAGCTGTGCGGCGACGACGCCGCGACGGCCTGGATCACCGCGGCACATCAGCATCCGGGAGAGCTGATCGGAGTGGCCACCGGTCCGCTGACCAACCTGGCACTGGCGTTGCGCCAGGAGCCTGCGCTGCCCACACTGTTGCGACGGTTGGTGATCATGGGTGGTGTCTACGACTACCGTGGCAACACCAGCCCGGTGTCGGAGTGGAACATCGCCTTCGATCCCGAGGCGGCGGCCGAGGTGTTCGCCGCCTGGTCTCCAGACGCGGCGCACCAGGTTGCACCGCAACATCTTCCGATCTTGTGTGGCCTGGACGTGACCCGGCAGATCGCGATCACACCGGACATCCTGTCCGGCCTGGCCGCCGCGGCAGACTCGACGACGACCGTGCTGAGCATCGCCGACCAGCGAGGAACCCGGTCGTCAGCGTCCAATCCGCTGATTCGGGTGATCGAGGATGCGACGCGGTTCTACCTGGAGTCCTACCACGACCTCGGCCACGGCTATCAGGCACATCTGCACGATCCGCTGGCCGCGGCGGTGGCGTTGGACCCGCAGTTGGTTGACACCCGGCAGGCCACCGTGGACGTCGAACTGACCGGAACGCTGACCCGTGGGATGACAGTCACCGACTGGACAGGGCGGTGGGGCCGAAAGCCCAACGCGCTGATCGCCGTTAAAGCAGACCCGACCAAATTCTTCGACCGGTTCATCGAGTGGGTTGGGCCGTTCGCCGCCAGGCTGGGCTGACGGTGACGGGCCGTTACTCGTAGCTCCCCTCCAGATACCACCTCCTTTGCCGGTAGCACAGCAGCAGCGCGGCACCCGGATCAGACCTTCGTCCGCCTTGCAGCACCACCTGGGCGCGGGCGGTACGACTTCCCCCCGCCCGATCCGAATCCCACCAGCGTTCGTCGACCGGCCATGGCCCGGCCCACCAGCGCAGCCGGTCGTCGCGGTCCCGGGAGGTCAGCCGCACCGGATCGGCGGAGAACAACCCACGGCTGGTCACTCGAATCGAGTTGCCTTGAGCGTCGAGCAGTTCCACCGGATCGTCGAGAAGCACCGTCGGTGATGGCTCGGGCAGTTGACCGGGCCAGGGCCGACTCGGGTCGGCACGCGGCACGGGCTCGTCACCCAGCGGCGTCAACGTGATCCGTTCGGCCGGCCCGCGGCCACCGGACAGCACCGGCACCTGCACCGCTTCCGGACCGAGCAGACCTTGCACCCGTACCAGCGCGCGACGGGCCCGCATTCTGTCCTCTTCGCCGAGCCCGCCCCACAGCGGCAACTGCAACGCCTCCGCCGACATCACCTCCACCGCCTGCAGCCGTAACTGCACCACCGGTGCGGTAGGCCGATCCGCGACGATACGGGTGTTCAACCAGCCGTCCAGTTGCCAGCGCACCCGGTCGGCAGTGGCATCTTCGGTCAACGGCTCGGCGCATCGCCAAACCCGGCTCAGCTCTTCACCATTGGCGGTGACGGCATGGACAGCCAGCCGGGTGCATCCCACCCCGGCGGCCATCAACGTCTGATGCAACGCGGCGGCCAGCGAACGCCCGGCAAATGCCGCGGCGTCGACCCGGTCGATCGGCGGATCGCAGGGCAACACGGCGTCGAGTTCGTCCGGTGGTTCACGCCCGGACGGTCCGCGTTCCGGCTCACCGCGGGCGAACCGGTGCGCGCTCACCGCGTCCGCACCGAACCGGGAAGCCACGTCGGTGCGTGACAACGCGGCGAACTGCCCGATGGTTCGAATCCCCATCCGCCACAACAGATCTGCCAGATCGGCCCGGCCCGGTCCGGACAGGCTGGGCTCGGTGGCCAATTGCCGGATCGACAGCGTCGACAGAAACCGCGCGTCCTGCCCCGGCTCCACGACTCGGCCTGCACGTGCGGCGAAGACCGCGGTGGATAGCTGATCGGCTATCCCGACCTGACACTCGGCACCGCCGGCGGCCACCGCATCAGTCAATCGCTCGGCGGCCTGCTGCTCGGACCCGAAGAAGCGGGCCGCCCCACGCACCGGCAACACCATCAGACCAGGGCGCAGCACCTCGGCGCGGGGCACCAGGTCGTCCACCGCCGCGATCACCCCTTCGAAGTAACGGGCGTCGCGATCCGAGTCGGCGGCGACCACATGCAACCGCGGACACCGGGCCGACGCCTCGCGTCGCCGTAGCCCCCGCCGCACGCCTGCCCCACGGGCAGCCGATGAACAGGCGATCACCCGGTTGGCCAGCGTGACGGCGACCGGGGCCGACGCCGGCAGACCGGCGGCAACCGCAGCCGCCACCGCGGGCCAGTCCATGCACCACAACGCCAGAACTCGGGAAGTCACCGACTTACCCCGTCCGGGCCCGCCTGATCGCCCGGCCCTCCGCGCACACCTCGAGCCGGACCTTGCTGATCCGCCCGAAACCCGGCGTATCCGCTGTGGTCTCATAACCGCAAACTCGAGCTTTCAGCCGAATCGACGCGCCCTGCCAGTCGCCATCGGTGACCAACAGCGTGCAGCCTTTCTGCTGAGCACGGGCCACCACGGCCCTGGCCCGGGTCATCGGTACCGAGCGCCCCCCCAGCGCCAGCACGATCAGATCCATGCCGTCCATGAGCACCGCCGCCACTTCCACCGGGTCGGTCCCGGGATCCGGGATCACCGCGAGCCGGCTCAGGTCGGCTCCCATTTCCACCGCGGCCAGCAAGCCGATATCCGACTGGCCGACAATGGCCGCATTCCCGCCCGCGGCCGTCACCGCTGCCACCATGCTCACCGGCAGTGAACGGGCCCCCGACAGCACCGCAACCGACCCCCGTGGCAACGCATCAGGCAACACGTCGGCCAACAACTGCGGAACCGGGAGCCTGGCCTCCGAACCCGGCAACAGGTCATCCACGGTGGTAGGAGTGTGGCCGTGGCCGCGCCGGGACGAGCCGACCTTCCCGGATACCGCCGCCATCTGTGTGCGCAGCTGTTTTAGCTGCTCAGCACGGCTATACAGCGGCTGATCGGAGGCAAGAACAGCCGTCATCGATTACTCCTGCGGTACGGGTGTTACTACTGATGTTCGAATGTATGTTCGATGAAATCAGTCAACACCCACCCACCGACAACGTCAAGCGGATCAGCTGCGACTCGCGCCGGTCAGCTAACTCAGGGAAGCAGGCTGGGAGACGTCGATCAGGACTTCGGCGGCGCCGCTCGACGGCGACTCAGCCCAGCACTCGCACCGGTACGTTGTTCCAGCCGATGACGTTGGTCATGGCCACCCGCCTGAGCCCGTCGTGCACGAGTGCGTAGCGCGGCATGTGATCCAGCAACTTGTCCAACGCGAGGGTGCTCTCCATTCGGGCCAGCGCAGCACCCAAACAACTGTGCGTCCCGTAACCCAGCCCCAGGTTCTGTGCCTGGCCGCGGTCCCGGTTGATGTCGAAGGTGTCGGCGTCGTCGAAGGCTCGCTCATCCCTGTTGGCCGAACCCAGACACAGCAGGACCGGATTGCCGGCCGGAATCGTCGTGCCGTGCAGCTCAACGTCATTCATGCTGTACCGCACTAAGTATTGTGCGGGTGCCTCCCACCGCAGCAACTCTTCCACCGCGGCAGGAATCCGGCTGCGGTCGTCGAGCAACATCTGCCATTGGTCTGGATGATCGGCGAACGTGACCACCGCATTGCCCACCAATTTGGTGACCGTCTCGGCGCCGGCCCCGCCCAACATCGATGCGAAGGCGGCGATCTCGATGTCGTCGAGCTTGGTCGCCACCCCGTCGCGCTCGACTTCGACGGCGATCAAATCGCTGATCATGTCGTCCTGCGGATCGGCACGCCGCTCCTGAATGATGTTGTAATACATCAGTCCGGTCTCGATACCTGCCTGAACACCTTCCACGGGTGTCGCTACGTTGCCGTACTCCCGCTCGAGCATCTTGTCCAACAGAAGCCGGACCTGCTGGCGAAGCTCCGCAGGCACGCCAAGCATCCGGGTGATCACTTCTACCGGAAACAACGCCGAAAAGTCTTGCACGACATCGAACTCGCCGGGATTCGTCGCGGCGAGAAATCGATCGATCTGCTCGACGACCAGTTGCCTCTGGCGCTCGACGGCGCGCGGGGTGAACACCTTGTTCACCAGGTTGCGCATCCGGCGATGCTCCGGCGGATCCATCATGATGATCAACGGTGGCACCGGATTACCGGATTGCACCATCTCGAGATCGACTCCGCGCGACGACGAGAAGGTTTCGGAATCCTTGATGGCCGCCACCACATCGACATGCCGGGTCAGCGCAAAGAAATCGTACTTCTCGCTGTAATAGACCGGGTCCTCGTCGCGCATCCGACGGTAGGTCGCGTAGGGGGCGTTGAAGAAGTCGCTTGAAAACGGGTCAAAGACAACTTTGGAAGTGGTCAACGAGTCCTCCTGGGCGCTCATTCTGAACCGGACATCCTGGATCGACCGTACGGCAAACCGGCCGCCGCACGGATCTGCCTGCGCCCTGCCGCAGGGCCGGCATCTGGAAATATGTAGTGACTCAATGCGACTCGCGCAACTGCGCCGGCGAGGTCCCGGGCGTTCGGCGCGGCATCGAAGCCGTCTTCGCGGGCGCACCGCTGCAAGACCACCATCAACCGTTCGGTGATCATCGGCAATGCCCTGGCCATCTGTTCATGCGCAAAGCCCGGATCCAGGTCGAGTTGACGTCCGGGCGGCTGATCCTCCAAGAAAGTCACCACGACATCGACTGCGGCTTCCCACCGTTGCAGACCGGTGACCCCGCACATCGCCCGTTCCATCGCCGCGTCGAAACGACGTCGTACCTGCGCCCCCAGCGCATCGACGAGATCCTCTTTGGACGCAAAGTAGCGATAGATGGTTGGGCGTGACACTCCGGCCAGAGTCGCCACGTCAGACAACGACAACTTCCGGGCGCCCGCACTCAGCACGAGTCGTCCGGCCGCATCGAGTATCCGGTCCGCCAGATCGCCGAAATCAGAGCGGGATTGGCGCGGTTGCGCAGTCGACACGACAGCAATTCCTCGTTCCCAGAACGAATCAGGCCGGCACCGGATCGAGCCGGCCGAGTTCGCGCAGCCAGGGAATCAGCAGACGCAGTCCGTCATCGAACGACATCGGGTCATAGCCCAGGCGCTTGGTGGTGAGGTTGTCGTTCGATCTGGGCTTGCGGACGTCCTTGGCTGCGGCTTCGGCGATGGCCATCAAGGTGGGCCCGAACTCGGCGGTCAACGCTTCCGGATCGGAGCGGTAATCGAGATCTTCTACGCGATGGTCGATTCCGGCGATTTCGCAGGCGCGGTTGATACCGGCGGCGGTGGTGATATTCGCCTGCGGCTGTCCGATCAACAGGTACCGTTCACCGGCCACGCCGCGGTCCAGGGCCGCGATGGACCCGATTGCGACATCCTTGCCCGCCACCCACGTCACCGGAAACGCAAGATAGCGCTTGATCTTTCCGCGCATGCCGGCCAACAACACCCGGTTGAAACTGGTGCGGTGCAAAGCCCGCTGCGCTACCAGGCCAGGACCGTAGATCGCGCCGGGGTGACAGGTCAACACGTCCTCGCCTGCGGCCGCACGCTTGTGGGCTTCGGAGAATGCGGCGAGCTTGGTGACCGTATAGGGGTCGTTCGGCGGGTCCTCGAGAACCGGGGCTTCTTCGAAGGCAAGGTCGGTGGTCAGGTTGATGAAGGTGGCGGTACTCAGGGCAACGACGCGACGCATGCCGTGCTTCTTCGCCGCATCGAGAACGTTGGTGGTGCCGACCATGTTGACGGCCTTGAAGTCGTCGAGGTCCTGACTGGCTCCGCCCAGCAGGGCCGCACAGTGGATAGCCGCCTCCGCACCCTTGGCGGCGCGCAGCACATCGTCGGCATCGCTGATGTCGCCCTTGACCAATTCCACGCCGATCTCCGCCAGCGCCGTGGCCTCCTCCGGGTTGCGAACGAGCGCACGGACGTGGTCACCGCGTTCGATGAGCTGCTCGCAGACATTGCCGCCGGTCTGGCCGGTAGCGCCGGTGACGAAGATCGTGTCGGCCATGATCCGAACTCCTCTCTCAATACATATCTGACGAACAGAGTAAATCTTGTAATGTCTGAACTGCAAATATATTGTCCATGCTCATGGGAATCGATCCGGCGAGCATCCTCCTCACCGACCGCGTCGCAGTTGTCACCGGTGGCGGCGCCGGCATCGGACGTGGCATCGCCGCGGGACTGAAGGCGTTCGGCGCCAAGGTATCGATCTGGGAACGCGACCCCGAATCGTGCTCGTCGGCCGCTGAAGAGATCGGCGCGTTGGGCATCACCACCGACGTCCGGGACAGCGCCGCCGTCGACGCCGCACTCGAGCAGACCGCCGCCGAACTCGGACCGGTCACGATCCTGGTCAACAACGCCGGCGGAGTCTTCTGGTCGGGGATCCTCGACACCAGTGAAAACGGCTGGGACGCGCTGTACAAGGCCAATCTGCGCCACGTCTACCTGTGCACACAGCGGGTGGCCCGCGGCCTCGTCGAGCAGAAGTTGACCGGCAGCATCATCAGCGTCACCTCCATCGAAGGGGTCCGCGCCGCACCCGGTTACGCGACCTACGCGGCCGCCAAAGCCGGGGTGATCAACTACACCAAGACCGCTGCCCTCGAACTCGCACCGTATGGCATCCGGGTCAACGCCCTGGCCCCCGACATCACCTTGACCGAAGGCATCAGGAACATCGCACCGCCGGGTTCCGAAGAGCGGTTCGGCCTGACTGTTCCGCTCGGGCGCGCGGGCCATGTCGACGAGATGGCAGGCGCGGCAGTCTTTCTCGCGTCCGAGATGTCCAGCTATATCACCGGGCAGACAATTCACGTCGACGGCGGCACCCAGGCAGCCAGCGGGTGGTACCACCATCCGGAGACCGGCGCCTACGCGCTCGGACCTACCAGCTAATCGCCGGTGTCCAGCATGACGTGTGCGGACATTCCGCCGTCGATCGCGATCATTTGTCCGGTGATGTAGCGAGACTGCTCCGAGGCCAGAAAAACGACCAGGTCGGCGACGTCTTGTGGTTGTCCGAGGTACGGCGTCAGCGTGGCACGGCCGAGGCGACCGATGACGTCCTCGGACAGATGCGCGCGAACGGCGTCGGTCAGGATCAATCCGGGCACGATCGTGTTCGCCCGCACGCCGCGCTTTCCCTCACTGGTGGCGACGTACATCGTCAGGGTGTGCACCCCGGACTTCGACACGCCGTAGGCCAAGCGGGTACGGTCACCCGACAGCGCCGCGCCCGACGACATGTTGACGATGGAACCGCCACCGCCCTTTCGCATTTCGGGCACCGCGTACTTGCACATCAACAGCTGGCTGCCGAGGTTGACGTCCATAGACCGCTGCCACACGTCCAGCTCCATCTCGCTGACGGTGGTGTCCCGCGACAGGAAGCTACTGGTGGTCAGCGCCGCATTGTTGTGCAGGACATCGAGGTGGCCGAACTCCGCCACCGTGGATTGCACGACATGGCTGGCCGTTTGCTCGTCTGCCAGGTCGCCGCCGAGTGCGATCGCCGGCGCCCCCGTTCGCCGAATCTCGTCGACGACCTCGGCGGCCTTCGCCTCGTCGATGTCGACGACCGCGACGGCGGCGCCTTCGCGCGCCAATTCGTGCGCCGTCGCCGCACCGATTCCGCCGGCACCCCCGGTGACGATCGCGACCTTTCCGGCAAGTCTGGACATCGAGTTCTCCCAAGGCCGGTTCTTATGACGCTAAAGAAAGTTAGCCTGTTTCGATGCCGCGTATTGCGCCAATCCCGATGCCAGAGCTCAGCTCACACTCCCGCGAAATCGTGGAGGCCGGCGTCGCGGCCGGACTTTACGCGACCCCGGTTCCGCTGCAGATCTTCGCGTATCGCAGTGCCCAACTCGCGCAGGTGGACATGGCCAGGACGCACCTCGGAGCCGGCTCGCTGCTCGGCGGCCGAATACTGGAGCTGCTGCGGATCCGCAGCGCCCAGCTGGGCGAGTGCGAGCCCTGCAGTCAATCACGCAAGCATGATTCGATCACCGATGACGACGTCGCGTGCCTGCTCGCGCCGGGGCATGGATCGTTGACGCCGCAAGAGCAACTGGCCGTGGAGTTCCTGGACCTGCTGTCGGGCGATCACCACATGATCGACGACGCGTTCTACCGAAAACTGGGCGAGCATTTCACCGCAGCGCAGATCATCGAACTCGGTTTCACCTGCGCTTCAACCATGGGACTGCACCGCTTCCTGCATACCCTCGACATTTACGGCGACTCGATCCCTGTCATCGACTACTCCCCCGACCAGGTCGATTCGGCGGCGCGTCACTGAGTACGGCCGCGATCGCGTCCGGCGCGACCCCGAGACCCCGCAGGCAGAAAGACTGTACGCGCCTGCGGATTTCGGTAGGATCGCGCTGGGCGATCCCCCAATGCCGTTCGATGTTGGTCCACACGACACCGTGGATGGACAACGCTTCACCGTCGGGATCGATCTCGGCAAATATCCCCAGATCCGCTCCGCGCGTGAGTTGTTCGACAAGCGGACGCAGAATTTCCCGGTAAGCGGGGGCGACGAGTTCGGGCGCGGCGACCATCTGATTCTGCGCTTCGAGCGACATCTGGCGTAGATCGGAGCGAACCTGCTGATTGAAGGCGAGGTCCAGCCGTCCGTCGATCCACGCGGCCACCGCGCGGACCGGGTCAGCGTCCGACATCCGTTGCTCCAGACGCACTACCTCGGCGCGGGCCATCTCCAGGAATACCGACGAGACCAGCTGATCCTTCGACTCGAAGTGCCGGTAGAACGCCCGGGTTCCCAGCTGTGTTCTGCTGAGCACTCGGGCTATCGACAGCGCCTGAACTCCTTCGTTCCGAACGACTTCGGCGGCGGCGGCGAGGATTACCGCATGTAGTTGCGGATCGGGTTCGAGCTTTCGGCGCCCGCCGGCGTGGGCGTCGGCCCCATCATGCTGAAGCATCATAGGTAGCCATGTAATCGCTGAAAGCATCGTGCACCTTCTGCGGGGTCAAACCATAGTCGCCCAGGTCATACGAGTGAGTGCCGTGCTGACCGGGCTTGTGCCCATCTGCCCACTCCTGCACTCTGCCGCGCGCCGAATCGGTGAACGTGAGACCGAGCTTTTCGTAGCTGCGGGCAATCGTGTTGACCGGGTCGGTTTGCAGGTCCGCGAAGGACACGTCCACAAATCGGTCATCGCCGAATTTCTTGCGGAAGTCCATCGCACGGCCCATGCCCTCGGCCCACCACGCCAACTGCTCTGCCCCGAGTTCTTCAGGGTCCCGATGATCGCTGCTCCAAGTTCGGACATAAGCGATGAGACTGCAGACCGATGCGAGGACCTTTGCCGGATCCCGGTGACTCCACAGGAATTTGGCATTCGGATACGCTTCGACAAACGATTCGAGTGCGAACATGTGCACCGGTGTCCGCAGGTGCCACAGGCTCGGCTTGCAGTGCCATTGCAGTAGTTTCAACACATCGCGGTGAAAGGTGTAGGTCTCACGCATATCGCTTCCCAGCAGCCATTCGACGTATCCCGGAACCCGTACCACCCCGTCGAAGTGGAAGGTGCGGAAGCTCATGCCCATCAGGTCCTGGCATTCCGTCGCGGATTCGGCATCGAAACTGTTCATGGTCCGAAATTCGGGAAACATCTGGTCGATCATCGCGATGCCCTCGGCGGCTTGCGCGATCCGCGGATCGGTGTGCTGAGTCGCGGACTCGGGCGGCGGGGTCGGCGCCTGCGATTCCCAGGTGCGCAGCGATCTCAATTGTGGATCGGCAGAGACCAATTGACCCAGCGCGGTGGTCCCCGTGCGCGGTAGACCCAGGACGACGATGGGGCCATCGACGACCTCGTCGCCGATCTCGGGATGCTGCTTGTAGGTTTCGATGATCTTCAAGCGCTGGATCAGCGCGTTACTGATGGTCGCGTGCTGCATGACCCGGCCGAGATCGTTGAGGTCGGCTTCGGTGTTCAACGCGGCGACCGTGCGCTCGAGACCTTCGCGGTAATAGGCCGAGCCGAAATCGTCGAGGCCAGTGGCGGCGCGGGCACCGTCTTCGAGATCGTCAGCGGAGAAACTCACCGGTAGAACCTTTCGTAGACGGCGTGGCGCCGGGATTCGATCACGTGAGAGCGTTCGTCGGGAGTGGTCATGGTGGTGCCAGCGGGCAACAACGCCAGGACCTCGTCGACCTTCACCGCACGCACGATTGGCACCGGCGCGGTTTCGGTTCGCACACAACGCAATAGCATCGCGCCGTTACTGTGACCCGCGGTATCCAGCCAGTTCGCCACCCCAGGATCCGTCGCACAGATGACGGCACGGAAGATCCCGTCGGAATCGATAACCGCCTGATGTCCGTTGAGACTGGACTGATGGCGTCCGTAGTGAATCGTCTCCAACCACGGATTGCCCAACGAGATGCTCCAATAGACGCCCTCGGGTGGGTCGACCTCGAGGATGAGCGCCTCATCCGGTGCCAGATCGAATCTTCCGATGACAGGACGGTTTTCCGCTGCCGCACCCATGTCACTCATGTCCATCGGCGGTATGAAGCCGTTGGCCGGCGGCATGGCACCGAAGTCGAGGAAGAATTTCAGGTTGTCATAGACGAAGTCGCCCAGCGCGTGAAGCTGGCGCGACACCGAGACATCCACATCGACAGAACGAGCCCGTGGTGTCACTTCATCGCCGATGCGCTCGATATGCAATGCCGCGGGAACCTCGGTGTCCCAGTCATAGAAGAAGTTTCGGACCGTCAGCGTCGGATGATCGCCAGTCAGGCGCAGCCAGTTGCCGTCGTGCTCGTCGGCGGACAGGATCGCTTCGAAGTTCCCGTCGGCGTCGACCTCGAGTTCGTCGACGAGGCAGTTAGCGGTCGCGGCGATTCCGTCCATGGTCTGCAGGCCGACGTATCGGGCAGTGCCCCGGCTACCGAAGATCCGATACGTCTCGCCCGCGCGCAGGCTCGCATTCAGATACACACAGTCCGGACATTCCAGCCCCCAGGTGACGATGTCGTCCATGCGGGCCCGGTTGACGGCGAGAACCGGGTCCGGATCTGCCCGCAGCGCCATGTCCGTGCCGACCGCCAACAACACCATCAGATGTCGCATCCCTGACCCGTAGTCGAGGCGATTCTTGTTGACCGGAGTGGACCGTACGAGTTCCTCGGCCGCGTTCAGCCGCTCCTGCAGATGCGCCCACGCCCCCGAGAGGTCGGCGGCCTCGCCGTCACCTGCCGACAGCGCCGCTTCCGCGATCGAGTGCGGCAGCCATGCCATCGTCTGCTTCCAGGCCGGTTCGGCCTTATCGCCAGCGTCTTCGGCCATGTAACGCCCTCCAGCCGGCTCAGCGGCAGTCAATTGAAAATGATGTTTTCAATTGACCAATAGCTACCACTGCCCAGACCGACTGTCAACGGGCGTGAGTCAGCCGCCGCCTAACAACGTGCGGGTCGTCGGGCTATTCCCACTCGATGGTGCCGGGCGGCTTGCTGGTCACGTCCAGCACTACGCGGTTGACCTCGGCGACCTCGTTGGTGATCCGGGTGGAAATCCGCTCCAGCACTTCGTAAGGCACCCGCGTCCAGTCGGCGGTCATCGCATCCTCACTGGAAACCGGCCGCAGCACGATCGGATGCCCGTAGGTCCGGCCGTCACCCTGCACGCCCACCGACCGGACATCGGCCAGCAACACCACCGGACATTGCCAGATCTGCGCATCCTGGCCCGCCGCGGTTAGTTCTTCACGCGCGATCGAGTCCGCGCGCCGCAGCGTGTCCAGTCGCGCCGCGGTGACCTCACCGACGATCCGAATTCCCAGGCCTGGCCCCGGAAATGGCTGGCGCGCAACGATTTCCTCCGGCAGGCCCAGTTCGCGGCCGACCGCGCGCACCTCGTCTTTGAACAACAACCGCAACGGCTCGACGAGGATGAACTTCAGGTCGCCCGGCAGGCCACCGACATTGTGATGACTCTTGATGTTCGCGGCACCGGTTCCGCCGCCGGACTCGACGACATCGGGATACAGCGTGCCCTGCACCAAAAATTCAATGTCCTTATTTTCTGGGTTTTCCAGGGTATCCCGCACCGCACCCTCGAAAGCACGGATGAACTGCCGTCCGATGATCTTGCGTTTGCCCTCGGGATCGGTCACCCCCGACAGCGCTGCGAGGAATGTCGCCTCCGCGTCGACAGTGACCAGGTTGGCGCCGGTGGCGGCGACGAAGTCGCGCTGCACCTGTGCGCGCTCACCGGCACGCAACAGGCCGTGATCGACGAACACACAAGTCAGTCTGTCGCCGATGGCACGTTGCACCAGGGCGGCGGCCACCGCCGAGTCGACGCCGCCGGACAGCCCGCAGATCGCATGCCCGTCGCCCACCTGGTTACGCACCTGCTCAATCAGCGCACCGGCGATGCCGGCGGGCGTCCAGTCCGGGGCGATACCGGCGAAGTCGTGCAGGAACCTACTGAGCACCTGCTGGCCGTGCGGGCTGTGCAACACCTCGGGGTGGTACTGCACGCCGGCCAATCGTCGGGCCCGGTCCTCGAAAGCAGCCACTGGGGCACCCGCACTGGTCGCGACGACCTCGAACCCGTCCGGCGCCGAGGTCACGGCGTCACCGTGACTCATCCACACCGGCTGCATGCCGGGCAGGTCCGAATGAAGTTCACCGGCAACGACTTTCAGCTCGGTGCGGCCGTACTCGCTGGTGCCGGTACGCGCGACCGTGCCACCGAGCGCCTGCGCCATCGCCTGGAAGCCATAGCAGATACCGAACACCGGCACGCCCAGGTCGAACAACGCCGGATCGAGTTGCGGGGCACCCTCGGTGTACACGCTGGCCGGGCCACCGGACAGCACCACCGCCAGCGGATCGCGCGCCTTGATCTCGTCGACCGATGCCGTGTGCGGAATCACCTCGGAGAACACCCGCGCCTCGCGCACCCTGCGGGCGATCAACTGGGCGTATTGCGCGCCGAAATCGACGACCAGCACGGGACGGGGCGTTGCTGACTCCACCGCCACATCCTAGATGCGAGCGACCGTCGGTACGTCGCCACACCGGTGCTGATGGGCATGCGTAGTCATTTGTATACGCCCGGCCTCCCGCGCCCGAACGCGGGTTGACCGGCGGACCACCGACCAGAGAACCGCACGCTAGGTCAGGCGTCCGAACAGCGGCGAAACAGTCGGTCAGGCGGAACGGATGGCGAACCGGGTACGGGCATGGTGAGGTATTAATTGCCCACCGCCGAAATCACTCCCCGGAAGCGAGGTCCGCCGTGTTGGGTCTACCCGAAGCGGTGCACGCCTGCCTGTTCGATCTCGACGGTGTATTGACCGACACCGCCAGTGTCCACACCAAAGCATGGAAGGCCATGTTCGACTCGTTCCTCGAGCAGCGGGCCAAGGACTCCGGCGAGGAGTTTGTCCCGTTCGATGCGGACAAGGACTACCGGAGCTACGTCGACGGCAAGAAGCGCGAAGACGGTGTCCGATCGTTTCTGGCCAGTCGTGGAATCGAGTTGCCCGACGGCGATCCCGACGACTCCGCCGACAAGGACACCGTTTACGGGCTGGGCACCCGCAAAAACGACGCCTTCCAAGAGACCCTGGAGAAGGACGGCGTCAAGGTCTTCGACGGTTCGCGCCGCTATCTCGAGAAAGTGAAGGCCGCGGGTCTGGCCGCCGCGGTGGTGTCGTCCAGTGCCAATACCCGTCAGGTGCTGGAGATCACCGGCCTCGACAAGTTCATCCAGCAACGTGTCGACGGCGTGACCCTGCGCGAGGAACACATCGCGGGCAAGCCGGCGCCGGACTCCTACCTGCGTGCCGCCGAACTGCTGAACGTCGAGCCAGCCGCAGCCGCGGTGTTCGAAGATGCGCTGTCCGGTGTCGAATCCGGCCGTGCAGGCAACTTCTTCGTGGTCGGGGTTGATCGCGTAGGCCAAGCCGACGAATTGCGCAGCCACGGAGCCGATGTCGTGGTGACCGACCTCAGCGATCTACTTTAGGAGGCCGCGATGTCCAACACCTTCCCTGTCGAACCCTGGCAGGTCCGCGAGACCCAGCTGGACCTCAACGTGCTGGCCCAGTCGGAGTCGTTGTTCACGTTGTCCAACGGGCACATCGGACTTCGCGGCAACCTCGACGAAGGCGAGCCACACGGCCTGCCCGGCACGTATCTCAATTCGTTCTACGAAGTGCGGCCGCTGCCGTATGCCGAAGCGGGGTTCGGCTATCCGGAGGCCGGGCAGACCGTCGTCGACGTCACCAACGGCAAGATCTTGCGCCTGCTGGTCGACGACGAGCCGTTCGACATTCGCTACGGCAAGCTGATCAGCCATGAGCGGGTGCTTGATCTGCGGGCCGGCACCCTGACTCGGGACGCGCACTGGCAGTCACCGGTCGGCAAGCAGGTCAGGGTGAGGTCGACCCGGCTGGTGTCGCTGTCCCAGCGCAGTGTTGCCGCCATCGAGTACGTGGTCGAGGCGGTCGAAGAATTCGTCCGTGTCACAGTGCAATCCGAGTTGGTCGCCAATGAGGACCAGCCCGTGACATCCGGTGATCCGCGCGTCGCGGCCATCCTCGATCGACCGCTGGCGGCGGTCCAACACGAGGACACCGAATGCGGCGCGCTACTGATGCACAAGACGCGCGCCAGTGCGTTGATGATGGCTGCGGCGATGGACCACGAGGTCGAGGTAGAAGGCCGCTACGAGATCACCAACGACGCAAGCGACGATCTCGCCCGCACGACCGTGATCTGCGGTCTGCGTCCGGGCCAGACGCTGCGCATCGTGAAATACCTGGCCTACGGCTGGTCCAGCCAGCGGTCCCGTCCGGCGCTGCGCGACCAGGCTGCCGCCGCGCTGCACAGCGCGCGCTACAGCGGATGGAAAGGCCTGCTGGAAGCTCAGCGCAAAATTCTGGACGACTTCTGGGATGGCGCCGACGTCGAGGTAGAAGGCGACCCGGTGTGCCAGCAGGCGGTTCGGTTCGGGCTTTTCCACCTGCTGCAGGCCAGCGCCAGGGCCGAAGGGCGCGGCATCGCCAGCAAGGGTCTGACCGGCACCGGGTATGACGGTCACATCTTCTGGGACACTGAGGGATTCGTCCTTCCGGTGCTGACCTACACGTTGCCGCACGCAGCTGCCGACGCATTACGTTGGCGCGCTTCGACTTTGGACTTGGCGAGGGAGCGCGCCGCGCAGTTGGACCTCAAGGGCGCGAGCTATCCCTGGCGGACGATCCGCGGCCAGGAATGTTCGGCTTACTGGCCGGCAGGCACCGCTGCGTGGCACATCAATGCCGACATCGCGATGGCTTTCGAGCGCTACCGCGTTGTCACCGGCGATGAGTCGTTGGAGAAGGAATGCGGGTTGGAGGTGCTGATCGAGACGGCCCGGCTGTGGCATTCGCTCGGGCACCACGACCGCCATGGCGTGTGGCACCTGGATGGGGTGACCGGTCCGGACGAATACACCGCGATCGTGCGGGACAACGTGTTCACCAACATGATGGCGGCACACAATTTGCGGGTCGCGGCCGACGCATGCGGCCGGCACTCCGAGACCGCCCGCGATTTCGGCGTGAGCACCGAAGAGGCGGCCGCGTGGCGCGATGCCGCTGATGCCGCGCACATTCCGTTCGACGAAGAGCTCGGCGTGCATCCGCAATCCGAAGGCTTCACCACCTACGCGGAGTGGGACTTCAACGAGAAGACGGCTTACCCGCTGCTCCTGCACGAGTCCTACGCGCTGTTGTACCCCGCCCAGGTGGTCAAGCAGACCGACCTGGTGCTGGCGATGCATTGGCAGAGCCACAAATTCAGCGACGAGCAGAAAGCACGCAACGTCGACTACTACGAGCGGCGCACGGTGCGCGATTCGTCGTTGTCTGCCTGCACCCAGGCGGTGATGTGCGCCAACGTCGGACACGTGGAGCTGGCTCACGACTACACCTACGAGGCAGCGCTGGTCGATCTGCGCGACCTGCACCACAACACCAAAGATGGGTTGCACATGGCGTCGCTGGCCGGCGCGTGGACCGCTCTGGTCGCCGGCTTCGGTGGCCTGCGCGACGACGAGGGCCTTCTGTCCCTCGATCCCTATCTGCCGGACGGGATCTCACGACTGCGATTCCGGTTGCGCTGGCGGGACTTTTTGGTGACCGTCGACGTCATCCACGACGAGGTGACCTACACACTGCGCGACGGACCCCACGGTGAATTGACCATCCGGCACGCCGGAGAGGACGTCGAGCTCAACACCACCGAGCCGACGACCATCACGCTCGTCAAGCGCGAGCCCCTGCTGCCCACTCCGCAGCAACCACCGGGACGCTCGCCGCTGCACCGCAACGCTTACCGGTCGGTCAGCCAGTCGATCTGACCGGCTCGATCGGCAGCCAGCGCAGCGCACCGGGCGCGTCGGCAGGCACCACCGGGTGGGCCGGCGCGATCGGGTCGATCCGTTGATACGGCTGGCCCTGGCGCGGCCGCGCGTCGTTTTCACCCTTGTTCGGCCACAGCGCCGCAGCGCGCTCGGCCTGTGCCGAGATGGACAGCGACGGGTTGACTCCGAGGTTGGCCGAGATCGACGCACCGTCGACTACCGACAGCGTCGGATAGCCGTACACCCGGTGATATGGATCGATGACGCCGTGTTCGGGGTTGTCCCCGATCACCGCGCCGCCGAGGAAGTGCGCCGTCAGGGGCATGTTGAACAATTCGCCCCAGGTGCCGCCGGCTACTCCGTCGATCTTGGCGGCGATGCGGCGAGTGACCTCGTTGCCGACCGGATTCCAGGTCGGATTGGGCTCGCCGTGTCCCTGCTTGCTGGAGTACCACCGAATGCCGAGCTTGCCGCGCTTGGTGAACGTCGTGATCGAGTTGTCCAGATGCTGCATGACCAGAGCGATCATGGTGCGCTCGCTCCACTGTCGGGGATTCAGCAGTCGCAGCATGCCACGCGGATCCTCACCGCCGGCCTGAAGTAGCTGCCTCCACCGCGGCACGTCCGTGCCTCCCGGGCCGGGGCCATCAGTCATCAGCGTCTGCAGCAGTCCCATCGCGTTGGACCCTTTGCCGTAGCGGCAGGGTTCGACGTGGGTGTCCGCTGTGGGGTGGATCGACGACGTGATCGCCACGCCGTGGGTCAGGTCGAGGTCGGGTGAGACCGTCAACCGCCCGGCTCCGACGATCGATTCGGAGTTGGTCCGGGTCAGCACGCCCAGACGCTCCGACAGCTCCGGCAGTTTGCCCTTATCGCGCATCTTGAACAGCAGATGCTGCGTCCCCCAGGTACCGGCCGCCAGCACCACGTGCGTTGCGGTGAAGGTGCGCTTCTTCCTGCGCAGCCAACTGCCGGTGCGAACCGTGTTGACTTCCCACGACCCATCCGACTGCTGCTCGAAGTTCTTCACAGTCGTCATCGGAATCACCTCGGCACCGGCCGATTCCGCAAGCCCAAGATAGTTCTTCACCAATGTGTTCTTGGCGCCGTAGCGGCAGCCCGTCATGCAGGAGCCACACTCCACGCAGCCGGTCCGTGCCGGGCCCGCGCCACCGAAGTACGGATCGGGCACGGTCTCACCGGGAGTCTTGGCGCCGTCGGGCCCGAAGAACACTCCGACCGGCGTCTGCACGAACGTGTCGCCGCAGCCCATATCGTCGGCGACCTCTTTGAGCACGCGGTCGGCGTCGGTGAACGTCGGGTTGGTGACGACGCCGAGCATCCGCTGCGCCTGCAGGTAGTGCGGCATCAGCTCAGAGCGCCAGTCGGTGATGTGCGACCACTGCGGGTCTTTGAAGAACGGGTCGGGTGGCACGTACAGCGTGTTGGCGTAGTTCAGCGAACCTCCGCCGACGCCGGCCCCGGCCAGGATCAACACGTCGCGAAGCGGGTGGATGCGCTGGATTCCGTAGCAGCCCAGTCTCGGCGCCCACAGGAATTTGCGCAGATTCCACGACGTCTTGGCGAAATCCTCATCGGAGAAGCGCTGACCGGCCTCCAATACACCTACGCGGTAGCCCTTTTCGGTCAGCCGCAGCGCAGTGATGCTGCCACCGAAACCCGAACCGATAATGAGGACGTCGTAATCCGGCTTCATGGAACCAGTATGTACTTACTCGCCGGTAGTGAGCCAGCGAGCCGACAAATCGCCTCAGCTTCCTACGGTCAGGCCTACTTTCTGGAATTCCTTGAGGTCGCAATAGCCGGCCTTGGCCATCGACCGACGCAGCCCACCGACCAGGTTCAGCGAGCCGAACGGGTCGTCGGACGGGCCGTTGAGAACCTGTCCCAGCGGAAGCCGCTCGCCGACCGCGACCTGCAGCAGCGCCCCTCTGGGCAGCGATGGGTGGGCAGCGGCGGTCGGCCAGAACCACCCGTCACCCAGTGCCTCCGCTGACTCTGCCAGCGGCGTGCCCAGCACGACCGCGTCGGCGCCGCAGGCGATGGCCTTGGCCAGCTCGCCGGAGGTGTGGATGTCGCCGTCGGCGAGCACATGCACGTAGCGGCCGCCCGTCTCGTCGAGGTATTCCCGCCGGGCCGCGGCGGCGTCGGCGATCGCGGTGGCCATCGGCACGCTGATCCCCAGCACCTCGTCGCTGGTGGTCACTCCCCTTGTCGATCCATAGCCGACGATCACACCGGCCGCGCCGGTGCGCATCAGATGCAGTGCAGTGCGGTGGTCGAGCACTCCACCGGCCACGACAGGAATGTCGAGTTCGGAGATGAAGGTCTTCAGGTTCAGCGGCTCGCCGTGACTGTCGACGCGTTCAGCGGAGACGATGGTCCCCTGGATGACCAACAGGTCGATGCCTGCCTGCAGCAGCGCCGGGGTCAGTGCCTGAGCGTTTTGCGGGCTCACCCGCACGGCGGTGGTCACCCCGGCTTCGCGGATGCGGGCCACCGCGGTGCCGAGCAACTCAGGGTCCAGCGGGGCGGAGTGCAATTGCTGCAGCAGCCGGATGGCCGCCGACGGCTCAGGCTCCTTCGCGGCCGCTTCGGTGATCTGCGCGATCTTGGCGGCGACGTCGGCGTGACGGCCGATCAGCCCTTCGCCGTTGAGCACTCCCAGCCCGCCGAGCCGACCGAGCTCGATGGCGAATTCCGGCGACACCAGCGCATCGGTCGGGTGAGCGACGATGGGTATCTCGAATCGGTATGCGTCGAGTTGCCAGGCTGTGGTGACGTCTTGCGAGGAGCGGGTACGTCGCGACGGCACGATATTGATATCAGCGAGTTCGTAAGTGCGTCGGGCTGTTCGGCCCATGCCGATCTCGACCATGTCACGCATGAGCGGGTCCTTCGATCAGTTCACCGAGCGTAGTAGTTGGGCGCTTCGGCAGTCATAGTGATGTCGTGCGGATGGCTTTCCTTCAAGCCCGCCGCGGTGATCCGGACGAATTGTGCGTGCTGCAACTGCTCGATGGTGTTCGCACCGGTATAGCCCATCGCGGCGCGCAAGCCGCCGGTCAGCTGGTGAATCACCGACGACAGCGGGCCGCGGAAGGGCACCCGGCCTTCGATGCCCTCGGGCACCAGCTTGTCCTCGGACAGCACATCGTCCTGGAAGTAGCGGTCCTTCGAATACGACTTGGCCTCGCCGCGGCCCTGCATGGCGCCCAGTGATCCCATGCCGCGGTAGCTCTTGTACTGCTTGCCGTTGACGAAGATCAGGTCACCCGGCGCTTCGCCGGTACCGGCCAGCAACGAACCCAGCATGGCCGTCGACGCGCCGGCCGCCAGTGCCTTGGCGATGTCACCGGAGTACTGCAGCCCGCCGTCGGCGATCACCGGTACACCGGCCATGCCGCAGACCGCCACCGCCTCGAGGATCGCGGTGATCTGCGGCGCCCCGACTCCGGCGACCACGCGGGTGGTGCAGATCGACCCGGGACCCACGCCGACTTTGACAGCGTCGGCGCCGGCTTCGACCAACGCGGCGGCCGCCGACCTGGTCGCGACGTTCCCACCGACCACCTCGACCCGGTCGCCGACTTCGGCCTTGAGCTTGCCGACCATGTCGAGCACCAGTCGGTTGTGCGCGTGCGCGGTGTCGACCACCAGCAAATCGGTACCAGCGTCGGCCAGCGTCATGGCCCGCACCCAGGCGTCATCACCGACACCGACGGCCGCTCCGACCAGCAATCGGCCGTCGCTGTCCTTCGTCGCCAGCGGGTGCTGCTCGGTCTTGACGAAGTCTTTGACGGTGATCAGCCCGGTCAGCCGGCCGTGGCCGTCGACGATGGGCAGCTTCTCGATCTTGTGCCGCCGCAGCAGGCCCAGCGCCGCGTCCGCGCTGACGCCTTCCTGGGCGGTGATCAGCGGGGCCTTGGTCATGACCTCGGCGACGGGCCGGGACTGGTCGACCTCGAAGCGCATGTCGCGGTTGGTGATGATGCCAACTAATGAGCCCGAGTCGTCGATGACGGGCAGCCCGGAGATCCGGAACCGCGCGCACATCGCGTCGACCTGCGCCAACGTGTTCTCGGGGTGGCAGGTGACCGGATCGGTGACCATGCCGGCCTCCGATCGTTTCACGGTCTCGACCTGGCTGGCCTGCTCGGCGATCGGCAGGTTGCGGTGCAGAACGCCGATGCCGCCGGCACGGGCCATCGCGATCGCCATCCGCGACTCCGTGACGGTGTCCATCGCCGAGCTGACCAGCGGAACCCTCAGCCGGATCTTTTTGGTGAGCTGACTGGACGTGTCCGCGGTCGCCGGCACCACATCGGAGGCAGCGGGCAGCAACAGGACGTCGTCGAAGGTCAGTCCCAGCATGGCGATCTTCTGCGGATCGTCGCCGCCGGTCGGCACCGGATCCTCCGGGAAACCGCTGACGCGGGGGTATGACGAAACAATCAGGTCGCCGCTGTCGTCAAGACGGGACAAGCCAGATGACATTGCCGGGGCCCTCCCAAATACGCGCGGACTAGAACGCCATCCTATCGGCTTCCCACCCGGCGACGACGCACGCTGCGGCGCGGCGTGAGAAGGAGCCGGACAATTTGGTCGGGCGCCGCGCGGTGATGCGCACCGCGAGTGGTGACGTGGCGGCTGGGCTGCGGGTCTTCGCTGGCGCGATGCCCGCCCGGCTGCGTAATGTGGACCCGTGCGCGACTACCTCCCGCCCGGTCTGCCGCCTGATCCCTTTGCCGACGACCCGTGCGATCCGTCATCGGCGCTGGATGCTGTCGAGCCCGGCCAACCGCTGGACCCACAGGAGCGACTGGCAGTCGAGGCCGACCTGGCCGACCTCGCCGTCTATGAGGCCCTGCTGGCACACAAAGGTATTCACGGTCTCGTGGTGTGTTGCGACGAATGCCAGCAGGACCACTACCACGACTGGGACATGTTGCGCGCGAATTTGCTTCAGCTGCTCGTCGACGGCACCGTGCGTCCGCACGAGCCGGCCTACGATCCTGAGCCCGATTCCTACGTCACCTGGGATTACTGCCGCGGCTACGCCGACGCGTCACTCAACGAGGCGACCTCGGACTCCGAAGGATTCCACGGCCGCCGCTGAGCAGGCCCGTCCTTCTTTCCAACCTCCCGAACGGCCGGCGTTCGTGGCCTGGCCCGTCGAGCGGGTCGCCGATCTTCAGAGCCGGCGCCACGCCCCGCCCCAGCGCCGCACCCGGTCGGCGCTCTCGTCGCGGATGTCGCGCAACTCGGCGATCGGTCTTTTCGCGTCCGCCAGGTCGACCAACAAGGAGGCCACCGCCCAGCGCAGCGGCACCAGGCCGGACCGGCCAGTGACCTCCAGCGCGTCCTCGGCCACCGTCCGGGCCCGGGCGACGGCTCCCGCGCTGCACAGCGCCGCCGCCAACACCACCTGGCTCTTGGCGCGATGCCGAGCCGATTCGCCTGTCGCGGCCAGTTCGACCGCGGTCTCGGCGTGACGTACCGCCGTGGCACCGTCGCCGCCCACCATCGCCAGCTCTGCAGCAACCCAGGCCCGGCGCACCGCTAGCCGATGGGGCGCCGCTGGCAACACGGAGTCGGCACGGGTCAGCAGTGTCGCCGCCGCGGCCAGCCGGCCGACGCCGAGTGCGTCGGCCGTCAGCCCGGTCAACGCGTCGCCGACGGCCTCGGCGTCACCGCTGGACAACGCCAACGCGCGACCGTCCCGCCCGCGAGCCAGGTCATGCCAGCCGAGTTGGCGCAGAAACGACGCTTGTGCGCTATGTGCCAGCGAGGCCGGCACCCCGGACGGTGCGGCCCGTAGGGCCGCCGCAAGGTCGCTACGAGCACTGCCGTAGCGGCCTTGTCCTGCGGCCGCGACCGCACGTAACCACAGCTGACGCGGCGTACGGGCAGAAGGCAGCGGCCATCGTCCGGGTTCGGCCCCGAATGCTGCGGCGGCCAGGTCTGCTTCGTCCAATGGACCGGAGGAGATATCAATCACTTCCGATTACCAGTTAAAAGTTCGTGGTATCTGCGTTACGGCGACATTAAATCGAACGATGATCAAATTTGTTGTGCTCTCCCTGTGATCGGCGTCCGAGCTGGGATATTTCGTCATCGCGGGCGGTCATCATGCACTCCTGGGTCGAGCGGACTTAGGAGGCCGATGAACTCGCGGTAAATTCCCAAGCTGCACTAGAGCATTCGGGAGAGTACAGCCTGTTGACGATATTTCCCTAGCACCCCTACCTTTAACTCCGACGAGTAGTCACCGACGACCCGCTCGATTTCAGTTGACGACAAGTTTGATCGCGAACTGGCCTCACGATGGGCGTGTAGAGAGGGACTTCAATGCCGCAACCGGAGCAACTTCCAGGCCCCAATGCCGATATTTGGGAATGGCAACTACAAGGCCTTTGCCGCGGGGTGGACTCGTCGGTGTTCTTCCACCCGGACGGCGAACGCGGCCGGGCTCGGATGCAGCGTGAACGTCGCGCCAAGGAGATGTGCCGGCAGTGCCCGGTGATGGCGCAGTGCCGGGCGCACGCCCTGGACGTCGGCGAGCCGTACGGCATCTGGGGCGGTCTGTCCGAGACCGAGCGCGAATTGCTGCTGAAGCGGGAGATCGGGCGGACGCGCGGTATCCGCCGCAGCGCCTAGAGCACCGAGCCGTCCTGCTTGTACTGCTCGATCTTGTCCCAGTCGATCCCAGCGTCGAGCAGGATCTCCTCGGTGTGCTGACCGTGCTCGGGTGCGCCGGTGGGCTGGACATGGTGCCCGTCGAACTGGACCGGGTTGGTCGGCAGGATGTAAGGCTTGCCGTTCATCGCGTTCACCGTCGGGATGTAGCCGTTGGCGATGACGGCAGGGTCGTCGCACAGCTCGCTGGTCTTCTGCAGGACGGCCCAGGCACCCGACAGCGGTGTGAGGATCCCGCGCCACTGGTCGACGGTCTTTGACGCGAATTCAGAATCCATGATGTCGATGAGCTCGCCGCGGTTGGTGAAACGAGAATGACCGTCGGCGAACCGCTCGTCGGTGATCAGGTCGGTACGGCCGATGACCGTCATGAATTCGGGGTAGAACTTATCGCCTTGCAACATCATCAGCGTGATGTAGCGGTCGTCCTTGGTCCGGTAGTTACCGACCAACGGGTTGGGCATGTCGCGGTGGGTGAACGTCGGAATCGGGTCACCGCCGTAGAGCATCGCGGCGGTCACCTGCGGCGTCATCGCCCAGGCCGCGAGGCCGAGCAGCGAAACGTCCACGATCGAGGTCTCACCAGTCGACTTGCGTTTGTACAGCGCGGCGGCGATGCCGCCGGCGATGGTCAGCCCACCCATGAGGTCGCCGAATGCGGGGGTCTGCATGACCGGCTCAGGAAGCTCGCGGGTCAGCGCATCGGCGATTCCGCCACGCGACCAGAAGGAGACGCCGTCATAGCCGGGCCGGTCAGCGTCGGGGCCCTGTGGCCCGTAACCGGATCCGCGGACATAGACGATGTCGGGGTTCGCTGCGCGAATCTGCTCGACCTCGATGCCGAAGTGCTTGCGACGACTGGGCAGATAACTGGTGAGGAACACGTCGCTGGTCTTTGCCAGCTCGTACACAACCTCTTGACCGCCCGGTGTGGTCAAGTCGATACCGATCGATTTCTTTCCGCGGTTGGGCATTTCGATCATGTAGTTGACGGCGGTCGGTCCGCCGGGGATGAGGCCCATGGTGACCAGGCCGCGCTGCGGATCGCCGCCTACGCGCGGCTCGACCTTGATGACGTCGGCACCCCATTCGGCCAGTACCGCACCCGCCGCGGGGACGAATGTCCATGCCGCCACTTCTAATACGCGGATGCCGCTCAGCGGTTTGGCGTCAGTCATACGAATCCTCCGGTTTCGTTGTCGTGCGTTGCGTCGTCGATGAGCCCGAACCGGCGATACGCCGCGCGGATATCGGTCCGCGCCTGTTCGGGCAAGTTAGCTTGCGGGGGCCGCGATTCCGGGTACGACCCGACGGGCAACCCGACCACCGAGGCGGCGTATTTGAACGCGCCGCCCCAGTGAGTGAAGTAGTCCGGACGTCCCGGATAGCGGGTGAACCAGCCCCGCATGTCGAGCTCGAATTGGTCGAGCCCCGACTCCTGGGCGTAGTCCATCGCCTCGAGGAGTTTGTCGTTCCAAATCAGATCCCAATACTGAGACAGCGCACGCTTTTTCGGCGTCTCGAAGAGGTAGCCCGTAGTGCCCAACTGCCCGGGCCCGACGATGCCCGCTTTCAACCAGCCGGCCCGGTACACCGTCGTGTCGCACTCCCAGATCACCAGATCCGGTGCGAGCTCGTGCAGGAAGCGGCTCTGATGAGGCCGAAATGATCCTTCTTTGGTGGCGCATACCGCTGGAATCTCCTCGACGATCCGCGCGCCCTCTTGAGCCGACAGCACGTATCCCGAGCTGGGTGAGTTGAACATCCCCAGCGCGATGTCGGTGCGGTCTGCGATGTATTTGAAGAAGTTCAAAGCGCCTTCGCCACCGTGCAATTCCATCATCGGGGTCTGGACGTAGACGATGTCGGCGCCGACGTCTTGGGCATGCTGAGTCAGCTCGAGGCAGTCCTTGGCCGACATCGCACCGGTACACGATTGCACGATCACGTTCGAGTCGATGCCGCGCGCTTCCTCGATGGCGACTTCGAGCAGCTTCTTTCGCTCTGCGGTGGTCAACGACCAGAATTCCGCGACACCGCTGGTCACCCAGAGCATCGGGTGGTGCAGGGTCCCCACACAGTGCCGGACCAGCCTGCGGTAGGCGTCCCAGTCGATGTCGTCGCCGTCGGCACCACTGAACGGGGTGTACAGCGAGTCACCGATGCCGTGCAGTGTGTTGCGCGCCCATTGCCGTGCGTCCTTGGCGTTAGCCACCATTCACTCCCTGAATTAGTGCCGCTCCTTGATCTAGCCGACGACCTCGAACACCGCCGCCGCCGATGTCACCGCCTTGTCGCCGCTGCCCTCGTCGTGCAGCAGCATGCGCACGCCGACCTTGCCTGCGCCGCCGACGTGCGCGGTGCCGTCCACCCGGAATGGCCCGACTTTGCCTCGCGACATGAACATCACGTGCCAGCTGAGCACCTGGAGCTTGCGGGTTCCCACCGCCTCGGCGGCCAGATCGATGGCGGCGGTTTCGAGTACGACGTGCTGCGGCCCGATGTGCAGCGCGGCGTCCGGCGAAGCCATTTCCAGGCTGAGTGCCGGCAACTGCCAACGGCCGTCGGAACGCTTGGCCGCACCGAACGCCTGCCACAGTGGCGGCAGGTCCGGCGAGTCCTCAATCACCAACTCGCTGCCCGAAACATCCATCTTGCCAAGGCCTTCCGGCGGAACGCCGATGATGGCGCCCTGGCCTTCGTTGAAGGCGATGACCCGGTCGGGGTTGTCAGCGTCGACGATCTTGCATCGCCCGTAGCCCATCATCCTGCCCTGGTGGACGTTTCCTGAGTCGACGATCTCGACCCGTGTCACGTCGTATCCGGGATCGACGATCTGCACCGAGGCGATCACCGGGTTGGGCACGGCAACCATGTCTGTCTGGCACCCCTCGGGCGACGCTATCGCCAACGGCGACACCATGATTCCGCCCGCGTCGTTGCGCATGTCGCGACGGATGACGACAGTGTCGTCGGTGTCACCGACGTTCATCGACGAATGGTTGCGGCCGATGTAGCGGTAGCTCAGCAGACCCGTCCAGCGTTTGTACAGCTCGTCGCGGTAGGCGTCGGTGTCGCCCATGAATTCGCGAATGTCACGCAGCTGTCCAGTCACCTGTGTCGCCCTTCGAAGCAAGTTGAGCAGACGCTCAGCAGCGACATTACGGGCCGACGCCGCCGCCGAGCGGCGATATGGGCGATATCAGCGCGCGCGACCTTGCATGCCGCGAATCGATGCTTAAGTCGGTGTATGAAATCTGTCATTACGCTGACCCGCGACACGGTCGCGATTCGTCTATTAGTTGCCGTGGTGCTCGGAGCCGCTACTGCTCTGGTTGTAGGTAACGCAGTGGGTTGGCGATTCGCCATCGCCGGCTGGGCTGTTGCGGCCGGGATCTATGTGGTGTGGACGCGGGCAATCCTGGGTGGAATGAATCCTGAGCAAACCCGCCGGTATGCGACGCGGGAGGACCCCACCCGGACGATCACCGAACTCATCACCATGTCGGCGAGCATCGCGAGCCTGGGCGGCGTCGGCTACGTTGTCGCCGCCGGATCGGGCACCGGCACCGCGGCTTTGGCGGCCGCGGTGGTCGGCATCCTGACCGTCGCGGCGTCCTGGTTTGTCGTGCACACCATGTTCACCGTGCACTACGCGCGGCTCTACTACTCGGGCGAGCCCGGAGGCATCAACTTTCACGACCCGGAGCCACCCCGCTTTCGCGACTTCGCGTACGTGGCCTACACCGTCGGCATGACCTATCAGGTATCAGACACCGAGATCGGATTGACATCGATCAGGGCAACGGTGCTGCGCCACGCGCTGCTGTCCTACCTTCTCGGCGCAGTTGTCTTGGCGGTCACGATCAATCTGATCGCGGGATTGGGTTCCAAATTCTGAGCGAAGCTTTGCCGCCGAACCAAACACCACTACATCAAGGAGATCGTATGACAACGGCAGAGAGTCACGAGTCGCCGTCCGAAGGCACTGTGACCGTGACAGAAACGGGCACAGGCACTTATACGCAGCAGGTCACCGTGGGGCGTCACCAGCTGGTCGCTGACGAGCCGCAGCCGATCGGAGACGACGAGGGACCGACACCATACGATCTGCTTTTGGCCGCGCTGGGAACATGTACGTCAATGACGGTGCGGATGTACGCCAACCGCAAGGGCTGGCGACTTGACCGGATTCAAGTAACGTTGCAACACAAAAGGATTCACGCGCAAGACTGCGCCGACTGTGAAACCAAAGTTGGCTGGGTCTCCCATATCGATCGCGCCATCGAGATAACCGGCGACCTCGACGAAGTTCAACGGCAACAGCTGATGCACATCGCCGAACGATGCCCTGTCCACCAGACGCTGACCTCGGAGGTCGACGTCACTACATCCTTGACGTGATGGTGGTGACCCACTGCTATAGCTGTCGGGCCGCATCAGGAGATGATCATCTGTAGGGCCGAACAGAAACACCCCCGGCCTGAGCCAGGGGTGTTTCTCGTCTAGTGACTAGTGACTAGTGAGCGTGACCGTGGTGATGGCCTTGGCCGTGGTCGTCCTGATTGGCAGGCTTGTCGACGATCGCGGTTTCGGTGGTCAGCACCATGCGCGCCACCGATGCGGCATTGAGCACCGCAGACCTGGTGACCTTGACCGGGTCGATGACCCCGTCGGCAGCCAGGTCGCCGTACTTCAACGTCGCCGCGTTGAACCCGTGCCCGGCTTTCAGCTCGCCGACCTTGTTGACCACGACCGCGCCGTCCAGCCCGGCGTTGGTCGCGATCCAGTACAGCGGAGCACTGAGTGCGTCGGAGAAGACCTGCACGCCGGCCGCCTCGTCGCCGGGGAGCGAATCACGCAGCCCGACAAGTGCTTTGCGGGCATGAACCAGCGCAGACCCACCGCCTGCGACGATGCCTTCTTCGACGGCGGCTTTCGCGGCGGAAACCGCGTCCTCGACGCTTTCCTTGCGCTCCTTGAGCGCGGTCTCGGTGGCTGCGCCGACCTTGATCACCGCAACGCCGCCGGACAGCTTGGCCAGCCGCTCCTGCAGCTTTTCCCGATCCCAGTCGGAGTCGCTGGCCTCGATCTCGGCCCGCAGCTGCTTGGCACGGTTGTCGATTGCCTCGGCACCGCCGCCGCCCTCGACGATCACGGTGTCGTCCTTGCTGACCACGACGCGCCGGGCCGAACCCAGCACGTCCAGGCCCACCTCCCGCAGCGTCAGCCCGACGTCGGGGTTGACCACCTGACCGCCGGTGACGATCGCCAAGTCCTCCAGGAACGCCTTGCGGCGGTCGCCGAAGAACGGCGCCTTGACCGCAACCGCTTTCAGCGTCTTGCGGATCGCGTTGACCACCAGCGTCGACAGCGGCTCACCTTCGACGTCCTCGGCGATCACCAGCAGCGGCTTGCCCGCTTCGGCAACCTTCTCCAGCAACGGGAGGAGGTCCGGCAACGAGCTGATCTTGTCGCGGTGCAACAGGATCAGCGCGTCGTCGAGGATGGCCTGTTGGGCGTCGAAGTCGGTGACGAAGTACGCCGACAGATAGCCCTTGTCGAAGCCGACGCCCTCGGTGAACTCCAGCTCGGTGTCCAGGGTGGACGACTCCTCGACACTGACCACGCCGTCGTGGCCGACCTTGGTCATCGCCTCGCCGACCAGCTTGCCCAGGTGCTCGTCGCGCGATGACACGGTGGCCACCTGCGCGATGCTGTTCTTGTCGGATACCGGGATGGCCGAAGCCAGCAGCGCCTCGGACACCGCGTCGGCGGCCTTGCTGATCCCGAGCCCGAGGGCGATCGGATTGGCACCGGCAGCGACGATGCGCAGGCCGTGCTTGATGATGGCCTGTGCCAACACGGTCGCGGTGGTGGTGCCGTCGCCGGCGATGTCGTTGGTCTTGGTGGCCACCGACTTGACCAGCTGGGCGCCCAGATTCTCGAACGGGTCTTCCAGGTCGATCTCACGCGCAACGGTGACGCCGTCGTTGGTGACAGTGGGCCCGCCAAAAGCCTTCGCCAGCACCACATGCCGGCCACGCGGGCCCAGCGTCACCCGGACGGCGTCGGCGAGCTTGTCCACGCCGGCTTCCATCGCCCGGCGCGCGGTCTCGTTGAACTCAATCTGCTTGCTCATGGGTCCTTACTTGTTCCGTCTGGCTTGTTCCGCCTGGATGGGCGAACCGCCCCGGAAATCACCCACGCGTCTGCGTGGGGATCGCCGGGGCGGAACACGCCTCTAGGTTTCATCGGCGACAACCCGCTGCACTCGGCTGCGCCGAGCTTGCGGTCGCCGCTACCTACTTGGCGACGACGGCCAGCACGTCGCGTGCTGACAGGATCAGGTACTCCTCGCCGTCGTACTTGATCTCGGTGCCGCCGTACTTGCTGTAGATGACGGTGTCACCCTCAGACACGTCCAGCGGAATCCGCTTCGAGCCGTCCTCATCCCACCGGCCGGGGCCGACGGCGACGACTTTGCCCTCTTGGGGCTTTTCCTTAGCGGTGTCGGGAATGACCAGACCGGATGCGGTCGTGGTCTCGGCCTCGTTGGCCTGTACGAGGATCTTGTCCTCGAGTGGCTTAATGTTCACGCTCGCCACGATTGGAGCCCTCCACTTAGTTGGTAGCAGGTCCGGGGCGGTTGCCCCGATTTACCAGGTGTTTCGGCTCTCGTCCGTGCCCACGCGTCGTCGTCGCGGGTGCCGACGCAGGGGGTTGTTCGATTACCACCTAGCACTCTATACATGCGAGTGCTAGCTCTCAAGATCGACCCAGTGCTTCTCGCTGTCAGGTGACTTGGCCTTTCACCACCGGCAGACCCGGGTCGCTGGCGACATCGAGCGGAGACGGCAACGCACCAGCGGCTACCAGGTGCGCAGCGAAGGAAGCGATCATCGCTCCGTTGTCGGTGCACAGCCGCAGACCGGGGATGCGCACGGTCACCCCGGCCGCCGCGCAGCGCTCGGCGGCGAGCTCGCGCAGTCGTGAATTCGCGGCGACGCCACCCGCGATGAGCAGGGTCGACACCCCTAACTGCGTCGCTGCGCGTAGCGCTTTCATGGTCAGCACGTCGGCCACTGATTCTTGGAAACCCGCGGCGATGTCGGCGGTCGGCGCGTCCGGATGACTCTCGACGTAGCGCGCGACCGCGGTCTTGAGCCCGGAGAAGCTGAACGCGTGCGGCTCATCCCGCGGCCCGGTCATGCCGCGGGGAAACACGATCGCTGCCGGGTCGCCGGCGCGGGCCAGGTCGTCTAGCAGCTTGCCGCCTGGATAACCCAGTCCCAACAGCCGGGCCACCTTGTCGTAGGCCTCCCCCGCGGCGTCGTCGACGGTGCTGCCCAGTTCGACGATCGGCTCGCCCAGCGACCGGACGTGCAGCAGGTGGGTGTGGCCGCCGGATACCAACAGCGCCACGCACTCCGGCAACGGCCCATGCTCGTAGACGTCGGCGGCCAAATGCCCGCCCAGATGGTTCACCGCGTAGAACGGCACATCCCACGCGGCCGAATACGCCTTGGCCGCGGCCACGCCCACCAGCAGGGCGCCGGCCAGGCCCGGCCCGATGGTCGCCGCGACGATATCGGGTTTGACCAGCCCGGCCGTGGCCAGGGCCCGCTCCATGGCCGGGCCGAGCGCCTCCAAATGTGCCCGCGACGCGATCTCGGGAACGACGCCGCCGAACCTGACGTGTTCGTCGACGCTGGACGCGACCTCGTCGGCCAGCAAGGTCACGGTGCCGTCCCCGTCGAGCCTGGCGATGCCGACACCGGTCTCGTCGCAGGAGGTTTCGATGGCCAAAATCGTGGTGCCCGAGGTCATATTGCCTCCCGTCGCATGGTGAACGCGTCGGCCCCGCTGATCCGGTAATACCGCCGGCGCACGCCCACCGCGGCGAAGCCCACGCTGCGGTACAGCGCGATCGCCGGGTCGTTGTCGGTGCGGACTTCCAAGTGCACAACGGCGCCATCGGCGATGTTCAGCAGCTCGTCGAGCAGCCGCCGGCCGATGCCGCGGCCTTGGTACGCCGGCTCGACGCCGATGGTGTGGATCTCGTATTCGAACGGTGGCGTGCGGCCCAACCGGGAGATGCCGCCGTAACCGATCAGAGCGCCGCCATCGGCACTGGTGCGGGCGGCCACATAGTGATTGTGGGTGGCGGCCAGCTCGCGGACGAATGCGGCTGTCGGCCACGGGTCGTCGCCGGGAAACAGCAACGCCTCCAACTCGGCGCACCGCTCGGCGTCCTCGACCGTCAGCGCGCCGATGGTGACGGGCTCACTGCGGGCGGTCATCGTCGGGCCGCCTGCCTTGAGATTTCGGCTCGCTCGGCGATGGTCTTGGCGTCCGGCCGACGTAGGTACAAAGGCACTAAGGCCGGCGGGTGCGGCTTCCAGTCGGTGACGGCGGCGACCAGCCCCGCGGCGGTGGGATACATCGGCTCGATGCTGGGCAGCCCGAACAGGGCGGCGTGGTCGGCCGAACCGGCCACCGAGCGCGCCGGTCCCGGGTCGACGTCGGCCGGGGCACTGACCGCTGGGCCGTCGGTGCGAACGCCATCGCGATAGCGGGCCCAGTAAACCTCGCGGCGGCGCGCGTCGGTCACGACCAGCACCTCACCGGTGGTCTGCCTGCCGATGGCGTCGAGGCTGCATACCCCGTACACCGGCACGCCCAGTGCATGCCCGTAGGCGGCTGCGGTCGCCATGCCGACCCGCAGGCCGGTGAACGGGCCCGGCCCGCAGCCGACCACGACGGCACCCAGGTCGGCCATTGCCACGGCGGCATCGGCCAAGGCGGCCAACACATTCGGGGTGATCCGTTCGGCGTGCGCGCGGGCATCGACGGTGACTCGCTGCGCCAGGACACCAGTGCCGTCGACGAGGCCTGCTGTCACGGCGGGGGTCGAGGTGTCGATGGCCAGCACGAGAGGACTCACGGTCTGTTCCATTGCCACGTCGCAGTCCGGGTGTCGGAGTTGCCGATTCGCTCCAGCCGAACGTCGAGGTGCCGCTCGGACAACCGTTCGGCCAGACCCTCGCCCCATTCCACGACGACGACGGC
Source organism: uncultured Actinomycetota bacterium (assembly GCA_963834615.1). Taxonomy (GTDB): domain Bacteria; phylum Actinomycetota; class Actinomycetes; order Mycobacteriales; family Mycobacteriaceae; genus Mycobacterium. Next base: position 382,820 of record CAWICO010000001.1, read on the forward strand.
GTCATCGAGTTCGGCGTCGAGATCGAGCGATTCGAGCTCGTCGAGCAGATCGGCGCCGGTGTGGTCGAGTAATCGGTAGACGTCGACGTGGATCATCGCCGGAGCGCCGCCGCGTCGCGGCCGGTGCACCCGCGCCAGCACGAATGTTGGCGATATCACCGGCCCGTCGACGTCCATCGCCGCGGCAATCCCCTTAGCCAGCACAGTCTTTCCGGCACCGAGCGGGCCGGAGAGCACGACGACGTCGCCGGCGCGCAACTGTCCGCCCAGCCGCGACCCGAGTGCCACGGTGTCGTCGACGTGCGGCAGCGTGGCGATACCCGACTCCGCCTTAGTCACGGCGCAGAACCCGATCGCGCAACCGCTGGCTCAGCACCGAGAACTTGCTTGGCGTCGCGCGCTTGACCAGCCGCACCAGCCCGTCGTTGATCGGCTCCGGCTTGTCCAGCAACACCAGATGTCCTGCGCGCGAGACGATCACCAGCTCGGAGTCCGGCAGCGCCTCGGCGATTCGCTGGGAGTATTCGTCGGGAGTGACCAGGTCGTGGTCGCCGCAGACGATCAGCGTCGAGATGCGCGCCAGCGTCGCCAGGCCCTTGGTCTCGTCGTGAACCTCGAGCGCGTGCAGGAACTCCACCATGGTCGGAATCGGCGTGCCGAGCATCATTCTCTCCGAGAACGCCGCGATGCTGGGGCTGACGTTCGCATTCGAGAAGGACGCTGCCCGAAGAATCGGCCCGATCAGCGAACGCGTCGCGTTGCGGCCGCGGTCGATGAGTTTCGGCGCGGTCCGTGCGGCGCGTCGAACAGCTTCCAGCGCAGGGTTATTCAAGATCTCCCCCAGTGGAGACTTGGCCACCCCTTCGGCCGCCGACGAGATCAGCGCGGCCCCGGTGATCCGGCCGCCGTAGTGCTGCGGGAACTGCCGGGCATGTGACAACACCGTCATCCCGCCCATCGAATGGCCGACCAACACGATCGGGCCCTTCGGCGCGATCACCTGCAGCACGGTCTCGAGGTCCTTGCCCAGCTGTGTCACGGTGTAGGTCTCCGGTGGAGCTTCACCGGATCGGCCGTGACCGCGCTGGTCATAGAAGATCATCCGGACTTCCGATCCCCATTCCTCGGACAGCCGGATGCGCTGGAAGTGAAAAGATCCCATCCGCAGGCAGAACCCGTGGGCGAATACGACGGTCAACGGCGCGTCGGTGGGCCCGACCTCGCGCACCGCCAGTGGCACACCGTCGGGCGTCGTCACCAGGTAACTGCGGTCGCCGTCGAGTGTTTCGAAATCCTCATGAGCATAGGGGTCGTCAACGACGGCGCGATGAGTCATGGAGCGCGCCACCGAGACTCCGGCGATGGTGCCCAGCGCACCCACTCCCGCAGCACCTGCCAGCCACCGGGCCAGCCCCTTGCTTATATGGGGGCTGCCATTCTCGTTACCGCTCAACGATTTCCAACCTCACGGTAGGTCCTGGTGATGCGTCCTCGCGGACTGGTGACTACTTCGTAGTGGATGGTGTCCAGCAGCTCTGCCCACTCCTGCGCGGTCGGCTCACCCTGGGCGCCCGGGCCGAACAGGATCGCCTCATCGCCTTCGGCGACGTCGACGGGTCCCGGGCCGAGGTCAACCAGGAACTGGTCCATGCAGATCCGGCCGACGCCGGGTCGGCGCTTGCCGTTGATCAGTACGTTCAACCGTCCCCCCAACGATCGAAAGACGCCGTCGGCATAACCGATCGGCATCAGCGCTACCGTGGTGTCCTGCTCGGCGATCCAGGTGTGCCCGTACGACACGCCCTCGCCGGCCCGAATCGTTTTCACGAGCGCAACAGCACATTTCACCGTCATCGCCGGTATCAGGCCCATGTCCCCCAGCGTCGGCACCGGACTCAGGCCGTAGACGGCGACGCCTGGTCGGACCATGTCGAAAGCCAGGTCAGGCCGCGACATCGTCGCCGACGAGTTCGACAGGTGCGCCACCTCGAACCGCACCTTGGCCTCACGCGCGTGCGCCACGACACCAGTAAACCGTTGTGCCTGAATGTCGTTGATCGGATTGTTGGGCTGGTCGGCGTAGACCATGTGCGACATCAGGCCCCGCAGTCGGATGGCGTCCTCGGCGGCGGCGTTACCCAACGCGGTCAGCATCGACGGGTACTGCGCCAGCGGCACCCCGTTGCGATTCAGCCCGGTGTCCACTTTGACGGTCACCGCAGCCGTGCGACCGGTTCGACCGACCGCATCCAGCAACGCGTCGAGCTGCCGCAGCGACGACACCGCGATCTGCACGTCGGCCAGCAGCGCGGGCGCAAAGTCGACGCCGGGCGGATGCAGCCAGGCCAGCACCGGCGCGGTGATGCCGTCGGCACGCAACGCCAGCGCCTCGTCGATGGTGGCCACACCCAGTTCGGCCGCGCCCGCGGCCAGCGCCGCCCGGGCGACCCGCAGCGCGCCGTGCCCATAGCCGTCGGCCTTGACGACGGCCATCACCTGCGCATCGCCGGCGTGCTCGCGCAGCACCCGCACGTTGTGCGCAATGGCATCCAGGTCCACCACGGCCTCGGCAAGCACGCCCGGTGTCAGGGATATCGCAGTCATTTCCCCGCCATTGTCCCAGAGCCATTCGCCCAGCCCGTCAGCCGCGGGCGACTAGTCACAACTGCCACATCAGCCCCCCTGGCCTCTCCGACAGGTGGGACACGATGTGCCCGCCTCCGAGCGACAAACGCGATAGTCGCTGTGAGGCGGGCACAACACGCATCGGCTCCGGCAGACGCTGCTGTGACAGATGCGGTGAGCGCTAGTGGGCGAAGTGCTCGGCCTGGTAGTGCCCGCCCGGCTTGAGCTTGTCCAGGGAGGCTAGCGCCGTGCGCGCGTCGTCGTGCAGCGCCCGGGCCAGGTCGGCCGAAAGGCCTTCCCGTACGACGACGCGCAGCACCGAGATGTCGGTGGCGTTGTCCGGCATGGTGTAGGCCGGCACCTGCCAACCGAAGCCTCGTAACTCGTGGGAGACGTCGAACTCGGTGTAGCCCAGGCCGCGGGCCAGCCGGAAGGCGACCACCGGGATCGCCGAACCGTCCGAGATCACCTCACAGTGGTCGGCTTCGTGCAGCTGTTGTCCCAGCCAGCGGGCGGTCGACGACAACGCCTGCATGACCTGCGTGTAGCCCTCGCGGCCCAGTCGCAGGAAGTTGTAGTACTGACCGATCACCTGGTTGCCCGCGCGGGAGAAGTTCAGGGTGAAGGTCGGCATATCGCCGCCGAGGTAGTTGACGTGAAAGACGAGGTCCTCGGGCAGGTACTCCTGGCTACGCCACACCACGAAGCCGATGCCGGGGTAGGTCAAGCCGTATTTGTGCCCGCTGACATTGATCGACACCACCCGGGGCAGCCGGAAGTCCCATTTCAGCTCGGGGTGCAGGAACGGCACCACGAACCCGCCGCTGGCCGCGTCGACGTGCACCGGGACATCCACGCCGCCGCCCGCGGCCAGTTTGTCGAGCGCCGCGCAGATCTCGGCGATCGGTTCGAGCTCGCCGGTGTAGGTGGTGCCCAGGATCCCGACGACTCCGATGGTGTTCTCGTCGACGGCATCGATGACCTGGTCGGGAGTGATGACGTAGCGCCCCTCCTCCATCGGCAGATAACGGGGTTCGACGTCGAAGTAGCGGCAGAACTTCTCCCACACCACCTGGACGTTGGAGCCCATCACCAGGTTGGGGGTCCGCTTCGGCCAATCTTTGCCGACCTTTTCGCGCCAGCGCCATTTCAACGCCAGCCCACCCAACATCACCGCCTCACTGGAGCCGATGGTCGACACCCCGATGGCGCTGGACGGGTCGTCGTCGCGCAGGTGATCGGCGTGAAAGAGATCCGCCACCATGCATACGCAGCGCTGCTCGATCGCCGCGGTCAACGGATATTCGTCCTTATCGATCATGTTCTTGTCGAATGTCTCAGCCATCAGCCTGTCCGCCTGGGGATCCATCCAGGTCGTGACGAAGGTCGCCAGGTTCAGCCGCGAACTGCCGTCGAGCATCAGCTCGTCGTGGATGAAGCGGTAGGCGGCGTCGGGGTCCATCGATTCCTCGGGCAGCCGCAGCGCGGGTACCGGGGTGGTGAACATGCGGCCGGTGTAGGCGGGCGCGATCGAGTGTGCGGGCACGGATGGACGGCTCACGAGAAGATCCTTTCGATGGGTGGCTGAGAGCTAGAGGGTGGCGAGAGCGGCTCGAATGTGCGCGGCGATGCCTGACGCTGATGTCGGCGCGTCACCCGGTCCGGGATCGGCGGCCGACAGCGCCGCCGCGCGGGCATGCACGAAGGCTGCGGCTGCCGCGGCCTCGGCGGTCGGCAGCCCCGCGGCCAGCAGCGCGCCGGTCATCCCGGACAGCACGTCGCCGGACCCCGCGGTCGCCGCCCAGGACTGTCCGGCCGGGCTTAGGTAGACCTTGCCGTCCGGGTCGGCGATGACGGTGACGTTGCCCTTGAGCAACACCGTCGCGCCGAACGCGTCGGCGAGCTTGCGGGTGGCGGCGATCCGGTCGTCGCCGGGCGGAGCACCGGCCAGGCGGGCGAACTCGCCGGCGTGCGGCGTCAGCAGGGTCGGGGCCCGACGGGAGGCGAGCATATCGGGGTGCGCGGCCAAGATCGTCAGAGCATCGGCGTCGATGAGCACCGGCAGGTCCGTCTCCAACGCGAACCACAGTGCGCCGGCACCGATTTCGTCGGTGCCCAGACCCGGACCGACAACCCAGGCCTGCACCCGCCCGGCTGCGGCGGGGGTCGGCGACGCGATCACCTCCGGACAATTCGCGACCACCTCGCTGTGCGCGCTGCCGGCGAAGCGCACCATTCCGGAGGTTGCCGCGACGGCGGCGCTGGTGCACAGCACCGCGGCACCCGGGTACGTCGCCGAACCGGCCATCACGCCAGTGACGCCTTGGCTGTACTTGTCGTCGTGCGGCCCCGGCACCGGCCAGCGCGCGGCCACATCGTCGGCGTTGAAACCGACGACATCCGCGTCGGGCAGGTCCAGCCCGATGTCGACCAGCTTCACCCGACCGCAGTCCGCCAGCGCATGCACCGGCTTGAGCCCGCCGAACGTGACCGTCAACGCCGCGTGCACCGCCGGCCCGCTGATCACACCGGTCTCGACGTCGATCCCGCTGGGGATGTCGACTGCCACCACCGGGATGCCGGCGCCATCGACAGCGGCGAATACCTCGGCGGCATCGGGCCGCAGCGGTCCTGACCCGGAGATCCCCACCACGCCGTCGATGACGAGATCGGTTGCCGCATTGACACTGTGGACGACGTGGCCGCCGGCTCTGCGGAATGCGGACAGCGCCGCGGGATGGGTCCGATCCGGTTTCAGCAGCACCGCGTCGGTGGCCGCGCCGCGGCGGCGCAGGAACGTCGCTGCCCACAGTGCGTCCCCGCCGTTGTCGCCGGAACCCACCACCGCGCACACCCGGCGGCCGGCGACGCCGCCGGTGCGGGCGGTCAGCAGCGCGATGATCTCGCCGGCCAATCCATAAGCAGCACGGCGCATCAGGGCGCCATCCGGGAGGCTGGCCAGCAACGGTGCCTCGGCCTCGCGGATTGCGTCTGCGTAGTAGTAATGCCGCATCAACGCCAGCATTTCACGCTCGGAGAACGATTCATACACAGCCCATACTCAGGACCCGTCCGTAGGTTCGGTCCAGACGGGATGGCAATGGACGAGGAGGGCGCGATGGCACGCACAGACAACGACACCTGGGACCTGGCGACCAGCGTCGGCGCCACGGCGACCGGCGTCGCGGTGGGACGCGCGCTGGCGAACCGGGCCAGCAACCCGCTGGTCAACGATCCGTTCGCCGAGCCGCTGGTTCGCGCGGTGGGCGTCGACTTCTTCACCCGATTGGCCAGTGGCGAATTGGATGCGGCAGCCGTCGACGACGGTGGCGACTTCGGCATGCAGCGAATGACCGACATGATGGCCGTGCGTACCCGTTTCTTCGACGACTTCTTCATCGAGGCGACGAACTCCGGTATTCGTCAGGCGGTGATCCTGGCGTCCGGGCTCGACGCCCGGTCCTACCGGCTGCCCTGGCCGGCCGGGACCACGGTGTACGAGATCGACCAACCCACAGTCATCGAGTTCAAGACCACGACGCTGGCCGGCCTGGGCGCCGCCCCCACCGCCGACCTGCGATCGGTCGCCATCGACTTGCGTAACGACTGGCCGGCCGCATTGCGTGGAGCCGGTCTGGACTCCACCCAGCCCACCGCGTGGAGCGCCGAGGGATTGCTCCCCTTCCTGCCGCCGGAGGCCCAGGATGCGCTGCTCGACAACATAACTCAGCTGAGCGCGGCAGGCAGCCGACTGGCCACCGAGAACATGCCGAATGCCAGCCAAGCCGTGCCGTTGATGGCCGACCGGATGCGCCAGACCACCGAGAATTGGCGCAAGCACGGGTTCGATGTCGAAATGACCGACCTGTGGTACGGCGGCGACCGCAATGACGTGGTCGACTATCTGGACAGCCACGGCTGGCACGTCGCCGCGGACAGTATCGCCGAACTCGCTGCAGGTTACGGACTTTCGACTACGGTGGCCGCGACGGACGATGCTGCAGACTTCGCCGGGCTGGGCTATGTGACCGCTACCCGGCAGTAGCTCTCGATCGACGCTTGATCCGCATAACCGCCACGCGTATCGTGATCGAAATTACGAAACCCTTCGTATCGTAATCTGCGACTTTCGTCGCAGGCGCTCATCAACGACGCGAAAGGATCTCCGCTGGTGCGCAGCCGCTATGCGGGCCAACCCTTCACCACGTCCACCGCCGACATCGCCGCCGCACTCGAGCAGGTCAGCATCCCGACCCTGTTGCTGTCGCTGGTGCACATCTCCGGCGACGCCCGCTTCATCCGCGACTTCAAGCCCGCAGGCATCTTTCTCAACGAGGTCCAGGGATTCATGTCCGAGGACGACAAAGCCCGCGCCCGGGCGGAGGCGTTGCCGGTCATCGCCGGGTATCGCGACCGTGGCTGTCCCGAACTCGACCCACTGGCCGCCGATCTCGTCAAGGAGATGATGGATTGGGCGGTCTGTGAGTACGTGCCCGACGACTACCTGGCGCTGCTGGCCGAGGAGATGGACCTCGACGGCGTCGACCCGCGCAAGCCGGTACCGCTGGACTCCGACCAGGCCCCGCACGTCCCGGTGGTCGTCATCGGCTGCGGCGAATCGGGGATCCTGGCCGGAATCCGGCTGCGCCAGGCCAACATTCCGTTCACGATCGTGGAGAAGAACGCCGGCCCCGGCGGGACGTGGTGGGAGAACAGCTACCCGGGCGCACGCGTTGACGTTGCGAATCATTTCTACTGCTACAGCTTCGAGCCCAGCAACGATTGGACGCACTTCTTCGCCGAACAGGCTGAGCTGCAGAACTACTTCGAGAACGTCATGGATAAGCACGGCCTCGACGAGCATGTGCGCTGGCAGACCGAAGTCATCGCCGCCGAGTGGGACGACGAGGACGGCATGTGGACCGTCACGATGCACGAGCCCGACGAGGGGCAGACCACGATTCAGGCGCGCGCGGTCATCACCGCAGTCGGTCAGCTCAACCGCCGACACATCCCAGAGTTCAAGGGCGCGAATACGTTTCGCGGACCATCATTTCACTCCGCGGCGTGGGATCACTCGGTCGACGTCACCGGCAAGCGCGTCGCGCTGATCGGCGCGGGAGCCAGCGGCTTTCAGATCGCCCCGGCCATCGCCGATGACGTCGAGCACCTGATCGTCTTTCAGCGCACCGCGCAGTGGATGTTTCCCAACGCGATGTATCACGACGCCGTCGGCGACGGCGTGCGCTGGGCGATGGACCATCTGCCCTATTACGGTCGCTGGTATCGCTTCCTGGTGCTGTGGCCCGGGTCCGACAAAGGCCTCGACGCCGCACGAGTCGACCCCGCTTACGTCGATCAGGACTACGCGGTCAGCGAGATCAATGCGCTGGCCCGCCTGATGTTCACCGACTGGATCACGAGTCAGGTTGACGGCGACCAGGATCTCCTGGCCAAGGTGCTGCCGGACTACCCGGCCACCGGCAAGCGGACCCTGCAGGACAACGGCACCTGGCTACGCACGTTGCGCCGCGACGACGTCGACTTGGTCCGCACGCCGATCGAGCAGATCACCGCCGACGCCGTGGTGACCGCCGACGGCGTGCGTCACGATGTCGATATCATCGTCTACGCCACCGGTTTTCGGCATACCGACGTGCTGTGGCCGATGACGATCACCGGCAGGGACGGTGTCGATCTGCACAGCGTGTGGGGCAACCGGCCGTTCGCGTATCTGGGGATCAGCGTTCCGCAGTTCCCGAACTTCTTCGTGCTCTACGGGCCGGGAGCGCATCTGGCACACGGTGGCAGTCTGATCTTCAACTCCGAACTGCAGATGCGCTACATCGACAGCTGCCTGGCGAAACTGGCAGAGCCGAACGTTCATTCCATCGAGCCGACCGCGGATGCGGCGGCAGAGTGGCATGAGCGCACCCAGGCCGAAATCAAGCAGATGGTCTGGTCACACCCTGCGGTCAAACACAGTTACTTCAAGAACTCCGACGGCGAAATCCACACCGTCAGCCCGTGGCGGCTCAACGAGTATTGGGCAGCCACCCGCGAGCCGGACTGGTCGGCATTCCAAATACGAAGCCGGGCATGACTATTGTGAGACATTCAGTTCGAGCGGCTCGACAGCACCGAACGCCGTGTGCAGCCATTCGGTCATCGTCGCAGCCAACGTCGCATGGTTCTCGCGTTTGAGGATCGCGTGGCCGTCGTCGCCGAACAGCAGGTAGCGCACTTTCCGACCGGCAGCTCGCAGCGCCTCGACGATCTGCTCCGACTCGCTGACCGGGACGTTGGTGTCGTTGGCACCGTGCACCACCAGCAGTGGCGCGGTCAACGCATCCAACTTCCGCAGTGGAGACAACTCTTCGAGTAGTTCGCGGTCGTTGAACGGGTGGCCGTATTTCGCGTAGGCGGCCTCGGCGATCCATGCCTCGGTGTTGCGATAGAACGTGGTGAGGTCACTCATCCCGCAGATGGTGACGCCGGCGGCGAACAGCTCGGGGTGAAATGTCAACGCCGCCATCGTCAGGTAACCGCCGTATGACCAGCCCGCACAGGCGATCTGGTGCGGCTCGGCTTCCCCGGTGTCGACGAGGAATTGGACGCAGTCGGCGACATCATCGATCGCCGCGAACCGCTTCTCTCTGTCGTCAGCGTGACCGAACGTCCGACCCGAGCCGCCGGACCCGCGCACATTGGGCGCCAGCACAGCGATGCCGTTGTTGACCAGATGCGGGAAGATCTCGCTGTAGTCCGGACGGGACTGGCCTTCGGGCCCGCCATGCAGGTAGACCACCGCGCCGGTCGCCGGGGCGCCGACAGGCCGGTACAGCCAGGCGTTCAGCTCGAGCCCGTCGCGCGCAGGGAAGATCACCCGGCCGATGCCGACCGGGAATCCGGGCAGGATCGGACCGCGGCTGGGCTCGCGGTCGATCGGCTCCCATTGTCGCGAGCGCACATCGACCAACTCGACGGTTCTCGGCATCGACGGCCCTTCGACGGTCATCGCGACCATCGATCCGCCCGCGCTGATGGACAGTTCGCTTGCCACCATACCGGGCAGTGGAATCGGTTCGTCCAGCGTGTAGTCGGTGTACTGCATGATCTGTAATTCGCTGCAGCCGTTGACATTCCACAATATCGCGACTGTCGACAGGTCGTCGCTGACGGCGAACTCATCGAGTTCACAGTCCGGCCGCTCGGCCACCACGAAGTAGCTGACGCCGTCCTGGGTGGCCACCACCTCCAACAGCCGGGCATGATCGCAGCCGTTCTCGCTGCGGATCAACGCGCGGACATATCCGCGGCCGAAGCCGCCACCTCGCGACGCCGAGCCGTTCTGGTTGGTCTTGTAGGTCTTGGCGGGGCGATACAGCTTCATCACCTCGCCATCCGGGCCGCTGCGCAGCCGCCGCGAGTGGTGGTCGTCGAGGATCACACCGGCATCCGTCGTCGACCCCGGATCCGATGGCAGCAAACCGATTTCGGTTCGGCCGTGCAGCATGATGAGTTCCCGGTAGCCACGCGGCCCGACCCGGATCAGCGATGCCCCGGCCCACGCGTCGACCAGCCGGCCGCCCGATCGGCAGTCCAGCACGGTGCACTTGCCGTCGTTCGGATCGATCAGGCAGGACCGCCCTATGCCGTCCTCGCCGGTCAGGATCGCGGCGACTCGGACGCCGTCCCAGGCGATCAGCTCGGCGGTCCCGGCGTCTTCGCCGTCGATGCGCCGGGCCATCCGATCGTCGGGATCGGTCGTGACAACCCAGATCTGCTTGCGGCTGCCGCCTTCGGGCGCCACTTCACAGGCCAGCCACTGACCGTCGGCCGAGTGAACGACCCGAGACACCGGCCCCGCCACCGGCAACTCGACGTCACGTGACGAACTGGCCCGCCAGCCACGCAGAAAACGTTGCACCGCACGTGGATAGCCGCCTTCATCGACCAGATGCGCGAACGCGGTCCCATCGGGGGACAAAGATGCGCCGTACGTCGCGCGCACCTGCTGTCCCATCCGTCTTTCACCTCCATGATTCTGCGGCCACATGTCTCATCCCGCACGTGCCACGGCGCGCGACAACCGAGCAAGATCGTCAGTTGCGGCTGACTGCGCGTCGACGATGGCGGGCAGGTAGCGGACGCTTGGTACCGGGACGTGGAGCCTCGGTCCGGTCGATCATCTCCGACGTTAACAGCCTGGGGCGGTTGCTACTCGACGGTGACCGATTTGGCCAGGTTCCGCGGCTTGTCGACGTCGTAGCCGCGGGCCTGCGCCACCGAGGCGGCGAAGACCTGCAGCGGAATGGTGGACAGCAGTGGCTGGAATAGAGTTGACACCGCGGGGATTTCGAACAGGTGATCGGCGTAGGGACGCACCGTTTCGTCGCCCTCCTCGGCGATCACGATGGTGATCGCGCCGCGCGTCTGGATCTCGCGGATGTTGGACAACAGCTTGGAGTGCAGCATGGCCGAACTCTTCGGTGAGGGCATCACCACGATCACCGGCAGGTCGTCTTCGATCAATGCGATCGGGCCGTGTTTGAGCTCACCGGCGGCGAAGCCCTCGGCGTGCATGTACGCCAGTTCCTTGAGTTTCAGCGCGCCTTCCAGCGCCACGGGGTAGCCGACATGGCGACCGAGGAACAGGATGGTCGACGCCTGGGCGAACCTCTGGGCCAGCGCGACTACCGGCGCGATCTCGTCGATCACCCGGGCCACCAGAGCCGGCATCGCTTCCAGCTCGCGATATTCGCGTTCGACCTCGTCGGGATATTTGGTACCGCGGGCCTGCGCCAGCGCCAGGCCGACGAGATAGTTGGCGGTGATCTGCGCCAGGAACGTCTTCGTCGACGCCACACCGATCTCCGGGCCGGCACGGGTGTAGAGCACCGCGTCGCACTCGCGGGGAATCTGCGAGCCGTTGGTGTTGCAGATCGCCAGGACTTTGGCCTTCTGCTCCTTGGCGTGGCGCACGGCTTCCAGGGTGTCGGCGGTCTCCCCGGACTGTGAGATGGCGACCACCAGCGTGCTGCGATCCAGCACCGGGTCGCGGTAACGAAATTCGCTGGCCAGCTCGACCTCGACGGGCAGCCGGGTCCAGTGCTCGATCGCATACTTGGCGAGCAGCCCGGAGTGATACGCGGTACCGCAGGCGACCACGAAGACCTTGTCGATCTCGCGCAGTTCCTGATCCGAAAGCCGCTGCTCGTCGAGCACGATCCGGTTGTCGACGAAATGCCCGAGCAGGGTGTCGGACACCGCGGCGGGCTGCTCGGCGATCTCCTTGAGCATGAAGTACTCGTAGCCGCCCTTCTCGGCGGCTTCCACGTTCCAGTCGATATGAAAAAGCCGAGCCTCCGCGGTCACATCGTTGCCGTGGAAATCGGTGATCCGGTAGCCGTCCGCGGTGATCGCCACGGCCTGGTCTTGGCCGAGCTCGACTGCCTCGCGGGTGTGTCCGATGAAGGCGGCGACGTCGGAGCCGACGAACATCTCACCGTTGCCGATGCCGACCACCAGCGGTGTGGAACGGCGGGCCGCGATGATGGTGCCCGGCTCGTCAGCATTGGCGAACACCAGCGTGAAGTGGCCTTCGAGGCGGCGGAGTACGGCCAGCACCGCGGCGGTGAAGTCACCCGCGGTCTCGCCGTGGTGATAGGCCGCAGCGACCAGGTGGACTGCGACCTCGGTGTCGGTGTCGCTGGCGAACTCGACCCCGGTGGCCTCCAAGTCGTGGCGCAGGGCGGCGTAGTTCTCGATGATGCCGTTGTGGACGACGGCGATCTTGCCTGCCGCGTCGCGATGCGGGTGGGCGTTGCGGTCGGTGGGCCGGCCGTGTGTCGCCCAGCGGGTGTGGCCGAGACCGGTGCCGCCGGCCAGACCCGACGGGTCGGTCTGGGCGAGCGCTTCTTCCAAATTGACCAGCCGGCCAGCGCGGCGACGCACCGTCAGCTGGCCGGCGCCGTCGACCAACGCCACGCCCGCCGAGTCATACCCGCGGTATTCCATCCGCCGCAGTGCGTCGATGACGACGTCGACAGCAGGCTGGTGCCCGACGTAGCCGACGATTCCGCACATAGCCCACAAGGGTAGTGCAGTCGGACGCATGCAAGCCGCCTCTAACGCAGTGCAGCCGCCCCGATCGGGACGGCTGCACTGTCTCTGACCTGCATGGAGTCGGTTATCTGTTAACCGGCTTACCGGCCGTTGTTATTCCAGCCGGGGTGATCCCAGGGACCGGGCCCGCGGCCGTTATCCCAGCCTGGCCCCCGGCCGTTATCCCAGCCACGATCGTTGTCGTTGCGCCAGTCGCCTTGACCATGCCAGTGATCCCGGTCATGGGGGTCGCCGTCGCCGTAGAAGTCGTCGTGGCAGCGGTTCCAGTCCCAGTTGTTACCCCAGCCCGGGTCATAGAACTGGCCAGGACACCAGTGGTAATCCGGTAACGGCCCAGCAGGCTGAGCCTCAGCAACGCTCGCCGCGCCCACACCAGCAAGTCCTAGACCAGCGGTAATGGCAGTCGCAGCTGCAATTTGTTTGATGTTTATCACTCATCCTTGGTACCACTCACCGCGCATATACCAAACCCCCTGCGAGCAAATGTTGTTAAGACTTGATCTGAATGAGCTTGGTAATGAATAAGTTCCAATAGCGAAAGCCGGCGGCGTTGACGCCCACGTCAACGGGCGACGGGCACGTTCCTGCAGGAAGCCGAGCTGAATCTGCCCACCAAATAGAGCAGCCGCCCCGGTTCGGGGCGGCTGCGTCAGCAAATCACGGGTGAGGCCGGTTACGGGCGCCAGGGCCGCGGCCATGCCAGTCGCCTGCGTCGTGGGGCTCGCCGTCGAAGTAGGCGTCTTCACATCTGCCGGAGCTCTACGCGCTGCTACCTCACCGGAAGCCTGGGTCGAAGGGGCCGTTGCGGAAGTGGTCCCGGTCGCGGGCTTCGCCGTCGAAGAAGTGGTCGTCGTGGCAGCGCCCCGCGTCCCAGTTCGGGCCCCAGTGCGGGTCGAAGAACTGACCCGGACACCAGTGGTAGTCGGGAAGCGGGGCGACCGGCGCAGCCTCGGCGAGGCCTGCCACTCCCAAACCGGCCAGCCCGAAGCCCGCCGTCGTAATGATGGTCGCTGCGGTGAAGCTTTTTATGTTCATCGGTCCCTCGTACCACTCTCCCGAGCCGGCAAAACCCGACCGGTACCGCGTGTTTCCTGGCGGCTTTCTGTCAATCGGCTTGCCATCGCCTGGCTCGCCTGGTCGCAGGCCGATGGAGACGACGACTGGGTGCGCTAACGTCAACGGGTGGCCAAGACCAGCAAGCTCGTCGCCGCACTGACCCGACGTGGGCCGCACCGAGTTCTGCGCGGGGACTTGGCCTTCGCGGGGTTGCCGGGCGCGGTGTACACGCCCGACGCAGGGTTCAATTTGCCCGCTGTGGCGTTCGGTCACGACTGGCTCACCCGTGTCGCGCGTTATTCGGGCCTGCTGGAGCATCTGGCTTCCTGGGGCATCGTTGCGGCGGCCCCGGACACCGAGCGAGGACTGGCGCCGTCCGCGTTGAATTTCGCCTACGACTTGGGCACGGCACTGGACATCGCAGCGGGAGTGCGTCTCGGGCCGGGCAAGATCAGCGTGCACCACGACAAACTCGGCGTCGTCGGTCATGGGTTCGGCGGCTCGGCCGCCGTCTTCGCAGCGGCCGGAATGAAGGCCAAGCCCAAGGCCGTGGTGGCGATCTTCCCAACCGTCAGCAGCCCGTCGGCTGAGCTACCCGCTGCGTCACTCACCGTGCCCGGTGTGGTGTTCGGCGCACCAGGTGATGCCAAGACGTTGCGGTCCAACGCGATTGAACTCTGGAAGGCCTGGGATACGGCCACTCTGCGGATAGTCAACAAGGCCCAGTCCAACGGGCTCGCCGAGGGCCGGCGATTGACAACGGCATTCGGCTTGGGCTCCCCGGATCGCAAAACCCAGAAAAAGGTTCGCGCGTTGTTGACCGGCTATCTGCTCTACGCGCTGGCCGGCGACAAGACGTACCGCGACTTCGCCGATCCTGAGGTGCAACTGCCGAAGACGCTTGCGCTGGATGACGACGCGGCGGCAGTGACACCTGAAGAAAAGTTCGTCGCGCTGCTCAAAAGCTAAGCGGATCAACCAACTGGTTGGGTGATATAACATGACAATGAAAATCGGACTTTCGCTCAACTACTCCGGCGGCTTCAAAGAGGCCGTCGATCATGTCGTTGAGCTGGAGAAAGTCGGCGCCGACATCGTGCTGGTGGCCGAGGCATACTCCTATGACGCGGTCAGTCAGCTCGGCTACCTGGCAGCCAAGACCAACACGATCGAGCTCGGATCCGGTGTGTTCCCGATCTACACCCGCACCCCGTCGCTGCTGGCGATGACGGCAGCTGGCCTGGATTACGTGTCCGACGGCCGGTTCCAGTTGGGCATCGGCACGTCCGGACCCCAGGTCGTGGAGGGGTTTCACGGCCTGCCCTTCGACGCGCCGCTTGGCCGCACCCGCGAAGTGGTGGAGATCTGCCGCCAGGTGTGGCGCCGAGAACGCATCAAGTACGACGGCAAGCATTACCAAGTTCCACTGCCGGCCGAACGTGGCACGGGGCTGGGCAAGCCACTGCAGCTCATCAATCACCCTGTGCGCGAGCAGATTCCGGTGTCGATCGCGGCGCTGGGCCCCAAGAACGTCGAGCTGACCGCCGAAATCGCCAACGGCTGGCAACCAATTTTCTTCTACCCGGAAAAGGCTCAGGCAGTGTGGGGTGAGGCGCTCGCGGCCGGGCAAGCCAAGCGCGACCCCGCGCTGGGTCCGCTGGATGTGATGGTGGGCACGTCGCTCGCGATCGGCGACGACGTCGAAGACCGACTGGAATGGCTCAAACCGCAACTGGCCCTGTACATCGGCGGAATGGGCGCCAAAGGTCGCAACTTTTACCACAACCTGGCCACCCGATACGGGTTCGGCGACATCGCGGACAAAATTCAGGAGCTGTACCTCGGCGGGAACAAGAAAGACGCCACCGCCGCCATTCCCGATGAGCTAGCGCGGTCAATCTCGCTGGTCGGGCCGCGCGGATTCATCGCCGAACGTGTGGCGGCGTTCGCCGAAGCCGGAGTCACAACGCTTTTGGCCACGCCGCTGAGCTCCGACCGCCACGAGTCGGTGCGCTTCATCGAGCAGTTGCGCGAACTCCTGCCCAGCTGAGTCTTCGCTTCACTGGCCCGCCTGGGGCAGTTGGTCTTCGGCGATCTCACACGGCGTCGAGCCGTCCGGCGGGATCACGGGTGCCGGCGGCGGCTGGTCAGCAGGTGGTGGGTCGACTGGCGGCGGCACGGCTGGCGTATCTGCGGCTTCCACTGCCGCCGGCGAATTTCCGTTGAGCTGGTCGACGGCGGGTTCCTTCGGAGCAGCGGGCTCGATCGGCGCTGCGTCGTCAACGAGTCGGCTCGGCGTCGTCGGTGTCGGCGGCATCCTCGGCGTCATCGGCGTCATCGTCCGGATCGTCGGCGTCATCGTTCGGATCGTCGAGCAGCGGGTCGCCGGAGGTATCACCGAGTCCGCCCGTCAGCGAACCGAGCAGACTGCCGATCCCGTCGACGATGTTTCCGATGACTCCCCCGATCCCACCGGTGATACCACCAAGACCGCCCAAACCGCCTGCACCCGTGGAGAGCCCGCCCACATCACTCAGCGGCGCTGCCAACTCCGGAGGTACATCGTCGGGAGCTCCGGTCGAAAGTGACTGTGGCTCCGGCGTTGCCGAGGACGGCAGGGCCTGCGCCGCCGCGGGCACGGTCGGCACCGGGTCCACAGGTAGCGAGATGTTCGGCCCTGCCTGTGCCACCGGTATCGCACGCACTGGCTCATCGGACATCGGCTGCCGACTCGGGCCGAAGTCGCCCGGAATCTCGAACCCCACGTCCGGCGCCGAGGTCAACTCGTGGATGGCCGCATCGTAGGACGTCGCAATCGACGCCGCAGTCGAGTGCACAGCGGACAGCCAGTCGTTGCGAATATCGTTGTCCACGTACGGAGTGACATGCAGGCGAATCAGCTCTTCGGCCACCGATCGATCTCCCGCGCCCGTCGTCACGGTGTGTGCGGCGGCCAGCCAGGATGAACGCTCCGCCGCCCGGCGCTCGTCGACAGCGACCGTAGTGGCAACTTTACTGTCGACCGCCTGCCACAGGTTGTCCCGCAGCGTCGCACAGACCTCGGCGGCGGATTGAACGCGCGAGGCCACCGAAGCCGCGTTGTCGCAGTGGCGCTGCAGAAACCGCATCGCGGAGTCGGCTCCCGAACCTCGCCAACCCGTCGCAAGTTCGGTTAACTGCGCACGCTGCACCGACAGCGCCTCGTCGGTGGCGTTGACCGCCGCGCGCAGTGCGGCGCAGTCGTCGTCGAGCACCTTCAGATCGAGCCCCGACTCGGCGTCGTAGGTGTCCCGAACTTGAGCTGCGTGCGCGGTGAGGTCAGGCTGCTGGTAACCAAGGGCATGACAGGCCGACACGTAGGTCTGAGTGTGCTCGACGGCTTGCCGGCCCTCAGTCATCCGCGCCGCGACATCGAACCGATCGCTCATTGTCAGCCGATCCCTGCGGCAGCGTAGTGGTCGGCTTCGGCGTAACGGTTGGCGCTGACCCGTAGCACGGAGGCGACTTCCGCAGTGGCCCTTGCCCATTGCGACAGCTCGCCGCTCAGCCGGTGCAGTGCGAACCGGATCGCGTCGCCCTGGCCGACATACGCACGCCCCGCACCGGCTCCGTCGAAATCTAACCCGCCGAAGTGAGTGCGCACCGCGGCGTCGATGAGGTGCGCGGTGTCGTCAAACCGGTTCGCGAACGCCTGCACAGCCGCAACATCCACAAACGCGTCTCGTTGTCCCATAACGGTTCGACGCGACGCGTCAGGAGAAGGTTCCGCGGGGCAATCAAGCCGAGCAGTCAGGCAGTCAGTGCGTGGCGCGCACGGATTCAGCGACGTGGGCGGCAAGTCGGTGGGCCACGTGCTCGTCGTCGGCCTCCACCATGACCCGGATCAGCTGTTCAGTCCCCGAGGGCCGCAACAGGATTCGACCGGTATCACCAAGCTCTTCTTCGGCCTGCTGCAATGCGGTCTGAACCGCCGGCGCGGCGATTGCGGCATCTCTGTCCGAGACCCCAACATTGATCAGCACTTGCGGCAGGGTGTGCATCGCCGAGGCCAGCCCGGCCAGCGATGTGCCGGTCTGCGCCATCCGCGACATCAGCCGCAGGCCGGTGAGGATGCCGTCGCCGGTGGTCGACAGATTGGGCAGCACGATATGTCCGGATTGTTCGCCACCGAGGCTGAACGCACCAGATCGCAACTCCTCCAATACATACCGGTCGCCGACGCTGGTGGTCCGAACGTCGACACCGGCCGCGCGCATCGCCAGGTGCAGACCGAGATTGCTCATCACGGTCGCGACCAGAGTGTTGCCGGCCAGCTCGCCGGACTCCTGCATCGCCAGCGCGAGGACCACCATGATCGCGTCGCCGTCCACAATGTCACCGGCGGCATCGACCGCCAGGCACCGGTCGGCATCGCCGTCGTGCGCCAGACCGATGTCGGCACCGTGGTGCAGCACCGCCGACTGCAACACGTTCAGATGCGTCGAGCCGCAGCCATCGTTGATGTTGAGGCCGTTGGGCTCGGCGTTGATCGCGATGACGCGGGCACCGGCCGCGCGATAGGCACGCGGTGCGGCTTCCGAGGCGGCGCCGTGTGCGCAGTCGACGACCACGGTCAGTCCGTTGAGCTGGACCGTGTTCGCCTTGCTGACCCGACGCAGGTAGCGGTCCAGGGCGTCCTCGGCGGCAACCACGCGTCCGATGTCCGCGCCGACGGGACGAAGGCCCGGCCCGCTCACGACCAGATCCTCGATCTGATCCTCGGTCGCGTCGTCGAGCTTGTGTCCGCCCGGCCCGAAGATCTTGATGCCGTTGTCGGGCATCGGGTTGTGCGACGCGGAGATCATCACGCCGAAGTCGGCGTCGTAGGCGTGAGTCAAGTAGGCCACCGCCGGGGTCGGCAGCACACCGCCCCGCAGCGCGTCGACGCCTTCGCTGGTCATCCCGGCGATCACCGCGGCTTCCAACATCTCGCTGCTGGCCCGGGGGTCACGGCCGATGACCGCAACGCGACGACGTCGACCGCTCAGGCTGGTCAGCCGCCGGGCGGCCGCGGCGCCGAGCGCCATCGCGAGCTCAGCGGTGAGCTCCCGATTGGCGACGCCGCGGACACCGTCAGTGCCGAAAAGTCGACCCATGCGGACAAACCTCTCACAGTTGGTGACCGCGCACCTTCGTGACAAGCCGATTGCCCGGACTGCCACCCAACAGATACGCGGCCGTGATCGCCGCGGAGATCAGCGCTTGCTGTACTGCGGCGCCTTACGGGCCTTCTTCAGGCCGTACTTCTTGCGCTCAGTGGCACGCGGGTCACGGGTGAGGTAGCCGGCCTTCTTCAGCGCGGGCCGGTCGTCGGGCGTGACGATGATCAGTGCCCGGGCGATGGCCAGGCGCAGCGCGCCGGCTTGGCCGGACGGGCCGCCACCATCGAGGTGGGCGAAGATGTCGAAGCTCTCCGCCCGGTCCACGAGGACCAGCGGGGCCTTGATCAGCTGCTGGTGCACCTTGTTGGGGAAGTAGGCCTCCAGGCTGCGGCCGTCGAGTTCGAACTTGCCGGTGCCGGGCACCAGGCGCACTCGGACCACGGCCTCTTTGCGGCGGCCGACGGTCTGGATCGGGCGCTCGATGACGAAGGAGTCTTCCCGCGGGGCCGGTGCTGCCTCGGTTGTCTCAGGGGTCTCAGTGGTCTCGGCGACCACTTCTTCGGTGGTCTCGGTTGCTGCCGTCTCGGTCATTATTGGGTCACCTGCTTGATCTCGTACGGAGCCGGCTGCTGCGCGGCGTGCGGGTGCTGCGGACCGGCGTAGACGTGCAGCTTGCGCTTGATCTGGCGGGCAAGCTTGTTCTTGGGCAGCATGCCGAGGATGGCCTTCTCGACCACGCGGTCGGGGTGCTTCTGCATCAGCTCGCCGATGCTGCGGCTCCGCAGTCCGCCGGGATAACCCGAGTGGCGGTAAGCCAGCTTGCTCTGCAGTTTGTCGCCGCTGATGGCGACCTTGTCGGCGTTGACGATGATGACGAAGTCACCGCCGTCAACGTTGGGCGTGAATGTCGGCTTGTGCTTGCCGCGCAACAGATTTGCTGCCGCGACGGCGAGGCGACCGAGCACCACGTCCTGGGCGTCGATGACGTACCACGTCCGCGTGGTGTCACCCGCCTTGGGCGCGTAGGTGGACACAGCGCTTACCTTCTCTTCTCTGGGTGGATCCCGTTGACCCGGGTGCCGGTCAGGCGGCTGCGGAATTGGGATGCCCTCGGCGACCGACTTTGACCCGAGACCCGGCGTACCGCACGCCAACGGAGCAGCTTACCGGCGGTTATCCGCGCAGGTCAAAACGCCTCATCCGGCGCTTGCGAACATCCGGCCGGCGAACAGCCGTCATCATCCTGCCCGATCGGGCAGGGCTACCGACCCCGAACGCGTCGGCCCTGATGAATGTATTAAAATCGGGGTGATTCGAATTCTTAGGAGGTCAACATGCCGAAGACCACGACTTCTGGGCCTGAGCAGGCTGACCGCTCCCTTGCCGGGAGGTTTTGGGGCTGGCGCGCCGAGTTGCTCTGGGGCTTGGCCATCGCCGTCGTGCTGTTCACCTTCGTCGACCCGGTGCTACTGGTGGGTCTGATGTTGACGATCGCGACGGTCGCCGCGGCCTGGTTGGGGTTCCAGGAGCTCATGCACCGCGCCGACCGGGACGACGCGGAGGCTTCAGCGAGCCATCTGCCCCCCGCGCCAACGGGCCGGCGCGAGTCAGTGAGGCCGTCGGCGCACACGGCCTGGCGCGGCCACCACGCCGCCTAGATCTGGCTAGCCGTAACTGCGCGGCCCCGCGGTCTCTCCTTACCGCTGGGGCCGCGCAGAGTCTTTTCCTGTGGTCACCGGCCAGGCCGCGCCCAGACGCCGGCGGCGCGGTGATCTGCGGCGGCGACATCATCAGCGCCGTTACGTACCGCATGTCCGAGGTCGACCAGGATCTCGTCGAGCGCAGTCGCCGCCTGATGCCACTTCAGTTGCTCGACGGCATAAGCGGTAGCGGCTTCCCGGGTCCACAGCTCCTGCAGCGGAGCAACCTGCGCTTTGAGCTCCTGCAACGCGGAGTTGAATCGCGCCGACGTGGTGTGGATTTCCTGCCGGACAGAGCATTCGATCTCATCGAAGTTGTATGACAGTCGCGGGTCCATTAGCTCAGCGCCTCACAGATTCCCGCCGGCGGCCCCGATGCGGGACGCATGATTGTCGGCCGCCTCGCGCAACGAGACTTCGTTGTAGCGAATGGTTTCCGCGATCTCGTGTAGGGCATGATGCAGCTTCATCGACTCGGTGTCCCAACGCTGCACGACATCCTTGAATCGCGCCGCCGCCATGCCGCCCCAAACCGATGACGGGACACCGGTCATCCGGCCGATGAATGCCTGCAGCGTTGCGCGGATTTCCTCGTTGCGAGTGTCGATGGTCGCCGCCACCGAGCGCATGAGGTCGAAGTCGGTGCTGAGTGCATTGCCACCCACCGGTGTGCTCACATGCTTCCTTTCTGCCCGACGATCACGAACAAACACGCTGACGAAAGATAAGACTCGCGACGGCCCCGGTTGGTTCCCTCACATCAAGGCTCGAGCTGACCGGACCGCCAGATCGCATTCGCGACTTACCGCTTCCGCATCGTCGCGACGGCTCTGACAGCCAATGCTGATCCGGACGGCTTTGTCGACCCACACCGTCCATCGGACGTCATGACCCGCCCGGACCTCGCGATAAGTCACTACGGGGCGCCCAGCGCTCCGGCCCGCTGGATTGAAGTCGACGAACACACCGGCCGGCGCAGCGTCGATCGCGCCCTTGAGGAATTCCGCGGTGGCCGCCAAACCCGCCAAGGCGACTTGCGACTGCGTCACATGCAGCGCCACCTCCGGATCGGCCGGCGATGAGACCTGCAACCGCGCCGAGCCTGGTCCCGCCACGATACGTCGTACGGGCCATCGGGCCGGAACTTGCAGCGCAACATGGCCTTCAACGAGGTAGGTGGTTGACATGGTGTCGCGCGCAGGTCCCGCGGGGTGATACCACAGCGCCGCCACACCGAGGACGGCGCTGACGATCGGCGCGGTCAGGATGAGCTTTGATCGACGGCGACCGCCGTGCGTCTTGACGACTCCACAATCCTGGTACTCACTCGGAATGAGCCCAGCGGCACGTTTCCTCAACTCGATGTCGCTGACCTGCATCACGGTCATGCCGTTGGAATCCCGCAATTTTCCGGCGATCAACGCTGAAAGCGTGCTGGAGCCCTGCACGCTTCTCGGCGCATCGATGACGACTGTCTCGATCGCATTCGGTGCGATCCGAAGCACCGAGTGCGCGACTGCTTCAACGACGCTCTGCTGTTCTCGACGACGCGTCTCGACGGCGACGACTTCGCCGATCACAACGACGAAGCCATCAGCGATTTCGACGACCAACGCATTTCGCTGAGATCCCCGGCGCAGGAGCCATGACCGCGGTTTCATCACGACCTTGTTGCCGAGGCACTGCGCGGCGGCGCTTACTACATCGACACGTGCCGGTGCCCACCATGACGGGTGGATGACGACGATGCTTTCTGCGCCGCCACAATGCACGGATTCGAGCACAGAACGCCACAGCGACCCGACGGCGACCGGCTGAAGGTCAACCAAGGCCACCGCATCGTCGACGCTCTCGAGAGCAGTCCGTTCCAGCGCGCTGTCAGCGACAGTGCCGACACCGCAACACAATCGGCGGATGGCGTTCGGACCGATCTCGATCACGTGCGCTCTCACGCTGGCGGGCTCCAGGCGACCTGCACTAATTGCGGGTTGCTTCGACGGGTGATCAGCATGCCGCGACCGGGCGGCATGGGCGATTGGCGGACAGACCCCATGACCGGTCCTTCATCTGGGCTGCCGCTCATCAGCAATGAGACGCACCCGGCATCGCGCAGCCCGGCGAGCAGCGGCTCGAACATCGCGCGGGCCGCGCCACCGCTTCGGCGCGCGACCAACAGATGCAAACCCAAGTCCCGGGCGTGCGGCAACATCTCCGCGAGCGGAGCCAGCGGGTTGCGCGTGGCATTGCTGACGAGGTCGTAATCATCGACCACGACATAGATCTCCGGCCCAGACCACCATGACCTACTACGTAATTGCGCGGGGGTTGCGTCCGACGAGGGCATACGTCGACGCAGCTTGTCGATCAGGCGTGGGATTGCGTCGTCGACCGCATCCGCAGACGCAAAGTACCCACCGAGTTGTACGGACCCTCGCTCCACCACGTCTAGGAGAGAGCGCCGCAGATCAACAATGAACAACTCGCATAGCTCGTGATCTGTCCTCCTCAGCAACTCATGACACACGGTCCGCAACGCGGCGGTCTTGCCACACTCGCTGTCCCCGATGATCAAAAGATGCCGTTGTTGGGTGAAGTCAATCGCCACCGGCCGGAGCTCGGTCTCCTCCAGACCGAGCAGAACACCCACGTCGATGTGTCCGACCAGGCTGTCGTAATCGATGCGGTGTGGGAGTAGCGCGATCGGCGACGCATTCCATCCGTCGTGGCGACAGCGCAGCATCTCCCCCACCTGTGCGCTTGCCTCGACCAGATCGGAGTTGGAACCGCTGCCGTCGAGCCTGGGCAAACCGATGACCATGTGCAGTCCGTCGTGGGACAGCCCGCGGCCCGGTTGGTTCTTCGGAACTTGCTGAGCCCGACGGCGATCCAGCTCGGAGTCTGCAGGATCGCCGAGTCGCAGCTCGATTCGAGTTCCGATCTGATCCCGCAGAGCGGGACGAATCTCGGCCCAGCGCGACGCAGACAGAACAATGTGCACACCGAACGAAAGCCCCTCCGCGGCAATGGCGGCGACCGAATTTTCGAAGATCTCGGACTCCCGGCGCAGACCGGCCCAACCGTCCACAACAAGGAAGATGTCGCCGAACCGATCGCATATCGGGTCACGTGCCGACTTGAGCTGACGGTAGTGCGTTATCGACTCGATCCCGTGGTCGTGAAAGAGCTTCTCGCGGGATCGAATAGTGGCGTCGACCTGTGCGATCATTCGACGGGCCAACTCCGCATCCGCCCTTCCCGCGACCGAACCCACGTGCGGCCAATCTCGCATCGATGCCAACGCTCCACCGCCGAAGTCGAGACAATAGAACTGCACCATGCGCGGATCGTGAGCGACGGCCAGCGCGGTGATGAGTGTCCGCAGTGCGGTCGATTTGCCGGATTGAGGTGCGCCGACGACAGCGACATTGCCTGCCGCTCCCGATAACTCGACGAACAGCGGCGTGCGACGCTGCTCGAACGGGTGATCAACACTCCCGATCGCAGCCGTCAGTGCACCCGTTGGTTCAGCGTCCGTCAGCACGACGTCGAGCGGTGGGGACGCCGCGAGCGGTGGCAACCACACTTCGTGCGCTCGCGGACCGTGCCCGGACAATCGTTCGACGACCGTCTGCAGGACCGTGGGCCGATCACCGACGGCAGTTTCAGTGCTGTCCGTGGGTCTGACCACTCCGACCGGTTCAGACGTGAACAAGCGGACGCGCATATCAGCTCGCGGCAACGCGACATGCTCGACGTCCACGCAGGATGTTTCGGAGTAACACGGGCCGGACACATATGCGGTCTGGAAACGAACCAACTCATCCGCTCCCACCCGCAGGTAGGCCGCGCCCGGCGTGCCCGGCAATTCGTAAGCGTCCGACGTTCCCAGCACGATACGCGATTCGTTGACCGACAACGTTTTCAGGCACACGCGATATGACAGATGAGACTCCAGCCCGCGTAACCTACCCTCGTCGAGACGCTGACTCGCCAACAGCAGGTGCATGGCCAGGGATCGGCCGAGCCGGCCGATTGCCACGAACACCTCCGCGAAATCTGGATGGTGACTGAGCAATTCGGAGAACTCGTCGACAATGATGAACAGTGCCGGCAACGGATTCAACTGAGGCCGGGAGCGCCGCGCACGCTCGTGAGCGGCGACTCCGTCGAAGTTGCCCGCGGCGCGAAGCAGTTCTTGCCGGCGGTTCATTTCACCGGTCAGCGCGTCGCGCATTCTGGTGACCAGCGCTGCCTTGTCCGACAAATTGGTGATGACCGCCGCCACATGAGGTGCGGTCTCCAAACCGGCAAATGTCGCGCCGCCTTTGAAGTCGATCAAGACCAGGTTGAGCACCTCGGGCGAATGAGAGGCGATCATGCCGAGCGCGACCGTGCGGAGTAACTCCGACTTACCCGATCCGGTCGCCCCGATGCACAGTCCGTGCGGCCCCATTCCATTCTCGGCAGCTTCTTTGATGTCCAGCTCTACCGGTGCACCCCCGGCCGTTGTGCCGATCGGAACGCGAAGCCGATCGCGGGAGTGTCTACTATTCCAGCGATCAGAGGGCGAGTACGAAGCCAGGTCGCCGATGCCGACGAGAACCTGCCAGC
The DNA here is from genome assembly GCA_963834615.1 of uncultured Actinomycetota bacterium. GTDB lineage: Bacteria > Actinomycetota > Actinomycetes > Mycobacteriales > Mycobacteriaceae > Mycobacterium. The sequence goes on from CAWICO010000001.1 coordinate 408,081, forward strand.
TCACATCAGCCGACGTCACTGCGTCCCTACCGCTGGCCCGGTATCCGGCCAACCTCTGCGCGCACGTCAGGGCGGCGAGGTGACTCATCTGGTCCGCAAGGGCGGAAAATCTTTCACCACTTGATAACTCGGCCACTACGTTGTCGCCGGCGATGTGCAGTCGCGGTGCCTCGGCTGTCACCGATTTGTCGACATTCTGGATCGACAACAGCGTGACGCCGTTGGCTCCGTCGTCCACGACCACCATGAGCCGTTGGTCGATAGCCACCTCGGCGAGCGCCTGCTTCGCTGCCGTCAGAGACGGATACACCAGGCGGACCGGCCCGACATCGTCGTAGGCGCGCGGATGTCGATTGTGCGGCAACCATTTCAGCCAGTCCCAGTCGGACCGGCTGTGGTCAGTGACGACGGCGGCAATCAACACCGACATCGGACTGTGCATGACTGCCAGGTGGCAGATCATGCCACGCACCAGCGCCCGCACCCGCGTCATCTCACCAAGGACACTGACGGTGCCGGATAACGCAACCGTGATCGGCACGTCCGCAACTGTCGAGTGTGCTTCGACAAAGCGCTTCATCGCGCTGAAGGTCACCGGGTCCAGTTGGTGTGCCGAGTCGACGGTCGGCGGCACCAACCGGCTGGCAAGACGCTGCGTTCCGAGACCGACACGCACATGGCAGAAGTCGGAGGCCGAGGCTCGGCGCTCCCACATCCGGCGTCCGCCGACCAGCGTCCACAAGGCGACGGGATCAGGATAGCTCCAATTCAGCCAATGATGCTGCGCTGCAGCGTTCTTCGCAACGGCCGAATGCAACGTAGACAGGTAGCTGAGATACTGCGTGCGTTCGGTATTGATCTCACCTCCGCGCCGATCCGCGCCCGATACGACGGTGGCAACTGCCGACATGAGCATCATGACGGGAAAGAGCATGAAAGCGGGATTCCGCATGCCACCTGACCCTGAATGGACGACCATTGCGAGCGCCGCGACTGTCGCGAGAGCCGTGACGACCGGCAGGAAGCGAATCACCGGATTCGTCTGCGTAGGCCACGAAGCTTCCTTCGGCGCCTCGATCACAAGGTCCGCGGTCTCGGGGGCGGGCGACGTTAGTCGCACCGGCGGGACGAATTCCGCAGTAGCACCATCATCGGATAGCTGCACCTGCCGCTCCCTACCAGCCCGCTGTCGCTCCCTCGAGATGCGACGGCACGTTAGGCAGAGGTGAACGCAGCGGCAAGTCGCCTGTGGATCAATGCATATGCGGCCGCAGTCCGCCCGCTAGCGTGCGGTTCGGCGGATGGAGATCGGCATGAACCAGACCACGGCAGTTGCGACCCAAAACGGATTCCCCCCACGTGACGGAACGTTGCGCCGGGTAACGGTCCATGCCGACTCCGTCCGCGCCGACCTTGCGTTGCCGGCTTTGGTGCCGCTTCAGTCGTTGGTGCCGACGATTGTCGATATCCTTTCCGGCGATCTTGGGTTTCAGGCTGGGCCGGTGGCTATCCGACATCGGCTGTCGTTGCCGGGCAATGTCTCATTGGACCTGTCGAAGACGTTGGCTGAGATCGGACTTCGCGATGGCGCCACACTGTTACTGACCAGCCCGTCGACCGATCGGCCAGCACCGCGTCTCGACGACGCGGCAGAAGCGGTGTCCCAGTCACTCCCCGGCACGGACCGGCACTGGACTCCGCGGGCGTCCCGACTGGTCGCCGTGCTGGCCGCAGGTTGGCTGACCGCTGCGTGCACACCCATGCTCATCCGGACCGGATTCGATCTGGAAGACATCCGAGGCGAGAACGCCGCCGCTGCGGCACTGGCCGGCTCCGTCAGCCTGCTTGCGGCGGGCACCGCATATCGAGTGTTTCGCGAAAAGACAGCGGGACTGACGATGGGCCTGATCGCCTGCTGGTACGCCGCCGTTGCCGGTGCCCTGGTTGTCCCGGGCGGTCTCGGAGCGCCGAACGCGCTGTTCGCTGCGGCCGCTTCGACAACATCGGCGGCCATCATGCGCGCGATAGGCCGTCACACAGTCGTATTCACCGCGCTCACGTGTTTCGCTGCGATCGAGGCGACCGCAGCGCTGGTGGGCACAATGACCGCCATGCCGCTGTACGCCCTTGGCGCAGCATCAGCGGCGATATCGCTGATTTTGAACGAAGCATCAGCACCGATGTCGATCAGGCTGGCCGGCTTGTCCCCACGGCCGAATTTCGATTCGGCCGGACCCATGCTGAATCCAGACCAGATGAAGATCAGAGTGATCGTCGCCCGAACATGGCTGACCACTTTGGTCACCGCATTCTCGGCCTCCAGCGCGCTCGGCGCGATCGGCGCGGCAGTGGCCCCGTATCCGACGGGCAGTCCACGCTTAGCCGGCATCGCGTTCGCCGCCTTGAGCGGGGGTGTGCTGCTGTCGCGGACGCGCATGCATCGCGATCTTGCAGTGTCCCTGCCGCTCATCATCTTTGGGACCGCCACGGTCAGCGCTGCTCTCGTCGGCGCTGAGGCGGCATACCCAAGCCGATCGGCGTACATCGCGGCGGCGTCCATCGGACTAGCCACTGTTGCGTTGCGGCTGGGCTTCGTCAACCTCTCGACGAAAGTCTCTCCGATCGGTCAACGCGGTATCGAGCTGCTGGAATATCTTGCGTTGGCAGCCGTCCTACCGCTGGCTTGCTGGATATGCGGGCTTTACGGTGCCGTGCGGGGCTTGAATCTGCCATGAAGACAGCACAATTCCGAGCGCTTCGCTGCGCAACGGTGGCGGTCGTCGCCACGCTGCCGCAGTGTGGCGCTGCTCCCGCCTACGCGGTATCACCACCGCCGATCAACTACGGGCGGCTACCAAAGCCTGCGCCGGCAAGCCCGACGCAACCCACAGTGCAGCGCGAGACGTGCGCAGTGCCCGCCATGATCCGCGACGCCGGCGCGACTGGCAACAGCCAACTTTCGGGACTCGATCTGCCACAGGTCTGGAAACTCACCCGCGGTTCAGGTCAACGCGTCGCCGTCATCGACACCGGCGTGTCACCGCACCCGCGACTGTCCCGTACCACCGCCGGCGGCGATTACGTGTCCACCGGAGAAGGCATCCAAGACTGCGACGGACACGGCACTGCGGTGGCTGGAATTATCGCCGCCACAGCCGATGCCCGTCACAGCGACGACTTCAGCGGCGTCGCGCCCGACGTCCAACTGATCAGCATCCGCCAGTCCAGCACCAGATTCGGGCCGAAAACGGACCCGTCGACCTCCGGTGTCGGCGACGTCGACACCATGGCGAAAGCCGTCCGGACGGCCGCGGACCTCGACGCATCGGTGATCAACATCTCTTCGGTCGCCTGCATCCGTAGCGGAGCCGTGCTCGACGACGGCGCACTTGGTGCGGCGCTCGCCTACGCCGTCGACGCCAAGAATGCCGTCGTGGTGGCGGCCGCCGGAAACAGCGGTCCCGGGCAGTGCCCCGCGCAGCAAGCCGAAGCAGACTGGGACACTGCGACGGTCGTCGTCAGCCCAGCCTGGTACGACGATTACGTGCTGACGGTCGGCTCCGTAGATGCGCACGGCGAGCCGTCATCGTTCACCCTTGCTGGTCCATGGGTGGACATTGCGGCACCCGGCGAAGGGGTGGTATCGCTCAGTTCCTCGGGCATCGGTTTGGCGAATGCGGTTGGCGGGAAAGAGGGTCCGGTTCCGCTGTCGGGAACCAGTTACGCCGCACCGGTAGTCAGCGGGCTTGCGGCGCTGATCCGATCGCGCTTTCCGCAATTGACAGCCCGGCAAGTGATGCAACGCATTACGGCCACGGCGCATCATCCGCCGGGCAGGCGGGATCCGCGGGTCGGGGCAGGACCGGTCGATTTCCTTGCCGCGGTCAGCACTGACACTCTGTCGAGCACGGCACTTCCTCCGCCCCCCACATCGGTACCCGTTCCAGCGCCGGTAGGTCCTGAGCCGCCGGACCACCGAGCGAAGCACACGGCATTCGCCGGCGCCGCCGCGTGCGGCGGCGTATTGGTGACGGTGCTGATCGCCAGCGTATTGCTGACCCGGCTACGGCGACCTACGCCCGACGGCAGGAATGTCTTGAGCGACTGACGCATTCGCTCTACTCAATTCCGCGCCCGCCGGCAGGGTCGCGAGTAGCGACCAGGGTGCGGCGACCATCGTGTCAGGCAGGCCTAGGTCATGGGCCGCGTCGTCGTCGTGAACAGCGAATCGGACGCCGGTGTCCGAGATCAGATACCGAGTACCGGCGCCGGCATTGCCTCCCAACAGGCCGGTGGCGCGTACATACGCGGTGCGACCGGGTGGGAGATACACGGCGTCGACGGCAGCACCCTTTCCATCGGCCTGCGTCAACGTCACCGGTTGTCCGCCGGCCGGAATGGGCAGCCCGCCAACCGAAAACGTGATCTCGGCGCTACCCGACGCCGGAGGCGTCCACCGAACACAGAGCGTCGCCCCGTCGGCCACAGCGGATGTCTGCGCTTTGTCGGGAAACCCTGACACTGGCAGCAGAGTCACCGCCGAGGCGGTGTGGATGACGTCGGGCGCGACCGCGATAGCAGTACGGGTGTTGTGCGAGTTGGCAAATCGCACCAGGTCGGCGGCGAGCTGCCCGACGTGCTGGACCCCGCCCTGCAGCACGACGTAATATTCGTCGCCACCGCTACGGGCGACACGCAGCACGCTGCCGACCGGAAACCCCGCCAGCGCAGCCGGCCCGCGACCACCGGCGCCCGCGATCGTCGGCGCAGTAATCTGCGGTGTCTCAGGCACGAGGTTCAGCAGCACCGACGACACCGGTAGTGCGACAAGCCCGTCGATCCCGAGTGCCCGCACCAACGCGGATTCGTGCAGGTCCACCACTGCCCGTCGCCCCTCGTAGAGCAGGTACGTCGAGCCACCTGAGGCGGGTGTCACCAGCAGTGCCTGTTCACGCCTGAGCGCGTGGGATAGCGGCCCGTCAGCGCGGCCCGCCACGACGGTCGTGCCATCGCGGCCGTCGCAGACGGTCCATCGCGTTTCGTCATCGGCAAGCTGTGTCCCCAGAAGCTGTGGGGCACCGGGGATGCCCAGCAGCGGACCCCGGTTGCTGTGGCTGAGTTCCGATTCAGATGCCGGTTGCGGGTCTGCGTTGGTCCTCGTGATCAGCCGAGCCGATGCCAGGTTCAGCACTGGATGCAGGGTGTTGCCTAAGCGGACGTACAGCGCACCCGTCTGCTTTCCCATCAGGATCGGTGCGTTCGTCAGTGCCGGGTGCGGGCGCAGGACAGCCAGTATCGCGCAGCCGGCCAGCAGGACGATCGCAACCACCGCACCCGCGGTCAGCGATTGTGCGGGTGCGCGGGCCGACTCGTCGACGGCGTGGACGTCGCCGCCCAGTAGTGCGCACTCAAGCCGGCGCAGCAGAAATCGGTGCCCGCTGACCTGAAGCCTCGTGGTCGGTTGCCGTGTCATCCGGCTTCACGGTATGCCGCCGTCAGGTCGCAGTTCCTCGGCCATCCACAGAGATAGAGCCCTGACCGTCGACGATGTGCCCAAACGCCCCGAAATCGGTAGCATCACCTGGTGAGCGTCAACCGTACGAGCCGTCGCGCGTCCTGTCGTGGCTGGTCACGCCCCTTCATCCTCGCTGGCGCCGCCTTGCTGGCCGCAGGCGTATTGCTTGTCGCACCCACCGCGGAGCGCAGCGCGACCCCGTCGGCCCACGCCGAAGACTGCCCTGATGTCTCGGTGACCTTCGCCCGCGGCACCGACGAGCCGAATGGTTTGGGCCGCGTCGGCGACGCCCTGGTCGACACCCTGCGCCGCAACACCGGCAAGAAAATCGACGGCTACGGCGTCAACTACCGGGCCACCCTGTTTCAGATTCACGGCAACGACGGCGCCAAAGACGCGATCAAGCACATCAAGGACGTGGCCGACAAGTGCCCGAGCACCCCGCAGGTGCTCGGCGGATATTCCCAAGGCGCGTCGGTCGTCGACATCGTCACCGGCACCCAGATCGGCGGTGTCGGCTGGGGCGATTCGCTGCCGCCGCAGTACGCGAGCCACATCATCGCGGTGACCACGTTCGGCAACCCGGCCGACCGCAGCGGCGGGTCCATCTCGGCACAGAGCGCGATGTTCGGCGCCAAGGCCGTCGACTTCTGCAACCCCGAAGACCCGATCTGCCACGCCGGCCAGGGCAACGAGTGGAAGGGGCACACCGACGGCTATGTGCCCGTCTACACCAACCAGGCGGCCAGCTTCGTGCAGACCAGGCTGTTGTCGGTGCTGCCGCCCACCATGCCCGGCAGTCCGATGGGGCCGATGGGCGTCCCGCCTGGCCCGATGGGCGTCCCACCTGGCACCGGTCCACTGGGCGTCCCGCCTGGCGGCCCCCTAGGCGTCCCACCCGGCACGGCGCCCGGATTCGGACCCGTTGAACCTGGTCCGACCGTGGTCGATCACACCCAGCCCATTGCGTTCCGCTGATCAAAGCCTCGTCGCACACTACGGTCAGGCCATGAAGCTGCGCTTGATGAGCCCGCCCCGATCTGCTGCCCGCTTGCGCATCGCTAATATTGTCGCCGCCGGGTTGGTGCTCGCGCCGGCACTGGTGTGCACCGCCCCGACCGCATCCGCCGCGTGCCCCGACGCCGAGTTGGTGTTCGCCCGCGGGCGACAGGAACCGGCCGGCGCCGGAGTCCTCGGCAATGCCTTCGTCAGCGCGCTGCGGTCCAAGGTCAACAAACACGTCGGTCTCTACGCGGTGCAGTATCCCGCCGACACCGAGGTCGCCATCGGTGCCAACGACATGAGCGCGCATGTGCAGCAAACCATCAACAGTTGCCCCAACACCCGCGTGGTGCTGGGCGGCTACTCGCTCGGCGCCGCGGTCACCGACGTCGTGATGGCGGCTCCCGGCCCGATGCTCGGCTTCACCAATCCCCTGCCGCCGGGCTCCGATCAGCACATCGCCGCGGTTGCACTGTTCGGCAACGGCACCAAGTGGGTCGGTCCGATCGCGAATTTCAACCCGGCCTACGGCGACCGGACCATCGACTTGTGCCACGGGTCCGACCCCATCTGCAACCCGGCCGATCCGCACACCTGGCAGGACAACTGGTCACAGCACATGGCCGCCGGCTACATCCAGGACGGCGAGCTCAATCAGGCCGCCGACTTCGTCGCAGGCAAGCTGGCCTAGCCACGTTCGCTGGCCGAACCCTCACGTCGCTCACAGCGGGGTAATAGTTTCGGCCCCTAGCGTTTGCTCATGCGACCCCGCCTGACCCGTCTAGCAGTCGCGGCGGTGTTCAGCGGCGGTTTGCTGAGCGTCCCGGCTGTGATTCCCTCCTCGACGACGCCGCTGCCGGTGGCGTCGGCGGCCTGCCCGGATGCCGAGGTCGTCTTCGCGCGGGGCCGTGAAGAACCAGCCGGCGTCGGCCTGATCGGCCAGTCCTTCATCACCGCGCTGCGCAAGAAAGTGCCGCAGCTGACCATCGGCTCCTACGGGGTCAACTATCCCGCCAACACCGAGGTCGACGTCGCTGCCAACGACATGAGCGCGCACGCTCAATCGATGGCGGCAAGCTGCCCAAACACCAAGTTGGTGCTCGGCGGTTACTCACTGGGCGCCGCCGCGGCCGACGTCGTGGTCGCCGTGAACAAAGCCGGATTCGGCTTCACCAATCCCCTGCCCCCGGCAATGGACCGGCACGTCGCCGCGGTCGCGCTGTTCGGCAACGGCACCCAGCGGGTGCTCGGCCCGGCCCCCAATTTCAGCCCGGCCTTCGCCGGTAAGACCATCGACCTGTGTGCCCCCAACGACCCGATCTGCACCAGAAGCTTCCAGAATCTGCAATGGGCCGCCCATCTGCAGCCGTCGTACGTCGACTCGGGCTTGGTGAATCAGGCCGCTAACTTCGTCGCCGCCAAGTTGTAGATCAGTCGCGCGTGCGCAGGTCGCGGGTGATCAGTGTCCGCGCCTCTAGCTCGCTATCGGGCGGGTAGTCCACCTCGACCAGCGTCAGGCCGCGCGCGGGCGCGGCGGCGAAGTCACTGGAGCGTCGGGTAGACGTGAGCAGCTCAGCGCACCAGTCGGCGGTGCGCCGATGTTCGCCGACAGCCAGCACCGCGCCGACCAGCGACCGCACCATCGACCAGCAGAACGCGTCGGCACTGACGTGCGCGGTGATCAGATCGCCGTCGCGCTCCCAGTCGAACCGCTGCAGGTCGCGAATCGTCGTCGCCGCCTCGCGATGCCGGCAGAACGCCGCAAAGTCATGTAATCCCACCAGGCTTCGCGATGCCAACGCCATCGCGTCCACGTCGAGCGCGCGCGGCCAGCCGGTGACGTAGCGGGCCTGATGCGGCTCCACCCCGTAGTCGGCTGTGGTGATGCGGTAGACGTAATGACGTCGCAGCGCCGAGAATCGAGCGTCGAAACCCGCTGGCGCGCGCACGATCCGGCGCACCCGAACGTCGACGGGCAGCAGACGGCCCAACCGGTGGATCAGCGGCTGAAATTCGGATTGGTGTGGCCGCGCCGAACGTGGGTACGCGTTCGGCAGTGCGTCAGTGGGAACGTCGACGTGGGCGACCTGACCGGTGGCGTGCACGCCGGCGTCGGTACGCCCTGCCGCGCGCAACCGCACCTGGGTCCGGAACACCGTCGACAGCGTCTCCTCGAGCAGGCCTGCGACCGTGCGCTGATTCGCCTGCGTTGCCCATCCCGCGAAATCCGTTCCGTCGTAAGCGATATCGAGCCGCAGACGAACAAGCCCGCCATCAGCGTCGATGGCGGGCGTGTCGTTCAACGATGAATCGCTACTCGGCGTCGTCGGTCTCGGCTTCTGCCTCGGGCGTCGCGGCCTCGGTTACCTCCGGCTCGGGCGTCACGACCTCAGCCACAGCGTCGGGCTCGACGGCGGCCTGCGGCGCTGCCGCGGCGGCTTCAGCTGGGGCAGCCTTGGATGCACCAACGCGACGCGCGCGATCGGCCTCGGAGGTCACCGTCTTCTCCTGCACCAACTCGATGACCGCCATCGGAGCGTTATCACCCTTGCGCGCTTCGACTTTGATGATGCGTGTGTAGCCGCCGTTGCGGTCGGAGAAGAACGGCCCGATCTCGGCGAACAGGCTGTGCACGACGTCCTTGTCGCGGATCTTCTTGAGCACCTCACGCCGGTTGTGCAGCGTGCCCTTCTTGGCGTGGGTGATCAGCTTCTCGGCGTAGGGCCGAAGTGCCCGTGCCTTGGGCTCGGTCGTCTTGATCCGGCCGTGCTCGAACAGCGCCGTCGCCAGGTTGGCCAGGAGCGCCTTCTGGTGCGCAGACGACCCGCCGAGGCGAGGACCCTTAGTGGGCTTGGGCATTGCGACTTCTCCTCAATGGGGCCGGTCCCCGTATCAGGTAGGACCGGGACGGCACTCTTTCGAGCGGTTGGGCCTAGAGCTGTTCGGTTTCGGCGTAGTCCTGGTCGTCGTAGGCAGCGGCCTCGGCGGACCACGTACCGGTCGCCACGTCGTAGCCGGCGACCTCCGACGGGTCGAAGCTGGCCGGGCTGTCCTTGAGCGACAGACCCAACTGGTGCAGCTTGACCTTCACCTCGTCGATCGACTTCTGACCGAAGTTACGGATGTCGAGCAGGTCGGACTCGGTGCGCGACACCAGTTCGCCGACGGTGTGCACACCCTCGCGCTTGAGGCAGTTGTACGACCGCACGGTCAGATCCAGGTCGTCGATCGGCAGTGCGAACGACGCGATGTGGTCGGCCTCGGCCGGCGACGGCCCGATCTCGATGCCCTCGGCCTCGACGTTGAGTTCGCGCGCCAGACCGAACAATTCGACCAGCGTCTTACCCGCCGACGCCAGCGCGTCGCGGGGGCCGATCGAGCTCTTGGTCTCGACGTCGAGGATCAGCTTGTCGAAGTCGGTGCGCTGCTCGACACGGGTGGCATCCACCTTGTAGGTGACCTTCAGCACCGGCGAGTAGATGGAATCGACTGGGATACGGCCGATTTCGGCACCCGATGCCTTGTTCTGCACGGCCGGGACGTAACCACGGCCACGCTCGACGACAAGCTCGATCTCCAGCTTGCCCTTGTCGTTCAGGGTCGCGATGTGCATCTCAGGGTTGTGCACGGTAACGCCCGACGGCGGCACGATGTCGCCGGCGGTGACCTCGCCCGGACCCTGCTTGCGCAGGTACATGGTGACCGGCTCGTCCTCCTCCGAGGACACCACGAGGCTCTTGAGGTTCAGGATGATGTCGGTGACGTCTTCCTTGACACCCGGCACGGTGGTGAACTCGTGCAGCACGCCGTCGATGCGGATGCTGGTGACGGCCGCGCCCGGGATCGACGACAGCAGCGTGCGGCGCAGTGAATTACCAAGTGTGTAGCCGAAACCCGGCTCCAGCGGCTCGATGACGAACTGCGAACGGCTGTCGCTGAGGATCTCTTCCGACAGAGTCGGTCGCTGTGAAATCAGCATGGTTCTTCTTTTCTCCTTCTCGGCACCCGCTATTTGATGCCGGCTCGGTTATCTGGTCGCCGCCGTTGCGGCTCCAGAGCTACTTCGAGTAGTACTCGACGATCAGCTGCTCGGTGAGCGGCACCTGGATCTGGGCGCGCTCCGGCAGCTGGTGGATCAGGATGCGTTGCTGCTCGCCGACCACTTGCAACCAGCTAGGGATCGGGCGGTCACCCGCGGTCTCGCGGGCGATCTGGAACGGCACGGTGTTCAGCGACTTGCCCTTGATATCGATGATGTCGTATTGCGACACCCGATAGCTGGGGATGGTCACCTTCACGCCGTTGACCGTGAAATGGCCGTGGCTCACCAGCTGGCGGGCCATCCGGCGGGTGCGGGCGATCCCGGAGCGGTACACGACGTTGTCGAGCCGGCTCTCCAGGATCTGCAGCAGCTCGTCACCGGTCTTGCCGGGACGGCTCGCGGCCTCCGCGTAGTAGCGGCGGAACTGCTTCTCCATGACGCCGTAGGTGAAGCGGGCCTTCTGCTTCTCCTGCAGCTGCTGACGGTATTCGCTCTCCTTGATCCGCGCGCGGCCGTGCTGGCCGGGCGGGTAGGGGCGCTTCTCGAACGACTGGTCACCACCGACGAGGTCGACGCCGAGGCGACGCGACTTGCGGGTGACGGGTCCGGTATAACGAGCCATTTCTGTCTTTCTCCTAGACCCGACGACGCTTGGGGGGACGGCAGCCGTTGTGCGGCTGGGGGGTGACGTCAGAGATCGCGCCGACCTCCAGGCCAGCGGCCTGCAGCGATCGGATCGCGGTCTCGCGGCCCGAGCCCGGGCCCTTCACGAACACGTCGACCTTTTTCACGCCGTGCTCCTGCGCCTTGCGGGCAGCGTTCTCGGCGGCCAGCTGTGCGGCGAACGGCGTCGACTTACGCGACCCCTTGAAGCCGACGTGACCCGACGATGCCCAGGCAATAACGTTGCCCTGCAAGTCGGTGATCGTCACGATCGTGTTGTTGAACGTGCTCTTGATGTGGGCGGCGCCGTGCGGGACGTTCTTCTTTTCCCGGCGCCGGGTCTTCTGACCCTTCTTGGGCGCCGAGGCGGCTGCCTTCTTTGCTGGGGGCATGATCTACCTGGCCTTCTTCTTGCCGGCGATGGTGCGCTTGGGTCCCTTGCGGGTGCGCGCGTTGGTCTTGGTGCGCTGACCGCGCACCGGCAGGCCGCGGCGGTGCCGGAGCCCCTGGTAGCAGCCGATTTCGATCTTGCGGCGGATATCGGCCTGCACCTCGCGGCGCAGATCACCCTCGACCTTCAGGTTGGCTTCGATGTAGTCGCGCAGATGGGTCACCTGGTCGTCGGTGAGGTCCTTGGTGCGCAGATCCTTGTCGATGCCGGTAGCGGCGAGGATTTCGTTGGACCGGGTGCGGCCAACGCCGAAGATATACGTCAACGCGACCTCCATGCGCTTATCGCGCGGGAGGTCGACGCCCACTAGTCGAGCCATGGGTGGCATTCCTTCTTCTAAGCGGAGGTCTAAATCCCAGCCCGTTCCCTGGCCCAGAAAACTACTCAGGGCTCCGGGGTCCGGCCTCCGTTCCGGACGTGGCTGAACTGGCTCATCTCTGCAGATGCCGGCCGTTCAGTGGTGCTGGGAGGTCAACATTCAGTTGTTTGTGGTCGCTGAGGCGAGGTGGCTGCTAGCCCTGTCGCTGCTTGTGGCGCGGATCGGAACAGATCACCATGACCCGCCCGTGCCGACGGATCACCCTGCACTTGTCGCAGATCGGCTTGACGCTCGGGTTCACCTTCACGGCTGTTTGATCCTGTTCTGTCTTACTTGTACTTGCAGGTATTGATCGTCGGGGCGATTGGTTATTTGTAGCGGTACACAATGCGGCCCCGAGTCAGGTCGTAGGGAGACAACTCCACTACCACCCGGTCCTCGGGCAGGATGCGGATGTAGTGCTGCCGCATCTTGCCGCTGATGTGGGCAAGCACCTTGTGGCCGTTTTCCAGCTCAATGCGAAACATCGCATTGGGCAGGGGCTCGACTACGCGGCCCTCGACCTCAATGGCGCCGTCCTTCTTGGCCATATGTCTTCTGAAATCCTCGTCTTTGGTTTCGTTTCGCTTCTACGCCCGTGTTCGGTGCAGCAGCCGCCGGCTTTACAACGTGAACCGGTGGCAGGAAATTCCTAAGACTGGGCACACTGAAAGTCAGCGCCATAATGCGCCGTTGCTCTACGATACCTGGTGTTTCGTGCTGACCAAAATCGCTGTTAGCGGAATCAAACCAGCCCCCGTCAGCCCCCGCTTAGAGGCCGACGAGCGCATAATTAACGCCGATGACTAGCCCCTCAAGCTCCGACCCTCAGCAACGCAAACCTGTGATGCTGACCGTCGACGACGACCCGGCGGTGTCACGGGCGGTTGCCCGGGATCTGCGCCGCCATTACGGCGAGGCCCACCGCATCGTACGGGCGGAGTCGGGCCCCGACGCCCTGGATACCCTCAAGCAACTCAAGCTGCGCGGTGAGACGGTCGCGATGCTGGTCGCCGACTACCGGATGCCGCAGATGACCGGCATCGAATTCCTCGAGGCGGCGATGGACCTGTACCCGGCGGCCAAGCGGGTGTTGCTGACCGCCTACGCCGACACCCACGCCGCGATCGACGCGATCAACGTCGTCGACCTCGACCACTACCTGCTCAAACCGTGGGACCCGCCCGAGGAGAAGCTCTACCCCGTCATCGACGACCTGCTCGACGCCTGGCGGCTGGCCCCCGAGCGGCCCATCCCGCACACCAAGGTGATCGGCCACCGCTTCTCGGCGCGATCCTTGGAGGTCCGCGACTTTCTGGCCCGCAACGGCCTGTACTACAACTGGTTCGCGTCCGACGAGCCCCTCGGCGAGCAACTGCTGCAAGCGGCCGGCGAGGACGGCAAGCGGCTCCCGGTCGTCGTCACCGAACACGGCGACCCGCTCGTCGAGCCCAGCGACACCGAATTGGCCGAGACGTTGGGGCTGACGACGACACCGTCGCAAGACTTCTACGACCTGATCGTGGTCGGCGGCGGGCCCGCGGGTCTGGCCGCCGCCGTCTACGGCGCCTCTGAAGGTCTACGCACGGTGCTGATCGAAACCACCGCGACGGGCGGCCAGGCCGGCCAGAGCTCGAAGATCGAGAACTATCTGGGCTTTCCCGACGGTGTGTCGGGCAGCCAACTGGCCGATCGTGCGCGCAGGCAGGCGGAGAAGTTCGGCGCGGAACTGATCACCGCGCGCACCGCCACTGCCCTCGAGATCAACGGACCGAAACGCACGATCCGCTTCGACGACGGCGGCTCGGTCGACGCGCACGCGATCGTCGTCGCCACCGGTGTCGCGTACAACGAGCTGACGGCGGATGGCTGCGACACGTTGAAAGGTCGCGGTGTGCACTACGGGGCCGCGGTCTCCATCGCCGCGGAATGAAGGGCGAAGAGGTCTACGTGATCGGCGGGGCGAACTCGGCGGGCCAAGCCGCGATGTACCTGTCCCGCGAGGCCAAGACGGTGACGATCGTGGTGCGCGCGCCGTCGTTAGAGGCATCGATGTCGCACTACCTGATCGAGCAGATCGAGCAACGACCCAACATCACCGTCCGTACGTGCACCGAAGTCCACTGCGCCACCGGAAGCGATTACCTTGAACGGCTGACCCTGAGAGACAACCAGACTGGGCAGACCGAAGACGTGACCTGCGCCCGGATGTTCATCTTCATCGGCGCCGCACCGCGCACCGACTGGCTCAAGGACGTGCTCGCCCGCGACGGCCACGGCTTCATCCTGACCGGTCCGGACCTGCGCAACGTCTGCGGGTGGACCCTGGACCGCCCCCCGCACCATTTGGAGACCAGCGTGCCGGGTGTGTTCGTCGCCGGCGACGTGCGCTCTGAGTCCGCGAAAAGGGTCGCAGCCGCGGTCGGTGAAGGCTCGATGGCCGTGATGCTGGTCCACCGCTACCTGGCTGAGTCATGACCACCGAACACCCGTGTGAGGCCGCCGAGCTGCGCACCCTGTTCCTCTTCGAGCGCCTCAACGACGAGCAGCTCGCGACGTTGTGCGCCGACGGGTACATCGAGAACTTCGAACCCGGCCCGCTGTGTGTCGAGGGTGAGCCGGCAACGTGTTTCTACGTCTTGATCGATGGCGAGCTGGCCATGTCGAAGCTGTCCGGCGGCCAGGACATCGAAACCAACCGGACATCGCATCGCGGCGTGTATTGCGGTGCGTGGCAAGCGTTTACCGGCGAGAAGCAACAGGCCTACACCACCTCGGTGCACGTCACCAAGCCGTCGCGGTTCTTCGTGATGGACGCACCGGCCTTCGCCGCCTTCATGAAAGACCAGTTCCCGATGGCGGTGCACCTGCTCGACGGGATCGCCGTCGGCACCGAGCGCACCCGTCGGCTCATCGACAATCGCGAGAAGCTGTTGGCGCTGGGCCAGCTCTCCGCCGGGCTGACCCATCAGTTGAACAATCCTGCCGCGGCCATCGCGCGCGCCGCCCAGGAGTTACGCGGTCGAATCTCTCGTATGCGCGGCAAACTCGCCATGCTCGCCGACGGAACGGTCAGCCCGGAGACGCTGAATGCCCTGGTGCGCTTGCAAGATGCCGTCGCCGAGCAAGTCGTCAAGTCGGCGTCGCAGCACCTGAGCCCGATCGAGACCGCGGACCGCGAAGACGCGGTCGGCGACTGGCTGGACGAACACGGCGTCGCCGACGGATGGGACATCGCACCGACTTTCGTCGAAGGTGGCATCGACACCGACTGGCTGGAGCGCATCGACACGACCGCCAACGAGTTGGACGCGTCGACTTCGTTGGACGAGGCGATCCGCTGGATCAGCTACACCATCGAAAGCGAGCTTCTGCTGAATCAGATTTCAGAAGCGAGTCAACGCATTTCGAAGTTGGTGGAAGACGCCAAACAGTATTCCCAGATGGATCGGGCACCTTTCCAGGTGTCCGACGTGCATGACCAGCTGAGGAGCACATTGACGATGTTCGCCGACAGGTTGGGCAAAGAAAGCAACCTGCACATAGCGGTGGCCAAGGAATTCGACCACTCGCTTCCGCAGATCCCCTGCAACCCAGGCGATCTGAACCAGGTGTGGACCAACATCATCGACAATGCGATTGCCGCGATGGGCAGCGCGGGCGGCACGTTGCCGATTCGTACCTGCCGCGAAGCCAACGAGATGCTGCGCGTGGAGATCTGCGACACCGGTCCAGGAATTCCCGCCGACGTCCTCGAGCACATCTTCGAGCCGTTCTTCACCACCAAACCCTTCGGTGAAGGGACCGGGCTGGGGCTGGATCTGGCCTGGAAGATCGTCGTCGACGGGCATCACGGCGATCTGCGGGTCGAATCGGTGCCTGGCGAGACCCGGTTTATCGTGCTCCTGCCACTCGGGTGCCCCCGGCCGTCGACGTCGCGCTGCCGACCGACCGCGACGGTGCCGACGACATCGCAATGCCGCCACAAAACTAACCATCCCGGAATAGCGGCGCGCAAGCGCTGGTTGCTAAAGGCCATGACCGATTCTGCTGCGAGCAAACCCAATCTAGGCCGGTTCGGATCGTTCGGACGCGGCGTCACGCCTGCAGCAAGCCAAAGACATCGAGGCCCTGGGCTACGGCGCGGTCTGGGTCGGCGGCTCACCGCCCGCCGAATTGGCCTGGGTGGAGCCGATCCTGGAAGCGACGACAACGCTGCAGGTGGCCACCGGGATCGTCAACATCTGGTCGGCCCCGGCCAAACCGGTGGCCGAGTCATTCCATCGGATCGACCGGGCCTACCCGGGACGTTTCCTGCTCGGTATCGGCGTCGGGCATCCCGAAGCGATCACCGAATATCGCAAGCCCTACGACGCGCTGGTCGACTACCTCAAGCAGCTCGACGATTACGGAGTCCCGGCCGATCGCCGGGTAGTGGCGGCCCTGGGGCCGCGGGTCCTGAAACTGTCGGCGGAGCGCAGCGCCGGAGCGCACCCGTACCTGACCACGCCCGAGCACACCGCGCAGGCACGCGAGCTGATCGGCCCGTCGGCCTTCTTGGCGCCCGAGCACAAGGCGGTGCTGACCACCGACGCGGAAAAGTCTCGCGCCGTGGGCCGCAAGGCGCTGGACATTTATTTCAATCTGGCCAATTACCGCAACAGCTGGAAGCGGCTGGGATTCTCCGAAGACGAAGTCACCCGGCCGGGCAGCGATCGCCTGCTCGACGCGGTGGTGGCGCACGGGACGCCGGAGCAGATCGCGGCGCGGCTGAAAGAACACCTCGACGCCGGTGCCGACCACGTGCCTGTGCAGATTCTGACCAAAGATGAAAACCTGGTGTCGGCTCTGGCCGAACTCGCGGGGCCACTTGGACTGACACCGGCTTGACGAACTAGAGGGGGACCTCGATGACCGAGGGCGTTTCACTGACACTCGACTTGGGCCGGTACGGGGTGTGGCTGCCGACTCGAGCCATCACCCCGCAACTCGCGAAGCAGATTGAATCGTTGGGCTATGGCGCCGCCTGGATCGGCGGCTCACCCGATGCCAGCCTGGAATGGGTGGAGCCGGCGCTGGCGGAGACGTCGTCATTGCAATTGGCGACCGGGATCGTCAACATCTGGGCGTCTCCGGCGGCCGAGGTGGCAGCGTCCTATCACCGGATCGAAAAGGCTTACCCGGGCCGGTTCCTGCTGGGTGTCGGGGTCGGTCATCCCGAACACACCGACGAGTACAAAAAGCCCTACGACGCGCTGGTCGAGTACCTCGACGAACTCGACGCCGCATCGGTACCGACCAGTCGGCGAGTGCTCGCCGCGCTGGGCCCCAGAGTGCTGGCCCTGTCCGCAGAGCGCGCCGCCGGCGCGCATCCGTACCTGACCACGCCGGCGCATACGGCGCAGGCCCGCGAAGCCGTCGGCAACACCGTATTTCTGGCGCCGGAGCACAAAGTGGTCCTCACTGCCGACGCGAACGAGGCTCGCGAGATCGGCCACGGGGCCGTCGACTTCTACCTCGGTTTGAGCAATTACGTGAACAACTGGCGGCGGCTCGGGTTCACCGACGCAGACGTGCGGAAACCCGGCAGCGACAAGCTGATCGATGCCGTCGTCGCATACGGCTCCCCGAATGCCATCGCCGCTCGCCTCAACGATCATCTCGAGGCCGGTGCCGACCACGTCACGATCCAAGTGTTGGGCGCCGAGTCCGAGGACAAGCTGGTGGCCGTGTTGAGCGAGTTGGCCGGACCCTTAGGCCTCAAGCCTCAGAGCTGAGCGCGCTAGGGTTCCAACCATGCGGCTGCTGGTCACCGGCGGCGCTGGGTTCATCGGCGCCAACTTCGTGCACGCCTCCGTGCGCGATCACCCCGAGGATGCCGTGACGGTTCTGGACGCCATGACCTACGCCGGCAGCCGGGAGTCGTTGGCACCCGTCGACACTGACATCCGGCTGGTGCAAGGCGATATCACCGACGCAGAATTGACGTCCCAACTGATCGCCGAGTCCGACGCCGTGGTGCACTTTGCCGCGGAAACTCACGTCGACAACGCATTAGCCGACCCGGAGCCGTTCTTGCAGGCGAACGTCATCGGGACGTTCACCATTCTGGAGGCGGTACGCCGGCACGGCGTGCGACTGCATCACGTGTCCACCGACGAGGTGTACGGCGATCTCGAGTTCGGCGATGCGCAGCGGTTCACCGAGGCCACGCCCTACAACCCGTCGAGCCCGTACTCCGCGACCAAAGCCGGCTGCCGACCTGCTGGTGCGAGCCTGGGTGCGCTCTTACGGTGTGCATGCGACGATTTCGAACTGCTCCAACAACTACGGGCCCTATCAGCATGTGGAGAAGTTCATCCCCCGGCAGATCACCAACGTGCTGACCGGGCGGCGGCCCAAGCTGTACGGCAAGGGCGCCAACGTCCGTGATTGGATCCACGTCGACGATCACAACGATGCCGTCCGCCGCATCCTCGAACGCGGTCAGCCCGGGCGGACCTATCTGATCGGCGCCGAGGGTGAACGGGACAACTTGTCGGTGCTGCGGACCCTGCTGGAGTTGATGGGACGCGGCCCTGACGATTTCGACCACGTGGTCGACCGGGCCGGCCACGACCTTCGGTATGCCATCGACCCCTCAGCACTGAGCAACGAATTAGGTTGGGTGCCAGAGCACACCGACTTCACCGAGGGTTTGCGCGCCACGATTGACTGGTACCGCGACAACGAATCCTGGTGGCGGCCATTGAAGGATGCCGTCGAGGCTCGCTACGAACAGCGGGGACAATGACATGCAGGTCCGAGAACTCGACATCAGCGGCGCGTGGGAGATCACGCCGCAACTGCACGGCGATTCTCGTGGAACGTTTTTCGAGTGGCTGACGGAGCGAAGCTTCACCGAATTCGCGGGTCACCGCCTCGACGTCCGGCAAGCCAACTGCTCGGTGTCGGCGGCCGGCGTGCTGCGCGGCCTGCATTTCGCCCAACTGCCGCCGAGCCAGGCCAAATACGTGACCTGCCTGTCCGGCTCGGCGTTCGATGTCGTCGTCGACATCCGGGTGGGTTCGCCGACGTTCGGGCGCTGGGACGCTGTCACACTGGATGCCCAGAGCCACAAGACCGTTTACCTCTCCGAAGGCCTCGCGCACGGTTTCCTTGCACTGCAGGATAATTCGACGGTGATGTACCTCTGCTCGACCGAGTACAACCCGCAACGCGAACACACCATCGCCGCCACCGACCCGGCGTTGGCGATCGACTGGCCCAGCGGGCGTGAACTCGTGCTGTCTGACCGTGACGCCGCCGCACCCACGCTCGATGAGGTCCGCGCCGCCGGCCTGTTACCGAGCTGGGATGAAGCCCAAGCTTTCGTGACAGGCTTGCGGGACAGCTAGAACGCCGGCGGCTCATCATTCGCGACGATCAACCCGGCCACGAACGTAACGGCGAAAAGTCCTTCTGATACATGGGTTACGCGCCATATCTGTCAATCGACCCTGCACTCACTCACCCTTGTTCGGGATGGTCGGCATGTTCGGCCAAGGGATCGTGCCGGGCGGACACTGAAACCATTGAAACTGCGGAAGGAGACAAGCTTTTCCTTCCCTGACATGGGTTTCCGCGACGCCGTAGTCGTGGCAGACGGACGTGTCCCAATTCGGGTAGATAGGAATCGGCTTCATATTGCCATTCGCGTCTCGCGCATCGCCCATGATCGGTGGATCTCCAGGACACCAGTAGAACGGCTTGGCGTCGGCGGTACCCACGGCCAGGCCCAAACTGGCCAACGCGACGGCCCCCGACATCAGCGCTCCAGTAGTGAGTTTCGTCAGGATATGGGTGGTGTCCACGGCGGCTCCCTTCGTCCTTGTTTGGAACGAATTTAAAGCTGACCGTTTAATGAATACTTAACGCCGAGACGGCTCGAGGGGTGGCGGCTCGTCGTTGGTGACAAGCCCGCGGTGTCGAGCCGATTCCGCGACGGCCCGGTTGCGCCGCCGTTCCGCGGCAACGTACTTGGCCCGAAAGGAACGGCTGGGCGGGGTGACGCAGGTCTGTTACCCCGACGGGTTTCTTAGCGGATGCTGAGCGACTCCGGAAAGGTACCGCGGGTCGTGTTCGGGCAGCCCCCGACCCCCGGCTTTCCCGACCGAGGAAGATAGATTGCCGTTAAGCAGCATCAATGCCGCCCAACGCGACGGCGGGGAAAAGAAGCGGAGTTGCCGAACAAATTTTGCTGAAATCCTGCTGAAACAAAACGCAAAGGTTTACCTTAAGCGCACCTGAGACTTTGCGCCCCTTTCCTAGGGAGTACCAGCAATGGCTGATCGACGCGGCGGCAAGCACAATCCGCACTCGCGAAAAGCGATGACGTACCGCCGTCAGCGTGCAGTCGGATTGACCGGCGCGATCAGCGCGTTTTTGGCACTGGGGCTAGTGCCGCTCGCCAATGCGCCCAAAGCCGCGGCCGATGGCTTTGACGTGGTCATTGACCAGGTCGTCAATGCGATCTCCGGTTCGCTAGGTGATGTCGCTGCCGGTGCGGCGGCGGTCCCCGAACTGGGCACTCTGGGCTTAAGTGCCGCCGAGTCGACGGCGGGGGCGGGCCTGGGCTCCCTTTCTGAAGGGGGTTCGGTGGCGGCGGCCACTCCGGTCGATGCCTGGTTCCATGGGCTAGAGCAGGATTGGATCAACAGCGGCTTCGGTCAGCAGGTTGACACCGCGCTCAATGATTGGTTCACCCATGGCGGCATGCTGGCGCAGGCCGATGCTGCGCAGCCGATGAGTGGGAACTTGCTGGTCAACCCCGGCTTCGAAACGGCCGACCCGTCCGGGTCGGGCTACAGCGGGGTGACCATTCCAGGCTGGACGGAGACCGGGACGCCGACCGTGATCTCATACGGCACCCAAGGCGGTTATCCGTTTGCATTCTCGACTCCGTTCCCAAAGTTCTTCGACTTTCCACAAGATGCGCCTGCGGGCGGCGGCGACAATTTCGCCGGCGGCGGACCCGTGGCCACGTCCACCATCAGCCAAACCGTCGACCTCACCGGCGCCGCCGGAACGCCGTTCACGCTGAGTGCAGATCTCGGCGGCCAAGGCTTGGACCCGTCGTACGCTTCAGAGCAGATCACCTTCCTCGACGCCCATGGGGACGTTCGGGGCACCGACTCGCTCAACCCTGTCACGGTATGGGATCGCCTGGGCCTCACCGGATTTGAGCAACGCGACATTGCCGGGACGGTCCCCGACGGCACCACCTCCGCGCAGGTGACCACGACCTTCACCGACAAAGACTGGGTCCTCGGCAACTACAACGGCGCCTACGCCGACAACGAGTCGTTGATCGTCGGCGATCCAAGCCTCACCGCGGCGCCGCTCACCGCACCGACGTCCGATGTCGGCCACCTGGATCACGTGTTCCTGATCTACATGGAGAACAAGGGCGTTGGGGACATCGTCGGCAGCCCCAATGCGCCGTACATCAACAACCTGATCGACCACAACGGATATGCGGACAACTACTACGCGCTTGGCCACCCCAGCAACCCCAACTACTTCCGGATCATGGGCGGATCGGACTTCGGCATCGACTACAACCCAACCTCGAACGCCATCGACGCAAACAGCCTCATGCAGGAAATGGATAAGGCAGACATATCGTGGGCCGGCTACGCGCAGAGCATGCCCCAACCGGGCGACATCGTGTCCTCGGGCGACTACTCCGTCGACGAACTACCCTTTGCCCAATTCAACTACGTCTACGACAGCGGGCCCGCCTACCTCCAGGACCACCTGCTCCCGCTGACGCAGTTGCAGGACAACC
Source organism: uncultured Actinomycetota bacterium (assembly GCA_963834615.1). Taxonomy (GTDB): domain Bacteria; phylum Actinomycetota; class Actinomycetes; order Mycobacteriales; family Mycobacteriaceae; genus Mycobacterium. The sequence continues at coordinate 429,941 of CAWICO010000001.1, forward strand.
TCGCGGACCCGAAAACCTTCCCGGAATTCACGTGGATCGCTGCCGACGAGAACCACAACATGGAAGGCCCGATCAATAGTCTCGGTGGCATTGTCCACTTCATTGCCAGCCAACTCACCAACCATCAGTACAACGTCGCGGCCGGCGACCAGTTCGTCCAGAATGAGATTTCCACCATCGAAAACTCGCAAACGTGGACGGACCCGACGCAGCAGGATGCGATCATCCTCACGTTCGATGAGGACAACAACAACCTGTCACTGGGCTTCGGTAACGAAGGCAACAACGTTCCGATGATCGTCATCCCGAATCAGGATGCCGTGACGACCGGGGGGATGGAATCCGGCCCCTTCACCACCGACGCCTACTACAACGAGTACAGCCTGATGGCCACTCTTGAAGACACTTTGCGTACTGGGCCAGCAACTCTGGCCCCGCTCACTGCGAACGACATGTACGCCCCGCCCATGAATGCTTTCTGGAAATAAGTTCACCGGACTGCCACAGAGCATTCCAGCGGGCTGCGTAGAACCGTGACCCGCCATCAAAAAGGCGGCGGCTCATCATTCGCGACAACCAGCGGTGGTCCGGTGGACTCGCGCGACGCCCGGTTGCGCCGCCGTTCGGCGGCAACGTAATTGGCGCGATTCTGGGCGCGGGTGCGGCGGCGTTTGGGCATCATCGCGGCTCGATCCGCACATTGCGGTCGAGCAACGCCTGACATAGCCGGTCCGGACATCGTCGTCGGCACACAAAGACTGGGAAACAGCAAGGCACTGGCGGGGGTGGTGACGTAGGTCTGCCCGGACGGCGACGTCCAGATCAGTGTCCCGTCGGGTAGCTGTTGGTCACTCCAGTGCCAGAACGTCTTGATCAAATGATGAAGGCGGCATAGGGATTTGAGGTTCGATGCGTGAGTGGTACCACCATCGCTATAGGGAATCGTATGGTCGAGGTCACACCGCGTCGCCGGCTTGTCGCAGCCGGGAAAGCGGCACGTGAGATCACGACAGCGAACAAAGTCGGCTAAAGCTTGCGTCGGCGTGTAGCGCGGCTCCGGCGGCGTATCGCGGGGATGCGTCAAAGGTCGCAGCGTGGCCGACCGTGCGAGTTCGGCCATGAATTCGGCCGGGATCAGTGCATCGCTGCCGATCATCGAACCCTCCGCGGTCCCATCGAGGCCAGTCTGATCGGCCACCACATGGATCACCACGGGCGACGGTGCGGGCGTTGCCGCTGCCGCGCAACCCGATTGGCCGCAGCGACAGGTAAGCCTGTCCGCGCCCATGGCCAACGCGCCCATGGCATCCGCGCGGCGTTGGCTGCGGGTACGAGGATCGGTGTCGCACACGGTGTCGGCCAACGCATCGACCCGGGCATCGACCGCACGGGCATCGGGAGTCATCAATCTGCCAAACACCTCGGTCAGACCGTTTCCGCTATCCCAGGTCGAGAATTCGCGGTCCGCTTGCCGTTCGCGTCGGTGCCGCACCGCATCACCGTCGGCACGGGAGACGATCCGGTCCACCTGCGCGCCCAGCCGACCTTGCGTCATAGCCGGCCATCGCGCCGCTTTGGCCGCCAGTTCAGCATCGACGGCGGCCATCACGTCGGGGTCGGTGATCAGATCCGTGCGGTAGACCATCGTCTGGAACGTCCGATAGTCGATGTCGCCGGTTCGCAGCAGCTCCCCTACCCGAGGCAACCGCGTGCGCATGGCCCGCGAGTAGTACAGGTAGCTGGCCGCCAGGCCCTGACTGATTCCCAATGCCGCAGCCACCTCGGCCGTCACGGCCTCCTGGGTGTCCGTGCACCATGTCTCGCGCTCGCCAACCTGACGCAGCCGCAGCAGATCAAGTTCCCCGATGACCAAGAGCCGCTCACCCGCGGCCCGGTTCTCCGCCCGCGCAGCCGCACCAACGCGTTCCAGCAAAATCTCAACGGCGGCACTGTCGAACATAAGTTCGATGATAGAGATGGCGTCCGACACGCGTATCCGACGCGCTATGGAGGACGCGGCGATCAGCGTCGCGCTGATCTCCTGACTGCTGGCCTGGGTGGTGCTGCATCGTCAGCCTTTGCGGCGCCGGAACAAGAAGGTCACACTGCGTCGCCGATTAGCGAATCCGGGTGCGAACGTGAAGTCGTCAGTTCGATGAAAGAGGTGGCCCTCGAAGAGAACTGCCCGGTTCTCGCGATAGGGGATGACGTGCGGTTTCGCGCTGTGATCCTGCAGGAACTGCCGGACCCGATCTCCTCCAGAGTTGTAGTCGTAGTAGGTCCAATCGCCCGGCGCCTTCTTGTCCCATACGACAAGTCCGCCAGTGCCCGGCTCAAGATTCGCTGAATCCGGCGTGATCCACAGGTTTAAAGAGAAATCGGCGTCATCACCGTGAATATCCGTGCCGGGCAGTTTGGCGTCGTACACAAATGCCCACCATTCTGCTAACTGATATCCACCGAACGCCTCACCGAGTGCAGCTGAAAACTCCTCTGCTATCGCGAACAACGAGACACTGGCAAATCCCTGTTGAGCGAAGGCACCGACGTAGCCGAACGGATACGGGTGAAACCCTCGATGACGTCCGCAAGGTGGCGCCGTACGCAGAGCAACTCCTCAGCGGAGACGCCGGCGGGCAACTCCTCATCCCCCTTGGCGGCACGAATATGGTCGAGTTGCTCGGCGTTGTGCAGCGCAAAGTGTGCCGGGACCGAATACTCATCGGACGGCATCGGACGCTGGTCGCGAGTAATGGTGGCAAGAGCATCGAACTGTAACAACGCGGAATCATAGTCCTGCAGAGCCACATTCACGTTCGCGAGGATGTCTCTGGCCGGAATGAAGGTCGGTTCCCTGTCCACCGCAGCCGAGGCGTGGCGAAGTGCCTTCTCGTGTTCGCCGAGTTCGAGATACATCGAAGCGAGCATGCACATTTCCTGCAGGGAACCCCCACTCTCGACGAGGTTCGCGAGGATATCCAATGCTCCCGAGTCCGGCAGAGACGTCATGACGGCAACCTCCTTGACACACGTTTCCACGTGCGGAACCGCTGTGCACCTACAGGTGTCGGCCGGGCAAAATCACGGTGGCCGATCAACCCCCGGGTACTTTCTCACTCCCCCTTGCTGCGTCGAAACAACAACGTCACGCTGCGTCGCCGATTGGCGAATCCGGGCGCGAAGGTGAAGTCGTCAGTCCGGTGAAAGAGATGCCCTTTGAACAAGACTGCCCGATTCTCGCGGTAGGGAATGATCGTCGATTCGGCGTTGGCGTCCTCGAGGTACTGCCGGACCCGCTCTCCCCCCGAGTTGTAGTCGTCGAAGCTCCACTCACTCGGCGCCGTCTTGTCCCAGACGACAAGGCCGCCCGTGGTCGGGTCGAGGTTCGCCGAGTCAGGGGTGATCCACAAGTTCAGCGAAAAGTCGGCATCGTCGCCGTGGATATCAGTACCTGGCAGCCGGGTGTCGTACTCGAAGGCCCACCACTGCGCTAAGTGATATCCATCAAATGCTTCGCCGAGTGCTGATTCGAGTTCTTCGGCTACCGCGAACAACGAGGTGCTGGCGAATCCGTCCTGCGGAAAGGCGCCCACGTAGCCGAATTTGTACGGGTGACGCCAGACTGTGGACTCCAGGCAGAATTTCCGCACTTGCTCCAACGCGGCCGGGTTCAGGAAGTCGTCAATGACCTCGGCCTTCAGCTCGCCTGACGAGATCGCTTGTCGTATCGGCTCATAATCGACATCCGGGTTCAGGTAACTCGGCAGCTTTTCCTCCGGAACTTTGAAGAACGGTGGGTCAGCGAAAAGCCCGATGCTGTTGCCACTCAAGGTTATCCACGGCGTCTCGCCATTCGCCTCGTCGATGACCTCTGCGATACCGCGGCGCATGCCGTCGAGTTGATCAACCATGGGGCCGCCGGATGCCTGCTTATCGCGATTCGCGGTCACGATGTGGTCGAGCTGTTCGAGGTTGCGCAGCGCGAAGTGCGCCGGAATGGAATACTGCGCCGGCGGTGCCGGACGCTGTTCTCGACACAGGGCGGCGATCGCGTCGTAATCCGACAACGCCGAAGCGTAGTCCCCCAGAGCGAGATTTATTTTCGCGAGCAGGCCTCTGGCCGGCGCTGAGGAGGGCTCACTTTCCACCGCGACCAAGGCGTGGCGACGCGCCTCGTCATAGCGTCCGAGTTCCAGATACAACGAAACGAGCACGAACAGGGCTTGCGGATCAGGCTCCTGCTCAACGAACTTCAGCAGGATGCCACCGCTGCTTCGGAGTTGCCGGCGCGCACGAGATCTTCGGCTTCGGAAAGCCGGCACTGGTCGAATCCGGCAGAGACGTCATGACGGCGACCTCCTACGCACCCCTGGCTTAAAACACTGTCGGCCGGGCACCGTGAGGGTGCCCGGCCGACAGATAGGTCGGAAATTAGCCGGCGGAGGCGGCGTTGGCGGCCTCGGTGGCCGCGTACGAGCCTGCGCTGGTGCCCAGCGTGTTCACGAACTGCTCGTGGATCGCTGCGGCCTGGGCGGCGACCGCCTGGTACAGCTGGGCGTGCGCGGCGAACTGGGCGGCGGTCAGCGCCGACACCTCGTCGGCCGCGGCCGGAACCACGCCGGTCGTCGGTGCTGCGGCGGCAGCGTTCTGAGCGTTGAAGGACGAGCCGATCCCGCCGAGAGCGGTTGCCGCCGAGCTCAACGCTTCGGGCTGTGTGGTGACGAATGACATGGGCATGTCTCCTCAAGTGCGAACTCCGCAGCGGTCGCGGAGTGACTGACGGTTGGCTTGTGGCTCGACTTTAAGCCCGGTGCGCCTCATCAATCGTACGGCGGCATCGGCGCTTCGACACGGATCCGTATCGCAGTCGCAGCCGCACGTCGATCCGACGGACTTCAAATGGCCTCCAGCGTGCAGAAATGCGGCGTGATCAGGGGCGGATGTGCACCCCGGGAGCCTGCAGCCGGAAGTAAGAATCTCCCCGTGCATAAACCTCGAGGAGTGTCGCCACTGTTCGGGCGCCGTCGGCCGTGCCGGTGTCCGGAATTTTGGATACCCAGATTTTTATTCACCGCCATGGGCCGTTCACCCTCCGCGCCACGCCCGGCTGACCCCCGATCGCCGGGATGTTTCGGCAGCTCAGCCCACCAATCCGGCATCGCACTCAGCGAGCCGCCCCACGGCCCTGTGGTCGCTGTGGGCGGGGCCTCGAACGCTTGGGCCGACCCTGTTTTTCCCAAGGCTGGCTAATCTTCAACGGCGAGGAAATCCAGTCAGCTACCAGGCAATTTGCACTGAAGTTGCCAGCACTGACGGAAGTCTTGCACAGCTTATTTCCGCCCAGCGCTGGTCCAGCGCAGGGCACTGGGGACCCACACAGCCGGAGCGAGGGAAAACGGATGGTTTTCGATTTCGGAGCGCTACCGCCGGAGGTCAATTCCGGCAAGATCTACAGCGGGCCGGGCTCGGCGCCGCTGCTGGCTGCCGCGACAGCCTGGGACGCGTTGGCCAGCGAGCTGCAGACCACCGCCGCCGGTTACGCATCCACGCATCACCGAGCTGGGCTCGAACTGGCAGGGACCGTCTTCGACGGCCGCGGCCAGCGCGGCAGCGCCCTACACGAATGGCTGAGCAGCACCGCCGCGCAAGCCGAGCAGACCGCAGCTCAGGCGCAGGCCGCAGCGGCCGCCTACGAGGCCGCGTTCGCCGCCAGCATCCCGCCGCCGGTGATCGCCGCCAACCGGGCACGTTGGCGCTGCTGGTCGCAACCAACTTCCTGGGCAGAACACCCCCGCGATCGCCGCCAACGAAGCGACGTACGCGCGAGTTCTGGGCCCAGGACGCGGGCGCAATGTACGGCTACGCCGGGGCCGCCGGGACCGCCAGCCAGTTGACGCCGTTCGCGGAGGCACCGGCGACCACCAACTGACAGCGGTCAGGCGACCCAAGCGGCGTCGACGGCCCAAGCGGCGGCGGCCGCGCCGGCCGACGCGACCAGCGACATCTTGGAGGCGTTCCTGACCCAGCTGAACACCCAGCTGACGGGCGCTGAACACCGACATCACAAGCTTCGCAACCCAGTTGACGGCTGCTGAGACTGCGTTCATCAACTCGCTGGGGATACCGGCCATCACGGCGACGCTGCCGACCTCCGTGACGGGCGGGTTGACCAGCCTCTCGGGAGCTGTTCACCGCGTTGAACGGCAGCATCAGCACCTTCCTCTCCGGGCCGTTCACCCCGCTGGGGTTCACCTCCGGTTTCATCAGGAGCTTCTATCAGGCCGCCGTCAGCATCCCGAACCTCGGTGTCGGGATCCAGGGCATCGGCCCGCTGATCCACCCGACGCCCATCATCGGGGCGCTGTCCCCGCTGCTGCACAGCGGACTGCTGAGCGGCTCCTACAGCGGCGCGGGCAGCCGCCGAAACGGTGGCATCGGTCGGCCGGGCCGGCTACATCGGTTCGCTGTCGGTGCCGCAGAACTGGGCGGCCGCGACGCCGGCGATCCGAACGGTCGCCGCCGAGATGGAGGCGTCCGCGGTGCGACGCCGCTCCCGAGATGGGCTCGATCGGCAACCCCGGGATGTTCGGTCAGACGGCGCTGTCCAGCCTGGCCGGTCGTGCTATCGGCGGGACCGCCACCCGCGCCGCCGTCGGGCAGGGTTACCGCGTGCCGGGCGCCGTGGCGACCGACGACATCGCCACCACCGCCACCATCATCGTCATCCCGCCGAGCGCGGAATAAGGAGAGGCTGACAATGGTTTTCGATTTCGCAGCGCAGCCGCCGGAGCTCATCTCCGCGAAGATCTACTCGGGTCCGGGAGCGGAGTCGTTGACAGGCCGCAGCCGCGGCCTGGGACGCCCTGGCCGGCGAATTGCAGTCCACCGCAACGCAGTTCCAATCGACGATCGCGGGACTGGTCGGCGGCGACTGGACAGGTCCGTCCGCGGAGGCCGCCGCAGCGGCCGCCGCACCGTACGTGTCGTGGTTGGGGACGACGGCCGGACAGGCCGAGCAGACCGCCAGTCAGGCCAAGGCCGCGGCCAGCGCCTACGAGACGGCGTTGGCGGCCACCGTGCCGCCGGCCGAGATCGCGGCGAACCGGACCGAGCTGCTGTCAGCTGTTGCAGGCCAACATCTTCGGGCAGTACAACGCGGCGATCGCAGCCCTCGAGGCCGAGTACGCCCAGTTCTGGGCCCAGGACGTCGCCGCCATCACCGGGTACTCCGGCATCGTCGCAGGCGGCGACCACTGGGCTTGGGCTCCTTCACCGAGGCGCCGCAGACCACCAATGACAACGGGACGGCGGCACAGGCAGCCTCGACCGCACAGGCGGCCGCAGCGGACCCGCTGGATCCCTTACGGGCATCATCGCCCAGATCGAGACCGACTTGAACTCGTTCTCAAAAGCCCTGACCAGCTTCAACAGCACCTACACGAACTTCTTCACCAACGCGTTCGGCCTCCTTCCGGGAGGCTCGCAGCATGTCGTCGCGTACCAGAGCATGTTGACTTTCGCGAACAGCGTAGGCAGCCAGGCGACGTACACCAACGTCGTCAACAGCACGACCAGCCTCGGCATCTCGCAGTGGAAGAACTTCTTCATCTATCAGCCCTGGAGCCACGGTGTCGGCCTGGGATCGCTTGGCGCCGGGCTGTCCTCGCCCGGGCATGCTCGGCGGCCTGGGAATCGGGGCCAAGGCAGCATCAGCGGCGATCGGCAGCGCGCACACCATCGGCAAGTTGTCGGTTCCGCCGAGCTGGGCCGGCGCCACCCCGGCCGTCAGGCTCGCCGCAACAGCGCTGCCGGACGGCGCTTTCGCTGCGACGGCGGCGCCCACGACAGATATCCCGCTGAGCCTGCTCAACCAGAGCACGATGGGCAGCCTCGCAGGTGGCGCGCTGGGTAGCCCCGCCTCGCGGGTCGTCAGCTCGACCGGCGTGCGGGCCAAGGTGACCGCGCCCGCGCGAAGCAAGGGGCCGGTCCCGCTCGACAAGGTCATCGCGAAACTGCAGGAGTCGCCCGACGAGGTCCAGCACTGGAACGTCGACGAGGCCGGGCTCGACGAGCTGGTCGCCAAGCTGTCGACCAAGCCCGGCATTCACGCCGTGCACTTGACCGACGGCAAGGCCACAGCCGGCGGTCGGCGAAAGCCGCCGCAGCGCGAAACCGGATAAGGAGGATCGATGAAATCAGCTATTCGCCATTCTCGGCGTATCGCTGGGACTCATGCTCGCGGTGCCGGCGCACGCCGAACCCGGCATCGACGAGCCGGCCACCGACGAGAACAACCCCGCATTCCTCGCTGACCTGAAGAAGGTGGGGATCGGCTTTTCCGACCCGGCTCAGGCCGTCAGCGCGGGCCAGGCAGTGTGCGGAGCACTCCACAACGGCATGGGCGGGCTGCACCTGATCCAGCACCTGCAGGAGAGCAACCCGTCCCTGACCGAGAGCGGCGCCGCTCAATTCGCGACGATCTCGGCGAAGGCGTACTGCCCGAAGCAACTCGAGGAAGAACACGAGCCTGGCCATAAGTACCTGAAAGGCAACGCCCCGGGTAAAGGCACCGGAGAAACCGAGGGGACCTACACCGAAGGGTGCTGGCGGGGGCGGCGGGGGCGATTGATCCGGCCGGCTCGAAAGCTCCCGGTCGATGGGCCGCGACGACGGAATCGACCGGGCTGCGCCCAACGTTCGCCATGCGTTGCCGGCATGGCACATGCCTCGCCCGGCCGAGGGGCCTTGCCGGCCCAAGCTGGGGCATGACGACATCCTGGACCTCCGGCGGCAGTCCAACGGACGTCGGCTACAGACCGCTCGCGATCTCATCGCCGACGGCGAACGGCGACGAATTCGGCATGCCGCGACCCCGAGCGACGGCAAGCTGCGACGACAGCCAGTCGACGCGTATTCGTCGCGAACTGGAAGTTGCACTACTGATGCCCGGATCGCGACATCCGGCGGCGGAACTGGCCGGCCACGATCGGGCAGTTGGCACGCGCTGATCAACAACGCCGGCATCGCGGTACCGCGCGGCCTGTGTGTGCGGCATCTGACCGGCGCCCCGATGCCCTGCAGGTCTTGACACCAACCTCGTCAGCATCGTGCGGATGAGAACGCCTTCCTGTCCGTGCAGTACGCTCGGCAGCTTCCGAATATTCGCATCAACGTGCGCGGATCCGGCTACACCGCGGCCGAGATCGCGGACAGCGGCCCGCAGACCGTCACCGAAGGCACCGACGCCATCGTGGCAATGGCGACCACCCGGGGCGGACGGCCTAACTCGGCACCTTCACCAATCGGGCACGGCACCGTCGCCTGGTGAGTGGGCGTCGCTTGCCTCCGCGCCACAGCAGTTACTAGGATGTCCTAGTAAACCCACCGATACTTTTCGATGTCCGAGGACGCTCATGACCACACAGATTCCGCATTTCATCGACGGACGCCGTAGCAATCTCTCATCGACCCGAACCGCCGATGTGCTCAACCCCAGCACCGGCGAGGTGCAGGCGCAGGTCCTGCTGGCGTCGGCCGCCGACGTCGACACCGCGGTCGGCACCGCGAAGAAGGCGCAGAAAGAGTGGGCCGCCTTCAACCCGCAGCGCCGGGCGCGGGTCCTGATGAAGTTCGTCGACCTGGTCAACGCCAATGTCGACGAACTCGCCGAGTTGCTTAGCCTGGAGCACGGCAAGACCGTCCCGGACTCGAAGGGCGACATCCAGCGCGGCATCGAGGTCATCGAGTTCGCGATCGGCATCCCGCACCTGCTCAAGGGTGAGTTCACCGAAGGCGCCGGCACAGGTATCGACGTCTATTCCATCCGCCAGCCGCTCGGCGTGGTCGCGGGCATCACGCCGTTCAACTTCCCGGCGATGATCCCACTGTGGAAGGCCGGTCCCGCGCTGGCATGCGGAAACGCCTTCATTCTCAAGCCTTCTGAGCGCGATCCGTCGGTGCCGCTGCGACTGGCCGAGCTCTTCGTAGAGGCCGGTCTGCCCCCGGGTGTGTTCCAGGTGGTCCAGGGCGACAAGGAAGCCGTCGACGCCATCCTGACCCACCCCGACGTCCAAGCCGTCGGCTTCGTCGGCAGCTCCGACATCGCGCAGTACATCTACTCGACCGCCGCCGCGCACGGCAAGCGGTCGCAGTGCTTCGGTGGCGCCAAGAACCACATGGTCATCCTGCCGGATGCCGACCTGGACCAGGCTGTCGACGCATTGATCGGCGCCGGCTACGGCAGTGCCGGCGAGCGGTGCATGGCGATCAGCGTTGCGGTGCCCGTCGGCGAAGAGACGGCAAATCGGTTGCGTAACAGGCTCGTTGAGCGGATCAATCAGCTCCGCGTCGGCCACAGCCTGGACCCGAAGGCCGACTACGGCCCACTGGTCACCGGCGCCGCGCTGGCGCGGGTGCGCGACTACATCGGCCAGGGCGTCGAGGCGGGCGCCGATCTGGTGGTCGATGGCCGCGAACGCACCACCGACGAACTCACCTTTGACGACGCGAGCCTGGAGAAGGGCTTCTTCATCGGGCCCACCCTGTTCGACCACGTCACCACCGACATGTCGATCTACACCGACGAGATCTTCGGACCGGTGCTCTGCATCGTCAGGGCGGCGAACTACGAAGACGCGTTGCGGTTGCCCACCGAACACGAATACGGCAACGGGGTGGCGATTTTCACCCGCGACGGCGACGCTGCCCGCGATTTCGTGTCCCGCGTCGCAGGTGGGCATGGTCGGCGTGAACGTGCCGATTCCGGTGCCGGTGGCGTACCACACCTTCGGCGGCTGGAAGCGGTCCGGCTTCGGCGATCTGAACCAGCACGGCCCCGCGTCGATCCAGTTCTACACCAAGGTCAAGACCGTCACCGAGCGCTGGCCGTCGGGCATCAAGGACGGCGCGGAGTTCGTCATCCCGACCATGAATTAGCGGCTGATGCAACTCTTTGGTCTGGACGACGACGAACGGGTCATCACCGAGACGGCGGCCGCGTTCGCCGCCAAGAAGCTTGCCCCGTACGCGCTGGAATGGGATGCCGCCCAACACTTTCCGGTCGACGAACTGCGGGAGGCCGCCAGCCTCGGAATGGCGGCGATCTACTGTCGCGACGACGTGGGCGGCAGCGCGCTGCGCCGCCTGGACGGGGTGCGGATTTTCGAGCAGCTGGCGATGGCCGACCCGACCACCGCGGCATTCCTGTCGATCCACAACATGTGCGCCTGGATGGTCGACTCCTTCGGCACCGACGAGCAACGCAAGGACTGGGTGCCGCGACTGGCGTCGATGGAACTGATCGCCAGTTACTGCCTGACCGAGCCGGGTGCCGGCTCGGATGCCGCTGCGTTGAGCACCCGCGCCGTCAAGCAGAACGGCGACTACGTTCTCGATGGCGTCAAGCAGTTCATCTCGGGAGCCGGCGCGTCAGACGTGTATGTGGTGATGGCGCGAACCGGTGGACAGGACAATCCCGGCCCGCGCGGCATCTCCACGTTCATCGTCGAAAAAGGAACCCCGGGGCTGAGTTTCGGCACACACGAAGAGAAGATGGGCTGGAACGCACAGCCGACGGCCCAAGTGGTGCTCGACGGAGTGCGGGTGCCCGCCGACGCAATGCTCGGTGGCGCCGAGGGCGAGGGAAGCGGCTTCGGAATCGCGATGAATGGCCTCAACGGCGGCCGGATCAACATCGCGGCGTGTTCGCTCGGTGGGGCGCAGGCCGCCTACGACAAAGCGGCAACTTACGTGTCGCAGCGCGAGGCGTTCGGGGCTCCCCTGCTCGACGAGCCGACCATCCGGTTCACCCTGGCCGACATGGCCACCGCGCTGGAGACCTCCCGGCTGATGTTGTGGCGCGCGGCCGCCGCGCTGGACAGCGGCGCCGACGACAAGGTCAAGCTGTGCGCGATGGCCAAACGCTATGTCACCGACGCCTGTTTCGACGTCGCGGACCAGGCTCTGCAGTTGCATGGCGGCTACGGCTACCTTCGCGAGTACGGTCTGGAGAAGATCGTTCGCGATCTGCGGGTGCATCGCATCCTGGAGGGAACCAACGAAATCATGCGGGTGGTCATCGGCCGGGCTGAGGCCGCCCGCGTCCGCGCCAGCGCGTAGGAAGGCCAGAACTTATGACGGATTCCTTCAAGGTCGCCTTTTTGGGGCTGGGCCATATGGGGGGTCCGATGTCGACGAATCTGGTCGCCGCCGGCCACGCCGTGCGAGGGTTCGACCCGGTGCCCGCTGCGGTGGAAGCTGCGATCGGCAATGGTGTCGCGGTGTTCGACAGCGGTCCCGAAGCAGTGGCCGGGGCCGAGGTCGTCATCACGATGCTGCCGCACGGCGATGCGGTGAAGCGTTCCTATGCCGAGCTGCTGCCTGCCGCCGGCGAAGGCACGTTATTCATCGACAGCTCAACCATTTCCGTCGACGACGCGCGCGAAGTGCACGGGTTGGCGGCCTCGCATGGCTTGGCCCAGCTCGACGCACCGGTCTCCGGCGGGGTCAAAGGCGCGGTGGCAGGAACCCTGGCGTTCATGGTCGGCGGCGAATCAGAGGTCGTGCGTCGCGCTGAATCGATTTTGGAACCCATGGCGGGCAAGATCATTCACTGCGGCGCGGCTGGTGCGGGCCAGGCCGCCAAGGTGTGCAACAACATGGTGCTGGCCGTACACCAGATCGCGATCGGCGAAGCCTTCGTGCTTGCCGAAAAGCTCGGCCTCTCGGCGCAGGCGCTGTTCGACGTCATCACCGGAGCGACCGGAAACTGCTGGGCGGTGCACACCAACTGCCCGGTGCCCGGCCCGGTGCCGACATCGCCGGCGAACAACGACTTCAAACCCGGCTTCGCCACCGCGCTGATGAACAAGGATCTCGGTCTGGCGATGGACGCGGTCAACTCGACCGGCTCGGTGGCACCGTTGGGCAGCCACGCCGCCGACATCTACGCGAAGTTCGCAACGACGAACGGCGATAAGGACTTCAGCGCCATCATCGAGACGCTACGCAGCTAGCCGGTCCATCCGCCCGCGGCGGTGTACCCGCTGGAAGCCGGCCATGAGCAGTGGCTCGGGCGCGTCGTAGCCGGCGCGGATCTCCAAGACGGGTAGTCCGGCAGCCGTCGCCGCCCGCAGACCACGTCTCGAGCCGGTGACCGCCAGCGCATCGCGCGGCGTTATTCCCATCTCCCACAACGCAAGCCGATAGAGCTCGGCTTCACGAGAACTGGCCGTCGGCAGGTCAGCGAGGTCGGCTAGGTCATCGACGGTCACGATCGTCTCGACCAGCCCGTCACCGACCGTGTGCCGCACCAGGGTTTCGACCCACTCGCGGCGCCTCGTGCTCACCACGCCCACCCAGATGCCTGAACAGAACAGGCTCATCACCGAATCGATGAGACCGGGCCTGGGAGCGTCGCACCCGTCCTCGGCCAGCGCAGAGTCGGCATCGAAGATCACCGCGCGCAGGACGTCGGATTGCGCCGCAGGCTCCCGGTCCCACCAGAACGTCCGGGCTGGACGAGTATGCACTTTGGCTCGCACGCCCACAGGGTGCCCCAGCGCCGCCGATTTCAGCCTCCCCCATTAGGGGGATTGGCATGGCGAACTTGCATAGGGTTGTGCCATGGCGGCAGCAGTGCGTCTCGTTCTTGTCGATGACCATGAAATGGTCATCGAGGGGCTCAAGGCGATGCTGGCCGCGTTCAAGGACCGCGTGCAGGTGGTCGGCCAGGCGGTCGGGGCCGACCGTGCGGTCGACGTCGTCAACGACCTGCAACCCGACGTCGTGCTGTGCGATGTGCGCATGCAGGGATCCAGCGGCCTCGACGTGTGCAAGTTGCTGCGCGAACAGGACCCCAACCGCAAAGTCGTGATGCTGTCGGTCTACGACGACGAGCAGTACCTGTTTCAGGCTCTGCGGGTGGGCGCCAGTGGATATCTGCTGAAAAGCATCAACAGCGACGAGTTGGTGCGTCAGCTGGAGCTCGCACACCAGGGCGACACCGTGATCGACCCGGGCATGGCGGCGCGCGCGGCCGACACCGCGGCACGCATGCAGCGTGACGAGTTCTGGCCGGGTGCCCGGCAGGGGCTGACCCAACGCGAGAGCGAGATTCTGTCCTGCATGGTCAACGGGTTGTCCAACCGCGGGATTGCCAACAAGTTGGTCATCGGCGAGGAAACGGTCAAAAGCCACCTGCGCGCGATCTACCGCAAGCTCGGGGTCAACGACCGCACCGGCGCGGTCGCCACCGCGCTGCGTGAAGGCATCTACCAGTGACCGCGCCGCAACCCCCCAACGCTGTACGCGATCTCGTCGATACCGACCGGGAATTAGCGCTGCTGCGCGAGCTCATCCAGGCGGCCTCCAGTGGGCCCGGGGTGGAACCGCTGGCCGCCGCCGCGGCGCGGATGATCACCGCGGCCACCGGAACCGACGTGTGCTTCGTGCACGTGCTTGACGACACCGACCGCTCACTGACTCTCGCCGGCGCGACGCCGCCGTTCGACGCCTCGGTGGGGAAGATCCGGCTGCCGTTGGGATCCGGGATTTCCGGCTGGGTGGCCCGGCACCGCGAGCCGGTCGTCATCACCCACGACAAGGAAGCCGACCCGCGCTATCTGCCGATCGAGTCGCTGCGGGGGCGCGATTTCACGTCGATGGTCTCGGTGCCGATGGACACCGATCCGGGCGGGCTGGTCGGCGTCCTCAATGTGCACACCGTCGCACGTCGCGAATTCACCGACGGCGACGTCGAATTGCTGCGGGTCATTGGTCGTCTGATCGCCGGGGCCATGCACCAGGCCAGGCTGCACCGGCAACTGGTGGCCAGGGAGCGGTCGCACGAACTGTTCGTCGAGCAGGTGATCGAGGCTCAGGAAATCGAACGCCGCCGGGTCGCCGGCGATATCCACGACGGCATCTCGCAGCGGCTGGTCACCTTGTCTTATCGGCTCGACGCGGCGGCGCGCGCCGTTGGCGGCGATCCCACCGAAGCCTCCCACCAGCTCGCTGAGGCCCGCGAACTGGTGAGCCTGACGTTGGGTGAAGCCCGCGCGGCGATCAGCGGGCTGCGGCCACCGGTCCTCGATGACCTTGGCCTGGCCGGCGGCCTGGCCAGCCTCGCCCGGTCGATTCCGAATCTGGACACCGAACTCGACCTGGCCGATGTCCGGCTACCCGAGCACATCGAGATCGCGTTGTACCGAATCGCGCAGGAGGGCCTGCAGAACATCGTCAAGCATGCCCACGCTTCGGTGGCACGGCTGCGTTTCGCATTCGGTGACGACATCGCTCGGCTCGAAATCCTCGACAACGGAATCGGTTTCGACACCTTCGAAAATCCGCTGGGCAGCGACGAGATGGGCGGCTACGGGGTGCTGTCGATGGCCGAGCGTGCCGAGCTCGTCGGCGGCAGGCTGAACATCCGGTCGCGGCCCGGCTCCGGGACCACGGTCACAGCGACGATTCCGGTGCCGTCGCTCATCGACTAGAAATCGCCGGCGCCCCGCCGCAAGGTCTCGATCGACGATGCCAACGCCTGTGACTTCGCGCTCGGATATCCCGATATCGGCGAACACCTGCTCATTGAGCGTGACGGTGGCGTCTTCGACGGTCGAGCGGCCCAGGTCGGTGATCTCCACCAGTGTGGTCCGCCCGTCGGTGGGGTGCGGCACCCGCTGCACCAGCCCGTTGGCTTCCAACCGGCGGATCGCATGGGTGACGCTGGTGACGTGTACCTGCAGCCGGTCCGATGCTTTGGTGATCGGTAGGGCACCGCTGCGGCTGAAGGCCAGCAAGCGCAGCAGCTCGAACCGGGAGAAGCTCAAATCATAAGGACGCAGAGCGCTTTCGACACGGGCGAGCAGGATCTGGTGGGCGCGCATCACCGATGTCACCGCGACCATTCCCTCGGCGACGTCGCCCCAGCCGGCGCGTTCCCAGTTGGTCCGCGCGACAGCGATCGGATCGCGGTTGTCGGGTTTGGATGGGGCCACGCCCTTTCTTACCAGGAAGCGGCCCGGCAAGGGTCGCCCGCAGCTCTAGGCGAGTGATTTTTCCACAGCGGACAGCACTGCCAGCGTCGACGACTGGTCGCCGACAGTGATCCGCGCGGCGCCGTCCGGGTAGCAGCGGACCCGCACGCCTGCGTCGGCGAACACCTCACTCCAGGGCCGGCGCGACGTCGGCAGGTACACGAAGTTCGCGTGCGAATCCGTGCTGTAGATACCCATCGCCATCAGGCGCAGCCGCAGATGGTTGCGCTCGGTGACGACCCGGCGAATGCGATGCGCGAGCTGGGTTTCGGCATCGTAGGACGCGGCAACCGCGGTGGCACCGAGGGTGCTCATGCCGAACGGCAACTGCATGGTCCACAGCCGCTGCGCCAATTCGGCTGCAGCGAACCCGTAGCCGATCCGCAGACCGGCCAGCCCATAGGCTTTGGAGAAGGTGCGCAGCACAACGAGATTCGGGAAGCGTCGGACCAGATTCCGGTCCGACGATCCGGTACCGGGCCGCGACGAACTCGATGTAAGCCTCATCAAGCAGCACGACGACGTCACGGGGGATCTGCTCGAGGAACCATTCGACAGATCGGAGCGACTCCAAGGTCCCGGTCGGATTATGCGGTCGACACAACACCACGACGGTCGCGTCCGCCGCCGCCTCGGCCATCGCCCCCAGGTCCTGATAGCCGTGCCGGTCGAGCGGAACGGTGACCGGAGTCAGCCGGGCCATCTGCGCGAAGATCGGGTAGCCGTCGAAAGTCGGTGTGCTGAACACGATCCGGTCGCCGGGCCGGGTGATCGCATGCAGCACCTGCATCGCCACACCCGACGCCCCTGTCCCGAGGACGACCTGCTCGTCGGCAACTCCGACGTGGTCGGCGACCAACCGTCGCAGTTGCTCGGGCAAAAACTCCGGATAACGGTTGGCCGTGTCAAGGCAGCGGATCAGCGCGGAGCGCACCGCAGGAAGCGGCGGGAATGGGCTCTCGTTGAGCGACAACGCAAGTGGGTCCACCGCTTGCGGCAGCGTGGCAAGGATCTCGGCGGTCACCGACATTGCGTGCGCGGGCTCGGACATCAGCTACGCCCTCCCCAGCGGACCGCGGCGGCTCCGGCGAAATCGCCGGCGTGCGCGAATGCGGCCATCATGATGACGTCGCCTGCCCGCAGTCGGCCTTCGGTGACAGCCCGATCCAGGTTGACCGGAATGCCGGCGCCGAACAGGTTGCCGCAATCATCGAAACTATCGAAGTGTCTCGATGCGGGCACTTCCAGCGCCTCCCGCCAGTTGCGCAGGAACACCCGATTGGGCTGGTTGGTAACCAGGAGATCAATGTCCTTGGACGTCAGACCGACTCGGTCGCACACCGCCAAGGCCACCTCGGGAACTTGGCGGTTGCCGCGGGCCAGCACCTTGGCGATCTTGGTTTCGGTGAACCCGATGCAGCCCTCGCCGGACCCGGGCTCCCAGTACTTGCGCGGCGGGTCCATAGCGATCGTCATATCGCCGGCGTACTCACCGTACGTGCGGCATTCGATGTCGAGAATCGGTGAATCGTCCGACAGCGTCACCAGGCCCACCGCGGCGCCGTCACCGGGAACCGATGACTGCGCTTTACGGCGCACTCCGGGCTGGTCGAAAACCTGTCCCGCCGTATTCTGCGCGATCGCTATCAGGGCGGTGTGCCCCTCGCCCGACGCCAACAGTCGACGGGCTACCTTGAGCGCCAACACGAATACCGCGCACCCGCCGTTATGCAGATCCAGCACCCAGTCCGGGTGCATACCGAGCCGGTGCGCGATCCCACCGCCGGCGCCATAGAACGGCGTATCCGGCAACTGGGTATGGGTGATCAAGATGTCGACGTTTTCGATGACGTCGCGACCATGCCGATCGATGAGTCCTTGCGTGGCACGCTCGACCATGTCGATCGCCGTCTCATCGGTCTTGACGTGATGACGGAACGTGGGCCCGCGGAACATGACGTTGTCGCGAAGCTCGTCCGATTCGGCGAATTGTGCGTAATAGTCCGCACCGATCGGCTCACCGGGCAGGTAACTGGAAACGTCGACGAGACTGACGTCGGGCGCGCTCATCGCATCCACGCCGGGGTAACCGGCAGACCGTTGTGGTGGCGATATTCAGCGATGCTCTTGAGGTTGTTCAGTTCCAGCTTGTGGCCCGCGCCGAACAAGTCCCAGAAGTCCCCGACCCAGCCGGTGCGCTGCTCAGGTGCCGCTTTGGGATACGGGTTCTCGTTGTAGAACGGGTGATGGCAATTCGTCCACAGCACAACGGAACCCGGTTTGTTGAGCACCACCTGCGCGTCGAGGACACGCATCAGGTAGATCATCCACAGGTGCTCACCTTGATCCCACGCGCAGTGGTAGTCGACCGTACGCGCCTGCGAATTGGCGAACGTGCGGGTGTAGATCGTGGTGTCGGGCAACAAGCGGTCGTAGGCGAGCCACAGTCCGGGCTCGTCGGAAGGCGTGAAGTCGCGCAGGGTGTAGGTCCACTCCTCGAGGCTGCGGGTGTCCGACAGGTATTCGAAGAGTTCGTCGGGCGGGCAGTCCACGTATTCGTTGACCGTGCAGTACTGGCCGAAGACGTCGTCGTGCGAGTACACCGACCGCATCTGCGAGAAGAAGATGCCTGCCGTCTCCTCCAGCGGCGCTGTCTCGATGCGGACGACGCCGTCGATCGGGTCGGTGGTGCCGGTGTGGCTGACGATATCGTCAAGCGCTGGCAGCGACATGGGTACGATCCTCCTTTTGCGTTATGATCTGTTGTTCGACAACCTGATTGGCAGGCTGACTGTTCAGGAATGCTGCGAATGGCGGGATTTCGTCGGCGGAGCACTCAACACTGACCACGGACGGACCGTCGACGGCCATTGCCTTTTCAAGTGCTGTGGGCAGTGCGTCGATGTCGGCTACGTCGACCGAAGACAGCCCGGGGAACATGGCCGCCAGCCCTGCCCCCAGCTGGCTGGGAGCGAACCGGTTGTAGCTGTAAAGGTCGTCGTAGAGCAGCTGCTCGCGGGTGACGCACATCGCGTGGGCATTGTTGTTGAACAGGATGAAGGTCACCGGAAGCCGGTACTGCACTGCGGTGTGCACCTCCATGCCGTGCATGAAGAATGCGC
Source organism: uncultured Actinomycetota bacterium (assembly GCA_963834615.1). Lineage (GTDB taxonomy): Bacteria > Actinomycetota > Actinomycetes > Mycobacteriales > Mycobacteriaceae > Mycobacterium. The sequence continues at coordinate 449,100 of CAWICO010000001.1, forward strand.
CGTCCCCGGCGATCACCACGGTGCGCCGGCTAGGCCCGCTAGGGTCGCGGTTCATCGCACGCCCGAAGGCCATCCCGATACCGGCACCGAAGCTGTAGCCCATGCCGCCCATGCCGAGTGCGACGGCAAACCGGCCGTGCCGGCGAACGGGCAGGTAATGGACGGCGGATGCGCCGGTGTTGCCGGCGTCGACGACGATATCCGTCCCGTCGGGCAACACGCTGTCGAGCACGAGCATGGCATCGCGGTAGCGCACGCCCGTACCGTCGAACGTCGGGGGCCGCAGTTCTTCGTGAGGCACCTCATCGGGCACGCGTAGGCCGGTTGGCCGCCCATGCCCGGACAAGGCATCTGTCAGCATGGTCAGCGAGATGCGCAGATCGTCGGTATGAACGTGGGTGCACGCCAGGTACGGCGGCGCCGAGCCGATCGAGACCGTCCGCACCGCCGCGAGCGCGTCGTCGAGGCCGGCGCGCGCAGTAACCGAGAGCCGGGTGCCCACAACCAAGCACAACCCGCTGCCGGCTACGGCTTCAGCCACACCAGGGTGGCCCATCACACCGGTAACTCCCAGCGCAGACGAGGAGCCCAAACCCGGTGTTCCGGCTACATCTTTAGCATCGGGCACACATGCCACCTGCGCGCGCAGCAGGGCCCGCAGCTCCTCGAGTTCGGACCGGGCGTCGTCGCGAGCCACCTGCTCGCCGGCGATGATCGTGACGGGCCCTTGTGCCCGGCGCAGAGCACGCACGATCGGATGTGGATCACCAATGAGCGACCGCGGCGGGTCAAAACCACACCCGTTACGTTTGTGGTAGCCGTTGACGCCAACCTTTGACTGTTGAATATCTTTGGGCAGCAACAACACTGCCGGACCACCGGTTCGCGCCGCCGCGATGGCGCAGGGCAACGCCGCGGCGATGTCGGCGGGCGTCAGCACCCGGCGGCAGTAGACCGACACCGCAGAAAACAACGCCTCGGCATTCAACGAACCGTTGCGGCCGCTGGTGTCTTGAAAGCTGCCCCGACCGTCCATCGTGGTCGCAGGCTGACCCACCAGTGCCAACACCGGAACCCGGCTGGCCAATGATTCCCCAAGGCCGGCAACGAGATTCAACGCGCCCCCGCCAGACGTTGCCGCCACCACACCCAAACCGGTGCCGCTGCGACTGTACCCGTCGGCCATCGTGGCCGCGGAAAACTCGTGCTTGGCCAACACCGCGGTGATGTCCGAACGGAAATGTGCAGCATCGTAGAGATCTTCGATGTTGGCGCCGTCGACACCGAATATGTAATTGATCTCGATTCCCGCAAGGTGCTCGACGATATGGTCGACCACCCGTTGTGTCCTTGGCATCTGCTCACCTCACTTCTATGTCGGTAACACGGCCTGCGGGTGACTTCGGTTCACTCGGGGCGAGATCTACAACGAACGCTCCAGGAGCACTCGGTCGTCTGTCGGCGGAAACCACCTGCACAGAGGCGATTTGATCGGCACGTGTTGAAGTACTGCCAGCGGGCGTCGCCGTGTGGCCCGGATTCGCCACCCAGGTGGCCAGCCGAGTGTGGCTGCCGTCGCGACCTACCACGACCATCGCCAGCGTGTCGTGATGGGCATTCAGCGGAGCCAGGCAGACGCAGTTCATCGAGATGAACGTTCCCCACTGCCGGCTGCTGAGCGAGACCGTCGAGGCCAGTAGAGTCGTCCCGAGCTGCGACATCGGCTGAACTGACACGCTCGCCTGCGGCGGCGAAGACGTTGGAGTATGGCTCGGGACGCCGACGAACAGACCGATCGCCAGCACCGCGGCTGCGGCGGCCCCAGCCGTCCACGTCACGATGCGGGACTGGCGCCGCCGCCAGCTCACCTTGGCCAACAGCGACGGCAGCAACTCGTCAGGCAGCAACCGTTCTACGCCACGGCGGACGTCAATCGCCGCCAACTCGTCGCGATCCAGCTGCGACAGCAGGGCCGGCATGCCGCTGAGCTCTCCAACCGCGTTGCCGCACAACGGGCAGTCGGTCATGTGCGCTTCGAATTTCCACCGTTCGGCGGACGACAGCGATCCGAGCACGTATGCGGCATCCCACATCGTGTACTCGTCGTGCCCGGATGGGCCACCGCCATGCGGCGTCCCGGGCCGCCATTGCGGCATCATCGTGTTACACCTACTTCTTGTGTTGCGAGTCGTGTGGCCGGTAAGGCCCCGTGCCTTCGGCGATCTCGAGATCGGCGGCGCGACGACCGGCGGAGCGTTGCGCCGCCGGTGACTTATGTTGCGGCGACTGAGAACAACCCTTGCTAGTGGAACGATCGAAGCGCCTGTTTGGTTCACGCGCGGCACACGCCACGGTTAGCTGCGAGGCAAGGTATGAGACCCGTCGCCAGTCACTGCCACGGTGTCTGGGCGACCGCCAGCGATTCGACCCCGCTCATCCAGCTGTGGAATCGACCATCTGGGTCGTAGGCAGTGCGCACATTCTCGAGGCGTGCCATATTCGGTTCGGTGATAAATCGTGCGGGACGCCGGCACAGATTCTCATCAGCGAGCGAGATACCGGTCGCCAAGTGCGACATCGCCGCCATGTTGGACGCGGCCCAGTCGCGGTAACGGTCGTCGTCGGCTGGATCCTGCCAAATGGTGTAGAGCGCCAGGTAGATCTCGTCTTCCAAGCCATACACCTTGTCCGCTCGCTCCGGGGACGTCTTCCACCCGGTGAAGATAAAGTGCGAGGGGTGTGGTGGCATCGTTTCGATGATCCCGTGGATGCCCGGCAGTAGTTCTTCGGCGGAAGCCGAAGTGAACATGCTGTCGGCGACATAGCGATGGCCCTGCGGATAATTCGTCATGACCGCGGTGTACCAATTGGCCAGGGTGGTCGGCGCATAAGGAAGGTTGACGATCGCCTTATCGATAACCGGGCAAGTACCCAGCGGGGCAAGGGCTTTGGCCGCCTCATCTTCTGAATCGGCGAACACTGGCGAGGCGATCGTAATGCCGGGCTGGTTGAGCCCGGCACCCGGAAAGCTGCGCGCGGTGTGGATCTGCAGTTCTACCCGGTCGTCAAGCTCGGGACTGATCGAGCGCGCCCAGGTGAACACCTCGTCGGCGCTCTCGATCGGGTACATGTACAGGCAGGTACCCCAAACCGGCGGACGTGGGTAGATGCGCAGTGTGAAAGAAGTAACCACGCCGAAGAAGCCCGGTCCCGAGCCGCGTGCTGCCCAGAACAGGTCTGGATGGTGTTCGGGGTCGCAGTAGATCTGTTCACCGTCGGCGGTGACGACTTCCAGTCCAAGCACGCTTTCGCACGCCGGGCCGACCACCGAACTGTTCCAGCCATATCCGCCCTGTAACAGATAGCCACCGAGGCGAATACCCTCACAGTGACCCGCGGGAAAGAAGAGCCCTTGTGCGTCCAGGCCGGTCGCGAACACGCTGGCGGATTTGCCCGGGCCGACGTCCGCGGTCATCCGATCCGGATCGACACTGCAGTGATCGAGGCGACTGACATCGAGCAACATGCCACCGTCGCGCAGGTGACTGGCCGCCCAGCTGCGTCCACCAGAACATACGCCGACGTGATGTCCGTCGGCCCGCGCATAACGGAGAGCCGCGATCACGTCGTCGGTGTCGTGTGCCTGCACGATTACATCGGGAAAACGTTCCGGCAGAAGGCCATTCCATACGCTTTCCCGACGGGCCGTTTCGTAACCGTCGGCGCCGCGAAAGAATGTCTTTTCGGTGGAAAGCGAAATCATTGTGCCCCCATGCTTCTCGCCCGAGCCATCTCAGCCTGTTGCCAGGGAGATATGGCCGTCAACTGTTTCGCACTGCTGAATTGAAACGATCCGCTTCAAGTAGTGCGCAACTTCCCGGGCCAATGGCGTCGCGTTGACGCGGATCGCCCGGAGTGGGCCGTTGGGCGGAATGCCGTATCCGATCGCGAACATCCCGTCGCCGACGTGCGAGGCGAAGCCGCCGCGCGGGTTACCATGCTCGTCGAGGACACCGAGATGTCCGACCAACCTGTCGAGATCCGTGCCGAACCCGGTTGCGGCGATGATCACCTGCGGCGTCACGAATGTGCCGTCGGCGAGGATCACGCTGTCGGATTCGACGGCTTTGACGGCGCCGACGACCTCGACGCGCCCCACTCGCACCACGTCGATGAGTTCGTCGGCCAGCGTCGGGATACGACCTCGTTTCTCCACCGTCGCCTTCAGGCCGAGCGGCGGCCGCCTGAAGCCGTAGGCCGACAGGTCACCTAACAGCAGGTGGTTCATCCGCGCGATCACCGGATCGACCATGCGTGCGGGAACCCTGGAGAACAGCTCGAGAAAGATATCCGATGGAAACGGTCCGATGGCCCGCCGCACGAGGTGCGGCGGTGTGCGCACCGCAAGCCAGATCCGTCGCGCGCCATCGTTAACGAGCTGAACAGCGATATCGGCGGCCGAATTTCCTGCGCCAACAACGAGGACGTCGCGGCCGCGGTAAGGCCAAGCGTTGGTGAAGTCCCCGGAGTGGACGATCTCGCCGTTGAAGCGTTTGAGTCCGGGCCAGGGCGGGATGGTGGGCGCGCTGTAGTTGCCCGTGGCGAGAACGATTGCCGAGGTCCGGAGTTCACCCGACGACGTGTCAAGTTGCCAGAATCCATCGGCTCGGTCGACGCGGTGGACTTCACATCCGAGTCGCAGCGCGATGTTCTGCCGCTGAACATAGTGATCGAAATAGCGGACCATGTCCTCCTTGGTCGGCCAACGGCCGGCATTCAAGGGAATCCGTTGTCCGGGAAGGTGCGACAAGAACCCGGTCGTGTTGAGGCGAAAGTTGTCATAGCGCGTGCGCCACGAAATCGCCGGGGCCGCTGCGCGGTCCAGAACGAGCGCTTTGATGCCGTGCTGATGATCAAGTTCGCGTGCGACAGCCAGACCCGCCGGCCCCGCGCCGATCACGACGGCGTCGGGGCTGTCCTGGGTCTTTGTAGTCATCCGCGACCTCCTGTCGTCTTCTTGGCACCGCAGACTTCGGGTCCCAGCAATGACACGATCCAGAGCCGCTTGCGGTTCATGCCGGCAGGACAGGACTGCGGCATAGAATCCCCACCCGCTCTTCACCCGACCCGGCTACCACGCCTTCACGCGGCAAACTTGCGGACGATAGCAGCAGCCACCGCGCCGTCCCGGTGATCTGCTTGAGGGCGATGCCACAACTGCCGCCGGAGCAGCCGTCGATGCGCGGCGAACGTCAGACTGATTGGGTCGCACCACGGCGGTATGCCGCCGACCAGATGCAGGGCTGTCACCAAGATCATCGACGCAGTGGCAATCGGCTGAGACTTGAAATACCGGCGGGCCGCGTTGGTCAGCTGCTCGTCATCGGTAGCGATGAGGTCGTAGGCTGCTACGCCACCGGCCAGTGCCACCCACGCCCTGTCAGAGTTGCGCATCGTTACCGCCTCCTATGTCTAGAAGACGTCGGGCGGGGCCGGGAAGTTCACGCTGCCCCGCGCCTCAGTCGAGGAGACGGCAGGCCGGGCCCTCGACACCGCTCGTCGATGCCGGTCGTTGTGGTTATGCGACTCGGGCCTCTACCAGGCTGAGCGGGGAAGCGGTTTGCACCACCCGTGTCATCTGAAATCCGGCTCGGCTGAGCAGGTCTCGATACTCGGCCGCAGTGCGTTCGCGCGCGCCCAAATTTAGAAGCATCTCCAAATCCACCCATTTCCCGGGGAAGTCACGGTCGTGCTTGGGGATGACCAATTCGATCAGCAGCACCGTTGCTCGGGGGCCGGCTGCGCTGCGAACGTTACGCAGGATCTGCACCGCTTCCTCGTCGGGCCAGTCATGGATGATGTTCTTGAGGATGTACGCGTCACCACCGCTGGGAACGCTGTCAAAAAACGACCCCTCGGCGATACGCACCCGGTCGGCGACATTGCGCTCGCGCAACAGGTTTGGGGCGCTCGCGACGACCCGCGCCAGGTCGTAGAGGACGCCCCGCGAAGCCGGCGCTCCCGTCAGGATGGCGGCCAGCAGGGGGCCATGCCCGCCGCCGACGTCGACGATCGTGGGGTAAGCGCTGAAGTCGTAGCCGGCGACCACGGGCGCGTCCGTCAGCTTCGAAACGCTCGTCATCGTCTGGTTGAAAAGTTCGGCAAGCTCGGGTTCATCGGCGAAGTAGTCGAAGCTCTCCTTGCCGCGCAGTGCCGGGACGACCGAAATCCCGGTTCGGATCGAGTCCACCAGCATGGTCCAGCGTTCACGCTGCTCCTGCGACCCGTAAAACTGGGCGGCCCAAGTCATCGAGATCGGTGCGTCCGAACGCAGAGTATCGGCAAGGGAATTCAGCTCATAGCGGCCGTCGCGGCGATGATGGAAGATGCCCCGGCCGATCAACGCCCGCAGCAGCCGAAGTAGCGCGTCCGCGTCCGCGCCCACCCGGGCGGACAGCTCCTCGATCGGCAGCGGGCCGTTGGTAAGGGCATCGGCGAGACCGAGTTGGGCCGCCGCAGTGATCGCCTGCGACGTCCAGGTAGCAATGATCATCTCCATCATCGCTGCTGGCGCGGGTGTCAGCCGTTGATGGAGCCGATACAGGTAGTGGCGAATCCACTCGACAACGCGGGCCAGCTTGGCGGGTGGCACCTTGGTGGTGTCGGTGGTCGAAGGCATCGCGGGCGATTCGTTCACGGGCTCATTCATTTGCGTTGACAAGACGGGTGGTCGTCGCGGCCGCGAGGTCCCGGCTGATCTCCGCGGACACTCGGCGGTGACTCACCGAACTCAGAAACGTCGTCAGCGCCCAGGTCATGAACCAGTTTGGAATCATCGCCGCCGGTCTGAGCGCGGACTCACTACGGGACACTTGCTGCGTAGTCACCCAGGACACCGCCTTGACCTTGCGTCGCCTGCTGTTCTCATACCAGCGCAACGCACTTGGTAGATCACAGTCGTTGCTGCGCAGCACCTTCCATCCTCTGCCGACATCCGAAAGCGCCTTGCACAGCATCATCGTGTCAAGCAGCGCCTGATTGGTCCCCTGCGCAAGGGTAGGTGGCATCGTGTGTGCGGCATCGCCGAGCAACGTCACCGCGCCTCGGCCGCAGCCCGGGATCGGATGCCGAAAATGCGGGAACGGCGAACGGGCCAGATCTTCGTCTGTCAACGTCGCGAGTACTTCGTCCACCGAGTCGGACCATCCTGTGAAATTGGACCGGATCATGTCGATCGGACGTCCCGGTCTGACGAAGTCGGGCGACCATGGCAAGTCGAACCACCACTGCACGTCCAAACCCCCGGCCGGCCACAGGCCGATACTTCCGTGCTCGCCGATGATCATGTGTGCGACGTGCTGGTCGGCGACGTGTGGAAGAGTGGCCAGTCCCTGCCAGCTGCACCAGCCGGTGGCCTCCGCGGGTTGCGCGCCGACGATGTCTCGAACCGTCGAGTGCAGGCCATCCGCACCGATCAACAGATCGCCATCTACCGAGCTGCCGTCGTCGAATTCGAGGCGGACTCCCCGGTGCGTACTGACGACCCCGACCGCACGGGCATTGCACCGAAGGCGATCCGTCGGAAACCCTTCCAGCAGTCGTTCAAGCAGGACTCGACGTGGGACCATCCGAATTGGTGCGCCCAAACGGTTCTCAATCGATGTCAGGTCCATGGTGGCGACCGGGCGACCGGTAGACGTCACGACCCGCACGGTGGATAGCAGCTGACCAGCCCCATCCATATCGACCCCCAGCTGCCCGAGCACGGTGGCGCCGTTGGACCAGATGGTCACCGCACCGCCACCGGCCTTCACCTCCGCTCGCCGTTCGAAGACGGTGACATCATGTCCGTCGCGCAACAGTCCCCGAGCTACGGAAATGCCTCCTACGCCGGCGCCGACCACGAGGATCCGAAGCGACCGAGTCGACGGCGCGTTCGGCGCCGGCATCAGCTTCGCGGCTTGCCTGTAGCGGGCCAACTTAGGATTTGGCTCCCGATCCATTTCGTCGCGGCGCCTCAATCGATGGGTCACTTCAGTCCTCTGCGTGCCGTTGGTAAGCCCACTGCTCAAGTCGCGCTTGCAGCCTCAGCAGGCCAAATCCAGCGAACGGGGTGCCGACTGAAAAGCCGATCATCAGCAACGGATTCATCTCAAACCTCCTGCAATTACCACGCAGGACCCCGACGAGAAGTTCACCGCAGCGCCAGACCGCTTACGACCCGGATGGCCTTTTCCACAGCTGGATGGCCCGCGGGCAGGTCCACTGTTAGTCGACTTTTATTGTGCGGCAGGGATTTACAAAGAGCGCTGCAGCAACACCTGTCCGCTGTCGGCGGAAACCACTTGCACCGCTGCGATCTGATCGACGGGCGTTGAGATACTGCCGGCCGGTGTCGCAGTGTGGCCCGGATCCGCTACCCAAGTCGCCAACTGGGTATGGGTGCCGTCGCGACTCACCACGACCATCGCCAGCCTGTCGTGGTGGGCGTTGACCGGGGCGAGGCACACGCAGTTGAGGTCGATGTAGGTGCCCCAGTTCTGGTTGCGCAGCGATACCGTCGAGGCCAGTGCTGTCGTTCCAACCTGGGACATCGGCAGCGCGGACACGCTCGCCTGCGGGGGCGAAGCCGTCGGAGAATGACCCGTGATCCCGACGAACAGGGCGATAGCCAGCAGCGCGGCGGCGGCGGACGCAGAAGACCATGCCACCACGCGGGAGCGGTGCCGCCGCCGGCGCACTGCGGACAACAGCGACGGCAACAAGTTCGGGGGCTCGGCGGTGTGATCACCCGCATTGATCGCGGTCACGGTGTCGCTATCAAGCTTCGATAGCAAGGCTGGCATGCCGCTGAGTTCGGCGACGGCCTGACCACAGAACGGGCAGCCGGCGAGGTGCGCCTCGAACTCCCGCCGATCGGCCGGTGACAACGATCCGAGCACATAGGCCGCATCCCACGTCGCATACTCGTGGCTGTCGCCCGCGGGCATGTCGCTGTCGCCGAGCGGCCCGAGACCTCGGATCGCCCTCATCGTTTCTCCCGGTCTGATGCCATACACAGGTATTCGAAGCCGACGGCCGAGCGGATGGCCCGACACATTGTCTTTGGGGTCATCGGGTCACCCCCATCTCCTGCAGAGTGAGTCTCAAGGCCCGCACCGCGTAGTGTAGTCGCGATTTTACGGTCCCTTCCGCGATGTCGAGATCAGCGGCGGTCTGCGCGGTGGTCCAGCCCCGGTAATAGGATCGCTCGACAACGGCTCGGTGTTCAGGCGACATCTGGGCCATGGCGTCCGCGATCAGCATGCGGTCCAGCGCCGAGTCTACCTGGTCGGGAGCCGGCGGCTCGGGTGCGCTTGACTCGTCCAGCGAACCACCGAATTTGCGGATCCGTGGGCTGCGTTGCTCGTCGATGATCATGTTGCGGGCAACAGTGAAGAGCCACGCGCGTGCCGAACGCTCGGTGTCGCCGACCACTTCGGGATGCTGCCACGCTCGTAACAGCGTCTCCTGGACTACGTCTTCGGCACGGCTCGCGTCACGGGTCAGCCGAAGCGCATACCGCCACAAAGCCCCGGCGTGCTCGTCATAGAGCGCCTTCATCAATGCGGATTCGGCGTCAGATGCGCTGGCTCGACTCACTCGATCACCTCCTGATAAGTGATACGAGTTGCACGCCTTTCAAGTTCATTATCGCAGTATGGCAACCCGGCCCCGCTCAGTCTGGGATCCAGTTGCCATGGAATCCGTGCGGCACACGGCGCGGAAGCCGGATGCGGGCGACCGGGTCGCCCTCGAAGTCGGAGGCGTCGATGACAACCAGATCACTGCCGTCAGTCGCCGGGTCGTACACGTATGTCAGGTACCAGCCGGCCAGCTCGTCGGCTTGCCCGGCCGCAGGCGCGAACACCGCCTCGCCAGGTACACCGCTGCTGCTCCGCGCCGCCGCCGCCGCCGAAGCGATGTTCGGTCGCCGTATCACGCTGCAGGTCGTAGCGGACCAGCGCACCGCTGCCGACCGCCACCGAATAGCGGGCGGCGGCGCCGACGAGCCGGTCGTCGACGCGCGGGAACTCCACGCCGCGGTCGTCGAGCTGGCGTTCCTCGACGATTCCGTTGTCCAGGTTGATCTTCCAACGCCACAACACCGCGTCGCTTCCGAAATCACTACTCTCGCGCCACATCTCGGGATACCGGAGGACTTCGAGGATGATTGAATCCCGCCGCATAGTCATAGGCGTTGGCGATGTGAAAGACGAAGCACGAGTCGATGTCGAACCAGCGCACCGAACCGTAGGGGTCGTCGCGGCGCAGCAGTCCCAGCCGGGCGCCGTAGTTGTCGTCCCAGCGGTACGGCAGATCTCGTTGATGCGGCTGTGTGAGTGCGACGTTCAGGTTGAACAGCAGCGGTAGATCCATGAAGACCACGTAGCTGTCCGTCAACGCGAAGTCGTGCATCAATGTCAGCGCGCTCACGTCGAGTGGGCGACTGACCGTCAGATGGCCGTCGGCGTCCGCGCGGTGATAGTTGACGTGCGGCTGGAAGATGTTGCCGGACCCGAAGAAATGCAATTCACCGGTGGTCGGGCAGATTTTCGGGTGTGCCGTCATCGAGTCAGTCAACATGCCGCTGAAGTCGTAGACGCCCAACGTCTTCAGATCGTTGCTGATTTCGTAGGGCAGCGAGAACTCCATCAGGGCCAACGTTTTGCCGGCGTGCCGGACCACATGGGTATTGGCGATGCTGGAGTGCAGGTTTCGGGTGCCGTCGTCGTTGTAGATCGGAACCGGATCATCGAAGCTCTCGGTGCGCACCCAGCGGTTTCGGTACCACGCGGCGCGGCCGTTTTCCAGCCGGATGCCGTGGACCATTCCGTCGCCGACGCACCAGTGATCGCCGCCCGCACGCGGATTGGGGCCGTTGCGCAGATACCAGCCGTTCAGTTCGGCGGGGATGCTGCCTTCTACTGGCAAATCGAACGCGGTCAACTCGTCGTGCACCGGGGCGTAGTTGCCCGTGCGGAAGACCGGGAAGACGGTCTGCGCATCCACCGTCGCCGGCGCCATCACCGGCTGCCGATCCACCCGATCTGCCACCGCGGCCATCCGCTGGTCAGCCTTCGCCAGTAGCGGCGTCATCACGTCGGGGCACGGCGGAGCCGCGGTCGACACGTCAGCGACGACGTCCTCGTAGTTCAGCAGTGTCAGTAAGGGTGACGACAGTGACCAATTCGGCTACGGCGTCGCGACACGAGGCACAGCCGGCCATGTGTGTCTCGAATTCGTGGCGATCGGCATCTGGCAAAGCGCCCAATACGTAAGCGGCGTCCCACATCGCGTAACCGTCGGCACCCTCGGGCGTGCCGCCTTGGCCGGGAACCCTTCCGTTCCGGGATTCCGTCATTGCGTCACCCCCATCTCAACTAACGCCTGGCGCAGTGCCCGCAGCGCATAGTGCAGCCGCGATTTCACCGTGCCTTCGGCGATCCCGAGATCAGCGGCGATCTGCGCAGTGGTCCAGCCTTGGTAGTACGAGCGGCCAATTACCACCCGGTGGTCAGCGGACAACTGCCCCATCGCATCGCCGATCAATGCCCGGTTCAGCGCCCCACCCGACTCGTCGGGGCCCGCCTGTTCAGGCAGACCTGAGCCGTCCCGCGAGATCAACTCATTGCGAAACCGTGCGCTGCGTCGGTCGTCGATGACCATGTTTCTGGCAACGGTGAAAAGCCAGCCGCGTGGCGACTGCCCATTGCTGAAGACGTGCGGGCGTTGCCATGCCCGCAGCAAGGTTTCTTGCATCACGTCCTCGGCCTGGTCAGGATCACCGGTCAACCGCCACGCGTAGCGCCACAAAGCCGCGGCATGTTCGTCGCACAGCCGCTTCAGAGCGCTTGCATCCGCGCCGGTGCCCGGTTTGTCCATCACCAGCCTCTCGGTGATGACACGACTCAGATCGTCGTTTGGTTCACTCGATACCCGACGGAGTCAGCCGAGGGTCAGAATGCGGGGCCCGTCCTCGGTGACTGCAACGGTGTGCTCCCAGTGTGCGGCACGAGAACCGTCGGTGGTAACGACCGTCCACTCGTCGTCGAGCACTGTTGTTTTGCGGGTGCCCAGGGTCAGCATCGGCTCGATGGCCAGCACTGATCCCGGTGCCAGCAGCGGGCCGCGACCGGGCGCTCCCTCGTTGGGCAGGAACGGATCCATGTGCATCCGCCTGCCGATGCCGTGTCCGCCGTAGCCCTCGACGATCCCGTACGCACGTCCGTGGCGAGCCTCGGCCGCTTTGGTGGCTGTTTCGATCGCATGCGACACGTCGGTCAGGCGGTTGCCGGGCACCATCGCGGCGATCCCGCCTTCCATCGACTCTTTGGTCGCCTGCGAGAGCATTTCGTCCGCCGCGATGAGCTGTCCGACACCGAACGTGATGGCCGAGTCGCCGTGCCAGCCGTCCAGGATGGCGCCACAATCTATCGAGACCAGGTCGCCGGCGGCGAGGATGTCGTCGGTGGACGGGATGCCGTGCACGACGCGATCGTTGACCGACGAGCAGATGGACGCCGGAAAGCCGTGGTAGCCGAGAAACGACGGCGTCGCGCCCGCGTCGCGGATCACCGATTCGGCGATCTGGTCGAGTTCGTGCGTCGAGACTCCGGGAGACGCGGCTTCGCGGACCGCCCGCAGCGCGGCCGCGACGACGGCCCCGGCAGCGGCCATGGCGTCGAGTTCGGCGGCGCTACGCTGCGGCACCACCTTGCGACTGCGCAGGCCCGCCAGGGCGAACACCGGCTACCTACCCAGGGCCTGCAGCGCGCGAGCGAACACCTCGTCGACCGTGCCGACGGCCTCGACGGTTGTCAACTCGTCGCTGTAGTACTCGATCAGCGGCGCGGTCTCGGCACGATAGACATTCATCCGGTTGCGGATGACATCGTCGGTGTCGTCGGCACGTCCGCGCGCCTTGAGCCGCTCGAACAACGCCTCTTCGGGCACCCGAAGCTCCAGCACCGTGTCCAGTTGGGTCCCCCGGCGCTCCAGCATGTCGTGCAGCGCCCGGGCCTGCTGCACCGAGCGCGGGTAGCCGTCCAGGATGAATCCGACGTCGGTGTCCGGTTTGGTCAGCCGCTCGTCGACGAGTTCATTGGTCAGTTCGGATGGCACCAGATCGCCGGCGTCCAGGTAGCGCTTGGCCTCTAGACCGAGCTTGGTGCCGTTGCCGATGTTCTCCCTGAAAAGGTCACCGGTGGACAGGTGCGGTAACTCGAGCTTCTCGGCCAGCTTGACGGCCTGCGTGCCCTTACCTGCTCCAGGAGGCCCAAGCAACACAACTCTCACTTGAGGAACCCTTCGTAATTGCGCTGCATGAGCTGACTCTCGATTTGTTTGACCGTATCCAACGCGACACCGATGGCAATCAGCACCGCAGTACCACCGAACGGCAGGTTCTGCGCCGGCCCGGAACTGCCGATCTGGAGGAACAGGTTGGGCAGCACCGCGATGACACCTAGGTAGATCGAACCAGGCAATGTGATCCTGCTCAACACGTAGCGCAGATAGTCCGCGGTCGGCCTGCCCGGCCGGATACCGGGAATGAAGCCGCCGAACTTCTTCATCTCGTCGGCACGCTCATCAGGGTTGAACGTGATCGATACGTAGAAGTACGTGAAGAAGATGATCAGGCTGAAGTAGATGCCGATGTAGACCGGGCTTCCCGGGTTCGACAGGTAGTTACTGACGAACTTGTCCCACCAGCTGTTGCCCAGGCCGCCGCTGCCGCTGCGAATCAACTGGGTTATCAGATGCGGGATGTAGATCAGCGACGACGCGAAGATCACCGGGATAACGCCGGCCTGGTTGACCTTCAACGGTAGATACGTCGAGGTGCCGCCGTACATCCGCCGACCCACCATGCGCTTGGCGTACTGAACCGGGATGCGGCGCTGACCCTGCTCGACGAACACCACGCCGACCACGATGATCAGAGCTGCCACACAGACGGTGGCCAGCACCACCCCGCCGCGGCTGTCCAGAATGCTTTTACCTTCGCCCGGGATTCGGGCGGCGATACCCGCGAAGATCAGCAGCGACATACCGTTACCGATACCCCGCTCGGTGACCAACTCGCCCATCCACATCACCAGCGCCGCGCCCGCGGTCATCACCAGCACGATGACGACCAGGGTGAAGATGCTCTGGTTGGCGATGATGTCCAGGTTGCAGCCCTGCAACAGCCCGCCGTTGGCCGCCAGCGCCACGATGCTGGTGGCCTGCAGCACGGCCAGCGCTATCGCCAGATAACGCGTGTACTGAGTCATCTTGGCCTGACCGGACTGGCCTTCTTTTCGCAGCTCTTCGAACCGCGGGATGACCACGGTGAGCAGCTGCACGATGATGCTCGCGGTGATGTAGGGCATCACCCCGACCGCGAACACGGTCAGCTGAAGCAGCGCACCACCGGAGAACAGGTTGATCAACGAGTAGATCTGCGCCGATTCTCCGCCGCTGATCTGCTGGAGGCACTTTTGCACATTGGGGTAGTTCACGCCCGGCGACGGCACCGTCGCGCCCAGGCGGTAGAGGATCACGATGCCGAGCGTCACCAGGATCTTCCGTCTCAGGTCGACTGTTCGCAGCGATGAGATGAAAGCGGAAAGCACTCTTCCTCCTGCGCAGCCGGGCTCTGGTCGCGGCATGCCTACTGGCTGGAGTATCCAGCACTGATGGTCCTGCATGGTCCTGAGGCGCGCGCGGAGGACTAGCAGGCAGACGTGTCCAGGCGCGCGTCAGACAGTCTACGAGACTAACAGCGCACGAAGCGCTTACCCGCAAACGGGGTGGGCTGCGGCCGGCGCCGGGGCGTAGAGTTTCAGTAGCTCTTTACCTTGGCTAAATATGAAGTCAACGGGAGTTTCGGTCGAGAGGTTTCGGATAACACGCATGGGCGGACATGAGTAGAGCGCGGTTTGACGGCGACAGCTGGGACTTGGCGTCCAGTGTCGGAGTGACGGCGACGATGGTCGCGGCGGCTCGCGCGGTCGCGACGCGAGGCCCGAATCCGCTGATCAACGACCAGTTCGCCGAGCCGCTGGTGCGCGCCGTCGGGATCGATTTCTTCAGCAAGATGGCCGGCGGCGAGCTGAATCCGAGTGAACTGCGCGACGACGAGGCCAAGGGTCTGCGGCGGTTCGCCGACGCGATGGGCATTCGCACCGAGTACTTCGACAACTTCTTTCTCGACGCCACGTCTGCCGGCATTCGACAGGCCGTCATCTTGGCCTCCGGCCTGGACTCCCGTGCGTACCGGCTGCCCTGGCCCGCCGGGACCACGGTCTTCGAGGTGGACCAGCCGCAGGTCATCGAATTCAAGACCGCGACGCTGGCCGGACAGGGCACGCAGCCGACGGCAGATCGCCGAGCAGTCGCGGTCGACTTGCGCGACGACTGGCCACGCCGCCTGGCGGAGGCCGGATTCGATCCCGCGCAGCGCACCGCGTGGATCGCCGAGGGATTGTTGGGCTACCTGCCCGCCGAGGCCCAGGACCGGCTGCTCGACCAGATCACCGCCCTCAGCGCGCCCGGTAGCCGGTTCGCGACCGAGGGCCTGGTGGACATCAACGATCTGAACGAAGCGGAATTGCGCCGCCGCATGCAGCGCCAATCCGATCGGTGGCGCGAGCACGGATTCGATCTCGACATGGCCGCCCTGGTGTATTTCGATGACCGCACAGACGTCGCGACGTATCTGGCCGGACGCGGCTGGGACACCGTCGGCAGCAGCGGCGCAGACCTTCTCGCCGGACATGGGTTGCCGCCGATCGATGACGACGACGCCCCGTTCGGCGACGTGGTGTATCTCAGTTCGGTTCTCAAGGAAGGGTGAGCATGGCACGCAGCGACACAGACAGTTGGGACTTGGCCTCCAGTGTGGGCGCCACCGCGACGATGGTCGCGGCGGCCCGGGCACTCGCGACCGAGGACGCCGACCCGATCATCAACGACCCGTTCGCCGCCCCACTGGTGCGGGCGGTCGGCATCGACTTCTTCACCCGCGTCGTCGATGGCGAGGTCAGCCCCGCCCTGGAAGAAGATGCAGGCGACAACGGCAGCACCGAACTGCAGGCGGAAACCGACTCATTGGCGGTGCGCACCAAGTTCTTCGACGAGTTCTTCGTCAACGCGGCCAAGGCCGGGATCGGCCAGGCCGTCATCTTGGCCGCCGGCTTGGACGCCCGGGCCTACCGCCTACCGTGGCCGGCCGGCAGCGTCGTCTACGAAGTCGATCAACCTCAGGTCGTCGCGTTCAAGACCGAGACCATGACACGCCTGGGCGCCGAGCCGACGGCCGAGCGCCGCACGGTCAGCATCGACCTCCGCGACGACTGGCCGGCTGCGTTGCGCGACAGCGGTTTTGATACCACCAAGCCGTCGGCGTGGAGCGCCGAGGGACTGTTGATGTACCTGCCGCCGCAAGCACAGGATCGACTGTTCGACCACATCACCGCGCTCAGCGCGCCCGGTAGCCAACTCGCCACCGAATATCACCCGGACAGCGGTTCGACGATGGCCGAACGCGGGCAGGCGATGAGCGACCGGTGGGCCAATCTCGGCTGCGACGTCGACTTGTCCGGGTTGTTCTACGAGGGCGATCGCAACAACGTCGCCGACTACCTCGGCGAGCGCGGCTGGCAGGTCGCGGCCCGTAATCGACGGGAACTGTTCGGCGAATACGGTCTCGTCTTCCCCGGCGATGACGCGCTGGCCGCGTTCCGCAACATCGTCTCCCTGACCGCCACCCGCAGCTAGGAGGTCCCACATGACCGCGAACGCCACCGGACGACACGACGGCGACAGCTGGGATCTGGCCTCCAGCGTGGGAGCCACCGCGACCGCGGTCGCCGCGCGGCGCGCGATGGCGTCAAAAGGCCCGGATCCGCTGATTGACGATCCGTACGCCGAACCGCTGGTCAACGCGGTCGGCGTGGACGCCTTCATCAAGATGATGAACGGCGAGATCGAGCTCACCGACGACGACCCGGCCTTCACGCCGCGACGGTTGGCCGAGGGAATGGCGGTGCGAACCCGCTTCTTCGACACCTTCTTCACCGAGGCCGCCGCAGCGGGTGTGCGCCAAGCCGTCATTCTGGCCGCCGGCCTGGACACCCGCGCCTACCGGCTGACGTGGCCGTCGGGAACGGTGGTGTTCGAAGTCGACCAGCCGCAGGTCATCGAATTCAAGACGCGCACCTTGGCCGACCTGGGAGCGGCTCCGGCGGCCGATCGCAAGGCGGTGGCCGTCGATCTTCGTGACGACTGGGTAGGCGCATTGCGGGACAACGGATTTGATTCCGGCCGACCGACAGCATGGATCGCCGAGGGCCTACTGGGCTACCTGCCGCCCGACGCGCAGGACCGGTTGTTCGACAACATCACCGCGCTCAGTTCGGCAGGCAGCCGAATAGGCACCGGTTACGTCCCGGATATGCGCGATCGAATCGCCAAGCGGGGCAAGGAGATCAGCGAGCGCTGGCGCCGCCTCGGGCTGAACCTGAACTGGTCCGAGCTGGTCTACGACGGTGAGCGCAACGACGCGGCTGAATACCTGACCGGTCAAGGCTGGCAGACGACCGTGCACACCACGCCCGAGCTGTACATCGCCAACGGCTTCGAGTTCCCGGACGCTCCCTCGATGGTCGCGTTCGGCGATATCCGATACGTCTCGGCCGAGCTAGGTTGACGACGCCAGTTCCCAAAAGCGGCGATAGCGTTGCGCCACCGGCATCGTGGCCACGCCGGATGCGGGCGCCGGCAGTGAACTAGGCGGCGGAATACGCCACAAGGGTGTTGAGTTCTACAAATATGCCAGGTCAAGTGGCATTTCTACACCGTGGTAGGCTCGTTATATTGGCTAAGTAATCACTCGGAACCTGCAGAGAGGCAGCGATGGCACGCACCGATGACGACACCTGGGACTTGGCATCGAGCGTCGGGGCAACCGCCACCATGGTCGCTGCTGCACGCGCGATGGCGAGCAAGGCCGACAGCCCGCTGATCAACGATCCGTACGCCGAGCCGCTGGTTCGGGCGGTCGGTCTGGACCTGTTCACCCGGCTGGCCACTGGTGAGCTGACGCCCGCTGACCTCGAGGACGACAGCGACGGCTCCCCGGCGGGCGTCCAGCGGATGACCGACAACATGGCGGTCCGCACCAAATTCTTCGACGAGTTCTTCATCGACGCGACCAAGGCGGGCATTCGGCAGGCGGTCATCTTGGCGTCCGGGCTGGATGCCCGCGGCTACCGGCTCCCGTGGCCTGACGGCACCACGGTGTATGAAATCGACCAGCCGCAAGTCATCGAATTCAAGTCTCGCACGCTGGCCGAGTTGGGCGCCCAGCCCACCGCCTACCGCCGCACGGTCGCCGTCGACCTGCGTGACGACTGGCCGGCTGCCCTGCAGGCGGCGGGCTTCAACCCAGCCCAGCCCAGCGCGTGGAGCGCCGAGGGCCTGTTGGGTTATCTGCCGCCTGACGCACAGGATCGGTTGCTGGACACCATCACCGAGCTCAGCGCACCGGGCAGCCGCATCGCAACCGAAAGCGGGCCCACCCGCGAGCCCGGCCACGAGGAGCGGATCAAAGAACGGATGCGGACCGTCTCCCAGCGCTGGCGCAAGCACGGGCTCGATCTCGACATGACCGAGCTGGTCTACTTCGGCGAACGCAATGAGGCGGGCGTCTACCTCACCGATCACGGATGGCAGATCGGTGGCAGCAGCATCCGAGAGTTGTTTGCGGCCAACGGACTTCCACCGATCGTCGAGGACGACTTGCCATTCGCCGACCGTCTCTACATCAGCGGCACGCTGACCGACAAGAAGTAGGAGCGATTCGAATGCCACGCAGCCACGACGACAGCTGGGATCTGGCCTCCAGCGTAGGAGCCACCGCGACGATGGTCGCGACCTCGCGCGCATTGGCCTCCCAGGGACCTGAGCCGTTGCTCGACGACCCGTTCGCGGCCCCGCTGGTGCGCGCGGTAGGACTAGCCCCGTTCGTGCGCATCCTCGACGGTGATGTCAGCCTCGAGGATGACCCGACGCTGAACCGCAAAACTCGTACCGAGCAAATGACCGTGCGCACAAGGTTTTTCGACGAGTTCTTCATCAGCGCCGCCGAAGCGGGTGTGCGCCAAGCGGTGATCCTCGCGTCGGGTCTGGACACTCGCGCTTACCGCCTGCCATGGCCTGATGGCACGACGGTGTACGAGATCGACCAACCCCGGGTCATCGAATTCAAGACCGGCACGCTCACCGGCCTCGGTGCCACCCCGACCGCGGAGCTTCATACCATTGCCATCGATCTGCGCGAAGACTGGCCGGCCGCGTTGCGCGCCGGCGGTTTCGATGTCGACCAGCCGACCGCGTGGAGCGCCGAGGGGTTGTTGCCCTACCTGCCGTCCGATGCCCAGGATCGCCTGTTCGACAACATCACCGCGCTCAGCGCGGCGGGCAGCCAGCTGGCCACCGAGCACGTCGGCGACCCGAACGCCTTCTCCCATGAACGCGTGCAAAGCATCAGCGAGCGGTGGCAACGCGTCGGTTTCAACCTGGACGCAACCGAACTGTTCTACGTCGGCGAGCGCAGTATCGTCGCCGACTACCTCACCGAGCACGGCTGGCACGTCGATGCTCATCCCGCCGCAGAACTCTACGCCCGCAACGGCTTTCAATTTCCAGAAGACGAGGCGATGAGTCTCTTCAGAGAAATGAGCTACGTCGCCGCGACGCTGAGATAGGACAGGCATGACGCGCACTGACGACGACAGCTGGGATCTGGCCTCCAGCGTGGGGGTGACCGCGACCATGGTCGCCGCGGGTCGCGCAATGGCGAGCAGGACGGAAGCCCCGTTGATCAACGACCCGTTCGCCGAGCCACTGGTCCGGGCCGTGGGGGTTGATTTCCTGGTCAAGATGATCGACGGCGACGTCGACCTCTCGCTGGTCCCGAACGCGTCGCCGGAGCGGACGCAGGCCGTCGTCGATGGAATGGGTGTGCGCACCAAGTACTTCGACGACTACCTGCTCGCGGCCGTCGGTACGGGCGTGCGCCAGGTGGTGATCCTGGCGTCGGGGCTGGATTCCCGCGCTTACCGGCTGGACTGGCCGTGCGGGACGGTGGTCTACGAGATCGACCAGCCTCAGGTGATCGAGTTCAAGACCACGACGCTGGCCGAACTCGGTGCCACGCCCACTGCGACGCGACGTACTGTCGCAATTGATTTGCGCGCCGACTGGCCGGCCGCGTTACGGGCCGCCGGACTGGATGTCGACGCACCGACGGCGTGGCTGGCCGAGGGTCTGCTGATCTACCTGCCGTCCGAAGCCCAGGACCGGTTGTTCGACAACATCACCGCTTTGAGCGTCCCCGGCAGCACGATCGCCACCGAATACGTGCCGGGCTTGAAGGATTTGGATGCCGAACGGGTGCGCGAGCAGACTGCGCAGCTTCGCCAGCACGGTCTCGATATCGACATGCCGTCGCTGGTCTACGCCGGCGAGCGCAGCCACGTCATCGATTACCTGCGCGGCAACGCATGGGAGGTCACCGGGACGTCGCGCGCGGACCTGTTCGTCAGCAACGGGCGCCGGCTTCCCTCCCCCGACAACGACGACCCGCTGGGCGAAATCGTCTACGTCAGCGGCACTCTGGGAAGCTAGAAGCGGGACTCACCCATCCACAACACGCTCGCACCGGTCAGTGATCGCTCGGCCTGCTCGATGATCCCCACCACGGACTGGGTGATCAACGCGCCCAACGCATCCGGCAACGACGCCGCCGCCGGTTGTGACGACGACCGCGGCCGCAGGAGCTCCCAGAGCGACGAACTCGGATAGCCGGCGATGCGGACCTTGTCGTCTTCGTCCAAGCCGGCCAGCACCTTGGCCCTGCGGATGGCGGTGCGCAGACCGCCGAGCTCGTCGACCAAACCGTGTTCGAGAGCGTCGGCACCGGTCCACACCCGGCCCCGGGCCACCGCGTCGACCGCCTCGACGCTGAGGTGGCGCCCATCGGCGACGCGCTGCACGAAATCGTTGTAGAACAGGTCCGCCTCGGCTTCCACCTGGGCATGCTGCTCAGGTGTGAACGGCGTGTTGATCGACCAGGCATCGGCATTGGCGTTGGTACGCACTGCATCTGACCCGACGCCGAGGCGGTCTTTGAGGCCACGGGCGACCAGCTTGCCCGTGATCACGCCGATAGATCCGGTGATCGTCCCGGGATTGGCCACGATCGCGTCGGCGCCCATTGACACGTAGTAGCCGCCGGAGGCCGCGACCGCGCCCATCGACGCCACCACCGGCTTGCCATGCTGGCGGGCCTTCTTCACCTCTCGCCAAATGGTTTCCGATGCGGTGACCGACCCACCCGGCGAGTCGACCCGCAACACGATCGCCGCGACGTCGTCGTTCGCGGCCGCCTCCCGCAGAGCCGCTGCGATGGTGTCACCGCCGGCGTTGGACGAGCCGAACGGCGTCCGTGAACCGCCGCGGCCGCTGACGATCGGGCCGGCGAGCGTGACGACGGCGATGGTGCCCTTGGGTCCACGCCCGGGCATCGACGGCCGGGACCCGCCTGGTCCCGTCGCCCGGGCGTAACGGCTCAGAAACAACCGCGGCGGGGCGTCATCATCGTCGGCGTCACCGGTCTCCGGCGAAATGCCTTTGGCGCCAACCAGTTCTGCTATCCGTGCATACGCCTCGTCGCGGAAGCCGATCCGATCGATCAGCCCGGACTCGACGGCAACGGCACGCAGCAACGGCGCCTGGTCGGCCAGCCCGTCGAGCGTGTCAAGGCCGACCTTGCGTGACTCGGCGATCGCCTGCCACACCTGGGCGCGCAGGCTCTCCAGTAGCCGGGTGTCGGCTTCCCGATGCGCGTCGGTGTAGCGGTCCTGTGTGAAAAGATTTGCCGCCGACTTGTATTCACCGCGGGCGACGAACTGCGCTTCGATACCTGCCTTGTCCAGGGCGTCGCGCAGGAACAGCGCGTTGGTGGCGAATCCGATTAGCCCGACGGTCCCCGACGGCTGCATCCACACCTCGCCGAAGGCCGACGCCAGGTAGTAGGACAGTGTTCCCGGGTAACTCTCGGACCAGGCCAGCGACGGCTTGACCGCGGTGAACGCCGCGACGGCGTCCCGCAGCTCCTGAACCGGCCCTGCCGCGGCAGCGGGCAGCTCTACCCGGGCGATCAGGCCCGCGACGCGGGGATCCTCAGCGGCCCGGTGCAGCGCCGCGACGGCTTCGCGCAGCAGCAACGGCCGGCTGCCGCCGGTGATGATCACCAGCGGATCGAACCCGCCGGCTTCCGGCGGCGCGACCCGCAGGTCGAGCTCGAGCACGCAGTCGCTGGGAACACCATGGTGACGGGCAGTGTCCACCCGCCGAGCCAGCGCTCGCACATCGTCGATACCGGGCGGATCAGGCAGAAAAGCAAACATGTCTCGAGCCTACCGACGAGCGCGCCGCCGCAGCCCGCGCCGTAGGTTGACGGGGTGAAGTTCTCCATCTCGATCCATCAATTCGATTCGAATCGTTTCGACGGCGCCGGTCTCCGTGCCTACCTGAAGCGGGCTGAGGAACTCGGCTTCGAGGGCGGCTGGGTGCTTGAGCAGACCATCGGCCCGGCGCCGCTCATCGCGCCGCTGGAGCTACTGGCCTGGGCCGCGGCCTGCACCGACCGGTTACGGCTGGGTGTGGCCGTGCTGGTCTCGTCGTTGCACGAGCCGTTGCAACTGGCCTCCTCGATCACCGCCGTCGACCGGCTGAGCCACGGCAGGCTGGACGTCGGCGTGGCGCCCGGCGGCGGGCGCCGCAACTTCGCCGCCTTCGGGGTGGACGGTGACACCTTCATCAGCAATTTCACCGAAGGGCTGCAGCTGATGAAGGCGGCCTGGTCCGACGCACCGCGGGTTACCTTCGACGGCCGATTCCGTCAGGTCGACGACGTGTCGATCCAGCCCAAGCCCGTGCAGCGGCCGCATCCGCCGATCTGGTTCGGCGGTCAGGCTCCCAAGGCGCTGGCCCGCGCGGTGCGCCATGGCGACGCGTTTCTTGGAGCGGGTTCCTCGACCACCGCGAAGTTCGCCGAGGCGGTGCCGATCGTGCGGCGCGAAATTGCCGAGCAGGGCAAGGATCCCGCGGCGTTCCGGATCGGCAAACGGGTCTACTTGATGATCGACGACGACCCGGCCAAGGCTCGCGAACGCGCGCTCGACGGGTTGCACCGCATCTACGGCTCGATGCCCGGCGTCGACGAGGTACCGGTGTCCGGCACGGTCGACGACGTCATCGCCGGACTGCGCGAGGTCATCGAAGCGGGCGCTGCGACGATCCTGCTGAATCCGGTCGGCCGCGACGTCGCCGAGGACCGTGAGCAGATGGAACGCCTTGCCGCAGAAGTGATTCCGCAGCTGAGTTGAGCGTCAGCCGACAACGCGGCCGGCGAATTCGATCAAGGCACCCGTCTGCACCGCCCGGTCGCGGTATAACGACTCAATGGTGAGCAAAGTCATGGCGCCGCCGGACCTGGTCGAAGGCAGCGCAGATGAGGGTTACGGCAAGGTCGCCGACGCGTTCCGGGCCAACTTCGCCGCGCACCGCGAGATCGGCGCCGCGGTCGCGGTATATCGCAACGGAGTCAAAGTCGTCGACCTGTGGGGCGGCTACCGCAACGGCTTCACGAAAACACCCTGGCAGCAGGACACCATCGTCAACATGTTCTCGACGACGAAAGGCATTGCCTCCCTAGCAGTCACGGTTGCCGCGTCACGCGGACTGATCTCTTATGACGCCAAGGTCGCCGACTACTGGCCGGCGTTCGCGCAAGCGGGCAAAGCGGATGTGACGGTGCGCCAGTTGCTCTCCCATCAAGCCGGATTGTCGGCGCTGGACGCACCGCTGCTGCTGGCCGACCTTGCTGATGTCGACAAGCTGTCGGCGGTGCTGGCGGGCCAGGCCCCGGCGTGGCCGCCAGGCACCCGCCACGGCTATCACGCACTCACCCTGGGCTGGTATGAATCCGAGCTGATCCGGCACGCCGACCCGGAGGGACGGACGCTGGGCCGATTCTTTGCCGACGAGGTGGCCGCCCCGCTCGGACTGGACCTGCACATCGGATTGCCCGCGTCGGTGGACCGTGATCGCGTCGCACACCTGCACGGTTGGCCGCGCGCCGAGGCGTTGCTGCACCTGAACGCCATGCCGCCACGGCTCGCGCTGTCGTTGTTGAATCCGCGCAGCCTGACGGGCCGAAGTATCAACGTGCCCAACGACGTCGACGCCATGCGAGATTTCAACCGCGAAGAGGTCCGCACCGTCGAGATACCGGCCGCCAATGGGATCGGGCCCGCCCGGGCTGTCGCGAAGGCTTACAGCTGCGCGGCAACCGGTGGCCGCGAACTGGGTTTGACACCAGACACCCTCGCCGCACTCACCCAGTCAGCGCGCACACCGACCGGCGGGATACGCGACAAGGTGTTGCATGTCGATTCGGTGTTCTCGCTGGGTTACTGCAAACCGGTCGCGCACTTCAACTTCGGTTCGTCCGACAAGGCGTTCGGTACTCCGGGGCTGGGCGGATCGTTCGGGTTCGCCGACCCCGACACCGGAGTCGGCTTCGCCTACGTCATGAATCGGTTAGGTTTTCACCTGTGGAGCGATCCGCGTGAGCTGGCCTTACGGCAAGCGTTGTTCCGCGACGTGTTGGGCGTGCGACCGCAGAAATAGCGAGCGAGTCAGAGCTCGGTCGCTGAGCCGCCCGCCGCGGTGATCTTGTCCCGCGCGCTGCCGCTGAACTTGTGTGCGGTGACGTCGACCTTGACGGCCAGCTTTCCGTCACCGAGAACCTTGACGAGGGTGTTCTTGCGAACCGCGCCCTTGGCCACCAGTTCGTCGACGCCGATCGAACCGCCTTGCGGGAAAAGCCGATTGAGGTCCGCGACGTTGACGACTTCGTATTCGGTACGGAACCGGTTGCGGAAGCCCTTCAACTTGGGCAGCCGCATGTGGATCGGCATCTGCCCACCCTCGAAGGTCACCGGCACGTTCTTACGCGCCTTGGTTCCCTTGGTACCGCGGCCCGCGGTCTTACCCTTGGAGCCTTCACCACGACCGACCCGGGTGCGCTTGGTCTTGGAACCTGGCGCGGGACGCAGGTCATGCAGTTTGATCGTCATTTGGTGCTACCTCCCTCAGCCGGCTCGACCTCCACGAGGTGCCGGACGGCCGCGATCAGACCGCGGGTCTGCGCGTTGTCGTCACGGACGACCGACTTACGAATCCCCCGAAGCCCCAGCGTGCGAAGGCTTTCCCGCTGCTTCCAGCGAGCGCCGATGATGCCGCGGGTCTGGGTGATCTTCAGCTGCGTCGATGTTGTTGCTTGTTCTGCGGCCATAGTTATGCCGATCCTTCACGAGCGGCACTGGCGGCCAGCGCCTCACTTTCGCGGCGGGCGCGCAACATGCCTGCCGGTGCGACATCCTCGATCGGCAGTCCACGTCGGGCGGCGACCTCTTCGGGCCGCTGCAGCAGCTTGAGCGCGGCCACCGTCGCGTGCACGACGTTGATCGCATTGTCGCTGCCCAGCGACTTGGCCAAGATGTCGCGCACGCCGGCACATTCCAACACCGCACGAACGGCGCCGCCGGCGATCACACCGGTACCCGCGCTGGCCGGACGCAACATCACCACACCGGCGGCGGCTTCGCCCTGCACCGGGTGGACAATGGTGCCGCCGATCAACGGCACCCGGAAGAAGCCTTTACGAGCTTCCTCGACACCCTTGGCGATCGCGGCCGGTACCTCCTTGGCCTTGCCGTAGCCGACACCGACCATGCCGTTGCCGTCGCCGACGATGACCAGGGCAGTGAAGCTGAAGCGCCGACCACCCTTGACCACCTTGGAAACGCGGTTGATGGTGACGACCCGCTCGAGGTAGTTGCTCTTGTCCCCGTCGCGGTCGCGGCCGCCGCGGCCGCCACCGTCCCGGCGGCCACGACCATCGCGCGAGTCACGGCCGTCGGCACGAGAATCACGACCATCTCCGGTCGTCTGGCCGGCCGTTCCAGCCGGTTGCTCCGCCATTATGCGGTCCTTCCGCTCAGGTTTGATTCCCCAAGATCGTTGCTTACCATCAGAATTTGAGTCCGCCTTCGCGAGCGGCGTCGGCCAGTGCCGCGATCCGCCCGCCGTAGGTGTAGCCACCGCGGTCGAAGACCACGGTGTCGACTCCTGCGGCCTTGGCCCGCTCGGCGATCAATTGGCCGACCCGCACACTGTGGGCTTTCTTATCGCCGTCCACACCGCGCACATCCGCCTCGATCGACGAGGCGGCGGCCAAAGTGGTGCCGGTCAAGTCGTTGACCAGCTGCACGTGGATGTGCCGCGACGAACGGTGTACCACCAAGCGCGGACGCTCCGTGGTGCCTGAAATCTTCTTACGCAGCCGCGCGTGGCGGCGCAGCCGGCTCTTCCGCCGGACCGCGGATACGCTCTGCCCCAACGGCTTCTGCGCGTTGACAACTTGTGATTGCGCCATGATTACTTACCTGTCTTTCCGACCTTGCGGCGGATCTGCTCACCCTCGTAGCGCACGCCCTTACCCTTGTACGGGTCCGATTTGCGCAAGCGACGGATGTTCGCCGCGACCTGGCCGACCTTTTGCTTGTCGATACCGGAGACCGAGAACTTCGTCGGCGTCTCCACCGCGAACGTGACGCCGTCCGGCGCCGTGATCACCACGGGGTGGCTGTAACCCAGCGCGAACTCGAGGTTGGACCCCTTCGCCTGAACGCGATAGCCGACCCCGAAAATCTCCATCTTGATGGTGTAGCCCTGCGTCACCCCGGTCACCAGATTGAACACCAGAGTCCGCGACAGCCCGTGCAGCGAACGGTTGCGCCGTTCGTCGTCCGGACGGCTGACCACGATGGCGCCGTCGTCGTTGCGCACCACGGTGATCGGCTCGGCTACCTGCAAATCCAACGAGCCCTTGGGTCCCTTGACCGAGACGTTCTGGCCATCGATGGCCACTTCGACCCCAGATGGAATCTGGATCGGCTGCTTACCAATACGCGACATGTCAGTCCCCTCTCACCACACGTACGCGAGGACTTCGCCGCCCACGCCCTGTCTGGCCGCCTGACGGTCGGTGAGCAGGCCGGAGGAGGTCGAAAGGATCGCCACACCCAGCCCACCGAGCACCCGCGGCAGGCCGGTGGCCTTCGCGTACACCCGCAAACCCGGCTTGGACACCCGGCGCAAGCCGGCGATGCTGCGTTCCCGGCTCGGCCCGTACTTGAGCTGAACGGTCAGCGCCTTGCCGACGCGCGCATCCTCGGTGTGGTAGTCGGTGATGTAACCCTCCCGCTTGAGGATCTCGGCGATGTTCACCTTGAGCTTCGAATGCGGCAGCGTCACTTCATCGTGGTACGCCGAGTTGGCATTACGTAGACGTGTCAAAAAGTCTGCGATCGGATCCGTCATTGTCATGACAGCGGTATCGCCTTCCTCGCAGTGGTTCCCGGCTGGGCCTTCCGCGCACCTGTTCTGTGGGTTGGTCTAGTGGTTGTCATTTGGTCTGGTTGTCAGCCGGGTTACCAGCTGCTCTTCTGCACACCGGGCAGCTCGCCCGCGTGTGCCATCTCACGCAGGCAGATCCTGCAGAGCCCGAACTTGCGGTATACGGCATGTGGGCGGCCGCACTTGTTGCAGCGGGTGTATCCGCGCACCTTGAACTTGGGCTTGCGCTGGCTCTTGTTGACTAAAGCCTTTTTCGCCATCTGGTCAGTTCTCCTTGAACGGGAAGCCGAGCCTGCGCAACAACGCTCGTCCTTCGGCGTCGTTGGTCGCCGAGGTGACGACGGTGATGTCCATTCCGCGGGGCCGGTCGATGGCGTCCACATCGATCTCGTGGAACACCGACTGCTCGTTCAGCCCGAAGGTGTAGTTGCCGGAGCCGTCGAACTGCTTGGGCGACAACCCGCGGAAGTCGCGGATACGCGGCAGCGCGATCGAGGTCAACCGGTCGAGGAACTCCCACATCCGGTCGTTGCGCAGAGTGACCCGCGCACCGATCGGCATGCCCTCGCGCAGTTTGAACTGTGCAATCGACTTGCGCGCCTTGCGGATCTCCGGCCGCTGTCCGGTGATCAGGGCCAGGTCGGTGACCGCGCCGTTGATCAGCTTGGCGTCACGCGCAGCATCGCCGACGCCCATGTTCACCACGACCTTCACCACGGTCGGGATCTGCATGACATTGGCGTACTTGAACTCTTGGTTGAGCGCGTCGCGGATCTCGTCACGGTAGCGCGCCTTCAGCCGGGGCTGAACCTTCACTTGCTCTGTCGTTGTCATGCCCTCAGATGTCCTTGTTGTTGCGCTTGGAAATGCGGACCCGCTTGCCGGACTCCTCGTCGACCCGGTAACCGACCCGGGTGGCCTTACCGTCAGAGTCGACGACCATCACGTTGGAGACGTGGATGGGGGCTTCCTGCGTGACGATCCCGCCCGACTGCGCTCCGCGCTGGTTGGTGGAGATGGCGGTGTGCTTCTTGATCCGGTTCACGCCCTCGACGAGCACTTTGTTGCGCGTCGGGTAGGCCTGGATCACCTTGCCCTTGGCGCCCTTGTCCTTGCCCGAGATGACCAGGACGGTGTCACCCTTGTGCACCTTCATTTACAACACCTCCGGAGCAAGCGAAACGATCTTCATGAAGCGCTTCTCCCGAAGCTCGCGGCCGACCGGCCCGAAGATGCGGGTGCCGCGCGGGTCGTTGTCAGGCTTGATGATGACGGCGGCGTTCTCGTCGAACCGGATGTAGCTGCCGTCGGCGCGTCGGCGCTCCTTGACGGTGCGAACGATGACGGCCTTGACGACCTCACCCTTCTTGACGTTGCCACCGGGGATGGCGTCCTTGACGGTCGCCACGATGATGTCGCCGATGCCGGCGTAACGCCTACCCGAGCCACCGAGCACGCGGATGCACAAGATCTCCTTGGCACCGGTGTTATCGGCGACCTTCAGCCGCGATTCCTGCTGAATCACTAGATCTCCTTGACCTGGTTCACATATGCGCTGACACGCAGGCGGACATAGTCCACCGACCTGTCGTGCATGGTCTTTGTCGTCGAAAGGCACGCGAGGCTGACGGGTCATGCTTGTAGGTGCCAGCCAAGGTCTGCCCACGGCAACCCCTAGAGTCTAGGTGAAGACCTGCTCAGCGCCAAATTCCTGGTCAACAGCTTCCGCCGCCCGTTGCGCGGGCTGCAATGGGGCTGGTTAGTCGCCCTGCCGAACCCAGGAAAAGACATACAGCGCCATCGCGGTGGCAAGGGCGAGCAGCACCCACTGCACCAGGGCCTGGTCGATCAACGAGCCGGGCGGCGGAGCGCCCGGCAGGATATTTCGCAGCGGAACGATAGCGAACAGGTTCGCGGCGTACCAGGTGGCGAACGGTGGCACGAATTTCCTTCTGCCCAAAGCCATCGGGATGGCCACCAATAGCGCCAACGTCGGCAGGCTGATCAAGACCAGGATGATGCCCAGGTCGAAGATCAGCGGGCCTTTGGCCCGGTGCAAGGTGACGACCACATTGCTGGTGTTGTGATTTCCGGTCTCGCTGGTGTCGGTGTTGCGTTTGACGCTGGCATCCCAGCCGTCCATCGATCCGGTCACCTCGACGAGCGCCGGTATCCGCTTGCGCTCGGCGCCCGTTCCGACAAACACATCGGCCGACAACGGTTCGGTGCGGTAGGCGTCGAACGGCCAGGTGCCGGGATTGCCGCGCGCCTTGATCGTGGTAGTGACCTGCGCCGGCGCCTTACCTTTCGGGTAGGTCAGGTCGCCGAGGTCGTTCGGCGGATACAACCGCACCGAAATGTCGGTGTTCAGCTCGTCGAAACGCTTGTCGTACAACGACTCACCGGGATAGATGAGCACATTCACGGTAAGGCGATTCGTCGTGGCTTTCAACTCTTCCAGACTGATCTGGACGACGGTTTCGTCAGGGCCGGCCTGGCTGAGGTCCAGCGGCGGAAGCGGGCCCTCCGATTTTTGGAGGAGGTGCACACCGACCAGCGACAGGGCGTAGGCGATGACGAAGCCCGTCAGGACGATGACGACGATCGGGATGCGCCGGCGTTGTTGCTTCTCCTCGCGCGACTCCGGGGTAGTCGGCGGAGCTTCGATGGTCATTGCTCGCCACCGGCTCCGGCGGCGTGCCGGGGGTGGACTGGAACTGGATGCACAACGTCGTCCTGTCGGCGCAACACGGCGTCAGGTTAGCGAATCCACCCGCCGATCGCGCGGCGAAATAATGATGTCGGGCGCGACAGCGAAATTTCGTCACTCCCCGTCCACCCGGCGGTAATGCGCAGTTCAGGATCGTTATCGGCAACCGTCAATTTGACGATGGGACGGGACAATTCGGCTATCGAGCCGCTAATCTGTTCTCGGTCGGCGAGACCGAATCGTAAGCAATAGTTCGCAATAACGCGTCGAAGTCCGGGGTGAGGCAGTCAACATGAAGCACAGTCGTCTAGTCGCTGCGATGAGTTTGCTGGCAGCGGGTGCCGTAGTGCTGTCGGGATGCGAGGTCCCACACACCAACACGGCCTACGCCAGCGTGGTCGTGAACTGTGGCGGAAAGCCGGCGATATCCGCTAGTGGCTCGACCGCGCAGGCCGACGCGATGAAGCGGTTCATCAGCGCCTACGGCAAGTCCTGCCCCGGGCGCACACTCAACTACACCTCCAACGGATCGGGCAACGGAATCAGCGACTTCCTCGCCGGCAAGAGCGATTTCGCCGGATCGGACACTCCGCTGTCCGACGACCAACACGCCGCCGCCAAGCAGCGTTGCGGCGGGGCCGACGCCTGGGACCTGCCCGTAGTGTTTGGCCCGCTGGCCATCACCTACAACCTCAACGTCGACATTCTAGTGCTCGACGCGCCCACGCTGGCCGGGATTTTCAACGGCAGCATCAAGCGCTGGGACGACCCGTCCCTGACCGCGCTCAACGCATCCCTGCCATCCGAGGACATCCACGTCGTCTACCGCAGTGACAGCTCCGGGACCACCGCCAACTTCCAGGCCTACCTGCAGGCCGCGGCGGGCGGAACCTGGACCCAGGGCACCGGTAAGGCTTTCAAGGGCGGGGTGGGAACCGGCGAGAAAGGCAACGAAGGCACCTCGGCGGCGGTGAAGAACACCGAAGGCGCCATCACCTACAACGAGTTGTCATTCGCGATGGACGAAGGACTTTTCGCCGCGGAGATCAAAACGCCGGCCAGCCGTAAGTCGCGACGTCCCGTCCGCATCGGCACCGATTCCGTCGGCAAAACCATCGCTGGGGCCAAAGTCGTCGGCCAAGGCAACGACCTGGTGCTCGATCTCTCGTCGTTCTACAACCCCACCGAAGACGACGTCTATCCGATCGTCCTGGCTACCTACGAGATCGTCTGCTCCAAATACCTTGACTCTCAGGTCGGCCAGGCGGTCAAAGGGGCCCTGCAAGCGATGCTCGGCCCCGGCCAGATCGATCTCGACAAGCACGGCTACATTCCGTTGCCGCCCGAATTCCAGGCGAAAGTCTCCGCCGCGGTCGACGCCATCAGTTGACCGGCGCATCGCTCACGCACCGAAACCCGATATGCGTGGTCGCGGTGTCCTGTGATTGCGGCGAACGCGCCGCGGGCCGATAGCGGTGGCAGTATTCGGGGGCGCACAGATGCGAACCGCCCTTGAGCGTCTGGCTGATCGTCGGGTCTACGGGTCCCGTTGGCGCACAGCAGGTTTTAGGCGGATGGTCCAACCGGTGGTGGGCCGAGAATTCGGTGGTCGTCCATTCCCAGACGTTGCCGATCATGTCGCAGAGTCCGAATTCGTTCGGCGGGAATGCGGTCACCGGTGAGGTACCGACCCAACTGAGCGCACCGTCATTGCGGTACGGAAATCTGCCCTGCCAGGTGTTGGCCATCAGCTTCCCGCCGGGCTTCTCCTCATCGCCCCACGCGTAGGTCGTGCTGGCTCCGCCGCGTGCGGCGTACTCCCATTCGGACTCGGTCGGCAGCCGCCTACCGGCCCAGCGTGCGTACGCCGCAGCATCGGGATAGGCCACCTGCACGACCGGATGACCCGCACGGTCGGCGATGTCGCTGTCCGGTCCGAACGGATGTCGCCAGCTTGCACCTGGGGCCCACACCCACCACCGCCGCCAGTCGCGAAGGTCCACCGGACCTGTCGTTGGACGGAAAACCATTGCGCCCGGCTGGAACTCATCGATGTCGGCCCCTGGGTACAACGCGGGGTCGATGGGCCGCTCGGCGACGGTCACATACCCAGTCGCCTGGACGAAGTCGGCGAACTGCGCGTTGGTCACCGGATGCCGTTCCACCGCGAAAGCACCGACGCTCACCGTGTGGATCGGCGCTTCCTCGGGGTAGAAGCTCGTGGATCCCATCCGAAATGATCCGGACGGCAATTCGACTAGCTCGGTGGGCATGAGTTCAGGGTATGACCACCGCGAAGTCGTGCATCAGCGCGGTTTTCGTCGCAGCGAAGCCCGGTGCGTCGGCCGGTCCTTCGAGGTGGGTGGTGACCAGGTATTTGTCGGTGTTGGTCCAGATGTGGGTGATACGGTCGGCGAAATCGAGCGTGCCTGGTGGTCCGAGGTACGTCCCGGTCAGCTTCTGGCTGCTGTATCCGCAGAACGGGGACCGGTGGTGTCGACATGCAGGTCGGGCTTCCGGTGCGTCAGCATGGCGGCGTCGTCGGCGAAGGCCGCCGCCGGGTCGTGTGACGGTGACCCTCGGTGCGCGGCCGGATCGGAGACCTGAGCGACGGTGCCGATGCCGATCCCGGTGGGCTCCGGAAGGCATGCGAATGCGTCGGGCGGCAGATGGTCCGCCAACGTGGTCTCGATCCCGGGAACCGGTGTGGTGTTGCTCGCGGTGGACTGCGGCGCGGTCGACGTCACCGGATCGCCGGTCCAGGCCGGCGCCCCGACGGTGGTCCTGACGCAGCCGGGCAGCGCCGCGATCACCGTCAGGCAGGCCGCTCCCAACGCGGCGCGAACCCGGTCCGGCGACGATTCAATCACGCGAAAAGGCCAGCGCCAGTTCTTTTTCCACGTCTTCATAGGGACGGCCGGACAGGTCGACGGCCACTTGGTCGATGACACCACCGGTGAATCGGAACGGCGCCTTGTACCGACTGGACACCGCCGAACCACCGTTGCGCCCGACGGTGATACCGGCACCGGCCAAGCCGAAGGTCCCCGGGTGTGACTGGACATCCACCAGCGAGCCGACGATCTCGTCGTCGATGAACAACGTGACATCGCCGAGCGGCGTGTGGCTGTTCTGCACCGTGCCGGTGCGGGCATAGCGGACGCCGAACACATGCCGGCCCAACGGTATTGCGGCCGACGAGGAAACCTCCTGCAGGCGCTCACCGAGGAAGTTGTAAACGTAGTGCAGCCGACCGTCCTGGACGAACAACACGTGCCCACCGTGGGCGCCGCCGTGCTTGAACAGCACGCCCTCGGCTCCGGCGGTGTCGATGGTGACGTCGGCCAGCACCGCGAACGAGCGTCCGCGAATCTCGGCTCCGGCGCCGATGCCCACGTCTGCGCAGTCGGGGTAATAGACGTAGCGCTCCCGATCGCCGCTCAGCATCGGCCGCGATCGCATCAGCGTCTCGAGGATGTTCAGGTCCGACAACGGCAGCCCGTTGTATTTATCGGCCTCCGCAAACCACAGCGCCTTCAGTTCCTCCAGTTTGCCGGGGTGCTCACCGGCCAGATCGTGGCACTGGCTGCGGTCGGCTTCGATGTGAAAGAGCTCCCACCGATCGTCGGCGAAATGCCCCCACCCGGCGGGTGTCGCGGCGTGCACGGTGTTGGCGAACCAGCCGTCATGCCAGATCCCCCGCGTTCCGAGCATGGTGTAGAACTGCGTCTGCTTACCCGTGTCGACCGATGAATTATCAAGGGCCGCTCTGAAACTCACACCATCCAGTGGCTTCTGCGGGATTCCCTTGACGGTTGTCGGCGGCTCGACGTTGAGCAGGTCGTAAACGGTAGGGGTGATGTCGGAAACATTGACGTAGTTGTCCCGGACCTCGCCGTGCGCCGCGATTCCGTTGGGCCACGAGATGATTGCACTGTCCGCGATGCCACCCTCGTGCGAGGCGTACCTCTTGTAGAGCTTGTAGGGCGTGTTGAAGGCCATCGCCCAACCGATCGGGTAGTGGTTGTAGGTCTCGGGTCCGCCGAGGTGGTCGAAAAGCTTCATGCTCTCTTCGACGGTGTCGATGTAGCCGTTGAAGAACTTGCCTTCGTTCACCGATCCGTTCGGCCCGCCCTCGCCGCTGGCGCCGTTGTCGGAGATCACCACGATGATGGTGTCGTCAAGCTGCCCGGATTCCTCGAGATAGTCCAGGATCCGGCCGATCTGAGCGTCGGTGTAGCTGAGGAAACCGGCGAATACCTCCGCGAATCTGCTGAACAACGTCTTCTCTTCGTCGTTCAGCGAGTCCCACG
This sequence comes from uncultured Actinomycetota bacterium, assembly GCA_963834615.1. Classification (GTDB taxonomy): domain Bacteria; phylum Actinomycetota; class Actinomycetes; order Mycobacteriales; family Mycobacteriaceae; genus Mycobacterium. Next base: position 483,705 of record CAWICO010000001.1, read on the forward strand.
GTCGCACGGTGTCCTGCAGCGGCCACGGCTGACCGTCGGGGCCAGTCACATCGAGGTAGGGGTTGACCGGCGACAGTTCGGTGTCCTGAGGCACGATGCCGATCGACTTCTGCCGCTCCAGCACGATCTCGCGATATCGTTCGTAGCCCATGTCGAATTTGCCGGCATAGCGGTCAGCCCACTCCTTGAAGACATGGTGTGGGGCGTGACCGGCACCGGGACACACATAGCTGAACCATGGCTTGCCCGGTGCGATCACCTTGGCATCGCGAATGAATTCAATTGTCTTGTCCGCGATGTCTTTCGAGAGGTGGTATCCCTCCTCGGGAGTGGCCGGCGGGGCGACCGGGTGGTTGTCGTACACCAGGTCCGGATACCACTGGTCGGTCTCGCCGCCCATGAAGCCGTAGAAGCGTTCGAACCCGCGCGACGTCGGCCAGTGTCGTTTCGTGGCAGCCAGGTTGGACTCCTCCAGTGGAGTCAGGTGCCATTTGCCGATGCAGTAGGTGTTGTACCCCTGTTCGGCCAAGACCTCTGGCAGCAAAGCTGTTTCGAACGGGATACGGCCGCATGCGTTCGGGAATCCTTCGGTGAACTCTTCGATCATGGCCATGCCTACCGTGGTGGCGTTGCGACCGGTCAGCAGCGAGGCCCTGGTCGGTGAACACAGTGCGGTGGTATGGAATTGCGACAGTCGCACACCCCGTTCGGCGATACGTGACATGGCCGGCATTTCCACCAGGCCACCGAAGCAGTCCCAGGTCGCGATGCCGGTGTCGTCCCACACCAGATACAGCACGTTGGGCGCGCCGTCGGGCGCAGTCGGCGCAGCGAACGGACCCCAATCTGGTTCCGACTCACGGATATCCAGCTCGATCTTGCCGTTGAACTCGGTAGCCATCGCTGGCCTCACTCTCGTAGTGGACCCCCGGGACGACGTCGGATGCAGAGTACACCGCTCGGCCATCCTGCCGGCCAACATCGCGCGAACGACAAATGCCGCCGTCACCCCGCAAGCTCGGAGTCAGGGAATCTGCTGGGCGATATGGCGAACCCGCTCGCCTGCCCGCTGTCCTTGGACACCGTCCCGGCAAACCCCAGCGATCCGCACGCGGCGATCCTCGGCATGATCGTACTGGTGCGCTGGCACCGGCGCTCGCTCCGAAATCAAATCCAATGGGCAGATTACCGCCGATTTCACTTTCAGGCGAAATCTGTTGTTAGGAAGAATCATTCGCCGCTACTCGATCTCTGGAATCCGGGTGCACCGGCCGCTTTGAATCATGATGGGTCTGGCGTTGCAGCACGGAATTGAGGTTGTTGGCCCCTGGCCGTCTACGGTCATGCACGCAAATCGGCCGGCACCGATTCGGCTCATGATGATTCCAGCCGGACTGAGAGTGCTTCGCTGGCAACGCAATACCCGGGCATGCGGGTAGCCTCGTCGCCGACTCGACCAGCTGTCGGCGCACCCGGCGCGCGGCGATCGCCTCGCGACGCCGGCAAACCATAGACTAACGTGCAGCCATGTAAGGCGGTCTAACTTCTCATCGCCGTCGCCAACCACCTCGGAGTGTTATGGACAACCGGTTCTTGCCGATCGTCGTCGGGGCCGTCATGCTGGCTCTCGGGCTCACGCTCACCGTCGCCGACTTCCGCCGGGCCGCCACGGTACGACGCCCACTACTGGTCGCTCTGGTTTGTCAGTCGCTGATATTGCCCGCACTGTGCTGGGTGATCGCTGTGGCGCTGCACCTCACGCCGAACCTGGCCGTCGGACTGATGCTGATGGCCGCTACTCCGGGCGGGATGCTGGCAAACATCGTCAGCCACCTGGCTAACGGCGACCTGGCGCTCAATCTCACGCTGACAGCGGTCAACGCGGTGCTGTCGATCTTTGCCATACCCGCGATCCTGGCACTTTCACTGACCTGGTTCGTCGGCGAAGGCCGTTTCATTCCACTGCAATTCGACAAGTTCTTCGCGGTGTTCGGAATGGTGCTCGTACCTGTCGCGATCGGAGTGGCAATTCGTCATCGCTTCCCGAATTTCGCCCGGCGGCTGCAGAAGTTCGTCAGGATCGCCGCGGGAGTGTTGCTGGTCCTCGCCGTCGTCGCGGGGATTGCCAGTGGCCAAGCGACGCTGTGGAAGAACTTCGGTGTGCTCAGCGCGGCCGTCGTGTGCTTCTGCGCCGTCAGCCTGACCGTCGGCTATCTGGTGCCTCGCCGGATGCAGCTACCGCCGCCGCAAGCAATCGCCGTAAGTCTCGAGATCGGATTACACAATGCCGTGGTGGCGGTCGGCATCGCACTGAGTCCGCAGTTATTGAACAATGCCGAAATGGCAATGCCGGCAGCTGTTTACGGGATTATCGCGCCACTCATCGCGTTGGCGTTCGTCTTCGCCGTACGCCGCCTGGATCCGGCCTACCGTGCGGTCTCGTCCGCACGGATCGCCTGACTACTTGGCCTTCTCCAGGATTTCGACGAGCCGCCAGCGCTTCGTTGCCGACAGCGGCCGAGTCTCCATCAACGAAACGCGGTCACCGGTGCCGGCGTCGCCGTGCTCGTCGTGCACCTTGACCTTCTTGGTGGTCCGGATGATCTTGCCGTACTTCGGGTGGCGCATACGGTCTTCCAGCTCGACCACGATGGTCTTCTGCATCTTGTCACTGACCACATAGCCGATCCGGGTCTTGCGCCGATTGCGCGGCTTCGTGGTGGCCGGAGTGTACTTGGGCCCCTTGGCGCTGCCGGAGTCCTCTTTTGCGCCGGCAGCCTTCGGCGCCGCCTTAGAAGCGGTGGTCTTTGCCTCTGCCATTACGAATCTCCATCTTCAGCATCACGAGGGCCCGATGCGAGGCCGAGTTCACGTTCACGAAGCACGGTGTAGATCCGTGCGATTTCCTGCCGCACCAAGCGGAGTCGACGGTTGTTGTTGAGCTGGCCGGTCGCCATTTGGAAGCGCAGGTTGAACAGCTCTTCCTTGTGCTCGCGCAACTTCTCGACCAGCTCTTCGTCGGTGAGCTCGCGCAGTTCGCCAGGCGAAATTCCCACTGCCATCAGAACTGGTCCTCTCTGGTCACGATGCGTGCCTTGATCGGCAGCTTGTGGATCGCTCGGGTCAGCGCCTCTCGGGCGGTCTGCTCGTTGGGGTAGCTGAGCTCGAAGAGCACCCGTCCCGGCTTGACGTTGGCGATCCACCATTCCGGCGAACCCTTTCCGGAACCCATGCGGGTTTCGGCAGGCTTCTTGGTCAGCGGGCGGTCCGGGAAGATGTTGATCCACACCTTGCCGCCACGCTTGATGTGCCGGTTGATGGCGATACGAGCGGACTCGATCTGCCGGTTGGTGACGTAGGCGTGCTCCAGAGCCTGGATGCCGTAGTCACCGAAGCTCACCGACGTACCGCCACTGGCGATGCCGCGTTGCCGCGGGTGGTGCTGCTTGCGGTGCTTGACCCTGCGGGGAATCAACATGATTCAGCTCTCCGTACTCTGCGTCTCAACAGCAGGCGCCTCAACTGGCACCGCGGCAGGCGGGGCAGAAGTCTCCTCGGCGCTGGACGCGGCGCGTCCGGCCTCGGTGCTGGTCGCCGTGGTTCCGGCAGAACCGCTGCGACGCGGACGCGTGCCCGACGGGCGTTCGCGGCGCGGACGCTCTGCACCGGCCGACGGCGCGACGAGCTCACGCTTGCCACCGACGATGTCGCCCTTGTAGATCCACACCTTCACGCCGATGCGACCGAAGGTGGTCTTGGCCTCGTACAAGCCGTAGTCGATGTCGGCGCGCAGCGTGTGCAGCGGCACCCGGCCTTCGCGGTAGAACTCCGAGCGGCTCATCTCCGCGCCACCGAGGCGGCCGGAGCACTGCACCCGGATGCCCTTGACGTTGGGCTGACGCATCGCCGACTGGATGGCCTTGCGCATCGCGCGGCGGAACGCCACCCGGTTGCTCAGCTGCTCGGCGACACCTTGGGCGACCAACTGGGCGGTCGACTCAGGGTTTTTCACCTCGAGGATGTTGAGCTGGACCTGCTTACCGGTCAGCTTCTCCAGGTCGGCGCGAATGCGGTCGGCCTCGGTGCCGCGGCGACCGATGACGATGCCCGGCCGGGCGGTGTGGATGTCGACCCGAACCCGGTCACGGGTGCGCTCGATCTCGACGTCGGCGATTCCGGCGCGCTCCAAGCCGGTCGAGAGCAGACGACGGATCGCGACATCTTCCTTGATGTAATCCGCGTACTGCTTGTCCGCGTACCACCGCGACTTCCACTCGGTGGTGATACCGAGCCGGAATCCGTGCGGATTGATTTTCTGGCCCACTAGTGCGAGCCTCCCTTCGCTTCCGAAGTCGCTTCAGTCTCACTGGACTTCGCGGCGGGTGCCTTTGCTTCAGTTGTCTTTTTGGGAGATGCCTTCTTGGCAGGCGCCTTCTCAGCCGATGCTTTCTTGGCCGGTGCCGTGTCGGCAGCCTTCTTGGCCGGGGCCGTCTTGGCCGGCGCGTTGCCCGCGGCAGCCTTGCTGGCCTGCGCGCGGCGGGCGCGCGTCGCGCTCGCAGACTGCGAGCCGCGGGCGTCCTTGGTCGGCCGGCTCTCCACCACCACGGTGATGTGGCTGGTGCGCTTACGAATCCGGAAGGCGCGGCCCTGGGCGCGCGGACGGATCCGCTTGGCGGTCGGGCCGCCATCGGCGTAGACGGTGGCTACCACCAACGTGGCTGGGTCGAGGCCGTTGTTGTTCTGGGCGTTGGCGGCAGCGCTCGCGATGACCTTGGCCACCGGCTCGCTGGCCGCCTGCGGTGCCCAGCGCAGGATGTCCAGCGCCTCGGCCACCGACTTGCCGCGCACCAGGTCGATCACCCGGCGTGCTTTGGTCGGCGACACCCGCACGAATCGCGCCACGGCGATCGCAGAAGGGAATTCAGTAGCCGTGCTCATCGCCGCTTAGCCTTCCGATCGTCTTTGATGTGTCCCTTGAAGGTGCGCGTCGGTGCGAATTCACCCAGTTTGTGGCCGACCATCGACTCGGTGACGAACACCGGCACATGCTTGCGGCCGTCGTGGACGGCGAACGTGTGCCCGATGAAGTCGGGAATGATGGTCGAGCGTCGCGACCAGGTCTTGATGACCTGCTTCGTGTTCTTCTCGTTCTGTACGTCGACCTTCTTGAGCAGATGGTCATCGACGAACGGACCCTTTTTCAGGCTGCGTGGCATTGTTCGCTACTCCTAGCGAGATTTCTTGCCGGTGCGCCGGCGTCGGACGATGAGCTTGTCACTGGGCTTGTGCCCCTTACGGGTACGACCTTCGGGCTTGCCCCACGGGCTCACCGGGTGACGACCACCGGAGGTCTTGCCCTCACCACCACCGTGCGGGTGGTCTACCGGGTTCATCACCACACCACGCACCGACGGCCGCTTGCCCTTCCAGCGCATCCGGCCGGCTTTACCCCAGTTGATGTTGGCCTGCTCGGCGTTGCCCACCTCGCCGACCGTGGCGCGGCAGCGCACGTCGACGCGGCGGATCTCACCGCTGGGCATACGCAGCGACGCGTACGTACCTTCTTTACCGAGCAACTGGATGCTGGAGCCAGCCGAGCGAGCCAGCTTGGCGCCACCGCCGGGCCGAAGCTCCACAGCGTGGATCAACGTACCGGCCGGGATGTTGCGCAGCGGCAGGTTGTTGCCTGGCTTGATGTCGGCATTGGCGCCGGATTCCACCACGTGGCCCTGGGAAAGTCCCTGCGGCGCAATGATGTATCGCTTCTCGCCATCCAAGTAATGCAGCAGCGCGATGTTCGCGGTGCGGTTCGGGTCGTATTCGATGTGCGCGACCTTCGCGTTGACGCCGTCTTTGTCATTGCGGCGGAAGTCGATCACCCGGTAGGCGCGCTTGTGTCCCCCACCCTTGTGGCGGGTGGTGATGCGGCCGTGCGCGTTACGTCCACCGCGACCGTGCAGCGGGCGGACCAACGACTTCTCCGGAGTCGAGCGAGTGATCTCGGCGAAATCGGACACGCTGGCACCGCGGCGACCCGGAGTCGTCGGCTTGTACTTGCGAATTCCCATGTCAGTTAAGTCTCTCTATCCTCGCCTATTTCTGGCTACGCCGGTGCGCCGAAAAGGTCGATCGGCTTGCTGCCGGGCGCCAACGTCACAATGGCGCGCTTGCTGCTCTTGCGCTGTCCAAATCCAGCCCTGGTGCGCTTGCGCTTGCCCTGGCGGTTCGCGGTGTTTACCGCGGCCACCTTGACCGAGAAAATCTTCTCGATCGCGATCTTGATCTGCGTCTTGTTCGAGTCAGGGTGCACCACGAACGTGTAGACGTTGTCGTCGATCAATCCGTAGGACTTCTCCGAGATGACCGGGGCCAGGATGATGTCGCGGGGGTCAGTGATGGTCGCCATCAGGCCGAGACCTCCTCTTTGCCCTCAGAAGAAGGGCTCAGTGTGTTCGACGCGATGAAGGCGTTCAGCGCCTCCACCGAGAACACCACGTCATCCGCGCGCAACACGTCGTAAGTATTGAGCTGGTCCGGCGACAGGATGTGCACACCGGGCAGGTTGCGGATGCTCTTGGCACCGGTCTCATCGCTGCGCCCGATGACCACCAGCACCTGCTTGCGATCGGTCAACGTGCCCAGGAAACCCTTGGCGCTCTTGGTCGACGGCGTCTGTCCCGACACCAACTCGGTCACCGCGTGGATGCGGCCGTTACGGGCCCGGTCCGACAGCGCACCGCGCAGCGCTGCGGCGATCATCTTCTTGGGCGTCCGCTGGCTGTAGTCGCGGGGCTGCGGGCCGTGCACGACACCACCACCGGTGAACTGCGGAGCGCGTGTCGAGCCTTGACGCGCACGACCGGTGCCCTTCTGCCGGTACGGCTTCCGGCCACCACCGCGGACCTCGCCCCGAGTCTTGGTCGAGTGCGTGCCCTGGCGTGCGGCGGCCAACTGGGCCGTCACCACCTGATGCAGCAAGGCGATGTTCGCGGGTGCGTCGAACAGCTCCGCCGGAAGCTCAACGGAGCCTTCGGTTTCGCCGGCGGGCGACTTGACGTCGATTTTCTGCGCAGCCATTACTTTTCACCTCGCTTGATCGCACTGCGGACCACAACGAGCCCGCCCGTGCGCCCTGGCACGGCGCCCTTGATCAACAGCACGCCGTTCTCGGCATCGACCTTGTGCACCAACAGGTTCTGCGTGGTCACCCGGTCGCTACCCATCCGGCCGGACATCCGGGTGCCCTTGAACACCCGAGCCGGGGTGGCGCAACCACCGATGGATCCGGGACGACGATGCACCGCCTGCGCGCCGTGGCTGGCGCCCTGTCCCTTGAAGCCGTGTCGCTTCATGGTTCCCGCAAAGCCCTTGCCTTTGGAGGTACCGGTCACGTCGACATAGGTTCCGGCGTCGAAGATCTCGGCCGTCAACTCCTGACCGACCTCGTAACCGGCTGCCGCGTCGGCATCCTCGAGACGCAGCTCGGCCAGATGCCGACGCGGGTTCACGCCGACAGCGGCGTACTGACCGCTCAACGGCTTGTTGACCTTGCGTGGACTGATTTCGCCGTAAGCCAACTGCACCGCGCTGTATCCGTCCTGCTCCTGAGTGCGGATACGTGTCACGACGTTCGGCCCGGCCTTGACCACCGTCACCGGAACGACGCGGTTGTTCTCGTCGAACACCTGCGTCATACCGAGCTTGGTGCCCAGAATGCCCTTTCTCGCCATTGCTCGCTGATCTCCTACTGGATGTTGACGTCGACGCTGGCAGGCAGGTCAATGCGCATCAGCGCGTCAACGGTCTTAGGGGTCGGGTCAAGGATGTCGATCAGCCGCTTGTGCGTGCGCATCTCGAAGTGCTCCCGCGAATCCTTGTACTTGTGCGGAGAGCGGATGACGCAGTACACGTTCTTCTCAGTGGGTAGCGGCACCGGGCCCACCACACTGGCACCCGTACGGACAACCGTTTCGACGATCTTGCGCGCCGAAGCATCAATGGCCTCGTGGTCGTAGGCCTTGAGCCTGATGCGGATCTTCTGTCCCGCCACGCTTTTCCTACCTCTACTCTCCAGGTCCGGACCCGGTGTTCCGCCGGGCACCGAATCGCATGGACACGATCTGGCGTCGCCCGGATATTGCGCCGCTGTTTACCTGTCTTGGTCCACCGGCCCCCGCGGTCGGGTGTGTCGCCCTCACGCAGCCTGGTCCGCGACCGAAATTCGTCGCGCTCCAGATTGGGACCGGAGGCGCCCGTGTGGGCGCCGGTCGTATGCCCTGGCAGGCGCAAACCTGGCTCAAGGCAACCCGAACAGTATGCCTTAGATCCCGGTCACGGCCAAATCCCGCCGGAAGACCCACCAGCACTTTCTTACTCCAGAGTAAGGTATGTCGGCATGACGGGCCCGACCAGCACGTATGCGGCGTGGCAGCGTCTTTCCGGCCGCCCTTGCGGGAGCCGGCTGTTCTCGATCGCGGCGATGGCACGCGTCCCGTACTTCGCTTCAGTGCTGCCGCACGTGGTGCGGATGGAGCCGGGCCTGGCCGAGGTGCAGGTGCAGGCCCAAGTGGTTCTGGGTCACGCCGGCCTAGATTCCCGGCGCCGCTACCCGGCTGCGTTCAGCGTGCACTGCGAAATGCTGCGAACGGCATCCGCCAGCACGGCGCGATCAACCCCAGCGGCGGCGAGCGCCTCGAGACCCCGCACGGCCACGAGGATGCAGCGGGCTGTTGAGCGCGGGTCCTGCGAATCAGAGACGGAGCCGGCCCGCTGGGCGGCGGAGACCGCGCCCGTCAGAACCTCTTCGATCCGCTGAAAGGTTTGCTGCGCCACGGATGCCACCTCGGGATCGTGCGCGGCGAGTTCGGCTGTCGCCTTCGACAGGAAGCAGGAAATCGGTGGCGACGACGGGGTCCCGGCCGTGTCAGCAATGTGACGGATAAAGCCCTGCAGGCGCTCCGCTGCGGCGCCATCAGAGCCATCGAGCAGGCGAGTCAACGCGTCGACTACCTCGAGGCAATAACTCTCGAAGGCGCGCAGGTAAAGCGCGTGTTTGTCACCAAAGGCGTTGTAGATACTCGCTTTAGCCAGGCCGGTCGCCTTGACCAGGGTATCGAGGCTGGTTCCGGAATAGCCCGTGGCCCGGAACTGACCGAGGGCGGCCTTGATCACCGTCTCCTCGTCGAAAGTGCGGGGCCGCCCCATGCACGCCATGATATCAATTTTAGACCGAATGGTGTAAAACGGTTTTAGACCGATTGAACAATAACTTCGAGACGAAGCGAGCGAAACGTGGGACAACTAGCGGGCAAGACGGCCTTGGTGACTGGTGCGAGCACGGGAATCGGCTTGGCGACGGCGCGACGCTTCGTAGCCGAGGGAGCCAGGGTGTACATCACCGGCCGGCGCGAGGCCGAACTCGACGCCGCCGCACAAGCGCTCGGCCAGAATGCGATCCCCATCCGCAGCGACATCTCCGACCCGAAAGACCTTGATCGACTGTTCGAGCTGGTGGCCGGCGGAGGTAACGGTCTGGACGTGGTGTTCGCCAACGCCGGCGGCGGGGAATTAGCCACGATCGACGACATCACGCCGGAAAGCTTCGACCGCACGTTCGGCATCAACGTGAAGGGGACGGTCTTCACCGTGCAGAAGGCGTTGCCCGTACTGAACGCCGGGGCGACCATTGTCGTGACAGGATCAAGTTCAGCGCATCGTGGCATCCCCGGCTTCGGGGCGTACTCCGCGTCGAAAGCGGCACTGCGGCAATTTGTTCGAGTGTGGGCGGCGGAACTAGCTCCACGTGGGGTCAGGGTGAACACCATCGTTCCGGGCCCTACCGACACACCTGGATTGCGCGGGATCGCGCCAGACGAGGCATCGGTCGGGTCGCTGCTGCAGCAGCAGGCGTCAGCGACGACGCTGGGACGCGTGGGTGATCCGGATGAAATAGCGGCTGCGGTGCTGTTCCTCGCGACCAGCCAATCCAGTTTCGTCACCGGTAGCGAACTGTTCGTCGACGGTGGTGAGGTTCAGACCTTCAGCTAGCAACCGCCGCTGTCTATTTCAGGTAGGTCCCGTGCCCCCGACGCACTCGGGCGCCGTCGAACTCCAGCACCTCGTTGACCAAGGCGCCCCGCTGGTTTCGGTAGTTGATGACCAGGACCGATTCGCCTTGGTACACACCGACGATGTCGAAGCGCAGATCGGGCATCAGCGCCAGTGCCGCAATCCAGTATTTGCGTAGCGCCGGCTTGCCGTGCACCACTCCTGCTGAGTCGGGGACTACTTCGGCCGCGAACGGCGAGGTGAACACCACGTCGTCGTGGAAATGAGTCAGCACGGCCTCGACGTCGCGTCGGTTCCACGCTGCCGACCATTTCTCGGCGAACGCATCTGGTTCGGGTGTGCTCACGATCGGCCTTTCAGCGACGCCCAGAACGGGCACTGGTGTGCCGTCTCGAAGTCGGTGATGGCCGCGCTGCCGCCGGGTCGCAGCGACATCCAGACATTCGGTTCGGCGCCGACGGTTTGAGCCGGCCAACTCGGCAGACCGGCGGCCTTGGGTGCGCCGTCGATGACGAAATTGGCCCAGTAGCTGATCATCTGGTCGGACAGCAGTTGCTGCGCTGGATCGAACGGCGTCAGCCCGCCGACGTTGAACAGGTAAGCCAACTCCAGGGAGTGGCTGGCGCCGACCGCAAAAGGTGCGTCGCGCAGCGGCTTTGGCGCCGGTGCATGCGGATCGTCGAACTCGTAGGCGTAGACCGGCGCATTGCGGCGCAGCGAGTCGGCCAATCGTTCTGTGGCGCAGGCAAAGGCGCCGTCAGTGATGGCTGCGGAGTAGGCCAGCGAGACGTCTCCGCCGAAATGGTCGGGCGGATAATGGGCCACGACCGCGGCCCCGTCGGCGCCGAAGATATCGGCCAGCATGTGCGGATACTCCGCGGATTCGACTCCCCGACCGAACCTCCTATGGCGGAATGCCGCGAACATCGTGAACTCGTCATGGTTGACGCCCATCAACACCGGGACCCGGGTTGCTTGGCCGGCCGCGAATGCCGCGACGGGGCCGTCCGGCAGCGCCGTCGTCCCGGTGACCGGACCGGACAACGCGTTGGCATCGCCGATGAGGTAGTACCAGGGCGGCCGGTCCAGTCTCGCCGCGGGCAACGCCCGCAGACACACCGCGGTGGTGACGGGATTGCGGCAGCCTGCTTGCGCCGCGTAATCCACGCTGATTCGCTGCCCGGTGGCCAGGTCCGCTTGCGCCTGACACGGCGCGCTCTGGATGATGGCCGCCCGGAACAGCCCCGCCGAACCGGGCGCAACCAGGTGATCGCACACCGACATCCCCCCGGCCGATTCGCCGGCGATGGTCACTTTCTGCGGATCGCCGCCGAACGCGGCGATGTTATCGCGCACCCAGCGCAACGCGGCCTGCTGGTCAGCCAGGCCGTAGTTTCCGACACCGCCCGGGGCGCCGAGCGACGGATGGGCCAGAAATCCCAACGCGCCCAACCGATAGTTGATCGTGACCACGATGATATGGCCCTTCACCACCAGCGAGCGTGAGTGGTAGATGTCGCCGCTGCCGTTGACGAAGCCACCCCCGTGGATCCACACCATCACCGGTCGTTTGTCGCCGCGTTGACCACGCGGCGGGGCCCAGACGTTCAGGGTGAGACAGTTTTCACTGGTCGGCTTGCCCACCCGCGGGTCGGGTCCGGTGTCCTGCATGCACTGCGGACCGGGTTTGGTCGCGTCCAGAATCCCCGGCCATCGCGCGACCGGCCGCGGCAGTTGCCACCGCAGCGGCCCCACCGGGGGAGCAGCGTACGGGATGCCTTGAAACACACGGTAATCCGGGGCAGTCATACCGCGCAGCGATCCCATCGACGTCCGCACGACCCCGGCGTCCAGCGGGCCGGCGTATGGCGGCTCAGCCTTGCGCTTGGTGATGGCGGCGCCATGTCCGCACGCAGCCGCCATCAGGGCCACCACCAGCACGGCGGCACGGGCCCGTCGGTGACGGGGCGATCGGAACGGCATGAAAAGACAGCCTACGGATTGCCGGAAACCGGTTATCCGTTAATCCGCGATCGCGGAGACTGGGGATATGACATGTGTGAAACAAGCCCGACCGACCCTGCGGTGAAGGCCGATGAACACCCCGATCATTGACGAGGCCACCAAAATATTCGCTGATCCATCGTCCTACGCCGACGATCCGCGGTTGGACGCTACGCCGACCCAGCTGCGCGCCCATGCGCCGTCGCTGGTCGACTGCCCCGGCTGAAATCGATCGAGCTGGATGGACAGCCATAACTCATCGCGACGATATTCGTCGGCGGTCTCAAGCACCTGCCGATCAGTTACGAGCTTTGTTAAGAGAATTACCTTGCGCACCATGGACATACAGGAAGCCGTCCACCGCGGCCCGCGCGCATTCGCGATAGTCGAAGTCGGGCAGGGTGGACAACCGCCCCAACACCACCGGGCCCATCAGCAACGCAATCGCGCGTGACCGATCGATATCGCCGAGCTCGGCCGCCTCGGGACTGTTGAAAATCGCATCGAACGGCGCGGCGTACTGCTGGGCGATGCGTTCCCGGAGTGTGGTGATCGCCGGGCTGTCGGCAGTACGGGTCTGATCTGACTCCGGCAATCGGTCCAGGTCGCGACCGAGCGACAACCAACTCATCGCCGATACCATCCCGGGGGCCTCGGCGATCGATTGCCCGAAAGCCACCACCACCGAGATCAGCCGATCTCGCAGCGTGCCCTCTTCGGACGGCATCGGCGCCGGCGGTATCAGGCTGTTGAAAGCCGCTGCCAGCAAGTCGTTTCCGCTCGGAAAGTGGCGGTACAGGGTGGCCCGGGCCACGTTCGCGCCACGTGTGACCGCATCAACGGTGACCGCACTGGGCCCTCCGGAACGAAGCAGCGCGGTGGCGGCTTCCAGCAAACGAGCCCGCGAGCGCGCCGGCCGTGGATCCGTCTTGTCGGCGATGTCGACCACCTCCTTGCTCAAGAGCAGGACCGTCCGGCTGGTGTCCGAGACTGATAGTCCGAAAATACCCTCGTCACCGAAACCAGACGCCCATGGGTCAGCAGACGAACTCCGCGGCCCGGTGCCCGAGCATTGCGATCGTGGCGTGTGGACCCCGACTGGTCGTGGTCGGCAGCACCGACCCGTCGATCACCCATAGATTGTCGAAGCCGTGCACCCGGCATTGGGGGTCGACGACAGCGGCCGGGTCCTGCGCGCGGCCCATCGGGACGCTGCCGCACAGGTGCTGCGACGTCGACCACGCGTACTCACCGAGTTCGGTTGTCCTACTCACTAACTCGCGAGCGAGATCGCAACCCTGCTGCAACGCCGCGAGATCGCCTGGCTCGCTGTCGTATCGGTGCTGGATTCTCGGGGGAACCAACGGGTCGGTCGAGACCAGCGTGACTCGCCCACGGGCCTTCGGCCGCATCAGCGCGACGCCGATGTGTGGCCAGTCCGGGTGGCCCGGCGTTCCGTCGCTGACCATCGCCACGAATCCCCCGGTGTACGGACGGATTTCGATGTCGTCCGGCGTGCTGAGCACGACTTCGAGCGGCGGTCGGCTGGCCGCGATCTGCCAGGTCGTCGGAAGTACCCATTCCGGATGGTCGCTGCACGCCATTCCGACCGGCAACCGCGCGACGACTTCTACACCGGCGCCGCGCAGCACGGCCTCGTCTCCGATGCCGGACAGCATCAGCAGATGGGCCGACTCGATCGCGCCGGCGGAGAGCACGACGCGATCCGCGGTCAGCGTGACCGGACCGCCCGCGCCGACGGCGGCGACACTGACCGCGCGACTGCCGGCGAACCGCACCCGCACCGCGCGGGTCTGGGTCAGGAGCGTGAGATTCGGACGTTCCAGCGCTGGCAGCAGAAACCCGGCACCCGGTCCGATGCGCACACCGTCGACGATGTTCAGCGGGACCGGCCCGACCCCCGACGGCAGCCCGCCGCCGTCGCCGACATCGTTGAGATCGGGTATCCAACCGAACCCGTTATCCTGTACAGCATTCACGAAAGACGCCGTGCTGCCGACTATTTCAGGCGTCCGTTGAACGGGTATCGGCCCTGAGTCACCGTGCGCCGGACCGCTGAAATCCAGGTCGGTCTCGATCGCGCGGAAGTGTTCGGCGACATCCGACCACGTCCAGCCGGGTACTCCGTAGCCATCGAAGTCGCGCCGCAGACCCCGGCAGAAGTATCCGCCGTTGACGGCCCCGGAGCCGCCTACCGTGGCGCCCCGCATGATCGTGACGCGGCGGACCGGTCGATCGGTCAGTTGAGTCTGGTAGCGCTGGACCAGCGGGCTCGCGGCGCCGATGGGCAACCGCAGCCCATTGGCCGTCTCGGCGCGCAGCGCCGGATCGGACAGGCCGACACCGGCCTCCAGCACTGTGACCACGCAATTCGGATCGGCCGAAATGCGATTCGCGACAACGGATCCAGCGCTTCCCGCGCCGACGATCAGCACGTCGCTGTGCAGCGCCGCAACGGTCAGGGGTCAGACTCGAATCTGCGGCTTCAGCGGGCCGAGGTTGCGTTCCCGCACCACGCCGTACCACAGCCCCAGGCCGTAGGCGAGGTCGTCGACGCGCTTGAGCAGCAGGTAAGCCAGCAGCCCGATCGGCTTGGATTCCTCGTCGGCGGATTGCCTGCGACTTGCCCAGTCGACCACCCCGTCGACGACGGCAGCGACCAACACCACCCGGCGGCACGACCGGAAGGCCAGGGCGGCCAGCAAGGCCACCGGCCAGTAGTGCCGGCAAATCGCCGACGCCAACTGCATCGCCGCCGACCACAGGCTGCGGGCAGCCACCGCCAGGACATCCCACACCCGGGTGTCGGGCCCCTGCATGGCCTTGGCGATACGGCGACCGGTGAGCGCGGCGACGAACACCGACGCCAGATAGCCGAAGGTCGAGCCGATCGCCATCAGGATCCACGCCGTCAGCGCCCAACCGGAGATCATCAGCGGCGCGATCTTGTCGGGGTGCCGAACCGACAACGGGGCGGCCGAGCCACCGTAAAACGCTTTGCGCGCAACCCAATTCCGTAATTCGGTCCGATGATCATGTGCCACTTGGGCGATCGGCTCGTAGCGCAGCCGGGCACCGGACTCGACCAGCCGCCAACAGAGATCCACGTCCTCACCGGAGCGCAGTGTCTCGTCGAACCCGCGGACTTCACGCAATGTCGAAATGCGACAAATGATTGCGGCGCTGGGCACATACGAGACGCTGGTGTAGGGAATCACCGGAGCCTCCCGCTGGCCGAGGTCAAGCGACGAGCGCACTGCCTCATAACGCGCGACCAGATGATCGGTGTGTGCGAGTCCAACAATTCGCGGGGCGACCAGCGCCACGGTGGGGTCACAGAAATGGCCCAGCAGGGCTTCCAGCCAGCCGCGGCGCGGCACGACATCGGAGTCCAAGAAAGCGACGAAGTTGGTGTTGCAGGCCGCCAGGCCGGTATTGCGGGCCGCGGCGGGGCCTCTGCTCTGTACATGCCGCACGACGTCGATGTTGCTGTGCGCCCCGGCGAAGTCTTCTTGCTTGATCGGCGTGGCGGATCCGTCGTCCACCACGACGATCCGAAGACCGCGCAACGCGAGAAGCAAGCGTCGTAGGCCGATAGCGTTGTCTCGCACGGGAATTACGACAGTCACATCGTGATGCGACGGCCCACCCGCGGGTCGTGGGTGGGCCACCGTCGCATCGAGCAGGGTGCGGGCAAGCTCGGCGCTCATAGCGTCGCTTACCTTCAGTCGGCCGTCGGCGATCAAGTCCTGAGCGGCCGGCGCCAAGCGCAGCAGCCGAGTGGGCGAGCCGCCCAGCAAAGCCGAGCCCTGATTCAGCACCCTGACCCGCCGGTCGACTTGCACGGCGAATCCGTCCGGCAACCGCGCCGGCGTCATGAGCGCCACTCCTCTGCGCGGGTCATGCGAGCATCCCGTCGGCCCCGGGCGCCCAGCGTCCGATCCGGCGCACGCAGTCCTCGACCATGTCGGCAAGGATCCGCTCGCCGTCCGCGGCGGTGGCCGTGGTCGGGTCGCCCAGCACCCCGACCTCGCTGACGGCCGCGACGCCCCCGCGCCGCATCGATGGCATCAGCTCGGACAGCGGCGCATCGTTGCCGACGCGCCAGCGGTCAGTACGGACGTCGGCAGGCGAAATATGCAGCAATAGTGAAGTTTCTGTGTGACCGGCGTGCGCGTCGCCGCCCGACACCACGCATGGACACCATGCGGCGTCGCGTCCTTCGGATCGCAGTAGGCGCACTGCGCGGCTCAACGCCTGGACGTTGCCGCCGTGGCCGTTGATGAAAAGCAGGCGATGCGCCCAGCAGGTAGCTGACCTGCCGAACTCCACCAGCAGCATGGTCAGGGCGTCGGTGCCGATCGAGACTGTTCCGGGGAAGCTCTGGTGCTCGCCGCTGTCGCCGTAGGCGACTGCGGGCGCCACCATCCAGTGGAGTTCCGCGCCGTCGCTCAGCCGGGCCGTCACCGCGCGAGCGACAGCGGTCGCAACCCTCGTATCGGTGTCCAGCGGCAGGTGAGGGCCGTGCTGCTCGGTGGATCCGACCGGAATTGTCAACCTCCACGGCCCACTCCGCAGCTGGCTCGACGTCGAGCTCCCCAGTTCGACGCAGACTGCCACTCGCGAATGGTAAGCCGAATTAACCTGTCGTGCACTGGTTGTTGGCGCTCTCGGGAAAAATTTTGTGGTCGAACGTTCACTACACGGGGTCGCCGTCGCCTCGTCCGCCCCGCCAGTATCAGCATGCTCGCTGGTCTCGCGCCTGGAGCAGCCTACTTACCCGCGCGAAAATTACTCGCCGGCGCGGGTGACCGTTCCGAGCGCGCGAGTAAAGCCGGACGGCACCAGAACGTCAT
Source organism: uncultured Actinomycetota bacterium (assembly GCA_963834615.1). Lineage (GTDB taxonomy): Bacteria > Actinomycetota > Actinomycetes > Mycobacteriales > Mycobacteriaceae > Mycobacterium. Next base: position 500,654 of record CAWICO010000001.1, read on the forward strand.
CCGGGTTCAGATCGTGCACCGACGCGTGCCCCAGGCCCATCAAGGCAGAGTCGATGCCGCCCCGAAGGATATCGAGCACGTTCTCCACACCCGCTTGTCCGGCAGCTGCCAGACCCCAGAGATAGGCGCGACCGATCATCACCGCACGAGCGCCCAGCGCCAGCGCCTTGACCACATCGCTGCCGCGCCGGATGCCGCCGTCCAGCAGAACCTCGATCTGATCGCCGACCGCGTCGGCGACGGCGGGCAGTGCCCGAATAGTGGCCGGGGTGCCGTCCAGGTTGTTGCCGCCGTGGTTCGACACTGAGATTGCCGAAACACCGGCGTCCACGGCCCTTTTCGCGTCGTCGACGCGCATCACACCTTTGAGCATGAACGGACCGCCCCACAGCTCGCGCAACCAGGCGATGTCCGCCCAGGTCGGCGGCGGCGTTCCCATCCATTCGCCGTAAGCGGCGAAGAACCGGGGCCCGGGCTCGCCCTGTCGCCCCTGGTTGGGGACCCGCAGGTCCGGCACCCGCAGCGTCTTGGCGTACTGCATGAACCAGCGCGGCCGGCTGATCGCCTCCGGGGAATTCCGCAGCACGGTCTTCAGGTCCATCTGCTCGGGAATCGGGGGGCTGCCCCAGTCCCGGCCATGTGAAAACGACCAGTCGGTCGTGACGATCAGCCCGGCCGCGCCGGCCTGCCGCGCACGCTCGACGCGCTCGGCGATCGCGTCCCGGCCACCGAGCCAGTACACCTGGAAGAACAACTTGCCGTTCGCCGCGATGACGTCCTCGATCGGCTTGCTGGCAAATGAGGACAGGCCCATCGCCGTGCCGCGCGCCGCCGCGGCGCGTGCGACAGCCACCTCGCCATCCGGGTGAACCATTTGCGCGCCGACCGGAGAAACGACCACCGGCAGCGAAATGTCTTGTCCTAGTACGGTTGTCGACAAGTCACGCTTTTCGACGGCGCCGACCACGTGCGGTGCGAATCCGAGCTCGCTGAACGACTCGACATTGTCGGAGACGGTCAGACCCTTTTCACTGGCGGCGATGAGCGCGAGGTAGACCGACTTGGGCAGCCGCTTCTTGGCGCGTTGCTGCGCGATGGCGACGGTCTCGAACCAGACATCTTTGGCCACGACTAGACCGGACTCTCGTTACACAGCCGCTGCGGCGGGAAGAGCGGCTGCCCGAGGGTTGCACCGTCAAAGTCAGGGGCACCGGTCCACTCCGCGGCTGTCCGCGGGAGTGGTCGCCCGAGGGACGGGGCTTGTCGCGTTCGACGGCCAAAGCCGGCGTACCGAAACCCTGGACACATTCCGGGTCGGGGCCGTCCATGGGCAGACCGGTGAAGAACTTGGCCGCCATGCAGCCGCCACGGCAGCTGTCGTAGTGCCCGCAGCTGCCGCACGCACCGGCCGATTGCGGCTCACGCAATTCCTTGAACAGCGGCGCATCTTTCCAGACTTTGTCAAAACCGCCGTCGGACAGGATGTTTCCGGCCAGAAAGCGGTCGTGGATGGCGAACGGGCAGGCGTAGACGTCGCCGACCGGATCGATCAGGCACACCACCCGGCCGGCGCCACACATGTTCAGGCCCGCCAGCGCGCCAGGCTCGCCCAGCCCGGAGAGGTGGAAGAACGAGTCGCCGGTCAACACCCGATCACCCTTGGCGACCAGCCAGTCATACAGCTGGACCTGCTGCGCGGCGGTCGGATGGAGTTCGTCCCAGACGTCGGCGCCACGGCCGGAGGGCCGCAGCCGGGTGATGCGCAGAGTGGCGCCGTACCGACTTGCCAACGCTGCGAAGTCGTCGAGTTGGTCGACGTTGTGCCGGGTGACGACCACGGAGATCTTGGCGTCGGAGAACCCGGCGGCCGCGAGGTTTTCCAGGGCGCGCACGGCCATCGCGAACGACCCGGGCCCGCGGACGGCGTCGTTGACTTCGGCAGTCGCACCGTCCAGCGAGATCTGCACGTCGACGTAATCGCTGGCAGCCAGCCGGGCGGCCACCTCCGGCGTGATCCGCACGCCGTTGGTCGAGAACTTCACGCCCACGTGATGTGCCGTGGCGTAGTCCACCAGCTCCCAAAAGTCCGGCCGCACAGTCGGTTCCCCGCCACCGATGTTGACGTAGAACACCTGCATGCGTTCCAGCTCGTCGATGATGTTTTTGCAGTCCTGAGTGGACAGCTCACCCGGATCGCGTTTGCCCGACGACGACAGACAGTGCACACAGGCCAGGTTGCAGGCGTAGGTGAGCTCCCAGGTCAAGCAGATGGGTGCATCCAGCCCGTGTTCGAACTGCTCGATCAACCGTGGAACGGCGGTGGTCACGGGGCCTCCTCAGCACCTACGGGTACCAGCATGTTGGACCCGGCCAGCACACCGAGCGCGTGCAGGTAGGGCTTGAGCGCAGAGTCCTCGACTCCGGCGGCGCGGAAGGGCGGATCGAGCGTCTGGGTGGTCGGCCAACGATTGCACCACCGCGAGGATGACGCGGTTCTTCAGAAACGAGAGTTTGCGAGTGCCGAAGTGGTACAGCAGTGCCCCAAAGGATTCGGGCCGCACCGCAACTTGCGGGTGTAACCGCCACGCAGATCAGGATCGAACTCCCTTGCGGTCCGCTCCCGCCCGGCGGGGGCGCTCACGATCAGTAGACCCCGCACATCCCGTCGATGGAAACCTCTTCCACCAAGGTCTCGGTGACGAGCTCGGTTTCGGTGTCGTTCTGCTGGTTCGGCTCCATGACGTTGCCTTTCGTTATCTGGGACTCGACAAGTTCGCGTCGATCGGGTCAGAATCTTCGACAGAATATGGCATCGAGTGCCGGAATGGAAGAGTGAGTCTCATGGCCCAGCAGCCGCGGGTTGGCCGCCGTCGTTCGACGACCCCTCAGCACATCGCTGACGCTGCCCTCGGGCTGTTCGCCGAACGCGGATTCGCCGAGGTGAGCGTCGACGACGTCGCTCAGGCGGCGGGCATCGCCCGCAGGACGGTGTTCCGCTACTACGCGTCGAAGAACGCAATTCCCTGGGGAGACTTCGACGCTCATCTGCAACACCTGCGTGAACTACTCGACGATGGCGATCCGGAAATTGCGCTCGGCGAGGCACTGCGGGCGGCGTTGTTGTCTTTCAATACTTTCGACGAATCCGAAACCGCCCGGCATCGTCAGCGGATGCGGGTGATTCTGCAAACTGCTGAGCTGCAGGCATATTCGATGACGATGTACGCCGGCTGGCGGGACGTCATCGCCGGCTTCGTGGCGCGACGGACCAGGGTCAAGACCACCGACCTGCAACCGCAGACCGTCGCATGGATGATGCTCGGCGTCGCTTTGAGTGCCTACGAGTACTGGCTGGACGACGAATCGGTCTCGTTGCCAGACGCGCTCAGGGGGGCCTTCGACGTGGTTCGCACCGGGCTGGAAGAGTTGGATCGGTGAGCGGTCCACCCGGAGGCGAGAGCCGGTTGCTGCGATCCATCCGAACACAGGGGCAGGTCTGTTCGGGGATGGGATCGTCGATGTACGGCGATCTGCTGGCACGGGTCGCCGACAACATCGAAACCGACGGGGTCTTCGCGACGATCCTGGCCGGGCACGAAGATGCCTCGGGGCGAATGGCTCTGGCGCTCAGGTTACTCGGCGGGTTGCACCGGTTGGCCCTCGACGGGCGGGCGGCGGCGTTGCGCCAGTGGTATCCCAGCACCGGCGGGCGGTGGAACGCCGAAGCCGCATGGCCCGATATCGTTCTGGCCGCCACCGAGCACACCGACTATCTGCGCGATGCGCTCGACCAACCGCCGCAGACCAACGAGGTAGGCCGGTCTGCTGCGCTGATCGGCGGCCTGCTGTTGATCGGCCGGCGCTTCGATGCGCCGATACGGCTTTTCGAAATAGGCTGCAGCGCCGGGCTCAACCTGCGCGCCGACCACTACCTTTACCGCCATCCAGGCGGCGACTGGGGTCCGGCCGGCTCACCGGTGACCGTCGACGACGCATGGCGGGGACAGTTGCCACCAGCGGCGGCATTGCAGATCGTCGAACGTCAGGGCTTCGACATCGCGCCGCTGGACGCGACCAGCTCCGACGGCGAGTTGACGCTGCTGAGCTACGTCTGGCCGGATCAGCAGGCTCGGCTGGACCGACTGCGCGGCGCGATCGACATCGCCCGCCGGATTCCGGCACAGTTGCACCGCCGCAACGCTGTTGACGCCGTCGCTGACCTCCGTGTCGCCGTCGGCACGCTCACGGTGCTGTGGCATTCCATCATGTGGCAATACCTGTCCGCGAGCGAACAGGAGACGGTCGCAGCCGAGATCGACGCGATGGGAGCGCGGGCCACGCCGGACGCGCCGTTCGCCCATCTGAGGATGGAGCCGCATCGGCGAACACCGGACGCTGTGCTCGAGTTTGCGGTCCGGGCGCGCAGCTGGCCGGATGGCGACGACCGCGTGCTGGCCGTGTGCTCGCCGCACGGCCCGCCGGTCACCTGGGAATAGCGCGCGGCGAGGAACGGCGCCGCGATAGCCAAGAATCCAGCCGGATCCGATGAGAACGGGACGTGGCCCGTCGGTAGCACTTCCAGTCGCGACCCCGGTATCGCGGCCACCGTCGCCCGGCCCAATCGCATTGGTATCGCAGTGTCTTTCGATCCCCAGATCACCAGGCACGGCGCGGTGATGCGGTCGGCTCGTGGGCGCAGGTCATAGTCGGAAGCGGCGAAGCTACGCCACATGGCCGCCGTCAGAGCAACTCCTTCGCGGGTGCTCGCCCGTGCGAGCGCGCGCTCTTGGACTGCGTGGTCGCCGTCGCTTGTCGCCCTCATATAGCTGCGGATCGACCGCGGCAGGACGCGCTTCATCACCGCCGGCATCCCGAGGGTCCGGCAGTAAAGGTTGGTGACCGGCCCGGCGATGAAGCCGCCGGAGTTGACCAGCACCAGCCGTGAGACCCGTTGCGGATCGGTGATCGCCAATCGCGCCGCAGCGAAGCCGCCGACGGAGTTACCGATGAACGCGGCACTCGGTAGGTCAAGTGCGGCAACAACATCGGTAAGCGCATCGGCGAAGGACGCCGCGGTGGGCTGATAATCAGGCACCGGTGCCGGCGAGTCGCCGTGGCCCGGGCCAGTCGAGCGCGATCACCCGGTGGTCGCCACACAGGGCGGCCACTATCGGGTCGAAATCCCGGCGGTCATGCAACGTGGCGTGCAGCAGCACCACGACGGGTCCTTCCCCGCAATCGCTGTAGGCGACCTTTCCGACCCGCGTCTGCACCGAATTGACCATCTCATCCCTTTCGTTGACCGACCGGTCAGTCAACGCTAGCATCACATCAGCCCCCCACTCAAGGAGTCCCCGATGACCGCTCCACCAGCCGACGCGCCGTTCACGGCGAAGATGGCCTTCTACCGAACACAGCACACCAGCCGCGGAGTGCGACTGACCCACCTCATCGGCGCACCCGTCATCGCCGTCGCGATGCCGCTGCTGTTCGCCAGACCCCGAGTAGGGGTCCCAATGTTTCTCGGTGGCTGGACCTTTCAGATTGCAGGTCACAAAGTTTTCGAACACAACATGCCTTCGACTCATAAGGGCTGGATCACCTATCAGCTCGCCGGGGTGATTCACGTGTGCGAGCAGTACGGTGAGTTGCTCGCGCGGCGCAGTCAGCGCAAAGCGGCACGCAGAACGGCGGTTAGAGTGCGGGCATGACGGGCGCGCGCAAGGAGGCGATGGCCAGAACCCGCGAAGCGCTCCTCGATGCGGGGCTGCGATTGGCCGAGCGAACCGGGCTCACCGGGCTGAGCGTCAATCTCATTGTCGCGGACGCCGGGGTGGCCAAAGGCACCTTCTTCCATCACTTCGGCGACCGGGCCACGTATCTACTTGCGCTGCACCGTGAATTCCATGAGCGTTTAGCCACGCAGATCCAAGCGGCCATCGCCGGCATGCCGCCGGGGCGCGATCGCCTGATCAGCGTCGCGAACACCTACCTGGACGGCTGCCTGCGCGACCGGGGTGTGCGTGCACTGCTTCTGGAGGCGCGCGCGGAACCCGCGGTCACCGATGAGATAACTCGCCGCAACAACGCCAGCGCCGAGTTCTGCCGAGCTGACTTTTCCGCCCTACGAAGTCCACACCCGTATGAGAGCGCGCAGTTGTGGGTCGGCATGGTCGCCGAAGCGGCGCTCATCGAACACCAAGCCGCGACCGCACTCCCCGCACTGCGCGAGGCGGTTGGCCAGTTCTTAGGTTGACCTTGCCGTCAGCCCAGCACGTCGGAAATCGGCACCGCGGCAGCGATTTTCGCGCGCGATTTCATCACCTTGCCTGGCATACCGCCGCCGACGACGCCGGCCACGGCGCCGTCACGCTCGTAGAAAGCGAGAAATTTACGGCCGTCGTCCTCGACGATATGGACGGTGTCGGTGGCGACGGGCTCGCCCAGGCATTGGATCTTGACGTCGTACTGATCGCTCCAGAAATACGGTACGACGGTGGCCGACGGTGCGTCCTGGTCGAGCATCGCGGGCACGACAACCCGGGCCTGTTCGGCGACATTGCTCCAATGTTCCACCCGCGCTTGGTGTCCCTTCGTATCCTTCCAGGACGCGACATCGCCGAGCGCCCACACGTTCGGCGCGCTGGTGCGTCCGGCCGCATCACAGATCACGCCGTTATCGACCTCGATGCCGCTGCCGTCGAGCCAGTCGGTCGCCGGCCTGGAGCCGATACCGACCACGACCAGATCGGCGCTCACCTCGCTGCCGTCGGTCAGTGTCACGGTCTCGACGTGCTCGCCGCCACGGACCTCGGCCACCCCGACGCCGGTGCGCACATCGACACCCTCGGCTCGGTGCAGGCGGGCCACCAGCGCACCGATCTGCTCGCCGAGCACAGCAGCCAGCGGCGCGGGCTGCGGCTCGACCAAGACGACGTCGACACCCAAGCCGCGCAGACTGGCCGCTACCTCACAACCGATGAATCCGGCACCGACCACTACGGCGCGGTGCGCCTTGGATGCGTGCTGTCGCAGGGCGAGGCTTTCGTCGAACGACCGCAGCACCCGGATCCCCTCCAGATCCGGGAATGCCGGAATGCGCCGCGGCACCAGGCCGGTCGCGATGACGAGCTCGTCGTAGCCCAGCGTTGATCCGTCGTCGAGGGTCACCGTCTGTACCTCGGTGTCCACACCGGTGGCAGCCGATCCGAGCCGTAGGGTGATGTTCTGTTCGTCGTAGAACTCTCGCGGCTTGAGCGTCACGTCGTCGACTTCGCTGCGCAGCACCTCTTTAGACAGCGGCGGACGGTCGTACGGCAGATGCACCTCGTCGCTGACAATGGTGATGGATCCGGCGAAGTTCGCCCGGCGCAACTGCTCGGCGGTCCGGGTCGCGGCGAGTCCTCCACCCACGATCAGAACGCCGTTGCTGTCTGCGCTATTGGTCACCTCGCGTTCATACACGATTGCCGTAGCAAATTGTCGTTCACCCCACGTCTCGCGCCGGCGACCGGTCGATGAGATTCGACAGAATCACGATGCTCTCGGTGCGTTCGATGTCGGCCCCGGTACGGATCCGCTCCAGGGCGTCTTCCAGATGCCCCATGTCCCGGGCCAACACGCGCAGGATCGCGTCGGCGGTGCCGGTAGCCGTTGCGGCGCTGACGACTTCGGGAATGTCGATCCAGGCCCGTTTCAGCTCAGCGGGCGAGATCCGGCCGTGGCAGAAGACCTGCACATAGGCCTCGGTGTTCCAGCCCACCGCGTTGCGATCGATGACGGTGGTGAACCCCCGGATCACACCGGCGTCGAGCATCCGGTCGACCCGGCGCTTGACCGCAGGGGCCGACAGGTTCACCCGCTCGCCGATCTCGGCAAACGTCGCACGGGCATGTTGCGCGAGTTCCGCCAGAATCTGCTCGTCGGTGCCGTCCAGCCGGTCCATCTACCCTCCTGACACAACAGACTGCCGTAAATCAGCACTTCGCGCAACAAACACGCCCTATATTCACAACAGTTAGCGATTGATTGCTTGCTGGTTCTCCAATACCGTCGAGCTATGACGATTTTCGCCGAACCGTCAGCGGGGGTGACCCCGAAAACCGTAGTGCGGATCGAGCGGCGGGCCCAGACGCGGCACTACGTCATGACCCCGCCCCGGTTTTTCGCAGTCGACTATGCGATCAATCCGTGGATGGATACGACCAACCCGGTGGATACCGCCGTAGCGGTGGCCCAGTGGCAGCGGCTGCGGGAGATCTACCTGCAGATGGGACACACCGTCGACCTGGTCGACCCGGTGCCCGGCCTGCCCGACATGGTCTACGCTGCCAACGGTGGTCTGATCATCGATAGCACCGCGGTGGTCGCCCGCTTCAAACACGCTGAGCGCAAGAAAGAGTCGGTGGCTTACGCCGACTGGCTGAAATCACGTGGATACCAGCCAGTGCAGACCCGCTACGTCAACGAAGGACAGGGTGACCTACTGCCTGCAGGTGGAATGATTCTGGCCGGCACAGGTTTTCGGACCGATCCGCGGGCACATGGCGAGATCGCCGACATCTTCGCGCGCCCCGTGGTCAGCCTGGAGCTGGTCGATCCGCGGTTCTACCACCTCGATACCGCGCTGACCGTGCTCGACGACACGACCATCGCCTACTACCCGCCGGCGTTCACCTATGCTTCGCGGGCGCATCTGGAAACACTGTTCCCCCAAGCGATCGTGGTCGACAGCACCGACGCGTACGCGTTCGGCCTCAACGCGGTCTCAGACGGCCGCCACGTGGTGCACCCGGCCGCCGCCGTCGGGTTCGCCGAGCAGTTGTCCGACGCCGGTTTCGACCCGATCGGTGTCGACCTGTCCGAGCTGCTCAAGGGCGGCGGCTCGGTGAAATGCTGCACCCTCGAGCTGTATTCGTGACCGCCCACATCGTGGCCGCCGGGCACGGCGAACTGACCTCCTCGGCGATCGCACTCGATGAGCACTACACGGCGCACAACTACTCGCCACTGCCGGTGGTCGCGGCCAGCGCCGAGGGCGCGTGGATCGTCGACGTCGAAGGGCGCCGCTACCTGGACTGCCTGGCCGCCTACTCGGCGGTGAATTTCGGGCACCGTAATCCCGAGATCACCGCGACCGCGCACGCCCAGCTGGATCTCGTCACGCTGGTGAGCAGGGCTTTCCACGCCGAGGCGCTCGGCCGGTTCTGCGCTGCGTTGGCGACGCTGTGCGACAAGGACATGGTGTTGCCGATGAACAGCGGCGCCGAAGCGGTCGAAAGCGCGATCAAAGTCGCGCGCAAATGGGGAAGCGATGTCAAGGGCGTTCCCGCGGGCCAGGCGAATATCGTGGTCGCCGACAACAACTTTCACGGTCGGACCATCAGCATCGTCAGCTTTTCCTCTGACGAGACTGCACGCGGTGGTTTCGGCCCCTTCACACCGGGCTTTCGTTCGGTGCCGTTCGGTGACGCCGATGCGATGGCCGCCGCGATCGATGCGCACACCGTCGCGGTGCTCGTCGAGCCGATCCAGGGCGAGGCCGGGGTGATCGTTCCACCGGACGATTACCTGCCGGCGGTGCGCAAGCTCTGCACAACCCGCAATGTGCTGATGATCGTCGACGAAATTCAGTCGGGCCTGGCCCGCACCGGCCGAACCTTCGCCTGCGACCACTGGAGTGTGGTGCCGGACATGTACGTGCTGGGCAAGGCACTGGGCGGCGGCGTGGTGCCGTTGTCCGCGGTGGTGGCCGATCGCGAAATCCTGGAGGTACTGCATCCCGGTGAGCACGGATCGACGTTCGGCGGCAACCCATTTGCGGCGGCGATCGGCACTACTGTGGTGTCGATGTTAGCTCGCGGTGAATTCCAGAGCCGCGCAACGCGGTTGGGAGCGCGCCTGCATTGGCGACTCAAGATGTTGATCGGTCACGGTGTCGTCGCGGTGCGCGGACGCGGGTTGTGGGCCGGCGTCGACATCGACCCGGCGCTCGGTAGCGGCAAACAGCTCAGCCTGCTGCTGGCCGAACGCGGCGTCCTGGTCAAAGACACGCACGGATCGACGGTGCGGATCGCTCCCCCGCTGGTGATCAACGCCGCGGAAATCGATTGGGCCGTCGACCGATTCGCCGAGACGCTCGCCGAGATGGCCGGCTAGTACTTCAGCACACCCTTGTCGACCGGGATCTGCGCTCCGGTCAGCGTGGCCGAACCGTCGCCGGCGAGCCACGCAATCACGTCGGACACTTCGCTCGCAGCCATGAAACCTTTGGGCTGCAATGGCATCGGACCGAAGCTGTGGATGTAATGGGGATGCTTTCCGAACACCTGCATCATCAAATCCGGTTCGACCATCGGCGTGTCGATCGAATAAGGGTGAATAGAGTTGACTCGGATGCCGAACTCGGCGAGTTCGATGGCCAGCGAGTTGGTCAACCCGACGAGGCCGTGCTTGGACGCCGAGTAGTGCCCGTTACCCGGAGTGGCCTTCAGCCCGGCCGACGAGCTGACCACGACGATGGAGCCGCCGTTGCCGGCGTCGATCATTGCGGGGATGGCTGCGCGCACCGTGTGGAAGGTACCGGTCAGGTTGACCCCGATGATGGAGTCCCATTGCTCGTCGGTGAGCTCCCAGACCCGCCCCCAGCTGAGCACACCCGCGTTGGCGATCAGGATGTCGAGGCGGCCGAACTGTTCGACGCCGTCGGCCACCAATTGGCGCACGGCCGCATCGTCGCGAATATCGACCGCACGCGCCAACACCTTTCGTCCTTCGGCTTCCACCGCCCGGACGGTTTCGGCCAGATCTTCGGGGGTGGCCGCGGGATAGCTGATGCTGTCGGACACCGGCGCGCAGATATCGAGGGCGATGATGTCGGCGCCTTCGCGCGCCAACCGGGCGGCATGCGCCCGCCCCTGACCGCGCGCGGCACCGGTGATGAATGCGACCCGCCCCTGCAACGTTCCTGAGTTGCCAGACACCCATCGCCCCTTTCGCCGACTGCCGATCAGGCTAGCAGCGAACTGGAACGTGTTCTAATCACCCACCGTCGGGCGCCCGCTGTCAGATATCGGCGATGACTTTCTGTCGCGCAGCGGCGTACTCGGGTTCCGAGAGCGCACCGCTGGCGCGCAGTTTCTCCAGGCCGTCGAGGCGCTCGGCTACGGACTGCTGCGGCGGCGCGGCCACCCCACCGGCCCCGTTCGCGGGCTGCGCGGCAGCGCGCCGGACCACGGCCACGACCTGTTGGCGCACCGCGGGATTCGAGCGCAGGTCAACCGAACCGCTGATCGGCAGATTATTGGTTTTGTAGATCTGCAGAATCTCCATCAGCGGGCCGGCTTGCCCGCTCAGGTCGTAGGTCTTGTTGTCTTCGGCGACCGAGATTTGCGCGGGAACCACACCCGCGATCAATCCGCTTGCTTGCCAGTCGATCTCGTATTCGCGGGTGTTCGGATCCACCAGCACGACAAGTTTGCGCGCGGTGACGATGGCCTGCTTGGAGATATCGACGGTCACCCGCTTTCGGTCGTCGAACGCGAACCCGGGTCCGGCGATATGCAGATCGAGACTGACTACCGGACGTTCGTTGATCCGCATGCCGGTCTCGCCCAGTCCGGTGATCTGAGCCAGCGTCAGCACACCGGTCTGATGCAGGGCCGCGCTCTTGGCCGAGGATTTGGCGCCGCGATTGACCAGCCACACCGCGGCGATGACGGTGGCTATCGTGATCGACAACCCCGCCCAGAGCATCCACTGAATGGACTGCTGCGTCGATACCGTGAAGCCCGTCCCGTCGTATGAGGTCGAACCAAACACGCTGGGCATCGCAAAGTAGATGGCGAGAAAGATCGGCCCGGTGAACCCGCTGAACAGGTTGGCAATGAACAGGGCTTTGAGATAACGCATGACAGTTCCCGTCGTCGATCGATCGATGACGCGGGACAACGCATCGCTACTCCGAAAAGCATACTGGTCTGCACCGATAGGCTGTCAACGCAAGGCGGCGCCCACCCTCTCGGGTGAGCGCCGCCTTGCTGTCGAACTATTTGTTGATCTTGACGACCCGGCCGGCGCCGACGGTGCGGCCACCCTCACGGATCGCGAACCGCAGACCCTCGTCCATGGCGACGGGCTGGATCAGCTTGACGGAGATCTCGGTGTTGTCACCGGGCATCACCATCTCGGTGCCCTCCGGCAACGTCACCACGCCGGTCACGTCCGTGGTCCGGAAGTAGAACTGCGGGCGGTAGTTGTTGAAGAACGGCGTGTGCCTGCCGCCCTCGTCCTTGGACAGGATGTAGACGCTGCCCTCGAAGTCGGTGTGCGGCGTGGTGGTGCCGGGCTTCACGACGACCTGGCCGCGCTCGACGTCCTCACGCTTGATACCACGCAGCAGCAGCCCGACGTTGTCGCCGGCCTGGCCCTGGTCGAGCAGCTTGCGGAACATCTCCACACCGGTGACCGTGGTCTTGGTGCTGGCCGGCTTGATGCCGACGATCTCGACCTCTTCGTTGACGTTGATCACGCCACGCTCGACACGGCCGGTCACCACGGTTCCACGACCGGTGATGGTGAAGACGTCCTCGACGGGCATCAGGAACGGCAGCTCGGTCTCGCGGACCGGGTCCGGGATCGACTCGTCGACCGCGTCCATGAGTTGCTCGACGGACTTGACCCACTTCTCGTCGCCCTCGAGTGCCTTCAGCGCCGAGACTTGGATGACCGGGGCGTCCTCGTCGAACTCCTGGGCGGCCAGCAGTTCGCGGACCTCCAGCTCGACGAGCTCGAGCAGCTCTTCGTCGTCGACCATGTCGGCCTTGTTCAGCGCCACCAGGATGTAGGGCACGCCGACCTGACGGGCCAGCAGCACGTGCTCGCGGGTCTGCGGCATCGGGCCGTCCGTCGCGGCGACGACCAGGATCGCGCCGTCCATCTGGGCGGCACCGGTGATCATGTTCTTGATGTAGTCCGCGTGGCCAGGCGCGTCGACGTGCGCGTAGTGGCGCTTTTCGGTCTGGTACTCCACGTGGGAGATGTTGATCGTGATACCGCGCTGACGCTCTTCGGGCGCGTTGTCGATCTGGTCGAACGCGCGCGACTCGTTCAGTGTGGGGTATTTGTCGTGCAGAACCTTGGTGATAGCCGCGGTCAACGTGGTCTTGCCGTGGTCAACGTGACCAATGGTCCCAATGTTGACGTGCGGCTTCGTCCGCTCGAACTTCGCCTTCGCCACTTCTGTGTCCTCCTGGACTGTTGGTGCTCGTTAAAGCAGTGTTGTTATTTTCGTTGTGCCGCGGTTGTGACCGGGCAAGGTTACTCCGAACCGACTGTCACCCGTGAATCGGTGTGGCGACTCACTCGCCCGTCGCCTTCGCGATGATCTCCTTCGACACGTTCGCCGGAACTTCGGCGTAGGAGTCGAAGACCATGGAATAGTTCGCCCGGCCTTGAGTCTTCGACCGCAGGTCGCCGACGTAGCCGAACATCTCCGACAGCGGCACATGGGCTTTGACCACGCGCGCACCGCTGCGCTCTTCCATGGCCTGGATCTGGCCACGGCGTGAGTTCAGGTCGCCGATCACGTCACCCATGTAGTCCTCGGGTGTGGTGACCTCGACAGCCATGATGGGTTCCAGGATGACCGGCTGTGCTTGCGCGGCAGCCTTTTTCATCACCTGCGAACCGGCGATCTTGAACGCCATCTCGGACGAGTCGACGTCGTGGTAAGCGCCGTCGAGCAGCGTCAGCTTGACGTTCACCAGCGGGTAGCCCGCGAGCACGCCGTACTGCATGGCGTCCTGGGCTCCTGCGTCCACCGACGGGATGTACTCCCGGGGGATGCGGCCACCGGTGACCTTGTTGTCGAACTCGTAGGTCGCGCCGTCCTCACCGGTGAACGGTTCGAGGCTGACGAGGACCTTGGCGAACTGACCCGAGCCACCGGTCTGCTTCTTGTGGGTGAACTCGACCTTCTCGACCTTGCGCTTGATGGTCTCCTTGTAGGCGACCTGTGGCTTGCCGACGTTGGCCTCGACCTTGAACTCGCGACGCATCCGGTCCACCAGGATGTCCAGGTGCAACTCGCCCATGCCGCCGATGACGGTCTGGCCGGTCTCGTTGTCCTGGTGCACCTTGAAGGTGGGATCCTCTTCGGCGAGCTTCTGGATGGAAAGGCTCAGCTTCTCCTGGTCGCTCTTGGTCTTGGGCTCGATGGCCACCTCGATGACCGGGGCCGGGAAGGTCATCGACTCCAGCACGACCTGGTTGTTCGGGTCGCTCAAGGTGTCACCGGTGGTGGTGTCCTTGAGTCCGATCACCGCGTAGATGTGACCGGCCGCAGCCGTTTCCACCGGGTTCTCCTTGTTGGCATGCATCTGGAACAGCTTGCCGAGGCGTTCTTTCTTGCCCTTGGTGGAGTTGATCACCTGCGAGCCGGAATCGACCTTGCCCGAATACACCCGGATGTAGGTCAGCTTGCCGAAGAACGGGTGCGTCGCGACCTTGAACGCCAGGGCCGAGAACGGCTCGTCGGTCGACGGCTTGCGCGTGATCAACACGTCTTCCTTGCCGGGCGCGTGGCCTTCGGCGGGCGGCACATCCAACGGCGACGGAAGGTAGTCGATGACGGCGTCGAGCATGGGCTGCACGCCCTTGTTCTTGAACGCGCTGCCGCACAGCACCAGGTAGGCGGTGGAACTGATGGTGAGCTTGCGCAGCGCACCCTTGATCTCGTCAACCGACAGTTGCTCGCCGCCGAAATACTTCTCCAGCAGCGCTTCGTCGGTCTCCGCGACGGCCTCGAGCAGCTTGGTGCGGTACTCGTCGGCCTTGTCCTGCACTTCGGCCGGGATGTCGATGGTCTCGTACGTCTCGCCGAGCTTGGTCTCACCACGCCACACCTTGGCGTTCATCTCGACCAGGTCCACGACGCCCTCGAAGTCGCCCTCGGAGCCGACGGGCAGCTGGATAGGGATGACGTTCGCGCCGAGGCGCTCCTCCATCGTGCGCACCGAGAAGTAGAAGTCGGCGCCGACCTTGTCCATCTTGTTGACGAAGCAGATGCGCGGGACGTCGTACTTGTCGGCCTGTCGCCAGACCTGCTCGGACTGCGGCTCGACGCCTTCTTTGCCGTCGAACACCGCGACTGCGCCGTCGAGCACGCGCAGGCTGCGCTCCACCTCGACGGTGAAGTCGACGTGGCCGGGGGTGTCGATGATGTTGATCTGGTTGTCGTTCCAGAAGCAGGTGGTCGCCGCGGAGGTGATGGTGATCCCGCGTTCCTGCTCCTGCTCCATCCAGTCCATGGTGGCGGCGCCGTCGTGCACCTCACCGATCTTGTAGCTGATACCGGTGTAGTAGAGGATGCGCTCGGTCGTCGTCGTTTTGCCGGCGTCGATGTGCGCCATGATGCCGATGTTGCGGACCTTGGTGAGGTCGGTCAGCACGTCCTTCTGTGCCACGGGAATCTTCCCACTCTTTCGATTGCGTAGTTATTTCGCTGTCGTCTTCGCCCGGCCGGCTGCTCTGCCGATTTCGCCGCTCGGCTGCTATCTACCAGCGGTAGTGCGCGAAGGCGCGGTTTGCCTCGGCCATCTTGTGGGTGTCCTCGCGTCGCTTGACGGAGGCCCCCAGGCCATTGCTGGCATCCAGGATCTCGTTTGCCAGACGCTCGGTCATGGTCTTCTCGCGACGCTGCCGCGAAAAGCTGACCAGCCAACGCAGCGCGAGGGTGGTCGACCGTTCCGGACGGACCTCGACGGGCACCTGGTAGGTGGCACCACCGACGCGTCGGCTACGGACTTCCAGGGCCGGCTTGACGTTGTCCAGAGCCCGCTTGAGAGTGATCACCGGGTCGCCGCCGGTCTTGTCGCGAGCTTGTTCGAGCGCAGCATAAACAATGCGTTCGGCGAGGGATTTCTTCCCCTGAATCAGAATCTTGTTCACCAACTGGGTGACCAGCTGCGATCCGTAGACCGGATCGTTGACCAGCGGGCGCTTCGGCGCGGGGCCCTTGCGCGGCATTAGCTCTTCTCCTTCTTGGCACCGTAGCGGCTGCGAGCCTGCTTGCGGTTCTTGACACCCTGGGTGTCCAGCGAGCCGCGGATGATCTTGTAGCGCACACCCGGCAGGTCCTTCACACGACCGCCACGCACCAGCACCATTGAGTGCTCCTGCAGGTTGTGACCCTCGCCGGGGATGTACGCGGTCACCTCAACCTGACTGGTCAGCTTGACGCGCGCCACCTTACGAAGCGCCGAGTTCGGCTTCTTCGGAGTGGTGGTGTACACGCGGGTGCAGACCCCGCGGCGCTGCGGGCTGCCCTTCAGGGCCGCGGTTTTGACCTTCGTGACCTTGTCGCGACGACCCTTGCGGACCAGCTGCTGAATGGTTGGCATCTACCGTTTTCCTACTTCGCTTGTTGTGGTGCTGTTCTTTTAGGTTATTTCAGGTCTCTGTACTGCGGTTATACCCTTAAGCGGTCCCCCGCGGCCGGGTGTGTCGCATGCGCCCGCCGCCGGATAAATCCGTTACGTAGTGGACATGCGAATTGGCCCGGCGTGCATTCTCAAGGTCAAGCGCCTTAAGCCGCCAGGCACGAGCATCCACGATACCCGTCGCTGGTCGCGCAGGTCAAAGCGACGGCTTCGGGGTCCCGGAGCGCCTGCCCGGCGACACCCGTCACCGCACCTATGGTGCCGCGGATTCGCTGCGACGTTCCATGCCGGCAGCCAGTCTCAGCACCATGTCGGAGAACAGCGAGTCGGTGTCGATGTCGTCCATCACGCCGGTCATCTCCAGCAGCACGAACCCGTGCAGCGCCGACCAGAATTCCAGCGCCGCAAAGAAGGCCTGGTCGATGTCGAGCCCGTAGGACGACAGAACGGCGATCACCGGCGTGGCGGCACCCCGGGTGGCCGCGGTGTATTCGGGGTCGTCGCCACCGAACGGCATGCGGGTGAAAGCCGAATACCGGCCAGGGTGGTGATGCGCGTAGCTGCGGTAGGCACTGGCCATGACCAACACCGCGTCGTCGCGGGCCCGGCCCTCACCCACCCTGCTGAGCATCGTGATGATGTCGTCGATGACCCGGATGCGCACCGTGCGGCGCAGGTCCTCGAGGCTGTCGACGTGGTTGTACAGCGACGGCCCCTTGGTTCCGAGTTGGGTCGCCAACGCGTTGATCGTCAAAGCGTCCCAGCCTTCCCGGTCCAGGAAGGTGAGCGCACCGTTGACGATGATGTCGCGACTCAGTTTGGTCGTACGGACCGGTCTCGTTCCGGCGCCTGACCGACCAGCCGATGACCCGGGCTCAGCTGGCATGACGGTCGCCCTTCGGTTTGCGTTGACCAATGGACTCTAGTTGAGGCCGCCCAGGAACGAAGAACTCTAGTCTGACGACGTCGGTGCCACGTAGGCTCTTTTCGAGCAGATCACCCGCCATGGCGAGAGGAGCCCGCGCGTGAATTGGTCGATCCCCCGCCGAGCATCGGCGGCGTGCGCCATCGCGATCGCAATCACCTCCGCCGCGGGCGCACCGACCGGGCATGCCAAAAACGGTGACACTCACATCTCTGGTGAGGGCCTCGAACAGACCATCGACTGCAACGGCGCGACGCTGTTGGTGGATGGCACCGGAAACACGGTCAATGCGATCGGAACGTGTTGGGCGGTATCGGTGATGGGCTCCGGCAACACCATCGTGGCGGACAACGTCATCCACGACATCACCGTCTACGGCTCAGGCGAGTCGGTCTTCTACAAGAACGGCGACCCGGTCGCATGGGATCGCGGCCGCGAACTCGGCATGGTCAACCGCATCAGCCACGTGGGGTCCTGAGACACATGCGTATCGGACCGGGTGGCAGCCCTGACGCTTTCTGCGGTAGCAATTTTCGGGGCGGCGGCCTGTGCTCCGAAGAACAACAACGGGGCGCCGACGACATCGCCGGGCGCTTCGTCCACCCCGGCACCCTCGACGACGAGTACCGGCGCGCAATTCGACATCGGCAACACGATCAACTACGTATCAACCGGTACCACAACAACTCTCGATTGCGGCGACGGCAAATCGCTGAACGTGGGCGGGTTTAACAACACACTGACGGTCAAAGGCACCTGCGGGACGGTGAGCATCGGCGGCGGCGACAACAAGGTCACCGTCGACAAGATCGACAAACACCTCAACGTAGTCGGCTCCCACAACGCGATCAGCTACAAAGACGGCGACCCCAAGGTCGAGAACCTCGGCAGCGGGAACACCGTCAACAAAGTCAGTTAGCCTTTAGAAGCAATGACTTTCGACGTTCTCATCAGCGGCGGCGGTATCGCCGGTCCGAGCTTGGGCTTCTGGCTCACCAGGCACGGCCACGACGTGACGATCATCGAGCAGGCTCGCGAATTACGCACCGGCGGGCAGGCCGTCGATTTTCGTGGTCCCGCGCTCACAGTGCTCGAGAAGATGGGTCTGTTCGACAAGGTGAAGGCGGGAGCCACCAGCATGGGCTCGCTCGCACTCGTCGATGGCCGGGGTAGAGAAATCGGGCGCTTACCCGCCGAAGTGGTCAGCGGCGAGGTCGAGATTCACTGGGGCACGTTCAACCGCATCCTGTACGAAGCCGTCCGCGACGACGTCAACTACCGCTTCGGCATGCGGATCAGCGCACTCGACGACGACGGCCGGCGGGTCAACGTGACTTTCAGCGACGGATCCACCGGCAGCTACGACCTCGTCATCGGAGCGGACGGCTTGCATTCCGGCACACGCCGACTCGTGTTCGGACCCGAAAAGCATTACGTCGCACAGTTGGGTCAGTGTTTCGGGTTCTTCGACGTCGAAAACCGTTTACGGCTTGATCATTGCGGTATGGCGTACATCGACGCGGGCCGAACCGCGGCGCTGCAGGGCATTGATCCCGACGAGCCGGCGCGAGCCAGCCTCTTCCTCACCGACCCGAACCTTGAATTCGACTATCGCGACACCGAAGGCAACAAGACGCTGTTCGCGCAGCGCTACGCAGGGCTGGGATGGGAGGTTCCAAACCTGCTCACCGGCCTCGCTGAAACCCCGGAGGTGTACTTCGATTCGATCGCTCAGGTCCATCTGGACTCGTATGCGCGCGGACGGTTCTGCCTGACCGGCGATGCGGCCTGGTGTGCATCGCCCCGGTCGGGCATGGGCACCACCCTCGCGATTGTCGGCGCCTACCTGCTGGCGCACGAATTACAAACGGCCGGCGCCGATTACACCGCAGCATTCGATCGATGCCAGCGGTTGATGGAGCCCTACGTCGCGCGGTGCCAGAAGAGCGCCATCGACGCGATCAAAGCCGAGCGCTTCGCCTCGGGCCGTCTCGCCCCGTTGCGCAATATCGCGTTAAGAATGCTGCGCATCCCGGTGGTCAGCAAGCTGGTGGCCCGGCAGTCGCTGGCGGTCGCGCGGTCGTTCACGCTGCCAAATTACTGAGCGGCCGTGCCGTGCCGGCCGGCTCCCGCGGCGAAACGTCCGGCACCTTCGTTCGCTTCGGCGGCCACCCTGGAGATGCTGGCGAATTCATAATCCAGCGCCTCGGATTCGCGCATCCCCCATTGGTGCAACGCCGAGAGCCGATCCGATCGCAGGCACTGCTGGGGTAGTTCGGCCAACTCGGCGGCGAGCTGTTCGGCGGCGTGGCGGGCCTGTCCGGTGGGCACCACGCGGTTGGCCAGTCCGATCGCCAACGCTTCGTCGGCGCCCACCGCACGACCGGTCAGGATCAGGTCCATCGCCCGGCTCTGGCCGATCAGCCGCGGCAGCCTGATCGTGCCGCCGTCGATGAGCGGCACGCCCCAGCGGCGGCAGAACACCCCGAACACCGCGTCTTGCTCGGCCACTCGCAGATCGCACCACAGCGCGAGCTCCAGACCACCGGCGACCGCATAGCCGCTCACCGCGGCAATCACCGGTTTAGACAACACCATTCGGGTCGGCCCCATCGGTCCCGGCCCGGCCCGGTGTACTGCATTGGCCTGCGGTGTACCGAAGGCCTTCAAATCCGCTCCGGCGCAGAAGGTTCCGTGGTCACCCCACAACACCGCCACCGCTGCGGCGTCGTCGCGGTCGAATTCCTCGAACGCGGCGAACAGCGCGGTGGCAGTCGGGCCGTTGACGGCATTGCGGGCCTCCGGCCGGTTCAGTATCACCGTGGTCACCGGGCCATGACGTTCTACGCGAACCGGATCGGTCATGTCGCCTCCACTAGTCGGATATCGTCGCGCCGCTCGAGCAGTTCGGTGGCGAAGTCGTTGTAGACCGCACGCAGCCGCGTGCCCGGCCAATCGGCGGGCAGCAGCTCGTCCGGCAGAACCGGATCGGTCAACAGGTGCCGAACGATCGCGGCGGCGAGCACGAAGCGAGCCGGAACATCGGCCGCGGTGGACATGTCGGTAAGCAACTGCCGGCCGGTGCGCGCCCACGACGGCAGGTCCCACAGCCGGCCGGCCAGGTCGACAGGCGCGTCGTCACGGGCCTGCATGATCCGCACCCGGCCGCGAAGTTCGTCGTCCAGCTCGAGCCCGAGGTTGTCCGGCCGCATCCACACCCCTTCGCGCAGTTCACCGAAACGCTTGTGCTGCAGCGTAGTTCGCAGAGCGGCCCGAGTGCGGGCATCGGTACCGACGCTGGTGACGATCAACGTCGTCCAGAGCCCGTGCCAGCTGCGCAGTTGGGGCCGCATGGCGTCATCCTGTCGGCGCTGACGGGCCAGCAGGCGGTCGGAGAGCCGGTAGCCGTCGGCGGACCGGACCAGGTCGCCGGCGCTGACCATCCGGGTCAACGCGACCCGCAGGGTGGCTTCCTTGATACCGAAGTCACTGGTGAGCCGGATCAGTTCAGCCGCGCTGGCCCACGCCGGATGCGCACCGAGCAGCACGCTCAGCACCACCGACCGGGCGGGCATGCGTGCCAACGATTTCGGCATCGGGTGAACGTCAGACCCCGGAAGCTCGACGGCCGTGGTCGCCGAACGGTTCGTCACGATGACGTACCGCGTCGCGGAAACCGTGCTCGACCGCGTCGGCGACGAACGCATGACCTTCGGGCGTGTGCCGGGCCACGCCGTCGAACACGGTGCTGACCATCCTGCTGGTCGCCACGCCTTGCTGCAGCAGTGCGGAATTGAGCGCGAGTTTCACCATGATCAGCTGGTTGACCGGCACCGCGGCGATCCGCTCCACCAGGCGTTCGGTGCGCTCGTCGAGGTCGTGCGGGTCCGGCGCCTCGATCGCCAGACCCCACTCGGCGGCTTGTGCTCCGGTGATGCAATCCCCGGTCAGCAGAAGGCGTTTGGCGCGCTGATCGCCGAGCCGATGCGCCCACATCCCGGCCGCCGGCACGCCCCACACCCGGGTCGGCGGGTAGCCGATCTTCGCGTCCGATGCGGCGATCACCTGGTCGGCGTGCAACGCGATGTCGGTGCCACCGGCCACACAGTAACCGTGGATCTTGACCACCGTCGGTTTGTCCGCGTGCAACAGGCTGGAGAAGCCGCGCACGAAGCGGCTCATCATCTGATAGTCGATCATCGGGTCCCACGGCTGATCCGGTAAGTGGTTGACTCCCTGGGTCTTACCGTCCAGCACGGTCCCGTTGTAGGCGCCGGTGCCGCCTGCCGAGCCGGTGCGGTCGGCGTAGGCGCTCAGGTCGAATCCCGCGCAAAATCCTTCACCGCGCCCCGACACCAGAATGACGTGAACGGCTGGGGTCCAGATCGGCCCGTTCCACCAGAGCCGAGAGCTCCAGCGGAGTGTCGGCGACGATCGCGTTGCCCTTCTCGGGCCGGTTGAAGGTGATTCGCGCAACACGATCGGTGACCTCGTAGGTCATCGTCTTCAAGTTGTCGAAGTCGACCGGCCTGATGGCGTGTGTCATGAGCGCCGCTCCTCGTGATCATCCTTAATGCCCGCTCGAGGATCGGCGCGAGATCCAGCCCCGTGGGCATGGTTCCAAACGCGCCGCCCCACTGGCCGGTCGAGTCGGGTGGTCAGGAACGCTTCGGCAACGGCCGGGTGTCCGTGCCGCACCAAGAGCGCGCCCTGCAACGCCAGGCAGATGTCTTCGGCGACCTTACGGGCCCGGTACTGGATGGTCTCCAGGTCACCGAGCTCGGTGCGGAGCTGGGCAACGTGGCTGTCCAGCCGGGCGTCCTGACCGGTGCTCTTGCCCAGCTCGTCGAACAGCACCTCGACGCACTCCGGGCGAGTTGCCATGGCGCGCAAGGTATCCAGCGCGCTGACGTTGCCCGAGCCTTCCCAGATACCCATCAGCGGCGCCTCCCGGTACAGCCGCGGCATACCGGACTCCTCGACGTAGCCGTTGCCGCCCAGGCATTCCAGCGCCTCGGCCGCATGCGGAGTCGCGCGCTTACACACCCAGTACTTGCTGGCGGCCAGGCCGATCCGGCGGAGCATGGTCTCGGTGTGATCCCCGCGCACGGCGTTGTCGGTGGCGCCGGCCATCCGCATCGCGACCATGGTGGCCGCCTCGGCCTCGACGGCGAGGTCGGCCAGCACGTTGCGCATCAGCGGCTGGTCGATCAGATACTCACCAAATGCCTTGCGGTGCTGGGCGTGATGAACCGCGTGGGTGAGCCCGGTGCGCATGCTGGTCGCGCTGCCCAGCGTGCAGTCCAGCCGGGTCAGGTTGACCATCTCGATGATGGTCGGGACGCCGCGACCCTCTTCGCCGACCAGCCAGGCGGTCGCGCCGTCGTACTCGACTTCGCTGGACGCGTTGGCGTTGTTGCCGAGCTTGTCCTTGAGGCGCTGCAGCAGCATCCGGTTGCGGGTGCCGTCGGGCAGTATCCGGGGCAGGAAGAAACAGGACAGCCCGCCCGGCGCCTGTGCGAGCACCAGGAAGACGTCGCACATCGGCGCCGACGTGAACCACTTGTGACCGGTCAGCGAGTAGGTGCCGTCACCGTTGGGGGTCGCCTGGGTGGTGCCGGCACGGACGTCGGAGCCGCCCTGCTTTTCGGTCATCGACATGCCAGCGGTGATCCCGAGTTTGGTTGTCGCGAGCTTCAATTCGGGGTCGTACTCGCGGCTGGTCAGCAGCGGCTCATAGATGGCGGACAGCTCAGCGTTGAAGCGCAGCGCCGGGACGACCGCATAGGTCATCGAGATCGGGCACATGTGGCCCGGTTCGGCGGTCCACACGCTGGTCTTGGCGGCGCGGACAACGTGCGCGCCCGGCCGGTCGTCGGCCCACGGTGCGGCGTGCAGGCCGTGCTCGATCGCCACCCGCATCAGCTCGTGGTAGGCCGGGTCGTACTCGACCTCGTCGATTCGGTGTCCGTAACGGTCGTGGGTGCGCAGGATGGGCCGGTTGCGGTTGGCCAGCTCACCCCAGCGCTGGGTCTGCCGGGCGCCGGAGATCGCGCCCACCGCATTCACGTCGTCCAGGCCCCACTGTCCGCCTTCGCGGATCAGCGCCTCGATGAGAACCGGGGAGGACGCCGGGTTGTGCTCCTCGAGGAGGCGGCACCTGGTTGATGACGGCATGAGTGTCTGGCATGCCCACCACTGTTACATTTTTTCTACAACTGCACAAGAGGTGTAATGTCAGCGCGAATGGGCGTTGAAGAACTGCCACAACCTTTTGCTGGCGAAATCGGGCCACTGGTGGCCACCGTCCGCGACGGTAACCAGCACCACGGCGCGGTTGTCGGCACACCCGGCGGTCGACGTGGTGACCGAGCCGCTGGTCTCAGCGGTCGGCGGTTGGCAGTGATCGACGTTGCGCCAGAAGGCATTCAGCGCTGGCACCGGTGGACCGTTGATATGGGAGAAGCCGCGGCCGGGCCCGCCGCCGTAGGGAATCAGCGGGTCCGCCGTGCCGTGCACCGCCATGACCGACACGGGACGCGGCGAGCGGCATTGGACGGCTTGGGTGCCGGAAACCGGGCCGATCGCGGCGAACAACGTGGTGTCGCAGGCCAGCGTGTAGGACATCATGCCGCCGTTGCTCATGCCGGTGGCATACACCCGCGACGGGTCGACGCCGACGTTCGTGGCGATGTCGGCGATGGCCGCACTGATGAATCCGACGTCGTCGACGTTCTCCCGGGCGGGCCTGCCGCAGCAACCTCCGCCGTCGACGTTCCAGGCCCGGTTGAGACCGTCGGGATAGGCGACGACGAACTTCTCCGAATCAGCCAATTGATCCCAGCCGTACGACCTTTCGGCCTGATCAGCGCTGCCGAAGCCACCGTGTAGCACAACGACCAACGGCGCCGTTGCGGGCAACCCGGCCGGCTTGTGCAGCCGATAATTCCGGTTGTGCCCCCCGAGGTTGATGGTGTGGATGCTGGTGCCGTCAACAAAGCCCGACGGCGGCTTCGGATGTAGGACCGAGCAACCCGCGACAACCAACGCGACGCTCAGTAGCGTCGCGATCCGACGAAGCATGTCAGTCGCTCGTCTTCTCCCGCAGGAACGCGATGTCGTCTTTGCGGCCTTCCTCGGCTGTCTCGCAGATGACCGGCGCATCCGCGGCCCTGACCACCGCCACCAGCAACTCGGGATCGATCTGCCCGGTGCCGAAATTGGCGTGCCGGTCGCGGCCCGAGCCCGCTGAGTCCTTGGAGTCGTTGCAGTGCACCAGGTCGATCCGGCCGGTGATGCCCTTGATGCGATCGACGGCGTCGACCAGCCCCTCGCCGGCCGCCCAGGCGTGGCAGGTGTCGAGGCAGAAACCAATTCCGGTGTCGCCGATGTGATCCCACAGCCGGCCGATGGTGTCGAAGTGCCGGGCCATGGCATGGTCGCCGCCGGCGGTGTTCTCCAGGTAGACCGGAACGTCGGACTCCAACTGGTCGAGCGCCTTGCGCCAGCGTTCGAATCCCTCGTCGAAATCGTCGTCGTCGGTGACGTGCCCGCCGTGCACGATGACCGCGGCGGCGGCGATCTGGGCCGCTGCGTCGCAGGTCTGCTGCAGGATCTTGCGGGACGGAATCCGAACCCGATTGTTCGCCGACGCCACGTTGATCAGGTACGGGGCGTGCACGTAGATCGGCAGCGCCGCCGCCTTGAGCTCAGCCGCGTCGTCACGCGGCTTTGGCGCCTTCCAGCTCTGCGGGTTGCCGAGAAAGATCTGCACGACGTCGGCGTTCTCGGCCGCAGCGGTGGCCAGCGGATCCTGCGGACTGATATGTGAACCGATCAGCACGCGGCCAGTCTAGTGGGACCGCCGACGCGCCGACCGTCACGCCAGCGCCACGCCGAGCCGCCATCGCCGCGCGAGTGTGCGGCTGGTCGCACACTCGACGCCGAACGTGCGGCTGTCCGCACACTCGGGCGATAAAGGAGACCGGCGCACAAAAAAGCCCCGGGCGAACCCGGGGCTTTTTCGTGTACGCCGATAGCGGGGACTACCGGTAGTCCGAGTAACCGTAGTCGTCCAGCGGAACCGCGGCTCCGGTGGCTTGACCGAAGTCCGGGCTGTAGTACTGATCCTCGTAAGACGGGATCGTGTACGCCGCAGCGCGGGCTTCCTCGGTCGGCTGCACCTGGATGTTGCGGTACCGGTTGATGCCGGTACCGGCCGGGATCAGCTTTCCGATGATCACGTTCTCCTTCAGACCCTGCAGCTTGTCGCTGCGGCAGTTGATCGCCGCATCGGTCAGCACACGGGTGGTCTCCTGGAACGACGCCGCGCTCAGCCACGAGTCGGTGGCCAGCGACGCCTTCGTGATACCCATCAGCACCGGCCGGCCGGCCGCGGGCTCGCTGCCCTCGGCCACCACCCGACGGTTCGAGGCCTCGAATTCCGCACGGTCGATCAGCGAGCCGGGCAGGAACTCCGTTGCGCCCGAGTCGATGATGGTGACCCGGCGCAGCATCTGCCGAACGATCACCTCGATGTGCTTGTCGTGGATCGACACACCCTGTGCGCGGTAGACCTCCTGGGTCTCCCGGACGAGGTGGATCTGCACCTGGCGGGGGCCTTGAACGCGCAGCACCTCGTGCGGGTCGGCGGAGCCTTCCATCAGCTGCTGGCCCACCTCGACGTGGTCGCCGTCGGCAAGCAGCCGCTCGGAACCGTCCTCGTGCTTGAACACCCGCAGCCGCTGCCGCTTGGACAGCTTGTCGTAGACCACTTCCTCGCCACCGTCGTCAGGGACGATGGTGATCTTGTAGAAGCGCTCGCCGTCCTCCATGCGCACTCGTCCAGTGACGTCGGCGATAGGCGCCTTACCACGCGGCACACGAGCCTCGAACAGCTCCTGCACACGAGGCAGACCGCCGGTGATGTCCTCGCCGACACCACCTTGGTGGAAGGTACGCATGGTCAGCTGCGTGCCGGGCTCACCGATGGACTGCGCCGCGACGATACCGACGGCCTCACCGATGTCGACCAGCTTGCCGGTCGCCATCGAACGGCCGTAGCAGGTCGCACAGACGCCGGTGCCGGTGGTGCAGGTCAGCACCGAACGCACCTTCACCTGCGTGATGCCCGCCGCCAGCAAGGCGTCGATCTCCGGGTCGCCGATGTCGTGCCCGCGAGCGACGACGACGTTGCCGTCACCGTCCACCGCGTCGGTGCCCAACGTCCTTGCGTAAGCAGAGGTTTCGACGAACGGGTCACGGATCAGCGTGCCGTCCGGCTGACGTTCGGCCAGCTCGACCATGATGCCGCGCTCGGTACCACAATCGGTCTCGCGAACGATGACGTCCTGGCTCACATCGACCAGACGACGGGTCAGGTAACCCGAGTCGGCGGTACGCAATGCGGTGTCCGCCAGACCCTTCCGCGCGCCGTGGGTGTTGATGAAGTACTCCAACACTGTCAGGCCTTCACGGAACGACGACTTGATCGGCCGTGGGATGAACTCACCCTTCGGGTTGGTCACCAGGCCCTTCATGCCGGCCAGCGTTCGGGTCTGGGTGAAGTTACCGGTGGCACCCGATTCCACGATCGTAATGATCGGGTTGTCGGCGGGGTAGTGCTCGCGCAGTGCCTCACCAACCTGGTCGGTGGCTTCCTTCCAGATCTCCACCAAGGCCTCGTTGCGTTCGTCGCGGTTCAAAGCACCACGCTGGAACTGCTTTTCGACCTTGTCGGCACGATCTTCGTAGGCGTCGAGGATCTGCTGCTTGCCCGGCGGCACCAGCACGTCGGCCATGGAGACCGTGACTCCGCTTCGGGTCGCCCAGTGGAAGCCGGCGTCCTTGAGCTTGTCCACGGTCTGCGCGACCACGATCATCGGGTATCGCTCGGCCAGGTCATTGATGATCGCAGCCTGCACCTTCTTGTGCTGCTGCTTGTCCACGAACGGATACCCGACGGGCAGCAGCTCGTTGAAGATCACCCGACCCAGCGTGGTTTTCGCGATCCAGGCATCGCCCGGCTGCCAACCATTCTGACCGAACAGCTCGGTCTCGAGCTCGGTCGGCGGGCGCAGCTGAGTCAGCCGCACCTTGATCTTGGCCCGCACACTCAACGTGCCACGGTCCAACGCCATGATCGCCTCCGACGGCGAGGAGTAGACGCCCGACTCCGGACGGTCCTTGGCGGCCGGCTGGTATTCACCCGTGTCACCGTCGATCTCGGTGGTCAGGAAGTACAGCCCGGTCACCATGTCCAGTCGTGGCATGGCCAGCGGGCGACCCGATGCCGGCGACAGGATGTTGTTGCTCGACAGCATCAGGATGCGAGCCTCGGCCTGCGCCTCGGCACTCAGCGGCAGGTGCACCGCCATCTGGTCACCGTCGAAGTCGGCGTTGAACGCCTCACAGACCAACGGGTGCAGCTGAATGGCCTTGCCCTCCACCAGCTGTGGCTCGAAGGCCTGAATGCCGAGGCGGTGCAGGGTTGGTGCACGGTTCAGCAAGACCGGGTGCTCGGCGATGACCTCTTCGAGCACGTCCCACACCTGCGGACGCTGACGCTCCACCATCCGCTTGGCGCTCTTGATGTTCTGCGCATGGTTGAGGTCAACCAGTCGCTTCATCACGAACGGCTTGAACAGCTCGAGGGCCATCAGCTTGGGCAGACCACACTGGTGCAGCTTGAGCTGCGGACCGACCA
Source organism: uncultured Actinomycetota bacterium (assembly GCA_963834615.1). Classification (GTDB taxonomy): domain Bacteria; phylum Actinomycetota; class Actinomycetes; order Mycobacteriales; family Mycobacteriaceae; genus Mycobacterium. Next base: position 528,723 of record CAWICO010000001.1, read on the forward strand.
CGATGACCGAACGGCCGGAGTAGTCGACACGCTTACCGAGCAGGTTCTGACGGAACCGGCCCTGCTTACCCTTCAACAGGTCCGAGAGCGACTTGAGCGGACGGTTGCCCGGTCCGGTAACCGGACGGCCGCGACGACCGTTGTCGAACAACGCGTCGACCGACTCCTGCAGCATCCGCTTCTCGTTGTTGACGATGATCTCGGGTGCACCGAGGTCGATCAACCTTTTGAGGCGGTTGTTGCGGTTGATGACTCGGCGATACAGGTCGTTCAGGTCGCTGGTGGCGAACCGGCCACCATCGAGCTGCACCATCGGCCGCAACTCCGGCGGGATCACCGGGACGGCGTCGAGCACCATGCCCATCGGCGAATTCCTGTTCGTCTGGAACGCGGCGACGACCTTCAGACGCTTGAGGGCGCGAAGCTTCTTCTGCCCCTTGCCGTTCCGGATGACATCCCGCAGGATTTCGGCCTCGGCGTCGATGTCGAAGGTCTCGATCAGCTTCTGGATCGACTCCGCGCCCATCGCGCCGGTGAAGTACTCGCCGTAACGGTCGATGAGCTCGCGGTAGAGCACCTCATCGATGATCAGCTGCTTGACGGCCAGCTTGGTGAAGGTGGTCCAGATCTCCTCCAGTCGGTCCAGCTCACGCTGGGTCCGGTCGCGGAGCTGACGCATCTCACGCTCGCCGCCGTCGCGAACCTTGCGCCGCGCATCGGCTTTCGCGCCTTCGGCCTCCAACTCGGCCAGGTCGGCTTCCAGCTTCTGCGCACGCGCCTCGAGGTCGGCGTCGCGTTGATCTTCGACTGCCTTGCGCTCGACCACCATTTCGGCCTCGAGCGTGGACAGCTCGTTGTGCCGCATCTCGTCGTCGACCGAGGTGATCACGTAGGCGGCGAAGTAGATGATCTTCTCGAGATCCTTCGGCGCCAAGTCGAGCAGATACCCCAACCGCGAGGGCACACCCTTGAAGTACCAGATGTGAGTGACCGGGGCGGCCAGCTCGATGTGACCCATCCGCTCACGACGCACCTTGGCGCGAGTCACCTCGACGCCACAGCGCTCACAGATGATGCCCTTGAATCGCACGCGCTTGTACTTGCCGCAGTAGCACTCCCAGTCGCGAGTCGGTCCGAAGATCTTCTCGCAGAACAGGCCGTCCTTTTCGGGCTTGAGCGTGCGGTAGTTGATGGTTTCCGGCTTCTTGACCTCACCGAAGGACCAATTACGAATATCTTCCGCGGTGGCCAAGCCAATACGGAGTTCATCGAAGAAGTTGACGTCTAACACGTAACTCCCTTTCCCCTTTCGGGACTAGAAAAAAACAATTAGGCGAGATCTTCTACGGACGCAGATTCGTTGCGAGACAAGTTGATTCCCAGGTTCGCGGCAGCGCGCTCCAGGTCCTCGTCGTCGCCGTCGCGCATCTCGATCGCCGCTCCATCGCTGGACAGCACCTCGACGTTGAGGCACAGCGACTGCAGCTCCTTGAGCAGCACCTTGAACGACTCGGGGATGCCCGGCTCGGGGATGTTCTCGCCCTTGACGATTGCCTCGTACACCTTGACCCGTCCGACAGTGTCGTCGGACTTGATGGTCAACAGCTCCTGCAGCGTGTACGCGGCGCCGTAGGCCTGCATGGCCCAGCACTCCATCTCACCGAACCGCTGACCACCGAACTGCGCCTTACCACCCAGCGGCTGCTGCGTGATCATCGAGTACGGGCCGGTCGAGCGGGCGTGAATCTTGTCGTCCACCAAGTGGTGCAGCTTCATGATGTACATGTAGCCGACCGTGATCGGATACGGGAACGGCTCACCACTGCGACCGTCGAACAGGACAGCCTTGCCGTCGTTGTTCACCAACACGTCGCCGTCGCGGTTGGGCAGCGTCGAGGCCAGCAGGCCCGTCAGCTCATCTTCCTTGGCGCCGTCGAACACAGGCGTCGAGACGATGTTGTCCGGCTCGGCTTCCAGCATCCCTTCGGGCAGGTGCGCGGCCCATTCCGGAACGCCCCCGGCGACGTCGACCTTCCAGCCGGCCTTGGCGACCCAACCGAGGTGGGTCTCCAGGATCTGACCGATGTTCATCCGTCGCGGCACACCGTGGGTGTTCAAAATGATGTCCACCGGGGTGCCGTCCGGCAGGAACGGCATGTCCTCCTGCGCCAGGATCTTGCCGATGACGCCCTTGTTGCCGTGTCGGCCTGCCAGCTTGTCACCGTCGGAGATCTTGCGCTTCTGGGCGACGTACACCCGGACCAGCTCGTTGACGCCGGCGGGCAGTTCGTCGTCGTCCTCGCGGGAGAACACCCGGATTCCGATGACCTTGCCGGACTCGCCGTGCGGCACCTTCAGTGAAGTGTCGCGGACCTCGCGGGCCTTCTCACCGAAGATCGCCCGCAGCAGCCGCTCCTCCGGGGTCAGCTCGGTCTCACCCTTCGGAGTGACCTTGCCGACCAGGATGTCGCCGTCGCGGACCTCGGCGCCGATGCGGACGATGCCGCGCTCGTCGAGGTCAGCCAGCACCTCGTCGGAGACGTTCGGGATATCCCGGGTGATCTCCTCGGCGCCCAGCTTGGTGTCGCGGGCATCGATCTCGTGCTCCTCGATGTGGATCGAGGTCAACACGTCCTCCTCAACCAGGCGGTTGGACAGGATGATCGCGTCCTCGTAGTTGTGGCCTTCCCACGGCATGATCGCCACGAGCAGGTTCTTGCCCAGCGCCATCTCACCTTCGTCGGTGCACGGCCCGTCGGCGATGACCTGACCGGCTTCGACCCGCTCACCGCCGTCCACGATCGGACGCTGGTTGGCGCAGGTGCCATGGTTGGACCGCGCGAACTTGCGCATCCGGTAGGTGTGCCGGGTGCCGTCGTCGGCCATCACGGTGATGTAGTCAGCCGAGACCTCCTCGATGACGCCGGACTTGTCGGCGACGACGACGTCACCGGCGTCGATCGCGGCGCGCAACTCCATGCCGGTACCCACCAACGGTGCCTCGCTGCGTACCAGCGGAACCGCCTGGCGCTGCATGTTGGCACCCATCAGGGCGCGGTTGGCGTCGTCGTGCTCGAGGAACGGGATCATGGCCGTGGCCACCGACACCATCTGGCGCGGCGAGACGTCCATGTAGTCGACCTCGGCCGAGGACACGTTCTCGACCTCGCCACCCTTACGGCGAACCAGGACGCGGTTCTCGGTGAACCGTCCCTCATCGTCGATCGGCGAGTTGGCCTGGGCGACGACGTGGCGGTCTTCCTCGTCGGCGGTCAGGTACTGGATCTCGTCGGTGACCACACCATCGGCGACCTTGCGGTACGGCGTCTCGATGAAGCCGAACGGGTTGACCCGCGCGTAGACCGACAGCGAGCCGATCAGACCGATGTTCGGGCCTTCCGGCGTCTCGATCGGACACATCCGGCCGTAGTGGCTGGGGTGCACGTCACGAACTTCAAGGCCGGCGCGCTCACGGGACAGACCACCCGGACCCAGCGCCGACAAACGGCGCTTATGGGTCAGGCCCGACAGTGGGTTGTTCTGGTCCATGAACTGCGACAGCTGGCTGGTGCCGAAGAACTCCTTGATCGCAGCGACCACCGGCCGGATGTTGATCAGGGTCTGCGGCGTGATCGCCTCGACGTCCTGAGTGGTCATCCGCTCACGGACCACCCGCTCCATCCGGGACATGCCGACCCGGATCTGGTTCTGGATCAACTCACCGACCGTACGCAAACGGCGATTGCCGAAGTGGTCGATGTCGTCGGTTTCGACCGGCACCTCGACGCCCCCGGGCACAGTCATCGTCGTCTGGCCCTCGTGCAGGCGCACCAGGTACTCGACCGTGGCGACGACGTCCGCTTCGGTCAGCGTCGTCGACGACGTCTCGGCCGGCGTGGCACTCAGGCCCAGCTTCTTGTTGATCTTGTATCGACCAACGCGGGCCAGGTCATAGCGCTTCTCCTTGAAGAACAGGTTCTCCAGCAGCGTCTGCGCCGACTCCTTGGTCGGCGGCTCGCCCGGACGCAGCCGGCGGTAGATCTCCAGCAGCGCTTCGTCGGTGCCGGAGGTGGGGTCACGCTCCAGCGTCTGCATCATGATCTCGGAGAACCCGAAGCGCTCACGGATCTGCTCATTGCTCCAGCCCAGCGCCTTGAGTAGCACGGTCACGGCCTGGCGACGCTTGCGGTCGATACGCACGCCAACGGTGTCGCGTTTGTCGACGTCGAACTCCAGCCACGCACCGCGGCTCGGAATCACCTTGACGCTGTGCAGCAGCTTTTCGGTGGACTTGTCGATGGTGTCGTCGAAGTACACGCCGGGCGAGCGGACCAGCTGGCTCACCACCACACGCTCGGTCCCGTTGATGATGAAGGTGCCCTTCTCGGTCATCATCGGGAAGTCACCCATGAACACCGTCTGGCTCTTGATCTCGCCGGTGTTGTTGTTGATGAATTCGGCGGTGACGAACAGCGGGGCCGCGTACGTCATGTCCTTGTCTTTGCACTCGTCGACCGGGGCCTTGACCTCGTCGAACCGTGGGTCGGAGAAGGATAGAGACATAGAGCCGGAAAAGTCCTCGATCGGTGACAGCTCTTTGAGCACCTCTTCGAGGCCACCGGTTGGGTTCTCTTCGCCGCGCGCTTTGGCGACCTCACGCCAGCCAGGCGCACCGACCAGCCACTCGAATGAGTCGGTCTGCACGTCCAGCAAGCCCGGGACCTCAAGAGGTTCGCGCAGCTTGGCGAACGAAATGCGGTTGGGCGCCCCGGGTACGGAGCTATTGGCGGAAGTAGAACTTTGAGGATTTTTCTTGCTCTGGCGGGAGACTGCCAAGATGCATTCCTTCCAGCACCTCATGCGACTGCAGACCCGGTAATCACCGGACCCGTTCGCCGCTTTATTTGTCGGTTCGGCTGGCGAACGATCTGTCCGGTCTCACGCGTGCAGCTAGATCTCTGAACCAGAGATAGCTCAGGCTAGAACCACCTTGTCAGGTGGCGGGTGTGAGGTGGGCAGGAGGCAGCCAGCGCAACGTCCAACAATAGCGCAGGACGGCGCATTCCTCAACTACCGTGCTCGGGGGTAGCGACGCTGGCTGGCGATTCGATATTCCCGTGCATACATGCTGCCCAACAGAGTGACTCTTCGGGGCGCTTCCGTCAAGAGGTGACGCGCCGAGTTGGTGGACTAACTCCCTCCGGCTTCACTACCGGCTGCGCTGGGTGGGGATGGATGCGGTGTCGGCATCGTCGCGGTGACGGGCTTGGGCGTCGTAATCCTCGGCGCCCTGCTTCCTGTCGGATTCCCTACCGGACTCCTGATTGTCGTTCTCGAACGACTCGAGGATGGCTTCCTGGGCATCTTTCGGCAGCAGGTGCAGGTTCTCCCGCACGCGGGCCTGGCGGCGGCCCGCCGCCTTGCGCTCCGGCATACCCGGGGTGGCGGAGATCTGCGGCGGCACACCCTCGACCTCGTCGGTGCCACCGTCGTGGTGGCCGGCCTCAATGTGGGCCTGCTCCTCGGCCATGGTGGCCTCGTCTTTTTCCTCCGACATACCGATCGGGCCGATACGGCGACCGTTGAGGAACTGTTTGACGACTGGCTCGTCGCTGGTCAGCAGCACCTCGCGGGGGCCGAACATGACCAGCTTGCGACGGAACAGCATGCCCATGTTGTCCGGCACCGTACGGGCGATGTTGATGTTGTGCGTGACGATCAGGATCGTGCAGTCGATCTGAGCGTTGATGTCGATCAGCAGCTGGCTCAGATAAGCGGTACGAACCGGGTCCAGACCCGAGTCGGGCTCGTCACACAAGATGATCTTCGGGTCGAGCACCAGCGAGCGAGCCAGACCGGCGCGCTTGCGCATACCACCGGAGATCTCACCGGGGAACTTCTTCTCATCGCCGCCGAGACCCACCAGTTCCAGCTTCTCCATGACGACGTCACGGATCTCGCCTTCCTTCTTCTTGGTGTGCTCACGCAACGGGAACGCGGTGTTGTCGTAGAGGCTCATCGAACCGAACAGCGCGCCATCCTGGAACATGACGCCGAACAGGGTTCGGATGTCGTACAGCTCTTTGGCCGAACACTCGGTGATGTCGGTGCCGTCGACGACGATCGAACCGCGCTCCGGGCGCAGCAGTCCGATCAGCGACTTCAAGAACACGGACTTACCGGTACCGGACGGGCCCAGCAGGACGCTGACCTCGCCCTCCGGGATGTCCATCGTGACGTCTTCCCAGATTGTCTGGGCACCGAAGGACTTAGTCAGCCCCTCAACCTGGATACCGATACCCATGGAAATCCTCCCGCTAAATCTGGCTCATCGCAGCCAAAGCCCAGCTTGTGGCTTGAGTCACTGTAGCGCACAGGTAAATCACTAGTGGGCTACTGCAATCATCCCCGAAAATTGGACTTTGCCGGCGATTCGATCAATCCCGCGGCGCCCAATTGCCGTGGAATCCCATCGGCACGCGCTGCGGCAAGTGGACCGTAGCAACTGATTCGCACGTTTGCGCATCAAGCAACACCAGCTGGCCTTCGTCACGTCCGCGATGGAAGGCGTAGCCGATCAGCACGCCGTCGTCCTCGGCACAGGCGGCCGGGCGCGGGCACGAAGGACATCTCGCCGATCAGGAGGTCGGCGTCGAGCGGGGCGACCATGCTGGATCCGGTCGAGTAGTCGTGCTTGTACAGCGATGTCGACATTTTTGTTCTGCCTGAGTCGACGAAGCCGCCGTCGACGCCCACGGTGTAGCCGAAGCGGTGCCGGCTGCCCAACAGCGTCTCGTTGATACGGGGGAACTCCTGGGAGCGGTCGTCGCGGCGTTCGCTGGTCACCGCGCCGGTCGTCAGGTCGATCGTCCAGCGGTCCAACTTGGGGGTGACGCCGCCGGGGCCGCGCCGGTCGCGGTCGAACATCCGGTCATAGCGCACCACGTCAAGCACCAGGACCTCGTGATCGCCGCGCATCTCGGAGTAGGCGTTGAGCGGGTGGTAGACGTAGCACGGCTCGATCTCGAACCACCGGAGGTCTTTATTGCCGCCGTCGCGGGGCATGACGCCGATCCGGGCCGGGTAGCGCGGATTCCAGGCGTACGGCAGCTGGTAGGCCGGCCGCTCGTTGCGATTGAAGAGCGCCGCGATCGGGCCCGGCACCCGCACCTGCCCAACGACGGACTGCGCCACCAACCGGGCGGGGTGCTGCATCCAATGCGGCATCTTTTTCGGCAAAACCTGCATCGGGTCCAGCGTCACCGGCAGGTCGTAGACCACGACGTATTTATCGGTCAGCGAGAAGTCGTGCATCATCGGCGATCCCGACACCTCGATGTCGACTGTTCGCCGAGCGTGGCCCTCTGTGTCGATCACCGAGTACTGCACGGTTTTGCCTCGGGCGAAAGAGTAGGACACCGCGTGCAGTTCGCCGGTGCGCGGATCGCGGTGCGGATGAGCGGTGTAGCCGCCGGCCAGGGTCCCGTCGAAATCGCACGGACCCACGGTGTCGAGGTCGTCGTCGAGTTCGTAATTGGCGACGCCGCCTTCGACGAGGGCCAGCGTCTTTCCAGCGTGGGCCAGCACGTTGGTATTGGCGCCCAGGGATTGCAAGCCGGCACGCAGGTTGCGGGTCGCCGTCGCCGGCTCGCCCAACGCGGTGCGCACACCGGCGCTGCGGACCCAGCGGTTGCGGTACCAGGCGGCCTTGCCATCGCGCAGCCCGACACCGTGCACCATGCCGTCGCCGGTGAACCAGTGGTAGGTGGCGGGGTCGACTTCGGCGACGGGGTTAGGCCCGTTGCGCAGGTAGCGACCGTCCAGGAAGTCGGGGATCTGACCAGTGACCGAGAGGTCGGTCGCGGTCACCTCGGTCGTGACCGGGGCCAGGAAGTCGTCGAGATACGGGTTCGCTGGTGCTTCGGTGACGGGTGTACCCACGGTGGCTCCTAGCTGGAATAACGTTGATATGCCATTGTTACACCGATACTGCGCCGACTGTGTCAAGATGTCAACCGATGGCTCCCGGGAACCCCCAGACCGACCGCAACGTGCGCGACGAGTTGCTGCGCGTCGCCGTCGACGTGCTCAACCAGGACGGGCCCGACGGGCTGCAGACGCGCAAGATCGCCAGCGCCGCGGGGACGTCGACGATGGCGGTGTACACCTATTTCGGCGGCATGCCCGGCTTGATCGCCGCGGTTGCCGACGAGGGGCTACGCCAGTTCGATGCGGCGATGACGATGCCGCCACATCCGATCCGGTCGCGGATCTGGTAGCCACCGGGATCGCCTACCGGCGCTACGCGATCGAACGTCCGCACATGTATCGGTTGATGTTCGGCAGCACCAGCGCGAACGGCATCAATGCGCCGGCGCACGACGTCCTGACGTTGAGCGTGGCCGAGATCAACGACCACTACCCCAGCTTCGCCCACGTCGTGCGTGGTGTGCATCGCTGCATGCTGGCCGGTCGGATCGCGGGGTTCTCCCGGGAGGCGCCTCCCGACGATGCCAGCGTCGTGGCGACCGCCGCGCAGTTCTGGGCATCGGTACACGGCTTCGTCATGCTCGAGCTCGCGGGATACTACGGCGCGCAGGGCAGCGCCGTCGGGCCGGTGTTGGCCGCATTGACGGGGAATCTTCTTGTCGCGCTGGGCGATTCGCCCGAGCAAATGCGCAAGTCGCAGCTGGACGCGGCCCAGCGGCGCTGAATGCACACAACCCCCAGAACCGTGTGGGCTCCGGGGGTTGTGCTGCGTTGACTACTTGACGGTGACGGTGGCGCCGGCGGCCTCGAGCTTGCTCTTGGCCTCCTCGGCGGCTTCCTTGGTCCCCTTCTCAATGACGGCCTTGGGCGCGCCGTCGACCAGATCCTTGGCCTCTTTCAGGCCCAGACCGGAGACGATCTCACGCACAACCTTGATGACGCCGATCTTCTTTTCGCCGGCGGCCTCGAGGATGACGTCGAACTCCGACTGCTCCTCGGCGGCCTCGGCGGGTGCGGCGGCGGGGCCGGCAGCGGCCGCGGCGACCGGGGCGGCCGCGGTGACCTCGAAGGTCTCCTCGAACTTCTTCACGAACTCCGAGAGCTCAAGCAGAGTGAGTTCCTTGAAACCGTCGAGCAATTCGTCGGTGGACAGCTTGGACATGGTGTGGGTCCCTTCCTGATTGATACGGGGTTTATTCGGTGGTCTCGGCGGGGGTTTCCGCGGGAGATTCGGTCGACTCCGCCTCGGCCGCAGGGGCTTCGGCTTCGGCAGCAGGAGGCTCGGCAGCGGGCGCTTCGGCGGGAGCCTCTGCAGCCCTCTTCTCCTGCAGTGCGGCCGCCAGTCGGGCGACCTGCGAGGCGGGCGCGTTGAACAGTGCGGCCGCCTTGGACAGGTTGGCCTTCATTGCGCCGGCCAGCTTGGCGAGCAGGACTTCGCGCGACTCCAGGTCGGCGATCTGTTCGACCTCGGCGACGGTCAGCGCGCGACCGTCCATATAGCCGCCCTTGATGACCAGGGCCTTGTGGTCCTTGGCGAACTTCTTGATCGCCTTGGCGGCGTCGACAGCCTCGCCGCTGACGAACGCGATCGCGGTCGGGCCGATGAACAGCTGGTCCAGCCCTTCGATGCCGGCATCCGACGCGGCGCGCTTGATCAGCGTGTTCTTGGCGACCGAGTAGGTCGCCGAGCCCGCCAGCGACCGGCGCAACTCAGCCAGGTTGGCGACCGTCAGACCGCGATACTCAGTGATCACGGTGGCGGTCGACGCCTTGAACTGCTCAGCGATGTCTGCAACGGCGGTGGCCTTGTCAGCCTGGGCCATGCATCCCTCCTTGGGTTCTCGGCCGGCATGGGTTCTGGGCCTGAAAAAACACGAACGCCCCGACGCAGGAAGCGGTCGGGGCGTGAAGATGGCGTCGGCGGGTGGCCAACGACGGTCTGCCTCGTCCTCCTGCGTGGGTCGCCGGGAATTCCCGGACCTTCGACCGATTGCTCGGTGACCGACGGTCTTTGGTGGATCGTCGACAACCATACAGTGCACTGCTGTCATCAGCCAAAACGGTCGAGCAGCCCCTCATGACCACTAGGCGATGTGCCCGCCTCTGAGCGATTCGCTTCGGCCCGCAGTGCCAGCACGCGTTGATGAATCCGGTGTTCGGTGCCCCGCGGTATCTGGCCGGGCCGTAGAGGGCCCGCCTCAATCGCCGCACGCGTCCTCGACGCCTCTCCCAGCGCAATGCGTCGGACACCGATTTCGGTGCGGGCCTCGCGACACAGAACCCGTGAAATTCGAGCGCGTCCACCAACTCAGTGACGGTCGCAGGACCGTGTAGTGCCAGATGCAAGGTGAGCACATAGCGGAGTTCGATGCCTCGCAGCTTTCTCATCGTCGGACGTTTGCACGCCGGTCCGACAATCAGCTGAATCGCTCGGAGGCGGGCAATTCGGCATATGGTCCCGCGAGTTGTTCAGGTGACAGAAGAGGCAAGAGCCGCCGCGCCGATCAAGCCGGCGTCGTCGCCGAGCGCGGCCGGCACCACGTGCAGGTCGCGGATGAAGCTCAAACCGGTGTAGGTGGCCAGCGCTGCGTTCAGCGGATCGAACAGCGTCCGACCGGACTTCGCCACTCCCCCGCCGATGACGACGCGATTCAGATCGCAGACTGCGCCGACTGAGGCGATCATTGCCGCCAGCGCGGTGGCACCACGGTGAAACGCCTGCACCGCGACGGCATCGCCGGCAGCGGCCGCGGCCGCCAGCGTCGCGGCGTCCGCGCCCGGCGGCGCCGACCCAGCCGTTGGCCAGCGCCCACCGCGTCATCCACGGGCCTGCTGCGACGGTCTCGACGCAACCGCGGCCGCCGCAGTGGCACGGTTGCCCGTCGGGCTCGACGACGACGTGACCGACATGGCCCGCGTTGCCGGTCCGGCCTTGATACGGCACCCCGTTGAGCACCAGCCCACCGCCGACGCCGGTGGACACGACCATGCCCAGCAAGAAGTTCACGCCGCGACCGGCCCCGCGCCAGTGCTCGCCGACCGCCATGCAGATGGCGTCACCGGCCAGCAACACCGGCACGTCCGGGACTGCGGCTACGACGCGGTCGCGTAGCGGAAACCCGCGCCAGGTGGCGATGTTGACCGGGCTGACGGTCCCCGCGGTCGAGTCGATCGGCCCCGCGCAGCCGATGCCGACCGCGCGGATAGCGCCCCCGGCCGACTCGACCGCGTCGGTGATCATCTGCCCGAGGACACCCCAAACATGTTCTGCATCTTCATGGTTCGGGGTCGGACAGGTGGTGGTGTGCACCAGCACACCGGCCGGATCGACTAGTCCGACAGCGATTTTGGTGCCGCCGATGTCAAGGGCCAGGGTCAGCACGTCGCCGCCATCTTCATCGAACGGTCACGTTGACCGCATGCGAGTAGACCAGGTTTCCAGCGCAGGCGACCTTGACCAACGCCCACCATCGACCCGGCTTGACCCACGGCGGCGGAGCCACATCGAAGCTGAGCTCGACGGTGCGGCGGGCCGGCAGCACCGCTCCCCGGGTGGGCGGACCCATCCAGTCCCAGGTTCCCCACGGGCTGATCAGATGCGCTTCGAGATTCAGGTCGGCCCCGGCCTCGCTGCCTACAGTGACGGTCAATCGCGTCGAATCACCCACCGCCACTTCGACATCGGCCGGACCGTCGGCCAGGTACAGCAGCGTGCTCTCGTCGACGTCGCCGACCGTCACCAGGCACACGTCCTCGACGACCTGATGCCACGAAGGCGGAAGATGGTCACCGCTGAGCCGCAATTGCGCCCGAACCGGATACACACCCGGCTCGACATGCTGCGGAATCTGCACGGCCACCTGGCTTTCCAGATGCTCGCCTGGCGGAAGCCCAAACGGGACGGACTCGGCACACCAGCCCGGCGGACACACCAGTGTGACAACACCTTCCAGCGTTGCGTCGACGCAATCGCTGGCGACGGTAAGCCGGAGAGTCAGGTCCTTCCCGGTCGCCGCGACCCGATGCGGATGCAGATGAGCGACGATCGGCAAGCCGCCCAGCGGGGCGGGCCCGCGGTTGTGCAGCCAGTACCTCGCGTACAGCGGCTGGCAGTTCTCGGCTTCCGGGGCCAATGGCGTGGCGGCGGAGTCGATCAGCTGCAATACCTGGAGGCGTGCCAGCTCGGTGCTGATCTGGTAGCCACTCAGAGCGGCGGTCGGCCTGCCCGGCTGGCCGGGCAGCGGTGCTTCCAGCAGGTCGGCGGCTTGCAGGTCGGACAGGCTGCCCAGCGCAGTCCGCACTTCGGCGTCGACGGTTCGACCGCGGGTCTCGACCAGCCGCAGGGCAACCGCACCGGCGTCGACGGGCTGAGCGCTGTTGCGCACCAACGGGTTTCCGGCGGGCTTCAACGCGGCCAGGCGGACACCGTCGGCGGGTGCGACGTCGAGCAGCGAACCATCGGTGGGCAGGGCGCCAGGTCCGTGGGAACGCAGCACAGCCAGCAGCGGATCGGAGAAGTCGGCGCTCCGGGACGGGATCGACGCCTCGCGCCAATCGCCGTCGCCGGCGACGAGTGCGTAGTCGAAGCTGTGCGTCCAGTGCTGCAATTGGAAGCTGGAGCCGTCGGGGGCGGTGCGCCGCGGCTCGTCGATCCACGACCGCGACGGCCATCCGGTGCACGACCGCATCAGCGCGGTGTGCAGGGTGCCGTCGCTGTCGACGGCGAAACTCGGCGTCCCCCGGTTCAGCAGCGCGACGGTCCGCGACTCGCCGCGCTGCATTCCGGTCGGCGCCTGTTGGTCGAGCCCGATCTCGGCGTCGGCCAGATCGGCGACCAGCGAAGCGACCGCGGCGCCGAGTTCGGCGTCGTCGCGCGATGCGATCACCAGCACCGGCAGTGCCGTTGGGTCGCGCAGGTCGGCGCCGGGCACCCAACCTTCGGCCAACGAGACCGTCGCGGGCACCCACACGGCGGCGCGGCCGGCGTGTGCCAACTGGCGGTCAACCTCGGCGGCGTACACCGGATCTGCGGCAGCCAGAACGGTTTTGGTGAACGCATTCTGGCTCGGGCCGCCGACGACGATCCGGGCGTCCGGCAGGTTGGAGTCGACGCCGAGGTAGCCGTAGCGCGGTCGGTCGGCACCGCTGCAGGTCGCGGTGACGCCGGCCCGCGCCAGCGCGACCATCAGTTCGCGTGCCAGCGAGCCGGACTCCGTTTCGGCAGGCACCACCACTTCGGCGACCGACACTGCCCGCACAACGTCGCCGTCGCGGACCCGCACCGCCGACGACAGCCCGAACCAGCCGTAAGCCGGGTTGTCCAAGGTCCACGGGTGACGCGCGGAATCGACGGAGCCGGCCCCGCCAGATCCGCTGTGCAGCAACGCGAACCCGCGGCCGATGACGGCGTCGCCGACTTCGCTGACCGGCATCGCTCCCGGCACCGGACAGGGCCAGCGCAGCCGTAGTAGTTGGTCGGCGTCGCTGAAGTCGTCGATTGTGGTGCGACAGTCGACTCGGTCGACGCCGTGCCACAACGTCAGGGTTTGGGTGTAACGCAACACATTCCCGACGCGACCGCGTACGACGAGCCGGTGCCCGAGCGGGCTGTATTCGGCGCTGACCCGCGCCGCCGTTTCCGACGAGCTGACCACCGTCCCGTTGGGCACCAGGTGCCACGGGCCTTCACCTTCGCGCGGGTGGGCGGCGTATTCCTGGTAGACGGCCAGCTCGTTACCGACCCGGCCGTCGGCGATCAGCTGCCGGCCGTCGCGGATCAACGACGACACTCCGCCGCCGCGCGACGGGTCGACGCTAAGCCGATAGTGCTCATTGGCGATCTCATTACCCGCCAACGGCTTCCACCGCATCGGCGCATCATCTCTGCCCAGCCGGTAGGCCCGCCAGCCCAGCGACGGCACGTCGCGCGCCAACCAGCTCAGGGTGTGGCCGTCGTCCTCGATCACCGTCGGCAGCCCGGTGCCGTCACAGTCCACCACCCGCGTGCCCGGCCCGACCGGTGTATCGAGGTGCGCCGTCACCACGTCGGTACGGTTGTGCGTCAACGGGTTCCACACCACCAGCGACTCACCGGCATCGACCGCGCGGGACAACACCGCGAGCGAGTTGTCCCGGGCGGTGCGGCCCAACTCCCACGCGTCGCGCCAGCCGGTCAGCAGGTCCAGGTAGACCTGATCGGACTCCGAGCCGGTGATCGCGTCATGGTGGGCGCCGTAGACCAGTTGGACCCATGCCTTGGCCAGCGCCGCCGATGGATAGTCGATATCAGCCGCCAACGAGGCGAACACCGCGAACTTCTCGGCGGCCAGCACCGCGTGCTCGGCTGCCCGGTTGGCCAGCTTGGTGTCGATGTAGGACACGTGGCAGCCGGTGTAGATCGGGTTCATGTCCCGGGTCTGCGGCGACGGCGTCAGCCCGCGGCCGTCCAATTCGTCGCGCACAGCAGCGAAGAACTCCCGCGGCAGCGCGCAGACGAACCGCGGCCAGGTGTAGCGCGACGCCCAGTCCCGGTGGATATCGGTGATCCACCGGTTCGGTGGCGTGTAGTCGGTGCCGACCGGCAGCAGCACGTTGCGAGTCAGCGCCACCTTCTTCAGGTCGTCGAACAACCGGTAGAGGGTGGCCTCTGCGTCGGCCAGCGAAGCAGACTCGTCCATCCACCAGCCCGCCGCATAGTGCGCGGGCATGTAGTGGGTGAGCAGGCCACGGCCCGACGGGGCGACCCATTCGAACTCGCTGGAGAACTGCATGCCCTCGACACCGCATTCGTTGTGCGTCGGCCCCCATTGATGGTGCGGGCCGCGGGCCCATGCGCTCGACGTCAGCCCGGCATCGGCGGCCATGCCGGGAAACTGCGGGTCGTGCCCGAACACGTCGAGCTGCCACGCCGACGCTGGATCGGCGCCCAGCACGTCGCGCTGAAAACCGAAGCCGTGCACCAGAGTTCGAATCGTGGTCTCCGGGTTGACCAGGTTGGTGCTGGGTTCGTTGTAGGTGCCGCCCATCACCTCGAGCCGACCCTCTCCGATCAGCCGCCGCAGATCGGCCCGGTCTTCGGGGTGGGTGTCCCAGTACGGCTTGAGGTAGTCGACCTCGGCCAGCACGAACTTGTATTCCGGTTCGCTGCGCGCTTTTTCGAGATGCATACCCACCAGATCGAAGGCGTGCGTCTGCCGGCAGCGGCCGGGCGGGTCCTCAGTCCAGAGGCTGGTGTAGGCACCCTGGGTGTTCCACCAGACCGGGTCGTAGTGAAAGTGGTTGACCATGAACATCGTCCAGCCGGGTTCGGCGACGGTGAACACGAACGACGTGACGGCATCGCCGACACGCGCCCGCGCCGCGCGGCGCTGCCCGGTCACCGGTCGCTGCACGGTCACCGGCACCTCGACAGCACATCGGCCGTCCTGGCCTACCTCAGCGACCGCCGACCCGCTCAGCCCGTCACCCTCGACGTCGACGGTCACCTGCTCGGTGACGCCGTCGAGAGCCACCCGCACCAACTGCACCGGCGCGTCCGGTGGCCCCACGAAAAGCTCCGTCGACTCCGCCGAAATGACCTGCATTACTCCCACCCTACGACCGGATGACAGGCTTGCGCCTAAGCAACAGGAAGGATCGTCGATGCCTGCTCTTGCCTCGCCCGTCTCCGACGAACGCAGCGCGCTGCGCGAGTACTTGTCTTATCACCAGAGCGCGTTCTTCGCGGTGGCCTACGGCCTGACCGACGAGCAGGCCCGCCTGACGCCGACGGTGAGCGCGTTGTCGGTCGGCGGGTTGGTCAAGCACGTCACTGGCATGCAGCGCACCTGGATGTCGCGGGTCGCCGCCGCGCCGGACGCCCCGCCCAAGGATCCCCGGACCTTCGGCGAGATCGCCAAGGATTTCGAAGATCAGCACGTGATGCGGGCTGAGGAGACACTGGATGGGTTGTTGAGCGCGTTCGAAGCTGAGAACGCCGCGTCGCTGCACCTGGTCGACATTGCCGATCTGGATGCGGAAGTGCCGGTGCCACAGGATATTCCGTGGTTTCCGAAAGGCCTCAGAGCCTGGTCGGTCCGGTGGGTGATCCTGCATGTGATCAACGAGCTGACCCGGCACTCCGGCCACGCCGACATCATCAGGGAGAGCATCGACGGCGCCACGATGTATGAGCTGCTGGCCGGTTTGGAGGGCTGGCAGATCGACGGCTGGGTCCAGCCCTGGAAAAGCCGTGCTGACTCGTAGCGGGCTAGCTCGCCGCGACGGCGACGAGGGCAAAGTCGAGCTCTATTACGAGGACCTCGGCAACCCCGCCGATCCGTCGGTGCTGCTGATCATGGGGCTCGGCGCCCAGCTGCCGATGTGGCCGGACGGCTTCTGCACGCGGCTCGTCGACGCGGGCTACCGGGTGATCCGGTTCGACCATCGCGACACCGGGCTGTCCGCCAAGATGCACGGCCAGCGCGCCGCGGGCTCGGTGTATCGGCGGTTCGTCCGCTACTCGTTCGGCCGCACCAGCCCGGTGCCCTACACGCTGGTCGACATGACGGGCGACGTCGTCGCGCTGCTTGATCACCTCGGCGTCCAGCGGGCCCATGTCGTCGGCGCCTCGATGGGCGGCATGATCGCCCAGATCCTGGCCGCAACCGAGCCGGACCGCGTCGCATCGCTGGCGGTGGTGATGTCGGGTACCGGCCGGCCGTGCTCCCGGCTACCGGCGTGGCAGGTGATCCGGCTGGCCTTCACCGGACCCGCAGCCGACGCGTCCGACGAGGAGAAGCTGGCGTTCGAGGTCCGCAACGTCGCGACCTTCAACGGCCCCAACTTCTTGCCGCCGGAAGCCGAGCTGCGCCGCCGCGTCGAGCAGCTGGCCGAGCGATGCCACTATCCACCCGGCATGCTGCGGCAATTCGACGCGGTACTGGGGACCGGGAGCCTGCTGGGCTTCAGCAAAGCGATCACCGCGCCGACGGTGGTGCTGCACGGTTCGCACGACCCGATGCTGCGGGTTGCCCACGGCCGAGCGGTCGCCGCGGCGATCCCGGGCGCCCGGTTCGTTGTCATCGACGGCATGGGTCACGACCTCCCCGAACCGGTGTGGCGGCCGATCCTGGAGGCGTTGACCGAGAACTTTGCCCGACCCGCCGTCCGGTGAGCGGCCTCACACGAATTGGGACTTGACACCACCGGTTTGGCAGACTGGACGGATGAGTACCAACAACCACCGCGAGATAGCCCGGCTTGGCCGGGTGCCGCTGCCGGTCGAGGCGGCCCGCATCGGCGTGACCGGTTGGCAGCTCACCCGCACCGCAGCCCGCGTCCTGACCAAGCTGCCCGGCCGCGGCCCGTGGCAGAACAAGGTGATGAGTCAGATCCCCCAGACCTTCTCCGACCTGGGCCCGACCTACGTCAAGTTCGGCCAGATCATCGCCTCCAGCCCCGGCGCGTTCGGCGAACAGCTGTCCCGCGAATTCCGCAGTCTGCTCGACCGGGTGCCGCCGGCGAACACAGCCGAGGTGCACAAGCTGGTCGCCGACGAGCTCGGCGCCGCCCCGTCGGAGCTGTTCGCGACGTTCGAGGAGGAGCCGTTCGCCTCGGCGTCCATCGCCCAGGTGCACTACGCCACCTTGAAGACCGGCGAGGACGTCGTCGTCAAAATTCAGCGGCCGGGCATCCGTCGCCGGGTGGCCGCCGACCTGCAGATCCTCAAGCGCTTCGCGCAAGCCGTGGAAGTGGCGAAGGTGGGCCGCCGGCTGTCCGCGCAGGACGTCGTCGCCGACTTCGCCGACAACCTGGCCGAGGAGCTGGACTTCCGCCTCGAGGCGCAGTCGATGGACGCGTGGGTGTCGCATCTGCACTCCTCGCCGCTCGGCAAGAACATCCGGGTGCCCCAGGTGCACTGGAACTTCACCACCGAGCGGGTGCTGACGATGGAACGGGTGCAAGGCATCCGCATCGACAACGTCGCCGAAATCCGCAAAGCCGGGTTCGACGGCACCGAGCTGGTCAAAGCGCTGGTGTTCTCGCTGTTCGAGGGCGGGCTACGGCATGGGCTGTTCCACGGTGATCTGCACGCCGGCAACCTGTATGTCGACGACAAGGGCCGGATCGTGTTCTTCGACTTCGGCATCATGGGCCGCATCGACCCGCGCACCCGCTGGCTGTTGCGCGAGTTGGTGCACGCGCTGCTGGTCAAGAAGGACCACGCCGCGGCCGGAAAGATCGTCGTGCTGATGGGCGCCGTCGGCACCATGCGGCCGGAGGCGCAGGCCGCCAAGGACCTGGAGAAGTTCGCCACCCCGCTGACCATGTCGACGCTGGGCGACATGTCCTACGCCGACATCGGTAAGCAACTCTCGACACTCGCCGACGCCTACGACGTCAAACTGCCCCGCGAGCTGGTGTTGATCGGCAAGCAGTTCCTCTACGTGGAGCGCTACATGAAGCTGCTGGCGCCGAACTGGCAGATGATGTCCGACCCGCAGCTCACCGGATACTTCGCCAACTTCATGGTCGAAATCAGCCGGGAACACCAATCCGACATCGAAATTCAAGAGGTCTAGTCGCTATGCAAATCCGCACCGGCACAGCACGTTCGGGCGATTTGGACATCTACTACGAGGACATCGGCGATACCGGCGACCCGGCGGTCCTGCTGATCATGGGCCTGGGATCGCAGCTGATCCTGTGGCGCGACGGGTTCTGCAAGAAGCTGGTGGACGCCGGATACCGGGTGATCCGCTACGACAATCGCGACGTCGGGCTGTCCAGCAAGACCGAGCGCCGCAAGTCCGGCGGCGCGTTGATCCCGAACATGATCAAGTTCTGGGTGGGCGTGCCCGGCGACGCGGACTACCGGCTGGAAGACATGGCCGACGATGCCGCCGCGGTCCTCGACCACCTCGAAATTGACGGCGCGCACATCGTCGGCGCGTCGATGGGCGGCATGATCGCGCAGATCTTCGCGGCGCGGTTCAGTGAGCGGACGCGCTCGCTGGCGGTGGTGTTCTCCAGCAACAACCAGGCGTTCCTGCCGCCGCCTGCGCCGAAGGCCTTGCTCGCGATCCTCACCGGTCCGCGGCCCAATTCGCCGGTCGACGTGATCG
Organism: uncultured Actinomycetota bacterium; assembly: GCA_963834615.1. GTDB lineage: Bacteria > Actinomycetota > Actinomycetes > Mycobacteriales > Mycobacteriaceae > Mycobacterium. Next base: position 547,817 of record CAWICO010000001.1, read on the forward strand.
CCGACAACTCGGTGCGGGTCTGGCGGACCATCGGCAGTCCCCGCTACCCGGCGCCCGAACATCGGCTTCGCGCCGAGGCGATCGAAGGCTACGAGCGCTGCTACTACCCGTGGGGAGTCGCCCGTCATTTCGGCGCGATCCTGGCCAGCGGCAGCCTGGCCCACTACGACCGGCAGATCACCGCACCGACCGTCGTGCTGCACGGCCGGGCCGACAAGCTGCAAAGGCCGTTCGGCGGACGGATGGTCGCCCGGATGATCCGGGGTGCGCGGCTGGTCTTGATCGACGGCATGGGCCACGACCTGCCCGAGCAGCTGTGGGACCAGATCACCGGCGAGCTGACCGCCACATTTGCCCTGGCCTGACCGTCAAGTTTGCCGATTCGGTCCGACCAGGCCAATCGACTAGCATGGCGGGCGGATACCAGGGGGCGGGTAGTCACACCCAGGACGGGTAGACCAAGCAATCCAGAAAGGCGCGTAGCGCAATGGCCCAGAACCTTCGGCCGCATTTCGAAGACGTCCAGGCGCACTACGACCTGTCTGACGACTTCTTTCGGCTTTTCCTCGACCCGAGCCAGACCTACAGCTGCGCTTACTTCGAGCGTGAGGACATGACGCTGGAAGAAGCTCAGCAGGCCAAGGTCGACCTCGCGCTGGGCAAGCTGGGCCTCAAGCCCGGCATGACGCTGCTCGACGTGGGCTGCGGCTGGGGCAGCACGATGCGGCGCGCCGTCGAAAAGTACGACGTGAACGTCATCGGACTGACGCTGTCCAAGAATCAGGCCGGGCACGTCCAGAAGACGCTCGACGAGATGGACAGCCCTCGCACCAAGGAAATCCGGCTGGCCGGCTGGGAAGAGTTCGACGAGAAGGTCGATCGGATCGTGTCGATCGGCGCGTTCGAGCACTTTGGCCACGACCGTTACGACGACTTCTTCAAGATGGCCCACAACGCGCTGCCCGACGACGGGGTGATGCTGCTGCACACGATCACCGGCCTGGTGCCGTCGCAGATGACCGAGCGCGGCATGCCGTTGACGTTCGAGCTGGCCCGATTCATGAAGTTCATCGTCACCGAGATCTTCCCCGGTGGCCGGTTGCCGTCCATCGAGATGGTGGAAGAGCGCTCGGCCAAGGGGGGCTTCACGCTGACCCGCAGGCAGTCATTGCAGCCGCACTACGCCAAGACCCTCGACTGCTGGTCAGCGGCGCTCGAAGAACACAAGAGCGAAGCGATCAAGATCCAATCCGAAGAGGTGTACGAGCGCTACATGCACTATTTGACCGGGTGCGCCAAGGGGTTCCGGGTCGGCTACATCGATGTCAACCAATTCACGTTAGAGAAATAGTCGCGACGCGCACAATAAACAACGTTGTTGTTGGTCCGGTGGCTGGTGAACCCGGTATGGTGCGGTGGCAGCCCGGTTGTGGTAATGCGGCCAGGCAGTAGGAAGGGTTACAAACACTGATGCGTGACAAGCAAGGTTCTGCGCAGACACGAACGCGCCCGGAAGACATTCAGGCGCACTACGACCTCTCCGACGACTTCTTCGGGCTGTTCCAAGACCCGACGCGGATGTACAGCTGCGCCTACTTCGAGCGCGACGACATGACGCTGGAAGAAGCCCAGATCGCCAAGATCGATCTGAACCTCGACAAGCTGGACTTGCGGCCCGGCATGACGCTGCTGGACATCGGCTGCGGCTGGGGAACCACGATGCGTCGCGCGCTCGAGAAGTACGACGTCAACGTGATCGGGTTGACGCTGTCGAAGAACCAGCACGCCCGCGCCACTCACGTGCTTGAGGACGTCAACAGCAGCCGCTCACGGCAGGTTCTGCTGCGCGGTTGGGAAGATTTCAGCGAGCCGGTCGATCGCATCGTGTCCATCGAGGCGTTCGAGCACTTCGGCTTCGAAAACTACGACCACTTCTTCAAGAACTCTTTCGAGATCATGCCCGACGACGGGCGGATGACCGTGCAGAGCAGTGTGGCCTACCACCCGTATAACCTGCACGAACGCGGCAAGAGAATCACCTTCGACACCGCCCGGTTCATCAAGTTCATGCTGACCGAGATCTTCCCCGGCGGTCGGTTGCCCAGCACGGACATGATGGTCGAGCACGGCGAGAAGGCCGGTTTCGTCGTTCCTGAACCACTGTCGCTGCAAGCGCACTACGTCAAGACGCTGCGGATTTGGGGCGATGCGCTCGAGGCCCACAAAGACGAGGCCATCGAAGCCGCTTCCGAAGAGAATTACGACCGGTACATGCGGTACCTGCGCGGCTGCGAGGCGCACTTCGCCGACGAGACGATCGACTGCAGCCTGGTCACCTACCTCAAGCCCGGCGCTGCCAAGTAACTTTCTTTCCCGCCGCTGTCGGATTGCGGCTGCGCCGTTCGTCGCACAGGTAGAGAGTGGAACACAAGGTTCTGCTCACTACCGGAGGTGACCACATGCAGTACCTCGCGTTGTTGATCCGCCAGGATCGTGATCTCACGCCCGACGAGCGAGCCGCCGAGATGGCGGCCTACGAGAGCTTTCACGCCAAGGCCCACTCGGCGATCCGCTCCGGTGACGCACTGTTGCCCGCCGCGGCCGCTGTCCGCGTCAGCGGCGGTCCGGACGCACCGACTGTCACCGACGGCCCGTTCGCCGAGGGCGCGGAAGTCGCCGGCGGCTATTACGTGTTCGAGGCCGAAAACCTCGACGATGCATTGGAACTGGCCCGCGGCATCCCCGCCGCCCGCTATGGCGCGATCGAAGTTCGGCCGATCTATCACACCGTCGACACCGAATGGTCGCACTCGGACGCCGGGTGGCTGGCGCTGCTGCTGGAGCCACCCGCGAATGTCCATACCCCCGGCTCACCGGAATGGCAGGCCGAATCGGGACGGCACGGTGAATTCGCCGCTGCCGCAGGCGATCACGTCGTCGCAGGCGCGGCTCTGCACGAGCCGGCTACGGCGACCACCGTCCGCGTCCGCGACGGCCAGGCCCTGCTCACCGACGGTCCGTTCGCGGAAAGTGCCGAGATCGCGACGGGGTTCTATCTGCTGGCGGCCGCCGACCGCGACGAGGCGGTGAAGCTGGCGTCGATGATTCCCGCGTCGGTCGTGGAGGTGCGTCAACTGGCCAAGGTGTCGGCCCTCTAGCGTACGAATGACCAACCTGGACGGCGTCTTTCGGCGGGAGTGGGGGCCGGCCGTGGCCGCGCTGGCCCGCTGGTCGGGTGACCTCACCGTCGCCGAGGACGCCGTCCAGGAAGCCTTCGCCGAGGCATTGCGGGCATGGCCGCGTGATGGTCTCCCGGACAACCCCGGCGGATGGGTGCTCACCGTGGCGCGCAACCGCGCCCGCGACCGATTGCGTCGCGAGTCGGTGCGTCCGGGAAAGGAACTAGCCGCGGTGGTCGACAACATTCGGGCGCGTACCGAGGTGGACGTGTACCCGGTCCGCGACGACGAACTGCGGATGATGTTCACCTGCGCGCATCCGGCGCTGGACCGATTGTCGCAGTTGGCCCTGACGCTGCGACTGGTGTCCGGGCTCACCGTCGCCGAGATCGCCCGCGCGCTGCTACAGACGGAAACGGCCGTCGGACAACGGATCACCCGAGCCAAAGCAAAGGTCCGGCACGCCAACATTCCGTTGCGGGTGCCCCCGGCCGAGTTGCTGCCCGAGCGCACACCGCACGTGCTCGGCTGCATCTATTCGGTGTTCACCGAGGGCTACTGGTCGACGGCCGGGCCGTCGGCGATTCGCGATGAACTGTGCGACGAGGGCGTCCGGTTGGCCGCCGAACTGTGCACGCTGATGCCGACCGAACTGGAAGCGCACGCGCTGGCCGCCCTTGTGCTACTGCATGATTCGCGACGGACGACCCGGGTCGACGTCGACGGTGCGGTGGTGCCGCTCGAGGAGCAGGACCGGGCGCGTTGGGACCGCGGCCGGATCGCGCGCGGCCTGGATCGGCTGCGACTGGCCTACGGTTCGACCGGCCCCTACCTACCGCAGGCGGTGATCGCCGCAGTCCACGCGACGGCGCCGTCCTGGGAGCAGACGGATTGGCAGGCGATCTGCGCGGCCTACGACAAGCTGGCCGCGATGACGGATTCGCCGGTGGTACGGGCCAACCGGGCCTTGGCGGTGGGCTTTCGCGACGGGCCGGAGGCCGGCCTGGCCGCGTTGGACACGGTTGCCGACGACCCGCGGCTGGCCCGGTCCAACCTCGTCGCCTCGGTGCGCGCCGACCTGCTGCGCCGCGCAGGTCGGCGCAACGACGCTCTCGGCTGGTATCGAACAGCGTTGGCGTCCAACGGTTCCGAGCCGGGCCGCGACTACCTGCGCCGGCGGATCGTCGAGTGCGGAGGGTAGGCGGTTACGCGTCAGAGAAGTTGCGGGTGACCGCCGGGTCGACCGGGATGCCCGGTCCGGTGGTCGTCGACACCACGATCTTCTTCAGGTAACGGCCCTTCGACGATGACGGCTTGTGCCGCAACACCTCGTCGATCGCCGCGCCGTAGTTCTCCACGAGCGCCTTCTCGTCGAATGACGCCTTACCGATGATGAAATGCAGGTTGGCCTGCTTGTCCACCCGGAAGTTGATCTTGCCGCCCTTGATCTCCGACACCGCCTTGGTGATGTCGGGGGTGACGGTCCCGGTCTTCGGGTTGGGCATCAGGCCGCGGGGCCCGAGGATGCGCGCGATCCGGCCGACCTTGGCCATCTGGTCAGGTGTCGCGATCGCCGCGTCGAAGTCCAAGAAGCCGCCTTGAATCTTCTCGATCAGATCGTCGCTGCCCACCACGTCGGCGCCGGCTGCGGTCGCCTCTGCGGCCTTTTCGCCGACTGCGAACACCGCGACGCGCGCGGTCTTACCGGTGCCGTGCGGCAGGTTGACTGTGCCGCGGACCATCTGGTCGGCCTTGCGGGGGTCGACGCCGAGCCGGATGGCCACCTCGACGGTCGAGTCCTGCTTGGTCGACGACGTCTCCTTGGCCAGCTTGGCGGCCTGCAGCGGGCTGTAGAGGTTGTCGTAGTCCACCTTCTCGGCGGCGGCGCGATATGCCTTGCTGTTCTTGCTCATTCGAGATATCCAATCTGGAGTGTTGGGTTGTGGTCAGTCGGACCGAAGCTGGCCCTCCCACATCTGTTCGTCGTGCGTTGCTACTGAACGGTGATCCCCATCGACCGGGCAGTGCCGGCGATGATCTTGGCGGCCGCATCGATGTCGTTCGCGTTGAGGTCAGACTTCTTGGTCTCGGCGATCTCGCGTACCTGATCCCAGGTGACTTTAGCGACCTTGTTGGTGTGCGGCTCGGCCGAGCCCTTGCTGACACCCGCAGCCTTGAGCAGCAGCCGGGCCGCAGGCGGCGTCTTGAGCGCAAAGGTGAAGCTGCGGTCCTCGTAGACGGTGATCTCCACCGGTACGACGTCGCCGCGCTGGCTTTCCGTCGCGGCGTTGTACGCCTTGCAGAACTCCATGATGTTGACGCCGTGCTGGCCGAGCGCCGGACCGACTGGCGGGGCGGGGTTGGCCGCGCCGGCCTGGATCTGCAGCTTGATCAGCCCGACGACTTTTTTCTTCTTCGGGGGCATGAGTGTTGGTGTTCCTTCCGCTTTCTAAGTTTGCCCGGCTGTCTAAATCTTTGAGACCTGGGTGAAGCCCAGTTCCACAGGTGTTTCGCGGCCGAAGATGGACACCAGCACCTTGAGTTTCTGCTGTTCGGCGTTGACCTCGTTGATCGTGGCCGGCAACGTCGCGAACGGACCGTCCATCACGGTGACCGACTCGCCGACCGAGTAGTCGACCTCGATGACCGGACGTTCGAACCCGCCCTCGCTGGCTGCCGACGCAGTGCTGGCCGCGCCCTTCGCGGGCTTCTTGGCCGCGCCCTGCGGCAGCAGGAACTTCACCACGTCGTCGAGGGCCAGCGACGAGGGCCGCGACGTCGCACCGACGAAGCCGGTCACGCCCGGGGTGTTGCGCACCGCCGACCACGAGTCGTCGGTCAAGTCCATGCGGACCAGGATGTAGCCCGGCAGCACCTTGCGGTTGACCTGCTTGCGCTGGCCGTTCTTGATCTCGGTGACCTCTTCGGTGGGCACCTCCACCTGGAAGATGTAGTCGCCGACGTCGAGGTTCTGCACGCGGGTCTCGAGGTTGGCTTTCACCTTGTTCTCGTATCCGGCGTAGGAGTGGATGACGTACCAGTCGCCGGGCTTGGCGCGCAGGTCGGCCTTCAGCGCGACGGCCGGATCGACGTCTTCGTCTTCGGCCGGCTCGGCGGGTGCTGCGGTCTCTTCATCGACGCCGCCGACCGATGGGTCGGCTACAGCCGTCTCGGGTGTGTCGTCGGCGGTGACCTCGTGCAGCGCGGCTTCGATGTCGACCGTCTCACCCACGGGCGACTCGCCGTCGGAGGTAGTCACGGGTAATGCGTCCTTCCTAATACGTCAGCTCTTGGTGGTCTTGAAGAAGCTCAGCCGAACACCAGCAGCACTAGCTTGGCCAAGCCCAGATCCACCAGGCCGATCAACGTCACCATGAAGACCAGGAACGCCAGCACCACCGAGGTGTACGAGCCCATCTGCTTACGGTTGGGCCAGATCACCTTGCGCAGCTCGGCGACGACCTGCCGCAGGTAGGTGATGACGTAGACGATCGGATTGGTCGACGAGTCGTCGGCCTTCTTGGCTTTCTTCGGCTTCTTGGCTTTCTTGCCGGTCGCGTCGTCGGCGTCGCTGTCGGTGAGCTCGATGGCGCCGGAGCTCTCCACAGCGCCTTCCCCGGCCTCCGGCCTCAGCCGGGACCGCTTGCCGCTGGGTCGCTGCGGGCGCGTCACAACTGCCGTACCACCGCCCTGCGCGTCGTCGGCTTCGCCGCCGTCGGCTGCGACGTCGGCGTCATCGCGTTCGTCGGTCACCGCATGCTCCTTCGTTCAATCGTGTGCGTGGTGTTCACCGTCCAGTGTCCACCATTGCAGGGGCGACAGGACTTGAACCTGCAACCTGCGGTTTTGGAGACCGCTGCTCTGCCAGTTGAGCTACGCCCCTTCGCTGGTTGGCAGGCCAACCTGCGCGCGCCGGGGCCTCATTGACACGCGCGCTCTCCAACTTCTTTGAAAACACGCTGGTAATGGGAAAACCCCGAGGTACGAGTGTACATCCGAGCAAGTCTCAGGTACTAATCACGCCGTCCTGACGACCTGACCGGTCTCCTTGTCCCATTTGAGGTTGATCGAGTTGTCGCCCTCATGACCCATCACCGTGGTGTAGGCCTCCATCACGAGTTCGCCGTGGCCGTTGGTCAGGGTGTTTCTGGTGACGACGATGTCGGCACCGAAACGCTCCACGACGGATTCGACTTCCATCCGGGCGTGCAACACATCTCCGGCGAGGATCGGCTTGTGGAAGACGAACCTCTGGTCGACCTGGACCATCTGCAGCGTCTCGTAGCCGGTGTCGACCCTCCGCATGAAGTCGGCCTGGACCAGCTTGCCGAGGATGGTGACGAACGTCGGCGGCGCGACGATGGCGTCATGCCCGAGTTCGGCGGCCGCCTCTTCGTCCAGACACGCCGGGTCGTCGGCCTTGACCGCCAAGGCGAATTCGCGCACCTTCTCGCGGCCCACCACGTAGGTGTCCGGATAGTCCCAGACCATGCCGAGGATGTCGGTATTGATCGCCACCGTTACGCCAACTTCGCCGCTGCGATCGCGCGGCCGAAGATCTTCTTGCCACCGGTGGTGGCCGTCAGCGCGATTGTCACCAACTTGCTTTCCGGGTCGGCTGACTTCACCCGTCCGGTGAACACGATTTCGGCGCCCTTGCCGTCGTTGGGCACGGGGACCACTGCGGTGAATCGCACGTTGTACTCGGTCACGGCGCCGGGGTCGCCGACCCACGAGGTGACGTAGCCCCCGCCGAGGCCCATGGTGAGCATGCCGTGCGCGATCGCGGTATCCAGCCCGACAACCTGGGCGATCTCGTCGTCCCAGTGGATCGGGTTGAGGTCACCGGATACTCCCGCATAGTTCACCAAATCCTGACGAGTCAGCGGGTAGACCTTCTCGGGAAGTTGATCACCCACTTTCACCGAATCGAACTCACGCAGTGGCATCTCTGAAACCCTCTTCTCCCTCGTCGGCACGACCTGCGAGGGTCGTGTAAGTCTCCTGCACGACGGCACCGGTGTCGTTGGTGATCGTTTGCTTGGTCATGATGATGTCGGTTCCGTGCGCGCGCCGGACCGACTCGATGGATACCTCGCAATGCAGGCGATCGCCGACCTTGATCGGCGCCAGGAACTTCAAGGTCTGGTCGACCTGCACGACCTGCGCGTCTGCTACCGCAATGTTGGCATGTTCGAAGAACGCCGACACAGCTTTATAGCCAAACACCGAGATGAACGTCAGTGGCGCCGGCAATGTGTCGTAGCCGAGCTCGGCCGCGGCTTCTTCCTCGAAGAACGGCGCGTAGTCGTCATTCTTGACGGCGACGGCGTACTCGCGGACCTTCTCCCGCTCCACGACATAGTGGTCGGGGTAGCGATAGTGCATCCCGACAATGTTTTCGCCCAACGACACAACTCTAGAACCTACCTAGTCCGCCCGAATATTTGCTCGCGGGCAGGCGCTAGCGTGTCTCGCGGTGAGACTGGTGCTTGCCGCAGTTGGAGCAGAACTTCTTCAGCTCCAACCGGTCGGGGTCGTTGCGGCGGTTCTTCTTGGTGATGTAGTTGCGGTGCTTGCACACCTCGCACGCCAAGGTGATCTTGGGTCGTACGTCGGTACTGGAGGCCACGTCGATTCTCTTTTCGGGTGTTCGTTGTTCTCTTGTAGCGATGGCCGGACTCGAACCGGCGACCTAACGATTATGAGTCGTTCGCTCTAACCGACTGAGCTACACCGCCTCGGCGCGGGCCGCCTGCTTGCTCGGCGTCCGCCGAGCCCCCTAACGGAATCGAACCGTTGACCTTTTCCTTACCATGGAAACGCTCTACCGTCTGAGCTAAGGGGGCCTCACCCGTAGGACTAATTAGGTCATGTCACGGGCCTAAAAGAGGGTACAGGCTGGTCTGCTAGCGCACCAAACGATGAGGTTTACCTCGGCATCGCGCGCCTGCTGGTCATCGAGCCCCAGTCTAGGCTGAGCGGGTGCCAGACTTCTCTTCCGGGGATCGGTTGTATTTTCGCCAGCTGCTCTCCGGCCGCGACTTCGCCCAGGGCGACGGAATCGCCGAGCAGATGCGCAACTTCGCCTACTTGATCGGTGACCGGCAGACCGGGGACTGCGTCGTCGTCGACCCGGCCTACGCGGCCGGCGACCTGGTCGACGCACTCGAAACCGACGGCATGCACCTGTCCGGGGTGCTGGTCACCCACCACCACCCCGACCATGTCGGCGGCTCGATGATGGGCTTCGAGCTCAAGGGCCTGGCCGAGCTGCTCGAACGGGTCAGCGTCCCGGTCCACGTCAATTCCCACGAGACCCAGTTCGTCTCGCGGATCACCGGGATCCCGTTGAGTGATCTCACCTCACATGAGCACGGCGACAAGGTGAGCGTCGGCGCCATCGACATCGAGTTGCTGCACACCCCCGGCCATACGCCGGGCAGCCAGTGCTTCCTGCTCGACGGCCGACTGGTCGCCGGCGACACCCTGTTCCTGGAGGGCTGTGGTCGCACCGACTTTCCGGGTGGCGATTCCGACGAGATATTCCGCAGCCTGCAAAAGCTTGCCCGACTCCCGGGCGACCCGACGGTATTTCCCGGCCACTGGTATTCGCAAGAGCCGAGTGCATCACTATCGGAGGTGAAGCGGTCGAATTACGTCTATCGAGTCGCTAGCCTTGACCAGTGGCGAACGCTGATGGGCGGATAGTTATGCGCGGACGAGCTCTGCAGCGAATTCCCACGCGCATAACTGCCGCGATATAACGCGATATAAACAGGGGGATGGGTTCTTCGATGGAATGGATCCACGCACGTTGGCACCAAGTGGTGAGCGCAGGTTCAGGCGCCTGGCTCGCTTGGGCAGTCTGGGCACTGCTCGCGCTCGGGGTGTTCGCTCTCATTTACATCGGTCAGCAAAACCGGCGTAATCGTCGGCTTGCCTCCGAGGAAACTCGACCGCACGTCGCATTGTTCATGGAGCCGCACGCCGCGGATTGGCATGTGATCGAGCTGGTCGTGCGTAATTTCGGCAAGACCCCGGCCTACGACATCTCGTTCACGTTTCCGCAACCCCCGACTGTCGCCGAATACGAAAACGCCACCGACGGTTATGCCGACGTCGTCGAATTGAAGCTGCCCCAGCAGTTGCCGACGTTGGCGCCCGGCCAGGAGTGGCGCACGGTGTGGGATTCGGCTCTCGACCGCACCGAACTCGGTGAAGGTATCGAGTCGCGTTTCCCGGGCACCGTGACCTATTACGACCGAGTGGAAAAACCGCGCGGTTGGAAGTTCTGGCAACCTGACCGGCCTCCGTTGGAGACCAAGGTGGTGCTGGACTGGGCGTCGCTGCCACCGGTACAGCGCATCGAGCTGATGACGAGCCACGACCTGGCGAAGCGGGAAAAGCAGAAGCTCGAGCTGTTGCGCAGCCTGCTGACCTACTTCCACTACGCCTCCAAGGAGACTCGCGTCGAGGTCTTCCGCAGCGAGATCGAGCGGATCAATCGCGCCGTCGACGAGACCAAGGACCGGTGGCGGCACCGGCAGATCGAAGCACCGCCGACCGATGTGAGCCTGCGGTGGGGCGACGCCGAACAGGAACTCGGCAAGCATCGCGGCGAGCGGGTCTGATTCAATTCCCCCATGAGCGGACCGGTCAGTTATCGCCTCGACGAGTCCATCGCGTTCATCACGATGGACGACGGCAAGGTCAACGTCCTTGGCCCGACGATGCAGCAGGCGCTGAACGAGGCGCTCGACCACGCCGACCGCGACGATGCCGGTGCGGTCGTGATCGCAGGAAACGACCGGGTTTTCAGCGGAGGCTTCGACCTCAAGGTGCTGACGTCGGGTGACATTGCGCCCGCGGTCGACATGCTCAAGGGCGGCTTCGAGTTGTCGTACCGGCTGCTGTCCTACCCCAAGCCGGTGGTGATGGCCTGTACCGGTCACGCGATCGCGATGGGCGCCTTCCTGTTGGCGAGCGGCGATCACCGAGTTGCGGGCCCCGGCTCCAACATTCAGGCCAACGAGGTCGCGATCGGTATGACGATTCCATACTCGGCTCTGGAAGTGATGAAGTTGCGGCTGACCCGATCGGCCTACCAGCAGGCAGCCACACTGGCGAAGACGTTCTTCGGCGAGAGCGCCGTCGCCGCCGGCTGGCTGGACGAGATCGTGCTACCCGACATGGTGCTCAGCCGCGCCGAGGAAGCCGCACGGGGATTCGTCACCCTCAAGCAGCACGCCCACGTCGGGACGAAGTTGCGGACTCGGGCCGACGCGTTGGCGGGTATTCGTGCCGGAATCGACAACATGGCAGCCGAATTCGAGGTCTAGTCCACCGGCCGACGGAAGCGTTCGAGGTATTCTTCCCAGTTCCACGTGGACAGAAATGCGTCCATCGCGTCACGGCCGCTCTGGTAGAGCTCCTGCTTCTGCTTGTCACCGATGTCGAAGTCGAGGAATCCGACGTTGGACGAGTCCACCCGGATCGCCCTTGAACTGACCCACGGCTGATTGAGGTACGCCTGGTCGCGGCCGACGATCATCGTGGTGATCAGCGCTTCGATCAACGGCGGACCGCCGAACACCCAATTCACCGGCGCCAGAGCGGGAATCACCTTGTCGTTGCCCTGCGGAAGGTTGGGCAGCAACGTGACTCCGAATGTCGGCCAGCGTGGTGGTTTGCCGTCGCGCCGGTCGAACGAGTCGATCGGAAAGTTCGACAGCATGCCGCCGTCGACGAGGGTGGACGTCAGGCCGGTGTCGCTGGTCAGCTTGGCGGCCCGGAAGAAGAACGGAATCGACATCGACGCGCGCACCGCGTCGGCAACCTGTTGTTCGTCGGGGTCAAGACCGTACAGCCGTTGGTAGTCCCACGGCAGGCGCACCAGCTGCCCGGTGGTCACATCAGAGACGGTGACGACCAAGCGGTAGCGCCGTTCCGGCGGCAGGTTCGGGGCGTCGATGGCGAGGTCCGCGAACGTGCGCACGCCGAGGTTGGCCAACTCGGAACGGATCCAGTCGTGGGCGAAATCGCCTTTGTAGATCCCGGTTTCGCTCAACACACCCCACGCGGGGCCCAGCAGCGGGATGCTGGTGAGGCGCGTCGAGTCGAGGAATTTCTTGTAGGGCAACGTCATGGTGAGCTGCTCGACCTGCTCGGGGGTCAGTTCGTCGGCGCCGGCGGCCAGGATCGCACCGACCACCGAGCCGGCCGACGTCCCCGAGACGCGCTGGATTGCGTAGCCGGCGTCCAGCAGCGCGACAGCGGCGCCGGACAGGCCGATGCCCTTGACGCCGCCACCGGAGAGAACAAGGTCGGCCTTCAGTTCACTCATCCGACGAAACCCAGTCGTAGGAAAGGAATTTCCCGTCGAACGTCACCACGACGCGGTCGCCGGAAGGGTGAGCTTTCTTCTGCAGGTCGACGCTGAAGTTGATCGCGCTCATGATTCCGTCGCCGAACTGCTCGTGGATGAGTTCTTTGATTGCGCCGCCGTAGACCTGCAGGGCTTCGTAAAAGCGGTAGATGGTCGGGTCGGTGGGCACCGCCGTGGGCAGGCCGCCGCGCATCGGAGGTGCGGCCAGCACTGCGATCGCCGACTCGTCGAGACCCAGCTTTTCGACGAGCACCTTGCCGATGTCGACGGGGATCGGGTGCTGCCCGAGCAGCGCTGCCGTGGTCCACACGACGGGGCGGTCGACCGCATCGGCGAGTTCCTGCCAGGTCAGCCCTTTGGCCAGTCGGGCGACGACGATGTGTTCGGTGATCTCGTTTCGGGTCACGAATACAAGCATGAACCCTGCGACGCCCCGCGGAGCTACCGGGCCGATCTCTCGACCATGTGACCCTTTTCAGATTCAGCACCACATGCGATATCGCCGGGCCAAAAATGCTGCAGCAGAACCCCGTTCGTGGGACTCTGCTGCAGCAGCGAACGACTACGCGGCGGACAGCGAGGGCAGTCCCTTGTGGCGTGTTCGACGCGCAAGAGTGTTGCCGAAACCGGCCAGAATTTCCTTGGGTCGCTGTTGCTCACCTTGTTGAGCACCCAAGACGACAATGGTGCCGGTCAGCACCGGAAGCGCCCACTGCAGATAACGGAGCTGACGTTGCGCATTCGCGACGTCCGTTGGTGTTTCGGACGACGGCTCGGTTGCCCCATGCGCAGCCTGCCCATCGCCTTGCGCGGTCTTGGCGCCAAGCACCCCGCTGTAAGCGGTCGCGCCGAGGGCGGCGCCTGTGACGATGATCTTGGTGACGGTGTTCGCCGTGACACCGGACTGGTGCTTGGCGCGGCGGCGGTTGGAGTACAGGATCGAAGCGCCACCGACGAGATGCGCTGCGATTGCAGCGGCGTTGACCGGACTCCACTTGGCCCAGCCGACTGATGCGACCCGGGCCCGATCCCGTGAATCACGGACGGATGCGGCGGCGCCGTTGACACCGACGGCACCCATCAGTGCGCCGCCGAACCACGCCGCGGCACCGAGGTCATGTAGAGACCGGATGACAGTACTTCGATTCGACATGTAAAACCCCTCATAGAAAGCGCTGAATTTAGCCCGAAGCCGATGGCGAGCCGATGAATAGGAAAAATATCCAGCGCTACTTGGCTTGGCGCTGTCCGGACGGTATACACCCCAGCCGGTGATCCGAAACCTCTCAAACCGAAGTTGCTTTGAACAGCTTGCAATAGAAGCTATTTCACGAGTCCGAGCAACCGTTCGGCGTTGAGGTGCGCGATCTTCTCCTTGTCGGCCGGCGGAATGGGCAGGTGCTCGAGGAACTGCCGTCCGGCTTCCATGTTGGCGAACGGATAGTCGGTGGTGAACACGATCCGATCGATGCCGATCACGTTGACCATGGACTGATAGGCGTTGACCGACAGACTCCAGCTGGGATCGGGCCCGCCCGGTTGCTGGCTGGCGAACTCGCCGGCGAGGATGCCGCCGTAGAAGTTCTCCCGCAGATATTCCTTGACGGTCCGCTTCAAGCCGCTCTCCGCGACCGGGAACGAGTAGTCCGTCCGCCAGGCCATCCAGCTCAGCGCCTCGAAGTGGTGGCCGACGATGACCTGCAGGCTGGGAAAGCGGTCGAAGACTCCGCCCAGGATGAGCCGGATGCAGTGGATGCCGGTGTCGAGGTGCCAGCCGAGCCCGGCGACGGACAACTTCGCCGACACCTCAGGTGAAAAGCCTTGGTAGTAGGCATCGATCACCGGCTGCGGCGGCACGGTGGGGTGCAGATAGATCGGCACGCCCAGCTTTTCCGCGGTTTCGAAGACCGGCCAGAAGAATTGGTCGTCGAGGAAGCGGCCATTCACATGTCCGTTGATCAGGGCGCCGACGAAGCCGTGGTCGCGCACGGTGCGCTCCAACTCGGCCGCGGCGGCGTCGGGATCACGCATCGGCAGGGTGGCGAAACCGAGGAACCGATCGGGATGCGCCGTGACGGCCTCGACCACCGCGTCGTTGGCCTGCGTGGCCAGTTCAACGGCCAGCGGTATCTCGATGGCCTCGACACCAGGCACATTGGACAGGATCTGCACGTCGAGACCGGCCGCATCCATCGCGGCGATCCGCTCCTCCCCCAGGTCGGTGATGCCTGGCGGCGGCCAGCCACCGCCGCCGCGCGATGCATCGAAGAGCTTGCGTGGGCTGTTGGGGTGCGCCTCGACGATGGCCGGTAGCGAGTAGTGCTCCTCGAACGCGATGGTCTTCATCAGCTCACTGTTACCCGAGCGATCTGTGAGCTGGCTGGGCCGTTGCGCGGGCTAGCCGGCAGTGTGAACGATGAGCACGTCGACCTTGGCTCGAGTCGCGACAGCACCGGGGACGGAGAACACCCGGCCGATGATGGCCGCTCGCGCGTCGAGTCCCACATTGCCGACCACCAGCAGATCGGCCCCGACTTCCTCGGCAAGATCGACCAGCGCGTGTACTGGTGCACCTTCGACGGGACGGTCCTCGATGTCCGTCGCGCCGACTGCCTTGGCCCGGTCGCGGGCATCGCGCAGACGCGCGTAGATAGGTGCATTGCCGGAGACTTTGTAGCCCTCGTCCCGAAGGGCGTCGGCCGCGCGCAAATCATCCTTCTCGGGCAGGTAGCCCGACGCAATGACCAGCTTCGCGTTGCACTCGGCGGCGATCTGGCCTGCGCGGTCGACCGCGCGCAGGGACGACTCCGAGCCGTCAGTGCCGACCACCAAAGTCCGATAGCCGCCGGTCATGTGCCCTCCGCAGTGTCGATTGCTATGCCTCCGTCGACAGTAATGCTCGCCGCGCGTCACCGGGGAGGAATTTCGTTGGATTCCATCGGACGGGGCAGGATTAAGTGGGCAACGCCATGGGTAAATAGACTCGACGGCCCGGAATTTCCAGTGCCGAAAGCGAGACCGCACACCGCGAATCGCCTGACGCAGGGAAGCCGCTATGGCAAGTTCCGCCCTCAACTCCAGATATGAGCGCGACCAACGAATTGCGTTGACAGGCTTGGTCGCACTGTTGATGGTCATCGCCGCGCTGGCATCGTGGGCATATTGCAAATCCTCAGCGCGACAAGCCGATTCGGCCAACAACTCGGTAGCTCCCGGCGCGGCGACGATGCCGCAGTGGCTCGCCGAATCCGAGCCGTCGATCAATGCTCTGGTCGCCGCACGTCAGGAGATCGCGACAGCAGCGGCCAAAGGGGATCTCGCAGCGACGGGCGCCGCTTGCCGCACTGCGTCAGGCGCGGCAGCGCATTTGCACCGACAGATGCCCAGCCCGACGCCGATGCTGACCACCACCTTGCAGCGAGCTCTGAGCAGCTACGACCTCGGGTTGCCGTACTGCATTTTGGCCACCCAGGCCAACGACGGCCATGGCCTACAGCGAGCGGCCAACTACATCAGCGAGGGCGACGCCACCATGCGGGTGGCAATCGGTTTCCTCGGCCACGACGACGACACGGAACCCGCGAGCCAGGGCGTCCTGATCGTATAGCTTGATGCGGTGGCCGAGATCGACCGCCGCCGTACTATGGCCGCCGACCCGAAGGCAGTCTGGGCTGTCCTCGCGGATTTCGGCGCGATCAGCTCCTGGGCGGACAACATCGACCATTCGTGCATCCTCAACCACGGCAGCGCGCCCGTCGGCACCACCCGGCGAGTCCAGATCGGGCGCAACGCTCTCGTAGAGCAGATCACCGAGTACGACGACATGCATTCGCTTGCCTATGACGTCGCAGGCCTGCCGAGGCGATTGCGCCGGTTCAACAATCGCTGGAGCCTGCGGCCGGGCAACGACGGCACCGTCGTCACGCTGACCAGCACGGTCGAAATCGGTTCTGGCCCAATACAAAAGCTCGCAGAACAAGCGGTGTGCCGCGTTCAGATCCGACAGTCCGACGTCATGCTCGCCGGGTTGGCGCATCGATTGGAGAAGTCTCGTGACTGATCAGCCCGACATCGTCATCGTGATGACCGACGAGGAACGCGCGGTCCCGCCGTACGAGTCACCCGACGTGCTCGCCTGGCGTGACCGAACGCTGCACGGCCGCAAGTGGTTCGACGAACACGGCGTCAGTTTCACCCGGCACTACACCGGTTCGCTGGCCTGCGCGCCCAGTCGCCCAACCATTTTCACCGGACACTACCCCGACCTGCACGGCGTCACCCAGACCGACGGACTCGGCAAGATGCCCGACGACTCGCGGATGCGCTGGCTCCGCCCAGCCGAAGTGCCCACAATGGGCAACTGGTTTCGCGCCGCGGGATATGACACGCACTACGACGGCAAGTGGCACATCTCGCATGCCGACCTCCATGAGGCTGACGGGTCCGTACTGGCCACCAACGACGACGACGGCGTCGTCGACCCCACCTCCGTCAAGCAGTATCTCGACGCCGATCCCCTTGAGCCGTTCGGCTTCTCGGGTTGGGTGGGCCCGGAGCCGCACGGGGCGCTGCTGGCCAACTGCGGCACGCGCCGCGACCCGCTGGTCGCCGAGCGCGTGGTCACGTGGCTCACCGATCGCTATGCGCGCCGCCGCGCCGGCGATACCGCGGCGATGCGGCCATTTCTATTGGTGGCCAGCTTCGTCAACCCGCACGACATCGTGCTCTTCCCGGGTTGGGTGCGCCGCAGCCCGATCAAACCCTCACCGCTGGACCCGCCGCTCGTGCCCGCGGCGCCCACCGCCGACGAAGATCTGGCGAGCAAGCCCGCCGCGCAGATCGCGTTCCGGGAGGCCTACTTCTCCGGCTACGGCCCCGCACCGGTGATCGATCGGACGTACCGGCGCAACGCGCAGCGCTACCGCGATCTGTACTACCGGTTGCACGCCGAGGTCGACGGGCCGATCGACCGGGTCCGTCGCGCGGTCACCGAAGGTGGCTCGGACAACGCGGTATTGGTGCGCACCTCCGATCACGGCGATCTGCTCGGCGCGCATGGCGGGCTGCACCAGAAATGGTTCAACCTGTACGACGAGGCGACCCGGGTGCCGCTCGTCATCGCCCGGATCGGTTCCGGCGCAACGTCATCGCGCACAGTGACGGCGCCGACGTCGCACGTCGACCTGCTGCCCACGCTGCTGGCCGCGGCCGGCGTGGACCTCGCGGCGGCGGCCCACAGCCTGGCCGCGTCGTTCTCCGAGGTGCACCCGCTGCCGGGCCACGACCTGACGCCGGTGGTCGACGGCGGACCGGCCGACGACGACCGCGCGGTCTACCTGATGACACGCGACAACATGCTCGAAGGCGACACCGGCGCTTCGGCTGTGGCACGACAGTTACGGCGGACGTCTAATCCACTTGGGCCGCTGCGCATTCGGGTACCCGCACATGTGGCGTCGAACTTCGAAGGCCTGGTGACCCGCGTCGACGGCCGGTTGTGGAAGCTGGTGCGCACCTTCGACGATCCGGCGACCTGGACCGAGCCGGGGGTCCGTCACCTCGCGGCCAACGGTCGGGGTGGCGAGGCATACCGGATGAGCCCGCTCGATGACCAGTGGGAGCTGTACAACCTCACCGACGATCCCACCGAGGCCGACAACCGGTGGACCGACCCTGGCCTGCACGAGTTACGCCAACAGCTGCGGACAGAACTCAAGCACGCGCGAGCAAGCTCCATTCCGGAGCGAAACCAGCCCTGGCCGTACGCCTCTCGGCGGCAGAGTTAGCCCTTGGCGGCGGCTGCGGCCATCTGCTTGAGCATGCTGTCGTGGATGATGTCGATCCGTGAGCGCGCTTCGGCGCACATGTAAGGGTCGCGGATCACGGTCAGCTGGTTGTCCTGTTTGGACTCACCGCCGGTGGACCAGTTGGTCGAACCGGTGATCACGTCGACGCCGTCGATGATCACCATCTTCAAGTGCATGATCGCCGACTTCTCGCTATGGCCGATCGCGATGCTGTTGCCGATTTTATCGTTGAGCCACGGGGCCAGCAGGGCCTTCTCGGCCTTCCCGGCGGCCTGAGTAGAGTCGAGACTCATTTGCACATACATGTTTTCGTCCTGCAGCGCTGACTGCAGCGCCGTATTCAGATCGGGATCGTCGTAGCCGTACATGGCGACGACGATGCTCTTGTCGGCCGAAGCCAACAAGGCTTTCAGCGCCTCGTGCACCTGGTCGACCGGGCTGTAGAACGTTCGGCTGGTGTCGGGATAGCCGGGCGCAAAGGGCGCAGCTTTGTACTGATCCAGGTCGGTCAGCGACGTCAGTGCCATCGCGGTTGCTCCTCTACAACTTCGGGGTGGTCCAGTCGACCGGGTCGGCGCTGTGTTGCTGTTGCTCGGCGGTCAAATCCGGCAGGTAGCCCGGGTTGTCGCGGCGGCGCACCAGGACGCTGGGATGCACCAGCGCGTCGGGACCTATCGGCCGGCGCCTGCGCCCGACGAGGTACCACAGCTTGCCGTTGTCATGGATCGGTGCGTCGGCGAAATCCGGGGTCACCGCGCACTGCTCTTGGTACGTCGCTGCGTTGAGTGCCAATTCGCCGACGACACCGTCGGTGACCCACTTCAGCGCGACCGTGGCCAGCCGGTGGTCGGGGAACGTCCCGCCGACATCGGCGTGCACGCCGGCGAACCACCGCTCCTCCAGCCCCAGCGGGTGCCGCTCGACCAGGTATTCACGGTAGGGACGGCGACGTTCGTCGATCGAGACGGCGTGCCGGATGCGCGCCACATTGGGCTGCGCGCGGGTGTAGGGCCAGCGCAGGGTGCCGAACCGGAGAAAGCCGGCCGCCTTCACGGTGTCCCACAGACCGAGGTATGCCACCGGTACCGCGTAGTGCCACACCTGATTCGGGCTGTTCTGCTTCACCGTCTCAAAGAGCGACTCGTTCTCGGTGCGCCAGCAGAACGCCCGGGCGAACTGCGCCCAGTTGTCGTACTCGTCTTGGGTGAAATACCGGTTGAGGGCGTACTTTTCGACCGCATACGGCAGCAGGTTCTCCGAGCCGGGCCGCATCAGTCCCGGCCGCAGCAACATGCCCGCCAACGCCCGCGCCGTGTAGGCGCCGCGGCTGAAACCGAAAATGTAGATCGCGTCACCGGGCCGCCAATGTTGCATCAGGTAGCGGTATGCCTGTGCCACATTACCTTTGAGCCCCGCGCCGAAGGCCTGCTCATACAACAGGGTCAGCTTGCCGATCAGCGAAGACGACTCCGGAGCCAGCGTGCCGACGCCGGGGTCGTAGTAGGCGAGCTGGCTGGCGGGATCGTTCTTCTCCACCATCTCGAACAGCTTGGCGACGTTGGTGAGGTTGCCCGCGCCGATTTGCTGAGCGGTGCCGTCGAAGCACATGACGATCCGCTTGGCCAGCGGTGTGTCCGTCATTCGCGGGACTTTACGTGGCAGCGTCCGGGTTGTCGGGACATTGGCTACGCTCGGGATTCATGACACTCCCACCACCATCGTCCGGATCGGTTGCCGTCGTCACTGGCGCATCCTCCGGTATCGGTGAACAATTCGCCCGCCAACTCGTCGCCCGCGGCTACCGCGTCGTCGTCACCGCCCGTCGAGAAGACCGGCTGCACAAGCTGTGCGACGAACTCGGCGGCGAGAAGCACGCCGTCGCCGTCGGTACCGACCTCGCCATTCCCGAGGAACGAGACCAGCTGGTGGCCCGCATCGAGGAGCTGGGTGCCCAGGTGGACGTCCTGGTCAACAATGCGGGCCTGGGCATCTACACGAAATTCGGCGCCGAAGGCCGCGAAAAAGAACTTCAGCTGCTGCGCGTCGACGTGGAGGCAGTGGCCGACCTGACGCTGCGTTACCTGCCCGGCATGGTCGAGCGCGGTCGCGGCGCGATCATCAACTTGTCGTCGGTGTCGGGATTTCAGCCCGCGCCGTATAACGCCGGCTACGCCGCGGCCAAGGCGTATGTGCTGTGGTTGTCGGAGGCGGTGCACGCCGAAGTCGCCGACAGCGGTGTGACGGTTACCGCGGTCTGTCCCGGCCCGGTGCCTACGGAGTTCATGGACACCAACGACGCCGGCCACTTGCTTGACCGGATGCCGGGGTTCGTCCAGGTCTCCGCCGAGCGGGTGGTCTCCGACGCGCTGAAAGCCGTCGAGCATGGTCACGCATCGGTGGTCCCGGGCGGACCGAAGGTGCGATGGACACTGGGATCCACCCGGCACGTGCCGACTCCGTTGGCGTTGCCGGTCCTCACGCGAATGCTGAAGCGCTAACTAGGCTTTGGAATCGGGATCGGCTCGAGCGGGTTGCCGATCGCGATCGACGAACAGTTCTCCGGCGGCGGCAGGCCCGCAAACCGATGCCGGATCCAGGCGATCGAGTTGAGCAGCCAGATCGGGACGCTCCAAATGTGGCTGAGCTCGTCGTACTGCTCGTAGTAGACCTTCGTGCCCCTCGCGCAGTATTCGCGGGCGAGGGTGCGCACGTCGCCCGCGATCATCACACCGTCGCCGGCGCCGATTCCCGGCTTGTCGCCCGGTGTGCCCTCGTGCGTGCCGTTGGCACCTTGGCCGATGAACAGCGGGATCGTCGGCGTACCGGCGGTGCCCATGACCAGCTTGTTGGCGCAGTCGACAAAGAGCCGCAGGCTCTCGGGCGTCGGGTACTCGCGTTTGACCATGTCCTGCCACTTCAGACCGGGATATTGGCCGAGAACGTTGACGATCGACGCGGTCTGCATCTCGTGAAGGATCCTCGCGCCGTTAGGGCTCAGATACTTCGCCAGCTCGGTCTCGATCTCGAAAGCGCGGCCGATCCCGACCAGTGCCATCGCCAGGACACCCGCCCAGAACCCGGTGCCTTCGACGTAGTGCAGGTTGTGGGCCGGGTCCACGAGGACACCGCCGATCGCCGCGCCGATCATGCGCGCGTTGACCTCCGGCGCGTACGTCGGGGCGAGCTCCGCGGCCCACTCGGTGGCGATCGCGCCGCCGGAATATCCGAGCATCGCTACTCGTGCGTCTTCGGGGATGCTCGACGAGTTGAATGCCGCGCGAATCGAGTCGAGGGTGTTCATCCCGTACTCCGGGCCGGCGGCGAAATCCGCCCGCTGTCCTTCGGTGTCGGGGATGATGACCGTGTACCCATCGGCGATGAACGGGCCGAACACCGCCACCTCGACATTGGGCACGACGCCGCCGAGCCGCAGGCCACCCCAAATCGCATACGACGGTTGGTCATTGCGGTTGAGCGAGTCATAAGCGGACTGGTAAGAGATCACTTTCGTCGTGTCGAACTGGATCAATGGCTTGATGATCGAGGTGGCGTTGGTGGTCGGTTTACCGGTCTGGCTGGTCGATCGGTAGAGCAGCTGAGTCGTCTTGAGCAGCGTAGGAAAGCCGAAGATGTGGTAATGAAAGTCGCGCGTTTTCAACACCGTTCCCGGAGCGATGCCGTCCAAGGGGCCGGGGTATGCGTAAAACGAATCGTCCTTCGGCAACGCAGCGACCGTCGCGACGACCGGCGGGTGGCCGCGATTCGGATACCAAACTGGCTGACGTGGTGCGGTCATAGCGTCCCCTTGATCTTTCCAAGCGCATGTTAGGACACCAAGGCTTGGCGATGGCCCGAACGGCTGGTTGACTGCAACTATGGGCAGAGATCCGGGGCTGGCGAGACGTTTCTACGATCGATTCGAGCCCGTGCACGGGGTGACGTACTTCGCGCCGGAAGTCCGCGAAGCGTTGGACGGCGTGGGCTACAAGGGTTACTGGATGGGCTATTTCGCCGCACGGTCAGCGCCGCTGGGCCCAGTGCCGCCCGAGGTGGTCACAGCGATCTTCTACAACTTCGCTCCCGAGCGGGTGGCCAAGGCACTGCCCGCCGCGTGGGGCATCGCCGGGCCCGAGGAGGCGTTGCGCGTCCGGCTGGACACCGCGGTCACGGCACTGCGGCGATACGGCCTCGGCGACGACGAAAATGTTTCTACTGCAGCAGAATTGGTGGGCAAGGCGGCCCGCAGCGCACCGCTGGCCGGGCATCCGCTGTTCGCCGCGAACCTGGCGCTGCCGTGGCCGCAGGAGCCGCTGGCCGCACTCTGGCAGGCCGCCACGCTGCTGCGCGAGCATCGCGGCGACATCCACACCGCGGTGCTGAGCGCCGCCGGTGTCACGGGCCGGGAGTCCAACGTGTTGCAAACCGCGGCGGGCGGCGTCCCACGCGAGTACATCGCCCGCAGCCGCGACTACAGCGACGAGGAGTGGCAGACCCAGGAACGGCAACTTGCCGCCCGCGGGCTGCTCAGTGACGACGGGTCGATCACCGATGCCGGCCGAGAATTGAAAGACGACATCGAATCGACCACCGACGCCCTCGCGTTGTCGGCGCTCGACGCGCTGAGCGACGATGAGGTGGAGACGCTGTTCCAGGCGCTGACGCCGATCAGCCGCGCCGTCGTCGAAGGTGGCGACCTCCCGGCTGTCACCCCGATGGGTCTGCATCGCGACGAATTAGACGATGGCAGCGCACATTTGAGCGACTAGCGAGCCAGCGGCTGGTAGTAGGACGATCCCGTTCAGGCGGCCGCCCGAACTTTGGCCGTGTCGAGTTCGTCGAGGGTGAAGACGGCGAGTTCGCCGGGAATCATCCACGACAGCGCCTGGACGGTGTGCGCGACCCACGCCTTATCGGACACCACCGCAATCCGCTAGCTAGCTTCGGCGGTCGTTTGGCCGATACTCAACAGATGCTCGGTCACCTCGGCATCAACGTTCCCGACCTCGCTGCGGCGAAGCACTACTACGACGCCTTGATGCCGCTGGTCGGCTTCGAGACCTTCTTCGCCGCCGACGACGAGTTCTCCTACCGGCCCGCCGACAACAAGCCGGGCACCTTCTTGTTCTTCTACCCGAGCGCGCTCGCCGGCACCTACTCGCCGGAACAGACCGGCCTGCAACACCTCGCGTTCATGGTCCGCCGCCGATCAGGCGTCGATCAAGTCCACGACCATGTGGTTGCCGCGGGCGGTAGCGTCATCCATGCACCGCAACACTTTCCGCAGTACCCGGGTCACTATTACGCGATGTTCTGGCTCGATCCGTTCGGCATCAAGCTGGAGGCGGTATGTCACCACGACCGAGACTAGGCGCAGCCATCGCTTGGGTCGTCGGCCCGCTGACGTATCTGATCCTCGAAGCTGTTGCGGCTGCGGCGTTTCCGCACTACAGCTATGCGCAGAACTTCATCAGTGATCTCGGCGTCGCGGCATCCCCACGAGAAGCCGTGATGAACACCGCATTCTGTTTGCAGGGAACGCTGTTTCTCGTCGGCGCCGTCTTTCTCGAGAGAGCTCGGCTGTTTCTGACGCTTGCCGCCGCGAACGCGCTCGGAAATGTGCTCATCGCCCTCTTTCACAGCGGAGTCGCCGCGCACGCCGTCGGCGCGGTGCTGGCGATCGTTGGAGGAAA
The DNA here is from genome assembly GCA_963834615.1 of uncultured Actinomycetota bacterium. GTDB lineage: Bacteria > Actinomycetota > Actinomycetes > Mycobacteriales > Mycobacteriaceae > Mycobacterium. Next base: position 571,881 of record CAWICO010000001.1, read on the forward strand.
CACCGCCATCCTGGCCGGATCTCGCATCGGCGGGCCGCTCTACCGGAGAGTGTCGATAGGGCTCGGGGCTTGCGGGCTGCTCAGCTTCGTGGTCTTCGTTCTCGTATTGCAGCACCTTATGCGCGCGCCGCTCGGCGTCTGGGAACGAGGCAGCGTCTACTCGATCCTCCTATGGCAAATGTTCACCGCAGCCTGGCTCATTGCGCGGTCTAGCCGGCGGCCCAATCTTTGGCGCGCTCGAGCTCGTCGAGCTTGAAGACGGCGAGCTCACCGGGAATCAGCCACGCTAACGCATGCAGGGTAAGGGCAACCCACTGCTCATCGGACACCACCGCAATGCGTTTGAAGGCTGAATGATGTGGCCAGACGGTGGTGAAGGCCACCTTCAGATCCTCGAGCAGTCCGCCGGGCCCGAAACCCTCGTAGTCAGGCGCGATCACTTCGACGATCCTGATCTCGTCGGTATTCATCATTTCCTCGATGGTCGGCTTGATCTCGCGGATCTCGTCGCCGCCCAGTCGGCCCGACACGCGAACACCGGTCACTCCCTCGGGCATATCCGGCAGTAGCTCGATCATGCTTTTCCTTCCCAGACCCCGTGCGCGATCATGCCCCAAATCAGCGACGAGCACGACGATCTGCGCAACCCCGGTTTGGTTCAGCCGGTTTCAGCGCTTCGATGTCCAGCGTGTTCTGAAAGTTTCGGCCGACGGCAGGATTTCGGGTCAGATGCATTGGTCGGAGTCGTTCACTGTTGCTTTTAGCTGCGTAGGCGTACGGTCGAGGTACGGATCCACGGCAGACCAAGGTCGGACCAGAAGAGAAGATTCCTCCTCTCAGCTGTGGCGCTCAGCACGAGTACTAGGCACCCACGCGAAGCGAGGCCCATCAACTGGGCACAGCGCGGTGGGCTTGCGTCAGGCGAGGAACTCTCTCCTCACGCCGAGGCCACATTTCACCGCGCAACAATGCACGCTTGGTAACCAGGTAGTTGGTGCTTCGGACGGCGCCCCTTCCTCAGGAGCGTCGTCCGACTCGTGTATGCCGATGGCACCGAGAAGTGGGTGGATTCGGCGCAATCCTCGCGGTCGATGGTCAAGACTGGACCCATGACAGACTCCGGTGAGGGCCGTGTTGCGGTCTACCTCGACTTCGACAACATCGTCATCTCCCGCTACGACCAGGTCAATGGCCGCAATTCGTTTCAGAAGGACAAGGCCAAGGGCCTGGACAAGCACGCGGATCAGTTGGAACGGGCCACCGTCGACATCGGTGCCATCATCGACTTCGCGTCATCGTTCGGCACGCTGGTGCTCACCCGCGCCTACGCGGACTGGTCAGTGGAGGTCAACACCACCTACCGCGAGCAGTTAGTCGGGCGCGCAGTCGATTTGGTGCAGCTGTTTCCGGCGGCGGCCTACGGCAAGAACGGCGCCGACATCCGGCTGGCCGTCGACACCGTCGAGGACATGTTCCGGCTGCCCGACCTGACCCATGTGGTGATCGCGGCAGGCGACTCCGACTACATCGCGCTGGCCCAGCGCTGCAAGCGGCTCGGCCGCTATGTGGTGGGCGTCGGGGTGGCGGGTTCCTCGAGCCGGGCGCTGGCGTCGGCGTGCGACGAGTTCGTCACGTACGACGCGTTGCCCGGTGTGCCGGTGCAGGAGCCGGCACCGAAGGCCAAGAGCACCAAGCCCGCTGACGACGAGCCGCCGGCACCCGACGAGCAGGCTGCGGCCACCGCGTTGTTGACCCGCGCGTTGCGGATCGGCACCGAAAAGGACGACGTCGACTGGCTGCACAACTCCGCGGTCAAGGCGCAGATGAAACGGATGGACCCGTCGTTCAGCGAAAAGTCGTTGGGATTCCGGTCTTTCAGCGACTTTCTGCGTGCTCGCACTGACGTCGTGGAGCTCGACGAGAGTTCGACGACGCGACTGGTGCGGCTGCGCTAAGCGCGCTGCGCCGAAATGAACCAGTGTGTCGGCGAGGCCTCTTCAAGGCCCTCCGGGGAGGGGCGGCCGTAGCTGGCCATCAGTTCGTCGGAGGGTGTCGTCGTGACATCCCAGCCGTGGCGGCGCAACCAGTCGCCGACGTCTTCGCGTTCCTCGAAGTACCACAACTCATCGGTCGTCGGGACTTCGATCTGCGAGTCCGTCTTGGCCATCAAGTCGCGGATTCGATCCATCCGCTCACGGCGCTGCGCGCGGAGCTCCGGGACGGCGAAGTCGGGCCCGAGCCCCTCGACGGCGATCCGGCTGCCGGGAGCGGCGAGCTCGTGGATGCGGTCGAACAGCAGGTCCTGGGCCGCGGCCGGCAGATACATCAGCAGGCCCTCGATCGACCAGACGCTCGGGGCCGACGGGTCAAAACCGGCCTGCTGCAGGGCCGTTGGCCAGTCGTGGCGTAGGTCCACCGCGACGGCGACCCGATTGGCCTTCGGTTCTGCGCCGTGCTCGTGCAGCGTCGACGCTTTGAAGTCCAGCACCCGGTCCTGGTCGAGCTCGTAGACCGTGGTGCCGTCGGGCCACGGCAACCGCCACGACCGTGCGTCCAGGCCGGCGGCCAGGATCACCGCCTGGCGGATGCCCGCGTCGGTGGCGTCGATGAAGGAGGTGTCGAAAAACTTTGTGCGCGTGGCGAAATAGCTCACCAGTGACTGCATCCGCTGCGGCATGTCAGGTTCGGCTTCGACGACCTCGGCGGGCAGTTCGGGACCGCCGTACCAGTTCCACACGCCGTCGCCGACGGTGTCGAGGAAAATCCGGGCGTACGGGTCGTTGATCAGCGGGTTGTCGCTCTCGGTGTCCGCCGCGCGTGCCGCCGCCACACCCAGCGCCGTCGCGCCGACACTTTCGGTGATTTCCCAGCTGTCATTGTCGGTTCTGGCCACGCCCCGACCCTACGTGAGGCCGCTGTACGGAAGAATCACGGTCGATATGACCTCAGCACCTGCCTCCCGCCGGCCGCACGTCGTGCGGCTCGCCGTGTTCGTCATCTTTCTGCTCGTGATGTTTTATTTGTTGGCGGTTCGGCATGTGGTGAACATCGACGACGTGCGGCGCACGGTCGCCGCGACGGGACCCGCGGCACCGCTGACCTATGTCGTGCTGTCGGCGATCCTCGGCGCGATCTTCGTACCGGGCCCGATCCTGGCCGCGAGCAGCGGGCTGCTGTTCGGTCCGGTGCTAGGCGTGTTCGTCACGCTGGGCGCGACAGTGGGCACCGCGGTGGTCGCAAGTCTGCTGGGCCGTCGAGCCGGGCGCGACAGCGCGCGAGCTCTGCTGGGAGCATCCCGCGCCGAGCGCATCGACGCGCTCATCCAACGGCACGGGCTGTGGGCTGTGGTCGGGCAGCGCTTCGTCCCTGGGCTGTCCGACGCGCTGGCGTCCTACGCGTTCGGGGCGTTCGGCGTTCCGTTGTGGCAGATGGCTGTTGGCGCGATGATCGGTTCGGTGCCGCGGGCATTCGTCTACACCGCGCTAGGCGCGTCGATCGGGAACAAGTCGCCGGTGTTGGCGTATGTCGCGATCGGGGTGTGGTGCGTGACGGCTGTCGCCGGCGCCTTCGCTGCGCGCACCGGATTTCGTCGGTGGCGCGGGCACGAATCAGTGGGCTCGCCGCGGCTTGAGAATCAAGCTGGTCACGAGGGCGACGGCGCCGATGGCCACGCAGATCCACAACGCTGAGTGATAGGTCGCCTTGGTGCCCTCCGCGACAACTGTTCCGGCCCAGGCAAATCCGATCGACCCGCCGATACCGAACGCGGCGTTGCTGATCCCCGGCAGTGAGCCGGGCTCGTCTTCAGGGGCCTGGATGACGCCCAGCGCCGCAAGCGGGGTGAGCGTCACACCCATGGCCGCTCCGAACAAGACCATCAGCAGGATGGCCATATGTTTGTCGAGCGCGAAGATCGCGAGCAAGGCGGTAACAGCCAACGCGCAGACAATTCCCACCCGCAGCACCGTGACGAAGCCGATCCGCACCGCGAGCCGCCCGATCAGCGGTGCCACGATCAGTTGCACCACCGCTCCGGGAGTGATGAACAGTAACGCCGTCATCAGCCCACTGGCGCCGAAGCCGACGCCGTGGTTCTCGGCGATCGACGGGACGATGTAGCTGAGCACGACCATGAACGACGCGAAGCACAGGATGGTCACCGCGATCAACGGCCAGGCGTACCGCGAACGCATCTCGTCGATACGGACCAGCGGCTGGGCCGTGCGCCGTTCGACCACGACGAACAACATCAGCGCGATGATGGCCGCGGCGAGAAATCCGAGCGCAAGGCGCGATGACCAACCCAGATGGCCGCCGTTGCCGATGAAGAGAACGATCCCGGCCACCGCCACCGCAATCAGGCCGCCGCCCGCCCAATCCATCCGGCCCGAGTCTCTGGCACCGGATTCGTCTGCCGGCACCGCTTTCCAGCAGAGCGCGACGGCGGCGGCACCGACCGCCAGGGTCAACACGAAGATGGAGCGGTATCCGAACCGGTCGACCAGGAAACCGGCGAGCAGCGCATCGGATCCGGCGACCCCGCCATTGACCGCCGACACCACACCGCAGCAGACGCCGAACACCGCGGGCCTCAAGCGTTCCCGCATGATCAGGAAGGTCAGGCCGAAGGTGATGTTGGAGGCGCCTTGCAGAGCGCGACCGACCACCACGACCGGCAGCGAGGTGCCCACGATGCACAACAGGGTTCCGAGCGCACAGCAGGACCAGGATGCCGAGCAGGACGCGTTTGCGGCCGATGTAATCGCTCCAGCGGATCAGCACCACGTTGGCGATGGCACCGGTGAGAAAGTAGTAGCTCGACATCGATGCGAACGCGTTGGTGCCCGAGGTGGGAGTTGATGTCGCGGATCGCCGGAGCCAACATCGTGGCGTTGAGCATGAATGAGATCACCGACAATACGAGCGCCGCCACCATGAATACGGTGTGACTGCGCGACATAGCGTCGGTGTCTTTTGTCGTTGTTGCTGCAGGCTTCTCAGTCATGATTGAGCAGGACGATAGCGACCATGCGGCGTCACCGGACCGCATTTGACGGATCGCTCCGGCTCGCTCGGGAGGCGGGCAGGTCGGACGATTGTGCGAATTGCCCGCCTCCGAGCGACTTTCACCTAGAGCCTTGCAGGGTCAGCCCTGGCGGAGGGCCTCGATCGCCAACGTGATCGTCACTTTGTCGCCGACGATCGCGCCACCGCCGTCAAGCAGCAGTTCGCCACCCACTCCGAAGTCCTTGCGGCTCAGCACAACCGAGGCATCGAAGCCGGCGACTTCGCCGTGTCCCATGCCGGGGCTGACGCCGTTGAAAGCCAACTTCAGTGAGACCGGCTTGGTCACTCCCTTGAGGGTGAAGTCGCCGTCGAGCACATAGTCGTCTCCATCGGGGCGTACCGCGGTGGATACGAACGTGGCGGTCGGGAATTGAGCGGCGTCAAAGAAGTCGGGTGCCTTGATGTGCGCCTCACGCTGCTCGTTGCCGGTGTCGATGGAATTCACGTCGACCTCGGCACGCACGGACGGGGTGCCGTCGTCGCCGATCGTGATCGCACCGCTGAACTGGTCGAAGCGGCCATAGGTCTTGCCGACCACCAGATGGCGCACTGCGAAGTTCACCGAGGAGTGGACGGGGTCGATCGCCCAGGTGCCGGCGGTGAGCTTGTGGGTGTCAACGGCTGAAGTCATGTTGGTTCTCCTTCGAGTTGGACTACGGGCATAACGCACAGTGCTAACCGGACTACGGTCCGGATTATTTCCGGACGCGATCGGTTGCTTCGATCGCCTGGACGACCGTCGCGGCAGCCTCGCCCAAATGCTTCAGCTGTGCCGCGCTCAATGGCCGCACGACGAGCTGCTGGACGCATTCCGCGTGGCCGGGGGCTGCGCCGTGGATTTTCTTCTTGCCGGCGGCGGTGAGGGCGACGGTGCTGGCACGTCGGTCGCTCGTGGACGGTCGCTTGACGACCCATCCCCGCTTCTCCAGTCGAGAAATCAAGTGCGACAGGCGGGTAAGCGTCGAGTTCGCCTGGTGGGCAAGATCGCTCATTTGCAGCATCCCGTTGTCGGCCTCCGCCAGGCTCGCGAGAACGAGATATTCGAACAGCGAGATTCCCGCGTTGCGCTGCAGGTCGCTCTCGAGCGCGCTGGGCAGCGTCATGAATAACCCGATGACCTGTCGCCAAGCCAGTTGCTGGTCGTCATCAAGCCACGGCTCTGCAGTCACGGACTTCAGCTTAGTCCTTATTGGTTGACGCTTCAACCTTCATCGCCTAGCTTTGGTTGAAGCATCAACTGGAGTTCAACGGGATCAATCCCGGTATGGGCCGCGGCGCGGTCGCCGGCTTTCACGCATCAGTCGTGTTGAGCCGCAAGGACTTCGGAATAGACCGGCGTTGTCGTCCTGGGCGAGAGCGTCACCGTCACCCTGGAGATCGAAGCGCTGACGAGCGCTTAGCGTGACTCAGGGATGCAGATCGGCGAACTCGATGCCCTGGTTGACTTGGTCGACCGCCCGGTGAACCAGGTCTATCGCGATGTCGCGGTGGCCACCTTTGTCCGGGTCGGCCGTCTGCAACTCGAACAGGGCTTGGTTCAGGTGATCTCTGGCATTGATCATGTGGGGCTGAAAGGCGTAGGCCGCGCCAGCGCCGGCGAGGCTGAAGCTGGCCGCGGTGACGACGCCCACGACCGCCAGACGAAACTTTGAGATCTGCATGATGTGTTCTCCTTGCTGGGGGGCTAGTCCAATATGCCGGACGATAACGCAGCAAACGCTCCCATCAGCGGGATTGCACATCTTTCTGGTGGGCTGCGGCGAGATTGCGAAGCGGCGGCCCGCTAGCGGGTGACGCGCGCGCAACCCGTAGGTTCGATATATGCACGTTAGGCTCATTGCGCTGCTCAGCGTGCTGTTTGCCATGTTGGGGTGCTCAGCCGCGGCTCGGCCGGAAACAGGATTCCCGGACGGCACAAGCGTGCACACCATGGCGTTTGGCGGGCTGAACCGCAGCTACCGCGTCTACCAGCCAGCGGGCCTAGCGGCGGCGGCACCGCTTGTGGTCATGCTGCACGGGGTGTCGGGTAGCGGCGAGCAAGCCGAAACCTCTTATGGCTGGGACCCAGTGGCCGATTCGGCGAAGTTCGTCGTCGCCTACCCCGACGGCGTCGGCCGGGCATGGAATGGGCACGGCTGCTGTGGCCAACCCGCCCGCGAGAATATCGACGACGTCGGCTTCATCACCGCGATGATCGACCAGATCAGCGCCACCACGGCGATTGACAAGTCGCGGGTCTATGCCACCGGGATGAGTAACGGCGGAATCATGAGTTACACATTGGCCTGCAACAGCGGCATCTTCGCGGCCATTGGTCCAAACTCGGCGACCCAGCTCGACGTCTGCGCCGCGCCGCATCCGACATCGGTGATCCACATCCACGGCACCGCCGACCGGCTCGTTCCGTACAACGGCGGACAGGGCGCGAGCTCAGTCGACGGGCCCTCGATACCTGACGTGAACGCGTTCTGGCGCAACGCCGACCATTGCGGCCCACCCGACATCACCACCAACGCCCCGCTCACCACATCGACCGCCGCGTGTGCCGACAATCGCAGCGTCGTGTTGATCACCATCGAGGGCGGCCGACACGGGTGGCCCGGCGGGACCACCGCCCTCGAGGGAGCGGACCCGGCGTCGCACGCACTGAACGCCACCGAGACCATCTGGAAGTTCTTCGCGGCCCACCCCGCCTGAAAGCCGTTGCAACTCAGAGCGATGCGCGCATGTACTCGAGCACCTCATCGATCTTGGCGAAGCCGCCGAGGTGGCTTTCACCGGAACGTGTGACGAGTTCGCCGTCCTGCAGACGCGACACCGACGCCTGGACGCCGTCGATGGGAACAACGTGGTCGGTGTCGCCGTGCCACCACCGCACCGGCACCTTGACGTCGGCTAGCCGAAAACCCCAGTCGCGCCCCAAGAGTCGCGCGTCGTCGACCATGGCCAGGCAGCGGCCGTGGAAGGCGTTGACCATGTCGTCGACGAAGATCGCCTGGACTTCCGGATCGGCGAGCACCCGCCGGTCGTCCTCCGGCCACCTGCTGGCGTAGATCCGGTAGGCGTAATGCGCGAAGGGAATCAGCGGTGCCAGCAGGACGGTGCTGAGCACGGACAGCGGTCGACGCAGTTGCGTGAGCACCCGGTGATAGCGGCGGGCGAGGTCGGTGACGCCGCCGTGGGCGGCCTCGGGGCCGACCGACGGCGCGGTGCCGTCGAGGACGGCCACGGCGGCGACCCGGGCGACCAGCGGGGCCAGCGCGCCGCACGCCAAAGCGTAAGGGCCACCACCGGATAGGCCCACGACGCCGAGCTGTTCGACGTCGAGCGCGTCGGCCACCTGCGAGATGTCGGCGACCCAGTCGCTCACCGCGGTGTAGCGGTGCGAATCGGACCAACCCGTCCCCGGACGCTCGATGAGGATGACCCGCAAGCCGAGCTTCTCGGCCGCCCGCCGTCCGATCATCGGGAACTGCCGTCGCGCGCCGAGCGTGCTGTGGAACCACAGCACCACCGGGCCTGCCGGGTTGCCGTATTCGGCGTAGCCAAGCCGGCGACCGTCGGCAAGATGGAATTGGCCCTCCGCGCGTGGTTTTTCAACGCGTGGAACTTTCGGCGGATGCCGCAGACGACTGTTGAGTCTCATCGGTTTCCAGAGTCTAGGCGTTCTCCTGGTGAGCCGATCACCGACTTTGCCGTGGCAACCAACAGCTTTCCCGCTGTTGGCGAAATGTTCGCGTGCGATTCAGCCGGGCTTCGTCGCGGTGACCAAACGGGTCGGGAACCACGGACCGCCGTACCACATCCGCCATCCGACGCTGCGGCGTTGCACGTTCTGCCAGCCCTGTTCCTTGAGATGGGCGGCGTGCTTGCTGGTCTCCCATAGATCGGCAATGGCCAACCGGCCGCCGGGCTTCAGGACGCGCATCGCCTCCGTGAGCGCTTGGCGACGTCCTTTGTGGCTCGGAATGTTGTGGATGGCAAGGTTGCTGACGATCGCGTCAAAGCTGTTGTCCTCGAACGGTAGTGCGGTCATGTCGCCGGTGTGAAGTTCGATGCGGTTGGCGACGTTCTCCAGTTCCGCGTTGGTCTGGGTGGCCGACGGCGAATTGTCGGTTTGGTCGGCCTGCCAGAGGTCAACGCCGACAGCACGCCCTCGCGGCAGTCGCTTCGCCGCCGCCAGCAACACCGCGCCGCGACCGCAGCCCATGTCGAGCACGGTCTCGTCGCCCTGTAGGTGAAGGTCGTCGAGGATGCGGTTCCAGACCTCGAACTTGCCGGCCTTCGTAGCATGCATGAAGAGGGCGGTGCTTGCGGTGATGCCGAGGGACGATGCGCCTGCCAACGCCGCGGTGAGGCGCTTTCCGCGTGCCAGGCTGATCGCCGACCATGCCGCGAGGACTGTGACCTGGACACCGACGCCTATCGCCTGCTGGCGGGCTGAGATCGTGTGAAATGACCCGTCGATTCCGTAGTCGCCCTTGTGGTCTCGTGGTAAGACGTGTGCCATCTCGACTTCTTTCCGTGATTCCCGCGTTGATCCCACAGTAAGCGGTGTCTCACGGTGACTGGTTACCGGTGCGGCGGCTACCTAGACTTTGGCCTGTGGGGCAGGAATTACGTGTTGACACTGCGGGCGTGCAGGCGATGGCCACCCGTTGGGGTGCGTCCGTGAGCGACCTGCACGGACTTGCGGCGCCGACGGGGCTGGGATTGTCGTGCCAGACCAGCGCAGCGGCGGTCGAAGCCGCTCATGTCGACGTCGCGGCGTTCACTGCGGGGTTGGCTGCGCGGGTCGGTGATCGCGCCACTGGCGTCGTTCAAGCAGACACCAGTTATCTGGCGCAGGAAGCCACGTCGACAGCCGCGGTGGCTGCTGTCTTTCGACCGTCGATCAGCGAGTAGCGAGTGGCGGCGGTCGCAGGGGTTCCGGGCCTGTCGGCTCTGCTTGGCGTGGCCCACCGACCATCTCACCGAGGCGGCTGCTCACTGGGAAACAGTCGGCGAGCGGAGCTACGGAGTCGCCCACGGGACGTGGAGTGATGCGCTGACGGTCGATTGGAGCGGCGAGGCCGCGGAGGCGCTGCGCACGGATACTCACGCCGACTTGATGACCACCAGCGGGGTCGTCGATCAGCTGCAGGAAGCGGCGAGTGTCGCGCGCAGCGGCGCCTCGGAACTCGAGGCGGCCCGCTCTCAAATCCGTTACGCCGTGGAGGATGCTCGCTCGGCGGGATACGAAGTAGGCGAAGATCTTTCGGTTATCGACCGGATGAGTGGCGGATCGGCCGCGCAACAGGCCGCCCGGCAAGCCGCGGCTCAAGCCTTCGCCGCCAATATCGGCGGGCGCGCAGCGGCACTGGTCAGCACGGATGCCCAGGTCGGTAGTCGGGTCACCGCTGCGGTGGCCGGCATAGGCTCGACATTCCTGCAGACCCCGCCGACCAACGGGCAAGTCCGCGCCATGGGCAGTGGCCCGTTCAAACAAGATCCGACGTTGCCCGCCAATCCGAACGACATGACAGAAGCTGAGGCTCGCGCCGCATGGGCCGCCGCTAACGCCGACATCAATGCTTGGAATGCGCGATGTGGACGCACCTTCGTCTTGCCGACCGAGCAGGGAGCCTACGACTCGTGCATCGCCGACAAGCAGCCCTTATTGGATAGGCAGGCGGCTATCCGAGCTCGATTGAAAGATCTCGGTGTACCGATAGCAGGCGAAGAGCCTACGCAGCACCCCGCAACGGCGGAGCCGCCGTTCCCGCCGCCAGGGCGAATCAACGGACTGACAGAACACGGGGCTCAGCGTGTAGATGGCCGAGATGGGCACGGGGTCAACGACAATGCGCTGCAGGACGCGGTCAGCAACCCTATTAAGCCGCCGCAGTTTGTTCCAGATCAATACGGCGGTACGTGGCGATACGATGGCAAGGACGCGACAGTGTGTTTGAACGAAAACGGGCAACTTACGACGGCATGGGCGAGTAATAGCAATGGTTGGAGGAATCCATGAATAAGGTGCTCGACGCCGTCCCGCCCAACCACCGCGCTCTCATCCTGGACGAGCTGGGGCGTCGTAACCCCGATCTCGTCGAGGAGATTAGCGACGCAGAGCGGCCGACCAATAGCCAAAGTGATGCCATCGTAAATGCGCTCTCCTATGCGTTAAGCGCCAATTACGGGCCTGGGCACACGCCCAACGAGTATGGGCTGGCCGTTGAACGCGCAATTGACGCCTACCTAGAGGCTTGGCCCATCTATCGGTAATCATTCGTCGGTGGGCAAGCCGAAGTTACCGGCGGGGTTCCGCCGCATGAGGAGACGCGATGCCGAACCCCGCTGATCGAGTGACTCGCGTTGCCGCCGACCTCATGGACAGCGCGGCCGTGGAGGGCGCGCGACAAAATCGCTCGGCTAAGCAGCAGCTCGACCACTGGGCGCGAGTGGGACGCGAGGTATCGAGTCAGCGGACGGCGGCCCGGCGGCGGGTCGAGGCCGCACTGACCGGCGAGCTGGAACTGCGCGAACTCAGCGTCGAAGAGGGCACCGAGTTCAACGCCGAGATCGCCGCAGCTGTTCAAGAAGAGCTGGCGGACTCGAATTACGGGACGACATTGGCCGAGCGCGGCACCACCACCGTGGCTCTCGATGAGAACGGTGACATCGTCGAGCACCGCCCTGACGGCTACTAGGTCGCGCTGACCGCGAAACGCCGGGCGCAACATGGGATCACCTCAACCAACGGTTGAGGGTTGCTCGCGGAATCTGAGCACCGGGACGCCGCCACCGTGGCGAAACGCCGGTGGGCGCCATCATCTGCCGTCGGCGATTGGCGTCCAACGTCCCGGAGCACTAGTTTCCAAACTGTGATGTTCTCAGTTGCCGGCGCAGTCGCGCGGTGGATCGCCCCTTTCCTGACTTTCGTGGTCGTTGCCGGCCTGAGTCTTCTTGTCGACCCGGCGCAGGGCGGTCCCGCCCCGGCGATGCGCCTGGCCGACGACGCCAACCCGCTGGCTGGGATGCCCTTCTACGTCAACCCCACCTCGGCGGCGATGCGCGCCGCGCAGCATGCCGATCCGCCAAGCCCTGAGCTGACCGCCGTCGCCAACACGCCGCAGACGTACTGGATCGTCCCGGGCTCTTCTGCGTCGACAGTCGCGAAGTACACCGGCGACGCGGCGGCTGCGGGGGCCCTGCCGGTTTTCACGATCTACGGCATTCCGCACCGCGACTGCGGCAGCTTCGCTGCGGGTGGGATGGGATCCGGCGACGCCTATCGCGGGTGGATCGACAACATCGCATCCCAGATTGGCGCCTCACGGGCCGCGGTCATCGTCGAGCCCGACGCGCTCGCCATGGCTGACTGCCTGTCGGGAGACCAGCGCCAAGAACGCTACGACTTGATCCACTACGCCGTCGACTCGCTGACGCGCAACCCGGCAACAGCTGTCTATGTCGACGGTGGTCATATCCGCTGGCACAGCGCCGAGGATATGGCTGACAGGCTCAACAAGGCCGGTGTCGGCCATGCGCGCGGGTTTCAGCCTCAACGTGGCGAACTTCTTCACCACCGAGGACGAAATCGGTTACGGCGACGCGATTTCGGCGCACACCAACGGCGCGCACTACGTGATCGATACGTCGCGCAACGGCGCCGGCCCAGCGCCCGCGTCCAAGCTCGACTGGTGCAATCCCAGCGGTCGGGCGCTTGGCGCTGCGCCCACGACAGCGACCGGCAACGGACATGTCGACGCTTTCCTGTGGATCAAGCGTCCCGGTGAATCCGACGGATCATGCGGCAAGGGCGATCCGCCGGCGGGGACCTTCGTGAGTCAGTACGTCGTCGATCTGGCCCACAACGGCGGCCCTGTCGATCTGGCCCGCGGCGCAGGCCATTAAGCGTCGACCAATGTCCGCGGTGGACAACCTCGTTGAACGGTCGACGGTTCGGTTTGCGGATCGGCTTCAGTGGCCGGTCAGCGGGATATCCGAGACCCATCAGGTAGGCCACGGTGTGATCGTTGGGCACGCCGAGGATTGCACGTGCTTTCTCCTCATCGCCGATTGACGAGTGGCCGGTGCCAATGCCCAGGTCGGTGGCCGCAATCATCATTGCCATGGTGGCTTGCCCGATGTCGTAATGGTCGGTCCGGGTCCGGCGGTCATTCTCTGGCGGCGGCAGGACGAACGCAATGGCCGCGGCAGCCTTCGCGATGTGACCAGCGCCTTGCCAGACCGTCGAAAGCTGTTGAAGCTGATCAGGATCCGTGACGACGACAAAGTCCCAGCGCTGACGGTTCTTGCCCGACGGAGCCCGCCAACCGGCCTCGGCGATTCTGTTGAGGTCCACGTCCGACACCGGTTGCGCCGTGTACTCGCGCACATTGCGTCTGGCCGTGATCGCGTCCCAGGCTTCCATCTCGTTGTTCCCCTCGCTTTTATTGCTCACCCCAGATCGACGCCAAATCACTGTTACCTAGACGGATTGGGGCGCTTCGCCATCTTGGTGCCGGGGACGCGCGGGCAGGTGGCGATGGTGGGTTTGATTTCCGCCGCTGCGTTTCGCGGTATACATCGCAGTGTCAGCAGCGTGGACCACCTCGTCGAGTAGGGATTGGTAGTCGTGTTCTCGCACGCCCTCGAGCGGCGCGCAGGCACTGCCTACGCTCGCGGTCACGGAGCTGGAAAGCGCAGCGATCGCCTGGCATATCCGTTGCGCTATCCACGGTCCGGTGTCGTTGCTGAAGGCGATGTCGGCGATCACGAACTCTTCGCCACCGCTGCGCGCGATGACGGCGGTGTGGCAGGTGGCCTGCAATGCTGCCGCCACCTGTAGTAGTGCTCGGTCACCGGCCGCATGACCGTATTTGTCGTTGAGCAGTTTAAAGCAATCCATGTCGATCACCGCGGCCACCAGCCAGCTAGCCCCAGCCGGCCGCGCAAGCAGAAGTCCGAGCGCGCGGTGTTGAAACCCCCGACGGTTGAGCAAGCCGGTCAGCGGGTCGCAATCGGCGTGCACTACATCGTGGCTGAGGGCACGGACCAAGATGAGGATGGCGACCGGCAATGCGATGTTGACTTGGAGCACCAACCACAGATCCACTCCAGCAAGCCCGGGGTGCCCTAACGATGTCAGCCTGACGGCCTCGAAACCGCCGACGCTGGCGGCGACGGCGAAATTGTAGAGGACGTATTTGAAGGTGTGAAAAAAGGCGATGTAGCCGCCGAAGAGCGCGAAGGCGATGCATCCATTCAGCGCGGCCAACGGGACGGGATGAGCCGTACAGGCCAGCGCCACTGAAGTGTTTGACGTGAGCAGGAAGGCCACCGACTGCCCGTGGGTGGGCCATCGCAGCGTCCACAGCAGCGAACCGGCCAAACCACCGCCAAGTGCTATCCACGTCATTGTCACCGGGACAAGTCCTCGCGGGCCATCGGAGCCGGCCAGCAACACCACCAGGCAGACGGCGAGAGAAGCCAGCAGCGAAGCCATCAACACACGAACGACTCCGCTGACGCCGTGGCCACGCAGATAACCACTCAGCCAGTCGTAGTAACTTGGCTGGGCCCACAACCGCCGAAGCCAGTCCATCCGTTATCGGGCCCTTCCGACGGTCGGCTAGTTCTTAGAACATAAGCTGAGAAATTCTGGCAGGTGGTTGATTTGCAATCTTTCACTGGCGGCTCACGATCGCGTCGTCCCCCTTGTGTGTGAGACCCGGTGAGCTTGTCTGACTAGCATCATTGACTCTGTGGGTACTCGAATTAGTACGTTCGTACGACAAATCGTCGATCTGGTCATCGACGTCTGCCCTACGTCCTAGGGTGGCCCTCGATGGCACTTCACTCCACCGTGCCGAGCGCACCGACCTGCTGGTCGGCGGGTTGGCGCGCATTGCTGGCCAATCCCCTGCCCGACCCGTTCGCCGAGGAACTTGTCTTGGTGCCGGCCCGCGGTGTCGAGCGGTGGCTGAGCCAGCGGCTATCGCATGTCCTGGGCGCCGGCGGCAACGGCGACGGCGTATGCGCGGGGATCTCGTTCCGCAGCCCGGGCTCGTTGATCGCGGAGATCACTGGCACCGTCGACGACGATCCATGGTCCCCGGACGCGATGACGTGGCCGCTGATGGAGACTATCGACGCCTCGCTCGATCAACCGTGGTGCGCCATCCTGGCGAGGCATCTCGGCCATTTCGACGCTGGTGATGAAGCCGAGTTACGAAGGGGCCGAAGATATTCGGTCGCGCGACGACTCGCCGGACTGTTCGCGTCCTACGCCCGGCAGCGTCCGCAACTGCTCATCGACTGGCTCGACGGCAACGCAGACGGCCTCGACGCCGATCTGCACTGGCAACCCGACCTGTGGCGCGCACTCGTCGAGCGCGTCGACGCCGATCCCCCGCACATCCGCCAGCAGAAGACCGTCGCGCGGCTGCAGGAGGGACCGAGCGACCTGCCGGCACGGCTGTCGTTGTTCGGGCACACCCGGCTCGCCTCCACCGACATCGAGCTACTGCAGGCGGTGTCGACCCACCACGACCTGCATCTGTGGCTCCCCCACCCCAGCGACGCGCTGTGGCAGAAGCTCGCCGCCATCACGGGGCTATCCCTCGGCGCGAGGACACCAGCCACCGCGAGGTCGACCATCCCCTGCTGGCCACGCTCGGGCGCGACCTCCGCGAACTGCAACGCAGCCTGCCCGACCGGCGTGCAGACCGACGAATATCTGCCCAACGAGGACCGCTCAGAGACCCTGCTTGGTTGGCTGCAGTCCGACATCAGCCGCCAATGCCGTTCGGCCACAAGGACGTACGCTCGCCGCAGATGACCGCTCGGTGCAGGTGCACAGCTGTCACGGTCCGGCCCGCCAGGTCGATGTGCTGCGTGAGGTGCTGCTCGGCCTGCTGCAAGACGACCCGACCTTGGAGCCGCGCGACATCTTGGTGATGTGCCCGGACATCGAGACGTATGCACCGCTGATCGTCGCCGACTTCGGACTCGGCGACGTGGTGCACGGCGCGCATCCGGCTCACCGGCTGCGGGTCAAGCTCGCCGACCGCTCGCTGATCCAGACCAATCCGCTGCTCTCCCTGGCCGCACAACTGCTGGCATTGGCCGACGGCAGGGTGACGGCCAGCGAGGTGCTCAACATCGCGGAGGCCGCTCCGGTGCGAGCCCGGTTCGGCTTCGCCGATGACGACCTGGAGTCGATCACCCGATGGGTGCGGCAGGCGAACATTCGGTGGGGCTTCGACCGAGAACATCGCCAGCCGTACCACGTCGACTTCGTCCACAACACATGGCGTTTCGGCATCGACCGAATCCTGGCCGGCGTCGCGATGTCCGACGACGCGCACGCCTGGATCGACAACACGCTGCCGCTCGACGACGTCGGCAGCAACAAAGTCGAGCTGGCCGGGCAGCTCGCCGAATTCGTCTGCCGGCTCGAAATGACAGCCAACGCACTGTCCGGCGCACGGCCGCTCCGCGATTGGCTGAACGGTTTGGCCGAAGGAATCAGCACGTTGACGCGGACCAGCGACGCCGATGCCTGGCAGACGCGGCAGGTCGAGCGTGAGTTCGCAGAAGTGTTGGAGCAGGCCGGTTCTCGTGGCGACACGACGCTGCGGCTGCCCGACATCCGCGCATTGCTCGACCAGCACCTGGCAGGTCGCCCGACCCGGGCAAACTTCCGCACCGGAACGCTGACCGTGTGCACGATGGTGCCGATGCGGTCGGTGCCGCACCGGGTGGTCTGCCTGGTCGGTCTCGACGACGGCGTGTTCCCGCGCCTCGGCGTCGTCGACGGCGACGACGCGCTGGCCCGCGACCCGATGACCGGCGAGCGCGACATCCGTTCCGAGGATCGGCAATTGCTGCTCGACGCGATCGGCGCGGCCACCGAGAAGCTGGTCATCACCTACACCGGAGCCAATCAATACTCGGGTCTCCCCCGCCCGCCGGCGGTGCCACTGGACGAACTGCTGGACACCCTCGACGCGACCACACCGGAGAAGATCCGCAAGCGCATCGTCATCGAACATCCATTGCAGCCGTTCGATATTCGCAACGTCATACCCGGCGAACTGGTGCCGAATGTGCCGTTCAGCTTCGACCCGACCGCGCTGCGCGCCGCAAAGGTCAGCGCCGGCGATCGCAGTGAACGCCCCGCGTTCATCTCCACACCGCTGCCGTATCCACCCGCCGACGACGTCATCCTGGCCGACCTGATCGGCTTCTTCAACGACCCGGTGAAGGGCTTCTTCCGGGCGCTGGAATTCACCCTGCCGCGCGACGTCGACGGCATCGAAGACGCCATGCCCGTCGACCTCGACAACCTCGAGGAGTGGACGGTCGGCGACCGGATACTCCACGACATTCTGCGGGGCATGACCGCTGAGCAAGCACGCGATGCGGAGTGGCGCCGCGGCACGTTGCCGCCGGGACACCTGGGCTGGCGCAAGGCAACCGAGATCCGCGACCAAGCCGACCTCTTGGCGATCGAAGCCAAGCAATACCGGACAGCGGACGCGGAACCTTATGACGTCGACATCGAACTCGGCGGTGGGCGCCGCCTGAGCGGAACCGTGCCGGCGGTGTACGGCCACCGCCTGGTGTCGGTGACGTATTCCAAGCTGGACGGCAAGCATCTGCTGGCGTCGTGGATTCCGTTGCTGGCGTTGTTCGCTCGCGATTCCAGCCAGGACTGGTCGGCCGCATGCATCGGGCGGCCGAAGCGAGGCACCACCCCACGGGTCGAGGAAATCGGCCGGCCCGACGGTGACGCCGTCGAGGTGTTGCGTGAGCTGGTGGCGATCTACGACGCCGGCCGACGTGAGCCGCTCCCGCTGCCGGTCAAGACGTCGTACGCGTGGGCGGTCGCGCGGTATGAAGGCGACGACCCCGAACACGAAGCGGGATACCGGTGGAAGACCAATCGATACCCCGGGGAGGATCAAGCGCCGGCACACGAGCGGGCCTGGGGCAAGGGCGCCCCGCTGTCGGATTTGATGACGCCGCTGCGGCCGGGTGAGGAGTTCGACAGCGAGAAGAACCGACTCGGCGCATACGCCTGCCGGCTCTGGTTGCCGATGCTGCGCGCCGAGAGGATCCCGACGTGATGGAGCCCTTCGACCTGCTCGGTGTGCTGCCCACCGAAAAGTCCACCACCGTGCTGCAGGCCAGCGCGGGCACTGGCAAGACGTTCGCGTTGGCCGGTCTGGTGACGCGCTACCTCGCCGAGGGCAGGGCCACGCTGGATCAAATGCTGCTCATCACGTTCAGTCGATCGGCCAGCCAGGAGCTGCGCGAGCGGGTCCGTCGCCAAATCGCCGACGCGGTAGCCGCTTTCGACGATCCTTCCACGGTCGGCGAGAACCAGCTGGTGGCGTACCTGATAGCAGCTCCCGATGACGAGCGGGAGGCCCGCAAGCAGCGGTTGCGGGATGCGCTGGCGGGTTTCGACGCGGCGACGATCGCCACCACCCACCAGTTCTGCCAGCTGGTGCTGAAGTCGCTCGGCGTGGCCGGCGACACCTCGTCCACCGTCACGCTGCTGGAAAGCCTCGACGACCTGACCGCCGAGATCGTCGCCGATCTGTATCTGGCGCACTTCGGCCAGGAACGCGACGACCCGGTGCTGCAGTACGAGCCTGCACTGAAGCTGGCCCGCGAGGCGGTCAACAACCCGGCCGCGGAGCTGCGGCCGCTCGACACGGAGCCGGGATCGGAGGCCGCTGCCCGCGTCGACTTCGCGAAAGCCGTTCTGGCCGAGCTGGACACCCGCAAGCGCCGTCTCGGCGTTCTGGGCTACGACGATCTGCTGAGCCGACTGGCCGCCGCGCTGGACACCGACGACTCCCCCGCGCGGGCGCGCATGCGTCACCGTTGGCCCATCGTCATGGTCGACGAGTTCCAGGACACCGACCGAGTCCAATGGGAGGTGATCGACCGCGCGTTCAGCGGGCATTCGACGGTGATCCTGATCGGCGACCCGAAGCAGGCCATCTACGCGTTTCGCGGCGGCGACATCGTGACGTATCTGGAGGCCGCGAAGACGGCGGGCGACCGAAAGACACTGGCCACCAACTGGCGCAGTGACTCTGCGTTGCTGGACCGCTTGCAGGTGGTGCTGCGCGGCGCGCAGCTGGGTGACGCGGCCATTGTCGTGGAGGACGTCAAGGCGCACCACCAGGGTCACCGGCTCGCGGGCGCGCCGCGCAACGATCCGTTTCGATTACGCGTGGTTGCGCGAGAGACGCTTGGCCGCAAGGGCGTTCAGAGTCCACCTATCGACATGACCCGGGAGCACATCGGCGCCGACCTCGCCGCCGACATTCGCGCGCTGCTGGCCAGCGGTGCGACATTCGACGGTGAGCCGCTGCGGGCCCGCGACATCGCGGTCATTGTCGAGCGGCACAAAGATGCTGAGGTCTGCTTCCAGGCGCTGTGCGACGCCGGCATTCCGGTCGTCTATCCCGGTAACAGCGACGTGTTCACCTCGGACGCCGCGGAGGACTGGCTCTGCCTGATGGAGGCATTCGACCAACCGCACCGCCCAGGGATGGTGCGCGCCGCCGCGGCGACAGTGTTCTTCGGCGAGACCGCGGAAACCCTTGTGGCAGGCGGCGACCCGCTCACCGACCGCATCGCCGACACGCTGCGCGAATGGTCCGCCCATGCGAGGGAACGCGGAGTCGCCGCGGTTTTCGAAGCCGCGCAGTTGCGCGGAATGGGTGCGCGGGTGCTGTCCTGGCAGGACGGCGAGCGACGGATGACCGATCTCGCGCACGTCACCCAGTTGCTGCAGGACGTCGCCCACAACGAGCAGTTGGGCTTGCCTGGACTGCGTGATTGGCTGCGCAAGCAACGCGAAGAGCGCAGCGGCGCAACCGAACGCAACCGTCGGCTGGACAGCGACGCCACCGCGGTGCAGGTGATGACGGTGTATGCGGCCAAGGGCCTGCAATTCCCCGTTGTCTACGTGCCTTTCGCGTTCAACCGCAATGTCCAGGACTACGACATGGTGGTGTTTCACGACGACGAGGTGCGCTGCCTGTATGTCGGCGGCAAGAACGGCCCCGGTGTCGCGGCCGCCAAGCAGCAGGGCCGCCGGGAGGAGGCCAGCGACGTCAGCCGGCTGAGCTATGTCGCGATGACACGCGCACAGTCGCAGGTGGTGGTGTGGTGGGCGCCCGCCTACGACGAGCCCAACGGCGGGCTGTCGCGGCTGTTGCGTGGCCGTCGCCCTGGCGAGGCAGCAGGTGCCCGACCGATGCGATCCCCCAAAGATTTCCGACGACGACGTGATGGCGCGGTTCCGGGAGTGGGAGTCCGCGGGCGGTCCGGTGATCGAGGCTTCGGTGGTCGCCGCCGCTCCCCCGGTGCCGGTCAAGCCGGAGCCGTCGGACCTGGAGATGCGGCACTTCCATCGCTCCATCGACACCGGGTGGCGGCGCACCTCGTACTCGGGTCTGATTCGGGTGGCCGAGACGGTCGGGGTCACCAGCGAGCCGGAGGTCACCGAACTGGATGACGAGACCGGCGATATCTCGTTGACCGAGAACGCATCCGGACCATCGGTGGTATCCCCGATGGCGACGCTGCCGAGGGGCGCGACGTTCGGTTCGTTGGTGCACGCGGTGCTCGAGAAAGCCGACCCGTTTGCCGCGGACTTTGCTGTGGAGCTCGAAACTCACGCGCGACGGGAGTTGAACTGGTATCCGGTGGATGTCGACGGCCGCCGACCTGGCCGCGGCGCTGGTGCCGATGAACGACACATCGCTGGGCCCGCTGGCGGACGGTTTGACGTTGCGGCAGATCGGTCTGTCAGACCGGTTGCGGGAGTTGGACTTCGAGATCCCGCTCGCTGGCGGTGATCTGCGTGGCGCCGCGCCGAACGTGTCGGTGTCCGATGTCGGCGAACTGCTACGCGCTTACTTGCCGGACGATGATCCTTTTGCGCCCTACGTCGATCGACTGACGTCGGCAGCGTTAGGTAACCAGTCGCTGCGGGGATACCTGTCCGGCTCGGTCGACGCCGTGCTGCGCCTGCCGGATCAGCGCTACCTGGTGGTCGATTACAAGACCAACTACCTCGGCGACAATGCCGCCGACTATGGGGCCGCGCGGATGGCTGAGGCCATGCTGCACTCCGACTATCCGCTGCAGGCGCTGTTGTACACCGTTGTGCTGCATCGTTTTCTGCGTTGGCGGGTGCCTGGTTACGATCCTTCGTTGCACCTCGGCGGGGTGTTGTACCTGTTCGTGCGGGGCATGTGCGGTGCGGATACGCCGGTGATCGACGGGCAGCCGTGCGGCGTGTTCAGCTGGCGGCCGCCCGCCGGCCTGGTGGTTGCGCTCTCGGACCTGCTCGACGAGGGGAGGCAGGCGGCGTGACTCTTCTGGAAGTTGAGCTGGCTGTCGGCGCCGGTGGCTTGCTGCAGACGTTCAACGAGGCTGGCGTGTTGGATGTTTCGGACATTCGGGTAGCCGACCGAATCTGCTTCCTCGGCAAGGAGTCCGACGAACGCGTGGCTTTGGCTGTCGCGCTGCTGGTGCGCGGGCTTCGCGGCGGATCGGTGTGCATCGAGTTGGCGACCATCGCTTCTGACATTGATGTCGACGACGTGCCGTGGCCCGATGCTGCCGGCTGGCTCGCGGCGGTACGAGACAGTGCGTTGCTTGGCCAGGTTCTGCATCTCTACGACGAGCGACTGCTCTACCTCGACCGGTATTGGCGCGAGGAGAAGCAGGTCTGCGACGACTTGTTGGCGCTGCAGGTGTCCAAACCAACCGGCGATGTGCCCGCCTCGGAGCGACTTTTCCCCGCCGGTTTCGAAGAGCAGCGCGAAGCCGCGGAAATTGCTCTGGCACAAGCGGTCACGGTGCTGACCGGTGGACCCGGAACCGGTAAGACCACGACGGTCGCGCGACTGCTGGCGCTGCTCGCCGAGCAGGCAGAGCTTTCCGGTGCGCCGTCGGCCGCGGATCGCGTTGGCGGCGCCGACCGGCAAGGCAGCGGCCCGATTGCAGGAGGCCGTACAGCACGAGGTCGCCGAGTTGGGCGAGGCCGACCGGGCGCGGCTCGGCGAGCTGCGGGCGATGACGCTGCATCGACTGCTCGGGCAGCCGGCCGGACACGTCGTCGCGGTTTCGGCACAATCGCGGAAATCGGTTGCCGCACGACGTGATTGTCGTCGACGAGACGTCGATGGTGTCGCTGACGATGATGGCGCGGCTGCTGGAGGCGGTGCGCCCGGATTCCCGGCTGATCCTGGTCGGCGACGCCGACCAGCTCGCGTCGGTGGAAGCCGGTGCCGTGCTGGCCGACTTGGTCGACGGCATTTCGGCGCGCACCGATATGCGGGTGGCGACGCTGAAGACCTCGCACCGGTTCGGCGAGTCGATCGGCCTTCTCGCCGAGGCGATCCGGGTCGGTGACGCGGATCGTGCGCTGGAGCTGTTGCATGCCGGCGGCGAGCACATCGAGTTCATCGAAACCGACGATGCGTCTGACTGCTTTGCGCTCGGTCTTGTTGCCGCATGCGTTGCGACTGCGCGAAGCGGCGCAGTTCGGCGCCGACGATGTCGCGCTGGCGACGCTGGATGAGCACCGGCTGCTGTGCGCGCACCGGGAAGGGCCATTCGGGGTGCGGCACTGGAATCGGCAAGTCGAGCAATGGCTTTCCGAAGCGACCGGCCAGCCGCCGTGGTCGGAGTGGTATCCCGGGCGGCCGCTGCTGGTGACGGCCAACGATCACGGGCTGCACATCTACAACGGCGATACCGGCGTAGTCGTCGCCCGCGCCGACGGTCTTCGGGCCGTCATCGCCGGCGCCGGCGGGCCGCTGGACTTCGCGACCAGCCGGCTGTCTGACGTCGAGACCATGCACGCGATGACGATTCACAAGTCGCAAGGCAGCCAGGCCGACGAGGTGACAGTGCTTATGCCAGGCGAGGATTCGCGGTTGTTGACGCGGGAGTTGTTCTACACGGCGGTGACTCGGGCGAAGGGCAAGGTGCGGGTGGTTGGGTCGGAGGCGTCCGTGCGGGCTGCGATCGAACGGCGGGC
>CAWICO010000002.1:0-524092 GCA_963834615.1 uncultured Actinomycetota bacterium
GCTTTTGGCCAGGTGCGGTATGAGGACATTCTGAAAGGGGCGGGTGAAAACTGGCTCACTTACGCCGGCACGGACCAGGGATCGCGCTACAGCACGCTGCGGCAGATTACCAGGCAGAACGCTTCTTCGATGGTCCCGGGGTGGACTTACCACGTGCCCGACGCAAACGGCTTGCGGACATCGCCCATTGTCTACAAGGGCGTGATGTACGTGACCAATTCGAATGCCGTATTCGCGCTGGATGCGCGGACGGCGGCCTGATTGGCGATATCAGGAGACGAAAGCGAAGAAGCAGGGCGTCAATCGGGGAGCCGCGATTCTGGGGGATTCCGTTTACTTCACCACGGCGGATAACTACCTGGTATCGCTCGACAGGCAGACCGGCAACGTTATTTTCAGCCGAAACTTCGCGGACGCGAACAAAGGCGTGATGTCCACCTCGGCCCCGCTGGTCGTGAAAGACAAAATTCTGGTCGGGAGCGCCGGCGGCGACAGCGGCATGCGCGGATTCGTGGCCGCTTTGTCGCCGAAAGACGGCAGCGAAATCTGGCGCACTTACACGGTCCCCGCCAAAGGCGAGCCGGGTCAGAGACCTGGAGCGATCTGCACGAATGGGGCGGCGGCGGGACGTGGCTTTCCGGCACTTTCGATCCCGAATCGAACACGCTGTTCTGGCCACGGGCAATCCGTGGCCGGATTTCGCAGGCAAGCCGCGGCTGGGCGAGGACCTTTACACCTGCTCGGTGATCGCGCTCGATCTGGATACGGGAAAGATGAAGTGGTTTTACCAGTTCACGCCGCACGACGTGCACGATTGGGACGCTGAAAGCTGGCCCATGCTGCTGACTGTGCCATGGCAGGATGCCGGGGGGCAGACCACGAAACGCAAGGTGGTGGTGCACGCCAATCGCAACGGATTTTACTACGTGCTCGACCGGGACACGGGGAAGTTTCTGCGCAACCCAGCTCATCGATAACGTCACCTGGGCAAAAGGGCTCGACGACAATGGGCGTCCGATCGCAATTCCCGGAAAAGATCCCACTGCCGAAGGCAATTGGGTGTGTCCGAGCGTAAAAGGCGCGACCAACTGGATGGGCCAGACTATAATCCCGGCACGGGACTGCTTTATCTGCTCACGCTCGAAGAGTGCGGGATGTTTACAACGTCCTCGCAGAAACCGATCCCGATGAACTACTTCGCCGGCGGCACGGCGAGCGAGCCGGGCGGCCAGGTGGTGTTGCGCGCGCTGGACCCGGCGACCGGGAAGCGCGTGTGGCAATCCCCGATGACAGGGTCAGCCAGGATGTGGACAGGCGTTGTTTCAACGGCGTCCGGAGTGTTGTTCAGCGGAGATGACGATGGCCACCTGATCGCTCTCGACGGAACCACCGGCAAACATCTTTGGCACTATTACACCGGCGACGATTTAACGGCATCCCCGATCACCTATGAAGTGGACGGTAAACAGTATGTCTCGATCGCTTCGGGCACCAATGTCTTTGCGTTCGGTTTGCTTGAGGCAATGCAGTGACAAATCGTTCCCGAGGATTTGGATGCTGCCGTCTCTGTCAACCATTGGAGAGAAGTTCCGTTAAAATTCAGATTGCCGTGCTAACGCGGCAGGGAGGATTAAGCGCCCATGCGGAAAATAGCTTGCTTTCTGGTACTGGCGCTTTCAGCGGCTGCTGCGAGCCGTGGCGCTGAGAGCGCGAAAAGCTTTTTAGGCACCTGGAAAATGGACCCGG
Source organism: uncultured Actinomycetota bacterium (assembly GCA_963834615.1). Classification (GTDB taxonomy): domain Bacteria; phylum Actinomycetota; class Actinomycetes; order Mycobacteriales; family Mycobacteriaceae; genus Mycobacterium. The sequence continues at coordinate 1,747 of CAWICO010000002.1, forward strand.
CCCGAAGTGATCCCCCCACCAGGATGTATCGCTGGGCGCTTCGACGCTGGTGATCAAATCGGCGGGCGACGAGTTGACGGTCGAAACCACGCGCCGCCGACCGGCAGTTCTCCGGCGTTCCACGAAGTTCTTAACTTCAGGCTGGACAACTCGGAGACCACCAACACGGGCAACGGTGGCGTAAGCGTGACCGGAAAGGCGCATATGGACGGAGCAGAGCTGGTGATCCAGACCGCCCGTAACGTGCAGACTCGACGGTCACAACGCTTTACGTACATACGCTGAGCGCGAACGGCCGCGAGATGACAATCGATAAGACGTTAATGTGCAGCACGGTTACCAGGGCATGAGCGCCAATAACAGCGGGCACGGCAAAGACGTTTATATTCGCGTCGCGAAATAATCAACAGCAGCGCGCAAGCGCGCAGCAGGATTGGGATTACTGGCGCTCCGCTTGGGACTCACCTTCCTTCAGGCCGCTCTTGAAATTGCGGATGCCTTCGCCAATTCCCTTCCGAGTTCGGGCAGCTTGGTGGGCCCGAAAAAGAAGAGCGCGATCGCCAGAATCACGAGCAGATGCATTGGTTGGAAGAGACCTTCGATCATTGAAAAACTCCTTTATTAAGCCCCATTTGTTTGACGCCGGGGAGCGCTATGTTACTTCGTCGGCCAGCCAGTCCTCTGAATGCTTTTCGAGCGCGATCCGCACCAGCTGGCTACGCGTGCGCACGCCCGTTTTATCGAACAACTGCTGCAGCGCCGCCTTGACCGAGCTCTCCGAAATCTGCATGCGCCGCGATCTCCTTGTTCCTCAACCCTTCGAAGACGGCCTTCAGCACCGCCCTTTCCCGGCGGGTCAGAGATTCGCCTGCTTCCTGCTCTTCTGATTTTACGCGAACGCCGCCACCAGCGAACGCACGGCGCGCGAATCGAGCCACAACTCGCCATCCCTCACTTTGTGGATCGCCTCCACCAGCTGGCCCGGCGGGCTGTGCTTCAGAAACACGCCGGCGGAACCCGCTTCGAAAGCCCGCAGCGTCCCCGATCGGTCATGCCCGCCGTGACCATCAGGATGCGGCCCGCGGAACCGCGGCGCTTCGCTTCGTCGAGAAACGCCAGCCCTGTTCGTCGCCCAGATCGTAATCGAGCAGCACGACGTCGACCGGCTCGCGCTCGCAGCACTGTCGAGAGCTTCGGCCGCGCTCGCGCAGGTGCCCGCGATGCGGAAATCAGGCTCGGCTTCGAGCAACCGGCTCAGGCTCTCGCGGAACAGACTGTGATCGTCCACGAGCAGAATCCGAATCTGTTTCATAGTTTTCTTTGCCGGCCGGCAGCGGGCGAGAGCTCCACGATGAAGCTCGACCCGTCGGGCTCCGGCTCATAGCGCAGATCGCCGCGGAACGATCGCATGAAAGCGCGCGAAAGGTACAGTCCCAGACCGGTTGCCTGCGCCTGCTGCTGAAACGGCCGGAACAGCCGATCCGGATGCGACACCCCGCGCCGGTATCCTGAAAGCGCACTGAGAACGCGCTGCGTCCGCCGCCGCGCCGGATCGGCAGTTCGCGCGCGCTCGCTCCCGCATGGCGCGCTCGCTGTTGCGCGTCAGGTTCAGAAAGACCTGCATCAGGCTCTGCCGGTCCGCCCACACGGCCGGCAAGACCGGGCTCGACTTCCCAGCGCAGACTCAATATCCTGTCGGCCAGGCCGGCTCCACCACGATCCGCAACTCTTCGAGCAGCGAAGAGAGATCCACGCTCGCGCCTGGTTCGCCGTTTCCGCAGTTCCATCGACGGCGATCTTTTCGAGCGCGCGAATCAGATTGCCCAGCGCTTCGAAGATCCTTGTTCCCCTGCAAGCGCGCCGCTGCGCGCCAGATTGGCGTGCGCCATCGCGATCGCGCCGCACACATTGCGGATCTCGTGCGACACCGCCCCCACCAGAATGCGCGACCCGGCCAGCAGCTGATTCAGACTGAGTTCTTCGCGGTTCCGCAGATCTTCCGAAGCATCCACCACCATCGCCGCAAGGCGCGGGCCCGCGCTGGTCTGGTACGTCGAGAACCAGACATCCGCCAGAAACACCTCGCCGTTCATCCGGCTGCCCGCGGCACTGCATCGCGGTGCGGAAAGCCGAGCGGTTCGCGCTCGGGCGCCGGAACATTCAGCAGCGAGGGCAGAAAGTCGTGGATCGAGCGGCCCGACGAGCTTGCCGGGCGCGACCCCGAACAGCCGGTGCGCGGCTTCGTTGGCCAGCAGAATGCGAGCCGTCCGAATCGGCCGTAAATACGCGCCGCCGGGCTGCTCTCGACCAGCACCTTGAGTTGCTCTTCGGCATCGGCGCGCGCCTGCTTCTCGCTCGATGTCTTGCAGATGCAGCAGCGCGGGCTGCCGGCTGCGGCCCACTTCATAGACGAACAGGCCCATGCAGACGAACGCCGCGAAAATCAGGATGTCGCGCGGAATCGCTGGGAAAGGCGAACCAGCGAAATCGTCGAACAGCTCCGTCAGAACCGTGCAAACGGCCGCCGACAACGCGATCTGCCAGCGGTTCAGAACGCTGCCCACCAGCAGCATGGGGAACAGATAGAGAAACCCGAGAGGAATGTTGCCTTCGATGCGCCAGTCGGCGACCGCAATGGCGGCGGTCATCAGCAGCCGCCCGGATCAGAACGGCGCGGGCGCTACCGCGAATCAGGAAAGACAGCATGAAACGGGAGAGGCGCCCGGCTGGAGCGACTCCGACCTCATTCTAAGCAGTTCCATGCGCGTTACAAAGCTCCGATGGAATCGAAAGATGTCAAGGCGAATGACCGAAAGATAATCTGGCTGGCCGAAAGATAATGGTAGCAGCGGCCTCCATGCCCGCTACAGTGGAATTTGCTGCTCGATTGCGATGGCACATGCTGGCGGCGGCCTGGTTGCTGGCGCTGTGGCTCGCGCGCGTTCCGGCCCAGACGCGCGACCTATTCACCTGGCAGCAGTTGCAAAGAGAGGTTCGAGAAGACCAATCCCGAACTGCTGGCGGGCAGGACTAACATCGCCGAATCGAAGGCGCAGGAGATCACCGCTTATCTGCGTCCCAATCCGGATTTCACGTTCACGACGGACGGCACACAGATCTCGCCCCACAATGGCGTCTGGCGGCCGTTCGCCGGGACCTTCGTTTCGCCCGCCTCAGTTATCTGCACGAGCGCGACCACAAACGCGAACTGCGGCTGGAGAGCGCGAAGAAAGAACACGTCGATCGCGGTGTCGCAGCAGGCGGATCTCGAGCGCACGATGCTGTTCAATCTGCGCAACGCATTCGTCAGACGCTGCAGGCGAAAGCCGTGCTCGGATGTGTCGCGGGAAAATCTGGCCGATTACGACAAGGTGCTGGACGTGTGCCGCGATCCGCCTGCAGGCCGGCGACATCGCGCAGGTGGATATGATGCGGCTCGATCTGCAGCGCGTGCAAGTACGAATCCGATCTGCAGACCGCCGAAGTGAATGTGCGCACCGCGAAGATTCAGTTGCTGCAGCTGCTGAACGACCGCACGCCGGTGGATCAGTTCGATGTCACGGGCACTTTCGATTTCGCCGAAATCGGCGCCGCTGGACGAGTTCCGCGCGTATCGCGCTCGACGCGCGCCCGGATCTGCGGGCCGCCATGCAGGCGGTCGAAAAGGCGAAGACGGACCATCAGCTGGCCGTCTCCAACGGATCGACCGATCCCACGTTCAGCGTCTGGTGGACCCACAACGGCATCATTCAACAATCCCGTCGCGTACAATACCGTGGGCGCCAGCGTCAGCATTCCGCTGCGCATCTTCGATCGCAATCAGGGCGAGAAGGAGCGCACCGCGATCGACATCCGGCGCAACGAGCGGCTGGCGGAGGCCGCGCGACGCAGGTATTCAGCGACGTGGATTCGGCTTACGCAACGCTGAAGGCAACCTCACTCTGCTGCGGCCTTATCGAGACAAGTATCTGAAGGAAGCCGCAAACGTTCGCGAGATGATGACGTTCGCCTATCAGCATGGCGGCGCTTCGCTGCTCGATTTTCTCAGCGCGCAGAACGATTACCGGGCCACGCAGCTCAGTTATCTCAATCTGATGGCCTCGTATATGAATGCCGCCAATCAGTTGAACTTCGCCGTCGGCCGGGAGGTGATCCAGTGAAGAACTGCAGAGGCTCGGCTTCGCCGTACGCCTCGCTGCGGTCGTCGCGTATCGCCTGTTCTGCTGCTGGCTGCTGCAAGGAGGTGAAAGCCGATCCGGCGGCGGAGGCGCCGCCCAACCCCATCCGGTGTCGAGCATGTCGGAGACAGCGAGCTCCTGTAAGGTGGACGACCCATCGCGCATTCCCCATCGTGACCGCGACCGAATATGACGCCGCGCCCGAACTGAACGTGACCGGCACCGTGCGCGCCGGATATCTCGCGCAATGTTCCCGTGATTTCACTCGCTGCCGGCAGAGTGGTTTCGAGTCCACGCCAAGCTGGGCGACTACGTCACCAAAGGCCAGTTGCTGATGCGCGTGCAGAGCGCCGATATCGCGAACGCGCTTTCCGATTACCGCCAGGCCGTGGCCGACGAGACGCTCGCGCACGCGCAACTGGATCGCGCCAAAGATCCTTCTCGACAAGGGCGCCATCGCGCAGAAAGATCTCGAAGTCGCGGTCGACGCCGAAGAGAAGGCCAAAGTACCGTGCTAGACTACCGAGGAGCATCTGCGCGTGCTGGGCGCGGACCGGAACAACCCGACCACGATCGTCGACATTCACGCGCCCGTTTCCGGCGTCATCACGGATCAGCAGGTACGACCGCTTCCGGCATGCAGGGGCTTTCCTCGCCGAATCCGTTCACCATCTCCGATATGTCGACACGTCTGGATTCTGTGCGACGTGTATGAGAACGATCTGAAGCAGGTGCGCCTGGGCGAGTTCGCCGACGTCCGGCTGAACGCTTATCCGGACCGCGTGTTTCAGGGGCGAATCAGCAACATCGGCCCGATTCTCGATCCCAACATGCGCACCGCGAAGGTTCGGCTCGAAATGCGAACCCCGGCATGATGCGGTTCGGGATGTTCGTGACCGCGACGTTCCACGGCGGCCGGAAGGAAACGCGCGCCGCGGTTCCCGCGAGCGCCATTCTGCATCTGCACGATCGCGACTGGGTCTATGAGCCGGCGGGCGGCAATGAATTCCGCCGCTTCGAAGTGACTGGCGGGAAGATGCTGCCGGCCAACATGCAGGAGATCATCGCCGGCGTGGCGCCGGGCGATCGGGTGGTGAAAACGCGCTCGTTCTGCAGAACACGGCCGAGCAGTAGAGCTCGTGATCCGCGCTGTTGTCGATTTCGCGCTGAACAATCGGTTCCTGGTTCTGCTGGCGGCGGTGATGCTGCTGGTCTGGGGCGCAATTTCGTTTCACAGTCTGCCGATCGAAGCCTATCCGGACGTTGCCAACAACTACGTCAACGTCATCACGCAGTGGCCGGGCCGCGCGGCCGAAGAAGTCGAACAGCAGGTCACGATTCCCATCGAAATCGCGATGAACGGGATTCCGCACCTGACGAGTCTGCGCTCGGTTTCGGTTTTCGGGCTCTCCAGCGTCACCATGATTTTCGACGACGAATCCGAGAACGACTGGAATCGGCAGAAGGCGCTCGAGCGCTTGTCGCAGGTGACGCTGCCGCAGAATCTGCAGCCGCAGATGGGAACCGACTGGAGCCCCGTCGGCCAGATTTACTGGTACACGCTGAAGAGCACCAATCCGGCGTACGACGTGATGGAGCTGAAGTCGCTTGAGGACTGGGTTCTCGAAAAGCAGTTCAAGTCCGTTCCGAACGTGGTGGACGTTTCGAGCTTCGGCGGACCCACGAAGGAGTATCAGGTTCGCCTCGATCCGGACCAGCTGATCAATTACGGCCTGACCATCGGCCAGGTGGAAAAGCAGCTCGCAAACAACAACATCAACGCGGGCGGCAGCTTCATCGAAGAGGGCCTGCAGCAGGTGAACGTGCGCGAAATCGGGCTTACGCAGAACGTGACCGATATCGCGAAGACGTGATGAAATCGCAGAACGGCACGCCGATCCGCATCAGCGACATCGCGCAGGTGCAGCAGGGGCCGAAAATCCGGCTGGGCAAGATCGGCAAGGCGATCCAGCGCGAAAACGGCGAAATCGTGGACGATGACGACGCGGTTGAAGGCATCGTGCTGCTGCGCAAAGGCGCGAATCGGAAGCCACGCTGAAGGCATTCACGCAGAAGGTGAAGGAGCTGAACGAACAGATTCTGCCGCCACGGCGTGAACGTGGTGCCGTTTCTCGATCGCAGCGAACTGGTCGAATACACGACTCACACGGTCCTGCACAATCTGCGCGAAGGCATCATCCTGGTCGCGATCATTCTTTTTCTTTTCCTCGGCAATATGCGGGGCGCGCTGATCGTCGCGCTTACGATTCCGTTCTCGCTTCTGTTCGCGTCGATTTGCCTGCAGCTGCGGCATATTCCCGCGAACCTTCTTTCGCTCGGCGCGCTCGATTTCGGCATGGTCGTCGATGGCGCGGTCGTGATGGTGGAGAACATCGTGCGCCACATGGGCACACAGAGAAAGCAGTCGAAGACGCCTCTCGAGCGCATCCGCGAGGCGGCGCATGAAGTGCAGCGGCCGGTGTTTTACGCCATCGGCATCATCATCACCGCTTATCTGCCGATCTTCACGCTGCAGGCGGTGGAAGGCCGGCTGTTCAAGCCGATGGCGTGGACCGTCGCGTTCGCTCTGCTGGGCGCACTGCTGTTCTCGATGCTCATCGCGCCGGTGCTTTCGAGCGGCTTCTTCCGCAGGGGCGTGCGCGAATGGCACAATCCGCTGCTGATCTTCCTTACCGAGCGCTATCGGGGCGCCGTGCGCTGGGCGATCGAACATCGTTACGTCACGGTGGCGTTCTGGCGCCGTGGCCATCGCCGGTTCCGTGTTTCTGGCGGTGAGCGGCGTCATCGGGTCGGAGTTCCTGCCGCATCTGGACGAAGGCGCGATCTGGGCGCGCGGCACGCTGGCGCCCAGCACCGGCCCGACGGAAGGCACGGCTCTGATGGACCGGGCGCGCCTGATCTTCGCGTCGTTTCCGGAGGTGACGCGACGTGGTATCGCAGGTGGGCCGGCCGGACGATGGCACCGATACCGGCGGCTTCTTCAATACCGAATATTTCGTCGATCTGAAGCCCAAGGAACAATGGCGCCGCGTTTTCCACCAGAACAAGGATGAGCTGATCGCGCGCCATGGACCGCGAACTCGAAAAGATTCCCGGGGTTCTCTGGAATTTTTCTCAGCCCATCGCGGACAACATGGAAGAGGCGGTGAGCGGCGTCAAGGGCCAGCTTGCGGTCAAGATTTACGGCGACGATCTGAAGATGCTGGAGGAGAAGGGCGACCAGATCGTCAGCGTCATGCGGAAGATTCAGGGCGTCGCAGGATCTCGGGCTGTTCCGCGTGATCGGCCAGCCGAATCTGAACATCTCGGTGAATCGCGATGCGGCCGCGCGCTAGAACATCAACGTCTCCGATGTTCAGGACGCGATCCAGACCGCCGTGGGCGGCAACGCGGTCAGCCAGGTGCTGGAGGGCGAGCGCCGGTACGATCTGGTGGCGCGCTATCTGCCGCGGTACCGCGATACGAAGGATGCGATCGAAAGTATCCGTCTGCTTGCGCCGTCCGGCGAGCGCGTCTCGCTCGCGCAGCTTTGCAACGTGAAGACGCTCGACGGCGCTTCCGAGATTTACCGCGAGGGGAACTCGCGTTACGTGGCGCTGAAATACAGCGTGCGCGGCCGCGACCTGGGCAGCACGGTCGAGGAAGCGATCAGCAAAGTGAACCAGCAGGTGAAACTGCCGGCCGGCTATCACATCGATTGGGCGGGCGAGTACGAGAGCGCGAAGCGATCGCAGAAACGCCTGGCGATCGTTCTGCCGATCACGCTGCTGGTGATCTTCATGATCCTCTACACCATGTTCGGCTCATTCAAATGGGCCGCGCTGCTGCTCTGCAACGTCGCCATGGCGCCGGTCGGCGGACTGCTCGCGCTGTGTCTCACGGGCACGCATTTCAGCGTTTCTTCGGGCGTCGGCTTTCTCGCGCTGTTCGGCGTGGCGGTGCAGACCGGGCGTCATCATGGTCGAATACATCAATCAGCTTCGGGTGCGCGGCCACACGATGGAGGATTCAGCCATCGAAGGCGCCGTGCTCCGGCTGCGGCCCATCATGATGACGGCGCTGGTCGCGACCCTCGGGCTGCTTCCCGCGGCCACTCGCGCGGCATCGGGTCGGATTCGCAGCGGCCGTTCGCGATCGTGATCGTCGGCGGTCTGATGGCGGCGCTGCTGCTCAGCATCTTCCTGCTGCCGACAATTTATGTGTGGATCGCCGGCGAACACGATGTCCTTCCCGCCGCCGAAGGGAATTTAGAGGACGTCTGAGCGCTTTCGCTATCGTCGATGCTGTTCACATCGGCAGCCGCCGTTCATAATAGGAGTGCAGCCGCGGGCTTCCATGACGGTACTTGCGCTGTTTCTTGTTCGCCATGTTTCAGGACGCCCCGGCCACGCGCCGCCGGCGCGGCGCCCCTGGATCCGGCCAACGTCATCCAGAGCTACTATGCCGCGAAGGATTGGGAGCCGGCCGCCGACCCACTGCGCCGGAATGGTCCAGGATCGCCGGCGTGCACGCTATCGAAGGATTACTTCGGCAAAGACGTACCGCTGCCGGCCGACGGAGATCCGCTCGCGATGGACGCCACAAGTATCTTTATCTGTTGTTTATCTGTCCCTACGATCAGCTGAACCTGAAGCCGGACTCCGGTTACGGACGAAAAAACCGACAAACTCTGGAACTGGGACGTGGCCGAGGCGTTTATCGGATCGGACTATCTGAACATCTCGCGACTACAAGGAATTCCAGGTCTCGCCGCAATCCGAATACGTGGATCTCGATATCAATCACGCCGATCCCAAGGCTCAAAAGGGCATCGAGTGGGATTCCGGCTTCACCGTGAAGGGCAGAATCGATCCCGAGAAGAAGATCTGGTTCGGAGAGATGCGCATTCCCTTCCAGAGCCTGGACGTGAAGCAGCCGAAAACCGGGGACGAATTGAGAGTCGGGCTGTATCGCATCTCCGGCGCGGAGCCGAAACGGACATTACATTGCGTGGAGGCCCACCGGCGCAAGCACGTTCCATGTTCCGGATGCGTTCGGCAGCCTGGTGCTCGAGAAGGAACCGGCCGAAAAGGCGGACGGAGAAGGTAGCCGAGAAAGCCGGAAGACAGGAAGGACGAAAAGAAGCAAGAGAAGCCCGAAGACAAGAAAGACGAGAAGAAGTAGTCGAAGTCCAGGTTCATCCATCAGGTTTGCTATTCTCCCCGTTCCATGAGATTTGAATTGCGCCGGCGGGAATTGCTCGGCCTGCTGGCGGCCCCTCTTCTTCGCGGCCAGGGCGCCGCATCGCGAAACGTCCGGCCCGCAGCCGCGATCAAAACCCTCCGGCATTCCGTTCAACGCCGCATTTCACCGATATTGCCGCTCAGGCCGGCCTCGCATTTCCCCACCATCTACGGCCCGCGTGGATCACAAGGACTACATCATCGAAACCATCGGCTGCGGTTGCGCCTTCATCGACTACGATAACGACGGCTGGATGGACGTGCTGGTGCTGAGCGGCTCCCGCGCCGCCGGATCGTCGGAAGGCGCGAGCAATCGCCTTTACAAAAACAACCGCGACGGCACGTTCACGGACGTGACCGAAAAAGCCGGCCTGCTGCGCACGATGTGGTCTTCCGGGGTGACCGTCGGGGATTACAACAACGACGGATTCGACGACATCTTCATCACCGGCTACGGCCGCAACGTGCTTTACCGCAACAACGGCGACGGCACATTTACCGATGTGACAAAGGAGGCGGGCCTGCTCGAAGGCGGCAGCCGCTGGGGCGCCGGCTGCTCGTTCGTCGATTACAATCGCGACGGCCATCTGGATCTGTTCGTCTCGAACTATCTCGATTTCGATCTGTCGCGCGCGCCCAAGGCCGGATCGAGCGCCATGTGCACGTGGCACGGCGTGCCGGTGAATTGCGGGCCGCGCGGATTGCCGTTCTCGCACCACACGCTCTACCGAAACGACGGCCACGGCGTTTTCACGGACGTCAGCCAGGAGGCGGGCATTGCCCGCGTCCGGCCCGGCTACGGAATGACCGTCGCGGCGGCCGATTACGACAACGATGGCTGGCCGGATATCTACGTCGCCTGCGACTCGACCCCGAGTCTGCTGTTCCGCAACCGCCACGACGGCACATTCGAAGAGATCGGCCTCACCGCCGGCTGCTCGCTCAGCGACGATGGCGTCGAGCAGGCGGGGATGGGCGTGGGCGTCGGCGACGTTAATCTCGACGGCAATCTCGACATCTTCAAAACGCATTTCATGGACGACACGAACGTCCTCTACGTCAACAGCGGCAAGGGCTTTTTCGAGGACCAGACCATTGCGGCCGGTCTGGGCGTCGAAACGCGTTTCGTCAACTGGGGCGCGGGCATCGTCGATCTCGATAACGACGGCAATCCCGATTTGTTTTACGTCACGGGCAACGTCTATCCGGAGGTCGAGCGAAAGAACCCGGATTACCCGCTGAAGACGCCGCGCGTGATCTTCCGCAATCTGGGCAACGGGAAATTCGAAGAGCTGCTCGAGCAGGGAGGCCCCGCGATCGCCGCCCCGCATTGCAGCCGCGGCTGCGCGTTCGGCGATTTCGATAACGACGGCGATATCGACATCCTCATCGTCAATCTGAACGAGCCGCCTTCACTGCTCCGCAATGACGTGCGCGGCAACCATCACTGGCTGAAATTGAAGCTGGTGGGCACGCAATCGAATCGCAGCGCCATCGGCGCGCGCGTCACGTGCGTCTACGGCGGGAAGCGGCAGGCGCAGGAAGTGATGGCGCAATCGAGCTTCTATTCCTGCAACGATCCTCGCCTGCACTTCGGTCTGGGCCCGGCCGACAACCGCCGATCTGGAAATCCGCTGGCCCGAGCGGAGCCGAGCAGCAGATGAAAGGCGTTCGCGCGGATCAGATTCTGACGATCCGCGAACCGCGCGGCGCCTGATCCTGCAAAGCCGCGCAAAAACAAAATGGCCCCGAAATGCTGAACGCATTCCGGGGCCGCAAGTTGCGGCAAAAGAAGTCAGAAGGAGAACCGCGCGCCGAGTTGCAGCGAGCGTCCGCCGACCGTGGTCGAGGTGATGATGCCGGCGCTCGGCGTCCCGATGCTGTTATTCGGATTCGCGAAGCTCGGATGGTTCAGAATGTTCGTCGCGTCGAACCGGAGCTGCAGATTCGCCCGTTCATTGAACACGGGGAACGCGAAGTTCTTGCCCAACGAGAAGTCGATATCCGTCAGATCCGGGCCACGAAGGATGTTTCTGCCTTCGTTGCCGAACGTGAACGCCGCCGGCTGTGCAAACGCCGCCGTGTTGAACCACTGATGAATGGTCGGGTTCGACAGGTACGGATTGCCGACGATATTCGGGTACCAGGTTCCCGAAAGCGCGCCGGTCAGGTTCTGCGTGCCCATGATCGCCGTGAACGGAGTGCCGGATTCGGCGGTAAAGATGGCCGAAGCCTGCCATCCCCCGAGGACGCCATCAATCAGCGCATTCGAAGTTCGAGAGGAACTTCCGGTTCCTGCCCACCGGAAGCTGATAAACGACGTCTCCCGTGAACATTTGCGGACGATCGAAGTTCGAAAGTCCGTAGTTGATGCCGGGCAGCGTTGCGATCTGATAGTACTGGCTGCCGCCGTTGCTGCCCCAGCCCGAAGAATCCTGCGTGCTGAGGAACTTCGACCAGGTATAGTTCGCGTCAAACGAGAAGCCGTTCGAGAACCGCTTCCTGGCCGTGATCTGCAGCGAATCATAATTCGAGATCGCGTTGAAGCGATTGCCGCTGATCGTCTGGAACTGAGGGAATGGCCGGATCGACTGGGGGTTCGAACTGGTCCCGACCAGGTTAAATGGCACCTGATTGATGTCCACCGGGAACGACAGGTTGCTCACATGGTTGCCCACGTACGCCGCCGAGACGACCATGTCATGCGGCAACTGCCGTTCCACGCTCAATGACCACTGGTAGTTCTTCGCTACCGGCGTGTGATACGGGGCATAGTTGACGCCGTGGCCGTTATAGGCCCCGGGATCCCTCGAAGCATTCACGAAATTGAGCGGCGGATTCGGATCGGAGAAGATGAACACCGGCGCTGTCTGCGTCGTTTCCGAAAGCGACCCGCTCGCATTCGCGCCGACGCCCTCCGCGCCACCGGCATAGGTATCCTCGCTCCACATATAGCTGTACACGCCGAAGCCGCCGCGCACTACCGTATTCTTCATCGGCCGACCACGCAAATCCAACTCTCGGCAGCCAGATGTTGTAAATGGGCGCCTCGATGGAGTTGCGGCCGTTGTTCGGAGCGAACCACATTGCGCCGGGCGTATTCGTGACGGGATTGACGATCGTCGGGTCGAAGGCGCCGAGGCGATTATGCAGTTCGTGCCAGCCGCCCATGATCTGATATCGCAGACCGAGATTCAGGGTGAGCGATGGAGTCAATTTGTAATCGTCCTGCACAAAGAACTGCGGCTGGGTTTGCCGCATCGCGATGATCGGGCTGCGCACCGCGTTCCAGCTGTCGACCTGCCCCAGCAGGAAATCGGCGTAACCCAGGCCGGATTTTCCTGCGCCACCCGGGCCTGTGGCGTTGAACGGACCCTGCTGCGTGAAGACGCCGCTGAACGTGAATTGTCCGGAATAGATATTGCCCCACGGCGTGTCGTTGTCTTCCATGTAGAGCAGCTCGGCGCCGAAGTGCAGGATGTGTTTGCCGCGGATCATGGTCAGCGTGTCCGAGGGATCGAACGAATTTTCCGCATAGATCGAATTCGGCCCGGGATTCAGGCCTGGTGCTCGCGCACGCCGTTGATCGTGATCGTCGGAAACAGATCGGCCTCCGCGTACGTCCAGCCGAGCTTCTGCGGATAACCTTTTCCCAGGCTTTCCGGCGTGTACCAGTTGCCCTGCCGGGTGAAGCCGAAACGAAATTCGTTCACGGTAGTCGGCGTCAGACTCCAAACGTCGGTGATCTGCGAATCGTACCAGTCGGTATCGCCTTTGTAGCAGTTCACCGGGCAAGCCGGCGCCTGCGCCGAAGCTGGGGAAGTCCTGCTGCATGATCGAGAACGTCAGCGCGGTTATTGGCGAGACGGGTTGTAATCGATGCGGCCGAACCAGCGCAGCTGTGGGTTGGTGGAGGCGAGCGGCAATCTGATAGTTGTTCACGTAGCCGGGCAGGTTCGGCGTCGGGAAATATTGCTGCACCGCGGCGGCCAGCGTATCCAACCGGCTCGACGGGATCACGTTGCCTGGAAATGGCGCGTGCGTCGTCGGATCGTAAATCGTCGGGAAGATCGGATTGGAGAAGTTCCCGGCCCTCATGTCCGCCGTCGGGAAGTTGTTATAAGGATAGGAAACGCTGTTGTTGATCACCTTCTCGGGATTGAAGAAGAAGAACAGCTTGTCCTTCTTGATCGGCCCGCCGACGGAACCGCCGAACATGTCATAGCGCTTGTTCGGCACAGCGGGTGAAAAGAAGCTCCGGGCGTTGAAGAAGTCGTTCTGCAGGAACTCGTAAGCCGAGCCATGCCACTGGTTCGAGCCGCTCTTGCTGATCTGGTTGAACACCGCCGCGCCGGTTCCGTATTGGGCGGTGAAAGTCGAGGTGCTGATCTGGACTTCCGCGATGCTTTCGAACGTGTTGTCGTTTACGTTCGCGCTGTGCGGCAGCGTAACGGATGCGCCGTCAGCGAGGAAGTTGTCGTAATTCGGCATGGTGCCGTTAATCGAGATCGTTGTGCCGGGGCTTCCGGAACTCGTTCCCTGCGCCGACGCGCCGGGCAGAATTTTGATGAAGTTCGCCCAATCGCGCGACACGTTCGGCATTTCCTGCATGCTCTCGGATTCGAGCGTGGAGCTTTGTTCAGCGGTATCGGTATGCAGCAGCGGCGCCGCCTCGGTCACCGATATCTCCTGCTGCGTCGCTCCCACGCTCATCTGCGCATTCACGGTTACGGCGCCCACATTCAGGTTGATGCCGCTGCGCACCAGTTTGTCGAAACCCGGTTTCGTGAAGGTCAGCTGGTAATGGCCGGGCAGAATGGAAACAGCGTCATAGAGGCCGTCGGCATTCGTTGTAAGTGTCCGGCTGACGCCCGTATCTGTATTGAGAATGTCGACCGAAACACCCGGAACAACGCTGCCGGTGGGGTCGGTGACAGTACCGCGAAGGTCGGCCGAGTTGGTGCTTTGCGCAAATGCGCTTGCCGCCGAAACAGAGCGCGACGGCGAACCAGATCAGTCTTCCGCAACCTGCGCGCGTTCGACGTTGAACTGCCTCGCCTTCTGGGATTTTGTTGCTTGCCATGAGACTCCCTGGAAATTTGCCTTTCGAACGGATGAATTTGGCAGTCGCGAATCGCTCGTTGAGCGCACGTCGATTCAGCCGACCCGACACAGCCGGTGAATCCGATCCGCTGTTTAATTCAACTGTTATCGACCCGCGAAACTGCTAACAAAAGGTTACAGATTCGCAACGTTAATCGGTTATGAGGAAACGAACAATCGAAAAGATTTGAATTATTGGATTTGTTGCGCGACGTGTGCATTGCATAACGCCCCGGAACGCGGTCGCGCGCGTTTTGGAATGGAACCACCCCGACTTTCGACGCAAGCCGGCCTATTTTTCTTTTGGCTCTTTCCCGGGCAGCGCCGCCGGGTTTTCCTGCACCCGCTCCCGGTAGCGGCCGCGCAGTCCGCCGCCGAGCGAGACCGCCGCTTCGCCAAAACGGTCCCGCAGTTCGTCCGCGGCTTTCAGCGCCTGCGTCCAGCGTTCCGATCGCGCGCCCTCCAGCAGATTCAGCTGGCCCGCTCTCGCTCGAATCCGGAGACATGAACGCCGAGCAGCCGAATCGCCTGCGCCCGGTCCCAGTTGTCCGCAGCAATCGCCGCGATTGCTCGATCAGATCGATATCGAGCTGCGTCGGCGCCGGCAGCGTATGGGCGCGCGTGATGGTGGTGAAATCGGAATAGCGCAGCTTGAGTTGAACGGTGCGCGCGTGCAAGCCCGTGCTCCCGCAGCCGCCGCGCCACCTTCTCGGCCAGATGCGCCAGCGTGGCTTCCAGCTGCGCCGCGTCGCGCGTATCCTCGCCGAACGTGTGCTCATGGCTGATCGATTTCGGATCGCCGCGTTCGCCGATCTCGCTGATCGAACCAGCCGCCCGCATCCTCGCCCTGCGCTTTGCCCGCCAGCGCGAGACCCCATTTCCCGAAGCGGCGCTCCAGATCCGCTTCGTCCAGCGCCGCCAGATCGCCAATCCGCCGAATGCCGAGCGCATGCAGGTTCTTCTCCGTCACTTTGCCGACGCCCGGGATTCTTCGCACTTCGAGCGGCGCCAGAAAACGCGCCTCCACGCCCGGCAGCACCTACAGAATGCCGTTGCGGTTTCGCCTGATCGGAAGCGATCTTCGCCACCAGCCGCGAACGTCGCGATCCCGATCGAGCAGTTCAGCTCCGTGGCGGACTTGATCGCTTCGTGCAGCAGATGCGCGGCGCGCAGCGCCGGCCCGTGCAGCCGCTCCGTGCCCGTCATGTCCAGATAAGCTTCGTCGATCGACGCCATTTCCACCAGCGGGCGAAAACGACTGCAGAATTTCGTAAACGCGCTCGCGAATATTCGCGATATCGCTCGGGATGCCCTTCGACGAAAATCGCCTGCGGGCAGAGCTTGTAAGCCGTTCGCAGCGGCATGGCCGAATGCACGCCGAATTTGCGCGCCGCGTAGGAAGCCGCGGAGACCACGCCGCGCTCATTGGCCTTGCCGCCGACCACGACCGGCTTGCCTTTCAGCGACGGGTCGAACAGCTCTTCCACCGACACGAAGAACGCGTCCATGTCGACATGGAAGACCGTCCGGCTCACGGCTTCTCGCAGACTAGCACGCGCGGGATTCCCGCGAGATCGGGAATCAGGTCGAAGATTGCGCCAGCCGCTCAACCAGCGCGGAAACCGCGTCCGCCTGCCCGAATCCGATTCGAGCGCAAGCAGTCCGCCGCGCTTCAGCACGCGCGCGGCCTCCGGAATCAGGCGCTTGTATACGTCGAGCCCGTCCGGCGCCGCCGAAGAGCGCCAGCTGCGGCTCCCAATCGCGCACTTCGCGCTGCAGGGATCAGCTCGGTCAGCGTCGGGCACGTACGGCGGATTGCGAAACGACGACGTCGGCGCGCATCGTCCGCAAAGCCGTCCAGCAGATCGGCTGCAACGAAATCCACCCGCGCATGCAAGTCGCGCGGCGTTCGCCCGCGCCACCGCCAGCGCCGCGCACGAGATGTCCGTCGCCGATCACCCGCGCACTCAATTCGAGCGCCAGCGTCACCGCGATCGCGCCCGACCCGGTCCCCACATCCACGATCATTCGCCGTGCGGCAGGCTGTCGTCTTCAGCACCGTTTCGACCAGCAGTTCGGTCTCCGGCCGCGGAATCAGAACATCGGGCGTGACGCGAAACTCGCGGCCGATAAAATTCCTGGCTTTCGTGATGTACTGCGGTCGGCTTGCCCTGCATCCGCTCGTGAGATAGCGGCCGTAATGGATCCACTCCACTTCGCGCAGTTCCTGCTCGGGATGCGCATAGAGATAGACGCGCTCGCAGTGCACGGCGCATGGCAGAGAAGAACTTCGGCCGTGAGCCGCGGCTCCGGCACACCCGCGCGCGGCCAGCAGTTCCGTGCCCTGCGCGATCGCGGTGCGAATGTCGAGAAAGCTCAATCCGCAGCGGCGTCGCGACTGCCTTCTTCTCGCAGCTTCTCCGCCTGATAATGCGAGGTCAGAGCGTCGATGATCGGGTCGAGCCGGCCGTCCATCACCAGATCGAGCTGATGCAGCGTCAGGCCGATGCGGTGATCGGTCACGCGGTTCTGCGGGAAGTTGTAGGTGCGGATCTTCTCGCTGCGATCGCCGGTGCCCACCATGCTCCGCCGTTCCGCGCCGATCGCCGCCTGCTGCTTCTCCAGCTCCATCTCATACAGCCGCGAACGCAGCACGCGCATGCGCCTTCGCGCGATTCTTGATCTGCGATTTTTCGTCCTGGCAGGAAACGATCATGCCCGTCGGCAGGTGCGTAATGCGCACCGCCGAATAGGTCGTGTTGACCGATTGCCCGCCCGGTCCCGAAGAGCAGAACGTATCGATGCGGATGTCTTTCTCTTCGACTTTGATTTCCACTTCGTCGGCTTCGGGCAGCACCGCGACGGTGATCGCGGAGGTGTGGACACGGCCCTGCTGCTCGGTTGCCGGCACGCGCTGCACGCGGTGCACGCCGCTTTCGTATTTCAGCCGGCTGTAGACCTTGTCGCCGCTGATCAGCGCCAGAACTTCCTTCAGTCCGCCGACCGCGGATTCGCTCGACGACGTGACTTCCACGCGCCAGCTCTGCGTTTCCGCATAGCGCGTATACATGCGGAAAATTCGGCCGCGAAGAGGCTGGCCTCATCGCCGCCCGTGCCGGCGCGGATTTCGAGCACGACGTCCTTTTCGTCGAGCGGATCTTTCGGCAGCAGCAGAATCTTCAGATCCTGCTCGATCTGCGCGATCTCCGGCTCGAGCCGCTCGATTTCGAGCTGCGCCAGTTCGCGCAGGTCCGGATCGGACTCGGCCAGCATCGCCTTCGCCTGCTCGAGCTGCGTCGCGGCTTCTGCTTGTATTCGCGGTACTTGGCGACCACTTCCGACAGATCGCTGTGCGCCTTGGCAACTTTGCGGTACTGCTCGCCGTCGCTGATGACCGCCGGGTCGGCCATCTGCGCCGTCAGTTCTTCGAAATGCTTCTCGATCTGGTCGAGCTTCTCGCGAGTATTGCATGTCGCGGTCAGGCGATCACCAGTTCGCCGCCCTGCTGCGTTTCGAGCGCCATGGCGCCATCGAGCGCGTGGATGGCGACTGCGGCCTGCTCGTCCGAAGGCGGCTTGGTGGTGATCCGCTGCGTCCACAAGCCCGGGCGCGGTCAGCAGCGCCAGGAACGAACCGCGCCGTTTCGCCGCAAACCGGATCAGTTCATAGCTCAGGCCGGTAATCACCGGCAGCAGCGCGATGCGAATCGCCAGCTTCGCCGCGAACGTCTGCACCGGAATCAACATGTAGACACAGCATCGAAATCAGCATGATCACGAACATGAAGCTGGTGCCGCAGCGCGGATGCAAGGTGACGAACTGCTGCGCATTATCCACGTTCACCGGCTTGCCGGATTCGAAGTTGAAGACCACTTTGTGCTCCGCGCCGTGATATTCGAAGACGCGCCGGATATCTTTCGCGCGCGAAAGCAGCAGCAGGAAGCCGACGAAGATCGCCGAGCCGGATCACGCCATCCACGGCATTGAACAGCGATCTGGCCTTTGAGCGACAGGAGCCCAGTTGCGCGAGCATCTCGGTCAGCTTCAGCGGAACCAGCTTATAGAGCACGAGAAAGAAGAGAACCGAGAAGATCGACCTGCACGGTCATCATCCACGACGGCAGCTTCGTTCTTCGCCTTGCCGGCTTCCGCCGCCATCGTCAAGCGCGGCATTGGCGGAAAATTTCAGCGCCTTCATGCCCAGCGACATCGCCTGGCCCAGCGTTCCCAGTCCGCGCAGCACCGGCTATTTCAGCAACGGATATTTCTCCGACATGCGCGCGACCGGCATTTCCTCGGTGACGATCTCGCCGGTGGGTTTGCGCACGGCGACGCAATAGCTGTGCGGCGCGCGCATCATCACGCCTTCCATGACGGCCTGACCGCCGACCAGCGTTTCCTCCCCGCTTTCGAGGATCGGCAGCATCTGGACGTGGGCGAAAAGACGAAGAAAAGTGCGGAGGACAATACAGACCTCAGATCTATCTATTATACGTGGAGCGAGCTGGAATCTCGCAGCGGTTTTCCTGGTACTTCCATTGTGTGATGCGTAACCACAGGCCGCCGTTCGGCGTCTCGGTAAAATACTTCCCGTAAGCCAGAAATCCAGACAATGAGAATCGCTGCCCTGTCCGTAGCCCTCGCTGTGCCGCTTCCGCGTTCGCCCAGACGCCCGCGCCCGATGGCACCGTTTCGCCGGAGGTCCATCCCGATCGTACCGTTACTTTTCGCGTCCGCGCGCCCAAAGCCGCCGAAGTCAGCCTTTACGGCGACTGGATGCCCGTCGGCAAACCGCAGCCGATGACGAAAGGCGACAGACGGCGTCTGGACCATCACGACCGAGCCGCTTGAAGCGAACGGTCACCTTTACTGGTTCAATCTCGATGGCGTCGCCGTTCCCGATCCGGTCAATCCCGTCATCAAGCTCCGGCAGCGCACTTCGGCCAGTCTGGTGGAAGTTCCTGCGGCGTCGCCCTCTCCCTGGGATCTGCGCGACGTGCCGCACGGAACCCTGGTCACCGAATGGCGGAAATCCGCGGTTTTGAACCGGACCGAGCGGATTCGTCGTTTATCTGCCGCCCGGCTATCAAAAAGGCTCGGCGAAATATCCGGTCCTTTATCTGGTTCACGGCAGCGGCGATATGCCGGAATCCTGGACCAACGCGGGCCACGCGAATTTCATCCTCGATAACCTGATCGCGGACGGAAAAGCGAAGCCGATGATCGTCGTCATGCCGGCCGGCCACGCCGTTCCCTTCGGCGCCGGCCGCGGCCGGGCGCGGGCAATAACAACGAGCTTTTCGAGCAGTATCTGACCAAAGAAGTCATCCCGGCGATCGAGAGCGACGTATCGCGTCGCGCCGGGCGCCAGAAACCGCGCGCTCGCGGGCCTCTCGATGGGCGGCGGCCACACCATCTACACCGGCTTCAGCCATCCCGAACTGTTCAGCGCGCTCGGAATCTTCAGTCCCGGCCTGCCGCGCAATTTCGATACGCAGTTCAAGTCCGTTCTTGCGGATGCGAAATCCTTCAACTCCAAGGTTCCGCTGGTCTGGATCTCCTGCGGCGATAACGACACCACCGTGCAGTATCCGCGCATCAAAACCTGGGCGGAGACGCTGGAAAAGAGCGGCATTCACGAGAAGTTCACGACCTATCCCGGGCGCGCATACGTGGCCGGTGTGGCGGATGAGCCTGGCGGAGTTCGCGCCGTTGCTGTTCAAGGGGAACAAGTGAGAAGACGATTTCCGCATGCGTCCTTCTGGCGGCCACAGCGCGCTGCCCCTTGTGCGCTCAGCAGGACCGGCCGGAAGCGCAGAAGAATCCTTTCGCCGGCAAGCCGCAGGCGATCGCCGCGGGCCAGCGGCTTTATAACGCGGCCTGCGTCTCGTGCCATGGGCCGAAGCCCGGGGCGATCGCGGCCCCGCGCTCGTCAGCGGCGACTTTCCGCCACGGCGCGCTGGATGGCGAAATCTTCCTCAATATCCGCAGCGGCATCAAAGGGAACCGGCATGCCCGCGTTCGCCCAATTCAGCACCGAGCAGATCTGGCAGATCGTGTCGTACCTGCGCAGTCTGAGCGCCGGCGCCGGCTCCGTGGTCAGCGAGAAGGTCCCGGGCGACCCCGCCGCTGGCAAAGCCGTCTTCAACGGCAAAGGCGGCTGCATCGATTGCCATCAGGTAAACGGCCGACGGCATCCCGTCGGTCCGGACCTTTCCGCCGCCGCCAGCATGCCCGCCGCGCAGCTGGAGGCGAAAATCCTCAACCCGAATCAGATGGCCGCGGGCGGCGGACGCGGCAGGCGGACGCGGTTTCCGCCGCCCGCCCGTCGACGCTTATCATCCGCACCGATCGAAGGCCAGGAGTATCGCGGGGTTCGCAGGAACGAGGACAGCTTCTCGATCCAGATGGTCGATACCCACGGCCAGTTGCAGTTGCTCGAACGCGCCAAAATCGCCTCAGTTCGCGTCGAGAACCGACTCCTCATGCCCGCCGATTACGCTCAGCGCCTTTCCTCCGCCGAGATCCAGAACGTCGTGGCTTATCTCAAGACTCTGAATGGCACGCGATCCGTCGAAGAGCCGGCCGAAAAGGGCGGCGTCACACTGGATCGTATCCGCACTGCCGACGCGAGCCGCAGAACTGGCTCACCTACTGGGGCGATTACCGCGGCCAGCACTATTCCGCGCTCGAATCAGATCAACGCAACGAACGTGAAAAATCTGCAGGCGCAATGGGCCGTGCAGATGCCCGGCGACAGCCTCGTCGAAGGCGTACCCGCTCGTGGTGGATGGCATCATGTACACCACCGGGCCAGCCGCGGCCAGGTATTCGCGCTGGACGCCCGCACCGGCCGCACGATCTGGCGCTATCAGCGCCGCCAGAAGGTCGCAATCCGTACGAGAGCAATCGCGTACAATCGCGGCGTCGCGATTCTTGGTAACCGGCTCTTCTTCGGCACGCTCGATGCCGCGCTGGTCGCGCTCGACGCCCGTACCGGCGCCCAGCTTTGGGAAACTCAGGTTGCCGATACGATGCAGGGCTACAGCATCACCTCCCGCCGCTCGTCGTGAAGGACAAGATCATCACCGGAATAGCCGGCGGCGAATACGGCATTCGCGGCTTCATCGACGCCTACGATCCCGCCACCGGCAAGCGGCTCTGGCGCTTCAACGCCATTCCCGGCCCCGGCGAATTCGGCCACGAGACCTGGGAAGGCGATAGCTGGCAGCACGGCAGCGGCGCCACATGGCTTACGGGCACCTACGATCCGGAACTCAACACTGTCTACTGGCCCGTCGGCAATCCCGGTCCGGATGTCAACGGAGACGTCCGCAAAGGCGACAACCTCTTCAGTTGCTCGGTGGTCGCGCTCGATCCCGACACCGGCAAGCGCAAGTGGCATTACCAGTTCACTCCGAACGACTCGCACGACTGGGATTCCACCGAAGACATGGTGCTGGTGGATCGCATGTGGCACGGCCAGAACCGCAAGCTGTTGCTCCACGCCGATCGCAACGGCGTCTTCTACGTTCTTGACCGGACCAACGGCAAAGATTCTCTCCGCCACGCCTTTCGTCCGCGCGACCTGGGTGAAAGGGTGGGATGAGAACGGCAGGCCGATCACCACGCCAGAACTGGCGCGCGAGCGACCGAGGGCAATTACGTCTACCCCTCGCTCGGAGGCGGCTCGAATTTTCAGGCGCCTTCTTACAGCCCGCGCACAGGCTGGCTGTATATCGCCTATCACGATGGCGGCGCGCGCTACTCCTCGGCCCTTCTCCCTACGAACCAGGCAAGCAGTTCTGGGGACGCGGCGGCGGCGGATATCGGCGCCTCCCGGCGGGGCAGGCGCCCGATTCGCAGGGCGTCATGGCCATCGATCCGGAAACCGGTAAGGTGCAGTGGAAGTTCGAACTCGCCGAGAACTCCCTTTCCGCGGGCGTGCTCGCCACGGCCGGTGACGTCGTGTTCGCCGCCTCGCGCGAGGGCAATTTCATCGCGCTCGACGCGAAGACGGGCAAAGCGCTGTGGCATTTCGGCGCGGGAGCGGACATGCCTTCATCGCCGATGAGCTACGCGGTCGACGGCAGGCAGTACGTCGCAGTCAGTTCGGCCGGCGTGCTCTACAGCTTCGCCCTGCCCGAATAGCCGCCGGAACGCAGGGCGCCGCCCGGCGGATTTGCCTCGTTCCGCCCGTCCCCTCGACTGGTGGAAATGGCCGAATCTACCGCGTTCGAGCGCCTGAAAGCCAGCGGCGTCTGATGACAACCGGAATGCAAATAAACATTGCGGCCGCAATGAGCGCGGCTGACGCTGGCTCCGGAGTTTGGGTCGTATCAGCAATCTCGAAGTTCGGGCCCGCATACAAAGTGAAGTCGGAATAGTGAGTAGTCGGATCCACGAGCGACGAGCTGGAGGAGAACATCGCTGCATTTGGGCCAATGTTAATGGAACCGACCGTGTTCAGCCCCTGCATGGTGATCGTGTCGGAAGGGTATGCGTTTCCGTAGGCCCAGGGATCTGCGTTGCCGCCGGTCGTCCCCGCGATCGTGTAAGTCGCGCCCGCGTTCAGAGTCACAGGCGTAATGTTTTGAAACCGGAAATCGCCGTCGAGTGAGCCCGCCGTCCCCGCATCAATCGTCGTCGAGGTGATCAGATTCCCGCTGGAATCGAAGATGCCGATACTGTGTGACGTTTGAAATGGAGCGCCGCTGACCTCGAAATACCCTAACTCGTCTACCGTCACAGCACTGTTGGTGCTGAATACGAAACCAAGGCTCAGCGGAGCATCCGTAGCGGTGGCCGCCGATTGAAACGTATACGCGATGGTGTCGGCATGGACTAAGACGGATCCCATGGTGAGAGAACAACAAATGAGTAAAGCACGATAGTATTTCCGCATCACGTATAAAACGTTACGACTGAAACAGGGCCCTGGCAAGGCCAGGAGAACCAGTACGAATGTGTGTTGTGTTTGGTACCTCAACGTAAAGTAGGCCGAAAAGTACCCTCCTGGAACTTGAAACCTGGGGTACGCAATTTTGACGAAAATACAATGTAAAAGCTGGGACGAAAGATCACCGTAAGCCCTACACTGGTCTGTAAAGTTTGTAACCAATGTTTTCACAGGCCGTCTTTGTCGTCGCGTTTGCCGGCGCTTCGTGCCTTCTGGCGCAGGATGATTTGCTGGATTTCGTAATCCCCGATCCTGACCCTGCGCCGCTCATTGCGGCGGCAAGTTCCCCTGTTTACGTCCCGCTGACCACGCGCGAAAACTTCCGCTACGCCTTCGATCGCGTGTTCAGTCCGGGGAAACTCTTACTGTTCAGCGTGAAAGCGTCCATGGATCAGGAGCGGTCCATTCCGGATAAATGGGGCCAGGGGATGGGGGCCTGGAGTGAGCGCTACGCCGATCACTTCGGACGCGCGCTCATCCGGGAAAACATGGCTTTCGGCATCCGCGAGCTCGACGGCGAAGACCCCCGTTACCAGCCCTCGCGCGATCATGGAGTCTGGAACCGCTCGAAGCACGCCGTAGCCGCCGCATTCGTCGTTCGCAATCGCAACGGCGGCCTGATTCCCGCATACAGCCGCTTCATCTCCGATTACGCGACTCCAGTCATCGCGCAGCAGTGGAAGCCCCAGCCCTTCAGCGCTTCCCGTGCATTCGGTTCCGGAACGGCTGGAATCGGCATGGCCATCGGTTCCAACCTCTCATTGGAATTCTGGCCGGACGTCAGGCGCAGATTGCCGCACAGGTTCGACAGATATCTTGCCTTCAACTCTCGATAGTCCGATTCAGTCTGGCTCCGGCCTGACCGCCGACGAACCCCCGGACCCGAGCCCTCACAGATTTGCGTCGGACCAATATTCGCAGGCAGTGCGCTCACATTGAACCAGGTGCAGGTGGGGCAGGCACCCTTGAAAACCCGAGACCCCGACCGGCGGCTTAAGGGTGAACACTCTGGGCGAGCAGGGTAAGTGGATCGATTCCCTGTCGCTGAAAATCCTTGAGTAGACGCCGGAGCTTGCGCACGAGCGTGTTTGGGTTGTGGGCGGCGGGTCCCTTTTCCTGATACTCAATGCCATCGTGCAGCAGTCGCCAGACGAGTTTGCTGATGCGATGGGCCACGGCCCAGGCGGCGCCGCGCGCCTCGACTCGGGGTTTGAGTCGCGCAAACAGACCAGCGAAGAAAGTGTCTTTCGTATGTACTGCAGCCCACGCAATCTGACAAAACAGGCGACGGAGAAAACGGTTGCCCTTAGGCGACCGCGTGCTGTAGTTGACCCCCGCCGATTCCTGGGTGCCGGGACAGGTGCCCGCCCATGAAGCGAACTGTTCCGCGCTGGCGAAGGCCTGGGCGGTTGGCCCGATCTCAGCGATCAGTTCCTGGGCGGCGGCCAAATCAATGCCGGGCATACGGCACAGCCGATGCAAAATCGCTGCGTGATCTTTCATCACCACCGCCAGAGTTCCGTTGATTTCCGCAATCTGCCGGTACAGCAATTCGGCTTGCGCGAGGTGTTGCCGTAACAGCATCTGCCCAAGCGGTGACAAACGCCCGGCCAGCGCCTCGCTTAGCGGCGCCCGCTTCTTGCGTAAGGCCCCGCGCGCCGACTTCAGCAGCACTTCAATGTCGGTCTCTCCACCGGCTATCTGCTGCAGCATCGCCCACCCGGTGGCGCCAAACAGGTCGCTCACTACCGCCGCCAGTTTGATGCCGCCCTGTTCCAATAGCCCTTCGATCTGGCTGCGGAGGATGGTGAGTTTGCCTCTCAGATCCACGCGCGTCCGGGTCAGCCACCGCCATTCCCGCTGCTCGGCTCCCGGCACAAAACTGTCTTCGAGATCCCCGCTCGCCAGGCGATCCACCAGACGCTGCGCATCGCGAAAATCGCTCTTCCGGCCCCGCCGTCCGCGGGTCTTCAACGGATGGCACAGGTGCTGCACAAACAGCCCCTCCAGTCCATACCAAACCGGCCGCCAATACTGCGCGGTCGATTCCATGACCAGCTCGCTGACCCCATGGTGCTTAAGGTACGCTGCCAGGTGTTCGATCTCGCTCCGCGTGGTCCCGAACTTTCGCTGCTCGTAAACCGGCTCACCTGTTTGTTGCTGACGAATCACCACCGCCAGCATCTTTTTATGCACGTCGATTCCCGCCAACCGGCGGTATACTGTCTCCACCTTGGTCTCCTGGTGATCGCAGCGGACGCAGGACCGGCCTCGTTCTCAGTCACCCTTACCGGTTCTCCTGATGGCGCGACCACCAGGCTTCCCCAATCATCCTTCCGTTGCACACAGTCCCGGAGCAAACAATTGTACGGCTTCGACTTCTCCGTTGTCTGTCACGCCCTCGGCGTCCGAACGCGATCTACGCGACGATACCACTGCGGGGCGGCCATGCCGTCTGCCTTCTGTCACGCGATCAGCGGTACCCGGCGCACCACGTGCCGCCTGCGCCACACCACAGTTTTCATCGAAATCCTTGCGCCTCCTCGCGCGATCCCGACCCGCCCCTCCGCATCGTGGCGCAAATATAACAATCGTGCCTGCAAGCCGGCTTTCAGCCGGCTGGACCCGCTGGAAAGCGGGTCCGCAGCCAGAATGGCTGCCCCACATCTCGCATCCCACCGATTGTCAATTTTGCTCGGGACAGCACACTGGACGTTAGACTCAGCGAATTCGACCTGCTGCGTCCCGATGTTTGCGTGGTGCGCTCCGGTGCTCCCAGGTTCCGCGGGGGCGCACTCGACGAGCCCCCGATGCTCTGTATTGAGGTCGTCTCACCCTCCCGGCGCGCCTGGGAGTGCAACCCTGGCGGCCCACCTGTCGAAAAGGCGGACGCGCTCGTCGCGGAAGATGTCAAAGTGCGGATGGCGGACCTGTTCGGGGATGACGCGTGATCCTCGGATCGAACCCCGGCGTGCACGCTGCGTGGAAACCCGGCGCCCTGCTGCGGGCTTCCACGCGAAAGCGCTTCAGTTGCTCCGCGCGCTATTTCTGTTCTTCCTTCGCTTCCTGCGCCCGCACTTCCGCCAGCCGTTTCTTCAGATACTCCTGGTATTCCTTCTTCAGTTCCGGGTCTGCGCGGCAGCCGTAAATATCGCTCGACTTGTATTTCCCGTTGTTGTGCATGAACTTCTCCTGCGTCCATTCATCATGAATATGCAGGATATCGGCGTTGTCCAGAATCTGCTTCACGAACTGCGTGGGCACGAAGTAAACGCCTTCGCGATCCCCGAAAACCACGTCGCCCGGCATCACCGTCGCTTCTCCGATATGAATCGGCACGTTGATGCCGGTAATCATCAGTTCGCGGCTGATCGGCGTCGGATGAACGCCCCGGTAGTAAATGGTCATATCATTGGGAAATATGCCATCCAGATCCCGGATCGCGCCATTCACCACGAAACCGTTCCCCGTCACCTTTGGATATAGGTGGCCAGATTATCGCCCACGATCGTGCCGCCCTCGATCTTGCCCATCAGATCCACCACCAGCACATCCCCGGCTGCAGCATGTCGAGCGCCCGCTGATTACCGTTGTCCCGAAGTCCTTTCGCCTTCGCGTCGGCTTCGTTCACGTCCGCGACATCCGGCCGCCGCGGCATGAACTGCACCGTGAATGCGCGCCCGATCAGCTTCTTATCCGGATGCGTAATCTGAAAATCGCCCGCGAACTGATTCAGGTACCGGTTCTGGTTCAGAATGGTCCAGACCTCTTCGGCCGAAACGTCGTTGAACCGCTTCATCACGGCGTCAGGAACCTTCGGGCGTCCATCCTCAAAGCGCTCGTACGGGCTCTTTTCCGTGTACTTCATCATCTGCTCTTTGGTGAGCGTGAAGACCTGGGCGGGCGCAAGCGAGGACGCCGCCAGCAGCAGGAACAATCCGTATCGTCGAATCATGCGCAATACTCTATCGCATCCGCAAATCGCGGAGTTACTTGTTCGTCAGCGCCGCAACGCCCGGCAGCTCGATGCCGGAAAGAAATTCGAGCGATGCGCCGCCGCCCGTCGAAACATGCGTGATTTTGTTCGCTCACTCCGGCGCTCTTGATGGCTTTTTCCGAATCGCCGCCGCCCACCACCGAAACCGCTCCCGAATCCGCCACCGCCTTCGCCAGCGCCACCGTCCCGCGATCGAACGGAGGCATCTCGAACACGCCCATCGGCCCGTTCCAGATGATCGTCTTCGCGCCCTTGATGATCTTCGTGTATTCCTCGATCGTCTTCTCGCCGATATCGAGGCCCATCTTGCCCGCCGGAATCTCCCGCACGTTTTCGTGCTCCGCGCCCGCCTTGAACTCCGCCGCAACCACGTGATCGGCCGGCAGCACGATCTTCGGCCCGAATTCGCGTCAGCAGCTTGTAAGCAAGATCCAGCTTGTCGTCTTCCACCAGCGACTTCCCCACCGGCATGCCCTGCGATTTCAGGAACGTGTACGCCATCGCGCCGCCGATCAGAACCTTGTCCACGATCTTCGCCAGGTTCTCGATCACTTCGATCTTGTCCGAAACCTTTGCGCCGCCCAGAATCGCGACGCAGGGCCGCGCCGGGTTGCTCGTCGCCATCCCCAGATACTTCAGTTCCTGATCCATCAGCAGCCCCGCCGCCGCCTGCGGCACGAATCGGATCATGCCCACGGTCGACGCGTGCGCGCGGTGCGCCGAACCGAACGCGTCGTTCACATAAACATCGCAAAGCTTCGCCAGCTTCTCGCGAAAACCCGGATCGTTCGCTTCTTCTTCCGCGTGAAATCGCAGATTTTCCAGCAGCAGAACCTCGCCCGGCTTCGGCAGCATCGCTTCCACCTGCGGGCCCACGCAATCCGGCGCCAGTGCCACCGGTTTGCCCAGCAGTTCCGCCAGTTTCGCGCGCCACCGGCTTCATGCTCATCTCCGGATTCGGCTTGCCCTTCGGGCCGCCCCAGATGCGACGCCAGAATCACCGCCGCGCCCTGCTCGAGCGCGTATTGAATGGTTGGCAGCGAAGCGCGAATGCGCTTGTCGCTGGTGATTTCCTGGCCGCCATTCGCCAGCGGAACGTTGAAATCCACGCGAATGAACACACGCTTGCCGCTGAGATCCAGATCCTTGATCGAAAGTTTGGCCATGGTTTGAAATTCGAGAGTAGCAAAGGCTGATATCATCGATCTGAACTTCAAATGAGGCGCCGTCGATGACCGTTTCCGAATACTACGCCGAGCGTCTCCGCGCCGAAAGGCCCGCTTTTCTGCGCTGTCCTGAAATCCATTCCCGCGGGCCAGGCCGAGTACAAGCCGCATGAGCGCTCTCCCTCCGCCGGACAGCTTGTCTGGACGCTCGCGAGCGAACTCAAAGCCTGCCTCGACGCCGTGGAAAAAGGCCAGGCCGAGTGGCAGGCGCCGCCCGTGCTGTCTCTCGAAGAGATGATCGCGAAATACGAGCAGTGGTCCGCCGAACTAGCCGATCGCGCCTCGAACATGAATGAGGAAACCTGGAATCGCGTCGCGAAATTCCATTACAACGGTAAAGTCGTTTCTGAACAGCCCGTCGGCCAGTTCCTCTGGTTCATCCTCTTCGACGCAATCCATCACCGCGGCCAGCTTTCCGCGTACCTCCGTCCTATGGGGAGCACGGTACCCGCGATCTATGGCCCCTCGGCGGATGAGTCGCCTTCACGCTCCTGAACGGTTACCGCACTTCGCTCATCAGCGCCAGCAGATTGCCCTCGGAATCCCGCAGAAACGCCATCCACAATTCGTGATCCGGCATCTGCGCAATCATTCGCGGTTCCGCTTCAAATTGCACCCCGCGCGCTTTCAGCGACACGCATGCGCTATGAATGTCGTCTGTTTTGTAATAAAGGATGGAATTATACGTGGAATCGCGCGATTCGGCCGCGGACAGCATGATGCGCGTTCCGCCACAGTTGAAAAACGCCATATCGGAGGCTTCGAACAGATACTCCAGGCCGAGGACGTCCCGATAGAAGTCGACGGCCCTTGGTAATTCCATTACCGTGAGAGCAATCTGACCGATATTTGTGATCCCGGCGATCCGCGACCTTCGGGCTCATCGGCAAAGTATACTATTCAAAACCAAATTTTTAGCTTGGTTATTGTCCTGGTACTATTGACAACTCCGCCGTACGCCACGCCAGCAGCAGCGCCCCCATCGCCGGTCCATGCCGTGGTTCGGCGCAACTCGCGCCGCCGAGTTCCACCAGCGCCCGAAATCGATCGAGCAGCATCGGGCTGCGGAACACGCCTCCTGTCCACGAAACGCGTCAAGCCGCCGTCTTCTTCCTCGTTGAAACCTGCTCGCGCACCGACGCCGCCAGCATCGCCAGATCCCGCGCCGCAGGATTCCAGAATCCCCGCCGCCATCGGATCTCCCTCTTCCGCGATGCGGCTGACCAGCGGAGCGAGCCCCGCCACTCGCGAGCGCGGCCACTCCCGCGTGTACCACAGATGTAACAACTCATTCGCGTCCGTTGCGGACGCCGCTTCAAGCAGCGCGGGCGTCAGCGCCGTCCGCGGTCCCCATCCCTCGTGTTCGCGCAGCATCGCGCGCAGCGCCTGTCGCGCAATATCGAACGCGCTCCTTCATCGCCGAAAATGTGGCCCCACCCGCCGGCCCGCGCCGTCTCGCCCCGGCTGCATTCGTGCCGAACGCGATGGAGCCGGTTCCCGCAATCACAATCACCCCCGCCCCGCCATTCAACGCTCCGGCCAGCGCAATCTCCGCATCGTGGGTCACCGTCAGCCGATCCGCCGCTACCATCTCCCCCAGCAGCGCGCTCTTGTCTTCCGGTCCGCCGCTCATCCCGAGGCACGCGGCGCGAAAGCGCTGGTCGCGCGGCAATTCGCCGCCATGGAAAGCGCTCGCGAAAGACACTCGCCGATCACTCGCCGAAACTTCGCCATCGCCTCCGCGCCCGAAGCGTGATTGCATGGCCCATCCGTAGCCCAGCCCACCGATGCGCCCGGTCTCGTCGCCGATCAGAGCCGTCGTGCTCGATTGTCCGCCATCCACTCCCAGAAAGAAATCGCTCATGCGCAAATGCTTCTTCAATTGATTCGATACAAAGTCGCGCCGTCTTGCTGCGCGACGCGAGTAGAGCTTCCACGCCTCCGGGGTCGCTCCGGAACTCGGCGTCGAGCTGGAGAATTCCCAGCCCGCCAGCAGATAATCGATGCCGCGCTCTTTCACCGTTCGGGCCGCCAGCCCCGCAAATCGCCGTAATGCGGCTCTTCCAGCTTTTCCAGCTTCGCCTCCACGCCCCAACCCGACACGTCGATCGCCCACTGATCGTGCGCGCAACGCAGCTCCGACGCGATCCAGAAGAACCGGCGCGGCGAAATGTGGCGCGACCATCTGCATCCCCGGCCGGATCCACTCCCAGCTCTTCCAGCGCGTCAGCGGATTGCCGTCCACCGCGAGCCCCGCGTCCCAGGGAAACGGCGTCGCCGTCGACTGCCTAATAGCCGGCTTCACTTCGCTCTCGCCCCAGGAAAAACTTCACTTCGCCGATGCTCCAGGTATCGCTTTCCGTTCGATTCCTCTGTTCGAAAGGTAATCGCCTGCATCGCGCGCGGAGCGAAAGTGAACCGAAGATTCCACAACGGCTGCCGGTCGGTCTCAATGGCGGACGCGAGAATATCTTCCAGTCAGTTCGCCTTCGGCCGATTGATAACTCACCAGTAATATCCGGTCTTTCATACGATTCGGCCACCTGCATCGTACTCCACACCCGTTCGTCCGGCGCGAACATGCTGCGTCCACCATGCGGGCAATCCGGTATTCGACCGATCGCTGTTCCAGATAGTCTTCCGGACCGATGAAACCGAGCGCCGCCTGCCACGGCGCGGTCCGCGATCTGCCATGTGCCGGCCGGAGACCGATAATGCCGGATCACGCGCGGCCACCCGAGATCGCGCAGCCGCGATAGCGCCAGGGAAGATTAGCGGGACCAGCCGCGAAAAGTCGAGCGCCAACGCCATCGCCGAATAGCCACAAACGGCAGCGCCGGAATCAGAAAGCGCGGACCGATATTCGCCGGATACGGAAGCAGAAAAAACAACGCGGCCAGCGAGACAGCGCCTGCCTTCCGCGGACCGCAGACTCAGAAGCGCCAGCGGCGCCAGCAGGAACAACGGGCCGATCTGCCCGCCCAGATCTCCGCCCACCGCCAGCTTCCAGGGCAGCGAATGATATTCGGGAAGATTGTAAGTCGCGAAGAAAGCGCGTATAAGAAGTTTCGAACGAGACGTGAACGTAAGGGTTCGGAAACAGCCGGTTGAAAAACGGCGCGCCGGGATTTCCCGTCCACAGCCAGTTCTTCAACGGCCAGGGAAACATCACCACGGCCGCCGCAGCCAGCACAGGCGCCAGCGCGCGCGGCCGGCGATTCATCAGAATCACCGCGTATCGCATAAAACACCGCCACCACGCCGGTGAATTTGATGGCGAAACAGAATCCCGGCCGTGAGCCCCGCCGCATCGAGGAGCGCCGCGTCATCCTCCGCGCCGATTTGCGCGCCATATCTCGAGCAGATAGAACACCGAAAACGCCGTCGCCGCCAGCGCAACGTCCGTATACGCGCTGACTCCATCGATCCCCACCACGGGAGACAAGATACAACAGCATGGCCGCGCACGACTCCCGCCCACGGCCGGCCGACGCGCCGCGCGTAGCATCAGAATCAGCAGCGGCAACGCCAGCAGGATAAGCGCAGTGCACCGTCGCCGCCGCTGAACGCCCGCCGAAGGAAAAGGCGAAAAGGTAGAACATCTCGAGACCTTTCGAAAGGTACTCGTAGATATTGGTCGTGAAGCGGTGAAACCCGCCTGCCGGAAATACCGGTAAACCAGCCCCAGATGATAGGCCGCGCCATCCGGACTCATCTCCGGCGCGAGCGAATTCGAAAGATACAGAACGCAGGCATAAACGGCGTAAGGTCATGCCGAAGAACGAACTTCAGCGCCCACGGCTGAAGTGGCGGGCCGGATAAATCGCTGCCGGAACGGGTGCCTCCGCGCGATGAAATCGAAAGCGCAATCGCCAGCGCCGCCCAGCGCCAGAAGCACGCCCGGCCGCGCGACATGAATCGCGCAGCACAACGTCAGGACAATCAGGCTGAGGATGCGAAGCGCCGCAAATGCCCGAAAGCAGCTCGCGCTCCATGCGCGAAAGCGGCGCGCGTACGCTGATCGATCAGCAGCCGGCCCAGTCGCCAGCCGCCAGCAAGAGTAAACGCCGCCGCGATCAATATGCGAATCGGACCCGGCACTTACCTGACGAATCCGGCGCCGGTAAGGATAAATGAGATCCGGATGTCCGGCCGCGTCCTGAATGGATTGATCCGCTTCAATCCTCAGATAGTTCATGCCACCCGCCACCAGCCCGAAGGCAGGAACCGGCTTTTCCCACGTGAACCGGCCATCGTGTTCGTAGCGAATCGAATCGAGAAGCGTATTATTCACAAAGAAACGCAGCGTCACTGGACCCGCCTGATCGAGCACCACGCGTGCGATCGAGTAATCCGCTTTCGCCTTCCAGCCGTTCGCCGAGCTCAGAGAAAAACGCAGTTCGCGTGCGGAGAAGCCCAGCGCCATGCCCCCGCCTCACGTCCGCCCGACGCCCCGCACAATCGAGACCGGCGCGTCTTTCGAGTTCATCGCCACCCACGCGCTCAGAGCGTCTGTGCCGAAAACATCGATTGGTTTGCGCGGACTGGAAGGCGCGTAAACGTCAGGCGGCCCGCCGCAGGCGAGAGAGCGTCAGCCGCGGCCAACGCGGCGATCGAATCTCACGAAAAAATGAGTATTGCACAACGAGGGCGGCGCGGCTAATGCTGGTGTTCGTGCCAGTGTTCTTTCAGCGCGCCGAGGCTGCGTTCCTTCGCGCCCATGGTTTTTTCCAGTTCGCGGTCGAGCCGGTCAGCCCACGCCTCGTCGTGGCGCGCCAGCGCAACCGCCTGTTCCCGGCTCACCTCGGAGATGTGCTCGAGGTGCCTCTCCACTTCCTCGAAACAGCCGCTTGCAGTGTTCGCAGTCATTTGCCATCGAATCTCTGTATTCTGGCAGAGCCAGGCCTGCAGAAGCCTCCTTCTCTTACCAGTAAAGCTTCAGCGCCATTTGCATCTGCCGCGGCGAATTCGCCTGCGTCGTCACCAGCCCGAAGGAGTGCTGCTCAGATTCGTATTCGGGTTGCCGAAGACCACCCGGTTGAAAACATTGAAAGCCTCCGCCCGGAAATCCAGCCGGAAACGCTCCGTCAGCGGAAAAGTCTTGCCCAGACTCACGTTCTCATTCAGGTCGGGAAACGCCCGGACCATCGGGTTATAGCGCGTCGCATTCCCCAGCAGAGAAGTCGGCTGCGCCGGGAAACGCGGCGGCATTCAGATACGTTCCGCCGTTGGGATCGAACGCTCCCGCTCCACGTGGATTCCCAGTTATAGGTCGTGATGTAGGGCCGGTTGACGCCGTTGAAGATCGGCAGCGGCGCATTCCGCGTCACCGCCGAGCGGAAAACCGGAGCTGTAAACCTGAATCGCGCTCATCCGCCAGCCGCCCAGAATCTGCTTCCGCCCAGCCATGCGTCAGCCACTTCCGTCCCTTGCCCCACGGCAGCTCATAAATCGTGTTGAACTTCGCCACATGCGTCTGGTCGAAGGCGCCAATGGATTTCTCCAGCCTCCGGTTCCCCTGGTCTTCCGCGAAGCCGGCATTGGCGTAGTAGGTATCGGAATCGGTCAGGATCTTCGAGAACGCATAGCTCCACTCGAAAGTCAGCCCGTTCGAGTAGCGCCGGTTCAGCTTCACCACGGCCGCGTTGTAAATGGAGTGGCCGCTCTTGTCGCCGCCGCCCTGGCTGGTATCGATCGTCAGGTACTGCGGATAAGGCCGCAGCGCCTGCGCCACCGTCATGGAGTGCTGCACGTTCGGGTTCGTGAAATTCGGATACGGAATCGGAATTCCGGCCGCCACCGCCGCCGGCGAAGTAATATTCGAGTTCAGAAGATTGATCGCCTGCGTCGCGCCATACTGCGCGATCAGCGAGTTCACCATCGACATCGGAACCTGATTGATGTTCACCAGCCCGGTCTGCAGATGCGACCCGACCACGCCGTTGTAATCGGCTTCGAGCACCGTGCTCGGCGAGAGTTCGCGCTGAATCGAAAACGTCCAGTTGTCGTTCTCCGGCGCGCGCGTCGCGTCCGGCAGTTGCCACCAGTCCACGTTGTTGTTGTTCGATGAAGGACGGATCGATCTGCGGCGGCAGCGGATAAGACGGCAAGCCCTGATCCCAGTAGAACGCCGGCGTGATTCCCTGGTTGGTGGAGGCGAACGCATACTGGCCGATGAAGCCGGAATAATGCGTCGTGCCGCTCACCACCGTCACCCGGCTGAAGGAGCGCGCCGCGCCCGCCCGGATCGTCGTCTTCGAGTTCAGCGCATAGGCGAGTCCCGAGGCGCGGGCTCCATGCGCCAAACCAGCCCGGAATCAGGCTTCGTTCGTTCTGTCTTCCCGGTCCGAATCCCGCGAATACCAGCGCGCCCGGATAGTTGTTCACCGCCGGATTCGGCGTCGTCGGCGAAAAATTGCTGTACTGGTTTCCCGCCGATACCGGAGGCAGCGTAAATTCGTAGCGCAGCCCGAGATTCAGGGTCAGCTTGTGATTCACCTTCCAGTCGTCCTGCGCATAGAATCCGTGATAGTCGTAGGTCTGCGGCAGATAGCGGACCGTCTCCGTCGCGCCGCTATCGGCCGCGCCCAGCAGGAATGACGCGAAAGAGCTGCCGCTGGTCAGCGAAGTCGTTCCGGGCACCGCCGTTTCGGCGAAGTTGAAGGTCGCCTGGCCCGCAATGTTCTGCTGGCCGAAGCCGTTGGCGCGCTGGCTCTCGAACGCATAGCCGAATTTCAGGGTGTGCGAGCCGCTGGATATAACTCAGGTCGTCTTTCAGCGACCACGACGGCTGCTCCGTCCCGTTATACGCCGTGCTGCCCCAGCCCGTGATATTCGCTGAACGAGATATTCGGGAAATTGACGTTGCAATCGACCGCGTTCGGAATGCAGATCTTGCTCTTCCAGTTGCCGCCCGAGTTCGGCGAATAGCTGTTCTTGGAGAACTTATTGCCGCCGACTGACGAAATGATTCAGCAGCGTCGGCGAGATCGTCCAGTCGTAACTCAGCCGGTAAAGCGACGCCTGATAATCGCTCACCGATCCGTTCCACAGCGGCTCCGGCAGACCCGAAGGTCCCGCGGGCCCGGGCATCGAATCGTATCGCGTCTTGTTGTAGAAGAAGCCGAGATGGTGATTGGACCCGAAATTCTGGTCGATCTTCACGCTGCCCTTGTCGGTAGGGCTTACCGTATCGCCGCCGTTCGTAAGGTAGTTGTTCTGCACGTAGCCAGTAAGTGCCGGGAACGATTCCGGGCCGGTTGGGCAGAATCTTGCCCTGCGCATAAGGAAGAATCGCCTTGCGTTACCGTGCTGAACCGCGACTGCGGAATCATGTTGCCCGGAAACATGGTGCGAACGAAACCGCCCGGTCGGATTCGCCGCCGTGCTCTGCGGGTCGTAGATCGGAATCAGCTGGTTCTTCGAATTGACCCAGTTGGAAAAATTGCCCTGATACATCTCCGCCGTGGGCACGGAGAGAATGCTGCCGTTCTGCGCCCAGCCGGTTGCGGAAGCCTTCGTAGTTGACGAAGAAAAACGTCTTGTTCTTGCCGTTATAGAGCTTCGGAATCACCACCGGGCCGCCCAGCGAAGCGCCGAAATCGCTCTGCTTGTAGATCGAGCGCGTCGGCGCAAAAAAGCTCCGCGCGTCGAAATCGTCATTGCGCAGAAACTCGTACGCCGTGCCGTGCAACTGCGTTGGTGCCGGATTTCGAAACGAACGTGATCACGCCGCCGCCGGCCTGGCCGAACTCCGCCTTGAATCCGTTCGTATCCACCGCGAACTCCGTGATCGATTCCACCGAGGGCGTCAGATACGCGGTCTCGCCCGCGTCGGCCGAGCGATTCGTATTCACCGAAAGCCCATCGAGCGTCGCGCTCCAGCTCGCCGCCTGGCCGCCGCCGAGCGAAAGCGCGTTGCCGCTGCCTTTCGCTTCGGGCACCGTCGAGACCAGGTCGAACGGGCTGCGCAACGCGCCGCCCACCACCAGCGGCAGCTCGTCCACCATCTTGTTCTGCACGGCGTTGGTGACCCGCGCGTCTTCCGTCTGCATCTGCATCGCCTGCGCCGTCACCTGCACCGATTCGCTCAACTGCCCCACCTGAAGCGTGCGCATCGGCGCGAACCGTCGCGCCCGCCGTCAGCGTCACGTTATCTTCCACGAACGATCCGGAATCCCGAGACCGCCACCTCGACCCGATAAACGCCGGGCACGAGGTTCGGCGCGTTATAGTCGCCGGTGCTCGTGGTCGCCACGTGCTCCTGAACGTTGGTCGCCTTGTTGGTGATCGTGACCGGCGCGCCCGGTACCGGGCGCCGCTCGAATCCGTCACGGTGCCCGTGATGTTTCCCCGCTCCGACTGCGCAAAAGCGCAGGCCGCGAGTGTCAGAAAAAGAAAGAAAGCTGCGTTTCACCTTCAGATCCCCCGAACGTCGAGATAACCGGCTGGGCGGATTCCGTCAAAGCACAAGAATGAAAAAGGCGCGTTTCACGTACCGACCTCAAATTTGAGATGACCCAACTTGCGGATTCTATCAAACCAAACTCGCCGGCCCCGTTCCCGTAGCCGATAATACCGAACGTTTCAAAAACATGTGGGGCAGCCAATCCTGGCTGCGGACCCGCTTTCCAGCGGGTCCAGCCGGCTGAAAGCCGCTTGTATGCGCGCTGGAGAAATGGTTGAATCGCCGTGGCTCAGTCGGGCCTGCGCGCAATCGCGATGATCGAGGTCGGCTCC
This sequence comes from uncultured Actinomycetota bacterium, assembly GCA_963834615.1. Classification (GTDB taxonomy): domain Bacteria; phylum Actinomycetota; class Actinomycetes; order Mycobacteriales; family Mycobacteriaceae; genus Mycobacterium. Next base: position 39,192 of record CAWICO010000002.1, read on the forward strand.
CACGGCAGTATTCGGTCGACCTGCGCCAGAGCCATAAGAACTCATCGAAGATCCGCATGCCCGCAGGGCAAGAGCGTGCCGCGATTTCAGCACCTGCGCCGTAAACCGCCAGCCGGGTCCTGCAGACACGGGTTGAACTGCAGCATCGCTTCCATCGTCGTAGCCGCGATTCGCCAGCAGGGTCGCCAGACCTTCGTGCGTATACCGGCGATAGTGGCCGAGCGCCTCATCGACCGTTCCAATACGCGTCCGGCCCATTGGGTACGAGAAGCACCAGCCGCCCCGCGCCGGGCTGCAGCACAGTTCGGATGCGATCGAGCGTGCCCGCATCATCGCGGATATGCTCCAGCACGTTCAGGCAGACCACCGTATCCATTCGGTCTGCGAATGGCGCGAAATCGTCGGCATTCTCGGCATCGAGTTTGTAGACGCGAAGCGCTGGACGATGAAGAAAGCCGCGAGCCAGGTTCTCGAGGTGTTCGGGATCGATATCGGTCGCGACATACAGCTTTCGTTTTCTTGCAAAGCTGTCGCGTCATGTTGCCCATTCCCGCGCCAATCTCGAGCACCTGAGCGCCGATGTAGGGCAGAATCGTGTCCGCCATCCACCGATTGAATCGCGGCGCGGCGGAAAGCGCCTCGAGTACCTCCGGCCCCGTGTCCGTATAAAGTTTCGAGGTAAAGCGCGATCTTAGAATCACCCAGAAGGCTTCGAACGCGTCCTTGAAGGTGATCTTCTTGCCTTCTTCGTACGTGCGCCCGTGGTAGCTGATGGGAGTTTCGTAAATGCGCGCGCGGCGGCGGGCGAACTTGATCGTAAGCTCTGGTTCGATGCCGAACCGCTCGCTGGGGATCGGGATACTCTGCGCGAGTTACGTGCGAAACGCTTTGTAGCAGGTCTCCATATCCGTCAGGTTCACGTCGGCCACGATATTGCAAAACGTCGTGAGGATCCGGTTTGCCAGCGAATGCCAGAAATAGAGCACGCGCCGCTCGCCTGAGAACCAGAAAGCGCGATCCGAACACGACGTCCGCGCGCCCTTCGAGCAACGGATGCAGCAGTTTCGCGTACTCACCCGGATCGTACTCGAGATCGGCATCCTGAATGATGCTGAAACAGCCGGTCGCGTTTTGATAACGCGGTGCGAATCGCCGCGCCCTTGCCCTGATTACGCTCGTGCGGATCAACCGGACCGGCACTCAAGGGCAGGACGCGATGAAATTCTCGACGATTTCGGCAGACCCGTCGCGCGAGCAGTCGTCGACGACGATGATTTCCCGGCCGAGACCTTCCGGAAGCGGCGCCGCCATCACCCTTTCCAGTACTTCCTGGATGAAGTCCTCCTCGTTGTAGAGAGGAATCGAACGCTGTCGGGAGTTTGAGAAACGAGCGTAATGGAGACGGATCGGCGAGAAACACGGCACCAGGATGGGCGCAGAGCAGAGAAGACGCAACAGTGCGATCACAAGAAAACCAGTGGGGATAATGAACGCTGCGTCTCCACGACCACAATACCGGCATCACGATTGACAAGACCGCCGGCATACGACGCCCGGTAACGGCGTAACCGATAGAAGCTGCGGGAATGGCAGCGCAAAAAGGAATGTATGACAGGAGATGTAACGAGGAGGCGTAAACGAGAGTATGAGATGTAGTGAAGATACCGGATATTCTACGTCGAAATGGAAAGCTTTTGCGGCATCGTGAATGCGGGAACATGTTGAAGAGCCGATACGAGAGGTAGTGTAGTATGACTCGTTACGGCACTGGCGCCTGTTGCGCCTGCCATAGTTGCCACGGGAGCTGTGCGAGAGGATAGCAGAGAGCGAGAAAGATGGAGCAGTGTGCCATCTGCGCAGGGAAGCGAGCGCGAGCGCTCCGCCAGAAGCAGCGCGATCGACGCGCTACGCGTGTAGTAAGCGGCGATGCCGCGGCTGCTGCAAACTCCACGCAGCGCCACGATCTGGCCGGCCTTGAGGAGCAGAAGAACAGAGAGACTTGCAAACGCCGCATACAGCGGTTTCGGCTATGACGAGATCGGAAAGATAAAGCGAACTCGGGAGAGCCGCGATGAATAGCGCAATCAGCGAGCGTTCCAGCGGGAAAACATCAGGTGCCGCGAGATCAGCATGTCAGCACGCTGGTCATGAAAAGCAGCGACCGGAATAATCTTCAACAGCGGAACATTTCGGGAAATTCGGGTTGAGCCGCCAGGCTACGATAACAGGAACGAGAACAATGGCGGAAATTTAGTCTGCGCCGGAGATCCGGGGAGGCTGGGAAGTATAAATCCACGCGTTTGAGATGGCCTTTGCATTAGGATGTAGATCCCGTCATCGTGTACCAGGCTGGCGGGCGGCGTGGCTCAGACAGCAGAGTGAGAAAAGGAAGGGATACAGCGCGGGCGTAAAAGACCGATGTAAGGTGGATAGTTGAGTGTGTTTGAGACGGTAGGTTTTGCTCGCGGCGGTTAATTTAATGGCGGGTTTCTGATCTGGTGGCGCTGATCAAAAGATGATGCGACAAGCACGCTGTTTGCCGCTTCGTCCCAACGCCGATTAACGACGGAACAAAATATTGTATAGTGGTTGATTGAGGTTAAAAGGCGCATCGCAATGCAAATTTCTCCGTATAAAATAGAGAAAGCTCTTTTCATTATTTTTTATGGCATTAAGGGAGGATATTGCGTGATACTGCCCAGTGTCGAATCGGCTGATGTTGTCTGGATATTATATATTTTTTTTTTTTTTTTTTTTTTTTTTTTTTTTTTTTTTTTTTTTTTTTTTTTTTTTATAGACCACCGTGCTAGAGGTACGGCGAAATATCGTAGTGGCGCAGATTTAGTGGTAAGAATAATTATCAGCAATGCGCAACAGTGACTTGGAATTATCTGGATAGCGCGCGCAATAGAGCGTACCAGAGCGGTTCAGAAAGGAGACTATCATCAGCAAAGCGAACCTGATTTAAATCGCGAATAGCTTGACGAAACGAGCAGGCATAACGAAGATAAGCCCGCATACGCCGTAAGAAAACGCAGTGTGGGGTTCGCGTCCAAGATTTCGCGCGTGTTAGCTGTTTTTAGCTAGCGGCAGGTTAGGTATAACAGTATATTGCGCCTTCCCACGCAGGCGCAAATAAAATTTCTCGTACTGGATTTTTTAATACAACTTGATTAATTGCGATACGAGGTAAACTTTTTTTTTTTTTTTTTTTTGCGGGATAACTATAATAGAAAGCGAAAACGACCTGAAACTATCGAACCGCGCACTCACAACCCTAAAAAAAAAAAATAGGTCCAAAAAGGTCCAATGCCAAGCTGGATCAGGTCAACAGTCCCGGCTCCCTGCAGGTTCGCGAGAGTAATGCTTCCTCCCTGGCCTAGATTCTGGGTCTGCCCGGTCGCCGGCTCGATAACACTGCATTTTCGGCGTCGCTCGTCCTGAAAGGGGCCGTTGGGTAGGACAGGATTTTCCTCTCCGTTCGCCGGAAGGGAGCCCAGGCCCAATTGAGCCGCTGTCCCCGCTAACGCCGACCTCAGAATGCCTCGCCTGTTTGTGCAGGCCGTCCGTGCTCCGCCGTGGGAAGACATTCGAGGAACTCGCGAACTATCGATTCGTCTGCGCCGAGTTCAGCGCCGATCTTAATCGGAAAAAAGGCAACATGGCCCGAATCTGCCGCATTTCGGAGCGAAAAACGGCAGTTACGGGCGTGTTCTCACGGTGGTATCACCGTGAAATCAGCTTTTAAGGCGCATTTTTCGGAGCAGCGCGATGAAGCGAGCATCATTGCGCTGCTGCTTCCAAATTGGTTCGATATTAAGCATGAAGATGTCTGGATCGCGATCGTCGTACGCTTTGTCCAGCCATGAGTAGGCCTGGTCGAGATTTCCGAGACCGAGATACACGAGAGCGATGTGATACGGCGACATGTAGCGGTGCGCATATTCAGCCTGCATACGTTCTAAAAGCGGCGAGCGCCTCCTCGCGTCCGGCCCGCTCGCGCATAAGCGTAACCGAGCCTTCCGAGACAGAAGCTGTCCTCTTCGAGCCGGAGGCTCGCCTGCAAAATATTGATAGATTGGAAATAGGGAACGCCGCCGCGCGTAAATTGCCCCAAGCAGGCGGTATGGGAATATGACGGCGGGGTTCATCTGCATTACCTGCCGAGCCTCGGCTGAGCGCCTCGGTATCACTGGCCGATCATATACAGCAGTAATGCATTGCTTGCCTTGATTGTGAGGGATACGGGTTCGTTCTCCCGCGCTTGCCTCATTTCCTCAAGACTGCGGCATCGAACAGACCACGATCTCGAAGAGCTTGACCGTAGAACAGGTGCGCCAAGGCGTAGCTGTGGTTGATCTGTATGGCGCGCCGGAATTCGCGTTCCGCGCCCTGCCAGTCCCAATCGAGGCGCTGGAGGGCTCAACTCCAAGCGAAGCATGCGCCTCAGCGAGCGAATCGTCGAGAGAAAGCGCTTTGAGCGCAGCTTTCTTCGCGTTCTCGTAATACCCTCGCGGGCGCGTGTTGGTCCAGGTGGGCAGAGATATTGTAAGCTGTCCGCCAGACCTGTATAGGCGACGGCATAATCAGGATCCCGCTCGATCGCACGCTGGAAGTACTCGACCGCCTGCTTCAGCGCCGATTCGGTTCGTTTGTCCAGGTAATATCGGCCGAGCAAATACAAGTTATGGGCGTCCGGATTCCGAGTGGAAACTTATGATTAGCCCCTCGCTCCGAGAACTCCGGTCCGGGCTTTCAATCTTGCTGGCTACTGCTTCCGCAATATCTTCCTGAACCGCGAAGATGTCATTCAGTTCCCGGTCCCATGTGCGCGACCACAGCTGGTAGCCGTCGGCAGTGCTGTTCAGATGAGCGCTGATGCGTATTCGGTTGCCTTCCTTATGTACGCTGCCTTCAAGCACAGTCCCCACATTCAACTGCCGCCCGATTTCCCGAACGTCGGCCGCCTTCCCCTTGAACTGAAAAGCCGAAGTGCGCGCCACAACCCTTAGGCCATTCACGCGTCCGAGCGCATTGATCAATTCCTCCGTAAGCCCATCGCTGAAGTAATCATTACTTCTGTCCGCGCTGAGATTCGTAAAAGGAAGAACAGCGATGGACTGCAGTTGCCCTGGTGCGCTGCGGTGGGCCCATATCCAGCCGATCGAAATCGCAACACAGCAGAACAGTAATGCTGCCGCGAACGAAGCAACGCGCCACCGCCTGCGGCGCGAGCGCTCGGGCTCCTGTTTGACTTCATGCGACGGCCCCGCGCGCATCTCGAATACCGGCGCGTAACCTCCCTTGGGAAGGTCAATGCGCAAGCTGTCTTCAGCGCCGCTGGATTCGTAATATTCAGATAATTTAGCTCGTAGCCGCCGCGCTTCGGTGCGTACATTGGTGTCGATACGAGGGTCGAAAGAAGGGTCTTTGTCGAAGACATCTATGCCGATTGCGTATTCCTTCAGTTTTTCCGAGCTTCCGGCGATCGAGTTTTCGACCAGATACCGGAGCAGACGAGACAATCTTTCGGACTTGCTGAATTGCGCACTGGCCAGAACACGCTGCAACTCGCGCAGGATTAAATCGGGAGAAGGTGAACGCGGTTCTGAGGACACCGGGTGCATGCGGCGCATTTTACTGCATCGGCAGCCCTCAGGAACCTGGTCGGACATTTCGTCACAATCTCCGAGATCACGCAACCTATTTCGCTTCTGGCCCGTGATCTGCTAGTTCGCCGGGCGTGAACTGGGTAATATACGTACTATCTGCAGCGGCCGGATTCGCCAATCCGGCGCAGGCGGGCGCCAATGCGGAGCTGAAAAAGACGCTCGGGCACCCGGTGTGGGCGACGGCGGTGGTTTATATAACCGGTCTTGCGGGCGTGCTGCTGATTCAGGCCTTCGTGCGGGAAACCTGGCCTTCGAGCGGGAACGTCTCCGCCACGCCTTGGTGGGCCTGGACCGGCGGACTGCTGAGCATCGCGTCCACCATGGCCGGAGTGGCGTTCGCCCAGAAGCTCGGTTCCGGCGTATTTACCGGCATCAGCATCACCGCCGCGCTTGCCAGTTCCATCGTCATCGACAACTTCGGATGGATCGGATTCAAACAGCATCCGGCGTCCTTCATCCGGATTGCCGGGTGCGCGCTCATGATCTTCGGACTCTGGCTGGTGGCGAAATTCTGATCAGCGCGGCATGTTGTAGAGAAACTTCATCTGCAGGACAATGCGGTCGCCCTTGAACTGCGACGGCAGAGGCGGCAGCGGATTCGACGCGCTGATCGCCGCCACCGCGGCCTCGTTCAGCGGCTTCGACAGGCGTCTCGCTGAAATGAAAACGATCTTCGTCACGCCGCCCTGCTTCGCGATGCCGAACATCAGCGAAACCTCGCCCGCGCAATCCGAGCCTCGCCGCTTCGGGATAAACCGCGAACCAGTTGCGGCGAATCGCGAGCAGCACCTGCACCATATACGGCCGGAAATCGACGCCCATCGGATCGCTTTTCAGCTCAAGACTCGAGCGCGGCCGTCCCGCGGAGGGCGGCAGGTTCAGACCGGGGCCTGTGCCGCCTTCGTCGGCTCCGATATCGCCCACGCTCTGCGCGCCGGCAGCGCCGGCGCGCGTCAGATCTCGGATCGCGTCCTGCACCGTCGAGCCCGGCATTTGGAAAAGGTTCGGGATTGGTTTGCGCCGGAGCATTATTCGGCGATCTGCCCGGCATCTTCCAGCGTCAGCTTCGGATTCTCGTTCTGCGCCGGAAGCGGCGGAAGCTGGCTCAGGCGCGGATCTGATTGTTCTGGTCCGGAGCCGCCGGACCCTGAATTTTCGGCGGTTCGGCGATCTGCGGCTTGGGGTTATTCTGCGCCGTTTGCCACCGGCGGCGGAGGCGCAAACTGGCGGGCGGGAGCCGGTTGTTTTGCGGCGGGAGCGGGCGCCGGCGCTTTCACCACGGGCCGCGGCGCAATCGCCTCCACGGATAATTCCTTGCTCAACGGCGCCTTATTCGGCGCTTTTTGGGTGATATCGCGCGGCGTATAAAGAGGAGTGACGAGCGGCGTGAACACCTGTTCCGGCCGAAACGGTGGCCGCTCGTCGAAACCGGTGGTCGCAGATCCAGAACAGAAAAGACCACGTGCGCCGCGACCGACACGATCGCGGCCATGCGCCACCGCGCCAGTCGCTGGCGCGGTCCCGCTCAAGCAGAAGATGGAGTTCGGGTTCCGTTTTAATTAGAGGCGATACGAGACCGCTCTAAGGTTTCCATCCTGAAGCGAGTGTGCGCGACACCACGCCTGCGTGTTGATCAATTTTAGCAAGCACGGCGGCGGCGACCTCCAGTGTTCGACGCGCCGCGCCGGCCGTCCAGTTTCGGCGGTACGCCGCGTTTCGACGCGAATCGAGAAAGGCATCGAACTGCAGTTTCAGCGGTTCGGCGGACTGTGATCGCCATCTGCTCGAACGCGATTCCCTGCGGGCCGCCGACCGTAATTACCGCCCCGGACTGTTTCGCGTAATCGATCGAGATGTACTGGCCGCGGCTGGAAAAGCCGCAGTTTGCGGATGCGCTCGGTCGAAACCCGGCTGGCCGTCAGGTTGGCGATGCAGCCATCCGAAAACTCCAGCCGCACATTGGCGATATCCACTTTCGGCGAAAGGATCGAAATCCCCGCCGCGCGGATATCCTGAGTTCGCCCTGGCGCGAGCGCCAGCACGATATCCAGATCGTGAATCATCAGGTCGAGCACCACATCCACATCGAGGCTGCGGAAGGTGAAGACGCTCATCCGATGGATTTCGAAAAAGAGCGGCAGCCGGGCCATGCGCTCGAGTTCGAGCACCACGGGGTTGAAGCGCTCGAGATGGCCCACCTGCAGAATGCGTGCATTGCCGTCGGCGGCTTCGACCAGCCGGTCGGCTTCTTCGAGCGTGGCGGCGATCGGTTTTTCGACCAGAACGTCGATGCCGGCATCGAGCAGCGCGCAGCCGACTTCGGCATGCGCTTTGGTCGGAACGGCGACGATGGCCGCATCCACCTGGCCGATGATTTCGCGGATAGTCCGCCGGCGGCGCGCGCGCCGAACTCCTGCGCGACGGCCTGCGGCGCGCGCGGATCCGAATCCACCACAAATTCCAGCTTCGCGCGCGGACTTTGCGACACCACGCGCGCGTGATTCTTGCCGAACGCTCCCACGCCGATGACGGCGACGCGCGTCATTCGGCGGCCTCCATGCCTTCGATCGCGAGACCGGCCGCGTTGGCTTTCGCGAGCATTTCGTCCTTATCGAGCATCAGCGTCCTTCCGGCATCCACGGCGAGCGCGGTGGTTCCGGTTTCGATCATGACTTCGACGGTTCCGGGCCCGATCACGGGAACATCGAACAGCAGATGGCGGCGGCGCGACGAGGATTTCACCAGCGTCGATCCGCTTGCCTTCACCAGGCTCGCGGCGCGCCGCAGCATCGCGTCGGTGCCTTCCATTGCTTCCAGCGCCACGCAGGCGCGGTCCGCGATGGCGACGCTCTGGCCGATATCGAGGCTCGCGAGCGCGTGCGCGATGCGGCGGCCGTATTCGATATCGCGCCGCTCGTCGGCATCGGGCTTGCGCTTTCGTGATGCACGCCGGCCGGGGCGAGCAGCGGCTTCAGCAGCAGAGTGGAATCGACCAGCTCGATGCCTTCATCGGCCAGCACTTTCTGCACGGCGCCGATCAGCGAATCGGTGTTCTTGCGCGGCAGCGCGGCGAGCAGTTTGAACAGCCGCCAGTCCGGCCGGATGGAGGAGAAGATCTTCGCGTGCTTCACCTGGCCGGCCATCATGATCTGGCGGATGCCTTCGCTTTTGCAGATCTCGATCAGCCGGCTGAGTTCGCCGAGCGAGATCCAGTAGCAGCGGGCGGCGGCGCGCTCCACTTCCGGGCGCAGCTTCTTCTTTGATGGCGATGGCGACCGCTTCATCGCCCTGCTTGCGCGCGGTTTCGAGCGCAAGCACGGGAAAGCGGCCGTTGCCGGCGATGATGCCGTATTTCATGGCCTTTGATTACGCCGCGCTCGGAGGAGGCGATGAACGCGATGCAGCTCATCGACTTCCGCGCAGGGCGGCACTTCCGCGCGAATTCGTTCGATCGCCTGCGAGGTGTTCAGCCCCGCGCGCGTCAGCAGCCGGATGGCGGTCTGCAGGGATTCGATCGACGCTCGTGTCGAAGCCGCGGCGGCCGAGCCCGATGCTGTTGGCGCCGAACACCGCGCACTTGCGGCTGGCTGCTGGTGAGCGAATAGGGCATCACGTCCTGCTTGATCACGCTGTACGGCCCGACGAACGCATGCCGGCCGATGCGGCAGAACTGATGCACGCCGCTGAAGGGGCTGACATCCGCCCAGTCCTCGATGACGACGTGGCCGGCAAGACCCACGCTGTTGCCGAGAATCACGTGGTTGCCGATGCGGCAATCGTGCGCCACGTGCGCCTGGGTCATGAGGAGGCAATCGTCGCCGATTTCGGTGAGCAGTCCGCCGCCTTCGGTGCCGCGATGAATGGTGACGAATTCGCGGATGCTGTTGCGGCTGCCGATGCGCGTGTACGCCCGCTCGCCTTTGTATTTCATGTCCTGCGAGGCGACGCCGACCGTCGAATAAGGGAAGAAGACGTTGTCTTCGCCGATCGTCGTCGGGCCTTCGATAAAAAGGTTCGCCATCAGGCGCGTGCGCGCGCCGATTTCGACTTCCGCGCCGATGACGCACCAGGGGCCGATCTCGGCCGTGGGATCGATGCGCGCGGCCGGATCGACGATGGCTGTCGGATGAACCGGCATTTACTCGGCCGGAGCGCTCTTCTTGTCCTCGAGCTTGCACATGACTTCGGCTTCGGCCACGAGAACGCCATCCACCGTGGCGCGCCCGGCCATTTTCGCCACCGAGCCTTTGCGTTTGATCACCGTCATCTCGAGGCGAAGCTGATCGCCGGGAACCACGGGCTTGCGGAAGCGGGCCGCATCCACGGAGACCAGAAACACCAGCTTGTCGTCGCGATCCGCGATGTTCTTGAGGACCAGCACGCCGGCGGTCTGCGCCATCGCTTCCACGATCAGAACGCCGGGCATGACCGGAAAATCGGGGAAATGCCCGGTGAAGAACGGCTCATTCGACCGTGACGTTCTTGATGCCGACGATGCGCTCCGCTTCGAGTTCGACGATGCGATCGACCAGCAGAAACGGGTAGCGATGCGGCAGAATCCGCCGGATCTCATTTACATCCAGAATGGGCATGGAAACGGACAAGTATAGCGGGCAGACCGGAGCTGATCAGCGCCGGGCTTCGAAAACCATGTTGACCGGCGTTTCGGTGGCGCGGCGGAAGCGCGTGAACCCGCCCTGCGGTGACGACGTCGCGGATTCGGGCTTCTCCGGCCTGCGCCCCGAGCGCGAGTCCGACCTCCTGCGATCTGGACGCGGGCGTACAAACCATGGTGGAAGCCGAGTAGTACATTCGCCCGATCGGATTCAGGTTGGATGCGACGTCGTCATGCGCGAACGGCTCGACAATCATCCACGTGCCCTCCGGATCGAGCGTTTCATAGACATGTTTCGCCGCGCCCACGGGATCCCCCATGTCGTGCAGGCAATCGAAAAACGCCACCAGATCGTAGCCGGTGCCCGGGTAGTGCGCGGCGGGCGCGACTTCGAACCGGACTCGGTCGCCGAGAGCCGGCTTCCGCCGCTCGCTCGCGCGCCAGTCTCGATCGAGCCCGGCGTGATAATCGAAACCCATGAACTCGAGTTGGGATAGGCTTTCGCCATCACGATGGTTGACGCTCCGAGGCCGCAGCCCACATCCGCCACTTTGGCGCCGCGCTCCAGTTTCTCGACCACTCCTTCGAGAGCGGGCAGCCAGGAGGTTGTCAGATTCGCGGCGTAGGCCGGCCGGAAAAAACGCTCGGTTCCGCTGAAACAGATCGTGGTGGTGCTCGTGCCAGCCGACGCCGCGCCCGGTACGGAAAGCCTCTTCGATCTTCGGGCACGTCCTGGAAGACCGAATAAACCAGTTGAAAAGCGCCGGGCAGAAACGCGGGGCTGTCTTCCACCGCCAGGGCCATCGCCTGCTCGGGCGGCAGAGAGTACGTACCGCGCGGCCGCGTTGTATTCGACGTATCCGCTCGCGGCATTCGCGTTGAGCCATTCGCGAACATAGCGCTCATCGACTCCGGCGCGGTTCGCCAGTTCGGCGGACGTAGAGTTCGCCTGCGCCCGGCCATCTCCTTATAAAGACCGAGCCGATCCCCAAGCAGAACCAGCGGCGCATGCATCGCGGCGCCCAGATCGCGAATCGCCGGATCCCATGAACTGGTTGAGCTTGTCCGATGATCGAAAGCCATCCCCGGACTGGCCATCGCGTCACCTCCTGAGTGTGGATGATACGCCCGCACTCGAAGGAATTGCAACGGGATGTTTACCGGTCAACGTCCGGCGACGAGGAAACGGGCGAATTGGGTTCGTTTGGCGAAAGCTTGCGGACCGGAGAACCGGAGATAACGAAGGGACCGTCTTTGGTGAGAGCGGAAACGGAGAATTCAGCGTCCACCGAGGGGGCGCGGCGAGGCGCCGGCGGGGTGGGAGGGTCCGTTTCGGGAGGAGTTTTCAGGTCGGGATTGAGTTGTTCGACCGGGATAACTTCTTCAATTTGCTCGGGTTGGATGAGGTCGTTGGGTTCGTTTGGCATTTCGTCCCGAAGCGCTTTGAGGCGATCGAAATCTTCGATGGCGCGGCGGTACATGCGCTCGGACTGGGCCTGGTAGCGGAGCATGAGAGACCAGACATCCGACGACTGGCGCGTCATGCGGCGGAAGCCTTCGGCGATGCCGAGGTTGCGGTTCTGGGCGCGGGTGATTTCGATGTCGCCATCGCCGACGAGGTCGGGCATCATGGGGACGAGCGGACGGGCGCTGCGGTCCATCATTTCGTCGAGGGCGGCGGTGAACATGCCGGCTTCGAGGCGGGCGCCGCGGAGCATCTGCTGCTGGGCGATGGCGATGCGCTCGACGGCGGCGAGTTCCTGAGCGTTGACCGGGCGATAGCAGTGGACGGCGTCGGCTTTGAAATTTTCGACTTCGTCCAGCTCTTCGAGGCGCACGACGGCGAAGGAGGAGGCGCGGAAACCGTGTTTGACGGCGTTGCGCGAGGATTTCGATTTCCCGTCGGGGGTGCGGGGACCGGTGGACTTCTGCGCATTGGCGCGGTTGGCGGCGAGACGCTTTTCTGAGATCGGCGTGATTTTTTCAGACATGCCGTCTGGAGTAGAACATGTGCACTGGGCGAATTTCGGGATATTCGGGCGCAATTATATGAAATAGAAGGGAATTCTTCCCTTTTAGCTCGGTGAATGGCCCGGTCGATCCGGCGAGGACAATCGCCGCGACACCTGGTTGCAACGGATCGGTCTTGCGCAATCCGGCAAAAACATTGCCGGTGTACAGCCGGTCTGGTGTGCTGTCCCGAGCAAAAATTGACAATCGGTGGGATGCGAGATGTGGGGCAGCCATCCTGGCTGCGGACCCGCTTTCCAGCGGGTCCAGCCGGCTGAAAGCCGGCTTGCAGGCATGATTGCCTGCCCCACCTGCTTGCCAGGAATTATCCGGGACAGGAGACTAGCCTAGAGCGTCATGACGTAGGCCACGACATCCTCTTTTTCCTGCTCCGAAATGCGGTCCTTGAAGGACGGCATCTCGGCCGGGCCGGTGTTGATGATGTCGAGCAGCTTTTCGCGGGTGGCGGGGCGTCCGTCGGGCAGCTTTCCGTCTTTCGCGCCCTGGAGACCGGGGCCGACCTTTTCCTCCCGGCTGTCCGGGTAATGGCATTCCGCGCAGTTGTTTTCGAACACGGTCTTGCCGCGAACGGCGTCTCCCTTATCGGACATTGCCCAGATCACGCACACGGGGACAAGGATGAGGGTCCACTTCATCAACTTCACAGTACATTACCAGGAGTGGGCGGTTGACGCGGGATTATGCGCTTCGCACGGCTTCGAAAGGTACTCGCCGCATCCAGGCTCATCGAAAACAATCGCCAGAATGGCGGACGCGTCGACCGCCAGTTTCACTTCGGCAGACGTCATCACGCCGGATCTGTATCGGCGTTATCGTGATTTTCAGAGATCCTCCTGTGTTTCGGCTGCGCGCCGGCGCCTGGCGCAAGCTGTTGTATAATCCTTATTTCCACTACTAAAATGCCGAAACGTACGTACCAGCCGAATAACCGGCGCCGCGCGAAGACTCACGGATTTCGGACGCGCATGAAGACCGCCGACGGCCGCGCTGTAATTTCCCGCCGCCGCGCCAGCGGACGAAAAAAGCTCACGGTCAGTTCCGAGAGGTAACCCGGATACCAGGTTTTCCGAAAAGTGTCCGGCTGCTCCGCTCATCCGATTTCCGAAGGGTTTACGACACAGGGACTCGTTTTACCTGTCCGTTTTTTGCGGCCTTCTGTGTCGCCGGGCGCCTTCGCGAAACGGATTCAACAGCGGGTCCGCGCGTCGGTTTCACCACGCCGCGGGCGCTGGGCAAGGCGGTCGTCGCGAAATCGTATTCGCCGCCGCATGCGGGAAGCCGTCCGGCTCGAGCTGGATTCTTTGAATTCCGAGTGGTCGATCGTATTCAATCCCCGCCGCAAGACTCTGGACTGCATGTTCACGGACTTGCAGACCGAGGTGCGGCGCCTTTTCGCCCGCTGCAATCGGTTCTCGTCGGATCCTCTTCGTCTACAAACGCGTGATCTCCCCTCTGCTTCCCTCCGCCTGCCGCTTTTATCCGACCTGTTCGGAATACATGCGCCAGGCGATTCAACTTCACGGGCCCGCGCAAGGAGTCTGGCTCGGTTTGAAGCGGCTCGGCCGCTGCCACCCTTTCCATGAGGGCGGCTTTGATCCCGTGCCGCGCGCCGCGGCTGATACCGAATGAATCCAACAGGCTCAAAAGAAAAATCTTCGAAAGAACTGCCCAACGAAGTGCGGATGGTGATCGCCTTCATCCTGATGGGCGTGATTCTGGTAGCGACGCCGTTCTTCTATCGAAAATTCGGGCTGATTCCGCCCGAGCAGGCGCAGAAGACTCGCGCGGCGAAAGCCCAGGCCGCTGCGGCGCAACCGGCGGCGGAAGCCGCGAAGACCACGGAACAGAGCCCGCCTGCGAAGACGCACGCGCAACCCGGGAAAACAGAGACGGATGCGCCGCCGGCCACCGCTGCGGCCACGAATCCGGTCGCGGCCTCGGCAGAGCAGGAGTTCACGATCGATACGTCGCTCTACCAGGTCGTCTTTTCGAATCGCGGAGCGGTGGTGAAGAGCTGGATGCTCAAAAATTTCAAGGACCGCGCCAGCAAAAGCCGCTCGAACTGGTCAATTTACCGGGCGTGCAGAAGACCGGGTTTCCGTTCACGTTCGACTTTCGCGGCCAGAAACCCTCCACCGATCTGAACACGGCGCTCTGGGCGGCGCATCCCGGGCGCGGACGGCCTTTCCATCTCCTTCGAATTCTCCGACGGCCGCACCGACCGCCAAAAAGACTTTCGCTTTTCAGCGCGACGGCTACATGGTTCAGTATGCGGACGACGTCGCGCTGAATGGGGCGGGACTGCGCCACGTCATCGAATGGCGCGCCGGCTTCGGCGACATGGCGGTGCAGAGCGCGCCCGGCCACCAGGAGACGGTGCGCTATGACGATATCGCGCGGCAAAGCTGGTGACCGAGAACGCCAAAGCGGCGAAAAACGGGCCGGTTTCGAATACCGGCGAACGACGCCTTCGCCGGGATCGAGGATCAGTACTTTCTGGCGGCTTTCCTGCCTCCGCCGAATACGCCGCTCGAAACCGTCACTTACAGCGATTCCGTTGCCACGTCCGTTCAATTCGGCCGAAGAAGCTTATCCCGGGCGTCGGCGTGGGCGGCGAAGCGCGCAACCAGCTTGGCCTGTACGTCGGGCCCAAGGAACTGAACGCCCTGCAAGAAGGTGAATCCGCGGCTGCAGGACGTGATCGACTGGGGCTGGTTCGGCATTCTGGCCAAACCGCTGTTCATCGTTCTGCAGTGGATGAACTCGGCCTTCGTTCACAACTACGGCTGGTCGATCGTTCTGCTGACGGTCATCATCACGCATGGCGCTGCTCCCGCTCAAGATCGCCAATCTCAAGTCGATGCGCAAAATGCAGGCGCTGCAGCCGGAGATGACCCGCATCAACGAGAAGTACAAGGGCATCGGGATGAGCGATCCCACGCTCGCAGCAGAAGCAGCAGGAGATCATGGCGCTGTACAAGAAGAACGGCGTGAATCCCATGGGCGGCTGCATCCCCATGCTGATTCAGCTCCCGTTCCTGTACGCGTTCTGGCGAGTGCTGGCGGTGACCATTGAGATGCGCTTCGCACGCTGGCTCTGGGTCGAGCGATCTTTCGCAGCCGGAGCATTTCGATATTCATTTTCTGCCGCTGATCATGATCGTTTCCGGTTTCCTTCTGCAGAAGATGACGCCCATGGCCGGCGGCGACCCGAATCAGCAGAAAATGATGCAGTTCATGCCGCTGATCTGGGGCTTCTTCTTCTGGCCGGCTGGCGAGCGGGCTGGTGTTATACTACCTGACCAGCAATCTGGTGAGCATGGCGCAGCAGTGGTTTTTCAATAAAACGGCTCCGCCACTTGCCCGCTGCGGTTCCGGCCAGGAAACCAGATCCAAAGGGCCGAAAGACAGCGTGAGCAGCCGATTTTCCCTGGAAGAAACAGGTCCGCGAATCGAAGAGTTTCTGCGGCGGACGATCGACAACGCCGGCTTTGATCTGGATTTCATCGTCGAGCCGGGCGGAGACGCCAATCCCGATTTCGAGAACCCCGACATCACGGTCAAATTCAGGGGCCGCGACGTCGAGATGCTGCTTGCCAACAGGGCCGAACTGCTTCTGAGTCTCGAACTGGTTACCCAGGAGATGCTGCGGATGCACTCCGACGAGCATTCGCGAATCTCCTTCGACGCCAACGATTACCGGGCTCTGCGCATCGAGGAATTGCGGATGAGCGCGCTCGCCGCGGCGGAGAAGGTGAAGCGCACGGGCGCGCCGTTCCGGTTCAATCCGATGAACAGCCGGGAGCGCCGCGTCATCCACATTGCGCTGCGCAACGAGCACGACCTGCGCAGCGAAAGCCTCGGGTCGGGCCCGCAGCGCGGGGTTGTGATCTATCCCGCGGGAATGCCGTCGCTGCCCGAGCCGCCACCGAGCGTTCCGGTTCCGGCGCAGGCCCGAGGGGGTTTCCGGGATCGCGATCGCGGCCCGCGACCGCAGGGCGAAGGCGGCCGCTCACGCGGAAACGGCCCAGGCCGCGGCAGGCCTCCCGCGGGGCCGACGCTAGCCTGGTGCTGGGTGTCCTGCGGGCTGCGGCACCCGCTCTCCAGCGGGCGGCGCCGGCTGAAAAGCCTTGACGGCGGTTCGAGGATTGCCCGCCCCACGCCGGTGCAGGCGGCGGAGCACCTGCGCGTGCGCCCGCATATAGTCCGTGCCGATCGTCGAATTTGCTATTCCGTTGGCGCGCATGATGCGAAGCGCTTCGGAATAATGTTTGTCCGCCGCTTCCAGATCTCCGGCCTGCTCGTCGACGTACGCCTGTGCCCCGATCGCGCCGGCGATGGGCGGGGTGTCCGGAGGAAAGATTCGCACCATGATGGCGAGCGCCGCCGCCGCATCGCGGGCGCCCTCGTCGAAGCGCTTCTCGAGCAGCGCAGACTCCGGCCAGCAGTTCCAGAATGATGGCGGCCTGTGGACCGGCCGCACGCTCGGGGCCGCCCTGCAGATCCAGCGCGCGCGTAAATGCATCTTCGGCAAGCCCGTATTTCTTTTCGTCCCGATAGACGCCGCCCAGATACGCGAGCGTGGCGCTGGATTGGGTGCGCAGCTCCGGAATGGTCTCGAACATGCTCCAGGGCCCGTTTCAGGATGGGCTCGGCGCGCGCGAGGTTGCCTGCATCGCAGTAGGTTTTTCCCAGGCCGCGCAGCGCGATCGCTTCGGTATCTGACTGATCGGCCTGGCGCGAGAGCGCAATCGCGCGGTTGAAGTCGTCGATCGCGGTGCGCCACTCGGAGGAGGAACGCTCGACATCGGCCAGCCCGATCGAGCGCGTCGATTTCCAGTGGTCCGCCGTCGGGCACAAGCTTCAGCGCTAGGTTGAACAGTTCCCGCGCTTCGGTGATCCGGACCTGCTCCCGCAGCAAATCTCCGAGCGAATTCAGCAAAGCGGCCTGGCTTGTCGTCTTCCCGGGGAGGGGCATCGAGAGCCAGGCGCAGCGTATGCTCGGCATCCGCGTACCGGTTCAGAGCGCGGTCCATCTGGACAGGCTCATCGCGGTCTGCGCGGCGTAACGGCCATGCGGGTCCGCGTCGCGCCACGCGGCGAAAGCCAGTTCGAGATCGGTCAGGGCTTCGGCGCGCGCTCCCGACGGCCCGCAGGCAGTTGCCCAGATCGTTCAGAGTGGCGGCGCGCTGGCCGGCGTGGCAGCGAGCGGCAGAGCAGCCTCGAGGGCCGATATGGCCTCGTTCAGGCTATGGCTCTGATAAGCGGCGACACCGGCATCATGCAGGGTCCGCCAGGTTTGTTGTGGTTCATTCGCACGCGCCGGCTGCTGACAAAAAGCCTGGCCGCAAGCGAACATGAAAATGGCGACGGTCCGTAAAATGCCCATGCGCAGATCCTCCCCGCCGGACGATCCGGCGAATGATTCAGGCGCGCGGGGCGATGCGGCCCGCTACGACCAACGTTCTGAGTTGAGATGATGCCGGGTCCCTCTGGCCCGGTCTATCGGCGCCGCTCCGTTATGCGCTGCTCCGGCGCTGGCTGGCGCTTGCTTGTCATACAAGAAACGAAGCAAACGGCCGGTCGTTACCATAAATTTTTCAGGTTTTTTGGAGAAGGCGGATTTCGCTTGCTGCTCGAGGACACCATTGCCGCGATCGCTACGCCCGCCCGGAACGGGGCGCCATCGGGATGGTGCGGCTCTCCGGCAGGCGAGCGGCGGCGATTGCGCGCGAGGTACTGCATTTCAAACGGATCTGCGGCCGCGCCGGCCCGTGCTGGCGGAACTGCGCGACGCGGAAGGGGAACTGGTGGACGAAACCGTTCTCACGTTTTTCGCGGCCCCGCGCTCTTACACGGCCGAAGACCTGGTGGAAATCTCCTGCCACGGAGCGCCGGTGGTGCTGCGCTATTGCCTCGACAGGGTGGTGCGGGCGGGAGCGCGACTGGCCGAACCGGGCGAATTCACGATGCGCGCTTTTCTGAACGGGAGGATCGACCTGCCCCGCGCCGAGGCGGTCCGGGATCTGATCGAGGCGACCACGCTTTACCAGGCGCGGGTGGCGGCCCGGCAGACGCAGGGCGCGGTTTCAAAGCGGGTAGCGCCTTTCAAATCGCAGCTTATCGATCTGATTGCGTTGATGGAGGCCGGAATCGATTTCGCCGAAGACGACGTCAGCGTAGCGCCCGGCGGCGGAGAATCAGAGACGCCTCGAACCGATTCTCGAGGGCATGGAAAGGCTGGCCCGGAGCTTCGTATACGGCAGCATCGTTCATTCCGGATTCTCGCTCGCGATTGTGGGGCCGCCGAATGCCGGGAAAAGCAGCTTGTTCAACCGGCTGCTCGAACAGGAGCGCGCCATCGTGACGGAAGTCCCTGGAACGACGCGCGATCTGGTCTCGGAGACGGCCGAATTCGCCGGCATTCCGGTGCGTCTGGTGGATACGGCCGGCATTCGGGAAACCGGTGAGATGGTGGAGCAACTGGGCATCGAGCGCAGCTTTGGGGCGATGTCCGACGCCGACATTACTCTGGTCGTTTTCGATGGAGCGGTGGCGCGAACCGCGGGAGATGACGAATTGCTGGCCCGCGCGAGCGCGCAGGGGCGTGCGTTTGCCATTGCCAACAAGGCCGATCTGGAGGGATTCGCGGCGCGCGAAGGGGATCTGGCGGTCTCGGCGACTACCGGCGCGGGTATCAACGAATTGCGCCGCGCGATCGTGGAAGCGCTGGGAGGGTCGGATGAGATGCAGTCTGAAACCGGCCTGATCACCAGCGTGCGGCACGAAAGCCTGCTGCGGGAAGCGGCGCGCATGCTGCGCAAAGGAGGAGATGCAGCCGCCGGGGGAGCGCCGCACGAAATGGTGCTTCTGGATCTTTATTGCGCGATGCAGGCGCTCGACGAGATTAGCGGCGCCACGACCGCCGACGATATTCTGCACAAAATATTCGCTACTTTCTGTATTGGAAAATGAATTGGAACGTGCATTTGCCGCTGAATTACAGTAAGATTACCAGGCGCGGAACGGGGCCGCTATGTCCTCAACCACCATCGGCCGTCGAAAAGAGAACGTCGCCAAGGTTTCCACAACGGCGGCGAGGCTCGATCTGGAGCTTTGGGAAGACAGCTCCGACGGGCTGATTTTCTTCAATAACCGGGGCAATTTCATAGATTGCAGCTCGAAATTCGAGCAGCTTGCCGGTTCGAGGACAGCGGCGCGGAAGAGCCTCGCGGGATTGGCCTGGCCACGCGAATTCGCGGCGGGCGGCGAACTGGTTTCGGTCTCGCGGCGGCCATTTGCGTTCGCGGCGGGCGAAGCGGAGGTTCTATGCGCGCGCACGGCGGGAGGCTTCGTCGCCGCCCTTCGTATCGGGACGCGGGCTGGACCGCGGGAGCGGGAGATGGTGCGGGATATCTTCTCCGCCCAGCTTCTGGAGCGGCGCGCGATCTCCCGGCATCTGCATGGCGTCGTGACGCAGGATCTGGTGGCGTTATCGCTCTCGCTCAGCGGGCTGCACGGGGACGGGAAGGACAGGCTCTCCGCGGTAGTGGGCTACGTGGACCGCTGCTGCCGCGGCGTGCGCGCGCTCAGCTATGTGCTGGCGCCCCCTTCGTTTCTCAATTTGGGATTGATCGAGACGATCCAATGGTATGCAGGCGTGCTGCGCGCGGACGCCGGAATCGTTTTCGACGTAACAGCGGCCTCCATCCCGGCGGACCCGCCCGAAGAAATCAAGGACCTCTTTTTCGCAGGACTGCAGCAGATGGCGGCGGCCGCGATCTGGCATACCAGCAGGTCGGAGATTCGGACCGCGCTGACTTATGGGGCGGGCATGGTTTCCATTCGAATTGAATGCGTCTGCCCTCGCGATGAGACGATACGGGAATCGCCGCTGATTCGCGAACGGGCCAGGGCACTCGCCGGCTGGACGCTTTTCAGGACAAAACGGCGAAAGACTTCACTCGAGATCTCCGTCCCCTGGACTGGAACCGGATGAAGGCGCCGCGGATTCTCGTTGCCGACGACCACGAATTCGTGCGGCGGGGTCTGATCCGCATTCTGCTGGCGCGGCACCCGGACTGGGAGATCGTGGGCGAGGCGTCGAATGGACTGGACGCGATCCGACTGGCCGAATCGACGAGGCCGGATATCGCCATCCTTGACCTTTCGATGCCCGAACAAAACGGTCTTCAGGTAACCGAGCGCCTGCACGAGCGCGTTCCTTCGATCAAAACATTGATTCTGACGATGCACACGGGCGAGCAGATCGTTCGCAACCTGATGAAGGCGGGCGCAAGCGCGTATATGGTGAAGAGCGATGCGTCTTCGAAGCTGGTGGAGGCGGTGGAGCGGCTGGCGGCCGGGCACACGTTCTTTGCCTCGCCTGCGGCCGTGAATGAAAGCGGCCGGGCCAGCGCCGGCGCAGTACATTCTGAGTGCGCGCGAGGCCGACGTACTGCGTCTGCTCGCCTCCGGAAAGAGCAACAAGCAGATCGCGACGGAGCTGAAACTGAGCGTAAGAACCATTGAGAGCCATCGCGCGAATATTCTGACCAGGCTGGGAGCCGAGTCCCTGGGGGAGCTGGTAAGGATTGCAGTGCGCGACGGACTGATTTGAAGCGCGGAGCCGAAGTTCCAATGGAGTTTAAGCCGGCGGGCGAGACGTGCCGGGTTCCTGCGCTGTTCGCCAGACCGATTTTGCTGAAAATCCGCCCATGACTCGCGATCAGCGGGCTGTGATATCCTGCGCTGGCTGTACTTTATGTCCGGACGGGCAAATCAACTGGATCAGATGGACGCGATTACGAAAGTAATCGAGTTTTCTCCTTATTCAGGGGCAATTCAAGCGCATATCAGGCAGGTGATTGCGAGTCCCGCGTTCAAGGGCAGCCGCCGCAGCCAACAGTTCCTTGGGTTTGTTGTGGAGACGGCGCTGGCCGGCCGTTTCGATGAGCTGAAGGAACGGACGCTCGGAAGCAGACTCTTCGGCCGCGAGCCTGCGTACAATACGGCCGACGACGCGATTGTACGCGTCACCGCCTGCGATGTGCGCAAGCGCCTGATTCATTACTATTCCGATTTCGGCGCGAGATCGGAATTTCGCATTGAGCTTCCGCCTGGTTCCTATATTCCCGAATTTCATCGAGATTCATCTGCCTTAACGCGACTTGCGTCCGGCCATCCGGACGATGAAACCGATACTGTTTCCGGAGGTCATCCGGTTCGGACGGAGGATTTGCCTGCGAGCCCGCGACTGCCCTCCGGCGAATCACGGCCGCGCGGGCAATTTCCGGGCGAGCCGATTTCGCCAATTTGCGCCGTGGGTTGCGGCGACAGTCTGCGCCATTGTTGCTCTCGGATTCTGGGTCCGCGACCTCTCGAGATCGGGATCCAGTCACAAACTGCCGTGGTCGGCCGTTATCCAATCCGGGCGCCATACGAGGCTCATTTTTTGCGATCCGGAGATTGTCAGCATTCAGAAGCTCTCGCACCATACTCTTTCTCTTTCCGATTACGCGAACCAGCATTATTGGCCGGCGCAGGAAGCAATCCGATCCGATTTGCGATGGGCGATCGATTCCGGGACATTTCGCGGCGTGAACATTTCGGCGGTGGACGTCGGTATTCTGTTGCAGATCCTGTCGATGGACAAGGGAAACGCGGCCCCGTCTCTCGATCCGCGCACCGCGCGATCCGTTCGACTGGCCGACTTCAAAACCGACGATAACTTCATCCTGTTCGGAAGTCCGCGCTCAAACCCCTGGGTCGAGCTGTTTCAGGACCAGCTCGATTTCGCCTTTGCGTTTGATGAAGAAAAGAAGGCGGAATTCGTTCGTAACAAACGTCCGCGTACAGGTGAGCAGGCGCGATATGTGCCTACGGCGAATGGCTGGGATACAGGCCAGGCCTATGCGATTATTGCGCTGACGGCCAATCCGAACCAGAGCGGCCAGGTGTTGATCCTCGCGGGATCGAATGCGGAAGGTACGGAAGCGGCAGGTAAACTGGCGACCGACGCGAAATTGCTGTCGAGGATTCTCGAGGAGCACGGCATCCATCCCGGCGGACCTCCCCGTCACTTTGAAATCCTGCTGCGGGTTTCCACGATGGCGGGTTCATCCAATACATTTCAGGTACTCGCTATCCATGCTCTCGCCGACAAAGGTCGCCAGGACTGAAGGTCGATCTCTCGCCTCCAGACGTTAGGCGCGTTCCTAACCTGACGAAAAGGCGACTTACAACAGGGCGTGCCCTGAACCGGCGAAAGTCCCTCCAGCAGCGCCCAAAGGCGGCTTCCCGGCTTGCATCAGCAGGATATGAGAGGGGGATGGCACGTTTTTACAAAAGCGTTTCAGAATCCTTTTCGAATCAGCGCAGTAACGTCCCGTTACTAACCTTATTAACCTTGTGACGGCCTGCGGCGGCGAGTATTGTGAACAGCAACAGGCGGAGCAAGGGTCTTCCGTGCAGTCGAACGTCCGGCTGAATCCATTACCAGGTAAGGAGAAGGTAAGTATGTCCTACAGGTTTGTTTCGCTGATCGCCGTTGCGAGTCTGATTGGTCTCGTGACCACAACGGCATTTGCGCAGGTTGAACAGGGTACGGTCACCGGCGTTATCACGGACCAGTCGAATGCTGTGATGGTCGGCGCCAAGGTTGTTTTGACCAACGTAGCAACCAAGGTAGCCGCGACTACCAGCACCAATCAGCAGGGGAACTACAGCTTTCCTTACACTCCGCCGGGACGCTACTCGATCAGCGCTGAAATGCAAGGCTTCTCGGCAGCGACGGTCAACAACATAACGCTCGCGGTCGGCCAAACGGCGACCATCAACATCACGCTTGCCACGGGCGCTGTGAAGCAGGAGATTTCCGTATCGGCGGCGGCGGTTCTTCTTGACGCGCAGACATCCTCGCTCGGCAATGTCGTCACCACGCAGCAGATCGTGCAACTTCCGCTGAACGGCCGTAATCCTTATGCGCTGCTCACGCTCGCTCCAGGCGTGGATCCGGCAGGAAATTCCGGAACGGGACCTGTTATTGGCGGCGGGCGCTCCAATACCAGCGACGTGCTGTTCGATGGCCAGGAGACCAGAAACACTTCGACGAACGACATCGTCTACACGCCTCCGCTCGAAACGGTGGAAGAATTCAAGGTGATCACGAACAATTTCTCGGCTGAGTACGGACGCTCGGGCGGAGGCATTCTCACCGCCGCGGGCCGGAGCGGCACCAACGAAATTCACGGCAGCGCCTACGAGTTTTTCCGCAACAACGTTTTGAACGCCAATGGCTGGACGAACAACAGGAACGGACTCAAGATCAATCCCGTTCGTCACAATGAATTCGGTTTTGCGATCGGCGGTCCGGTTTATGTTCCGAAGGTCTACAACGGGAAGAACAGAACCTTTTTCTTCTTCAACTACGAGCGGATTCCGGATCGCAGTCCGGATAACGTGACAGACACCGTACCCACGGTGCCGCAACGCAGTGGAGATTTCTCTCAGACAACCACCACGTCCGGAGCTCTGATCGTGATTTACGATCCCTCGACAACGGTGCCGAATCCCTCGACTCCCGGCAGTTATACACGCACTGCGTTCCCCGGTAACGTGATCCCATCCAGCCGCATCAACCCGATCGCACTGAATCTGTTGCAGTATTATCCGCTTCCGAATCTGCCCGGCAACTCCAACAACTGGGCCGGGTCCGCCACGCGACAGAACACGGCCACGAAATATTACGGCCGAATCGACGAGAATACGGGCGACAATAATCGCATTTTCTTCCGCTATGGCGTCACCTATAACCCCGCCATCACGCCTGGTTACACAGGCCTTGCGTTTCCCGGTGAGGGAACCAATTGCAACGAGGGCAAATCCAATGCGAGCCCGTGGGTAGCGGGCCTGAGCGACACCGTCACGTTCCGGCCGACCCTGATAGGGGAATTCCGGGTGAGTTACACACGGCAGCTGAACACGTGCCAGCCGCGCAGCGCCGGCTTCGATCCGACGTCTCTCGGCCTGCCGGCCTCTCTCAAGTCCGCTTCGACGGATGCTCTCTTTCCGGAATTCGACGTGACGGATTTGACAGGCCTGGGTCCTCAGCGCGCTTCCCACTATGTGGACGCTGAAAATACTCCCGAAGCTCAGGCGCATCTGACCTGGCTTCGAGGCTCGCACACTCTGAAAGGGGGAATCGACTACCTGTTTCTTGCGTTCAACATCTTCCGGCCGGATTATCCGTCGGGCGATTTCGGATTTACGCGAGCCTACACTCAGGGGCCTGATCCCAGCGCCGCAAGCGCTACGTCAGGTTACGGTCTGGCCACGCTCCTGCTGGGGGCGCCAACGGGCGGCAGCTTTACCGTGGGACCCTCTCTCGCGTCCTCTCAAAGGAGCTACAACATCTATTTTCAGGATGACTGGAAGGTTACCAGGAACTTAACCCTGAATCTCGGCGCGCGCTGGGAATATCAGACTCCCTTCAACGAGCGCTATAACCAGCTTGCCTACTTCAACCCGAGCGCCACCGATTCGATAACAGGCCGCCAGGGGGTTCTGAGCTTTACCACGCCTAACCACCGATATCAGAGCAACCCGAATCAGACCGATATTGCGCCTCGCGTGGGTCTCGCGTATACATTCATGAACAACACCGTCTTCCGCGCAGGATACGGACTGTTCTATCTTCCGGGGAGCGGCGGCATCGGCGCCAGCCCTGGCGATCTCGGCAGCGGCTCAGAAGCATCCACGCCGGTATTTCTCGGCCAACCCCCCGCGGCGCCGAACACGCCGCCCGCCGGAGCATCCATCGCCAACCCGTTTGCCTCGGGCCTGCTGACCTATCCAAACACGCTGATCGGCAATGGTATCGGAGCAGTGTTCCCGAATTGGGCGACGCCGGTGAACCAGCAGTGGAACGCCAATATCCAAAGAACGCTTCCGGGAGACCTGCTGATCGAGGCGGCTTATCTCGGAAGCCGTGGCGAGCATATCTGGGAAAACGTCAACGTGAACGCGGCCAATCCGATTTATCTCTCTCTCGGATCGCAGCTCAATGCGCTTGTTCCCAATCCGTTCTACGGCCAGATTACAAGCGGAAGCCTCAGCACGGCCACTGTCCGGCAGTCAAGCCTGCTGCTGCCCTATCCCCAATACACCTCTATTAACGATATTCGCGATTCGATCGGCGATTCCGTCTATCATGCGCTGACGGTTCGCGCCGACAAGCGCTTCAGCCATGGCCTGCTGTTTCAAGTCGAGCTATACCTTCAGCAAACTGATTGACGATGTTCCGGAACGATTCGCCGGCCGGTCCAGTATTGTCGATCCGTATAACCTCAGACTTTCGCGGTCCGTGTCCGATCTCGATCGCTCGCAGATTTTTGTCACGAACTTCGTGTATGAGCTTCCGATCGGTACGGACAAGCATTGGGCGGGCAAGGGCCTGGCGGGCAAGATCGTCGGGAACTGGCAGGTCAGCGGGATCTGGAGTATGGAGAATGGTCAGCCGGTCGTGATCACGGGACCGAACAATACGCAACTGCCCGGCATCTCGAGTTACGCCATGCGCCTGCACAATCCCAACCTCTCGACCGGTCAGTCGATCAACGAGTGGTTCGATACTTCCGCTTTTGCCGCGGCGCCTCTGTATACATTCGGGAACGATTCCCGCACCGAGCCAAATCTGCGGAACCCGGGAATCTTCAACATCGACGTCGGTTTCAGCCGGTATCAGCCGATTACCGAACGAATCAAGCTGCAGTTCCGGGCGGAGATGTTCAATTCCACCAATAAAGTGAATTTCAGCGCCCCGCAGGGTTCGATCACGGCCACCAACTTCGGGCAGATCACCGCAGCCGGCGCCGGCCGTACCGTGCAGCTCGGGTTGCGATTGACGTATTGAGAACGGGGAGGTGGGAACGTGTCCGGCCGCTGCTTAACCCGCGAGGCCGGGCACGCCGCCTGCCGTCTTCGCCGCCCGAACGGCGCGCAACACCGCCATCGCCAGCGCCTCAGCCGCGGCCACGCCCACGGCATCGACGCTTGCGCGCTCGGTGCCGAGCGAGATCGCGAAGGTGATATCGCCGTCCGACATGGTGTTCACCGGCGAAATGGTGCGCGCCACGCCGAGGCTGGCGAGCGCCGCGATCTTATTGGTCTGCACGCGATCGAGCGCGGCATTCGTCGCAACCACCGCCAGCGTGGTATTGCGGCGGCCGGGCGGTTGCTCGCGGCCGCCTGTGCCGCATACGGCCGCCGAATCGATGAACTCCGCGCTCGTGGGCGATTTCCGCGCGCCCGCAACGATCTTGCCGGTCGCGGGATCGATCACATCCCCCAGCGCATTCACGGCGACCAGCGCGCCACCATCACGCCGGATCCGAGCGTCAGCGAAGCGCTGCCGATGCCGCTCTTCATCGCCTGCTTCATCCCGAACATCTTGCCCACCGTGGCGCCCGTTCCGGCGCCCACATTGCCTTCCGCCACGGGCCCGTCATTCGCGGCCGCGACCGCTTTCTCGCCCATCTCGCGGTCGGGCCGCGCATGCGCATTGCCGATCGCGAGATCGAACAGAATCGCGCCCGGCACGATCGGCACATGCGTCACGCCGGTATCGAAGCCGATGCCCCGTCTTCTCGAGCGCCCGCCGGACGCCGCTCGAGGCTTCCAGCCCGAAGGCGCTGCCGCCCGAAAGCACGATCGCATGAACATTCGGCGCCACATGGCCCGGGATTCAGCGTTTCGAGCTCGCACCGATCCGGTGGCCGAGCCGCGCACATCCACGCCGCCGACCGCCTCGTTCCGCAGAGGATCACCGTACATCCGGTAAGCGCCTCCGTGTCCGTTGCATGACCGACAAGGATGCCCGGAACATCGGTTAAGCCTTTCATATTTTTGATCGTATGCTAGCATCGGTTGTCGAAGTACGCAACCGTATGCCGACGATCTACTGTGCTTGACATTCTGAAGGGCCCGATCCAGGCGATTCAGGAGTTCTACGAGCTGACCGGCCGGGCGATCCGGAACGTCGCCCGCAAGCCGCATTACGTCGACGACATTCTGCTGCAGATGGACACGATCGGGGTCGGCAGCATCCCCATCGTTCTGCTGACCGGCTTCTTCTCCGGCGCCGTGATGGCGCTGCAGATGGGCGCGCGCTGCAGCAGTACGGGCAGACGGGCCGGACGGGCAAGGTCGTCTCGATCATCCTGGTTCGCGAACTCGGGCCGGTGCTGACCGCCGTGATGGTGGCCGGGCCGCAACTCCTCCGGCATCGCGAGCGAACTCGGCTCCATGAAGGTGACCGAGCAGATCGACGCCATGCGCGCGCTCGGCACGGACCCGGTGCAGAAACTGGTCACGCCGCGCATGATCGCGACGGCCGTCATGCTGCCCTGCCTGACCGTGATCGACGATTTCGTCGGCATGGTGGGCGGCTGGGTGATCGGCAAGATCGTTTACGATCTGCCGACTCTGCAGTACTGGTCGCAGACCTGGCGGGCGCTGGGCTGGAGCGACGTGGTGCAGGGGCTGCTGAAGCCGTTCATCTATTCCGTTCGTGGTTTCGCTGATCGGCTGCTTTTACGGGCTTGCGCGCCACCGGCGGCACGCAGGGCGTGGGCCGCGCCACCACGCAGGCGGTGGTCGCGGCCTCGGTCACCATTTTCGTTCTGGATCTTTTTCATCGGCAAAATCTTCGTCTCGGGGCAGACGGGGCTCTGATGGCCGAAACGCCCACGCGAAAAGCCGGTCCTGCTGCGGTTCGAGAATGTCGACAGTCGCGTTCGACGACACGTGCACGCGCTCGACGACGTTTCGTTCGACGTCCGCGGAGGGCGAAACGCGCATTATCCTGGGCGCCGCGGGCAGCGGCAAGACGGTGCTGCTGAAGACCGCGATGGGCCTGATGCGCGCCACTGCCGGGCGCGTATTTCTGTTCGGCGAGGATGTCACCGACAAGCCCGAGACGGAACTGTTCGACATCCGCAGCAAGCTCGGCATGCTGTTTCAGGAAAGCGCGCTGTTCGATTCGATGACGATCGCGCAGAACGTGGCTTATCCGCTGCTGAACCAGAAGGCGATCAGCATGCCGCGCGACAAGATGGAACCGGCGGTGCGCGATTCGCTGCGCTTCGTGGAACTCGAGCAGACGATGGAGCGTTATCCGAGCGAGCTCTCGGGCGGCATGCGCCGGCGCGTCGCGATCGCGCGCGCCGTGGTCACCAAACCGCCGCTGCTGCTCTACGATTCGCCCACGGCCGGGCTCGATCCGATCACCGCCCACACCATCATGGCGCTCATCATCAAAGAGCGGGATGTGGACAACACGACCGCGCTCGTGGTGACCCATCGCTATCAGGACGGGAATCTGGTGGCCAACTTCCGCTACAATCCGGACAGTGGCCGGCTCGATCCGGCCGGCTCGAAGACGGGGACGAACACGATCTTCATGGTGCTGCGGGAGGGGCGTCTGGTTTTCGAGGGAAATCAGGCGGAGCTGGAAGCATCGACCGATCCGTATATCTCGAAGTTCGTGAAGCGCCCGGAACAGGACGCGGCTTAGATTGTACTGACGCATGGCATCGCCGAAACGAGTTCAGTGGGCGCAGCTGAAGGTCCGGCATCGTGGCGACGGTCGCGATGATCATCGCCGCCGTGCTGATTTTCCTGCTGACCGGCCAGAGCAATCTGTTCGAAGGCGAGTTCCATCTGCGCACCTACATGGAGGATTCCGCCGGCATGGCCGAGAACGCGCCGGTGCGGCTGAACGGCATTCTGGTCGGGCATATCGAAAAGGTGAGGCTCTCCGGTTCGCGCGATCCGAAGCGGACCGTCGAGATCGACATGAAGATCCAGAGCAAATATCTGGATCAGATTCCGGACGATTCGAAGGCGGCCATCAGCGCCGTCCAATCTGCTGGGCGACAAGTACATCAACATCACCAAAGGCACGCATCCCGAAGCATGTGGAGCCCGGCGGCGAGATTCAGTCGCTGCAGACCCAGGATATTCCGGAGATTCTGGCGCAGAGCTCCAGTCTGCTGCGCAGTTCCAGACCATTCTCGGGCCGCGTCGACGGCCTGCTCACGATCGTCGAGAACGGCCAGGGCAATATCGGCAAGCTGATCAAGGACGATACGCTTTACGACCGGCTGAACGCGACCGCGGGCGAAGTGCGAGCAACTGGTGAAGGACGTCAAGAACAGCAACGGCACCATCAGCCATCTGCTCTACGACGACACGCTCTACAACGACATCCGCAAGCCGATCCAGCGCCTCGACGACATGCTGGCGCAGGTGCAGCAGGGCAAGGGCACGGCCGGGCAAGCTGATCTACGATCCGCAGCTCTACGACGAGGCGCGCGCGAGTCATCGCCGAAGCGAAGAAGATGCTGGACAATCTGAATGCGGGCAAAGGCACCGCGGGCAAGCTGCTGAACGACGACGAGGTCTACAACCAGCTGAATCTGATCACCCAGAAGGTGAACACCGCGATCGACAAGATCAATTCCGGCCAGGGAACCATCGGGCAACTGATGGTGAATCCGCAGCTTTACGATTCGATGAACGGCGCGACCCGCGAACTGAACGCTTTGCTTGTCCGACATCCGCAAGAATCCGAAGAAATTTCTGAGCATCAAACTGGCGATTTTCTGACGTGAGCCGGCGCAAGCTCGAGAAATCCGGCTCATCGTCAATGCCGACGATTTCGGGTTTCACGCGCGACGTGAACGACGGAATCGTCGAAGCGCATCGCAGCGGAATCCTGACGGCGACGACGCTGATGGCGAACGGCGACGCGTTCGAAGACGCCGTGGACTCGGCGCGCGCGACGCCTTCGCTCGATATCGGCTGCCACCTGGTGCTGGTGCAGGGACGCAAGCGTGGTCGATCCGTCGCGCGCGCTGCCGGCACGGTGGCCGAACTGGTGCGCGCGCTCATGCGACGAGAGATTCCGGCTTACGACGAGGTCCGGGCGCAGGTGCGGAAGATCGTGGACGCGGGAATTCGGCCCAGCCATATCGATACCCACAAGCACACGCATCTGCTGCCGCCGGTGCTGCGACGCCGTGGCGCGCGTCGCGCAGGAGTTCGGGATTCGCTGGGTGCGGCGGCCATTCGATTTCGGCATCGATACAGCGCGCGGCGTCACGAAGCGCGCGGTCGCAATGGGAATGCGAGCCATGGCCCCGGATTTTGCGCGAACTCTGGACGGACTGCGCACCACCGACCACTTCACCGGCTTTCAGATGACCGGGACGTCTGCGATGACGCACGACTGGTCGCAGACGCTGGAACAGCTGCCGGAGGGCTTGACGGAATTCATGTGCCATCCGGGGCGCCTGGGACCGGAACTGCGAGGCGGCATCGACGCGGCTGAAGGAAAGCCGCGAGATTGAACTTGCCGCGCTGTGTTCGCCCGCCGTCCGGCAGACGATCGAGCGACGCGGGATCCGGCTCTTGCGCTACCGCGATCTCGATTGATGATTTAAATTACTTAAGTGCTTGCTTGACAATTAACGCTGCCCGGTAAATACTTAAGCATGAACTTGAGTATCGAGCAGCGATCGGTCACCCACAATACATTCGTTCTGGAGCGTGCTTATCCGGCGACGCCGGAGCGCGTCTACGACGCAATCGCCAATCCGGCAAAGAAACGCGGCTGGTTCGTGGAAGGTGAAGGACACGAGGTGGAACATTTCGAAATGGACTTCCGGCCAGGAGGCAGCGAGCGCGTGCGCTTTCGCTTTGCAAAAGGTCCGTTGCAGAGCGCGAATCTGAGCAATGAAGGCAGATACGAGGACATCGTGCCCGGCCGGCGGGTCGTGATGTCATCGACGATGAGCATAGACGATCGCCGCATCTCCGCGTCGCTCGTTACCTTCGAACTGCTGCCGGACCGGAAGGGAACGCTGCTGGTCCTCACGAATCAGAGCGCCGTATTTCGAGGGAGCGGACGGGCCGGAGATGCGGCAGGCAGGTTGGCGTGCGCTGCTGGAAAGCCTCTCCGTTGAGTTGGCGCGCCACAGCGGGACGGACGCATAGATGGCGCGACCGGGCCCGGATATCGATCGCGTCTTCCATGCACTGGGAGACGCGACGCGACGGGCCATGGTGGAGAAGATCAGCCAGGGCCCGATTCCGGTATCTCGACTGGCGGCGCCGTTTCCGATGAGTCTGGCCGCGGTGGTTCAGCATTTACAGGTGCTGGAGGAGAGTGGACTGGTGCATACCGAAAAAGCAGGCCGGGTACGAACCTGCCACATCGAGCCTGCCGGCCTGACGGCGGCGGAACGATGGATCGATGGTCTGCGTTCGACGTGGGAGCGGCGGCTGGACCGGCTCGGAGAGATTCTTGCGCGACCCGACGAAGAGGCGGGCTGAAGAGTCTCAGTTCAGGGAGAAATTCACGTCGATCTCCGTGATCACCTCGACCGGTGAGCCATTGAGCAGCGTGGGCTTGTACTGCCATCGGCGCACAGCGTCCATCGCCGCATTTACAAGCAGGGGAGGCCCGCTGATCAGCGTCAGATTTTTGATTGTGCCGTCAACGGCGATGATCGCCTGCAGTTTGATCGTGCCCTGAACACGCGCGGATTTCGCGAGCGCCGGGTAAACGGGTTTCGGTCCGAAGACGAGACTCGCGGCCTGGACGCCGGTGCCCACACGCAAGGGTCCCTGTGGCCCGCGGGCCGGCGCCGGTTTCGGAGCCGCAGGTTGCGGGGGGGCCGGTATGGAAGCAAAAGGGAACCCGGGCACCCCGGATCCCGAAAGCGCGGCCGGATTGCCAGCCCATAGAATCGCCGGGGGTTCGGGAGCATCAGGCGTCATGTCGATATGGTTCGGAATACGGGTGGGCGCCGCGAACGGGTTATGAAATGCGCGCGGCGTGACCGGCGCCGCGGAGGCCGCGCGTACCGGCGCAGGCGGCTGCGTGAGTGGCTTCAATGTGACGAAAAGCGGCAGATCGCGCGGCGGAGTTTCCAGTCTGGCGACGCTTAAGAGCGGCACAATGAGCGCGGCGATCACCGCGAGCGATTGAATGGCGAGCGACGCCGCGACCGTCCACGGTTTTCGAGTGCGCGCCTGCGAGTTGACGAACGTCTGTTCGAACATTCTGTTTGTCCTCTCGAGGTGCTCGATTCCGGCCGGTTGCGAGCGAACCTGCGTTGTTCTGTTTCGTGAGGGTAGACGCCGCCATTCGGGGCGTTGTTCCCGGTGAACCGGAGAGAACTGCGGACGGTTTACCCGCCGATCGAGTACATGGGCCGCGGCGGCGGAATGAACTTTGCGGAGTTGATTTCGTGGCCGAGCCATTTTTCGGCCACATTGCGGCCAATGGCTGCGGCAATCGCCTGATCCGAACCGCCGGAACGGAGCAGATGCTTCACGTCGGTTTCGTCGATGGCGAACAGGCAGTAGCGAAGCTTGCCATCGGAAGTGAGGCGGATGCGATTGCAGTTCAGGCAGAACGGCTTGCTGACGGAAGCGATGAAGCCGACGCCGTCCGCCGCCATCCGCATAGACGTATTCCGTCGCGGGCGCGCGCGGGTCGCGATCCGGCACGGCGACCAGCGGAGCGATTTCGCGCGAGAGATCGCCGCGATATCTCGTCGGCCAGCAGCACCTTGCCGCGGTCCCAGAGCGATTGCGAATCGAGCGGCATGAACTCGATAAAGCGCGGCTCGAAGCCGCGCTCCCGGCAGAAGCGCGCCATCGGAACGATGATCGGGCTCGATCAGATTTTTCACCGCCACGACGTTGAGCTTGATCTGCTCGAAGCCGGCCGCGACGGCGGCGTCGATGCCGGCCAGCACGCGCGGCAGATCGTCGCGGCGCGTGATCTGTTGGAAGCGCTCGCGATCGAGCGTATCGAGATGGATGTTGAGCCGCCGCAGGCCCGCGCTCGTAGAGATCCTGCGCGTGCTGCGCGAGCAGAACGGCGTTGGTGGTGAGCGCAATATCGCGGATGCCGGGGATCGCGCCAGCTTTTCGATGAGCTTCGCCAGATCGCGCCGCACCAGCGGCTCGCCGCCGGTAATGCGCAGCTTGTTGATGCCAAGCGATGGCCGCGACGCGAACGAAGCGCTCGATCTCTTCGAAGCTGAGAATTTCCTCGCGGTCCGTGAACTGCACGCCCTCTTCCGGCATGCAGTAAAAGCAGCGGATATTGCAGCGGTCCGTGACGCTGATCCGCAGATTGTCGTGGACGCGGCCGAAACGGTCGATGAGAGGAGGCAGTCACTTCACGGCCAGCATGCGCTCAATCGGAACCAGGGCGCGGCGCATCAGGTCGTCGGAAAGTTCCACGCGCGGTTCGAGATTGAGCAGCGCATCCCGCAGTTTTTCGAGCGTGTTCAGGCGCATGAACGGGCATTCGCTGCAATTGCAGTTTTCGTTGGCGACGTAATGGAAACTTCTTGCCGGGCGCGACGCGTTCGAGCGAAAAGTTGACGCCGCTTTCGGTCATCACAATGAACTCCGCGCGCCGGGCTGGCGGCGCAGTAATCGATGATGGCCGAAGTGGAGCCGATGAAATCCGCGTGCTGCAGCACCGGTTCCGGGCATTCGGGATGCGCGACCACGATCGCCTCCGGGTAAGCCGCTTTGGCATCGAGCAGACGCCGCACGGGAAACGTGGCGTGCACGATGCAGGAGCCCTGCCAGATCTTCATGTTTTCGCGGCCGGTCTGCTGCTTGACATAGTTGCCCAGATTGCGGTCGGGCAGAAACAGAATCGGCTTCTCGGCGGGAATGGAGTTGACGATCTTCACCGCGTTGCGCGAAGTGCAGAGAATATCGCGACTCGGCTTTCACTTCGACCGAAGTATTGATGTAACTGACAATGACGTGATCCGGATTGCGCCGCTTGAATTCGCGAATCGGCTCGACCGGGCAGCTTTCCACCAGGCTGCAGCTGGCATCTTTATCGGGAACGACCACGATGCGCGACGGGATTCAGGACCTTTGGCCGTCTCCGCCATGAACCAGACGCCGCAGAACGCGATCACATCGCCTTCGGCTTCGCGCGCCTTGCGCGCGAGTTCCAGACTGTCGCCCACGAAATCCGCAAGTTCCTGAATCTCCGCTTCCTGATAATGATGGGCGAGCAGGATGGCGCGGCGGTCGCGCTTGAGCTCGAGGATTTCTTCAGCGACACTGGTTGCTGGTAGCGGACATATCGGGGGAGTTGACTCCAGTTTAACAATCGAAATTGAAACAGTCGTCGGATTGAACCCGAGGGCCGCATAATAGGAACTGTTGCGCGTCGTTCTGATCTCCACATACGACCTCGGCCGCCAGCCATTCGGGCTGGCCTCGCCCGCGGCCTGGCTGCGCGCGGAAGGGCACGAGGTCGCGACGCTCGACCTCTCCCGCGACAGACGCTCCGACCGCTGCCGTGATCGCAGACGCCGGCTGGATCGCTTTCCATCTGCCGATGCATACCGCGACGCGGCTCGCGTTCCAGCATATCAAAGCGGCCCGGCGATCGAATCCCGCGGCGCAGATCTGCTGTTACGGCCTTTACGCGCCGCTGAATCTGGAGATGCTTCGGGCGCTGGGCGTGACTCACATCATCGGAGGCGAGTTCGAGCGGGCGCTGGCGGATGTGATCGCAGGACGCACGGACAGAGCGCCGCTGCCGATCGTCCTGGATCGGCTGCCTTTCGGGTTCCGGATCGCGCGGGCCTGCCTCCGCTCGAGCGCTATGCCGGCTGGCGGTCGGACGAGCGGCGGACGTCGCCGGCTACACGGAAGCCAGCCGGGGCTGCAAACATCTGTGCCGGCATTGCCCCATCGTGCCGGTTTATGAGGGACGATTTCGCGTGGTGCAGCGTGACGTCGTGCTGGCGGATATCCGGCAACAGGTTGCCGGCCGGCGCGCAGCATATCACGTTCGGCGATCCCGATTTCCTGAACGGCCCGGGCCACGCGATGGCCATCGTGGAAGCATTGCATGCGCGAGTTTCCCGGCATCACTTACGACGTGACCATCAAGATCGAACATCTGCTGAAGCATCGCGATCTGCTGCCGGTGTTGGCGCGCACGGGCTGTCTGTTCATCACCAGCGCGGTCGAATCGCTGGACGACGCGGTGCTGGCGCGGCTGGACAAAGGGCATACGCAGGCGGATTTCCTCGAATGCGCTGGAGCTGATGCGCGCGCACGGCCTGACGCTGGCGCCGACCTTCGTGCCGTTCACGCCGTGGACCACGCGGGAATCCTATCTCGATCTGCTGCGCACCATTCGCGATCTGGATCTGATTGGCGCGTCGCGCCCGATCCAGCTTGCGATCCGCCTGCTGATTCCGGCCGGATCGAAGCTGCTCGAGCTGGACGATCTGCACGTCGGACGAATTCGATCGCCGCGCTCTGCTTACGCTGGGCGCACCCGGACCCGGAGATGGACCGCTTGTGTTCGGATCTGCTGCGAATTGTTCGCGACGGCGGACGCAAGGGCTTCGCGGCTCGGCGCTTTCCGGCTCATCTGGGAGCGAGCCTTTGGCGAGCTGCCGGATTTTCATCTGGCCGACCGGGCGACAATTCCGTTATCTAACCGAGCCCTGGTATTGTTGAGCGGAGCCGGAGGAAGAGCAGGTAGCTCTTGTCTGAAAACAGCTATTTCGCCGGCCACTGGAAACAGAGCGCGTATCCGTCCGGATCTCTGACGTAGAGCTGTTTCATGCCATATGGCGCCATCTTTGGCGGCGCGACGCTGAGGCCGCTGGCGCGCAGGTATTCCCAGACGGCGTCCACGTTCGCACACGCGAAGAAAAGACCGGTGTCGCCATGCGCAGCCACTCGAGCGCTGTCCGGTACAGACGGCCGATGATCCTCATATGCGGTATTCAGCATGAGCTCAACTCCGTTCAGGTTGAGGAGAGCCCAATGGAAAGAGCCGTTCGCCGAGCAGCGGCGAAGTGGTGACAACCTCAAAGCCGAGCAGATCGCGATAAAACCGGATGGATGACGGCATATCATAAACCTGCATCAGCGGCGCGAGACCGCGAAATTCAATCGCCATAAGCGCCTTCAGGCGGACGTTGATAATACGCTGAATTCATGCTGAATGACGGCGATTCCGGGAAATCCGTTCCCTCAAAGCCTCTCGAGGGCGTTCGCATGCTGGATTTTTCTCATGCGCTCGCCGGACCCTACTGCACGCTTCTGCTGTCCGATTACGGCGCCGAGGTTTACAAACTCGAATCGCGCGCCGGGCGATATGGGCCGGGGCTGGGGACCGCCGTTTTCCGGCGGGCTCTCGCATTTCTTTCTCGGCCTGAACCGCGGAAAATACGGTATCTCGATCGATCTCAAGGAACCGGAAGGCCGGGATCTGTGCTTGCGGCTGATCGATCGGCATGGACGTTCTGATCGAGAATTCCGGCCGGGATCGATGGACCGGCTCGGACTCGGATACGAAGCCATTCACCAGCGAAACCCGCGCCTGGTTTACTGCTCGATTTCAGGCTACGGGCAGAAGGGCCATCGCGCGACGAGGCGGCAATGGATCTGGTCGTGCAGAGTTCGAGCGGCCTGCTGAGCATCACCGGAACCGAAGACGGCAAATCGGTGCGCTGCGGCTATGGCGTCACGGACGTAACCGCCGGGCTGTTCGCGGTGATCGGGATTCTGCTGGCGCTTCGCGCGCGCGAAACCAACGGCGCGGGCCAGTTTGTTGACGTCGCCATGCTCGACGGCATGATCTCCACCATGAGCTCGAATTACATGAGCTATCTCGGCTCTGGAATCGTGCCGCGGCCCATGGGAACGGCGTTTCCGACCGTGGTCCCGTATCGCGTTTTCGAAACGCAGGGATCGCGAAATCGCCATCGCCGTCGGAAGCGAAAAGCTCTGGCGGGCATTTTGTATCGCGATCGGCCGCCCGGACCTCGAACTGCACCCGGATTACTCGACCAATGCGCAGCGCATTCGAAATCGCGACGTGCTCGAGCCGCTGCTGGAGGAGGTGTTCGCCCGGCGTCCGGCCGTCAGAGTGGATCGAGAGATTGCAGGCGGCGGGCATTCCGGCCTCGCTCGTTCGCAATTTCGAGGAGGTGGCCAGCACCCGCAGTCGCGGGTCCGCGACATGTTTCCCGGTCATCGACCATCCCACGGCCGGTCGCCATGTAGTTACGGGAACTCCCGTAAAACTTTCGGAAACGCCAGGGCTGCCCAGGCCTGCCCGCCCCGCTTATGGGCCAGCATACCCGGATGGTCCTGAAGGAACGGCTGGGTCTGGATGAGCCGGCGCTCGACAGGCTTGCGGCCAAAGGCTTGATTGATCAGGGCGAAAACGATGGCGGGCACGGCGACTTTATGGATTCCAAACAATAAGCAGACAGGGTTTCCGAATAAAATCGGCCAAATTCGAAGATTTTTTGCGGTTGCGGGCACAATTTTTGCAGGTTGCCATTTTATCGCCAGCCCGAAAGGCCTCGTGTCGAGAGTCCCGCCCGTGCTCCATTGCGCGCGGCAGTGTCCCAGTGGTGATTGTGTTCTGCCTGATCGCGGTTCTGGCCGCCTGTTCAGGAGAGCCGGCCGGCTTCCAGCTCCAGGTTGAATTCGAAATCCGGCGCAGTTCCCCGCCCCGCCGACGATTTGCGCGAACTGATAAAACCCGACTCGCGCAATTTATCCTTTTTCCGTGGTTCCGGGCGGCGTTCGGGATGGCATTGACGTGGCGGCGGTTCGCGCTTCCGATGCCGTCGTGCGCACTCATTACAGCGACATCGGCCCGAAACTCGTACCTCATACGCTGGTTCGGGATCAATGGCTCTACACGTCTTATCGGGTCGGACATTCCGTCTACTGGACGAAACGAAAGGTACGAGTGCGTGCGGGCGAGACGGTGCTGACGACGGCGCTCACATCATTCGAGGCCGCTGCGGGAACCGGCTCTCAAGCAACCCCAGGAAACCGACGCGATTCATCGATCCGCCTTCCGATTATCGAAGATCAGCCTGTCCAGGCGATGGACTATGCGGCTCCCGAAATGGCTTCTTCGGAGATGCCGCCGGATGGCGGCCCGCTCGATATTTTGATCGACCTGCCCGGGGACGATTCGGACCAGTCGCGGTTGGGCGATCCGAATCTGACCGGCGACCGGGGTGAGCGCGCTCCGGGGCTGCCGGCCTCCCACCCTGCGGTGCTGTATCCGCATGCGACGGACCCCTCGCATTTCGAACGCACCGGAACCCGGCGCGTGGCTGATGATGCTCGGCGGACTCGGCGGGATCATCGCCGCCCGGCGCGGGCGTTAAATCGCCGCGCTAAATCCCGGCGTCGACGGCGGACCTCTGCAATATACTGGTTCGGGTTATCAGGGTCCGCGCCGACAAACGCGGGCCCTCCGAATGATTTTCGAGGCGAGTCTTGGATCGAATCCTGAATCATTTGTTGGTCGGCGCGCTTTTTTCGCGGCCGCTTCGGTGGGGGCGCAGGCACAGACGGAAAATCTGTCCGCCGCCGCCCTCGCGACGCGAGCCAAAGCGAGAAATGCTCCCGAAATTCCTTACGAATCCGTCCCGAATGCCATTAAGATGCCGCCCAATCTGTATCTCGGCGAAGGCATTGGCGTCGCGACGAATTCGAAGGGTCACGTCTTTGTCTATACAAGGAGCCAGGCCACGCGCCTGTTCGAATTCGACGCCCGAGGCAACTTCATTCGCGAGATCGCGCCAGGACTCTACGGCTTCGTGTTCGCTCACGCCGTCCGGGTCGATCCCCAGGACAACATCTGGGTGGTGGATGAAGGTTCCAACATGGTCATCAAATTCAACCCGGAGGGGCGTGTGGTGATGACCCTGGGCCGCCGTCCGGAGCCGACCGATGCGCTGGCGCCGCCGATTCCGGTTCCGGACCCCAACAATCCGGAAAAGTACATCTTTAACCGGCCGACGGACGTGGGCTGGGACGCGGACGGCAACATCTTCGTGACGGACGGCTACGGCAATTCGCGGATCGTGAAATACGACAAAAACGGCAGGTTCGTTACTCAGGCCGGAACGAAAGGCTCCGGCGCCGGGCCAGTTGAACCTTCCCCACTCGCTCGCCATGGATGCGAAGGGAAACGCCTATGTGGCGGATCGCAGTAACCGGCGCATTGAAGTATTCGATAACGATCTGAAATTCAAAACCATTTACGATAACGTCGGCACGCCCTGGGAGCTTTGCATCTCGCCCGGGCCGCATCAGTATCTCTATTCCTCGAATTCCTTCCCCGATGCGAATGATTACACGCTCGCTTCGGTAACCGGAGAGGTTTACAAGATGGAACTCGACGGGACAGTGCTCGGCAGGTTCGGCAAGGCGGGCAAGCAACTGGGTGAGTTCAGCGGCCTCCATGAGATCGATTGCCGCAATCCGAATGAGCTTTACACCTCCGAGATTCAGTTGTGGCGCGTGCAGAAGATCCTGCTTCATCCCACTGCGAGCGAGGGAACGCGATGAAGCGCTTTCATCTGGCGATTGGTCTGGCTTGCGCCCCCTTCCTGTTCGCACAGGCGCCGGAAATTCCGTTCAGCGGCGACATCAATTTTTTGAAGCTGCCGCCGAATATTTATTTTGGCGAGGCCGCGGGGGTGGCGACGGACTCGAAGGGTGACGTATTTGTTTACACGCGCACGGGCGAGAGCGCAACCATGGGCGGCTCGCGGTTCTTCACGCATGGCGGCTCGCGTCTGTTCGAATTCGATAAGTCCGGTAAATTCGTGCGCGAAATCGGTACAGGCGTCTACGGCTTCCTGTTCGCGCAATCGGTAAAAGTGGATGCGCAGGATAACATCTGGGCCGTCGATCGCGGTTCGGATACGGTGATGAAGTTCGACCCCACGGGTCATTTTCTTCAGGTATTAAGCCGCAAGCCGGAATCGGTCAATCCGGAAGGACCTGCCGGCGGAGGCGGCCGCGGCCGCGGCGGCGTGCCGGGCCAGGGCATACAGGGCGATAACTTCAACCGGCCAACCGACATCGCCTGGGATTCGCAGGGCAATATGTTTGTCTCCGACGCTTATACGAATGCGCGCGTCGTGAAACTGGATAAAACCGGGCGTTTCATCAAGACCTGGGGCTCCAAAGGTTCTGGCGAGGGGCAGTTTGAGATGCCGAACTCCGTCGCGGTGGATCCTCAGGGCAACGTGTATGTGGCCGATCTCGGCAACAAGCGTATTCAGGTGTTCGATAACGACGGCAACTTTAAACAACAAATCACCGGTGTTGGCGCGCCCTGGGCGGTCTGTATTTCACGCGGCGCGCACCCGTACCTGTACAGCTCGAATTCGAACGCGCCGGATTCCATGGACAACGGCGAGATCTATAAAATGGAGCTGGACGGAAAAGTTGTCGGCAGGTTTGGTTCGGCCGGCAAAATGGCAAAAGAGTTCGGCACGGTGAACGAGATCGATTGCCGCGATCCCAATAAGCTGCTGGTTGGCGAACTAACAAACTGGCGCGTACAGCAATTAACATTGTCGCGGCCGAAGTAGCGTCTTTGTTTTTTGTCCTGTTTTATTCGCTCAGAATGCTGACCACGGGCCTGACGCGGGCCCCGGCCGCGATAACTGTAAGAAGTATCTCGCAGGGCGCGAAGTCGAACCGAAGACTGGTTCATCCTGGCCATTGGTATGCCATCAGAATCTGCCAGGAGGACTTATGAAAAGATTACTTCTTGCCGGCGCGCTGGCAGGCGCTCTTTCGCTCGGAACCACAGCAGTCTATGCTCAGGAGCACGGGCAGGCCAATCGAAGTTACACCGACTCAAATCACGTAAGCCACGAATGGAACAACAATGAGGATGCCGCATGGAAGCGCTATCGCGATGAGCACCACGTAAAGCAGGAGGACTTCGCGAGAGCCAGCCGAAAACAACAACAAGCCTATTGGAAGTGGCGTCACGAACATCCGGATGAGCATCGGTGACGGCAGATCGACCTATCCGCCTGATGCCAAATCAGGCGGACTCTGTTTTGGTACTCCTCCAGGAGAAGGCGAAAATTCGAGGGCTCGGTTCACGACGGGCGACCACCTGAGGCTGATCGTGTCGCGGATGTAGTTCTGGTACACGCGCCAGGGCCGTTTGTTCCCCTGCCTGGGCCAGTACGGCGCCGCGCGCTGAACATACCCCGAGGAGAAGTTTTCCACAAGCGGCCGAAACTCGGTTATGTCGCCGGGTTTCGGCACAACTTGCCGGGCGCCCTTGCGATCCATCGCGTTTAACAGCCGGCATACGTAATCGCAGATCAGGTTCGCCCGAAGCGTCCAGGCGTTGTTGACATAGCCGAATACTGCGGCGAAATTCGGTACGCCCGCGAGCATCACGCCCTTGTAGGTAACGCTGCGCCCGGGATCGATGTATTGCCCGTCCACGAAAAGACCGATACCGCCGAAGGGTTCGAGGAAGAGACCGGTGGCTGTGACGATGATGTCGGCCTCCAGCAGCCGGCCCGATTTCAGCCGAACGCCGCTCTCGGCAAACGATTCAATGTGGTCCGTGACCACGCTGGCGCGGCCCGATTTCAAGGCCTGAAACAGGTCACCGTCGGGCGTCAGACAGAGGCGCTGATCCCAGGGGTTATATCGGGGGGTAAAATCAGCGCTGACATCGTAATCCGGTCCCAATGCCTTGCGAACGCCTTTCAGAAGTCCCGCCTTCAGGTACTTTGGGACCCATCGTGACAACTGGTATATGCCGATCGAAAGAGCCACATTCTCGCAGCGGCGGATCCAAAAAACCCATTTTGCCGGTAAAAAGGGGCGAAGCCTCGCGGCCGTCGCGTTTTGCTCCGGCATTGCGATGAGATAACCCGGCGAGCGCTGCAGCAGCGTGACGTGCGCAGCCGTTTTGGCCAGCGCCGGCGTCAGGGTTACCGCAGTGGCGCCGCTGCCAATCACAACAATTTGCTTTCCGGCGTAATCCAGGTCCTCCGGCCAGGCTTGCGGGTGGACAATGCGGCCGGCAAATCGTTCCACATCAGGAAATTCCGGGGTATAGCCGGAAGAGTAGCGATAATAGCCGGCGCAGCAAAGCAGGAAACCGCACGTCAGAGTAACCGGTTCTTCGCTTCCGTCCGGCAGTTTCCGCGCTGCGCAAACGGTCCACTTCGCATCCGAGGATGACCATGAGACGCTCCCGATCCGGTGACGGAAACGGATCTTGCCTTCGGTCCCGCCATCGCGCGCCGTGGCGACGATGTATTCGCGGATTTCACGTCCGGAGGCGATTGCCTTCGCATCCGTCCACGGGCGAAACGGATAGCACATGATGGACATATCGGAATCGGAACGGACGCCCGGATAGCGGAACAGATCCCAGGTTCCGCCGATCTGTTCGCGCTGCTCGAGGATGACGTAGCTCTTGGATGGACAGCGCGTAGTCAGATGGTGGGCGGCGCACACGCCAGACAGGCCGGCGCCCACAATCAGAACGTCGAAATGTTCCATGGCCCGCTCACCGGATAATGCAGAACACCGTAACAGATCCAGCCCGCAAAAGGGAAATCGACAAGAGATTAGCGCCTTCCGGCGCGCCGTGCACTCCCCTTGATCCGCGGCCGCGTGTGCTGCGGAATTCACAGGCCATCTGAACTATTTTCAGCTTTCTCTGTCCTGCTGCAATATCGTCTATCGGTCGCCCGCATTCGCGACGATTTTTGCGGGTGGCCTCAGGCTGTTGCTCATGTGGGCTGCAGGGTTCTCCTGAGGCCGTTCGAACAGATCCAGACCCGATATCGAATCTGTGCGAACCGCGTGCTCACCGCCACTCGCGAGTTGAACCGGAACGTTGCCGGTAACCGGCGATGAATCAATTTCCGGGATGTGTCAGAAGTGCCGGAAACGGGAGCGCGTCTCACCAGGAATGCTGCTGTCGTACAGGGCATGGCAAAACGCCGATAACACCGTCCCGCAGCTTTCAGCGCTTCGACTCTCGCTGCGCTTTCTTGCCGAAATTCGCCGCCAGATAAGCCACAATCTCGTCTACTTCGCTGTGCGTCGCCGTCGCGCCCCGCGATATCATGTCGGCCACCACATCGCTCCAGCCTTCTTTGCTCATACGCGCCTGAACCACCGGTTCAAGGTCGTGGCACGCTGTACAGACGCGCTCCGTCACCGCTTTTCCAGGCCCTTCCGGCAAATGCACGTCTTTACTGGTCGTGCGGTTGGTTGGGCCGCGATGCGAAACCAGGTCGCCCGGCGCTGGCGCATGGCTGGTCACGGCCGTGACCTCGCGAATCATCCCGTCGCTCTTGCTCAGGATGAAAAGCTCTCCCGCTCGAGTCGGTCGCGAGGTGAATATCGGCGCGGCCGCCCGAAACCGCCCCGCGCCCGGGCAAATCCGGCTTCGTCGAGCCCCGGGCGTGGTAGCCGGCCAGAACAATCGGGGACATCGTCGGATACAGTTCCTTCGCGCCGTTCGGCTGGTCCCACAGCAACGAGATCTCGTGAATCTGCGCCATCCTGTCTCGGATTTCTTGCGGCGTCGATCGCCAGCATTTCCTTGAAATCGGCCCACCAGATGCGCCCTGTCGTAATGTCTCCGAAAACATACTTGCCCTGAAGAACAGGGAAAGCTTTGCCGCGGTAAACAAATCCATTGCTGATCGCGTCCCCTCCGCCTTCCACATGGCCGTACTCGATCACGGGATAGGTCGGGGTAACCATTCCATCGGTCTTCGTATCATCGATCCGCACCGGAATCTTGTCCGTCCCGGGGATCGGCCCCAGCTTGTTGCCGAGCTCGAGCTCCTGGTTTCCCTCGCGAAGAGAATAGCCGTAATTCGCTCCCTTATGCACGATGATCACGGTTTCCCAGGTGTGCAGGCCAATCACTTCGGCAATCAGATGGTTATTGGAATGGTTGGCCGGGTCCACGTCCCACGTAAGGCGGTGCGGGTTGCGCAAACCGTAAGCCCAGATTTCTTTTCTGGCGCCTGGAGTATGTACGAAGGGATTATCGTTCGGGATACGATAACGGCCATTTTCACTGACCGTGCTCGTCTCCTTGTGCTCAGCCGGATCGGGAATAATACGCCAGATCTTCCCGATCATCCTGTCGAGCCTTTGCGGGTTCAGGCGCGTTTCGGGATCGGGCGACTCCCCGGTCGCGGCGTCGCCACACGACACGTACATCACCCGCCACTCCGGATCTCCGCGCCGCGCGGTCGGATTGAAAATCATGTCATCCAGCGGGTGCGACGCGCTATTCATCTGGATCCGCACCAC
This sequence comes from uncultured Actinomycetota bacterium, assembly GCA_963834615.1. Taxonomy (GTDB): domain Bacteria; phylum Actinomycetota; class Actinomycetes; order Mycobacteriales; family Mycobacteriaceae; genus Mycobacterium. Next base: position 83,742 of record CAWICO010000002.1, read on the forward strand.
CTCGCGGGCCGTCCCCTCAAACGTTGCGTTCGAAATGTCGGTGTCCGTCCATTCGACCAGCACGTCCTGCCGCTCCGCCACAATACGCCCGGCTGTCGGGATGGCGGGCGTAACGCTGTAGCCATCAAGCTTCAAACCCGGGATAATGCGAATTATCCGGTTCCACCGGGCCGGGATTGGCAGGGTTCTCGCAATGCGTCGTATAGAACTTGCCGTTGTGCACGTAGTCCGGATCGAACTGCAGCGCGACGAAGCCCTGCGAGAAAACGTTCGGTCGCAGTTTGTGAAAGATTCCGGTATGACCCTCTTCTCCATTCAAGTCGAGGTACTTCGTAAGCTTGCCGGTTCTCTTATCGAAAATGTAGAGCGGCCCGTTCATGTCCACGATGAACAGGCGGCCAGTTCCGCCCGGCTCCTCGACCATCATGTTGGGTCGGGCGAGATAGGCGGCTTCGCGCGCGCCGTCGATCGCGCCGGTTAGCGGCATCGTCAGAAAGTCTTTCAGCTCGAACGTCAGTTGCGGCGCCGGCGCCGCTTTCAGAGCTGGCGCGTTCAGGCATGCGATGCAGGCGATCGCCGCCGCCAAAATTTTGCTCGACCAGTCATTGCGCGAAAAATTCATCACCATCTGCTCCCGCATTTCAGTCAGGCTCGCGTCCGCCTCAGTCGAAAGCATAGAGCTTCCGCGCCGTCAGGCCGCGGATTTGCGCGCGATCGGCCGGCGAGGCGAAGTCGAGCATCGTATCGAACAACTGCAGATTTTTTTCAAACTCCGGCATGCTGTTGCCCAGCTCTCCCCACACAATTCGCTCGGCTCCGAACGCCGCATGGACTCGGCGCACGAGCGGTTTCGCATCCAGATGAGGGAATGGCTGTTTGGATGCCGAAGCGACGCCCGTACGCGAGAACTTCATATACACGCGCGGCAGATCCGCCAGCCGAAGCACCTGCTCATATTCAGCCGGCGTACCCTGGCCTGGCCTCGCCAGGTGATCCAGCACCACCGGCATTTCACGCAGCTGGCGCGCGATCTCCCCGATCTGGCCGGCATACGCAGGAATCAGGTGAACCTGAAGAGACAGGCCCAGATCGTGAGCTGCCCGAATGCATTTCATCACCTGCGGATTGCTGAGATCGCGGTCACGGATCGCGCCGCTCGTCGTCGAAGGTGTCCCCGCCGCATGAATTTCGTGAATGCGCAGCGACGCGATACGATCCGGGTTCCTCTTCACCAGGTCCGCCATGCGCGCCGGTGACTTCGGATCGATGGGATCGAACAGGCACGTGCCCTTGAAGAATCCCTTTGAAGGCTCTTTGGTGAAGCAATATTCAAGGTAGCGGTGGTCGTCCTGATAAGGCTCCGGATGCACAATCACCCCGTGATCCAGCTTCAACTCACGAGCGAACTGGACGTACTCTTCCACGGGATTCGGCTTTGGCTTGTACGAGAGTCCGCTATACGGGAAACGGACCGGGTCATCCCCGAACAGGTGCACATGCGTTTCGATCAGGAGGCCGTCTGGCCGGACCGCAGCGGCGCGCGCCACACTGGCGGAAACAGCGCCGAGAATCCACTGTCTTCGAGAAACGATCACCGTTTCCTCCTTGCTTTGCTTAGCAGGAGACTGGTCTGTGCGTGATCTGGTGCGCGCCCGCGAAGCGGCGAAAAAGGATCAGCTGCGGGCGAAACACCGGTTGAGCAAATTCCTGCTGCGGCACGGGCGCCGGCAGCCCGATGGAATGAAAGCGTGGACGAAGGCCTGGCTGGAGTGGGTCAAGGCGCAGGTTCACTTCGAGGAGCCGGCGCTGGAAGCAACGCTGGGGGATTACTTCCATGAAGTGGAACACATGGCAGCACGCATCGGGCGTCTGGAGAAGGCCCTCGACGAGGCTATCGGAAAAGCTCCGGAACAGATTCGCGCTGTAATCGAAGCGTTACAGGCTCTGCGTGGCGTCGCGCAACTCACCGCCGCCACGATCGTATCCGAGATCGGCAGCTTCTCGCGTTTCGAGCCGAGAAAGCTGATGGGTTACAGCGGACTGGTGGCCAGCGAGCACTCCAGCGGCAATCGATTGAGGCGCGGCTCCATTACGAAGACCGGCAACTCCCACCTGCGAAGAGTAATAGTCGAAGCCGCGTGGGCTTACCAGAGACGCCCCTGGATCGGTGGTTATCTGCTGAGGCGACAGCGGGATCTGAATCTCAGTGAGGAAGTCAAAGAGATCGCATGGAAGGCCCAGTACCGTCTGCACAAGCGCTACAGCAAACTCACGGCGCAGGGCAAGAATAAAAACCAAACCGTCACCGCGGTGGGACGGGAACTGCTGGGCTTCATCTGGGATATCGCGGTCCGCACCGAACGCGACCTGGGTGCAGACAAAGGCGGCCTGAAAAACGGCGAAGAAAAAACCTGCCTAAGAAAACGAAAGCAGCGCAGATGGCAGCGGATGGGCACACGAAAAGGAGAATCCTCCTATCTTCTATGCGGTACCGCCTTCGGGCTCAATCCGCGCCCTCTAGTCCGAGGCAGCTCCCGACGGATCATGACCCTGCGGTTCCGACCCGCGTATATCAGAGTGATCGATCGTCGCTACAGCTCCACCGCTGCCACCTGCCCGGCTTTCCAAAAGCAACCGGGCTGGCTCTTCCTGTTCGGAGAAGGCCAGTCTTAATCCGAAGCGTAACATCCGTTGATCGATTCCCTCGCGGTCCAGCCCTTGCACTCCGGTAACGGTCATAAACGCCGAGCTTCCGACGTTTCCATTGGGAGCGGCGAAATTCGGAGTGTTGGTTGCGTTGAACGCCTCCGCTCGAAACTGGAGTGAAACGCCGCTCGATAATTCGGAACTCCCGGAAAAGACCCAGGTTCAGCACATGCGTGGCCGGACTGTCGAGTATCAGGAAACCCGCGTTGCCGAAACGCACCTGCGTCACCTGGGCGAAGGCCGCGGGATTGTACCAGGGCGAAGTAGCGCCCACTCCGCCGAGCTCTGCTACGTTCGGCAGGACCTGATCCGCCCGCTGGCTGCTGAACGGCGCGTTCAACGACGTGGCCGGCGCGGTAATCGCGAATGGCGCGCCGGAAACAAGCGTGAGCAGCGCGTTCACCCGCCAGTTGCGGAGAAGTGCTGAGGCGATCGCCGCCGCTCGCAAACTTCTTCCCGGGGCCGAACGGCAGGTCGTAAACGCTGTTGAGTTCCACATTATGCGTGTGATCGAGATCAGTGCGGCCGTAATTCAAATTGAAGTACCCCGGAGCCTGGATATAGGGAGATCCGTCGCCATTATCGTTTCCTGCGATCCCCATGGACTTCGAGAAAGTGTATGCGAGGGCCAGCTCGAATCCCGCACTGAAGTGATGCTGCAACCGTGATTGCAGCGAATCGTATTTGTATGTGCCGAGTCCGGTGATCTGATCCGTATATGCCGTGCGCCCGTAGAGGATATTGAGGGGCTCGCTCGCCACTCCGCCTCCCACCGTTCCTGCGTTGCGGTCCAGATAGGCGAGCTGTCCCACCGAGCGCGTCGCTACATAACCCGCTTCCGCGGTCCAGCCGCGCCCGAGTCGCGTCTGCAGCGTGAAATTCCAGGATTCAATGTAGCCGCGCTTGAACTGATTCGGGATGATCGTGTTCACGGCTGCATTGCCGGGAATCGGGATGATCCCGTTTGCGTAGTTGGGCGCGACCGCCGCCGGAATGCCCTGCTGAATGTAATCAACCGGCACGTAACCGTTGGAGCTGTTCTCCTGCAGGGTCGACATCAATGGATAATTCACCCGGAAGGGCCGAATCAGGTTATAGGGATCGTTCGAGATGCCGAAACCGGTGCGCAGCACCCACCGGTCGGAAATCCGGTACGCGATGCCGGCGCGCGGGTTGAATAACCGCTTGCTCATCTTCACGCCGCAATCTTTCGGAACCAGGTCGTACCCGCAGATATCCACCTGATTGGTACCAAAATCGTAGAGTTCCACGCCCCGGTCGGCGCGCGTCGGGAACGGAAAGTATTCCCAGCGGACCCCGTACGTTAGCGTCAGCCTGGGATTCACCTGCCATTGATCCTGCCAGTACAGCGCGTAATCCCAGCTGCGCAGCGTGTACCCGTTCGAAGCCTCGGGCGCCAGATAGCTCCTGCCCAGGTTATCCACTGCGCCGAGCAGGAACGAGGCCCAGCTGTTGAACTGGCTCGTCTTCGCGCCCGGTGTCGACGTTTCACCCACCGCGAAACCGAACCCGCCCTGGGCGCCATAAGCCGCTCCGCCGAATGGCTGAGCCTGCAACTCGTTCAGGTCCTGCTTGAACACGCTCCCTCCGAAACGAAAGGAATGCGAGCCATGCGTCCAGCCGACATTGAAGTTTTCTTCGTATTCCGGGTCGTTCAACAAATTGGGTTCGTAATTGTTTGGCGCCCCGATCGCCGCGAAATTGGCGATGGTGATCTGTGGCCAGCCACCCTCGAACCAGCGCGTTCCGTTCGTCCCCGGAATCTGCAGAACGTTCAGGCCGATGTTCTGGTTCAGATCGGCCTGCCGGCTGTCCGCCTGCGCGCGCGTGTAGCCGAAATAGGTATCGATCACGACGTTCGGTTTCACGATGTAAGTAGCCGCCGCCGTCATGCTGGTGGTGTGCCCGGTCGCCAGGCCGGATTGCCCGCCCACCGGAGGCAGCGGCGCGCCTCCCAGCGCGTTGCCGAAGGTCTGCCCGTTCTCGGTCGAAAAATGCAGATAGCTGTACCGGACGAACGTCGTAAGCTTCGGCGAGACGTTGTAGTTCACCTTGGTATCGATGGTGTTGCGGTCCAGGAAGAAAGGCCCGGAAGCGTAATAGTTATTCTGCGATCCGCTCGCGGTCGGCTGCGGCCAGAGCGGCAGAATCTGCTGAATCGGGTAGGGAATGCGGGAGGCGGGAATGACGTTGCCGGGAAATGCAGTGCGGCCCGTTCCGTCCGGATTTCCCGTACCCGGATCGTAGATCGGCGTTGTTGAGGCGCTCAGATTGCCCGCAACCATTGCAGGCGTCGGAATGGAGACGATGCCCCCGCCCTGGCTGTGCCAGAAAGTGCCTTCATAGCTGCCGAAATAAAAGAGCTTGTCTTTTATAATCGGTCCGCCGATTGTGCCGCCGAACTGGTTTTCCACCAGGGGCAGGTTCTTCTGGCTGGGCGGCAGAAAAAAGGCCCGCGTTTCAGTGGCGTTGCTGTCGTAGTATTCAAACGCCGAGCCGTGAACTGAATTTGTTCCGCTCTTCATCTGAACGTTGATCACCGCGCCGCCCGCCAAACCGTTTTCGGCCGTGAAGGCATCCGTAACTGCATTAACCGATTCGAGCGATTCGAGAGCGGGGACGTACGCCACCGCATTCGGTCTCCATATATTGGTGCTGCTCGCTCCATCGATGCGTGTGACGGCGCCTTCGCCACTGGTCCCGTTTACGTTGAAGAGGAGGGAACGCGTGGGATTGCCGGGAATCGAAACCTGGCTCGTCGGCGGCGAGAAACCAGGCAGCATGACCAACATGCTCTGGTAATTTCGTCCCGGAGCGATGGGGAGATTCTGGAGCGCGGCGGTGGAGATCGTGGCATGAACATCGGCCGTGTCCGTCTGCAATTCGGCGCCGTTCGCGGCGATGTTCAACGTTTCTGTTACGGCGCCGACTTCCAGCTGGAAATCCGCGCGGGCCACGCTGTTTACATTCACCGTTACGCCCGAACGCTCGACCGGGCGAAATCCCCCTTTCGTCACCTTCACTTCGTAGTCGGCAGGCGGGATGGCGAGAAAAGAATACCCGCCGGATTCATTGGTCTCGGTGCTCCGGATCTGGTTCGTCGCGGGATCGCGGATCGTGACGGCCGCCTGGGGAATGGCAGCCTGCGAGATGTCGGTCACATTGCCGACAATCGATCCGGAAAGCGCCTGGCCGTAGCTTCGGCCCACAGAGAGGCCTGAACAGATCAGCGCAACCAGCAAAATCGTTGAAATTGGATAAATCTTCCTGGATTCCTTCAGCGACATGTGCCCACACTCCGAGGTTTTCTCGCGGATCAACAACGCATCTCCCAATAGAGACAAAAGTAACCGGCGATGATATAACCATCACCGACGGCTGTCAAAGGTCAACCGAGGCCAAAACAGTGGCCGAATTGGCGCCCGGAGATCGCGGGCTGGCTACATATCGTTACGTGCTCTGCATCGTGGCTGATTGGCGGTGGTCTCGCTCACGCTTCTATCCCGAAAGCGAGCGGAGGGGAGCCGTGGGATGCTGTTCGGCCCAAGAGGAACGCGCGCAGCCGGGGGATCCAGGCGTGGATGGAGGCGAGATGATGCAGCCGTGTGTGGCAGGGCAGTGATCAGCAGATCGGGATCGCTGACCGGGCTGCCAGGAGGTGGACGTGGAGGCGATTCCCTGCCCCCCGGCAGCTCCGGCACTGAAAAGCGTTCGATCAGGATCGCTTCCCGGTTTCCGCAGAAGTAATACCGCGAGTGCGGCGCATCCGATACCTCCAGAGAGCCGCGACGCGGGACTCGTTCGCCGCGCGCAGAACAGCGGCTTCTGAAGGCCCCATTGCGCGAGGCCGCAGGAGGACCTGCGGGTGCATGGCCCATACGAACTCGCGCGGGAGATAGAACGCAAGAAGATGTCGGTTCGCGATGAGAACCGACATCTCGGTGTCAAACGGGAAGTGAACTTTCGGATCTCGACGCTGATTGATCGCAATTGGACGCACTACGGGATGAAGAAGCGATCGGCAAGCCGGGAGAAAAGCAGTATCGAGGCGATCAGGTCGGATCTGGGCGCCAGCTTCGTTTGCGAGGTTGACGGCGCCGCGGTGTCGCGCTGGCAGGGGAATCTGACGGCAGTGCGTGATCTTTCGGCGGGAATCGCCGTGCGGCATTTCAATGTCATGCACCACATCATGGAGAAGGCGTCGACACTCTGGTCCAGGGAGACAGGCATCGACCGGAATCCCGCGGATCTGGTTGAGGTCAGGCGGCCCGACGACCAGCGGGATCGCGACCTCTCCGAAGACGAGCTTCGGAGAGTGAAGCAGGCGCTGGACGAGAAAACGTATTGCAAGGGTACAAACAAAATCAACAAAACCTTGTACCGCGTCAGGATCGTGCTCATCGCCATTACAAAGGGGGATGCGCGCCGCGGAAATTTTTGGCCTGCAAATGGTCGGATGTGATGCACGGTGAGGGGCTGATCGCGGTAAGGGCGAAGCTGAAGGGCGGCAAGATGCGATACGTCCCGATGTCCCCCGAACTCGCCGGCGAGCTGCGGCGGTTTCCCGCCGTGATTGATGAAGATCGGATTTTCCCGCCGAACGGCGGCGCGGTGAGCGGGAGGCAACGAGTGGAAGGTAGTTTCGAGGATCTGCTCGAGCGGGCAAGGATCGAAGATTTCCGCTTTCACGACCTCCGGCGCACGTTCGCGTCCTGTACATGATGAACGGCGGCGATCTTGACGAGCTCGCAAAAATGCTCGGCCACTCCAACATCAAAATGACGGAACGCCATGCCAAACTGGCCCGGAAACATATGCGAACACCAGCAGCACGGCTCGTGAAATCTGGAAGCTGATGGAGGAGGAGAAATGGTGGCCAGGGACGGAATCGAACCGCCGACGCCAGCCTTTTCAGGGCTGCGCTCTACCAACTGAGCTACCTGGCCATTTTGGGAGGAATTCCGCGGACAGGAAACCTCAGTATAACAGCCGGCTCGTCAAGCCGGTTGCAGCTGTTCCAGCTCGCTCCGCAGTCGCCTTCTCCACATCCGCATGCAGGCTGTTGCCGTGCGCATCCATCGTCACAATCGCCGGGAAATTGTTCACCCGCAGATGCCACATCGCTTCCGGAATTCCGAAATCCATCAGATTCACGTCCGAGCACCTCCTCGCACCGTCCGCGCATAATACTGCGCCGCGCCGCCGATGCCGTTCAGATAAACCGCGCCGAACTCCTTCAGCGCCGCCGAGCGTCTTCGGCCCCATGCCGCCCTTGCCGATCACCGCGCGCACGCCGTAGCGTCTGATCACATCCGCCTGATACGGCTCTTCGCGGATACTGGTCGTCGGACCCGCCGCTTTCACCGTCCACTTGCCGCCCTCCTTCAGCATCACCGGCCCGCAGTGATAAAGCACCGCGCCGTTCAGATCCACCGGCGGCGGATTCTTCATCAGGTGCGCGTGCACCGCATCGCGGCCCGGTATACATCTCGCCGCGAATCAGCACCACGTCGCCGACCTTCAGCGACGCGCACCGTCTCTTCGGTCAGCGGCGCGGTCAGCACCACTTCGCGGCCGGTCAGCGGGAAACCTTCGCCGCGCGTCATCCGCTCCAGCGGACGCGACGGATCGCGATAGAGCCACTGCGTAATCGCGCCGTTCTGCGCATCCAGCCGCACGCCGAGCCGCCGGAACGCCCAGCAGTCATACGCCACCGAAACGAAGAAACTGGCGGGCAGCCGGTTCGCCGCCGCGATCTTGCAGCCGATCAGCGAAACGTTGCCGCCGAAGCCCATCGCGCCCACGCCGAGCTCGTTCGCCTCCTTCATGACGCGCGCTTCGAGTTCCGCCAGCGCGCGGATCGGGATTCACATCGTCGAGCGTGCGGAAGAGCTGTTCCTTCGCGACATCGTAACCGTGCGCGCGATCGCTGCCGATGCAAACGCCCAGCGCGCCCGGCGCGCAGCCCTGCCCCTGCGCCTGCCAGACCGCATGCAGCAGGCATTTGCGAACGCCTTCCAGATTGCGGTCCGCGCGGCCCAGGCGCTCCAGATTCGCGGGCAGCGAATACTGGATATTCTTGTTCTCGCAGCCGCCGCCCTTCAGGATCAGCTTGACTTCGATCTCATCCTGTTCCCATTGCTCGAAGTGAATCACCGGCGTGCCCGGCCCGAGATTGTCGCCGCTGTTTTTGCCCGTAATCGAATCGACCGAATTCGGCCGCAGTTTGCCCAGCTTCGTCGCTTCCGCAACCGCCGCGCGAATCGCCTTGCGCGATCTGCAATCTGATTCACGCCCACCGGCGTATGCACGTAGAACGTCGGCATGCCGGTGTCCTGGCAGATCGGCGCCGGAATCGTCGGCCGCCATGTCGATATTCGAAAAAATGATGTTCAGCGCCTGCGATGCCTGCGTATCCGGCGTTCTCGGCAAGCGCCGGCCGCGCTCATGGCCGCGCGCACATCCGGCGGCAGATTGGTGGAGGTCTGCGTGATCAGCTCGACAAGGCTGTTTTGAAGAAATTGCATGGGAAAGACATTGTATCGATTCGCTGACGTCTCAGCCCAGCAGCCGCGCCGCCGGCTTGGCGAAATACGTCAGGATAAAATCCGCTCCCGCGCGCCGGATGGACGTCAGGCTCTCCATCATGGCGCGCTCCTGATCGATCCAGCCATTCGCCGCCGCCGCCATGATCATCGAATATTCGCCGCTCACCTGATACGCCGAGATGCGGCACATCGAACCGGTCGCGCGCCTGGCGGATCAGATCCAGATACGGCATCGCGGGCTTCACCATGATCATGTCCGCGCCTTCTTCCAGATCGAGCTCGATTTCCCGCATGGCCTCGCGCGCCGTTCGCCGGGTCCATCTGATAGCTGCGGCGGTCGCCGAACTGCGGCGCCGATTCCGCCGCCTCGCGGAACGGCCCGTAAAACACGGACGCGAATTTCGCCGCATACGACAAGGATCGGCGTGTTCGTGAATCCGCTCGCATCCAGCGCCTGCGCGGATCGCCCCCACGCGGCCATCCATCATGTCGGAAGGCGCCACGATGTCCGCTCCCGCCCGCGCATGCGACAACGCGCCGGCTTCGCCAGCCACTCCAGCGTCGCATCGTTATCCACATCGCCGTTCGACGACCTTGCCGCAATGCCCGTGGCTCGTGTATTCGCAATTGCAGACGTCGGTGATGACCAGCAGATCCGGAATTTCGCGCTTGATCGCGCGGATCGCCCGCTGCACGATGCCCTGATCGTCATAAGCGCCCGAGGCCTCTTCGTCCTTCGATTCCGGCAGGCCGAACAGAATCACGCCGCCGATGCCCAGCGATCCGCACTTCGCGGCATTCCTCCACCGCGGTATCGATCGAAACTGGCATTGCGGCGGCATCGAACCGATCGGCCGCCGGACGCCTTCGCCCGGGGCAAATGAACAGCGGCAGAATGAAATTCGCGGGATCGAGCCGCGTCTCGCGCACCAGCGCGCCGGATCGATTCGGTCGACCGCAGACGGCGCGGTCGGTGGATGGGAAAAGGCATCTGCACGGATTCTACATTGCTAGCGACGGAACACTCAACGCGAGAAACGGCTGCACAGCCGCGTCCGACAGGTTTATAATTTGCGATAAGCGAGCTTCAGTGAACGGGATTGCCGTTCCGGCGCCCTTGACACTGACACCATCCTGACTCATTACAATAATTCGTATCCTCCAAGCGTTCACTATGCAGACCGCCTGCGAGCATAAGAAAACAGTTGTCCTCGCCCGCCGAGATGGCGTGGACTACGTGGAGTGCCTCGATTGCCGGCAGATCTTCGAAGCCGAAGATCTTGAGCCGGTCACCGTCGAAGCCGAAGAGGAGTAGCTCAGCCGCACACCCTCCAGACATCGACGCGCAGGCACCGGCTAATCCACTGCGCTCAGACAGTCTACTCCGCGCTCGCCGTGCGCAGCGGCCTGAGCCGCCTGTTAGCATACGTCTATATGCATGATCTGGGGGCGTTTCGCGCCAATCTGGACGCGATCGCGCAGCGACTGTCCACGCGCGGACTAACCGCTGCCCATCGAGCAATTCCGCGAGCTCGATCGCGCGACGCCGCGCCGCTATCACCGAAACCGAGCAGCTTGCGCGCCGAACAGAATACCGTCTCGCGCGAAGTCGGCACGACTGCGCAAAGAAGGCGCCGACACCGCCGAACTGCAGGCGAAGTCGCGCGCTATCGGGCGAACGCATCGCCGCGCTCAGCCGGCGACGCCGAGGAGCTCGATCCGAATTACCGCGAACTGCTCGCGGGCATTCCCAACATTCCGCACGAGTCCGTCCCGGTGGGAAAATCCGCCGAAGAAACGTCGTGATCCGCCGCGTCGGCGAGCCGCCGCAATTCGATTTCGAGCCGAAAGCCGCATTGGGATATCGGCCCGGATCTCGGCATTCTGGATTTCGACCGCGCCGCGAAAATCACCGGCGCGCGTTTCGCCGTCTATATGGGGACTGGGCGCGAAGCTGGAGCGCGCGCTGATCAATTTCATGCTCGATATGCACACGCGCGAGCATGGATATACGGAAGTGCTGCCGCCGTTCATGGTGAATTCGGCGAGCCTTTATCGGCACCGGTCAGCTGCCGAAATTCGCCGAGGATCTTTTCAAGCTCGAAAATACCGATTACTGGCTGATTCCGACGGCCGAGGTTCCGGTAACGAATCTTTTTCGCGACGAGATCCTCGATCGCGGACAAGCTGCCGATCAACTTCTGCGCCTATACGCCCTGCTTTCGCAGCGAAGCCGGATCCTACGGGCGCGACGTGCGCGGCATCATCCGCCAGCATCAGTTTCAAAAAGTGGAGCTGGTGAAGTTCACCCGGCCCGAGCAAAGCTACGACGAACTGGAGCGTCTGACGGCCGACGCCGAGGATATCCTGCGCCGCCTCGGAGATGCCCTTTCGCACCGTCGTGCTCTGCACCGGCGACATGGGTTTCGGCTCGGCCAAGACTTACGACATCGAAGTCTGGCTGCCCGGACAGAATGGCTACAAGGAAATCTCTTCCTGCTCGAATTACGAGGCCTTCCAGGCCCGGCGCGCGAATATCCGTTTCAAGGGCGGGAAGAAAACGGAATTCGCCCACACCCTGAACGGCAGCGGTCTGGCCGTCGGCCGCACCTGGGTCGCGATCGTGGAAAATTATCAGCAGCGCGATGGCAGCGTCCTGATTCCGGAGGCGCTGCGTCCCTATCTGAATGCGGAGCGGATTACGGCCAAAGGCGAATTGAAGTAAGCGCGGCCGCTCGGAATCCGGCTGCGGCCGCGCCTGAACGTCAGAAAACCAGCTTCATCGCAAATTGCAGAATACGCGGATCGTAAGCTCCCGTAATCTGCCCGAAATTCGAAGAGCTCAGCTTCGTGCTGAGCGTGCCGTATGTCGCTCCGGCGGGCTGGCCGGCCGGCGCAAAAGCTCCCACAAAGTTGGTGTGGTTGAGAATGTTGAATGCTTCCCCTCGCGCCTGCAGGCTCAGCCGCTCCGTCATGTCGGAATGTCCGGCTCAAGCGAGAGATCGAAGCTGAAGTTACCCGGTCCGCGCACCGCATTGCGGCCCAGATTGCCGTAAGTTCCCACGGGGTTTTGCACAAACGCGCCCGGATTCAGCCACTGCACGCAGATCGCCTGCGAACCGCAGTCGGCGTTGGTCGCGCTCACGTTCGAGAGCACCTGATCCGGCCGGTCGTTGCCGAGCCCGGTAAGCGAGTTGTCCTTGCCCGAAGTAACGTTCAGAGGCTGGCCGCTCGCGGCGTGAATCAGCGGCGCAAGCTGCCAGCCGTTAATCACATGAGCGAGGAACGAATTGCCAGTCTTGAAATTGCTCTGCGCGACGCCGGTCAGATTGAAGTTATAGCGCGTGTCCGAAATGCACGGCCCCCAGTCGGCGTGGCGGTTGAAGACCTGCGAGTTGGTGGATCCCGCGAGCGCCGCGCCGAAATCATAATCGGAAAGGCAATAGGAGTCGGTGAAATTGGCGTTCATCTGGAAGTTATTGCCGAACCGGTGCGGCACCGAAGCCAGCAATCCCTCATAATGCGCCACCGCGCCGTCGTCCATGGTATCGATGCTCGCGTAATAGGAGCCGGTCGTGGGATTGGCCAGATAGAGCAGCCGCCGCTGATTCGTGTTGCTCGGTGCTCGAACAGGGGTTATAAGTCTGTCGCCCGCAATGGCGCACGATCCCGTCGCCAAGGATATTCCGCCGGATTCCGCTCCTCGGCGATCCAGAGGTGCGTGGTCTTATTCCCCAGATAGCTGACGAGGCAAGCCAGTTCTTGCCGAACTGCCGCTGATAAGTGGCATTCCACTGCGGCGACATAAGTCGGCTTCGGGTTGAGCGGCATATTGATGTACGTGCCGAATTTGCGGAAAGAACAGATTCCCGTGCTGCGGGAAACGGATTTCCGCCCGGATATCCGGCCCAGGGATTGGTCAGCGTGCCGGTGGAGCCCGACATCGATGTCATTGCCAAAAGGCGGATTCGTCGTTTCGCGCTCGTTGAACCAGGTTTCGGTCGAGTCGTACAGAATCGCCGCGCCAACGCGCAAGGTGTCGCGGCCGTCGCCATGAGGATTCCACACCAGGCCGACGCGCGGCGCGAAGTTCGTATAGTGCCCGTTCCAGTTCGCCGCCGGAATGCCCGGGATCTCCCGGGAAGAAAAGCCCGGAGGGCGCGGTCGGATGCACGGTGCTCACCTGATCGGCGAAAAAAGCCGCCATGCTGAACGAATCGCCGCGGCCGTATTTGTCGGGATCGGCAAAAGTCGGCTCCCAGCGCAGGCCGAAATTGATCGTGAATATTCTTCGAGACGTGATAGCTGTCCTGCGCATACATGCTCATGCATCCATTGCCTCAGATCGTCGGGCGTCGCATTGGTCTGCTGGAAATCGTTCATGTATCCGAGCAGGAAATCCGCCATCCCGAGCCCCGTGAACTGGCCGTTGAAATTGGGCGCGCCGTTCTCATCGAAACCGGAGATCGTGTTGTTCTGAATCCGGATGAGATTGACGCCGAAAGCCGATCTGATGCTTGCCGCGGATCAGATCCACGTCATCCGCCAGCTGATAGCTGTTCACGTTGAAATGTCCGGGCGCGCAGGTGCCGCAGTAGGTCGTAAATCCGCCGGTCATGCTCGAAATCAGCAGGAAATTCGGCACCGCGCTGTACATGTTGGATCCGAGCATCGTCCAGTTGATGGGAAAATTCGTCGGTCCGCGGTTGTCGCGGATGCGGTTGAATCCCACATGGAACGAATTCAGCGTGCCCGGCCCGAAAGTGTAGTTATCGCCGATGGTCGCTTCCTGCGCCAGTTCGAAATTTCCCGGCGAGGTCGTCGTCAGCAGATTCTTGCCATCGAATACCGGAGGATTGCGCCAGTCGTCCGCGAAATACCTGCCGAAAAGCGTATGTTTCTCATTGATCACGTAGTCCATGCGGCCGATGTATTGGTCTTCATCGCCGGTGGCTGGAATCCCGAACGTCACCTGCCGCAAGGCGATGCCGAACTGACCGGCAGATACTTCATCACGCCCAAAGCGACCGGACTCAGCAGCGATACCGGGATCTGATTGCCGGCAAAAGGCGCGCCGCCGACCGGGTTCACCAGTTGCACCGCCTTGCCGCACGCCGCCGACGCGATGGTGCTGAAGTCGCCGTTCAGCATCGGCGCGGTGGGGATGTGCGTGGTCGACTGCGGCGGATTGGACCGGTTGCGCGTGCCCTGATAGCCGCCGAAATAAAACAGCTTGTCCTTGATGATCTTGCCGCCTGCAGTGCCGCCAAACTGATTGCGCTTCAGAGTGTCCGCGCCGGTGGTGGAGAAGAAGTTTCGCGCGTCCAGATCGCCGTTGCGGATGTACTCGAACAGATCGCCATGGAACTGGTTGGAGCCGGATTTCGTCACCACGTTGACCGTCGCCCCGGGATGGGTCCCGAACCGCGAGGAAACGGCATTGGTTTCGATACTGAACTCCTCGAGGGCATCCGGGAACGGGAACGGCATATTCACGTTCGACATGGCGTCGGTCGCGTCGCCGCCATCCAGCAGGTAAGCGGTGCCGTTTCCCTGCCCGCCCGCGACCGCGATCCTCGTCCCGTTCCAGAATGTCTTGCTGCCCGTATCTCCGCTGTCCGCGTAAACGGCGGCGCCCAGCGTCAGGATCAATTGCGTCGCCTGCCGGTTATTCAGCGGAAGATCGTTGATTCGCTGCTGGTCGATTACCGACGCTACCGAGGTTTCTTTGGTCTCCACCAGACTGGCGGTGGCGTTCACTTCCACGGTTTCGTTCACCGAGCCAAGCTGCATCGCCACATTGATCTGAATGTTGTTGTTTACAACCAGTACGATGCCGTTTTGAATATAGTCTTTAAAGCCGTTGGCCTTCACTTCCAGCCGGTAAGGACCTACCGGGAGATTCGGCAGAACGTATTGCCCGCTGGTATCCGTCATGGTTGTGCGCACCAGGTCCTTGTCTGTTTCGGTCATGGTTACCTGCGCGTTGGGCACAATGGCACCGCTCGCGTCGGTAACAAGTCCGCTGACTTGCGCTACAGCAGTCGTCTGAGCGTTGAGGTGGATCGCGAACAGGCAGATCGCCGTCGCGCCGCAGGCCAGCCGAAAGGCATGGCCGCCGAGGCTTCGATACATGGAACCCCCTTGCAACTGTAATGTCCGTTCACGGGAACGGCTCTCGCAACAATCGAGTTCTTTACAGTATCTTCGAAGCGGATTCCGGTGTCCAACGGATTCGTGGATAAGAGCGGCCGTACCGGACCAGAGAGACTGTCACACAGCCATTGTTCCTCTCCGGAAACGCGCCAACTCAGGCATGCATCGATCTAAAGACGCACGGCCTCTCCATAACCGGTCATCTCCAGATAACCCACCCCACGCGCGGTACCGGAATAATCCACCGCGCCTTCCCAGTAAGTCGGACCGCCATTTCTTCCCTGCAACTCCTGGTTATCCAGAACCGCTTTCGCGAAGATGTCGATTCCGAGCGAGGGTACCCGAATCCGCCATCGAACCGGATACTTTCCCCAGCGCTCCAGCGGTTCAAGGCTGAAGTCCTCGCGCCGCAGATGGTGGGCCACGCCTTTCGCGTCGACAAACGTCCCCGAAGAATATGGATCCGTAGTCCCGTCCTTGCGCCGCAGGCGATACAGCATCAGCTCCGTGTTGTTATCCAGTTGAATACTGAACCAGTCCCATCCGGCCTCATTCGCCGCAAGCTGTTCCGTAAACCACTCATGATCCATCCATGCCGTCCCGTGTACCGCATGCGACGCGCCGCCCAACGTGATCTCGCCCGTCGTCTGCAGGAGCGGAAAAGAGACATAACAGGAAGCCCGGCCCCGCCCTTCGGCCTTCTGGCTGACCCCGTTCTCCCCCTGAATGACGAAAGGTTTTAAAGGATCAAGCGCCAGATGAAAGCGAAAATCGTCGGTTGTCGCCTCGAGCGTCTGATCTTCGCCGCTCCACCGGACCTGCCAGTTGCCGTTCCAGACGCGCCGGTCCGCAAAGCTCGCGCCCGCGATCCCCGGACCCGCCCGGTTCAGACGCTCGTGGTACAAAAATCGCCGCCCCGCCGCGTCCGTCAGCGCCGCATGCGCCAGATACAAATCCTGCACCGCCCAGGGCGAGGGATTCGCATCGCCGTGCCGTTCGCCTTGCCGGAAAAACACCAGCTCAAATCCAAACCGCCGCCCCCGGGCATCGGTCACATTGCCGGTGTAGTACCACCATTCGGTACGAAACTCCGGATGTTCGAAGTGATCTCGCGGAAACTGATAGTGGTAACCTGGAACGGCCAGGCGGTAGCTAAAATCACCGGCGCCGGTTGCCCGGCCGCGCTCAGCAGGATAGCCGCCAGAAGCGCGAGCGCCAGTCGCCGGAATGGAGTGCCGCTTTTGCCTGTTACCATGAGGGTTCCTGATGGTCGTTGAAGCCTGTTGCGCCCGCTTCGAGAGTATCGCGCTCGAGGGCGGCGCAACCCTGTCCCCTGTTGAAATCGCGTACGAAACCTACGGCCGCCTCAACCCGGCCCGCTCGAACGCCATTCTCATTACCCACGCGTTCACCGGCGATGCGCATGCCGCAGGGATCAGCCATGAAACCGGCAAGCCCGGCTGGTGGGACAACATGATCGGTCCCGGCAAGGCGTTCGATACCGATCGCTACTTTATTATCTGTTCGAACGTCCTTGGCGGTTGTCAGGGAACCACGGGACCGGCTTCGATCAATCCCGCGACCGGCCGCGCCTATGCCATGTCGTTTCCCGTGTTCACCATCCGGGATATGGTCAAACTGCAGCGGCTGCTCGTCGAATCGCTCGGCATCCGGCGCCTGCTGTGCGTCGCGGGTGGTTCCATGGGTGGCATGCAGGCGCTCGAATGGGCCACCTGTTACCCCGAAATGGTGCGCTGCTGTATTCCCATCGCCACCACCTGGCGGCACAGCGCACAGCAGATCGCTTTCAATGAGGTGGGCCGCCAGGCCATCATGGCCGATCCCGACTGGTGTGAAGGCGAATATTACGACAAAAAGCCGCCGGGGCGCGGGCTCGCCGTCGCCCGCATGGTTGGCCATATCACGTATATGAGCGACGAGTCGATGCGTGAGAAATTCGGCCGCCGCCTGCGTGAGAAAGACAAGCTCGGCTTCGGTTTCGGCGTCGATTTCGAGGTGGAGAGCTACCTTCGCTATCGCGGCAGCCAGTTCGTCACCCGCTTCGACGCCAATTCGTACCTTTACATTACGAAGGCCGAGGATTACTTCGATCTCACCAACGGCACCGGCAGGCTGACGGACGCGTTCCGCACCCTGGATACCCGTTTTCTGGTCATCAGTTTCACTTCGGACTGGCTTTACCCCAGTTACCAGTCCCAGGAGATCGTTCGCGTTTTGCGCCGTCTGAACGGCGATGTGGCGTATTGCGACCTGCAGTCCAATTACGGCCACGACGCGTTCCTTGTCGATGTAGCCGAGCAGACAGAGATCGTTCGCGGATTTCTGGACAGCACGGCGCGTTTAGCGGAGGCCGCCTGATGGCCGCAGCTTCAATGTTCGCGGAGGCCGCCTGATGGCCGCAGCTTCAATATTCGCGGAGCCCGCCTGATGGCCGCCGCCCCTTCACCAGCCGCAGCCCAGCCCGGCACACTCGCCGCGCGCCCCGATTTCCACGTCATCGGCGAAATCATCGAACCGGGCAGCCGGGTTCTCGATCTCGGCTGCGGCGAAGGCGAGCTGCTCGCGTGGCTGGTCGAAAACAAGCGCATTCTCGCCCGCGGAGTCGAGATCTGCGCGGCAGACGTGCGCAAAGCCATCGCTCGCGGCGTCTCCACCTGGCAGGGCGATATCGACGAAGGGCTGGCCGATTACCCGGACCGCGCCTTCGATTACGTCATCCTCAGCCAGACCTTGCAGGAAACCCGCGCGCCCCTGCGCGTTCTGAGGGAAATGCTCCGCGTCGGCCGCCGCGCCATTATTTCATTTCCCAATTTCGGCCATTGGTCGGTCCGCGGCTCCATGCTCATTTCGGGCCGCGCGCCGCGCACAAAGCTGTTCCCCTACAGCTGGTACAACTCGCCCAATATCCATTTCCTCAGCGTCAAGGATTTCGAGGAGTTCTGCCATGAGCAAAACTTCCCCATCGAAACACGCTACTTCCTCACCGGCTCCCGGCGAATTTCGCTCGTGCCCAACCTTTTCGCCCGCACCGCCGTCTTCCTGCTCGGCGGAGAATCGCTTATTCGACCTTGAACGGCGCCTTCGCCGTCGCCGTCTGATGACCCACGCCGTCGTGGGCCGTAATCGTCAGGGTGTATTGACCCGGCTGCGTCGCCGATTTCAGCGTCAGACTGAAAATTCCGGGGACCCACGGCTGCGGATAAAAGGCCTGACTCTTCTCCACGGCGGCGTTTTCCTGCCCAAACAACTGACGCCCGTCGCTCGCCGAGACCGCAACATCGTAGGAAACGTCGATCGCGTTCTGTTCCCCGTATTTGTAGCCCACGACGTCGAACTTGACCCACACCATATCGCCTGCCCGGTATGCCGCAAGCTTCAGCGGCGTCTCCTCATCCTGGCCACGATAAAAGCCCAGATTGCGGATCGTGAGTTCAGCCGAAGGCGCAATATTCGGCCCGCTGACATTGAACTTCGCCTCGCCTGACGCTTTGGCCTTCGTCTGGCCGTCCGTCACGTCGTAGCGAATCGAGTAGGTCCCCCCCGGAGCAATCGGCGGAATCTGTACCTGCGATCGCATCTTCGGCTTCCAGTTTTTGTCTTCCTCGCTGATCGTGGTGCCGATGACAATCTCATCCGGCGCGTTAATTGGAGTGCCGTGAGGATCGAACGCCTGCACATGCCCCGTCAGCCGGACTTCGCCGTTCGGACCGACTTTATAATTCTCGAGTTCAAAGCTGAAAAATGCGGTCTCGCCCGGCGCCAGCGTTCCCGTACCCAGCGGCTGACCGTCTTCGATCTGCGAAACGGTCGCGCCCACGATCCGCAGGCCCGCCCTGCTGGCCTGCCCGGCCGCGTTCGCCGTGCACGCGCCCAGCAAAATCAGAGCAAATGCTGCTCTCCTCACAAGCGAATCTTAACCCTTTTGCGGTTCACTGCGGATTCAGTCACTGTGGAGCCGCATCGCTGAATCGCAGCGGCAGGTTGATCGAAAGTTCCGGTGTTCCATACTCCTCGGTCAGCCGCAACCGGTAATGCCTCGCCGGCGCATCGAACAGCACCGTGCCCTCAAGCGCCTGCCCGGCTTTCGCCGCCCTCACAATCCCGAGCCAGTCCGCCAGTCCCGACCCGTCCGTCAGTTCGTTATAGACCTGTCCCTCATCGCTGACCAGCGCCATTCCCGGAACCGGCTCGTCGGAAGATCCCGAGTTCTGGATATTCATCCGCACCACGTAAAAACGTTCATTGGGAAATCGCGCCGTGTCCGGATTGTCGCCAAGCTGCCGCAGAATGCGCGTATCGAGGACGTTATAGGTCAGATAGCCGATCGTGACCGCTTCTCCCGGGCGATAGACCCTCGACTCCTCCGGCGCAGGAGGCGAACCGCAGCCGCAGAGCCAGAGAACTCCGGCGGCGAGAGCAGGAACCCATCCTGTATGGCGCTGCCGCATGCCGCCTCAGTCTCTCACAATGCCGAGCGCTGGCGCCGTGTTCAGCGGGCGCGCTGTTCGCCGATGAGCTGATCGAACTTCTCGCGCTGTTGCTCGTTCAGGATCTGCCGGATTCGAGTCTGGCCATCGGCAATCAGATTGTCGTAATAGCGGCCGAAATCGTCAAGGATGGAATCGAGTTGCTTCGCCTGCTGGTCGCTCAGATTCAACTGCCGCCGAAGGTCCTCGGCCGGGATCGCGAATCCGTTCTTGCCGGTCGGCCTGTGATGGCTGTGAACAATGCCGGTATGTTCCCCGTAGCCCATCACCAGCGCCCCCAGCACCGCGCCGCACAGGAAAACCAGAATCAGAGAGACGATGGCAACCCGTTCGGCGGGTCTGGGCAACGCGACGCTTGACATCTCGAATTTATTCCCAGCCTGACATCTCGAATTACTCCCGGAACGTCGCAAGCGTCACGAACATGCGATCCCGATCGGCGCTGGGGGCATGGTCGTCCGAAAGATCGTGCTCAATCGCAACCGCCGGCCCGGAGGCCGAGCTGACTACGGGTGTCGACGGGACGTACGATGTCTCCCGCGTCACGAGAAAACTGCCAAGGCCGGCCAGCAGCAGGAGCGATGCGAAGGCCACGCGCCGGAAGAACGCGGCTCCGGGGGAAAACAATCCCCAGGCCTCATGCCTCTGGTCTTCCACGATTCGATTCGCAACGCGGTTGTAAAACCCGAGCGGAGGCTGCGCCGCCGCTTCCGGAGCCACTCTGAGATCCCGCATCAGCTCCGAGACTTCGGTCATTGCCGCCACTTCGGCGCGGCAACCGGGGCACTTGTCGAGATGGTCGTGAAAAGCCCGCGACGCATTCCCGCTCAAGTGCCTTTCAAGTTCGTCGACAACGATGTCGTGCAACATGTCCTGTCCCCAAAAAATAACCGCCCGATCAATCAGGATTTTGCCGGCGCGCGATCCAACCGCTGAGCCGCTTTTACGAGCTTCTGCCGCGCCCTGAACAACTTCACCTTGATTGTATTCTCATTCATCTTCAACATGCTGGCCAGTTCTTCGACCGAGTAGCCTTCCACTTCCTTCAGCATGAGAAGCTGCTTTTCTTCATCGGAAACGCGATCCATCAGCTTCACGATGTAATCGCGCCTCGCCAGCGTCGAATCCGCCCGCGGAGTACGTTCCACCGCCGGCTCGGAGTTCTCCACCCGGCGCACTTCGTCGTCGCTCATGTCGCTCTCGTACACGAGCTTGCGAACCTTTTTCTTGCGCAGGTAATCGAAGCACTCGTTCACCGTAATCTTGTAAATCCAGGTGATCAGCGAGCTTCGGAAATCGAAGTTGCGGATGGAAAAATAGACTTTCGCGAAAACCTGCTGCGCGATGTCCTCCACGTCGTTCCGCTGCCGCACAATGCCGTGAATGATCGAGAACACTTTCGACTGATAGCGTTCCACAATCTCGCGAAAAGCGGTCTCGTCGCCGGATTGAGCCCGGCGCACAAGCGCGCCTTCGACGGTATTCTCGTAATCCACTCTCGACCTGGGAAGTACTTTCTTACCTGCTGCCGGAAGCGGGAGAACTGCGCTCAGAGTTCCCATACACCCGGTCCGACGTGGCGCGCGGCTCCCGGGTTTCGTTCGGCCCGCAAAAGTCCACGCGCATCCTGAACATAACAGACGGCGCTCCGGCCTTCAGCTTCGTCCCGAAAATGGAATCTTTGAGGGGCCCCGCCGCGTCTTGTATACTGTAGTCGGATTCCAACAAATGGTAAAACTCACCGATACCGCCGTCGTTAAAGTAAGGGAAATCCTCGATACGCAGGAGCCGAAACCCGCCGGGCTGCGCATCGCCGTTGTAGGCGGTGGCTGCTCCGGTTTCAGCTACTCCATGGCCTTCGAGAACACGCCGAATATGCTCGATAAAACCTATACATACGATGGGCTGAAGGTTTTCATCGATCAGGCCAGCATGCTTTATCTGGAGGGCGCGGAAGTGGACTTTGTGGAAACGCTTGAGGGTTCAGGCTTCAAGTTCAACAATCCACACGTGAAATCCACCTGCGGCTGCGGCAGCTCCTTCAGCGTCTAACCATCTCTGTCCCAAAGCCGTTTCACGGCTCTTTGAACGGTTCCCAGCGATGCAGCGCGTTTTCGGCTGCGGCGCACAAGCCGGGCAGGTCGCGTTTTACAAGTCAAAGAGTCGGTCCTCGCGTATCGCATCCTATTCGTGGCGCAGGATGTTGCCGAACGAGCGGATTTTCTGCCACGGCTGATCGGGCATCAGGTGGACGGCCATGTCTCCCAACTTTGCTGCCGCTTCGCTAATACGCTCGAGACAGCGTTCCACGGCGTCGTACACCAGGCGGTTTTCCTCGAATGCGGCTAAGTCCATTCCTGCCGTGTAGCGGAAGATCGCCTGCGCATTGTCGATAATGTCTTCGCAAACGGCGCGGGACGCGGCTAGAAGGCAAGGACGCGGTCCCGGTCGATTTCGGCCTGCAATCGCGGTTTTCGAACGGGCTCCTCGATCACATCGACCCTGCGGCCGAATGTCGCCGAAAGGCGTCTTTGCAGTTCCTCGATCCGGGCGAAATAATCGAAGCCGCCTTCCGAGAAAGCCTCGGACAGCCGCACAACCACGTCGATATCCGAATCCGGACCGGCCTCATCGCGCGCGACCGACCCGAAAATCGACGCGCTCAGCACCCCCATACCCTTCAACTCCGGTTCGCAGCTTTTCAACCCCGCCCGCGCTTGCTCGCGATCCATTCCTTTAATTCTTGCCCTGCGTCCGGGTATCGGTCAAGAATCGCAAAATCAAAGACTTGCGATTGTCCGCCTACTTCGCATCCTTCCACGAGTCGCCCACCCCCACATCCGCCACCAGCGGAACCAGCAGTTGCGCCACGCCCTGCATCTCCGCGCAAACCATCTTCTTCACTGAATCGACCTCTTCCGGGGGCGCCTCCAGCACCAGTTCATCATGCACCTGCAGCAACAGACGCGTCTGCATTCCGGCCAGCGCGCGATCCACTCGCACCATGGCGTACTTGATCAGATCCGCGGCCGTGCCCTGAATGGGCGTATTTACCGCGGTGCGCTCGGCAAACCCGCGCGCATTCGGGTTGCGGTTGTTCATATCCGGAATCGGCCGTTCCCGGCCGAACATCGTTTTGGCCACGCCGGTGCGGCGCGTCTCCGCGATGGTGTCATCAATAAACCGCCTTACTCCCGAATATCGCTCGAAATAATTGCGAATGTAGACCTCGGCTTCCTTGCGCGAAATCCCCAGATTCGAAGCCAGACCGAAGGCGCTGATCCCATAAACGATGCCGAAATTCACCGCCTTCGCGCTGTTCCTCGCCTCCTTCGTCACCATCATCGGCGGCACGCCCAGCACCTCGGCCGCGGTTCTCGTGTGAATGTCTTCGCCCCGGCGGAAAGCGTCGATCAGTACCGGATCCTCGGACATGTGCGCCAGCAGGCGCAATTCGATCTGCGAGTAATCGGCCACCACCAGCTTCCAGCCCTCCCGGGGCACGAACGCCGCGCGGATCTCCCGCCCCAGCTCCGTCTTGATCGGAATATTCTGCAGATTCGGATTGGACGAGGAGAGCCGTCCCGTGGCCGCGCCGGCCTGATTAAAGCTGGTGTGAATGCGCCCGGTCGCCGGGTCGATCAACGCCGGAAGCGCATCCGCATAAGTGCCCTTCAGCTTGGTCAGTTGCCGGTATTCCAGCACCTTGCCGTACAATCTCATGCTCGGCCGCCAGCGCCTCCAGCACATCGGCGGCCGTGGAAATCGTCTTCCCCTTCCCGTACCGCACCGGAGCCGGAAGCCCCATCTCCTCAAACAGCACCCGCCCCAGTTGCTGCGGCGAAGAAACGTTGAATTCGCGCCCGGCAAGCGCGTGAATCTCCGCCGTCAGCCGCGAAACTTCGGTCTGCATCCATTCGGAGAGCCGCGCCAGTGCTTCGGCGTCCACCCGAATCCCGGTATGCTCCATCCGCGCCAGCACCGCCGTCAGCGGCAGCTCGATCTCTTCATACAGCTTGCGCAGCCCCCGGCGGTCGATCTCCGGCCGCAACCGCTCATTCAGTTCATGGATGAAAAGCGCCCGCTCGTCCGCCCGCGGCCCCACTTTCAGATCCAGCCGCCGTTCCACCAGCGCATCCAGCGAGCATCCGCTCGGGTCCGCATCCAGAAGAAACGCATAGAGCGAAACATCGTCGCGGAAACCCGCCGACGCGAACCCCTCGCTTCAGCATCTCGAGCGTGAGCGCCTTCAGGTCCGCCGCCGCTTTGGGGCGCGCCGGATCCTCCAGAAAAGCTCGCAGCTCTTCCATCCGCTTTTCCGCCAGCGTGCGCGCTTCGCAGGTCCGGCAGGCGAGGCCAAATTCGTTCATCTCCGCCGAAAACGCCACGGACATGGCCGCTTCAGCCGGAGCGCGCGCCCACGAACAGCTTCAACTGGTCCATTGACGCAAGCGCCGCGAAATCCCGCTCCCGCGTATCTTCGGATGGCCCCAGTTCCTTCAGGTGCGAAAAGAACTCCAGCTCTTTATAAAGCGCCTTCAGCGGCTCGACGTCGGGCTCCCGCACGCGAAACGACTCCAGTTCAAACTCCACCGGGACATTGCAATCAATCGTCGCGAGCTTCTTGCTGAGCAGAATCCTTTCCCGATTGTTCTGAAGGCTTTCCCGGTACATCTTCCGCGTCACTTCCGCGGCCCGGTCAAGCGCCGCTTCGATCGACCCGAACTGCGCGATCAGATCCTTCGCTCCCTTGTCGCCAATCCCCGGCGCTCCCGGAATGTTGTCTACCGTATCGCCCACCAGCCCCAGGAAATCCGGCACATTCAGCGGCTCCACGCCCATGAATTCCTTCACCTTCGCCGGGTCGTACCAGGTATCGTCCTTCGCCGGGTTCAGCATCGAAACCCGATCCGTCACCAGCTGCAGCATGTCTTTGTCGCTCGAAACGATCACCACCTCGCATCCCGCGTCCGCGGCCTTGCGGCTGAGCGTTCCGATCACGTCGTCCGCTTCGAACCCGGCGTATTGCACGATCGGAATCTGAAGCCCATCGATCAGCCGCCGCACCAGCGGGATCTGTTGCGCCAGATCGTCCGGCATCTCGGTGCGGTTGGCTTTGTACTCGGCGTATTCGGTCTCCCGGTGCGTCTTGCCGATGCTTTCGAAGATCGCGGCCATGTATTTCGGCTCAAAGCTCTTGCCCAGCTTGCGCAGCATGTTGCTGAAGATGAACACCGCCTCCGTCGAAATGCCGGTGCTGGTGCGCATGGGAGGGGCCCCCGTGCGGGCTCGCGCGTGGTAGGCGCGGAAGATGAATCCATAGGAATCGATCAGAAAAAGGCGGGGGGCTGCCACGTGCGCCCATCATAGCGGATCGCCCCGAGCCATCTGTCGCCCTCCGACGAGCGTATCTCCCGCGCGGCAAAGTGTGGCCAATACGCCACAGCACCGTGAGACTTAGTCCCATGTTCTCAAACATTTACAGCGCCCCTCGCAAACGCTGTCGCGCTACCATGAAGGCAATGGAGCTTCGTCTGTTTGCGGTTTGAAACCACGATTCAGCGACCAGTCGAGGCGTCCGGCATCGGCCTGCATCACGGCGTACCGGTAAAGATCCGGCTTGCGCCCGGCCCCGCCGGTTCCGGCATCGTTTTCCGCCGGTCGGATCTCGACTATTTCCCGGTTCCGGCCAGTTGGAAATATGTGGCGCGCGTCAGTTATGCCACCAGCCTCATGCGCCAGGGCGTTCTGATCTCGACCACCGAGCATCTGTTGAGCGCTCTTTACAGCTTCGGCATCGATAACGTTTTGATCGAGATCGATAATCTCGAGGTCCCGATTCTCGATGGAAGCAGCGCTCCTTTCATCGAACTGATCCGCAAGGCCGGAGTCCGGCAATTGCGCCGCAGGCGGCGTTACCTCAGAATCGTTCGCCCCGTGGTCGTTGAAGATGGCCGGAAGCGAATCTCGATCCTGCCCACAGATGCTTTCCGCCTCACCTGCGATATCGACTTCCCCGCCCCGATTGGAAAACAATCGCTGGATATGGAGATGACGCCGGAGCGCTACGCCGCCGAAGTCGCGCCCGCCCGGACCTTCGCCCGCGAGGCCGATCTCGAACAGATGCGCGAAATGGGCCTGATTCGCGGCGCTTCGCTCGATTGCGCCGTCTGCTTCACCGATACCGGCGTCCTGAATCCCGAAGGGCTTCGCTTCCGTGACGAAAGCTGCCGCCATAAGGCCCTCGACCTGATCGGTGACCTTGCCCTGATCGGCAAACCCCTGCTCGGCCATGTCATCGCCGAGCGGGCCGGGCATGCGATGCACGCCGCTCTCGTATCGAAAATCATGGCGGATTCCTCGCTTTATCAAATGGTCACGCTCGACCAGCTGGCAACCCGCGTCACCGCCGCTCTGGTGTCCTGACCGTGCCGTCTCGAAAAAAACCGCCGAAGACTTTCAGCGCCAAAAAGGAGATTCGCGCCATCGCCCGGGAGCGGGTTGGAACCGTCAAACCGGCGCAGGTCATCACGCCCCGATCCGAGCGGAAACCGAAATACAAAAAACCTCCGGAAACCGAATAAACAGGACTGCAAAGGCGACCGGAGGTCGATGTATGAGCGGAGGATTGCGCGATGCATATTCCGCACTCGAACCCTCCGTTCACCGGCGCAATCGCTCAGTTCACAAATCCGCAAAGGGCGACTGGACGAAATCCGCCGGGCCCAAAAAACCGCCGGGTGGAAGACACCGGCCGCGCCGCAGGCGCACCGTCCGGTCACCGCCCGTTTTCATTCACAACAAAGGCCTTCCTGTCGGTCTCGAGTACGCTGACCGTAATCTGAATTCCGGGCGAGCTTCAACCGCCGGGCTGGCCGGCCAAGAAGCCTTTATTTCCCGAACCTCACGCCCCCGTATGCCGAACGAACCCACAGATACCCGAGGCAACGACAGCCGGGCGGTAATACCGAACGAAGCCATTGGCGTCCCGGACGCAACCACCCCATCGCGCGATGCCAAACGAACCCATCGCCGTCCCGGCGCCGTCAACCGCCGCGCCGTACCAAACGAACCCATTGCGACCACCGCCATCACCCAGGGCGCGGTACCGAACGAACCCATTCGGCGCGGATGCTCGCAACCGGCTTTCACCGAAAGCGGCCCTGCCAAATCCCCGGCCAAACGGTGGAATGAGGGCATCGGGCGCCATGATACCTTGAATCCGCCATGTCCATCACGCGAAGATCGTTCCTCGGCGCAGCGGCGGCAGCGCCGCTCACGCTCCAGGCCGCGCGCGGGAAGAACATTCCCATCGGCCTCGAACTGTACTCCGTGCGTCATGAACTCGAAAAGGATCCGGCCGGAACGGTGCGGAAAGTGGCGCAGATCGGATATAAGGACGTGGAGTTCTTCGCTCCTTATTACAACTGGACCGCGGATCAGGCGAAGGATATGCGAAAGCTCCTCGATGATCTGAATATCCGCTGTCTTTCGACCCACAATGCCGCCGGCAACTTCCGTCCGGAAAACCTCGGGAAAGCGATCGAACTGAACAAGATTCTCGGAACCCGGTTTGTCGTGATGTCGAGCGCCGGTCGCGTCACCACGCTCGATGGCTGGCGGCAGGTGGCCGCTACGCTCACGGCCGCCTGCGACAAGCTTCGTCCGGAGGGATTGCGGGGCGGCTATCACAATCACCAGCTTGAATTTACCCCTCTTGAAGGCAAGCGGCCAATCGAGATTATCGCGGCGAATACGCCCCGCGATTTTATGCTGCAATTCGACGTGGGGACGTGCGTGGAGATGGGTTCGGACCCGGTCGCCTGGATTGATGCCAACCCCGGCCGCATCAATTCACTGCATTTGAAGGACTGGAACAAGGAACGCGGATACCGGGTGCTTTTCGGAGAGGGAGCCGTACCCTGGAAACAGGTGCTCGCCGCAGCGGAGAAAACGGGGGGCGTCGAATTCTATCTGATCGAGCAGGAAGGCAGCGATTATCCGGAGTTCGAGACCGCGCAGAAGTGTCTGGCCAGTTTCCGGAAGCTGCACGGTACCTGAACGGGACCAACATATCTCCCTCGCCGGCGGGGTTAACAGTTTTCGGGGAGAATGTGTAGGAGAATAGCTAAAGTAACCGAACTATGAGAGTTCTCGCGGTAACAGTGGCCGCTTTCGCCTTGATCGCCTGCAACAGGGATCCGAACTATCTGAAACAGAAGTATGTCGAAAGCGGCAATAAGTACTTCGAGGCGAAGCGGTACAAGGAAGCTTCGATCATGTACCGGAAGTCGCTCGAGAAAGATCGCCGGTACGGCGAGGCGTGGTATCGCCTGGCGCTTACGAATCTGCAACTCGGCGAGGTGAGCAATGCCGTTCAGTCGCTGCACCGCGCAGTGGATCTGTTGCAGCCGGGGACGGCGGACTCGAACGACGCTTCGCTGAAGCTGGCTGAGATCGATGTCCTGGCGGCGAACGGTCAGCAAAACAGCAGCCAGTTCATTCAGGACATTCAGCAGATCCGCGACGGTTTTCTCAAGCGCAACCCAAACTCGTGGGAAGGGCACAAGCTCAGCGGCGATCTCGACATGCTGGGCGTGACGGCGAAGGTTCGCAAAGGCGAGGCGGTGAACGCGAAGAGCGAGATCGCGGACGCGATTG
Source organism: uncultured Actinomycetota bacterium (assembly GCA_963834615.1). Taxonomy (GTDB): domain Bacteria; phylum Actinomycetota; class Actinomycetes; order Mycobacteriales; family Mycobacteriaceae; genus Mycobacterium. The sequence continues at coordinate 112,342 of CAWICO010000002.1, forward strand.
TGCAATACCGCAAGGCGCTGGCGGAAAAGGGCGGTAACGACACGATGATGACCCTCGCGCTCGGCCACGCTCTCGAAGCCAACGGGCAAGTGGACGAGGCGGCGAATCTGTTTCGCAAGCTGGTGGACCAGCAAAAGAACAATCTGACGAGCTACGTCGAACTGTACCGGATCTATCTGGCGCAACGAAAGCTGCCCGAGGCGGAAGCGATCCTGAAGCTCGCGATCCAGAACAACCCGAAGGACGTGGCTTCGCGGCTGCGCCTTGCCCAGTTTTACGGGGCGACGGGCAAACGCGACCAGTTGCTCGCGCAGTTGAACGAAATGAAGGGAAATCTGAAGGATTTCCCGCAAGCTTACATTCAGTCCGGAGATTTCTATCTGCGGGCCGGAAACTACGACGAGGCCATCCGGCAGTACGAGGAGGGAATCGCGAAGGATCCGCGACAGAAAGACAGCTATTTGAAACATGAGGTAGAGGTTTATGTGGCAGAGGGTAAGCCCAACGTAGCAAACGAGAAAAACGAACAAGTATTAAAGAACGATCCGAAGGACGCCGACGCGCGGGAGGTCAAGGCGGCGTTCATGCTGGACAAGGGCAGCGTGGATCAGGCGATGCAGGAACTGCAGAGCGTGGTGACCTCGAATCCATCGAATTTCCTTGCGCATTTCAATCTCGGCAGGGCGCATTTCGCGCGGGCCGAATACGATCAGGCGCGACAGGAGTTCGAGAAAACGACGCAGCTTCGGCCGGACTATATCCCGGCGCGTCTGGCGGCCACGCAGGTCGCGATGATCCGCGGCGACAACGAGCAGGCGCTGCACACCATCGAGGATCTGATCCGGATGGCTCCGAATAACCTGCAGGCGAGGATCATGGAGGCTTCGGCTCTCGAGCGCGTCGGCCGGGGGAGCGAGGCGCGCACCATTCTCGATCGCGTGCTGTCGTCGTACCACAGTCCGCAGAACATGATCTGGTCCTGCTTTTCTGTCGTCGCCTCCCGCAACACCATCGGGTTGAAGCAGATCGTCCGCGACGCGGCGGTGTCCCCTTCAATGCGCACCGAGAAATTGCCCAGCATGTGCGCGTACATCGGGAAATTCGGCAGCACTTCGGCCAACCAGGCCTTGACCTCGGGATAGCGGCCCTCAATGCCGCCGAGTGCGGTGTAGTCGATGTACGCGTCCGGGGTGAAAACCGCGTCGAGTTCGTCGAAGTGACGGGTATCGATCGCCGTGGAGTAATCGACGATCAGCTGCTGGATCTCCAACCGATCCGAGATTTCGGCGTGGCTCAACATGGGTCGATTGAACACCCGTGAGTGCAGCGACCGGCAGCGCGGGCCGGTAATGTGCCTTGCCATGCGGATGGTCCTGGCCGCAGTCGCGGCTGCCTTGACTCTCGTCGTCACCAGTACGACCGCCTGGGCTGACGTCGGCGTACAACCGGTCGGCTCGGTACCGATCCCCGATGGCCCGGCTCAGACTTGGCTGGTAGCCGACCTGGATTCCGGTCGCGTGCTGGCTGCGCGCGACGCGAACCTTCGCCATCCACCCGCCAGCACGATCAAGGTGCTGCTGGCGTTGGTGGCGCTCGACGAACTCAGCCTGGATTCGACCGTGGTCGCCGACGCTGCCGACAGCCACGTCGAATGCAACTGCGTCGGCGTCAAAGCCGGCCGGACGTATACGGCCCGCCAGCTGCTGGACGGGCTGCTGCTGGTGTCGGGCAATGACGCGGCCAACACGTTGGCGCACATGCTGGGCGGCCCGGACGCCACCGTCGCCAAGATGGACGCCAAGGCGGCGTCGCTGGGTGCGGTGAACACGCACGCGTCGACGCCGTCCGGCCTGGACGGGCCCGGCGGATCGGGCTGGTCGACAGCGCACGACCTGGCCGCCATCTTCCGTGCGGCGCTGGCCAACCCGGTGTTCGCCCAGATCACCGCGGAGCCGTCGGCCATGTTTCCTGGCGATAACGGTGACCACCCGATCGCCAACCAGGACGAGCTGCTGCAGCGCTACCCGGGCACGATCGGCGGCAAGACAGGTTTCACCGACGCGGCGCGCAAAACGTTCGTCGGCGCCGCTGCCCGCGGTAGCCGCCGCCTGGTGGTCGCGATGATGTACGGACTCATTCGCGAGGGCGGCCCGACCTACTGGGATCAGGCCGGAAACCTCCTCGACTGGGGTTTCGCGCTGAACCCGCAATCGGCAATCGGAGCCCTGTAGGCCTCTGACGACACCCGCCACGATCTGGGCTAGTCTTTCTGATGCCGTGGGCTTGTACTGCACAGGAGTCCAATATGAGCACTCACGGCTCGACGTCGACACCAGTCGACATGGCCCAGAGGTTGAGTCGACAGCCATTGCCAGCGATGTCTGCGTTGCATGCAGCGACCGCAGGCCGTAAGGAATGAGATATCGATGATGGCCGACAATCAATACACAGCATCCGGTCCACCTCCGCAATCCGATAAGGACGACTTCAGCGCGTCCGAGTCGTCGATCGAGGGACTGGCTGTGGTGTCGATAAGCGGCAGCGTGGACATGCTCACCGCCCCCGGGCTGGCTGACGCCATCGACACCGCGCTCGCCAAGAAGCCCAGCGGCCTGATCGTGGACTTGTCCAAGGTCGAGTTCCTCGGATCGGCCGGGATCAGCGTCTTGATGAAAACCCGCGACACCCTGGGTGAGACCACCCAGTTCTGCGTGGTCGCCGACGGACCCGCCACCCACCGGCCGCTCACCTTGCTGGGCATCAACGAACTGATGCTCCTGTCTCGGCGGTTGGACGACGCGGTCAGCAAACTCACCGATCGCTGACTTCTCAGCCCGGCAGTCCGACTCCGCTCAACAACGACGTCAGCAGCGCAATCCGCTCGTCCTCGATGTCGGGTTGCGGCAGCACCGCCCGAAGCATCGCGGCGCCGTCGAACGTATTGGTCAACAGTGCGACCAGGACCGGGAACTTCTCTTGCGGGAATCCGTCGGCGGCGGGTAGTGCGCGCGCGGCGTCGCAGATCTTGCTGGTGTACTGCTGCAGCACGTGTTGCAGAGTGCCATTGAGCTTTTCGTCGGTGCGTGCGGCGATCATCAGTTCGTACATGACCGCATTGGTGGGGCTGCTGGTGATGTCTCGCAGAATGGTCAGCCCCGCCTCCAGCGCCGGCTGATCGGACGGTATCGCGGCGACCTGCTTGGTGAACGAATCCAGTTGTCGCCGAAGCACTTCGTAGGCCGTGGCGGCCATGAAGTCCCCCATCGTGTCGAAATGCCGGAACAGCGCTCCAACCGATACGCCCGCACGCTTGGTGATCACCGCCGCGGACGCCCGGGCGTATCCCACCTCGATGATCGTCGAGATGCTGGCCTCGAGCAGACGCGCGACCGTCTCTTCCCGGCGCTGCTGCTGGGTTCTGGCCACGGGGATCTATGCGCTCGAACCGGCGAACTGGCGTTGGCCCGCGCCGGCCCGCAAGTAACGCCCGGACTTGACCGTCTTTCCGTAGCCGTCACGGAATTCGCCGTTGCGGAACACGATTGCGCCGCCCACGCCGGTCGCCACCACCGCGGCGTCGTTGCGGTTGACCATCCGGCTCAGGTCGCCGTAGAAGGGGACCTTCTCCTCGTGATACGAGTCCACAGCGTCGTCCAGCCCGGCGGGATCGATGACGACGAAATCCGCTCGGTCTCCCTCTCGCAACGTGCCGGCATCCAGACCGAACCATTCGGCCACCTCACCGGTCAGGCGATACACCGCGCGTTCGATGGTCATGAACGGTTCGCCTTGCTGGTAGGCCTCCAGCGTCCGCTTGAGGAACCGCAGCGAATAGTTGTAGAAGGCCATGTTGCGCAGATGCGCTCCGGCGTCGGAGAAACCCATGTGGATGCTCGGCTCGTTGGCCAGCTTGTTCAGCAGCTTGGGCCGGTGGTTGGCGACGATGGTGGTCCAGCGAACGTTGCGCTCACCGTTGTCGACGAGGACGTCGAGGAACGCGTCGAGCGGGTGTAGCCCCCGCTCATCGGCGATGGCACCGAAGCTCTTGCCGATCAGCGTCTCGTCAGGGCACTCCACGATCACAGCTTCGTGAAAGTCCTTGTGCCACAGCGACGGGCCGAGCTTGACGCGATCGAACTGGCGGCGGAACCTGCGCCGGTAGTCTTCATCGGCGAGCAAGGTGTTGCGCTCCAACTGGTCCCGTAGATGCAGCGCCGCGGTGCCGGCACCGAACTCTTCGAATACCGGCAAGTCGATGCCGTCGGAATACAGCTCGAATGGCACGGGCAGGTGCTGGAAGCGCACCTTGGAACGCAGAACGAAATTCATCAGCCGCGTCCCGAGACCGAAGACGTGCACGGCCAACGGCATCGACTTGGCATCCGCCGACACCAGCAAACTCATCCGAACGCTCTTACGCAGCCCGAACATCGGACTACTGGAGAGGAAGAACAGCAGACCCGACTCGGCCTTGGCCACGTTCGGCGCGCTCTGCAGGATCCGGCCTCGCTTGCGTAACACCTTGATCAGTTTGCGGCGCTCGCGCCACGTCGCGAATGTCGATGGCAGAGCGCGGGACCGGAACCGTTCGCCGTCGAGTTTGTCGATCGCGGCGTCCATCCCGGACATGCCGAGCATGCCGGCGCCAAGTGCGTCGTCGAGCATTGCCGCCATCTTGTCGAGTTCGGCGTCGGTGGGCTGCACGTTGTGGTCGGTAGCGCGATCGAGACCCAGCACTGCGGTCCGCAGATCCGAATGACCTAGCAGCGAACTCACATTCGGGCCCAACGGCAGACTGTCGATCACTTCGACGTATTCCGCGGGCGTTGTCCAGGTCTTGTTGGCTTTCAGAGCGCCAAGGACGAACTTGCGCGGTACCGCCTCGACGCGACTGAACAGGTCGGCGGCGTCGTCAGCGTTGGCGTAGACCGTGGAGAGCGAGCACATGCCCAGCAGCACCGTGGTGACGCCGTGGCGCACCGACTCGCGCAAGCCGGGATCCAGCAGCACCTCGGCGTCATAGTGGGTGTGCACGTCAACGAAGCCGGGAACGACCCACTTGCCTTTCGCGTCGATGACTTGCGCGCAACCGGTCTCATCCAGGCGGCTGGTCGACACGATGCGCACGATGCCGTCGCGGATGCCCAGCGTGCGGGTCTGCGGCGTGCTGCCGGTGCCGTCGAACCATAATCCGTCGCGAATGATCACGTCGTAGGCCACTGTCGTCCTCCGCATTGTTGGGGTGTTGCGAAGCTAACATAGATAGTGAGTGCTCGCAATCTTCTTTAGCCAGGCTCGCTAGAGACGCCCCCGGGTTCTGCGGTGGCGCGCGACGGGGCTCACCGCCCCGAGAAGCGCGGTCAGTTCGGCGACCGAGATCTCGTCGAGTCGACCAACAGCGTCGATGATCTCGATCCTGAGCGTGGCGTCGGCGAAGGGTTCGCCGAGCCAGTGCAACTTCTCCACTACCCGGTCCCAACTCATCGGCCGGGTCGGCGAGCCTTCGAAGTCGGATTGTTCGCGATGAAGTTCCCGACCGTCAGTGACCGCGATGTGCACGCGAGCCCGCGTGCGGTCGGGATAGGCCGCCGTCAGGTCGTCCGCGGCACGGACGCCCACCCGGGTCAGCAGTTCTTGGACGTCGGGTCGGCGAACACGTTCCGTCTCAAGCTGTTCGGGCCCGACCTGACCGTCCAGCAGCGCGACGGCGACGAGGTATTTCAGGTTGTAATCGGCCTGCTCTTTGGTCGACGGGTGGTCCTTGTTGCCGTAGCGGCCACCGCCGGCGATGTCGAATGCGCCCTGGAAGACCTCCAGCGTCACCGTCGAGACATCGGCTGCGGTGATGTCGTGCTCGTCGCGAAGTGCCAGCGTCGCATCGATGACCACCTGGCCGTGGATCAGCGAGCAGTACTGCTTGAGGTATGTCTGCTCTACCGCGGTCAGTGACCACTCGGACGGGCGCAGGTCGATCGGCTGGTCGAACAACTGTTGCAAACCGTTGGGGCCCTCGAAAAGCCCACGGGGCCCGGTGATCCCGCGGCCCGCCAGCATCGTTGCATACACGGCACGCATCCCGGTGATGGCCGGCGAGATGCCTTTCCACGTCGAGACAGGCTCGGTGTGCACGGCGGCCAGCGATACGTTGTCAACGGCCGATGCGGCGATGGCGTCGGCGGATTGCGCGGCGTCGAGACCGAGCAGCTTCGCCGAGCCTGCGGCCACCGACATCGCCAGTTGCAGGGCGTGGTTCAGACCGCGACTCATAACGGGAACCTCTGCGCTGAAACGACATTGGATCTCGTAGGCGACAGCCAGCGCCAGCAGGAAGTCGGCTCCGCTGCCCTGGGCGTGTTCGGCGACGGCGAGCACCGCGCCGAAGTTATCCGCCGGGTGGCACAGACCACCGGGAGTCAGATAGGTGTCGAGCAGGTCGGGATAGCGCACCAGCGCCGCGTTGAAGAACGCCGACTGGTCCACCGATGCGCTGCCGCCTCCGACGAACGTCGTCGTCGGGCGGCCGCTGAATTGTTCGGCGTGGGCACGGATCGCAGGGATGAGTTCGCCGTCGAGTGCGCCAAGCGCGCAAGCGATGCTGTCCAGCACGTTGCGCTTCAACATCGCCATTGCATGGTCACTCAGGTCGGACCGGGCGGAGTCGACGACGAATCGGCCCAATCGATCGACGGTGTAGGCGGCGGGTACGTCGGTCACGGTGACCTTCTCTCGAAAATCGTTGGCGCGCTGAGATTGTCCTCGCTGGCGAGCTCGATGCGCCAGCACATATCGGTCGAGATGGCCGGCATCTCGCTCAGGTCGAACCAGCGGGCCTCGAGACTCTCGTCATCGGCGGCGAAGGGCTCTCCCCTGGTCCAGTCCAGCCGGAATACGTGGTCGAGGTACTGCGCGTGATCGCCGTTGGCGTGCACGATCGGGCGGGTGACGTGCACCCAGGCCAATCGTCGCGCGGTCGCGTGAACACCGGCCTCTTCGAACACTTCTCGCACGGCACAGTCCGCGGGATTTTCGCCTGGCTCGACGATCCCGGTCACCGGGGTCCAGGCGTGGTTGTCGGACCGTCTCACCAGCAGCACCTGGCCATCGCGGATCACGACGGCGGTGATGCCGGGCAACCACAGCGGTGCGTGTCCGACGTGCCGGCGAAGCGCGACGACGAAATCCGGGATCGGCATAGTCCCGTTTCTAACAGACGTCTTCTTCAACCTCATGACCGTTCAACCCGCAGACTGGTCCATGGGCAACGGCCCCGCCACGTACATCCACGGGGTACCGACCGATCGTCTCGACCTGAATTCCATGAGGGCTGACCGCTCGCCCGTTCGGCCGTCAGTAGAACTGACCGCGCAGGACGACCACGTCCGCGCGGTGCAGCACCTCAGGGCCGTAACGGGGATCGTCGTAGTAGCACACCAGGTCTGCCGAAGCGCCGTCGTCCAAGCCTGGACGGTCGAGCCAATCACGGGCGTCCCAGCACGCCGCGCCGAGCGCGTCGGTGGGGGTCATCCCGATGCGGGTCAGCGCCTCGACTTCGTCGCCGATCCGCCCGTGGGCGATCATGCCGCCCGCGTCGGTGCCGGCATAGATCGGCACGCCGGCCTCTCGGGCCGCGCTCAACCGGGGATAGCAGTTGGCGTACAGGTCACGCATGTGCGCGGCGTAGACGGGATACTTTCCCGCCGCGTCGGCGATGCCGGGAAAGTTCTCGACGTTGATCAGGGTCGGCACCAGCGCGGTTCCGTGGTCCACCATCAACTCGATGATGTCGTCGGTGAGCCCGGTGCCGTGCTCGATGCAGTCGATCCCCGACCGGATCAAACCGGGCAACGCATCCTCGCCGAAGACGTGCGCGGTGACCCGCGCCCCGTGAGCGTGGGCGGCGTCGATCGCCGCCCTCAGCACGTCGTCGGACCACAGCGGCGCCAGATCGCCTATGCCACGGTCGATCCAGTCGCCGACCAACTTGACCCAGCCGTCACCGCGCTGCGCCTGCAGCGCCACCGCGTCCGGGAGCTGTGATTCGTCTTCGATGTCGATCGGCAGACCGGGGATGTAGCGCTTGGGGCGGGACAGATGCCGGCCGGCGCGGATGATGCGCGGCAGGTCGTCGCGGTCGTCGAGGCTGCGCGTGTCGATCGGCGATCCACAGTCGCGCAACAGCAGCGCGCCGGACTCGCGTTCAGTCTCGGCCTGTGCGATCGCCTCGTCCAGTTCGACGCCGCCCTGTGGACCGAGCCCGACATGGCAGTGCGCATCGACCAGGCCGGGCAGAATCCAGCCACCGTCGAAAATCGTCTCAGCGTCATCGACCGGTTCGCGGCTGATGCGGCCATCGACAATCCACAGTTCGATGGGTTCTTCGTCGGGCAGCCCGATCCCTCGAACGTGCTGCGGCACTACTTGTTGCCCGGGAAATTCAGCTTGGACAGATCGAAATTGGCCAGCCCGGGCGGGAGTTCGTCGAGACCCTGCGGCATGTTCGACAAGTCCGGGAATCCGGCGGGCATCCCGGCGCCGAGCGGGCCGCGGACCTTGGGCGGTGTAGGCCCGAACTTCTTGCCCTTTTTCCCCTTGCCGCCCTTGGCTTTTGCATTTTTCCGGGTCGCCGACTTACGGCCTAGCCCAGGTATGCCCATGCCGCCGACCATTGCCGACATCATCTTGCGGGCGTCGAAGAACCGGTCGACAAGTTGATTGACCTCGGACACCGTTACACCGGATCCGTTGGCGATGCGCAACCTTCGCGAGGCGTTGATGATCTTCGGATCGGCCCGCTCCTGCGGCGTCATGCCGCGGATGATTGCCTGCAGCCGGTCGAGTTGACTGTCGTCGACGGCGGCCAACGCCTCTTTCATCTGACCCGCGCCCGGCAGCATGCCCAGCAGGTTGCCGATCGGACCCATCTTGCGGATCGCCAGCATCTGCTCGAGGAAGTCCTCGAGCGTGAGTTCGCCGGACCCGATCTTGGCCGCGGCGTCCTGGGCCTGTTGCGCGTCGAAGACCTGCTCGGCTTGCTCGATCAGGCTGAGCACATCGCCCATGCCCAGGATGCGGCCGGCCATCCGGTCCGGGTGGAAGACGTCGAAGTCCTCGAGCTTCTCACCGGCTGACGCGAAAAGTATTGGCACGCCTGCTATTTCACGTACCGACAGCGCCGCACCGCCTCGTGCGTCGCCGTCCAGTTTGGTCAGCACGACACCGGTGAAGCCGACACCTTCACCGAATGCCTGCGCGGTGGCCACCGCGTCCTGACCCACCATGGCGTCCAGGACGAACAACGTCTCGTCGGGATCGACGGCGTCGCGGATGGCGGCGGCCTGCGCCATCATCTCCTCGTCGATACCCAGCCGTCCGGCGGTATCGACGATGACCACGTCGTAGTGCTTGGCGCGGGCTTCGGCGAGCCCGGCGGATGCAACGGCGACCGGATCGGCGGGGCCGGCCTGCTCATTGGCGGCCGCGTCCGGCGAGGCGCCGGGGTGCGGGGCGAACACTGCGACACCGGCCCGCTCGCCGGTGATGCGCAACTGGTCGACGGCGCCGGGGCGCTGCAGGTCGCAGGCCACCAGCAGTGGGGTGTGGCCCTGATTGCGCAGCCACAGCGCCAGCTTGCCTGCCAGCGTGGTCTTACCTGAACCCTGCAGACCGGCCAGCATCACAACGGTCGGCGGAGTCTTCGCGAACGCCAACTGCCGGGTCTGGCCGCCCAGGATGCCGACCAGTTCGTCGTTAACGATCTTGACGACTTGCTGGGCCGGGTTGAGAGCTCCAGACACTTCCGCGCCCTTGGCGCGCTCTTTGATGCGGCCGACGAACGCCCGGACCACCGGCAGCGAGACGTCGGCCTCCAGTAGAGCCAACCGGATTTCGCGGGTAGTGGTGTCGATGTCGGCGTCGGTCAGGCGGCCCTTGCCGCGAAGGCCCTGCAGGGCACCGGTGAGCCGATCGGACAGCGATTCAAACACGCTGCCTAGCCTAGCCGGGTGAGGATGAGGGCATGCTCGAGGTGATCGACAAGGGATCTGTCAGCGATGCGCATCCGGTGCCGCTGCTATTCGTTCACGGTGGCTGGCATTCGGCGTCGTGCTGGGCCAACTTCGTGGAGTTCTTCGCCGACGCCGGTTACCGCGCGGTGGCGGTGAGTCTGCGCGGCCATGGCGGCAGCCTGACCGCGAAACGCTTCCACGCCTGCTCGATCGCCGACTATGTCAACGACGTCCGCACCATCGCCGACAGCCTCGGCGGACGCCCGGTGCTGATCGCTCACTCGCTCGGAGGCTTCGTCGTTCAGCGATACCTCGAGAACCACGATGCCCCGGCGGCCGTCCTGGTCGCATCCGTGCCGCCGCAGGGCGTGCTGGGCCTGGCCATGCGCATCTGGAGCCGCCATCCCTGGGTCTCCATGCGCTCGCTGCCGGTCGGCAACCTGGCCGGGTTCATCGGGACCGTGCCGCTGGTTCGCGAGCATCTGTTCAGCGCACACACGCCCGACGACATCGTGGAATCGAGCGCGACCATTGTGCAGTCCGAAGCCCTTCCGCGCCTCGCTGATCGACCCGATGATCCGCCGAGTGAGGACCAGGCGGGTCACCACCCCTGTGCTGGTTCTGGGCGCCGCGGACGACGGCCTCGTGACCAACGCCGAAGTGCGCGCTACGGCCCTGGCGTACCGGACTGACGCGGAATTCTTCGCAGGCATGGGTCACAACATGATGCTCGAACCCGAATGGCCGGTCGTTGCCGAACGAATCGCCGCGTGGCTGGGGAACCGCGACCTGAGTTAGGCCGCGCCTTCGTCGTCCTTGGGACTTTCCAGCACCGTCAACAGGTGATGCTCGATTGCCGAGCGGGTGCTCGAGCCGGGCTCGCCTGCCGCCTTGGCGGCGGCGCTGCGCTCCGGCAACTCGATGCAGAACACGTCGTCAACCATTGATCCCCGCGTACTGACCTTCGCCCAGTCGACGTTGACCCCAGCTCGCTCGAGCGCACCGGTGAGCAGCGCAAGCAGGCCGGGACGGTCGGTCGCGCGGATTTCGATGATCAACCGACCGGGCATGCCGTCGAACCACAGCATCCGCGGCGGGGCACTGCGGATAGTGCACCGGCACTGCGGTCGGCACCTCGCCGACCGGCTTGGGCTGCGCCGCACCCGCCCGTTCCGCCAGCGTGGCCAGGACATCGATCTGTCCGCCGAGCGCACGAATGAGCTGCTGGCGCAACAAGCCTGCTGCCGGCGGGCTACCGAAGTGCGGTGACACGACGAATTCGCTGATCGCGACGCCGTCCTGGATGTTGACCGACGCCGAATGCACGCGCAGCGAGTTCAGCGTCAGCACACCCGCGGCCTTGGACAACAGCCCGCGCTGGTCCGGGGCGATCACCACCGCGTGGTAGAGGCGCTGGCCGCCCGGCTTCAGCTCGACATGCACTTTGCGATCGGCCGCCAGCGCAATGTACTCGGGATCGAGCGGGTCGGCTTGCGGCAACGCCTCGCCGTTCATCGCCATCCGGCTGCGGCGCACCAGGTCGCCGACCAGCGACGCCTTCCAGTCGCTCCACACCCCGGGCCCGGTGGCCAGCGAGTCGGCCTCGCTCAGCGCGTGCAAGACGTCCAGTAGCACCGGGTCGCCGTCCAACGCCTCGCAGACGGTGGCAATGGTCTTCGGGTCGTTGAGGTCCTGGCGGATCGCGACTTTCGACAACAGCAGGTGGTGGAAGACCAGCTTGGACAGCATCTCGATATCCGAGGGCCACATGCCCAGCCTGGTGCCGATCTGGGTGGCCAGCTGTGCGCCCAGGACGCTGTGGTCGACGCCGCGTCCCTTACCGATGTCGTGCAGCAGCGCGGCGAGCAGCAGCAGGTCCGAACGCGCCACTCGGGTCGTGAAAATTCTTGCCCGCGAGACTGTTTCGGCCAGGTGGCGGTCCACCGTCCAGATGTGGACGACGTCGCGCGGCGGAAGGTCGCGGACCGCGCCCCACTCCGGGAAAAGCCGGCCCCACAACCCGGTGCGGTCCAGCGTCTCGATGACCGCGATGGTGTTCGGGCCGGCGGTCAACAGTACCAGCAGGTTGTCCAGCGCCTCGCGCGGCCACGGCGTCGGCAATTCCGGCGCCGAGTCAGCCAACCGGCTCAGCGTCGACACCGCGATCGGCAGGCCGGTGATCGCCGACGCCGCCGCTACTCGCAGCAGCAGCGCCGGGTCGCTCTGCGGGCGGGCATCGCGGGCGAGCACGATTTCGCCGGCGTACTCGACAACGCCCTCATCCAGCGGACGGCGCGGACGCCGCCGGATCGCCGATAACCCCCGCCGCGGCAGCGCATTGGCGGCAGTACGCAGCCCGGCGTCGACGCGGTAGCTGATGGTTCGGCCCGCGTCGGACAGCGTCCGCGACAGGTCGAAGCGGTCACCGATGTGCAGGGCCTCGCTGATCTCGTCGGCGAACTGCGCCAGCACCAGATCATGGCCGCGACCGGAGACCCGGTGGAGTTCGGTGCGGACGTTGAGCAGCGTCAGGTGTGCGCCGGTCAGCGAACCCAGCGGGTCGTCCGCTTCGCCCACGGCCAGCCGGTCGGTGAGGTGAGCGATGGCCAGCGCGTCGAGCAACTGGACGTCACGCAGCCCACCGCGACCCATCTTCAGGTCGGGCTCGGCGCGGTGCGCGATCTCACCGCCGCGGCGCCACCGGGCGTGGGTGTCTTCGACGAGTTCGGCGAACAGCGACTGGATTTGGGCGCGCCATTGCCGACGGATCCCCTCGATGAGCCGATCCGAGAGCTGCTGGTCGCCGGCGATGTGCCGGGCATCCAGCATGGCCAGGCAGGCCGACACGTCCGCACTGGCCACCTTCAGGGTCTGGGGCACGGTCCGGACACTGTGATCGAGACGAATGTTGGCGTCCCACAACGGATACCACAGCGAGTCGGCGACTTCCCGTACCTGGTTGGTGGGCTTGTCGTCGTGCAACAGCAACAGGTCGAGGTCGGAGTAGGGCACCAACTCGCGACGTCCCAACGAACCGGTCGCGATGATCGCGAAGCCGCTGCCTGCCGTGATACCGATCTCGGTGGCTTTGGTTGTCAGCCAGAACTCGTGCAGCTCGCCCCAGGCTTCCCGCAGCGCGGCCGAATCGAGTTCACTCGGCCCGCGGGCAAGCAGCTTTTCCCGGGCGGCGGCCAGATCGCTCGCCGCTGCCTTGGTTTTCGTTCCCGCCGTTGGCGACGGGTCGGACGCATCCGGCTCGCGCTGCTTCATTCCCGTCCAAGTTGGATATCGGCCACCCCGAAGGAGTCATTACACGGCTGAGGTCAGATCGCGTCGGCCCCGCGCTCGCCGGTGCGGACCCGGACCACGGTTTCCACCGGACTGACCCACACCTTGCCATCGCCGATTTTGCCGGTGCGGGCCGACCGCACGATGCTGTCCAGCACTTTGTCGGCGTCGTAGTCCTCGACCAACACCTCGACTCGGACCTTCGGCACGAAGTCAACGGAGTACTCGGCACCGCGGTAGACCTCGGTGTGGCCCTTCTGGCGCCCGTACCCTTGAACTTCGCTGACCGTCATTCCCAAGGTTCCGACCTGTTCAAGGCTGGCTTTGATGTCCTCGAGCGTGAACGGCTTGACGATCGCCGTAATCAGCTTCATTTCTATTCCGCCTCTACTTTGTCGCCCACTCGATCTTCCGAACCATGACCACGAGCGCCCTCCGGCTCCGGCAGGCTCGCATGCGGAAGAACCGACCCGGTTGCTGTCGCGAAATCGTATCCGCTCTCCGCGTGCTGGGACTCGTCAATGCCGGCAGCCTCTTCCTCAGCACTGAGCCGCAGCCCGATCGTGTACTTCAGTAACAGCGCAATGATGAGCGTGACGATCGCGGAATAGAACAGAACGCTGAATGCGCCGACTGCCTGCCGCTCCAGCTGATCCCATCCGCCGCCGTAGAACAAGCCCTTGGACACGCCAGTCACGCCGTTGATGGCGGGGCTCTCTGGTGCGGCAACCAGACCGACCAGCAGCGTGCCTGCCAGCCCGCCGACCAGGTGCACGCCGACCACGTCCAGCGAGTCGTCGAAGCCGAACTTGAATTTCAGCCCGACCGCCACGGCGCAGAGGGCGCCGCCGATCGTGCCGATCACCAACGCGCCGAGCACGTTGACCGACGAACAGGACGGTGTAATGGCGACCAATCCGGCGACCACGCCCGATGCGCCTCCCAGCACTGTCGCGTGGCCGTCCCGGATCCGCTCGGTGAGCAGCCAGGCCAGCATCGCCGCAGCCGTGGCGACGGTGGTGGTGATGAACGTCGTCGCGGCGACACCGTTGGAACTGGTGGCCGAACCGGCGTTGAACCCGTACCAGCCGAACCACAGCAGGCCCGCGCCGAGCATCACGAACGGCACATTGTGCGGGCGGAACAGCGTGCCGGGCCAACCCTTGCGCTTGCCGAGGACGATCGCCAGGATAAGCCCGGCCGTACCGGAGTTGATATGGACCGCGGTCCCGCCGGCGAAGTCGATTGCGTGCAGTTTGTTGGCGATCCAGCCGCCGTGCTCCGCCGTGACACCGTCGAACGAGAAGACCCAGTGCGCGACCGGGAAGTAGACGATCGTCGCCCAGAGGCCGGCGAACACCAGCCAGGCGCTGAACTTCAGCCGGTCGGAGACCGCGCCGGAGATCAACGCGACCGTGATGATCGCGAACATCAGCTGGAACGCCACGAACACGTTCATCGGCAGCGTGCCGGCCAGCGGGATATCAGTCGCCGCCTTTCCGGCAGCCGCGGCCGAGGCGTTGCCGCCGATAAGGCCTTTCAGGCCGAAGTATTCGGTCGGGTCACCGAAAAAGTCGGCTGTGTCGTTGCCGAATGCGATCGAGTAGCCGTAAAGCACCCACAGCACCGTCACCACGCCCATCGCGCTGATGCTCATCATGAGCATGTTGAGCACGCTTCTGGCGCGGACCATGCCGCCGTAGAAGAACGCCAGTCCCGGGGTCATCAACAGCACCAACGCGGAACTTGCCAGCATCCAAGCGGTGTCGCCGGTATCGGGCTGGCCCATTGTCGGGAAACTCACTCGCTATCACCTCATCTCGGCCATGAAAAGCCGCCAGACAAGTGCCTGTGGCCTGAGCAACCTTGCAAAGTGGTTGTTTCCAAAAGCGACGTTGGTAGGTTTCGTCGGTGTTACATCATTCTCACAGGTGATTTCAGGCCATCGATCGCTGTGGTCAGCCCAGCAGCGCGTCGACGAAGGCGGCGGGTTCGAAGGGGGCCAGGTCGTCAGGTCCCTCCCCCAGCCCGACCAACTTCACCGGGACACCGAGCTCTTGCTGGACGCGGAAGACGATGCCGCCCTTGGCGGTGCCGTCCAGCTTGGTCAGCACCGCGCCGGTGATGTCGACGACATCGGCGAACACCCGCGCCTGTGCCAACCCGTTCTGCCCGATGGTGGCGTCGAGCACCAGGAGCACCTCGTCCACGGCGGCACGCTTGGTCACCACCCGCTTGACCTTGCCGAGCTCATCCATCAAGCCGGTTTTGGTGTGCAGCCGGCCCGCAGTGTCGATCACGACGACGTCGGCACCCATCTCGATGCCCTTGTCGACTGCGTCGTACGCCACCGACGCCGGGTCGGCGCCCTCGGCGCCGCGCACCACCTCGGCGCCTACCCGCGACGCCCAGGTCTGAAGTTGGTCTGCCGCGGCCGCACGGAACGTGTCGGCGGCACCCAGCACCACCCGTCGGCCGTCCGCGACCAGCACCCGCGCGAGTTTGCCGACGGTGGTCGTTTTGCCGGTGCCGTTGACGCCGACGACCAGCAGGACCGAGGGATGGTCGTCGTGTGGGAGCGCGCGCACGGAGCGGTCCAAATCGGGTCGCAGCTCGTTGATCAACACCTCTCGCAGCACCGCGCGGGCGTCGGCCTCGGTCTGCACGTCGAGGCTGGCGAGCCGAATGCGCAGTTGAGCCACAACCGAACTGGTGACGGTCGGGCCGAGGTCGGCGATCAGCAGGGTGTCTTCCACCTGCTCCCAGGAATCCTCGTCGAGATCACCGCCGCCGATGAGCCCTAACAGGCTGCGGCCCAACGCATTCTGCGATCTGGCGAGTCGGCCGCGGAGTCGCTCCAGCCGGCCCTCGGGCGGCGCGATCTCATCGAGCGCGGGAGCCGGTTCCGGCGTCGCTTCGACTGGCGGCGCGGGTAAATCCTGTTCGGGCAGTTCGACTTCGGAGATCGAGCGCTTCGGTGCGTCACGGGGCACGGTCGCGTCGTCACTGACGGAAGGCAACCCGGTGGTGTCAATGGACTCGATGCGCTCGGCGGTTTCGGTGCGACTGAACGTGATTCCCGACGACGCGGTGTAACCGCCTGACCGGTCCAGGGTCGGTGTTTGCTCGCCGGCCGACAGACTGACCTGGCGGCGGCGGTAACGAACCAGCCCCAGCACCAAAACGGCGACGACGATCAGTGCGGCGGCGACCGCGATTGCGATCCAAAGGCCTTGCGGCAAGTTGTCCTCGCTTAGGTAGTTGTGACCAGCTGGTTGACCTGCTGGCCGCGCATTCGCTGAGAGATCACCGTGGTGATGCCGTCGTCGCGCATCGTCACGCCGTACAGCGAGTCGGCGACCTCCATGGTCGGTTTCTGGTGCGTGATGACGATCAGCTGCGACTTGGCACGCAGCAGTTCGAACAATCCGATCAGACGGCGCAGGTTGGTGTCATCGAGCGCCGCTTCCACCTCGTCCATGATGTAGAACGGCGACGGGCGGGCCCGGAAGATGGCCACCAGCATGGCGACCGCCGTCAGCGACTTCTCACCGCCGGACAGCAGCGAGAGTCGTTTGACTTTCTTACCTGGCGGTCGAGCCTCCACCTCGATGCCGGTGGTGAGCATGTTGTCGGGGTCGGTGAGTTTCAGCCGGCCTTCGCCGCCGGGGAACAGTGCAGCGAACACCCCTTCGAACTCGCGCTCCACATCGGCATAGGCCTCGGCGAACACCTGCAGGATCCGCACGTCGACGTCGGACACCACGTCAAGCAGGTCTTTGCGGGCACCCTTGACGTCCTCGAGCTGAGTGGACAGGAAGTTGTAGCGCTCTTCCAGTGCGGCGAACTCTTCGAGCGCCAGCGGGTTGACCCGGCCGAGCTCGGCCAATTCGCGCTCGGCCCGCTTGGCGCGACGCTCCTGAGTGGGCCGGTCGAAGAGCATCGGAGCCGGCGCCGTCACCTGCTCGCCGTGTTCGCGGGCCTGCTCGTATTCAGCGATCTCCAGTTCCGTCGGCGGCAGCGATACCTGCGGGCCGTATTCAGCGACCAGGACTTCCGGCGTCATGCCGAACTGTTCGAGCACCATCTGCTCGAGCTGCTCGATGCGCAGCGCGGCCTGCGCCTTGGCCACCTCATCGCGGTGCAGCGACTCGGTGAGAGTGCCGATCCGGGTGCCCAACGTGCTCACCTCGTCGCGCACCGCGGCCATCGCCACCGAGCGCTGCCGTCGCTCGGCGGCCAGCACATCGCGGTCACGTGACGCCGCCGCAACCACCTGGGTCAACCGGCCGGCGAGCCGGCGCCCGGCGTCGGCGACGGCGGCAGCCACCGCCGCGGCATGCACCCGCGCCGCGCGGGCCTGCTGCGCACGCACCCTCGCCTCTCGTTCGGCGGCGGCGGCGCGGCGCAGCGAATCCGCTTTCCCACGAACGGCATTGGCTCTTTCTTCGGCGGTGCGCACCGAGAGCCGGGCTTCCACCTCGACGCCGCGGGCGCACTCGGCGGCCGCAGCGATCTGTTGGCGGTCGGCCGGCTCGACCACGGTGTGTCTCGGTCTCCTCGACGTTGCGCAGCCGGGTTTCGAGCTCACCGAGCTCGCCGAGTGTCTCGGCGCGACCGGCCTCCAATTCCTCGCGCTGGCGCAGCAGCCTGCGCCATTCGTCGTCGGCGGCGCGGGCGTCCAGACCCAGTCGGCCGAGCTGTTCATAAATCGCCGAGATGGCGGCATCGGATTCGTTGAGCGCGGCCAGCGCCTGCTCAGCGGAATCCTGGCGGGCGGTCTTCTCGCTCATCGCCCCGGACAGCGCCGCGCCGAGTTGGTCGGCATTCGCCTCCGCCGCCTCCAGTTCCGCACGCGCCTTGGCGATTTCGGAGGTGAGCTCCAGCGTCGACGGTTTGCGGTCGGAGCCACCGCTGACCCAGCCGGCGCCGACCAGATCGCCATCGCGGGTGACCGCACGCAACTGCGGACGACTGGCGACCAAGTCCATCGCTTCGCTCAGTCCGCCGACGACGGCGACACCGGACAGCATGGCGACCAGCGCGCCGCGCAACCGCGCCGGCGCCTCGACCAGGTCGAGGGCCCACTGCGCGCCGTCGGGAAGCGCGCCTACCGGCGCGGACTCGTGGGCGGGCCAGTCGCTCAGCACGATGGCCGCTCGACCGCCGTCGGCCCGTTTGAGCGCGGACACCGCCTCTGCGGCCGCGCTGAAGCTGTCGGCGGCCAGCGCGTCGGCTGCCGCACCGAGCACGACGGCCAGCGCGGCCTCAAAACCCGACTGCACCGTGACCAGCTTGGCGAACTGAGCCGAAAATTCCTGCACTGCTCCGGTTTTCGGTAAGCCAGGCTGCGCCGTCCTTGCGCTCGAGCCCGATCGACAGCGCGTCGATCCTGGCGCGCAGCGAAGCCACTTGACGCTCGGCGCCGCGCTCGGCAGCTTGCAGTTCGGCGACCCGCTCGTCGGCCAGTCGCAGCGCAGTCACCGTCCGGTCGTGGTGCTCGTCCAGGCCTACTTCGCCCTGATCGAGCTCACTGACCCGGCCCTGCACGGTCTCGAACTCGACCTTGGCTTGTTGAGCGCGGGAAGCGGCCTCTTCGATGCGTTCGGACAGCCTGGCCACGCCGTCGTCGATCGATTCGACCCGCGCGCGCATCGTTTCCACCTGGCCGGCCAGCCGTGCCAGACCCTCGCGGCGATCGGCTTCGGCCTGCACCGCGGCCACGTGCGCCTGTTCGGCTTGGGTGGCGTGGCGCTCCCGTTCGGCCAACTCGGCGCGCGCGGCCTCCAGCCGGGTGCGGGTGGCGGCCAACTCGCCCAGCAACTGCTGCTCGGAGACTGCGACCCGCTCCGCCTCGGCCTCCAACTCGTCGGGGTCCGGGCCACCCGCCGAGGCGGTCTCCACGTCGAGGTGCTGGGTGCGCTCGCTGGCGATTCGCACGGTCGCGCTGACTCGTTCGGCCAACGCGGACAACCGAAACCAGGTCTGCTGCGCTGATTCAGCGCGCTCGGAAAGGCGGGTCAACGCCGCCTCATTCGCGGTCAGTTCTTCGGAAGCTACCGCCATCCGGGCCGAGGCCTCGTCGTGCTCACGACGAAGGGTCGCCTCGGCCTCGCTGGTGTTGTTGAGCTCGGACTGCCTGGTGACCACGTCGTCGGCGGCCAACCGAAGCCGGGCGTCGCGCAGGTCGGCCTGAATGGTCTGAGCCCGCCGCGCCACTTCGGCTTGGCGCCCAAGCGGTTTGAGCTGGCGGCGCAACTCGGTGGTCAGGTCGGTCAACCGGGCGAGATTCGCCGACATCGCCTCGAGCTTGCGGACCGCCTTCTCCTTGCGCTTGCGGTGCTTGAGCACACCGGCGGCTTCCTCGATGAATGCCCGACGGTCTTCGGGTCGGGATTCCAGGATCTCGTTGAGCTTGCCCTGCCCGACGATGACGTGCATCTCGCGGCCGATTCCGGAGTCGCTCAGCAACTCTTGGACATCCATCAAGCGGCAACTGCTGCCGTTGATTTCGTATTCGCTGGCGCCGTCGCGGAACATCCGGCGGGTGATCGAGACCTCGGAGTACTCGATCGGCAGCGCGTTGTCGGAGTTGTCGATGGTGACGGTGACCTCAGCGCGGCCCAGCGGCGCCCGCGACGAGGTGCCGGCGAAGATGACGTCTTCCATCTTGCCGCCGCGCAGCGTTTTGGCGCCCTGCTCTCCCATCACCCAGGCCAGCGCGTCGACTACGTTGGACTTGCCCGACCCGTTCGGGCCCACCACTGCGGTGATACCGGGTTCGAACCGCAGAGTCGTCGGCGAGGCGAAGGATTTGAAACCCTTCAGCGTCAGGCTCTTGAGGTACACGACGTGCCAGACTACCGCCGTCTGGCGACGATGCGGGACGTGACGCGTCCCGAGGTGGAGCCAGACTCACCGCTCGGTGAAGCCGCTGATCGCTTCGCCGCGCGGCGCCCAATCGGCGACAATTTTGTCGACATGACCTGGTGTTTTGCCATTCTGCAACAACTGCAACAGGCGTTCACATGCGTCACGCGGGCCTTGCGCGACGACGTGCACCCGGCCGTCCGGACGATTGGCGGCGTAGCCGGTCAGACCCAACTCCAGCGCCCGGGAACGAGTCCACCAGCGGAAACCCACACCCTGGACGCGGCCGTGCACCCACGCGGTGAGGCGGACGTCAGGGTCGGGCACGGTTGGCGATCTCGAAGCTGACTTTCGTGCCCGATTTGAGCGTGCGCCCGACCGTGCAGACCAGGTCGATCGCCCGGTTGACGACGACCTCCAGGCGCTGCGCCTCCTCTTCGCTCAGTCCCGACAGGTCGACTTCGAGCGTCTCTTCCAGCAGCGGATAGCGTTCTTCGTCGCGGTCGGCGGCGCCGGATACCCGGACCGTCGCCTGGTAGTCGTCACCGAGCCGTCGGGCCAGCGGCTGGTCGCTGGACATCCCACTGCACGCGGCGAGGGCGATCTTCATCAGCTCACCGGGAGTGAAGACGCCGTCGACGTCTTCGGAACCGACGAGGACTTCCGCACCACGCGAGCTATGGCCGGTGTAGCGGCGCACCCCGGTGCGCTCCACCCACAGATCTGTCATGGCTCATTTCTACCCAACGCCCTGCCCCGAACTCGACGGCAGCGCGTAAAAACCCGAGTGAGCGCCGCGCTAGCGCCGATCTGGGCACCGAAACGCCGGGCGTGGTCAGCGCCGCGGTCGCGGCTGATCGCGCGGGCAGTAGAACGACGAGCGATTCATGAACTTCTCCCGGCGGATCACCGCGCCGCATCGCCGGCAGGGTTTGCCTTCGCGGCCGTACACATTCAGCGATCGGTCGAAGTAGCCGGACTGGCCGTTGACATTGACGTAAAGCGAGTCGAACGACGTGCCGCCCTGCGCCAGCGCGTCGCGCATCACCTCAGCGGCAGCCTCCAGCACGGTGATCAGCTGCTTGCGCGTCAGCGCCTCGGCCAGCCGAGCGCCGTTCACCTTCGCCCGCCACAAAGCCTCGTCGGCGTAGATGTTGCCGATGCCCGACACCACGGTCTGGTCGAGCAACTGCCGTTTGATCTCGGAATGCTTGCGCCGCAACACTGTGACTACAGCGTCGATGTCGAACCGCGGGTCCAGCGGGTCGCGTGCCAGGTGTGCGACGGGGGCCGGAACCACGCTGCCGTCCACGGTGACCAGGTCGGCCAACTGCCAACCGCCGAACGTGCGCTGGTCGACGAAGCTCAGCGTGGTGCCGTCGTCGAGGATCGCAGCGATCCGCAGGTGGCCGACGTTGGGAACTTCACCGAGCAGCATCTGTCCGCTCATACCGAGGTGGACCACGAGCGCCTGTTCGTCGCCGCTGGGACCGTCGAAATTGAGCCACAGGTACTTGCCGCGCCGGTCGCTGCCGGTGATCCGGGCATCGAGCAACCGCGCGGTGAGATCGGCGGGGCCGGCTTCGTGTCGGCGGACGGCGCGGGGGTGATGCACGCGGACGGCGGTGATGGTCTTGCCCACCACGTGGGCTTGTAGTCCGCGCCGCACCACCTCGACTTCAGGTAGCTCGGGCATCTAGCCGTGCGGTTCCCCGGGTAGGGCGCTGTCGAGTCGAGTCAACGCCTCGACGGCCTTCTCGGCGGCTTTTTGTTCGGCTTCTTTCTTGGTCCGACCGGTGCCGGAGCCGTACGGAGTGTCCCTCACGACGCCGACGGCGACGAATTCCCGCAGGTGGTCGGGCCCGCTGGCGGTGACCTGGTAGGACACCGCGCCGAGGCCGCGGGCGGCGGCCAATTCCTGCAGGGTGGTCTTCCAGTCCAGCAGACCGCCGGTATCCAGCAGTTCGCTGAACAGCCGCAGGATCACGCTGTGCGCCACATCCACGCCGTGCTGCAGGTAGATCGCGCCCAGCAGTGCCTCCAAGCTGTCGGCGAGGATGCTGGATTTGTCGGTCCCGCCTGATTTGAGCTCGCCCCGCCCCAGCAACAGGTGCGCGCCGAGTCCCTGGTCGGTCAGACCGCGCGCCACGGTGGCCAGCGCTTGGGTGTTGACCACGCCGGCGCGCATCTTGGCCAGATCACTCTCCGGGCGGTCGGGGTGTCGATCGTAAAGATGGTGTGTGACGGTCAGACCCAACACGGCATCGCCGAGAAATTCCAGCCGCTCGTTGGTTTTCAGGCCGCCGTTCTCGTAGGCGTAGCTGCGATGCGTCAACGCCAGCGTCAACAAGTCGTCGTCCAGCTCCACGCCGAGCGCGTCGAACAGATCACTCATTGGCCGCCCCGTCGCCGTCGGGCGGCAGCATGGTCGCCAGCTTGGCCCAGCGCGGGTCGACATCGTCGTGGTGATGGCCGGGTTCGGCGCTCGCCAGCGCGACGCCGCACTTGGGGCAGAGCCCCGGGCAGTCCGCGCGGCATACCGGCAGAACGGCAACTCCAGGCCGACGGCGTCGATGATCGGCTGTTCCAGATCGACCATGTCGTTGACGACCCGGCCGACCTCGTCGTCGTCGGTGGTGGTCTCGGTGACGCTGTCCGGATAGGCGAAGAGCTCGGTCAGGTCGACCTCGATGCGCTCGGCTGAACGGTGTCAGGCAGCGCGAACATTCGACCGGTGATCGGTGCGGACAAGGTCCCGCTGACCAGTACGCCTTCCGAGACCGACTCGACGCGAAGGTCGAGGTCCAGGGGCGCGCCGGCCTCGATTCCGACCAGGTCCAGACCGATGTGCGACGGGCTGGCCACCGTGTTGTTCATCGGGAACATCGCACCCGGGCGTCGTCCGAGCCCGATGACGTCGACCGATAGCGGCGAGCTCCGGTGCGGTTGCGCCGTGTGGCGGTGCTTCCGGGCCATAGCCGCAATTCTACGGGCGTGTCACGACCCTCCCGCGCCACCTCGCTGCGCTGGTGGCAGGGCTAGCGCTGCGCGTAGTCGTGCACGCCGGCCGCCGTCCGCAGTTGGTGGCGGCCGCGGTTGACCGAGCGCAGGGTGGTGTTGAGGTGCTCCTCGAACTCCGCGAGCTTGCTGTCGACGTAGATGTCGCACTCGCCGCGCAGCCGGTCGGCCTCGACGTGCGCCGAGTCGATCAGTCGGGCGGCCTCGGCGTTGGCCGACTGCACGACCTCGGTCTGCGACACCAGTCGCTGCTGTTCCTTGATGCCTTCTTGCACGGCCTTCTCGTAGGAGATGTTGCCGTTCTCGACGAGCCGGTCGGCTTCGGTCTTGGCGCGGCCGGTGGTGGCCTCGTATTCGCGTTTGGCCGCGGCGCCGATCCGATTCGCTTCCTCGCGCGCCTCGCCGACCATCCGGTCGCTGTGCTGACGTGCCTCGCCGACCATCCGGTCGGCCTGCGCCTTGGCGTCGGCCAGGATGCGATCGGCTTCCGAGCGGGCGTGGTTGAGCAACGAATCCGACTCGGTGGTTGCCGTCGACATACGGAATCCGCATGCGTCTTAGCCTCGTGCAGCAGCGAGTCGCGGGCATCGAGCACGTCCTGAGCGTCGTCGAGCTCACCCGGGATGGCGTCCTTGATGTCGTCGATCAGTTCCAGCACGTCGCCACGGGGCACGACGCAGCCCGCGGTCATCGGCACGCCACGAGCTTCCTCGACAATTCCGCCCAGCTCGTCGAGCGCCTCAAAAACTCGGTACACGGCAATACCCTCCCGGCTTCGTTGTTGTTACTAGTGTGCCTGGTGTTGCTTCTGTGACTGCGTTGCCGGACTCGGTGTGTCGGGTATTGAGGCCCGGCAATATCGCAATCACCTGCACACTTGACGCAATTATGTCGGTTTCGGCGCGCCTGCGGCAACGCTCGACCGGCCCGACATGCGGTTGAACGCACCGGTCGTAAGATGTGGAATACCCCCTAGGGGTACTCGGTTGGAGGTGCTATGGCACACGCGGTAGGACACGCACTGGCGCTGGCTGGGTCGATGACGTGGGAAATCCTGTGGGCGCTGATCCTGGGTTTCACCCTGTCCGCCGTGGTGCAGGCCGTCGTGCGCAGGTCGACCGTGGTGGCGTTGCTGGGCGACGATCGGCCGCGCACCCTGGCCGTCGCGGCAGGTCTGGGCGCCGCATCCTCGTCGTGCTCGTATGCCGCGGTGGCGCTGGCCAGGTCGCTGTTCCGCAAGGGAGCCAATTTCACCGCCGCGATGGCCTTCGAGATCGGGTCGACGAATCTGGTGTTGGAGTTGGGCATCATCCTGGCGCTGCTGTTGGGCTGGCAATTCACCGCGGCGGAGTTCGTCGGCGGCCCGCTGATGATCGTGGTGCTGGCCGTGCTGTTCCGGCTGTTCGTCCGCACGCGACTGATCGATACCGCGCGCGAGCAGGCCGACCGCGGGCTGGCGGGTTCGATGGAAGGCCATGCCGCCATGGACATGTCGATTCAACGCGACGGTTCGTTCTGGCGGCGCCTGCTGTCGCGGGAGGGCTTCACCTCGGTCTCGCACGTATTCGTCATGGAGTGGAGCGCGATCCTTCGCGATCTCATCGTGGGCCTGCTGATCGCCGGCGCGATCGCGGCCTGGGTGCCCGAATCGTTCTGGCAGCACTTCTTTTTCACCGATCATCCAGTGCTGTCGGCGTTGTGGGGACCGATCGTGGGGCCCATCGTCGCCATCTTTTCGTTCGTCTGCTCGATCGGCAACGTGCCGTTGGCCGCCGTGTTGTGGAACGGCGGCATCAGCTTCGGCGGCGTCGTCGCGTTCATCTTCGCCGACCTGCTCATCCTGCCGATCCTGAACATCTACCGGAAGTACTACGGCACCGCGATGATGCTGACGTTGCTCGGCACCTTCTACGCGTCGATGGTCGTTGCCGGATATCTCGTCGAATTGATTTTCGGGGCAGCAGGATTCATCCCGTCGCAGCGTAACGCGATGGTGATGGACGCCGGCATCTCATGGAACTACACCACCTGGCTCGAACATCGCATTCCTCGCGTTGGCCGTGGTGCTGGTCGTCCGATTCGCAAGGACGGGCGGCATCCCGATGCTGCGCGATGATGGGCGGCTCCCCCGATCGCCGAGACGGTCACCACGACCACGGCCAGCACTGCCACTGAGAGCTAGGTGCCGCAGCGGCTCTACACGAGGCCGGGCAGGCAGATAGGCTGCACCGTTGCGACGGGCCCGGACCCCACCGGGGTCTCCCTCGAGACGATGCCCGGGCACCACTGGTTGGCACAGGCCTCGTTGGTGCACACGCCCTCTGGGTAGACGAAATCGTGCCCTGACGAGTTCGGCATGGCCTGGGCAGTTCCGGCACCCACGACCACACCGGTCGATCGTCGATCCGAAAGTCAGGCACGTCGCTACGGCAATCACAAGATCCGTTCACGCTTCATACCACCGGCTCCTCTCATCAGGGACGTGGCGGAATTCTGCGCCGACCGGCGACGGCGCGCATGGGAAAATTCCCCATCTTTACGTGCGGCCCACGATCTGACCGAGGCAGCCGCTACTTCTGCCTGACTCGCAACTTTGCGGGGGCCCGCATCCGGATCGTCGTCGGCCGGCGGGTTTCCGGCACGGTAGAGCAGTCGTTTGAGCTGGCGCCGCTCGGCGGGGCTGAGGTGGGCCAGCATCTGCTCGTCGGCCTCGCCGACGCGGCTTCGGCGCGTTTGAGCAGCGCACCGCCTTTCCGGGTGAGCTGAGCGGGCAGAGCCCGGCCTGACGGCGCGGTAGCAGGGCGGGTGACGAGGCCCATGTCTTGCAGTCCTTGCAGGACCTGGTTCATCGCCTGCGCGGTGACGTGGGTGTGCCGGGCAAGTTCGGCGCTGGTCCGGCCCGGATCGTCGTCGAGGATGCGCATGCAGACGAATTCGGGCAAGCCCAGCCCGAGCGGTCGCAACGCCATCGCAGCCTCAGGGGCGCAGTCGCGCCATCAACCGTCGCACCAGAAAACCCAGCGGCTGATCCTCGAATTCGGCTCATCGTCCCACATGCTGACACGCGACCGACGAGTCCGTGCGACAACGCCGGCATTTAGATGCACGTATATCAAGTTACTTGACACGCTGTGCGCTGCGCGCGTATCAAGGAACTAGATATCACAGTGGCGACATCGCCAGTCGGCTAGTCGCCTCTCAGATGAAGGAGAACAAGAATGTCCGGTAACGGATTTTTTGGTGGCCCGGGCTTCGGTGGCCCCGGCTTTGGCGGACCCGGCTTTCGGCGGGCCCGGATTCGGCGGCCCCGGTTTCGGTGGACCCGGATTCGGTGGGCCCGGCTGGGGTGGACCCGGCCAGGGCGGGCACGGCTTCGGGGGACACTGGGGCCGACCCGGTCCCGGCGGCCGCCGCAAGCGATTGGTCGTCGGCACCGCAGCCTTGCTGCTCGATGGGCCGGCGAACGCCGAGCAACTCGTCCAGCGGGTTTCTGAGGCCACCGACGGCGCGTTCGCGCCTCCGCAGGAGATCGTCGAGCTGGCGATCGGCAAGCTGGCCGGCCGCGGATTCGTGAGCGTCAGCGACGGGGTGGCGACCCTGACCGAGTTGGGCCGGAATGTGTTGCAGTGGAAAGGCATCAGCAGCGAGGGCATCCACGCGCGGCTGGCTCAGGCCGGCAAGTTCGGCGACGTGGCCAAGATCCGGTGGGGCCTGTTCGAGCTCGCCGGTCTGGCGCGGACCATCCACTGGTCGGGCACCGACGCGCAGAAGGCGAAACTCGCCGAAGCGCGGACGAAGGTTCTGACGGCGATCACTGAAGCCAAGCAGTCGCTGCACGGCGCGCTCGCCGAGAGCTGACATATCCACATCATCAGCGCGGCCGCGGCTTTCGGCCCGGCCGCGCTGGTGGTTTAACGCGAGCGCAGTTTGTCGGCCAGCCGGCGATTCACCGGCTCGGGCAGCAGTTCGGACACGTCGCCGCCCAGCGTCGCGACCTCTTTGGCCAGCGATGAGGACACGAACGAATACCGCGGGGTGGTCGCGACGAAGAACGTGTCGACGCCCGCGACATGCTTGTTCATCTGCGCCATCTGCAGCTCGTATTCGAAGTCGGTGCCGGTGCGCAGACCTTTGACGATCGCCGTCATCCCTTGGGACTTGACGAAGTCGACGACGAGGCCTTGACCCGACTCCACCCGCAGGTTCGGCAGATGCGTCGTCGACTCTTCGATCATCGCGATCCGCTCGTCGATGTCGAACATGCCCTTCTTCGCCGGGTTGATCAAGATCGCCACGACCACATCGTCGAACTGGGCCGCGGCCCGTTCGAAAACGTCGATATGGCCCAGCGTCACCGGATCGAATGACCCGGGGCATACGGCGCCGCTCATGTCGCGCGCCGCCGACGATGCAGCGCGAAGCGTTGAGGAGGAGCGGCGCCCATGACCGATGACGGTACACGCTGCGTCAGAGCCGTTCTGCCAGCTCCAGACGGGTGTCGCCGTAAACTCGCGGCTTCCAGGGCTCCCAATCCGGCGGCCAACTGAGCGGCGCACTGGGCGCCGCGCGCTCGACGATCGCCAGCGTCCCATCATGCACCCAGCCGTGAGCCGTCAACGCGGCGATGAGCGGCGTGGATTTCGGCTGGCGTCCATCTCATAGGGCGGGTCGGCCAGCACGAGGTCGAACGGTGCCGCCGCTCTCCCGGACAGCACGGTCGCCACCAGGCCGCGCCGCGCCGTCGCACCGGGCAGGCCGAGCGTCGCGATGTTGCGTTCGAGCACCGTTGCCGCACGGCGATCCGACTCGACGAACAGCGCCGACGCCGCGCCACGCGACAACGCCTCCAAGCCGAGCGCACCCGAGCCCGCGTAGAGGTCCAGCACCGATAGCCCGGTCAGATCCAGCCGCGCGGTCACGATGTTGAACAGCGACTCGCGAACCCGATCGGTCGTCGGCCGGGTCCCCCGCGGCGGCACCGCGATGCGCCGCCCGCCCGCGACACCGCCGATGATTCGCGTCAGGCGAGCACCACCAGCAGGTCCCCGCCCTCAACCTGGGCCGTGTTCGATACCGCCACCCGCTCAACGGTGGCGTCAGCGGGCGCAGTGATCGGGGCTTCCATTTTCATCGCCTCGATCGTGGCGATGGTCTGACCCGTGCTCACCTTGTCACCGACGGACACCCCGACGGTGACCACACCGGCGAAGGGCGCGGCGACGTGATTGGGGTTGGCGCGGTCAGCTTTCTCCGCGGCCGGAACCTCGCTGGCGATACTGCGATCCCGCACCTCCACCGGCCGCAACTGACCGTTGATGATGAACATCACCGTGCGCATCCCACGTTCGTCGGGTTCGGAAATCGCCTCCAGCCCAATCAAAAGCTCCACGCCGGGCTCCAGCTGCACCCGGTGCTCCTCCCCTTGCCGTAGGCCGTAGAAGAACTGGTTGGCCGACAGCCGCGACGTGTCGCCGTAGGCTTCCGCGTGCGACTCGTATTCCTTTGTCGGGCCCGGAAACAACAGCCGATTCAGGGTGGCTTGGCGTTTATGCCCCTGCAGTTCCAGCGTGGTCTCGTCCTCGGGGGTCAACTGCTCGACGGGCTTGGGCTCACCGCGACCGGCCAGGGCTTTCGAACGCAGGGGCTCTGGCCAGCCGCCTACCGGGTCGCCGAGATCCCCGCGCAGGAAACCGAGCACCGACTCTGGGATGTCGAATTGCTCTGGGTTCGAGGCGAACTCGTCGGCGCTCAGGCCCGCACCGACCAGCGACAGTGCCAGATCGCCGACAACCTTTGACGACGGCGTGACCTTGATCAGCCTGCCCAGCACCCGGTCGGCGCCGGCGTAGGCCTCTTCGATTTCCTCGAACCGGTCCCCCAGCCCCAGCGCAATGGCCTGCTGACGAAGATTCGACAGCTGGCCACCGGGGATCTCGTGGTGGTACACCCGTCCGGTCGGTCCCGGCAGTCCGGATTCGAAGGGCGCGTACACCTTTCGCAATGCCTCCCAGTACGGCTCCAGCTCACAGACGGCCGCGAGCGACAATCCGGTGTCGTACTCGGTGTGCGCGGCGGCCGCCACGATCGAGCTCAAAGCGGGCTGGCTGGTGGTTCCGGCCATCGGGGCCGCTGCACCGTCGACCGCGTCGGCGCCGGCTTGCCAGGCAGCGACGTAGCTGGCCAGCTGACCGCCCGGTGTGTCGTGGGTGTGCACATGCACCGGCAGGTCGAAGCGACTGCGTAAGGCGCCGACGAGTTGCTGTGCGGCCTGGGGGCGTAGCAGGCCTGCCATGTCCTTGATGGCCAGCACATGCGCTCCGGCATCCACGATCTGCTCGGCCAGTTTCAGGTAGTAGTCCAGCGTGTAGAGGTTCTCAGCTCGGATCCGACAGATCGCCGGTGTAGCACATCGCGACTTCGGCTATCGCAGAACTTGTTTCGCGTACCGCATCGATCGCCGGGCGCATCGACTCGAGGTTGTTCAGCGCGTCGAAGATCCGGAAGATGTCAATCCCGGTGGCCGTGGCCTCTTCGACGAACGCCGATGTGACCAGCTCCGGATACGGCGTGTAGCCAACGGTATTGCGGCCCCGCAGCAACATCTGCAGGCAGATGTTGGGCATCAATTCGCGCAGCTCCGCCAGCCGTTCCCAGGGGTCTTCCTTGAGGAATCGCAACGCCACGTCGTAGGTCGCACCACCCCAGCACTCCACGGACAGCAACTGCGGCATGGTCCGGGCGATATATGGCGCAACCAAGCCCAGCCCGCTGGTACGTACCCGTGTTGCCAACAGCGACTGATGGGCGTCCCGAAAGGTCGTGTCGGTGAGGCGCACACCGGCCGAGTCGCGCAGCCAGCGCGCGAAACCCTCAGGACCCAGTTCGACCAGTAGCTGCTTGGACCCGGCCGGCGGCGCGACTTGGAGGTCGATATCGGGCAGCTTGTCTTGCGGATACACCGGCGACGGTCGCGAACCGTGTGGCTGGTTGACGGTCACGTCGGCCAGGTAGTTGAGGATCTTGGTGCCGCGATCGGCCGATGATCGCGCGGTGAGCAGAGCCGGGCGCTCCTCGATGAACGACGTGGTGACGCGACCGGCCTGGAAATCCGGGTCATCCAGAACCGCTTGCAGGAACGGGATATTCGTCGACACGCCCCGGATACGGAACTCTGCGATCGCGCGGCGCGCCCGGTTGACCGCGGTCGGAAAGTCGCGGCCCCGACAGGTCAGCTTGACCAGCATGGAATCGAAGTGGGCGCTGACCTCGGCGCCGAGATTCGTTCCGCCGTCCAGCCGTATGCCCGCACCACCCGGGCTGCGGTACGCGCTGATCCGTCCGGTGTCGGGCCGGAAACCGTTGGCCGGGTCTTCGGTGGTGATCCGGCATTGCAGCGCGGCGCCGTGCGGCTGGATATCCTCCTGCCGCAAGCCCAGATCATCGAGGGTCTCTCCGCCCGCAATGCGCAGCTGACTGGAGACCAAGTCGACGTCGGTGATTTCCTCGGTGACGGTGTGCTCCACCTGGATCCGCGGATTCATCTCGATGAAGACGTGATGACCGCGTTCATCGAGCAGAAATTCCACCGTGCCTGCGTTGCTGTAGCCGATGTGGCGGGCGAAAGCCACTGCATCGGCACAGATCTTGTCCCGTAACTCCGTGGGCAGGTTCGGGGCGGGTGCCAGCTCGACGACCTTCTGATGGCGCCGCTGCACACTGCAATCCCGTTCGTACAGATGGATCACATTGCCGTGCGTGTCAGCCAGGATCTGCACTTCGATGTGGCGCGGGTTGAGCACGGCCTGCTCGAGGTAGACCGTCGAATCCCCGAACGCCGACTCGGCTTCCCGGCTGGCCGCCTCGATGGCTTCGGGCAACGCATCTGCATCGGTGACCCGCCGCATACCGCGGCCACCGCCGCCGGCGACCGCCTTGACGAACAGCGGGAAATCCATCTCGGCCGACGCCGCGACCAGCTCGTCGACTGAGGACGACGGCGCCGAGGACGTCAACACCGGCAGGCCGGCTTCACGCGCCGCGGCGACGGCACGAGACTTATTACCGGTCAGCGCAAGCACTTCGGCCTTGGGGCCGACGAAGGTGATGCCCTTCTTGGCGCACTCGGCGGCCAGCTGAGGGTTCTCCGACAAGAACCCGTAACCCGGGTAGACCGCGTCCGCACCCGCACTGCGGGCGGTGTCGACGATTTCGCTGACGGACAGGTACGCCCGGACCGGGTGGCCGATCTCGCCGATCTGGTAGGACTCGTCAGCCTTCAGGCGGTGCAACGAATTGCGGTCTTCGTAAGGGTAGACAGCGACGGTGCCGACGCCGAGTTCGTAGGCAGCCCGGAACGCTCGCACGGCGATTTCGCCGCGATTGGCAACCAGCACTTTGGAGATCACGTACGTCCTTCTTCGGCTATTAGGGTGGTCAGGTTGTTCAGATCAGCGTCGACCAGTAGTCCCAGAACCGGGCCACGATCATCAGAAAGACTGCGGTGAACCAGAGTGTCGCGATGGACCACCGCCAATGGTAGATCTCGCGCGCGACGACATTGCCATGCTGGGCACCGGACGATCCGAACGCGATCGAGGCAACCACCACCAGTAACGAAACGGTCGCCAGCCAGACCACCATGCAGTACGGGCACAACGCCCCGATGCGGTAGAGGCTCTGGAAAACCAGCCAGTGCACAAACCCGGTGGCGATCAGCGTGCCCAGTGTCATACCGGCCCAATACCATTGTGGAAGGCGCACTTTCGTCACAGCCAGTACACCGGTGACAGTGACGACGCTGAACGCGGCGATGCCGATCAGCGAGTTGGGGAAACCCAGTGCCGACGCTTGTGGCGTCGTCATCACCGAACCGCACGACACGATCGGGTTGAGGTTGCACGACGGCACATAGGACGGGTCGAGCAGGAGTTCGATCTTCTCGACGGTCAGGGTGGCCGAGGCGATCAGCCCGATCACGCCGGCAATCAGCACCCACCACGCGCTGGCTGCCGAAACCCGCGACTCAAGCGATGGTGGCGTCGAATCTTCTACCGGCCCATCCGGTTTGGCTGACGCCGTGGCCGTCACGACGCCGCAGGGGCCGCGGCGGACTCCAGGCCGGGCACATCCCCGACGATCTCTTTGATCTTGGCCACGAACGCGTCCGGCGTCGACCACTGGTAGTCCTGGCCGTTGATGCGGACCGTCGGCGTGGCGTGGATACCGGCGGCAGCCGCCAAGCCATCGACCATCGGTGTGTACTTGTTGCCCTTGACGCAGTCCGGGACCTTGCCCACCACGCCTGACTCGCGGGCGATCTCGATCAGCTTCGCGTTGTCCGGGAACGTTGTGCCGGTCTCGGAAGGCTGAATCTGGGTGGTGTAGAGCGCGGTATGGAATCGCCGGAACGCGTCGTTCGACTCGTCGGCCACGCAGTAGGCGGCGTTGCCGGCTCGCGACGAGTACTCGTCGTTCTGCGGGCGGCTCAGCAGACCCGTCATGTAGTAGTCGGCGGCGATGGCGCCGCTGTCGATCATCTTCGACACCGTCGGCCCGAACTGGCGCTCGAAATTCCCACACGCCGGGCAGAGGAAATCTTCGTAGAAGGACACGACCGCCTTCGGATCCTTGCTGCCGTCTTTGGTGACGAGCTTGCTGGTCGTCACCCGGATGGCCCGCTGCGCGGTGCTCGAGCTCTTCTTATCGTGCGAAATGACGATGTAGCCGACGAGAACGACGGCGAAGATGACCACGATCGAGGTGAGCCCGATTCTGACCAGGAGGTCGCGTCGGCGCGTAGCGGCGTTCAGGTCGTAGCTGGCTGGGCGTTTTGATTTGGCGGCTTTAGCACCCATAGTTTGCTCACCACTTCCGGATAGTCGACTTCGCTGTCCGACCACGGTGCGGCCGGCGATCGCGCTCAAGCCTACCGGCGTTGTCGCTCCAGGTCAGACGCGGCTCAGGTGAGCCCGCAACGCCGAAATCAGCTCGGTGGTGGCCAGCGCGCTGCCGCCGCCGAGCGGGAACAAGCTGGCAAACCCGTGCGTCAGCGAACCCATCGAGCGCGAGTCGACCGGTGTTCCGGCCGCGCGCAACCCCGCCGCGTAACTGTCACCCTCGTCGCGCAGTGGGTCGAAGCCCGCTGTCGCGATCAGCGCCGGAGGTAGTCCCGACAGTGAGTCGGCCAGCAGCGGCGAGACCCGCGGATCGGCGGGATCGACGCCCGATCCACCCAGATAATGCTCGTTGAACCAGTCGATATCGGCCTTGGTCAACAAAAAGCCGTCAGCGAACAAACTCAACGACCGGGTCTTCGCGGTGAAGTCGGTGCGCGGGTAGATCAACCACTGCAGCACCGGCTGGGGACCGCCCTCGTCGCGCGCCCGCAGCGACACCACGGCAGCCAGGTTGCCGCCGGCGCTGTCACCGCCGACCGCGATCTTGTCTGGGATCGCGCCGAGGTCGGCGGCGTGCTCGCGTTGCCCATAGGAACGCCGCGTACGCGTCCTCGGCTGCGGCCGGCGCCGGGTGTTCAGGAGCCAGCCGGTAGTCGATCGACAGCACGTGAACATCGGCGTCCCGACAGGTCAGTCGGCACAGCGGATCGTGGGTGTCCAGATCGCCGAGGACCCACCCGCCGCCGTGGAAGAAGACCACCAACGGCGCCGGATCCGACGTCGCCGGGCGGTAGTGCCGGGCGGGGATCGGGCCCGCGGGCCCCGGTATCGACAGCTCGTCCACGCCGACGTGAATCTGCGGTCCGCCGAAACCCAGGGTCATCTCCCGCATCTGAGCTCGCGAGACGGCGACGTCCCCGCCCACCATCAGGCCGTTCATGCCGAACGCGCGCAGCCCGGACAGTGCCAGCTGCAGCGTGGGGTCCAACGTGTTGCCGTCGATGGTGACCGAGCGGCCGCCCGACAGCAGCCGTTTGGCGCCGGTCGGCACCCAAGGGATCACCTTGAGACCGACGCTGGTCGCAACGCTCTGCAGCCGACCGGACAACCCGCCGGCCTTGAGTTGCGGATCTGGCACGCCTGGCAGACTTCGTGTCATGGCTAGTTCCTTGAGTCCCTCGGTCCCACTGAACGACGGTAATTCCATCCCCGCGGTCGGATTCGGCGTATTCAAGATTCCGCCCGCGGAAGCCGAGCAGGCGGTGAGCACCGCGCTGCAGGCCGGTTACCGCCATATCGACACCGCGGCGGTGTACGGCAACGAGCGCGAAACCGGCCGCGCGGTCGCCGAGTCCGGCGTGCCCCGCGACGAACTCTACTTGGTGACCAAGCTGTGGAACGCCGACCAGGGCTACGACAGCACGCTGAGTGCCTTCGACACCAGCATGGACCGACTCGGCATCGATTACCTCGACCTGTATCTGGTGCACTGGCCGGTGCCCTCGCTGAACAAGTTCGTCGACACCTTCAAAGCGTTCGCCTACCTGCGCGACCAGGGCCGGATCAGGTCCATCGGAGTCAGCAACTTCGAGCCCGAGCACCTCGAAACCCTCGTCGACGCCACCGGCATCGTGCCCGCCGTCAACCAGGTCGAACTGCATCCACGACTACCGCAAACCACGTTGCGCGAAGTGCACGCCCGCCTGGGCATCGCGACCGAGGCGTGGGGCCCGCTGGGACAGGGATCGCTGTTGACTGACCCGAAGATCACCGCCGTCGCCGAGGGCGTCAGCCGAACACCCGCCCAGGTCCTGGTTCGATGGCATATTCAACTCGGTAATATCGTCATCCCGAAGTCGGTAAACCCCAAGCGGATCGCGAGCAACATCGATGTGTTCGATTTCGAACTCAGCGATGACGACATGGCGTCGATATCCGCGCTCGACGACGGAAACCGGCTCGGCCCAGATCCACGAACCTTCGATTTCACAGGCAGGTAAATGACGTGACGGGTGAGTCGGGCGCTTACGTCCCCTCCATTGCACTCAACGACGAGAACACGATCCCGGTGATCGGGCTCGGCGTCGCCGAATTATCGGACGACGAAACGGAGCGCGCGGTCTCCGCCGCACTGGAGGTCGGCTACCGGTTGATCGACACCGCCTCGGTGTACGGAAACGAAGCCGCCGTCGGCCGCGCTATCGCGGCGTCCGGGATCCCCCGTGCCGAGCTGTTCATCACCACCAAGGTGGCCAACGCCGACCAGGGTTTCCAGTCCACCCAGGACGCCGTGAAGGTCAGCCTCGACAAACTCGGCCTGGACTACGTCGACCTCTTCCTCGTGCACTGGCCCATGCCGCAAATGGGCAAGTACGTGGACTCCTTCGGCGGCCTCATCCAGGCCCGCGGCAACGAGTTGACCCGCTCGATCGGCGTGTGCAACTTCACCGACGAGCATCTGGAAACGGTCATCGACCTGACCTACGTCACCCCCGCAATCAACCAGATCGAGCTGCACCCACTGCTCAACCAGGCCGAGCTGCGCGCGGTCAATGCCCAGCACAACGTCGTCACTGAGGCGTACAGCCCGCTGGCGGTCGGCAGGGTGCTGGACAACCCGACGGTGACGTCGGTCGCCGGCGAGTACGACCGCACCCCCGCCCAGGTGCTGATTCGGTGGAGCATCCAGCTGGGCAACGTGGTGATACCGCGGTCGGGCAATCCCGAACGAATCGCCAGCAACTTCGACGTCTTCGACTTCGAGTTGGCCGCCGAGCACATGGAAGCGCTCAACGGTCTCAACGACGGCACCCGGATACGCGAGGATCCGCTGACCTACACGGGCGCCTAGCCCGCTAGCCGGCTGGGCAACTCGCCGCGGCCTGGCGCAGAACGTTGCTCGACACCACATCGACCGGTAGCCCGTATCCGCGGGACACCGCGATGAACTGGATGGCGTACTGACAGTGGAACGCGGCGTTGGGCGGCATCCACAGTGCGGGTTGCGAGTCGCTTTTGTCCTCGTTGGCCTGGCCTGATACCGCCAGCAGATTGGCCGGGTCGTTGGCGAACCGGATCCGCTGCGCGGCAGGCCAGTCGTACGCACCCATGTCCCAGGCCAAGGCCAACGGCACGATGTGGTCGATCTGGACCGCCTCGCCGATTTTCGCGCCGCGGTGGAAGTCGATGACGGCGCTGGTGTACGGATCGTGCAGCGTGCCGGTCTCGACCGCGTCCGGGCAGCGTTTGGTGAAGACGTAGGTCTTGTCGGTCAGGTCACGGTTGAGGACGTCGTCGCGGGTGTCGCAGCCGTTGTGCCCGCCGGGCGCGTCGGTGTCGTCGGTCCAGGCGTCGCCGAAAGCCGCGCGCCGATAGTCGTAGTGATGAATCCTCAGCGGCACCAGCGTGATTCCGGCCAGCGGGTCGGTGCCGGGCTGCAGCGTCGGAACGTCGGCCCGCGCGACGAACTCACGGTCGCGCTCCCCCGCCGAGCTGACCACGACCTGATACGCCACCAGTACGGCGAGCAGCGCGACCGCCAACAGCCATAGGAACGTCTTGCGCGTCATGTGGGCCGCGGTCATGACTTGTCCAAAAACTCGATGCGCGCACTGCCGGTGAACGGCGCCGCCAGCAACGCCAATCCGCTCTGCGCGTCCTGATCCTCGTAGGCCTGTTCGCAGAACTCCCGCGCCGCCTCGATGACATGCCGGTGGTCGATCAGCGACAGCAGCCGCAAGGTGATCGCACGACCGGACTGGCTGCGTCCCAACACATCTCCTTCACGGCGTTCCTGTAGATCCAGGTCGGCCAGCTCGAACCCGTCGAGGGTCCCGGCGACCGCACTCAGGCGCCGGCCCGCCCGCGACTCTGGCGCCACCCAGCTGGCCAGCAGACAGATGCTTGCGTGTTCACCCCTGCCGATGCGCCCACGCAGCTGGTGCAGCTGGCTGATGCCGAACCGGTCGGCGTCCATCACCAGCATCACGGTGGCGTTCGGAACGTCGACACCGACTTCGATGACGGTGGTGCATACCAGTACGTCGATCTCGCGGGCACGAAAGGCCGCCATCACGGCGTCTTTGTCGTCGGCGTTGAGTCGCCCGTGCATGAGACCCAACCGCAAACCGGCCAGCTGGTCACGGCCCAGCCGCGCATAGAGCTCTTCGACTGTCGCCGAGGGCCTCTCGTCCTTGTCGGTCGAGTCGGCTTTGTCACTGTCGTCGATCCTCGGCGCCACCACGTACGCCTGGCGCCCGTCGCGGACCTCCTCGATGATCCGCTGCCACGCACGGTCCAGCCAGGCCGGCTTGTCCTTGACGAAGACGGCGATGGTGGTGATCGGCTGACGCCCGCGGGGAAGTTCGCGCAGCGTCGAGGTCTCCAGGTCGCCGTACACGGTCAGTGCCACTGTCCGCGGTATCGGCGTGGCGGTCATCACCAGCAGGTGCGGCGTAATCCCGACAGGGGCCTTGGCCCGCAACTGGTCTCGCTGCTCGACACCGAACCGATGCTGCTCGTCGACGACCACCATCCCGAGTTGGTCGAACTGGACCGCGTCTTGCAGCAGCGCGTGGGTCCCGACGACGATACCCACCTCGCCGCCGGTGATCTCGGCGCGGACGAGTTTCTTCTGGGCCTGCGACATCGAACCGGTCAGCAGCCCGACCCGGGTGGCGTAATCGGCCCCGCCGAGCTGGCCGCTCATCGCAAGCGGCCCGAGCACATCGTTGATCGACCGAACATGCTGTGCAGCAAGTACTTCCGTAGGAGCGAGCAGAGCGCACTGATAGCCCGCGTCGACCATCTGCAGCATCGTGAGCACCGCGACGATCGTCTTGCCCGATCCCACCTCGCCTTGCAGCAGGCGGTTCATCGGCCGGGTCGCACCGATCTCCGCCGACAGCACCTCCAGCACTTCGCGCTGACCGATGGTCAGCTCGAAAGGCAAGCGCTGCAACAGCTCATGCTGCAACCCCGCGGGACTCGCCGGTGCAGGCGGACCGGACTGGGACAGCTCGCCATGGCGGCGACTCACCAGTGCCCACTGCAGGCCGACGGCCTCGTCGAACGCCAAACGCTCACGGGCGCGGCGGCGTTCGACGCCGTCTTCTGCCAGGTGTATGGCGCGCAGAGCTTGATCTTCGGAAGCCAGATTGTGCTTGGCGCAAAGTGTTTCGGGCAACGGGTCCGCGACCGGGTCGAGCATCTCGAGGACCTGACGCACGCAGGCGAAGATGTCCCAGCTTTGCACCTTGGTGCTGGCCGGGTAAATGGGGTAGAAGCTACGCTCGAACGCTTCCTGCAACACTTCCCCGCTGACCGCCTGCGAGGCTTCGGCGATCATGCGCAGTGACCTACTGCCGCGATTTTTTCCGTCCGCGGCGTCCAGTACGAGGAAGTCGGGATGAGTGAGCTGCATAGCGCCGCGGAAGTATCCCACTTCGCCGGACAACATCACGCGGGTCCCTTTGGACAGTTGGTCCTGAATCCACTTCTTGGGATGGAAGAACGTGGCGGTGACCTTGCCGCGACCGGAACCCAGGGTGACCCGAAACAGCTTGTCCCGTGGGCGGGTTTTCATCGGCAGCAGCACCGCCTCGGTGATCTCGTCGACGAGCGTGAC
This sequence comes from uncultured Actinomycetota bacterium, assembly GCA_963834615.1. Classification (GTDB taxonomy): domain Bacteria; phylum Actinomycetota; class Actinomycetes; order Mycobacteriales; family Mycobacteriaceae; genus Mycobacterium. The sequence goes on from CAWICO010000002.1 coordinate 151,044, forward strand.
GTGCTCACCGTCCGGCGGGCGTTCGTCGTCGGCACCACGCACCGTGGCGCCTTCGACATAGCTGCGCGGATAGTGCCGCAGCAGATCGTCGACGGTGCGGATGCCGAACACTTCGTCGAGCGGGCCGGCCGACTTGGCTCCGATCACGAAATCCAAACGGTCACTCAGCGCCACCATGGCTACTCGACCCCGATCAACAGGGCGTCCCCGCGGTGCCCGGTGCGATAGGTCATCAGCTCGCTGCCCGGGTGCCGGTCGTGCACATGGGCTTGCAACCGGGCCTCGACGAGCTCCGCATCGATGCAGGCGCCGACGAGTACCGTCACCAGTTCACCGCCCGCGCCCAGGAACAGATCGATCAGTCCGGTCGCCGCCGCCGCGACGTCGGGCGCCACGATCAGCACTTCGTCGCCGGCGATGCCCAACCCGTCGCCTGGCTCGCAGGTTCCCGCCCAGGTCAGCGCCGTCTCCGCCGCAACGCGTACCGCGCCGTGCCGGGCGCTGCCCGCGGCGCGCGCCATCGTGTAACCGTCGTCGACGGCCTGCCGGTCCGGTTCGTGTACGGCGAGCGCGGCCAGCCCTTGCACCATCGACGCCGTCGGCAACGGGACCACGTCGATGCCCCAGCCGATGGCCGCGGTGCAGCCCGCCACCAGCTCCTCGGCGGGGACGTAGCCGTTGGGTAGCACCATCACCTGAGCGGCACCGGTGTCGACGACGGCGCGCAGAAGTTGTTGAGCGGTGATCACGGTTGTCGGGTTTTCGGCGAGCGGATCGGGCCGCAGTACGCACGCACCCTCCTCACCGAACAACTCGACCGCGCCATCGCCGTCGACCACGGCAAGCACAGCGCGTTCCCGTGTCCAGCTACCGGGCGGCAGTCCGCCGGTGCCGCTGGTCAGCGCTGATATCTGGATGCGGCGCGGATCGCCGATCGCCAGGCCCGCTTCGATCGCCGCCCCGGCATCGTCGGTGTGCACATGGACCGAATAGCCCCCGACGACGCCGGCTGTCGCGATCGCCACCGACTCACCGAGCTCGTCGAGCCGTTCCCGGAGCAACTCGACTCCCTCGTCGTCACATCCACCCAGCAGATACATCACCTCGAACTGCGGCGCGGGCGTTTGGGCCAGATCGGCGGCGGGCTCCGCCGCTTGCCGTCGCGGCGCGGGCTCGTACACCTTGCGGTTGGGCGCCTGCCCGGTGACTGTCGAGCACAGCGCGTCGAGCAGGACCAGCAGACCGCGGCCGCCGGCGTCGACAACTCCGGCCTGACCCAGCACGTCGAGCTGCTCGGGGGTCTTCTCCAGGGCGACCATCGCGGCGTCACCGGCGGCGGCAACCGCCTTCGACAGCGCCTTGCCGACATTCGCGGCCTGCTCGACGGCGTCACCGGCGGCTTTCAGCACCGAGACGATCGTGCCGTGCACCTCCTGGCCGCCCATCGAGGCGACAACGAGGTCGACACCGCGGTGCAGTGCCGCGCCGAGCAGCGCCGCGTCGATGTCGTCCAGTGGGTGACCTGACTCGTCGGCGGCGTGGGCGGTGACGTCGGCGATACCCCGCAGGATCTGGGACAGAATCACCCCGGAGTTGCCCCGCGCACCGTTGAGCGCACCCGTGGAGAGTGCCGCTGCCAGTGTGACGACATCAGCGGACTTGGCTTCGGTGTTGGCCTCAGCCAGCGCCGAGCGCATGGTGAACAGCATGTTGACGCCGGTGTCGGAATCGGCGACCGGGAAGACGTTAAGCCGGTTGATCTCGTCGATGTGGGTAATGAGGTCACCGACGGCGGTATGCGCCCAGTCCCGCAAAGCGGATCCATCCAGCAGACGGCCCGGCTCAACCAGCCCCGACACGACGGGCCCAAACTCCATGTTGTAGGCACCTCCTCGCGACGCCAGCGATCCGCGCCAGCCTATCCACTGCGGCCGACAGCACAGGTCACAGCACCTCGCGAGTGTTGATCGTTTTGGCGGTTCCGCTGGCGACGGTTATCCTTGCCAGGTCGAACGGCCACCCGCGAGGTTGTTGGCCCCAGAGCTTTGAGGAGTTTCACGTATGGCTGCCGTCTGCGATATCTGTGGGAAGGCCCCAGGCTTTGGTAAGTCGGTGTCGCATTCCCACCGCCGGACCAGCCGTCGCTGGGATCCGAACATCCAGACCGTGCGGGTCGCTGAGCGTCCCGGCGGCAATAAGCACCGCGTCAACGCATGCACGTCGTGCATCAAGGCCGGCAAGGTCGCCCGCGGCTAGAGGGCCCTATGCAGGTTCGCGCTGTCGGCGGCATCGTCGCGGCCTTTGCGGCGCTCTGTGCCGCGACCTATCTCATCGGCCGATCACTGCAACGCAGCGGCCGTGATATCCCCTTTGTTGATCCGCGTTATCCCGACTCCAGGCAAGCGGCCGGGATGACGCACCTCGCAGCTCAGCCGCCCGGCGCCGCGAAAGCCGTCAGCCCCGGCGACGTCTACTAGTACATTCAGCGTTCAGCACGAGCGGAGGTCACCGATGTCGCCAAGGTCATCGAAACCGTTCATCATCACGGCCGCCGTGGCCGCTGCCTTCGGGGCGATGAGCGGTCCGGTGGGATCACTGACAGCCGCCGCCGCCCCTCCCGGATTTCCGGACGTGAACGCGTTCACCCCGGTCGAGCCGAAGGCTTACACGATCAGCAAACCCGACAGCACGTTCATCGGATTCGTGACCACCCGTGGCGTGTCGTGCACCTGGGGTTACAGCTCGGACCCGAATGCTCACGGCCCCGTCGAATGCAGCGGCAACATTCTCGGAATCCCGGATTCCGCTCCCGACGGCGGCAACAGTGGCTGCGCTGCGGCTAGCTCGAATGCACCGATCACCAGGCACGGCGGAGCGTGTGCACCGTTCAGTAGTTCACTCGCGACGCTGAACGGTGGGCAGAAGCTCACCGCCGTGAACGTCACGTGCGTGGTCGGTGCCGACGGCCTGACGGCGTGTATCGACGGCGACCATGGTCTCGTCCTGCAGCCCTCGGGCAGTTGGACTTTCTGACCGCTACTGCAGTTTCCAGTCGATCGGATCGGCGCCCATCTGAGCGAGCAATTCGTTGGCTCGGCTGAACGGGCGCGATCCGAAGAATCCCCGTGACGCCGATAACGGCGACGGATGCGGGGATTCGATTGACAGACAGTCACTTCCGGCGAGCATTGGCTTGAGCGTGGACGCGTCGCGGCCCCACAGGATGGCGACCATCGGCTGCTTGCGATCCACCAGCGCGCGAATTGCACGCTCAGTGACGGCCTCCCAGCCCTTGCCGCGGTGCGATGCCGCGTTGCCGGGCCGAACCGTCAGCACGCGGTTCAGCAGGAGCACGCCGCGCTGAGCCCAGGGCGAGAGGTCGCCACACGACGGTTTGGGGTAGCCCAGGTCGCTGGCGTATTCGGCGAAAATGTTTTCCAGGCTTCGCGGCAGCGGACGCACATCGGCGGCCACCGAGAAGCTCAGTCCGACGGCGTGGCCGGGCGTCGGGTATGGATCCTGGCCGACGATCAGCACCCGCACTTGATCGAAGGGAAACGTGAAGGCGCGCAAGACATTTTCCCCGGCGGGCAAGTAGCCGCGGCCTGCTCCGACCTCCTCGCGGAGAAACTGGCCCATCGTGGCGACCTGCTCCTCGACCGGCTGTAACGCGGTCGCCCAGCCCTCGTCGATCAGTTCACGCAGTGGCCGCGCGGTCATGCCGATCCCTGTCGTTGGGCAATCGCGTAGATGGTCACCGGGCCACCCTAACGACCAACGTTCCGCCCCTCCCCAGGCCCGCATCGTCACCAGGCTTCGAACGACTGCCATCCCGCGTGCCCATGCCACTCCGTGCCGTCCACGAGCACCCGCGCCGGACCGTCGAGGACCTGTCCGATTTCGCGCCATCCCACGGGAATCGCCCCGGGGAACGCGGCAACCAGGGCATGGTCCTCTCCCCCGCCGAACACCCACGTCCATGCGTCGATGCCCGCAGCGTCGGCGGCACTGAGCAAGAGCCCGCGATCGGCATCCAGCGCCTCAGTGTTCAGATCGATGCCGACCCCGGCCTCCGCCGCCACATGCCGTAGGTCGGCGACCAGCCCATCGGACACGTCGATCATCGCCTGCGCGCCGGCCGCGGCTGCTACGCGGCCCTGACCGTAAGGCGGTTGCGGCACGAGGTGACGCTGCCGAAATTCGTCAAATCGTTCAATGCCCTTGTGCCACAATGCATATCCGGCAGCAGAGTAACCAAGCTGTCCGGCGACGGCGATCCGTGAACCTGGTCGCGCCCCTGATCTGAGCACCGGCGCCCGGCCGGCCAGATCGCCGAGGACGGTCACCGACACCACCCATTGCCGGCTGGCGACCAGGTCGCCCCCGACGATCGTGGCACCGAATCGTCGCGCCTCGTCCCACATTCCGTCAGCCAGCGCCTCGACTTGTGTGGCCGGCGTGTCGGGCGGCGCGCCGAATCCGACGACGAACGCCGTCACCCTTCCACCCATCGCCTCGATGTCGGCGGCGTTCTGCGCCACGGCCTTGCGGCCGACGTCGTGTGGGGTCGACCAATCGAGCCGAAAGTGCCTGTCCTCGACGAGCATGTCCGTCGACACGACGACGCGGCCGTCGGGCGCCAGCACCACCGCACCGTCGTCACCGGGGCCGACAGCGACATCGGCCGACTCGGGCCGACCCCGTGTCAGCCGTTCGATCACCTCGAACTCGCCGATCTCGCTGAGTGTGCGATCGGATTCGTCGCCCGCCACGTCACCTCCTCGCCGATCGTCGGTCCTCGATCAACGGTAGGTTCTAATGCGCCGAGATCGAGCAGAGGGTGAGGTAATGACCGACTCCGACGGCCCGCCGAGGGCGATGCTGATCACGGCGCTGCTGGTGGCGATCGGCGTCCTCGGCGTGGTGTTGGCGATCGCGGCTACCCGTCACCACGCGAATCCGGTTGCCGTCGCCGCCGTCCCCGCGCCGCACGCCCAAGATCCCGCGTGCGGAAAGCTGTTGGAGGTCTTGCCAGAGCGCCTCGGCGACTACACCCGGGCCGCACTTATGCAACCGGCTCCCGTCGGCGCAGCTGCCTGGCAACCGGCAGGCGCCGGAGATCCTGTGGTGCTGCGATGTGGGCTGGATCGTCCGACTGACTTCGTCGTCGGCACCGCAATTCAGCTGGTGGACCGAGTGCAGTGGTTTCATGTCAGCCAGGATCAGCGCTCCACCTGGTACGCGGTCGATCGACCGGTCTATGTGGCGCTGACGTTGCCGCCGGGCTCCGGACCGACGCCGATCCAGCAACTCTCCGAGCTGATCGACCAGGCCATGCCGGCGCGGCCGATCAGCCCATTGCCCGCCTAATTGGCCGACTTCTCCTCGGGCCGCCAAACCGGCCCGCATCGTCGTCGCTCGCCGGCTAACGCAGACCCGTCCCGCGCGACAGCGCGGTGTCGACCATGGTCGACAGCAGGGTTCGATAGTCGACGCCGTTGGCCGCCCACATCCGTGGATACATCGAAATCGTGGTGAAACCGGGCATGGTGTTGACCTCGTTGATCAGCGGCCCGTCTTCGGTGAGAAAGAAATCCACCCGCGCCAGTCCGCTGCCGTCGATCGCTTTGAATGCCCGGATTGCCAAGTCGCGCAATGTGTCACTGACGTCGTCGTCGATCTTGGCGGGCACGTCGAGTTCGGCGGCGTCGTCGAGATACTTGGTCGCAAAGTCATAGAACGCGTCCTCGCGACCACGAACACCGGCCACCCGGATTTCGCCAATGGCGCTGGCTTGCATTGTGCCGTCCGGAAATTCGAGAACGCCACATTCTAATTCGCGGCCGACGATCGCCGACTCGACGATCACCTTCGGGTCGTGCTGACGGGCGTACTCGATGGCCGCCGGCAATTCCTCCCAGCCAGTCACTCGGCTGACTCCGATCGACGAACCGCCACGGGCGGGTTTTACGAACGCCGGAAGACCAAGTCGTGCACGCTGATCGGCGTCCAACTCCGGGTCCGATGCCCGCAGCACCGCGTAATCGCCGATCGGCAGCCCGTCGGCAACCAGCAGCTTCTTGGTGAACTCCTTGTCCATCCCAACCGCGCTGGCCAATACCCCGGCACCGACGTAGGGCACGCCGGCTAGCTCGAGCAAACCCTGGATGGTGCCGTCTTCTCCGTACGGGCCGTGCAAGACCGGGAAGACCACGTCCACCGACGCCAGCACCTCAGCCCCGCCCGTCGACAGTGAAACCAGTTGGCCGGCCCGAAGCGGATCAGCCGTCAGCGCCAGCTCGGTGCCGGATGCGGCGGTCACCTGCGGCAGCTGCCGATTGGTGATCGCCAGGGCATCAGGGTCACCGTCTGTAAGCACCCACGAACCGTCCGGGGTGATGCCCACCGCAACCACCTCGAACCGCTCCGGGTCCAAGTTGCGCAGAATACTGCCCGCCGAGACGCACGAAATTGCGTGCTCGTTGCTGCGTCCACCGAAGAGGACGGCGACCCGAACCCGCCCGTGGTCGGGCGCGCGGGACGGCAGGCGGGCGTTCACAACCTAGAGAGGCTACCGTCTGGCGCAGCGGTGCTGGTTACAAGCTCATTCCGGCTTGGTGCGGCGCCCCAGCAGCAGTGCCATCGCTTGATCCACTGACAGGCCCTTGTGGCAGACCCGGTGCACCGCATCGGTGAGGGGCATCTCGACGTCGTAACTCGAAGCCAGCGCCAGCACCGACTCGCAGGACGTCACCCCCTCGACGACATGGCCACCCCGTGCACGCTGCGCAGACTCCAGCGTTTCGCCCTTCCCCAGCGATTCGCCGAAGGTGCGGTTGCGCGACCGCGGCGAAGTGCAAGTGGCAACCAGATCACCGACCCCGGCCAGGCCGGCTAATGTCGCACCCTTGGCGCCGACCGCGATGCCGAGCCGCATGATTTCGGCCAGACCGCGGGTGATGATCGCCGCCGCCGTGTTTTCCCCCAAACCCACCCCGGCCGCCATCCCGCAGGCCAGCGCGATGACGTTCTTGCATGCCCCGCCGATCTCGGTGCCGATGACGTCGGCATTGGTGTACGGGCGGAAGTATCCGGCGTTCAGCATGCGCTGCACGGCTACAGCGCGAGCGGAATCACTGCAGGCGATGACGGTGGCGGCGGGTTGCCCGGCGCTGATCTCGCTGGCGAGGTTCGGCCCGGAGATGACCGCGACCTGCGACGTGTCGAAGCCCGTCACGTCGACGATGACCTGGCTCATTCGCATCAGCGTGCCCAACTCGATGCCTTTGGCCGTGCTGACCAGAGTTGCCCCGGTGTCGAACAAACCGTTCCACCGATCGAGGTTGGCCCGCATCGTCTGGGCGGGTACCGCCAGCAGGACCGTCGTCACCCCGCTGAGCGCTTCTTTCGCATCCGCGGTGGCGCTGATGTTCGCCGGCAATGTCACGCCCGGCAGGTAGTCGGTGTTCTGCCGGCTGGCGTTGATCTCCGCAGCGAGGTCAGGCCGTCGGGCCCACAACACCACCTCGTCGCCCGCGTCGGCGAGGAGCTTGGCCAGCGCCGTACCCCACGCACCGGCCCCCATCACTGCTGTCGTGGTGGCCATGGTCTGGCTGGATCTCCGTCTCGTCGATGGCACGCTAACTGCCGGCAACCCAACCTAGCCGAAAGTTCGACACTGGCAGGATGGGTTCATGAGCGGCAGCAGAGCCGACGGGCACGCAGATGTCGGCCTGATCGTTGCGGTCAAGCGGTTGGCGGTCGCCAAGACTCGGCTGGCGCCGGCATTCTCGGCGGCGGAGCGGGAGAGTCTGGTGCTGGCCATGCTGGTCGACACTCTCGCCGCGGCGACGAGGGTGAGCGCGGTTCGCCACATCACCGTCGTCACGCCGGACGACGTGGCTGCCGCCGTGGCGATCGACCTCGGCGCCGACGTGCTTTCCGACCCGACGCCGGCCGGCCACCCCGACCCGCTGAACAACGCGATCGCCGCCGCTGAGCGAGCGGTATCCGAATCAATTGCGAACATTGTTGTGCTGCAAGGCGATCTGCCCGCACTGCAAACGCAGGAACTCGCCGAGGCGATCACCGCAGCGCGTCAGCACAGACGCAGTTTCGTCGCCGACCGACCGGGTACGGGGACCGCGGCCCTGTGCGCTTTCGGAGCGGCACTCGATCCACGATTCGGGTCGAATTCCTCAGCACAGCACCGGCTTTCAGGCGCCATCGAACTCACTGGCCGGTGGCCCGGGCTGCGTTGCGACATCGACACTCCCGACGACTTGGCCATTGCCCGTCGCCTCGGGATGGGGCCGGCGACCAGTCGCGCGGTCACAGCACCCACATCCCCGCCGCGGTAATGATGGGTAAACAGCGCCACAACGGCACGTGGACGCCCGTCGGTGGGTAGCAGCACCCCCTATAGATGAGGAATGATCCCAGAGGTGACCGAAATCGAAGCCCCGGACACAGCAATCACCGACGAGACGCCCGCGTGGCCGTCTGCCGACACTGCTCCGGGAGCCCCGCCCGCCACGACAGCCACCGCGATCGACGACCCGCTTCCCGGAGACCGCTATCTCAACCGCGAATTGAGCTGGCTGGACTTCAACTCGCGCGTCCTGGCACTGGCCGAGGACACCTCGCTGCCGCTCCTGGAGCGGGCGAAGTTCCTGGCGATCTTCGCCTCTAACCTCGACGAGTTCTACATGGTCCGGGTCGCCGGCTTGAAGCGGCGCGACGAGATGGGCTTGTCAGTGCGCTCCGCGGACGGTCTGACCCCGCGCGAACAGTTGCGCCGGATCGGCGAGCAGACCCAGAAAATCGCCACCCGGCACGCAGAGGTTTTTCTGAACTCGGTCGAACCTGGTCTGGCCGCGGAAGGCATCCACATTGTCACGTGGGCCGATTTGGACCATGCCGAGCGTGATCGGCTGTCGACGTACTTCACCGAGCAGGTCTTCCCGGTCCTGACTCCACTGGCCGTGGATCCCGCCCACCCGTTCCCGTTCGTCAGCGGCCTGAGTCTGAACCTGGCAGTCACGGTCAAGCAGCCCGACGACAACGGTCAGCATTTTGCGCGAGTCAAGGTGCCCGACAACGTCGACCGCTTTGTCAAGCTCGACGAACGTGACGGCGCCGAGAAGTCGCCCGGCAAGAAAGAAGTCCGCTTTTTGCCGATGGAGGAGCTGATCGCGGCCTTTCTGACAGCTCTGTTTCCGGGCATGGACATCGTTGAGCACCACGCGTTCCGCATAACCCGCAACGCCGATTTCGAGGTCGACGAAGATCGCGACGAAGACCTGCTGCAGGCGCTGGAGCGCGAGCTGGCCCGTCGGAGGTTCGGATCGCCGGTGCGCCTCGAGGTTGCCGACGACATGACCGAGCACATGCTGGAGTTGCTGCTGCGGGAACTCGACGTGCATCCCGGCGATGTCATCCAAGTGCCGGGCCTGCTTGATCTTTCGTCGCTGTGGCAGATCTACGGCGTCGACCGCCCGGGGTTGAAGGATCCCGCATTCGTTCCGTCGACCAGCCCGGCATTCGCCGACCGCGAGACGCCCAAGAGCATTTTCGCGACGCTGCGCGAGGGTGACGTCCTCGTTCACCATCCCTACGAATCGTTTTCGACCAGCACGCAACGCTTCATCGAATTGGCTGCCGCTGACCCCAACGTGCTGGCTATCAAACAAACGCTGTATCGCACTTCCGGTGATTCACCGATCGTGCGGGCACTGATCGAAGCCGCCGCAGCCGGTAAGCAAGTAGTTGCGCTGGTCGAAATCAAGGCCCGGTTCGACGAACAAGCCAACATCAAGTGGGCCCGTGCGCTCGAGCAGGCGGGAGTCCATGTGGCTTACGGCCTTGTCGGCTTGAAAACACATTGCAAGACGTGCCTGGTGGTCCGCCGCGAAGGCTCGACGATCCGGCGTTACTGCCACATCGGGACCGGAAACTACAACAGCAAAACGGCCCGGCTGTATGAAGACATCGGCCTGCTGACCGCCGATCCCGACATCGGCGCCGATCTCACCGATCTGTTCAACACGTTGACGGGCTATTCACGCAAGGTGTCCTACCGCAACCTGTTGGTCGCACCGCACGGTATTCGCGTCGGCATCATCGAACGCATCAACCGCGAGATCGCCGCGCATCAGGAAGCCGGCAATGGGCACATCAGGTTGAAGATGAACTCCCTTGTCGACGAGCAGGTTCTCGATGCGCTGTACCGCGCGTCGCAGGTCGGCGTGCGCATCGAGGTCGTGGTGCGCGGAATCTGCGCACTGCGCCCCGGTGTTGAGGGCTTCTCCGAAAACATCACCGTGCGCTCAATTCTCGGACAATATCTAGAGCATTCGCGGATCATCAATTTCCACGCCATCAATGAGTTCTGGATCGGCAGCGCCGACATGATGCACCGCAATCTCGATCGGCGCGTCGAAGTACTGGTTCAGGTCAAGGATCCGCGACTGACCGCACAACTGAACGACATTTTCGAATCGGCGCTGGACCCCGCCACACGCTGCTGGGAACTGAGACCGGATGGACAGTGGACGGCATTGCCGAAAGCCGGTCACACGGTTCGCGACCACCAGGTGTCATTAATGGATGAACACCGCAGTTCCTGACCAGGCTCTGCTCTGACCTTGCGGCTGAAAGGCCGATGGTCCCGAATTGAACTGCAGGAGTTCAGGTGCCCACACAGTCCTCGTCGGGCCGCTCGGCGAGCAAAATCGTTCACGCTGCCGGCGCGGTGCTGTGGCGGCCCGGGCACCGCGAATCCGCGGTGGAAGTCGCCGTCATCCACCGCCCGAGGTACGACGACTGGTCGCTGCCCAAGGGCAAAGTCGATCCCGGTGAGATTGAGCCGGTCACCGCGGTGCGCGAAGTACTGGAAGAAACCGGTCACCATGTGCACCTCGGCCGTCGGATAACGACGGTGAGCTATCCGATCGAGCAGCGCACCAAAAAAGTGCAGTACTGGTCGGCCCGAAGCCTCAGCGGCAGTTTCGCCCCGAACAATGAGGTCGACGACCTCGTCTGGCTGCCGGTCTCCGCCGCCCTGAAGAAGGTGTCATACGCCTATGACCGAAAAATACTGCGCCGGTGGGCCAAACAACGGCCAGATACCCAATCGGTGTTGATAGTCCGGCACGGGACCGCGGGCAGCAAGTCCCGCTTCTCGGGCGACGACAAAATACGACCGTTGGACAAGAAGGGCAGGGCGCAGGCTGAGGCGCTCGTGGCGCAGCTCTCGAGCTTTGGACCCACCGATGTGTATGCCGCCGATCGCGTGCGTTGCCATCAGACCGTGCAGCCCCTGGCCGAAGAATTGGGCGTCATCATCAGCAACGAGCCGACTCTCACCGAAGAGGCTTATGCGGACAACCCGAAACGCGGTCGACGCCGAGCCTTGCAGATCGCCGAATCACATCGCACCCCCGTGATTTGCACGCAGGGCAAGGTGATTCCGGACCTGATCGCCTGGTGGTGCGACCGCGACGGGGTCCGCCCGGACAAGTCGCGCAACCGAAAGGGCAGCACCTGGGTGCTGTCGCTCGTCGACGGCCACCTCATAGCGGCCGATCACATCGGCAGCGCGCTGGCCAACAACGTAGTGACATAGCACGCGAATTCGCCGCGGAGGGCTCGTAAGAGCCTGCTCCGCGGCGAATTACGTTGTGATGTGTTGAAGCGCCTACCGGCGGCCGCGCTTGGCCGGAGCCTTCTTGGCAGGAGCCTTCTTGGCCGGAGCCCGCTTGGTTGCGGCCTTCTTGGCCGGAGCCTTCTTCACGGCTTTGGTGACCTTCTTCGCGGCCGTCTTCACGGACTTGGTCGCCTTCTTGGCCGGTGCTGCAGCCTTCTTGGTGACGGTCTTCTTGACGGGAGCCTTCTTCGCGACCGTCTTCTTGGCGGCCGGCGCCTTCTTGGCCGGAGCCTTCTTCACTGCGGTCTTCTTCGCGGGCGCTTTCTTTGCCGCCTTCTTAGCTCCAGTAGCCACGACGCCTCTCTTCACTGCGGGTCCATCGGCTGGGAGACGCTGTGCGCCAGACACAACGGCTTTGAACTGTGCGCCGGGCCGGAAGGCCGGCACGGAAGTTGGCTTGACCTTCACGGTCTCGCCGGTGCGCGGGTTACGGGCCACACGAGCCGCGCGACGCCGCTGCTCGAAAACACCGAACCCAGTAATAGTGACGCTCTCACCCTTCTGCACTGCGCGCACAACGGTGTCTACGAAATTCTCGACGGCGGCGGTCGCATGCCGACGGTCCGTGCCCAATTTCTCAGTGAGCACATCAATGAGCTCTGCCTTGTTGACCATACAAATCCTCCGAAGCTAGCGGCCCTCGTTTGGACCGACTAGCAAACACGGTAAACCCTCAAGTGCCTGATTTCCAAGAGCCACGCGCAATTTCAATGGTTCATGGCGAACTTTTTAGGAATCCGGTTGCCGCCCTTGGTCGGTGGGGCGACCGTTAAATACGGCCCTGTGGCGCCGTAAATTCGGAGCCGATCGAGCCGTTATGGAGTGGGCAACGTCGTTGGTTTCCAGCTCGGGCGTGCCGTCTCGAAATCTTCGACCTGGTCCCGTTTCCGCAGCGTAAGGGCTATATCGTCGAGACCCTCTTGCAGTCGCCATGCGGTGTAATCGTCAATGTTGAACGGCACCACCACCGTTCCCGCCGTGACGTTCCGATCTTGAAGATTGACAGTGAGTTCCAGTCCAGGGCTGCCCTCGATGAGCTTCCATAAAAGTTCGACATCATCTTGAGCAACTTCGGCCGCCAGCAGCCCGGCCTTGCCCGCATTGCCCCGAAAAATATCGCCGAAGCGCGATGCGATCACCACTCGGAAGCCGTAGTCCATGAGCGCCCAGACCGCATGCTCGCGTGAGGATCCGGTGCCGAAATCGCGTCCGGCGACCAGTACTGAACCCCTGTCGAATGGGCTGAGATTGAGGATGAAAGACGGATCGTTCCGCCAGGATGCGAACAATCCGTCCTCGAAACCTGTTCGGGTCACACGTTTCAAATAGACCGCGGGAATGATCTGATCGGTGTCGACATTGGACCGCCGCAGCGGTACTGCGATACCCGTGTGGGTGTGAAAGGCGTCCATTCGAATTCTCCCTCTTCTCAGTTCAGGTCGGCCGGTGCGGAGAGTTTTCCGCGCACCGCGGTGGCCGCAGCGACGGCCGGCGACACCAAATGCGTACGGCCGCCTTTACCCTGGCGCCCTTCGAAGTTGCGGTTCGACGTCGCCGCGCAGCGCTCCCCCGGCGCGAGCTGGTCGGGATTCATCCCCAAGCACATCGAACAGCCGGCCTGACGCCATTCGGCGCCTGCGGCGGTGAAGACCTCGCCCAGTCCTTCACTTTCGGCCTCCGCACGCACCCGCATCGACCCAGGGACAACCAACATCCGTACGCCGTCGGCCACGTTGCGTCCCCGCAAAATGTCGGCGACCGCACGCAGATCTTCGATGCGACCGTTGGTGCACGATCCGACGAATACCGTGTCCACGGATATGTCACGCATCGGCAGACCGGGCCGAAGGTCCATGTACGCCAGTGCTTTCTCGGCCGCCTGTCGCTCGTTGTCATCGTTCATCAGCTCGGGGTCCGGTACCACCTCACCCAACGGCACTCCTTGGCCGGGATTGGTTCCCCACGTCACGAACGGGGTCAACGAGGCGGCGTCGAAATGGACTTCGGTGTCGAACTCGGCGTCATCGTCGGTGCGCAGCTGATCCCAGTACGCCTGCGCCGCATCCCACTGTGCGCCGGTCGGCGCGTGCGGACGGCCACGCAGAAAGTCGTAGGTGGTGGCGTCCGGCGCGATCATTCCCGCCCGGGCCCCGGCTTCAATGCTCATGTTGCAGATCGTCATCCGGGCCTCCATCGACAGCGATTCGATGGCACTGCCGCGGTATTCGATGACATGACCCTGTCCGCCGCCAGTCCCGATCTTGGCGATGACCGCAAGAATGATGTCCTTGGCCGTCACACCGGTCGGCAACTGTCCATCGATATTGACGGCCATAGTCTTGAACGGTCGCAGCGGAAGTGTCTGGGTGGCGAGCACATGCTCGACCTCAGAAGTCCCGATCCCCATCGCCAATGCGCCGAACGCGCCGTGCGTCGAGGTGTGGCTGTCGCCACACACGACCGTCATTCCTGGCTGGGTCAGCCCTAACTGAGGACCGACCACATGCACGATGCCCTGCTCGATATCGCCCATCGGGTAGAGGCGGACACCGAATTCGGCACAGTTGCTCCGCAGCGTCTCGACTTGCTTGCGCGATATCGGATCAGCGATCGGCTTGTCGATGTCGATCGTCGGCACGTTGTGGTCTTCGGTGGCGATGGTCAGGTCCGGGCGGCGCACCGGCCGATCGGCAAGGCGTAGTCCGTCAAAGGCTTGCGGGCTGGTGACTTCGTGCACCAGATGCAGATCGATGTAGATCAGGTCAGGTTCGGCGTCGCCGCCGGAGGCCACGACGTGGTCTTCCCACACCTTCTCCGCCAGCGTGCGCGGACGCCCGGCATTCCCGGCTTCGTCGTGGACTGAATTTTTCGTCACGAGGTCATCCAATTCGTCGATCTCACTATGCGAGACGTTAGTATCTCTCTGTGAGACAGGATAGCGGCATCGGCGTCCTCGACAAAGCCGTGGGTGTGCTGCACACAATCGCGGAATCGCCCTGTGGATTGGCCGAATTGTGCGACCGCACTGGCCTGCCCAGAGCCACCGCACACCGCTTGGCGGCAGGCTTGGAAGTCCATCGACTGCTGGCCCGCGACGACGAGGGCCGCTGGCGTCTGGGTCCGGCGCTCAGCGAGTTGGCGGCGCAGGTCAACGACCCGTTACTGGCGGCCAGCGCGACAGTTCTGCCACGACTGCGCGACATCACCGGGGAGAGCGTGCAGCTGTACCGGCAAGAAGGCAGTTCGCGGATATGCATCGCCGCGGCGGAGCCGCCTGCGGGACTTCGCGATACCGTCCTCGTTGGCGCGCGCCTGCCGATGACGGCCGGGTCTGGCGCCAAGGTCTTGCTGGCCTACAGCGACGACCCCGCGCGGGACACCGTGCTGGCCACCGCGAAGTTCAGCGATCGCATACTCACCGAGGTGCGGCGTCGCGGCTGGGCTCAAAGCGCCGCCGAGCGTGAGCCGGGAGTGGCCAGCGTATCGGCACCGGTGCGCGACGCGAATGGTTCAGTGGTTGCCGCCATCTCGGTGTCCGGCCCCATCGATCGGATGGGCCGCCGTCCGGGTGCGCGCTGGGCCGCCGATCTGCTCGCCGCCGCGGACGCCCTCACTCGTCGACTGTGATTCGCACCGCATCGCCGGCTGCCACAACGTGACCTGACACACTGTGCCGATGGGAACGAAGCAACGTGCGCAAATCGTCATGACCGAGGCCGAGATCGCAGACTTCGTCAACAGCAGCCGCACCGGCACACTCGCCACCATCGGCGCGGACGGACAGCCGCACTTGACCGCGATGTGGTACGGCGTCGTCGACGGCGAGATCTGGTTGGAAACCAAAGCCAAATCGCAGAAGGCGGTCAATCTCACGCGCGACCCGCGGGTCAGCTTCTTACTCGAAGACGGCCCGACCTACGACACGCTGCGCGGTGTGTCATTCGAGGGCGTCGCGGAGATCGTCGAGGACCCAGACTCGATCTTCCGGGTCGGCGTGAGTGTGTGGGAGCGCTACACGGGTCCCTACACCGAAGAGATGAAGCCGGCAGTGGACATGATGATGAACAAGCGCGTCGCGGTGCGCATAGTCAGCAATCGCACTCGCTCGTGGGATCACCGCAAGCTTGGTATGCCGCACATGCCGGTGGGCGGCACGACTGCACCTGCCGCCGGCTGAAACGCGCCGGCATCACGCCTGAAGGATAAATAAGTAGCCCCGATGGGATTCGAACCCACGCTACCGCCGTGAGAGGGCGGCGTCCTAGGCCGCTAGACGACGGGGCCGGAACCGATCCGAGCAGCCAGCATAGCTCACTGCCCTACGCCCGCCTAATCGCTAGGCGGTGGAACGACATTGGAAAAATACTGCTGGGGTACCAGGACTCGAACCTACTCGCTCCTCTCGCGTTTTACAGCCTTTAACTGTCTTGCTCACATTGTAAACGTGCTGGTCGCAGCCTTGTGTGAGCTAAGTTAGACGGAACTCGTTTGTGAGTACTGCGTACCAAAATGCGTTCACTGCGTACTGACTGCGTACCAGAGAACCCGCGAAATTCCGTCAGAAAAGTGACCCGTGAAGCGCAACCGTCGAGCTGCCTTCGAAGACCTCTGGACGAAGACCGTTCGTCACGGTGACGGCACAACAGAGAAGCAACCCAGCGCCCGAAACGGCACTGGCATGCGGTGGTGGGCACGCTCTGTCGACAGCAGCGGACGCGAACACTCAAAGGCGTTCAAACTCAAAGCGCACGGGCAGACATGGCTCGACACTCAGACAACGGCGGTCGTTTCGGGAACACATCTGCCGCCGTGTGACGCGAACATGACCGTCGCGGCGTGGTGCGACTGGTGGCTCGACGCATATAAGAGGAAGGGTTGGCCAAGAACACCATCCAGTGCGCGAACGCGACAGTGAAGACGATGGTCGCCGAGTAGGGCGCTATCAAGTTGGTGGACATGGAGCCCGAGCACATCATCATGTGGCGAGATCGGATGGTCGCCGAGGGCTACGACCCGGCGAGCGTGACGCGCACCCATGGCCGGATGAAGCAAATTTTCGACGACGCGATTTTCTAGAAGCGGCTCGCGGTCAACCCGTGCTCGCGGCACACGTCACCGCGCGGCGGCAAAAAGAAAATGTACTGCGTCACCACCGAGCAAGTGTGGGCGCTCTATGACGCGATGCCCGAGCGGTTCTCGTTTCACGATCTGCGGCACTACTAGGCGAGCATGTTGATCTTTCGGCGACCGTCTCGTGACATGCACAGCGATGCCGACGAGATCGCACGGGATCGCGCCTGCTTCAGCACGGCCCAGAATGGGTATTACCTGGTCTACCGGTCAAAGGCAGCGGCGGCGATTTGGGTCTACGTTTTGCGCTGCCGACGACAACCAAAGTGGTCGGATCAACCATCGCGCCCCGTCGCACCCTGGGTGCAGCACACGCGAGGGCGTAACGCCATGGACCACAACAGTTTCGGTACGACCGTGCCGTCCGACATCGTCGAGCGCATTGATGATGCAGTCGCCTCGTCGCGACGACTTCAAGCTGAAGCGCATGACGTTTGCGAACGCAGCCGCGCACTACGCGATTATCTGGCCGCCGCCCGCAGCAATCGTGAGGAGGCTGGGTATCTCCGAGGAGCGGGCAAACCGCCGTCTTCGCATAGGAAACTCGTCGCCTCTTCTCAAAACCTCTAGCGCCAGCCGCTATACCCGCCTCGCCCGGAAGCACTGGAACCATCCCCGGCACCGGCGGCGGTACCAGCCCAATCATCGCGACCGTCTGCAACCAGTAGATGGCAATCAGCGCTACGTTGCTGTGCGCAACTTAATGAAATCGCTGAAATTCGCGAGTATGTCGCGCGGATCGTCATAGATCGCGACAGCGCCCGCATCCAGCAGTGCCTTACGGCTTGCTCCACCGCTGAGCAAACCGACCGTCGGCACTCCGGCGCGCTTGCCTGCTTGCATGTCCCACACCGCGTCGCCGACGAAAATCGCGTCCTCGGCACCAATTTGGGCGCGCTCAAGCGCTGTGCTGACAATATCGGGGTGGGGTTTGCCGCGGTCGGCATCAGCACTCGAAGTGACGTGGCCCACGAGGTCATCGGCGTCAAGAACCCGGCGCAACAGCTTCAGCGTCTCCTCCCCCGCCGACGTCGCCAACACCGTCTGCCACCCCTCGTCAGTGATGGCTTGAAGCAAATCGCGGGCACCAGCAGTCGTTTGTAGAACAGGTTCGTATTCGCCGAAATAGCGGTCATGGCTGTCCTTCGCGTCATCGCCGCTACTTTCGGCGAGGTCATCGCCGATTGACTCAGCGATCAGTTCATCGCCGGAACGCCCCAAGAGTTCGATGATGCGCCAACATGACACGTCACGGCCCACCTCGGCGAATGCGCGTTGCCACGCGACGGCGTGATGAAAATTCGTATCGACCAACGTGCCGTCGAGGTCGAACAACACCGCCGGCGAACCCGCGTCAGCCATCTGTATCCCCGTTTTCCCAGTAGTTGCCACCGCCACGCGCCGTCACGAGCGGCTCAGAGTCTCGGGCATACCCACGAAATCCTCCAATGAAGCGGTCCTGGGCTAGTCGATGTCCGCACGGAAACGAAAAGCTGGCGCGGCTCGCCGGCCAGTACGGATTAAAGGTCGCTGACGCCGACGAGGCAGCCCAGAATCTTGGGCTGAATCTGCGGCGCGGCGATGCAACGGTCATGCCGTGGCAGGAGAAGCAGCTTCGTTTTGAGTTGAAGCGCATGAAATGGGATAAAGAAAAACGCCCACATACAAGGCGACGCTGGCCCGGTCGCTTACGAGGCAGCCGGTGACCACAGCGGCCACTTGGAGGAGCCGTCACGTCGTGGTTTCTCCAACAACGAGATGGCGCGACAACTGGCGCCGATCCTTAAAAAGATGTGAAACGAAGACTCCGCTTATTCTGTCGCTGCCGAAGGAGAGGACGGCAGCGACACACTCTGCACTTTGCGTGATCGCCGCCGTCTGCACCGCGGAGCGCAATTCTCCTGTAACTCAGCGCGTCTCGTGACATGCATAGCGACGCCGACGAGATCGCGGCGGGCGCGTCTGTTTCAGCACGCCGGAATGGGTAGCACGTGTTCTACCGGTCAAAGGCAGCGGCGGCGATTTGGGTCTACGTTTTGCGCTGCCGACGACAACCAAAGTGGTCGGTCAACCATCGCGCCCGTCGCACCCTGGGTGCTGGACACGCGAGGGCGTAACGCTTGATACCTTGCCATGTCGGGGAGTATGTCGAAACTGAAGGGCACGTCCTGAAACGAAGTGATGGCGCCTGCCGACGTAGTTTCGAAAAGTCCACCGTGTCACTGAAATCCAAGTGTTGGTCCAGTGGTGAAATCACCGAAAGGCGCTCGGTGTAACCGTATGCGTCGTCTCCGCTTCGGAGGGTCTCGATAGACTGTGTAGTCACCGGCGAGCCGGTGCCGTCATAGGTGGTGGTGTAAGTGACCTCTGTGCCACCCTCGCCAATCGTAAATTCGTTCTCGTATCCGTCAAGGGTAGGGGCAACGGCAGCGGCAGGGACAGCGATGTCGTCCACGCTGAGGGCAGGGGTGTCGTCGGCGCTGGCGATGGGTGCGGTGGCAAACAGCGTCACGGCGGCAGCGGCGCCGACGCCGGCGAGCCACCGTGGCGAACTACTAACTTCCTCATCGGATACTCCTATCGTTCACTCACGATCCCTCAGGTGCGTGCGAGCCTATCCACGAATGAATAAGCCGTCAACACCGGTTCTCCGCGGGCAAATGGGCGCACTAGAATGGTGCTAGCGGCTGGGTGTCGGCGCTGCGCATTCACATGCCGCCGCCCGCTGGCAGCGTCGATGATGTGTTCGCCGCAGACGCGGCAGACTGGCTCACCGCGTGCGATGCGGGCGCACCGAGAACAACCGATGCCGCCGCGTTCGCAGTCGGGCCATTACCGCCGCCCCGATGCGCTGTTCTGAGCGGTCGTCTGCCCGTTCGCCGCCGACGTGCGGTTTAAGTCCGTGAATGTTCCCGTCGACCGCTCGTGCGAGATTCGGTCGGCGTACGTGAACACCCGCGTCCCAGCAACCACAGAGCTCGGCAAGGACTTACGGGTCGTAGTCCTCGATATCACCGGGGAGATTAACGCGACGTTCCTCAGCGCGCGGCCGTTTCCGGAGCACAGGTACAGACAGAACCCACGAGGCTACGGGTGGCGAGAGACTGGTCGCCGGTTAATAGCGGCGCAGATCAGGCAGGAGCGTACACGCTTGCGCGCACGCGCTGATAGCATTGTCGTTGCAAAAAGCCAGCGGAACAACCAATCGGGAAACTCGACGTTCCACGAACGGGTGTAAGACGTCGTCCTGCTGCCCGGGCTTAAGAACTGATCTTTGGACGCCACGAGAGAAGAGCGCGTGAACCTCGCTATCGCGCACCGTGAGCACAACGCCGCCATTGACCCGTGCAGCGCTGTGCACGAGCGATCTGATCACAAAATCTGAGTACGACACCACGCGGCGCGCCGCTGAATGCTGTCCGCGCCGGGCGTTAAGTTCGACGTTCCGGCAGACCGATTGCGTTCCAGCCCAAGACACCGCAGAGTCGTCTGGTAACGCTCGCCTCGATTTGATTTCGTGGAATTGACGCAGATCAAGATGCTTTCGTGCCTAGAACACACGTTCCCGACAGGTTGCTCACAACGAAGAGTGTGATCGAACGAATTCGCCTCGCGCAGTGACTGTTTCGAATGTGACGCGCGCCAGCGAACTGACGACCGCGACGAGCGCCGCCGTCTCGGCGGCAACCGGGTGCGGGTGATGAAGTCTGCACGTCGCGTGTTCGTGTCTGTGGAGCGGTTGAAGGTCCGACACGACAGAGTCAGTACGCAGTAAGATACAGAGATGTGTTCGCGGGGCCACTGCGTACGTCCTGCGTACGTTTGGGTGCTCCGCGGACGGTCCCGCGTTGACGCTGGGGTACCAGGACTCGAACCTAGAATGGCGGTACCAGAAACCGCTGTGTTGCCAATTACACCATACCCCATTGGCTGCCCAAAACTGCTGGTCAGAGCGCTTTCCGCAAATAAGTACGCGGTGGTGCGGCACTGCTGCCAGTCGTTGTGGGCCGACGAGCAGACTACCAAACAAACAACTCGCTTCTCACGTGTGCCCGACCGGGCTGCTGCATCGAACGCTACGCGTGACGCCGACGCTCGGCGGCTCCGCTGCTCGGTGCGTCAGTCGCGTTTCCGTACAACGGGGTTCGACAACGTTCCGATGCCGGAGATGGTGATGTTGACCGTGTCGCCGTCCTCGATCGGCCCCACTCCTGCGGGCGTACCGGTCAAGATGAGGTCGCCCGGCAGCAACGTCATGACCGCCGAGATCCACTCCACGACCGCTCCAACGTCGTGGATCATCAGAGAGGTCCGGCTGTCCTGTTTGACCTCGCCATTGACGTCGGTACGCAGCTCCAGGTCCGCCGGGTCGATGTCGGTGGCGATCCATGGTCCGACTGGGCAGAACGTGTCGTGCCCCTTCGCCCGCGTCCACTGGCCGTCAGCCTTTTGCTGATCGCGGGCCGACACGTCGTTGGCAATGGTGTAGCCGAGGATGCTTTCGGCCGCTCGATCAGCGGAGACGTCCTTGCAGGGCCGACCGATGACCACAGCCAGCTCGCCCTCGAAATGCACCGGCGATGCGTTGGCCGGCAACCGAATCGGCACGTTGGGTCCGCAGATCGCCGTGTTGGGTTTGAGGAAGATGACCGGATCGGCCGGCACGGGCCCGGTCGCGCCGCCCATCTCCGCGATGTGGTCGGCGTAGTTCTTGCCGACGCATACCACCTTGCTGGCCAGGATCGGCGACAGCAGCCGAACATCAGCCAACGGCCAGGAGCGACCCGTGAAAGTCGGGGTGCCGAACGGGTGCTCAGCGATCTCGCGGACGATCATCTCGTCGGGCTCGTCCTCGATGGTGACGAACGCGACGCCGTCGGGACTGGCAATTCGGCCAAGGCGCATTCGCCTGAGCTTAGTGACGGTCGCCAGCGCGGCGAAGCCGGGCGCAGCGGGCCGACACCCAAAGGCACAGTGACGGTCGCCAGCGCGGCGAAGCCGGGCGCAGCGGGCCGACGCCAACGACTCGGAAGGGTGAGCTCAGGTACATGTGGCTGGGCCCTGCCGTCGCTTTGGCCACTGCACTCACATCGCTGTGCGAGCATGGATTGATGCCGACTGACCCGACCGGCACGGGCACACTCAGCATCAGGCGACGCTGGGCGACCGTTGTCGTCTCGCTGCTGGTGACGGCGAGCGCGTTCGTGTTCATCAATGGTGTCGCATTCCTGATCCCCGCCCTCGAGGATGATCTCGGCACGCCGCTGGCCGAAGCGGGGTTGCTGTCGTCGATGCCGAGCTTCGGTATGGTGGCGACGCTGATCCTGTGGGGCTGGCTGCTCGACCGGGTGGGTGAACGCATCGTGCTGACCGTCGGCTCGGCGCTGACGGCAGTGGCGGCCTACGGCGCGACCACGGCCCATTCGCTGGTCGCCTTCGGGGCGTGGCTGTTCGTCGGCGGCATGGCGGCTGCCAGTTGCAACTCTGCCGGCGGCAGACTGGTCTCCGGATGGTTCCCCCCGAGCAGCGCGGGCTGGCGATGGGCGTCCGGCAGACCGCGCAACCGCTGGGAATTGCTATGGGCGCGTTGGTCATCCCGATACTCGCCGAGCACGCCCGGTCCGCGACGTCGGGCATGATCTTCCCTGCCGTGCTGTGTGCGGGGGCTGCGGTACTCAGCGCGGTGGCCATCAAAGATCCCCCGCGCAAGGAACGGGCTGATGCCACCGAACAAGAACTGGCCAACCCCTACCGCGGTTCATGGGTGTTGCGCCGAATCCACGCGGTCTCAGCGCTGTTGATGGTGCCGCAGACCCTGACCGTGACGTTCATGCTGATCTGGCTGATCGCGAATTACCGGTGCTCGGTCGTCGCGGCGGGCTGTGTTGTCACGGTGTCGCAGCTGCTTGGAGCGGTAGGCCGGATCATGGTCGGCAGGTGGTCGGACCGGGTCGGGTCGCGGCTGAGGCCAGTCCGCTTCATGGCCGTTTCGGCGGTCCTGATCCTGGCCGCGCTGGCCTTTGCCGATCATCTGCACTTGCTTCTCGCCGTGCCGCTGATGGTCGCAGTGGCCATCGTCGCGGTGCTCGACAACGGCCTGGAATCCACCGCGATCACCGAGTACGCCGGACCCTTCTGGAGCGGGCGGTCGCTGGGCCTGCAGAACACCTATCAGCGGCTGATGGCCGCGGGCACGCCGCCCGTGCTGGGCGATGTCATCGCCGGATCGGGTTACCCCTTGGCGTTCATGGTGTGTGCGATCTTCCCGCTGCTGGCGGTGCCGCTCGTGCCGACCAAGACGCTGCCGCCGGGCCTGGAGACTAGAGCCCGGACGCAATCCTTTCGCCGACTTCGGCGGTGGATAGTTTTTCAGTCGGGCGAGTGGCCAGATGGGACGCCACGGCCCGGTCCACTCGCGCGGCGGCAGCGTCTTCGCCGACGTGGGAAAGCAGCAGCGCCACCGACATAATCGCGGCGGTCGGATCGGCGACTCCCTGGCCGGCGATGTCGGGCGCACTGCCGTGCACGGGCTCGAACATCGACGGGTTGGTCCGGGTGGCGTCGATATTTCCGCTGGCCGCCAACCCGATTCCGCCGCACACCGCGGCAGCCAGGTCGGTGATGATGTCGCCGAACAGGTTGTCGGTGACGATGACGTCGAAGCGGCCCGGATCGGTCACCAGGTGGATGGTCGCGGCGTCGACGTGCTGATAGGCGACCTCGACGTCCGGATACTTTTCGCCGACCTCCTGCACCGTGCGCGACCACAGAGATCCGGCGAACGTCAGGACGTTGTTCTTATGCACCAGCGTCAGATGTTTGCGACGTTGCTGAGCGCGCTCGAAAGCGTCTGCCACGACACGGCGAACACCGAACGCGGTGTTGATGCTGACCTCGGTGGCCACCTCATGGACGGTGCCGACCCGGATCGCTCCGCCGGTCCCGGTGTAGGGGCCCTCGGTGCCCTCACGCACGACTACGAAATCGATCTCGGGGTCGCCGGCAAGCGGGCTGCGCACACCCGGATAGAGCCGCCCGGGGCGGAGGTTGACGTGGTGGTCCAGCTCAAAGCGCAGCCGCAACAACAGACCTCGCTCGAGCACCCCGCTGGGCACCGACGGATCACCGATCGCACCCAACAGGATCGCGTCGTGGGCCCGCAACTCGGGAAGCACCGAATCGGGCAGCACCTCGCCGGTGGCGTGAAAGCGCCTGGCCCCCAAGTCGTATTCGGTCTTCTCGACTCCGGGCAGAACTGCGTCGAGAACTGTGACCGCTTGAGCAACGACCTCCGGCCCGATCCCGTCGCCCGGAATGACCGCGAGTTTCACGACAGGTCAACCACTTCCAGTTTGTTGGCCGCTACGGCGGACCTGATCTCGGAGCGAACGTCGGCGGGGATGTCGCGGTCCACCCGCAGCAGGATCGTCGCACCCGGTCCTTCCGCGTCCTCGGAGAGCTGAGCGGCTTGGATGTTCACGCCCGCAGTGCCGAGCAGCGTGCCGATCTTGCCCAGTGCCCCAGGCTGATCGGCGTAGTTGATGACCAGGTACACGCCCTGGGCGCGCAGGTCGAAGTTACGGCCGTTGATCTGGACGATCTTCTCGACCTGTTGCGGACCGGACAGAGTTCCGGCCACGTTGACGACCGACCCGTCGGCGGCCACCGCCCGCACGTCGACGACGCTGCGATGGTTGGGACTTTCGGTGGCTGTGCTGATGTCGGCGGACACGCCGCGCTCCTCGGCGATCGCGGGGGCGTTGACGAACGTCACCTGGTCTTCGATGACCGCCGAGAACAGACCTCGCAAAGCCGAAAGCCTCAGCACCTCAACATCTTCGGAGGCGAGCTCGCCGCGCACCTGCACCGACAGCGACCCGGGCAGTGCGTCGCTGAGCGCGCCGACCAGCACACCGAGCTTGCGGACCAGATCCAGCCAGGGCGCGACTTCCTCGCTGACCGTCCCGCCGCCGACGTTGACCGCGTCCGGCACGAATTCACCGGCCAGGGCCAGCTTCACACTCGCGGCCACGTCGGTGCCGGCGCGATCCTGGGCTTCTTCGGTCGATGCCCCGAGGTGGGGTGTGACGACGACTTGCGGCAGGTCGAACAGCGGACTGTCGGTGCATGGCTCTTTGGAGTACACGTCGAGGCCGGCAGCGCGAACATGTCCACTGGAGATAGCGTCGGCCAACGCCGCCTCGTCCACCAGTCCGCCACGCGCGGCGTTGACAATGATCACGCCCGGCTTGGTCTTGGCCAGCGCGTCTTTGTCGATCAGACCCGCCGTCTCGGGCGTCTTCGGCAGATGCACGGAAATGAAATCGGCTCGTCCGAGCAGCTCGTCGAGGGATAGCAACTCAATGCCGAGCTGCGCTGCGCGTGCGGCCGACACGTACGGGTCGTACGCGACGATGTGGGTTTCAAATGCGGCCAGTCGCTGAGCGACTAGCTGTCCGATACGGCCCAAGCCGACGACTCCGACAGTCTTGCCGAAGATCTCGGTACCGGAGAACGACGACCGCTTCCAGGCGTGCTCGCGCAAGGACGCATCGGCGGCGGGAATCTGGCGGGCGGCGGACAGCAGTAATGCCAAAGCGTGCTCGGCGGCGCTGTGGATGTTGGACGTCGGCGCGTTGACGACCAGCACACCGCGTTCGGTCGCGGCGTCCACGTCGACGTTGTCCAGGCCGACGCCGGCGCGCGCGACGATCTTGAGCTTGGGTGCGGCGCTTAGCACCTCCGCGTCGACGGTGGTCGCCGAGCGCACCAGAAGTGCGTCGGCCTCAGGCACCGCGGCCAGCAGCTTCTCGCGGTCCGGGCCGTCGACCCAACGGACCTCAACCTGGTCACCCAGGGCTTCGACGGTTGATTCGGCAAGTTTGTCAGCGATCACAACAACAGGCAGGCTCACGCGGCCAGCCTAATGGTCGCGGTTGTGCCGGATCGAGGAGCCTACGAGTGTCGGTACCCCGGTGAATCCTGTCGACAAGCGCGACGACAGGAGAAATACCCCATGTGCTGGAAATGCGATCACCCAGATTCCACCATGCAGGAGTGGCTGGAGGGCATATACGCACTCGTAGAAAGGAATGGGTGGGTTGTGCAATTCGTCAGCGACCGCACGCCTTACGCGTACACGATCGGTTTGCATCCGCGAGGCCTGCCCGAACTGTTGGTGACAGGGATGCCGCGGCAGCGCGCAACGCACGTGCTCAACAGTGTCGCCCAATATCTCGTGGACGGCGGAAAGCCGTTACCAGGCGAGCGGATCTGCATCGGCGATGAGCTACCGCTCGATGTGGTCCAAGTGCAACATCCCGACGCGCACCTGAAATTTGCGATCGCGTTCTACGGCGCCGACCTGCGGGCCTTACAGCTGGTCTGGCCCGACGGCCAGGGGCACCGGCCGTGGTGCGCGGAATTCAGCAATGGCGGGGTGCGACAGCCGGTGCTCGGCGTCCGAGTCGACTCGCCGGAGCATCGAAATCGACGCTAGCGCAACGACACGCCGCAACTCGGCTCGCTAACGTCGAGCTCGACAGAGGTGCGCGTTACGCGGTCTCGGTGATCGGCCGGTCGACCCAGCTCATCAGGTCGCGCAACTTCTTGCCGGTGACCTCGATGGGGTGCTCGGCGTTTTCCTTGCGCAGCTGCTCGAGCTGCTTGTTGCCGCCGTCGACGTTGGCGACGAGCTTCTTAGTGAAGGTGCCGTCCTGAATGTCGCGCAGGATTCCGCGCATCCGCTCCTTGGTGTCGGCGTCGATGACGCGCGGACCCGACAGATAGCCGCCGAATTCGGCGGTGTCGGACACCGAGTAGTTCATCCGCGCAATGCCGCCCTCGTACATCAGGTCGACGATCAGCTTGAGCTCGTGCAGCACCTCGAAGTAGGCCATTTCCGGCGGGTAGCCCGCCTCGACCATCACGTCGAAACCGGTCTTGACCAATTCCTCAGTGCCACCACACAACACAGCCTGCTCACCGAACAGGTCGGTCTCGGTCTCGTCCTTGAAGGTGGTCTTGATGACGCCGGCGCGGGTGCCGCCGATGGCCTTGGCGTAGGACAGCGCAAGCGCCTCACCGTTGCCGTTCGGGTCCTGGTCGACGGCGATCAGCGCGGGCACGCCCTTGCCGTCGACGAACTGGCGACGCACCAGGTGACCGGGTCCCTTCGGGGCGACCATAGCGATGGTGATATTGCCGGGCGGCTTGATCAGGTCGAAGTGGATGTTGAGGCCGTGGCCGAAAAACAGCGCGTCGCCGTCGTTCAGGTTGGGCTCGATGTCGTTCTTGAAAATGTCGGCCTGCGCGGTGTCCGGCGCCAGCAGCATGATGACGTCGGCCCACTTGGCGACCTCGGCCGGGGTGTCGACCTCCAGGCCCTGCTCCTCGACTTTGGCCCGGGACTTCGAGCCCTCCTTCAGTCCGACCCGGACCTGAACTCCGGAGTCGCGCAGGCTCAGTGAGTGCGCGTGCCCCTGGCTGCCGTATCCGATGACGCCGACCTTGCGGCCCTGGATGATCGACAGGTCCGCATCATCGTCGTAAAACATCTTCAAAGCCACGTCAATGTCTCCTTCTCATGAGGCTTTTCGATTTGATTTCGAACTGGATTGGTTACTTGACTGAGCCGATGCCACGCGGGCCGCGCGACAGCGAAACGATGCCGGACTGCACGATCTCACGGATGCCGAACGGCTCGAGCACCCGCAGCAACGCTTCGAGCTTGCCGCGGTCGCCGGTGACCTCGATGGTCAACGACTCCGGCGACACGTCGATCACCTTGCCGCGGAACAGGTTCACCGCTTCGATCACCTGACTACGGGTACCGGCGTCAGCGCGGACTTTGATCAGCGCCAGCTCACGAGCCACCGAGTTGTCGTCGTCCTGCTCGATGATCTTGATGACGTTGATGAGCTTGTTGAGTTGCTTGGTGATCTGCTCGAGCGGGGTGCTCTCGGCGGAGACCACGATGGTCATCCGCGACATGTCCTTCTGCTCGGTGGCGCCGACGGCCAGCGACTCGATGTTGAAGCCACGTCGGGAGAACAGCGCAGCGACGCGCGCCAGCACACCGGGCTTGTCTTCGACGAGCACCGACAAGGTGTGCGTCGTCGATCCGGTCATCAGGCGTGCCCCTCGGATTCGTCGTCGAACAGTGGGCGGATGCCGCGGGCGGCCTGAATCTCGTCGTTCGAGGTCCCGGCGGCCACCATCGGCCACACCTGCGCGTCCGCGCCGACGATGAAGTCGATGACCACCGGACGGTCGTTGATCGCCCGCGCCTGGTTGATCACGTCGACCACGTCTTCCTCACGCTCACAACGCAATCCGACGCAACCCAGCGCCTCGGCCAGCTTGACGAAGTCCGGGATGCGGCGTGAGTGCGTGCCCAAATCGGTCTGCGAATACCGCTCCTCGTAGAACAGCGTCTGCCACTGCCGGACCATGCCGAGGTTGCCATTGTTGATCAACGCGACCTTGATCGGGGCGCCTTCGATCGCGCAAGTGGCCAACTCCTGGTTGGTCATCTGAAAGCAGCCGTCACCGTCGATCGCCCACACTTCGGCCTCCGGGCGCGCGAACTTGGCGCCCATGGCCGCCGGGACGGCGAAGCCCATGGTGCCCAAACCGCCGGAGTTGAGCCAGGTTCGAGGCTTCTCGTAGGAGACGAACTGCGCGGCCCACATCTGGTGCTGGCCCACGCCGGCGACGTACACCGCGTCCGGCCCGGCGATCTCACCCAGCTTCTCGATGACGTACTCCGGGCTCAGGCTGCCGTCGCTCTGCGGCCCGTAGCTCAGCGGAAAAGTCGCCTTCACATCATCGAGATACGTCCACCAGTCGGCGATGTCGGAGCCGGTGGCCCCAGCATCCCTGTCATGGCGAAGCGCCTCGATCAGCGCAGTGATGACGGCTTTGACGTCACCAACGATCGGCACGTCGGCGTGCCGGTTCTTGCCGATCTCGGCCGGGTCGATGTCGGCGTGGATGACCTTGGCCTCCGGGGCGAACGAGTCCAGCTGTCCGGTGACCCGGTCGTCGAAGCGGGTGCCCAGCGCGATCAACAGGTCGCTGCGCTGCAACCCGGCCACCGCGGCCACCGTGCCGTGCATGCCCGGCATGCCCAGGTGCTGACGGTGGCTGTCCGGGAACGCGCCACGGGCCATCAGCGTGGTGACGACCGGAATTCCGGTCAGCTCAGCCAATTCCCGCAGTTCCTCGGTGGCCTCACCGCGGATGACGCCGCCGCCGACGTAGAGCACGGGTTTATGCGCCGCGGCGATCAGCTTCGCGGCCTCGTGGATCTGACGGTTGTGCGGCTTGGTGTTCGGCTTGTAGCCGGGCAGGTCCATCCGCGGCGGCCAACTGAACGTGCACGGCGCCTGCAGCACGTCCTTGGGGATGTCGACGAGCACTGCGCCCGGCCGTCCACTAGCGGCGATGTAAAACGCCTCGGCGAGCACTTGCGGGATGTCGTCGCCGTCGCGAACCAGGAAGTTGTGTTTGGTGATCGGCATCGTGATGCCGGAGATGTCCGCCTCCTGGAAGGCGTCTGTTCCGATCAGTGCGCGGCCGACCTGCCCGGTGACCGCGACAACCGGGATGGAGTCCATCTGCGCGTCGGCCAACGGCGTCACCAGGTTGGTGGCACCGGGACCCGACGTCGCCATCATCACGCCGACCTTGCCGGTGGCGTGAGCGTAGCCGCTGGCCGCGTGGCCGGCGCCCTGCTCATGGCGGACCAGGACGTGACGCAGCTTCTTCGAGTCGAAGAGCGGGTCGTAGACCGGCAGCACGGCCCCGCCGGGGATGCCGAAGATCACCTCGACGTCGAGTTCCTCCAGCGACCGGATTACCGATTGCGCGCCGGTTAGTTGCTCAGGGGCAACATGTTTCGGCCGAACGGTCGGCGGCTTGGCGGCGGACTTCGCCGCGTCCGTGGCGAGCCGGGCCACGTCCTGCGACGCCGGCTTCGAAGCCGGTGCCTGGGGCTGGGACTGCGATCTGGTGGGTGCGCTCACGAGGTTCTCTTGTCCTTCTTGGTCCTGTGCGTGCTCTGGCAAGCCGGTAGGCAACAAAAAACCCCCGTCAGCTAGCTGCTGTACGAGGGTTGCGCGTTGGTGTGCTTGATCAGTCAGGCACCAACGCGCCGACCTACTACGAGCATTCCAGTGATAATCACGGTTCCCGAGGGTAGGCCCCGTACTGGTCAAACGTCAAATCCCGGTGGCTGACGGGCTCTCGGGGGCGACCCGGGTCGAGCTCGATGCCATGATGCATGAATGGCCACCGATTCACCGCAGGAAACGGCACCCGCGCCGCCGGTGGTGATCAGGATTTCGCCGATCGCGCACTTCGCGGTGGGCTTCTTCGCCCTCGGCCTGCTCATCCCGGTGTTGACCTGGACACTGAGCGCGCCGTTGCTGATCATCCCGGTGTTGTTGTCGGCGTTGATCATTCGGCTGCGCACGCAGGCCGACTACGACGGCGTGACCGTGCGCACGTTGCTCGGCAGCCAGTCAGTGCGCTGGGAAGACATCGACGGCCTGCGATTCAACAGAAGCTCGTGGGCGCGCGCGCAGCTCAAAAGCGGACGCGACCTGCGGTTACCCGCGGTGACCTTCGCCACGTTGCCACAGCTGACCCAGGTCAGCGCGGGACGGGTCCCCAACCCGTATGCGGACTAGCGCACCGGGTTGCCGCCGTTGAGCAGCATCCACAGCGCGACACCGGCGCCGATCCCGACCACCAGTGCGGCGAACGACCCGATGAACGGGCGCCGCGCCCAGCCGCGACCGGCGTCGAAGCCATAGCGTCCAGGACCGATCAGGATGATGGCGGCTGCCATCACGATCAGCGTGATCTCGTACTCGTGGCCGTCCGGCAGGAAGAACGAGAACGACTTAGTGTTGTGCTGAGCCGACATGCCGGCAAGCACCCCGTTGATCAGGTAGGCCAGTGCTCCCGCGGCGGCAAGCGGAGTGAACAGACCCAGCACCAGCAGCACTCCCGCGGCGATCTCGCCGCCGGCTGCGCAGTAGGTGAGAATGTCGGCGTGCTGGTAGCCGATGTCGGACAGCGAGTTCTTGAAACCCGTCAGCCCCTCGCCGCCCCACCAGCCGAACAGCTTCTGTAGCCCGTGCGCGACCAGCACCGCACCCAAACCGACCCTCAGGATCAGCAGACCCAGATGCTGGGTGCCGCGACGGCTCGCGGCGCGCACCGCCTCGTCGTCGACGTGATGCTCGTGTTCACCGACGTCGTCGGTCGCGAACACCGAATGCGTTCCGGTGGATTGGGGCTGGTAAGGCAACGGCTCCTGCCCGTTCATCACGCCGTATCCCGAACTCGACGAGCGGACGCTGCCGGAGTGGGAGGAGTCGTAATGCGGGATCATGGTGGTCTCGAAATCGCCTGCATACGTGTCCGACGGCAGGTCGTCTTCGGGGTCGACCAAGTTCGCTGAGGTTGGTCGCTCCGCAGTTGGCACCGCGGATTGGTCCGGGCGCTGCCAATGTGTGTCGCGCGGTTGACTGCTCACTCGTGCCAGGGTAAGGGCAAATTCTCGCGAATCGGGGATTTGGGCGGCCCTTTCGCCGTTCTGATTCGCGCTTTTTGCGGCGCCGGCAACTGTTTGCGGGCGACGACGGAAGGTGCACGGCACCCGTCACGGGCACCGCGACCGACATATCCGTAATCTGGCCACTATGCGGTTGAAGTGGTCGGGTCGGCCCAAGTCTGCTGTGCTCTGCGCGGCGATGCTCGTTGTCGCTGGTTGCGCCCAGTTCAACGACGCTGCATCGCAGCCGTTCACTACCGAGCCCGAACGGCACGCGGCGCCGAGTTCCACGCCTCCTCCGCCACCACCGCTACCCGAGAAGCCGTTTCCCAAGGAATGCCCGGCGCCCGGAGTGATGCAGGGCTGCCTGGAGAGCACCAGCGGCCTGCTCATGCAACCCGACAGCAAGTCGGCGCTGGTCGCTGAGCGCACGACCGGCGCGATCAAAGAGGTCTCTGTCAGCGCCGAGCCGAAAGTCAAGACGGTCATTCCGGTCGACCCGGCCGGCGACGGCGGGCTGATGGACATCGTGCTCTCCCCGACCTACTCACAGGACCGGCTGATGTACGCCTACATCAGCACTCCCTCCGACAACCGGGTTATCCGCGTCGCCGACGGCGATATCCCGAAAGACATCTTGACGGGAATCCCCAAAGGCGCCGTTGGAAACAGAGGGGCGTTGCAGTTCACCAGCGCCACCACGCTGGTCGTGATGACCGGTGACGCGGGCAACCCGGCGATGGCCAACGACCCGGCGTCACTGGGCGGTAAGGTCCTCCGTCTCGAGCAGCCGACTACGCTGCACCCCGCACCGCCGACCACTGCACTGAGCGGTCTCGGCTCAGGCGGGGGCCTGTGCACCGATCCTGTCGAAGGTTCGCTCTACGTCCTCGATCGCTCCCCGACCGCCGATCGGTTGCAGCGAATCACGAAGGAATCGAAGGTTTCCACCGTGTGGACGTGGCCGGACCGACCCGGCGTTGCGGGCTGCTCAGCCCTGGACGGCACCGTATTGGTCAACCTGGTCAACACCAAGCAGACGGTGGCCGTCCACCTGGCTCAAGGCACCGGCGCTGTCACCGGGCAACCTGACGTGGTTCGCCAGGACACGCACGGTCACGCGTGGGCGTTGCGGATGTCGCCGGACGGCAATGTGTGGGGCGCAACGGTCAACAAAACCGACGGCGATGCCATGAAACTCGACGACGTGGTGTTCCCGCTGTTCCCGCAGGGCGGCGGTTTCCCGCGGGCCAACGAGGACAAGACTTGAGCTTCGCGATCGTTAAACGCTAGAGCCGCTTTCGCGATCGCCCTCGGCGAGGAAGTCCTCGACGAGGCTGCTGACCAGAGTGGGGTTCTCCAAGCCGGCAAGGTGAGCCACTCCGTCGAGCACGCGCACCGATGAGTTGGGGATGGCGTCGGCCATCGCGACCGCTTCTCGCGGCGGGAAGGTCGCGTCTTCGGCGCCGCCGACCACGAGCACCGGTGTCCGTATGGCGGACAACAACTCCCGCTGGTCAGGCCGTCGCGGAACCACGCTCTTGACCGCCCATGAGACGGAGTCGACGTTGACCAACGGCATCGCCGACCGCACGTGCGCCACGACGTCGGGGCGCTCCCGCAACGACGTCGGCCCCAGGAACGCCTTGAGCACCGATCGAATCAGGGGCGGTCCGATCTCTCCCCGCCACTGAGCCACCCGAAGCAGCATCGCGAACTCGATCTTCTGCCGGAGGCTGGCACGACCGGCGGTGCAGTTCATCAGCACCGCTCGCCCGACTCGCTCCGGATACGTCGCGGCGAAGGTCCCACCGATCATGCCGCCCCACGAATTGCCCACGAAGTGCGCCTGCTCGATGCCGAGGCCGTCGAGGATGTCGGCAACGCTGCGCGCGCACTCGGCGAAGGTGAACAACTCCGTCAGAGGCTGGCTGCCGCCCTGGCCCGGTGGGTCGATCAGCACCACTTGGTGGCGGTTGATGAGATCAGCGGCCACCCCGTGCCACATGTCTCCGGTCATCAAGAGGCTGGGCCAGAACAGGATCGGCGTTCCAGATCCCCCGACCTGCAATCGGATTCTGCCGAGCACGGTGTTCACCGTCTCGTCGCGGAGTTGGTCTGCGATGCCGGTCATCGTCGTTCACCATACGGTCGCTGCCGTGCCCGACTACCTCCACGGCCGGTAGGGCCGCTCGCTTCCCTGCCCGAGCAACACCAAGCGATCGCCGAACCGATCGGCTGGGACGGCGTGGGTCAACCGCTCGACCATGTGTTCACCGAATTGACGAGCCTGTTCTAGCTGCAGGCTGCGAGCACCAACTCGCGCACTCGGGCCGCGTCGGCCTGACCTCTGGTCGCCTTCATCACGGCGCCGACGATCGCGCCCGCGGCCTGGACCTTGCCGCCGCGGATCTTCTCCGCCACATCGGGATTGGCGGCCAGAGCTTCGTCGACCGCGGCCTGGATCAGGGAGTCGTCACGCACCACGGCCAGTCCGCGCGCGGTCATCACCTGCTCGGGCTCACCTTCACCGGCCAACACGCCCTCGACGACTTGACGGGCCATCTTCGTGGTGAGCTTGCCGTCGTCCACCAGCGCCGCGACCGCAGCGACTTGGGCTGGGCTGATCGGTAATTCGTCGAGTTCTATGCCGGCCTCGTTGGCCTTTTGCACCAGGAAGTTGCCCCACCAGGCCTTCGCCTGATCACTGGATGCGCCTTGCTCGACGGTTGCGATGACCAGGTCGACGGCACCGGCGTTGACGAGGTCGCGCATCACCTCGTCGGAGATACCCCAGTCCTGCTGAATCCGATTGCGGCGCAACCACGGCAGCTCAGGGATAGTCCGGGCGAGTCGCTGCACGAGATCGCGGCTGGGCGCGACCGGCTCCAGGTCCGGCTCGGGAAAGTAGCGGTAGTCCTCCGCGGTTTCCTTCGTGCGACCCGGAACTGGTGTAACCGTCTTCGTGAAAATGCCTGGTCTCCTGGATGATTCGTCCGCCAGATTTCAAGACGGCACCTTGGCGGCGCATCTCGTAGCGGACGGCGACCTCGACGCTCTTGAGCGAGTTGACGTTCTTGGTCTCGGTGCGGGTGCCGAATTCGGTTGCGCCGGTGGGCTTCAACGACACGTTGGCGTCACAACGCATCGAGCCCTGGTCCATCCTCACATCGGAGACATCCAGCGCACGCAGCAAGTCGCGCAGCGCCGTGACATAGGAGCGGGCGATCTCCGGTGCACGCTCGCCGGTCCCCTCGATGGGCTTGGTGACGATCTCGATCAGCGGCACGCCGGCGCGGTTGAAGTCGGCCAACGACGTTGTCGCACCGGCGATCCGGCCGGTGTCGCTGCCCAGGTGGGTCAGCTTGCCGGTGTCCTCCTCCATGTGGGCCCGTTCGATCTCCACGCGGAAGATGGTGCCGTCTTCCAGCGGGACGTCGAGGTAGCCACCGACGGCGATCGGTTCGTCGTACTGCGAGATCTGGTAGTTCTTCGGCTGGTCGGGATAGAAGTAGTTCTTCCGCGCAAACCGGCCCCACGGCGCGATCTCGCAGTTGAGCGCCAGTCCGATCCGGATCGCCGACTCGACGGCGGCCTCGTTGAGCACCGGCAGCGAGCCGGGCAGGCCGAGGCAGACCGGGCACACCTGGGTGTTGGGCTCGGAACCGAACTCATTGGCGCACGCCGCAGAACATCTTCGTGGCGGTGGAAAGCTCGACGTGCACCTCCAAGCCGAGTACCGGCTCGTAGCGCGCGATCACGTCGTCGTAGTCGAGCAGTTCCGCCCCGGGCGCCTTCGCAGCGCTCGCAGCAGAAGTCATGCGGTCGATCCTAATTGGCCGCCGGGTCCGCCACGTCATCGCGGCCGCGGACGGCAGGCGCCGGGCCGCCCAGCAGCACCTCATCAAACGGCGACCGAGCGGTGATCGCTTCGTCACGAACCCCGCGGAATCCGTCGATAAGTTCTTGGGCAAGGCGTCGCAGCTTCACGTTGCTTTTCTGCGACCGCCACTTGAGCAAGTCGAACGCGGGGTCGGCATCGAGACCGTAGACCAGCATCAGCATGCCCTTGGCCTGCTCGATCACGGCGCGGTGCTCGGTGATCTCAGCGACTTTCGCGGTGATGACGTCGTCTTCGGAGGCCATTACCCGAGCCGCCTGGAGGTCGCGTCCATGTCCTCATCGCGGGGCCCCGCCCGCTCTGCGGCGGCAGCACGCACCCGGCGCAGCCACACCACCGACTTGAGTCGCGCCTGCGACTCTGCACTGGCTGCAAGAATGTCGGCTGCGTTGCGAGACAATTCGTGGGCCCGCCGCTGTTGGACGCGAGCCCGGGCAATAGTCCCTGCGACATCCGGTTTGACGAGCACTCGTCGGCGGCTCGGACGCCCTTCGAGTTCGGCCATTCGCCGCGCCGTCCGCGCGCGATGCGCCTTCTGCCGACACGCCGAGGAGCAGTACACAGCATCCGATCGGCCGCCAAAGCCCGCGCCACACATCTGACAGGTCAGGGGCTCGGTCACAGCCGTTACGTTACAGCTATCCGGTAGCGTAACAGCAGCCTGAACACGTGGTCTGGAGGCGGATTAACCGAAGAAGGCGGCGGCGTCGTCGTAACGGCTCTGCGGGACCAGCTTCAGTTGGCGCACCGCCTCGGCCAGCGGCACCCGGCCGATGTCCTGGCCGCGCAGCGACACCATCTGCCCGTATTCGCCGGCGTGCGCGGCGTCGGCGGCGTTGACGCCGAATCGGGTGGCCAGCACGCGGTCGTAGGCGGTCGGCGTACCACCGCGCTGGACGTGCCCGAGCACGGTCACCCGAACTTCTTTGTTGATGCGCTTCTCGACCTCGTACAGCCAGCTGGTCGGCCACCCCGGTGAACCGCTCGTGACCGAACTCGTCGATGCCGCCTTCGCGCAGCTCCATCGAACCTTCGGCCGGCTTGGCGCCCTCGGCGACCACGCAGATGAAGTGTGAGTCGCCCCGCTGGAAGCGCCGCTTGACCAATCGGCACACCTCTTCGACGTCGAAGGGCTGTTCGGGGATCAGCGTCATGTGTGCGCCGGACGCCAGCCCGGCGTTCAGCGCGATCCAGCCGGCATGCCGGCCCATCACCTCGACCAGCATCACCCGTTGGTGTGATTCCGCGGTGCTGTGCAGCCGGTCGATGGCGTCGGTGGCCACCATCAACGCGGTGTCGTGGCCGAACGTCACATCGGTGCAGTCGATGTCGTTGTCGATCGTCTTGGGCACGCCGACAACGGGGACGTTCTCTTCGGACAGCCAGTGCGCGGCGGTCAGCGTGCCCTCGCCGCCGATCGGGATCAGCACGTCGATGCCGTTGTCGTCCAGCGTCTGCTTTGATCTGGTCCAGACCGGCCTTCAGCTTGTCGGGGTGCACGCGGGCGGTGCCCAGCATCGTTCCGCCCTTGGCCAGCAGCCGGTCGTTGCGGTCGTCGTTGGCCAGTTGCATGCGCCGGTTCTCCAGCAGCCCCCGCCAGCCGTCCTGGAATCCGACCACCGACGAGCCGTACCGCGAGTCGCAGGTGCGCACCACCGCCCGGATCACCGCGTTGAGTCCGGGACAATCGCCACCGCCGGTGAGAATTCCGATCCGCATGCCAATATCTTGCCCCGTGACCGCCCGTCGCAGCAGCGGGATCAGACAGCCGAGGGCAGCGTGCCCCGCGCGGCCTCGTAGGCCGCGGCCACCCGGTAGAGCCGGTCGTCGGCCAGTGCCGGCGCCATGATCTGCAGCCCGACCGGCAGGTTGTCGTCGTCGGACAAGCCGGACGGGACCGACATCCCGCAGTGCCCGGCCAGGTTCAGCGGCAGCGTGCACAGGTCGAACAGGTACATCGCCAGCGGGTCGTCGACCTTCTCCCCCAACGGGAAAGCGGTCGTCGGCGTCGTCGGCGAGACCAGCACGTCGACCGATTGATACGCCGCTGTCGAGGTCGCGCGCGATCAGCGTGCGCACCTTCTGCGCCTGGTTGTAGTAGGCGTCGTAATAGCCGGCCGACAGCGCGTAGGTGCCAATCATGATGCGCCGCTTGACTTCCGGTCCGAAGCCAGCCGCACGGGTCAGCGCCATCACCTCTTCGGCGCTGTGCGTGCCGTCGTCGCCGACCCGCAGCCCGTAGCGCATCGCGTCGAAGCGCGCGAGGTTGCTGGACACCTCCGACGGCAGGATCAGGTAGTAGGCGGGCAGCGCGTGATCGAAATGAGGACAGTCGACTTCGGACACTTCGGCGCCGATCGCGGTCAACTGCTCGACGGCTCTGTTGAACGACGCGAGCACGCCGGGCTGATAACCCTCGCCGCGCAATTGCTTGACGACGCCGATGCGCACGCCTTTGAGATCACCTGCGGCTCCGGCCTTCGCGGCGCCGACGACGTCGGGCACTTCGGCGTCGATGGAGGTGGAGTCTCGCGGGTCGTGTCCGGCGATCACCTGATGCAGCAGCGCGGTGTCGAGGACGGTGCGCGCACACGGGCCGCCTTGGTCCAGCGATGACGCGCAGGCCACCAGCCCGTAGCGCGACACCGTGCCGTAGGTGGGTTTGACCCCGACGGTCGCGGTCAGCGCGGCGGGCTGGCGGATCGAGCCGCCGGTGTCGGTGCCGATGGCCAGCGGCGCCTGGAACGCGGCCAGCGCGGCGGCACTGCCGCCGCCGGAGCCGCCCGGCACCCGGTCGGTGTTCCACGGGTTGCGGGTCGGGCCGTACGCGGAGTTCTCCGTCGACGAGCCCATCGCGAACTCGTCCATGTTGGTCTTGCCGAGGATCGGGATGCCGGCCGCGCGCAGCCGCGCGGTCACCGTCGCGTCGTACGGCGAACGCCAGCCCTCCAGGATCTTCGACCCGCACGTGGTCGGCATGTCGACGCTGGTGAACACGTCTTTGAGGGCCAGCGGCACCCCGGCCAGCGGCGACGGCGGCTGCTCACCGGCAGCGAGCGCCTTGTCGACCGCGGCCGCGGCCGACAGCGCCGCGTCGGCGGCGACGTGCAGAAACGCGCCGTACTGCTCGTCGGTCGCCGCGATCTGGTCCAGGTAAGCCTGGGTGACCTCGGTCGACGACAGTTCCTTGGCGGCGATCTTGCCGGCGAGCGTCGCGGCGTCCAGCCGGATGATGTCCGTCATTCCGGTTCCCCGAGGATCTGCGGGACCACGAAGCGACCGTCGAGGGCTTCAGGCGCCTCGGCCAGCGCTTCCTGCTGGGTGAGGCACGGCGCGATCTGGTCCGGGCGGGTGACGTTGACGTCTTTGAGCGGGTTGTCGGTCGGCTCGACGCCGGTGACGTCGACCGCCTGGATCTGGCTGACGTGGGTCAGGATGGCGTCGAGCTGGCTGGCGTAGCTGTCCAGCTCGTCGTCGGTCAACGCCAGCCGGGCCAGCTTGGCCAGATGGGCCACCTCGTCACGGGAGATCTGGGACACGACTGAAAAGCCTAGCCCGTGATTGGGATGCCCTGGGCCACGCCGGACGACGCTCGGCGCCGAAATGCCGACGGACGCGCCGCTGTGAAACAGTGTCCGCGTGTCTTCCTATCTGCTGCGAGTTCAGCTGGCTGACCGGCCGGGCAGCCTCGGCTCGTTGGCCGTGGCTCTCGGGTCGGTGGGAGCTGACATCTTGTCGCTGGACGTGGTGGAGCGCGGACCCGGCTACGCGATCGACGACCTGGTGGTCGAACTGCCGCCGCGGGCCATGCCCGACACGTTGATCACGGCGGCCGAAGCGCTCAACGGCGTGCGGGTGGACAGCCTGCGGCCGCACACCGGCCTGCTGGACGCCCACCGGGAGCTGGAGCTGATCGACCATGTCGCCGCCGCGGGCGACATCCGCGGCCAAGCTGAAGGTGCTGGTCGACGAGGCGCCGCAGGTGCTGCGGGTGAGCTGGTGCTTGGTGCTGCGCAAATCCGACGACGGTATTCAGCCCATCGTGGGCAGTCCCGGCGCGCCGGAAACCGCGCTGAGCGACGTGCCGTGGATGCCGATCGGGCACGCGGCCGCGCTGGACGCCGCAAGCGACTGGGTGCCGCAGGTGTGGCGCGAGCTGGACACCACGCTGGTCGCCGCGCCGCTGGGCGATGCGCGACACCGCGGTCATGCTCGGCAGGCCGGGCGGCCCGGCCTTCCGGCCTTCTGAGGTGGCGCGCCTGGGCTACCTGGCCGGGATCGTGGCGACCCTGCTGCAGTGACGCCGCCAAACGGGGTATCTATCGGGGGTGAACGTGCTAACCGACGCCCAGATCGCCGCGATGTCACCGGCCGAGCGACGCAAGCTGGTCCAACGCCTGGAGCGGCCGCTGTCCGAACTCGTACCGCTCGCCATGGTTCACCGGATCCGGTGGGGTTGGCTCGGGATCATGACCGGCGGGACGTTGGTGCTGATCCCATGGATCGTCTATCTCGCGTTCGCGCTGCCCGACGACTACCTGGTGCACGACTGGACGGCGACCTGGGTCGGCTTCGACCTGCTGTTGCTCGGCCTGATGGCGGCGACCGTCGTCTTCGGCATGCTGCGCCGGCAGGTGATGCTGTTGACCGCATTCGCGACCGGCGTGCTGCTGATCTGCGATGCCTGGTTCGACCTGATGACGGCCGGCGCCAACGACTTTCGTATCGCGATCCTGACCGCCGCGCTGGGAGACCTTCCGCTGGCCGCCATCCTGATCACCGGGGCGCTGCGACTGATCCGGTTCACCGTGATCCGCATGTGGCTGCTGGAGCCGCAAGACCCCGCTGTGGCGGTTGCCGCTATTGCCGTGAATCCGGTTGCGCCGGAACCCGACCGGGCTATCCGTCGGATCCTGGGAGCTGGGCGTCAGGCGGTTTGCGGGCGGCACGCGCCGCGGGTGACTGCTCACCGGCAGCATCAAGATGGAAGACATTCAACATGTGGGTGGGCGAACGGGTCGCCCGGAACCCAGTGCAACGGGGTGTTCGACCAGTCGAAGCGCACCTTCCGGCGGTGTGTCGGGTAGCCGTCGTGGTTGACCTCGAGATGAGTCATCCGCGCTTCCCCATATCAAGTTGCCCGCATCCGTTGCCCACCGTAGTAAGCCTTGGGCCGTCACTCTTCAGCTGAATCGCCGGATTGCCGTCGGCCAACAGCTTTCGGAAACCGTCCTCGTCGAGGATGGGCACGCCGAGTTCGACGGCTTTGTCGTATTTCGATCCCGGCGAATCGCCGGCGACGACGTAGGCGGTCTTCTTCGACACCGAACCGGCGGCCTTGCCGCCGCGCGCCAGGATGGCCTCTTTGGCCTCGTCGCGGGAGAAGCCGGGCAGCGAACCGGTGACCACGATCGTCAGGCCCTCCAGCGTGCGCGGCACGCTGGCGTCGCGCTCGTCGGCCATCCGCACGCCGGCGGCGCGCCACTTGTCGACGATCTGGCGATGCCAGTCGACGGTGAACCATTCGGTCACCGCCGCGGCGATGGTCGGGCCGACACCCTCGACGGCGGCCAACTGCTCCGTCGACGCCGACGTGATCGCATCCAAGCTGCCGAATTCGGTGGCCAGCGCCCGCGCGGCGGTCGGGCCGACGTGCCGGATCGACAACGCCACCAACACCCGCCACAGCGGCTGCTTCTTGGCCTTGTCCAGGTTGCCCAGCAGCCGCTTGCCGTTGGCCGACAGCGCGCCGCTTTTGGTGGTGAACAGCTCGGTGCGCAGCAGGTCGTCTTCGGTCAGGCCGAACAGGTCACCCTCGTCGTCGATCACCTGCGCTTTCAGCAGCGCGATCGCCGCCTCGTAACCGAGGCCTTCGATGTCGAACGCGCCGCGGCCGGCGACGTGAAACACCCGCTCGCGCAACTGCGCCGGGCAGGACCGCGCGTTCGGGCAGCGGATGTCGGCGTCGCCCTCCTTCGCCGGGGCCAGCGTCGTGCCGCATTCGGGACATGTTGTGGGCATGACGAATTCGCGCTCGGAGCCGTCGCGCAGATCGACGACGGGACCCAGCACTTCGGGGATCACGTCGCCGGCCTTGCGGATCACCACGGTGTCGCCGATCAGCACGCCCTTGCGCTTGACCTCGGCGGCGTTGTGCAGGGTGGCCAGCCCGACCGTCGATCCGGCAGACGGTGACCGGCGTCATGAACGCGAACGGGGTGACCCGCCCGGTGCGGCCGACGTTGACCCGGATGTCGAGCAGCTTGGTCTGCACCTCCTGCGGCGGGTATTTGTAGGCGATCGCCCATCGCGGTGCCCGCGAGGTGGAGCCGAGCCTGCGCTGCAGCGCGACATCGTCGATTTTGACGACGACGCCGTCGATTTCGTGGTCGACATCGTGGCGGTGCTCGCCCCAGTAGGCGATCCGCTCGAGCAGCGCCGGCGGCGTTCTGCACCCGCGTGGTGTGATCGGAGACCGGCAGACCCCACGCGGCCAGCGCCAGATACGCGTCGTGCAGGGTGGCCGGCCGAAACCCTCGATGTGTCCCAACCCGTGGCAGATCATCCGCAGCTTGCGGCGCGCGGTGACCGCGGGATCCTTCTGCCGCAGCGATCCCGCCGCGCTGTTGCGCGGGTTGGCGAACGGCGCCTTGCCGTCTTCGACGAGTGCGGCGTTGAGCGCTTCGAAATCGGCGAGCCGGAAGAACACCTCACCGCGCACCTCGAGCACGTCGGGTATCGGGTAGTCGTCGCTGGGCGTGAGCCGTTCGGGGACGTCGTCGATGGTGCGGGCGTTGAGCGTGACGTCCTCGCCGGTGCGGCCGTCGCCGCGGGTCGCGGCTCGGACCAGCCGTCCGTCGCGGTAGACCAACGCCAGTGCGACGCCGTCGATCTTCAGCTCGCACAGAAACGGCACGTCGTCGCCGACCTCGGCGTGGACGCGCGCCGCCCACAGGTCGAACTCCTCGGTGCTGAACACGTTGTCCAGCGACAGCATCCGCTCCAGATGCTCGGCGGAGGTGAAGTCGGTGGCGAAGCCGGCGCCGCCGACCAGCTGGGTCGGCGAGTCGGGCGTGCGCAGCTCGGGATGCTCGTCCTCGAGCGCGGCGAGCCGGCGCAGCAGCTTGTCGAAGTCCGCGTCGGAGATGATCGGCGCGTCGCGCACGTAGTAGCGGAACTGGTGTTCGCGCACCTCGTCGGCCAGTTCACGCCAAGTGCGGCGGACTTCGGGCGCGAACCGGATCAGCCTCTGCTGAGCTCACCTTGGCAGGCTATCGGAGGGCGCCGACAGCTCCGCTAGTCGCGGTACAGCTCCGGGAACGTCGACTTCAGCGCGCCCAGCTTGGGCAGGTCGTTCGGCGACGATGTACGGGTTGTTCGGATGCAGGCTCGAGGTAGTCCTGGTGGTAGGCCTCGGCCGGGTAGAACTGGCGTCTGCACGGTCACCAGATGCGATCGGCCCGGGAACGCGCCCGCCTGCGACCAGCTGGGCGATGTAGGCGTTCGCGATGTTCTGTGGCGTGTCGCCTGAGCGAAGATCACCGACCGGTACTGAAGTCGACGTCGGGGCCGTGCGCAAGTTCGAGTTCGCAGTCGGATCCTGCACGCGCGCCGAAGAGGACGCCGCAGCAGCTCGCCGTCAGTCACCTGCTGCTCCGGTCGATAGATGATTGCGCACCGACTCGGCGTGCTTGGTGGTCTCCGCTGTTGACAGTGTCGTAAGCCGCCGACCGCCGCGTCGCGGGGATGGCGTCGATACCCGGACTCGACGATGGTGAGCAACGCCCTTTGACGTGCTGGAACACGCCCGGTTGCACGACCCCAGTCGAGTCAGCCACCGGCGAACGACCGCGGTACGTCGCGGCTTTGACGGCGACGATCTGCCGAGGCGTTCGTCGACCCCGGCGTGCGGCCGCTGCAGCTCGGCCGACTTCGTCGTCGACGGTCGTGCCGGTGATCGTCGCGGTGACCGAGGTCCCGGCGACGAAGGGCCCGTCGATGCGGGCAACTGCACCATCGCCAGAACTCCTGCGAGGCGATCGCTCGCCACGACTCGCGGTATCGCGCGCGCGTCCACCTGCTTTCGATCTGCAATTCCATCGTCCTCATCCCCCATGCAACAGCTCCAGGTTGCTGTACCGGTGGCGACAGGACCATCAGGTTAATAGCAACTGCTACGAGTTGCGCTTAGTCAGATGGCGTCGGGATCGGCGGCGAACGCCTCCGCCGCTTGCCGGGCCAGTCCGATGGCGGTGCGCGCCCATTGCGGGGTCGCCGCGGCCAGACCGCACGCCGGGGTGACGCCGATGCGATCGCGCAGCGCCGAGCGGCCGAAGCCGAGCCGGTCGGTGACCGCCACGACGGCGTCGGCGACCTCTTCGGCCGACGGGCCGCCGGGTCGGCGTGCTGGACGACACGACCCCGAGCACGACGGCGCGGCCTGACTCGACGAATTCCGCGATGGCATCCAGATCGGCGGCCTCAAGCGTCGCCGACGTCGATCGATACTGCGCTGCAATATTGCTGCGCTGCAACACTTTCCACGGCAATGCCGACGGCGCAGCAGTGCACTGACACCTCCGCGCCCACCGCGGCCGCGCAGGTGTCCAGCATCGATGGTGGCCAGCGTCTCGTCGATCGCGGCCACCGGGCTCAGCGCGGTCACCCCGGTCAACCGTCCGGCCATCGCCGCCGGCAGCGACGGCTCGTCGAATTGCACCACCACGGGCGTGTCGAGTCGACGGGACACCGCGGCCCGGTGCTCGGCGACACCTTCGGCCAGCGAGGCGGCGATGTCTTTGCATGGCGCCGAGATCGGTGATCGCCCGATGCCCGTTGGCCAGTTCCAGCTCGGCGGCCAGCGTGATCGGCCCGGGCGCCTGAACCTTGACCGGTCGCCCGCTGCCCCGCAAACCCGCGATCTCCCACGCCTCTTCCAGCGCGTCGATGTCTTCGTCGAGCAGGCTGATCGCCCGTCGCGTCACCGCGCCGGGCCGGGCGGCCAACCGGTAGCCGCGGGGCACCGTGTCGATGGCCACGTCGATCAGCAGCGCACCGGCCCGCCCGACGATGTCGGCGCCCACTCCCCTGGCGGGCAGCTCGACGAGGTGGGCCATCGCGGCGCCCAGTTCGCCGACGACGACCTCGGCCGCTTGGCGCGCGGCGGTGCCCGGCCATGATCCGGTGCCGCTGGC
The DNA here is from genome assembly GCA_963834615.1 of uncultured Actinomycetota bacterium. Taxonomy (GTDB): domain Bacteria; phylum Actinomycetota; class Actinomycetes; order Mycobacteriales; family Mycobacteriaceae; genus Mycobacterium. The sequence goes on from CAWICO010000002.1 coordinate 195,542, forward strand.
GGTTGCGAAAACACTCACCGGCCAACCGTATTCGATCGGGGTTGCGGGAGTCCCGTGCCAGGGCGGTCAGCGCGATTAGGCTCGGATCAACGAAGATGGAAAATGTGACGTCACGATCGCTGGTGTTGTGTGGTGCGGCCCTGCTGGCCGCCGCGTGCACCCGCATGGTGGACGGCACCGCGCGTACCGGCATTCGGCGCCGGACCGAGTCTTTCCGGCGTCGACGTCGACCGCGTCCTGCTCGATCAGACCCGGATGCGCGCGATCACCGGCGCCGACGAGCACCTCACGATCATTCCGTCGATGGACGGCAAGTCCCCGATCGACATCGACACACTCGCCAAGACTGCGCCGCCGCAATGCCGGTTCGTCTACGAGGACACCGCCACCTTCGGACCCGACATCGAAGAGTTCCACAAGACGACGTTCCAATACCCACCGCGCGGCGGGCTGATATCCGAAGGCGCCGCCGCCTATCGCGATGCCGAGTACCGCACATCATGCGTTCGACGCGTTGGTGGCAACCGTCCGGGACTGCGCGAACACCTCGGACGGTACAGGGTTCGTCGGCGCCGTGGATCGCCGATGAACAGTCGCTGCAGACTCGCCCCGGCGACTGCGGACGCGATTATGAAGTCAAGTCGGTGGTGTTGATGGAGGTCACCTTCTGCGGTTTCCCGGAGTCGGTGTCGACGATCGTGATCACCAACATCGCCGCCAACGTGCCCGGCTAGCGATCGCGTTCGGCGCGACGGTCAGGCCGTCGCGGCGATGGTGGCGCTGCCGATCACCTCGTCGCCGTCCGGGTCGGGCCGGTACAGCACCAGCGTCTGCCCGGGCGCCACACCGCGCAGCGGGGTGCGCAGCCGCACCGCAAGCTCGTCGCCGGCCAACTCGGCGACCGCGTCGACGGCCTCGCCGTGCGCGCGCACCTGCACGGCGCACTCGACGGGTCCGGCCGGCGCGGTCCCGGCGGTGAACACCGGCCGCTGCCCGGTCAGCTGCCAAACGTCGAGGTCGGCCGCCGAACCCGACCTGGACGGTGCCGCTGTCGGCGTCGATCGCGGTGACGTAGCGCGGCTGGCCGTCCGGGCCCGGGACCCGCGATGCCCAGTCCCTTGCGCTGGCCGATGGTGAAACCGTGCACGCCGTCATGGCCGGCCAGCACGGTCCCGCGCTGGTCGACGACCGAGCCGCGGCGCACCCCGATCCGCGAGCCTAGAAACGCCCGGGTATCGCCGGACGGGATGAAGCAGATGTCGTGGCTGTCCGGCTTGTCCGCGACCGCCAGGCCGCGGCGGGCCGCCTCGGCGCGAATCTGCGACTTCGGGGTGTCCCCGATCGGGAACGCGGCATGGCGCAGTTGATCGGCAGGTCAGCACCGCCAGCACATAGGACTGGTCCTTGTCCCGTCGACGGCGCGACGCAGCCGCCCGTCGGACAGCCGGGCGTAGTGGCCGGTGGCGACCGCGTCGAAGCCCAACGCCAGCGCGCGTGCCGCCAGCGCCGAGAACTTGATCCGCTCGTTGCATCGCACGCACGGGTTCGGGGTCTCACCGCGAGCATAGGACGACACGAAGTCGTCGATCACGTCTTCTTTGAACTTGTCCGCGAAATCCCAGACATAGAACGGGATTCCGAGCACGTCGGCGACCCGCCGGGCATCGCCGGCGTCTTCTTTGGAGCAGCAGCCCCGCGAGCCGGTGCGCAACGTGCCGGGGGCCTGCGACAGCGCCAGATGCACGCCGACCACGTCGTGTCCGGCGTCGACCATCCGGGCGGCGGCGACCGACGAATCGACGCCGCCGCTCATCGCGGCGAGGACCTTCATCGCGACACCCCCGCGGCGGCCAGCGCGGCTTGCCGGGCCCGGGCCACCGCACCGGGCAGCACCTGCAGCGCGGCGTCGACGTCCGCCTCGACGCTGGTGTGCCCCAACGACAATCGCAGCGATCCGCGGGCACTGGCGGCGTCGGCGCCCATCGCGAGCAACACATGTGAGGGCTGCGCGCACTCCGGCGGTGCACGCCGAGCCGGTCGAGCATTCGATTCCGTTGGCGTCCAACAACATCAGCAGCGCATCGCCTTCGCACCCGTCGAAGGTGAAGTGCGCGTTGCCCGGTAGCCGTCGCGAGCCGGTGGCGCCGTTGAGGCGGGTGTCCTCGATGCCGGCCAGCACACCGTCGATCAGACGGTCGCGCAGTAGCCGCAGCCGCGCGCTGTTGGCCTCCAGCCCGTCAACGGCAAGCTGCATCGCGGTCGCCATGCCGACGGCGCCCGCGACATCGGGTGTGCCGGAACGAATGTCGCGTTCCTGGCCGCCGCCGTGCGACAGCGGCACGCAGCCGACGTCGCGACGCAGCAGCAGCGCGCCCACACCGGGCGGGCCGCCGAACTTGTGGGCGGCCACACTCATCGCGGACAGCTGGCTGGCGCCGAACACGACCGGCAGCTGGCCCACAGCCTGAACCGCGTCGCTGTGCATCGGCACGTCGAATTCGGCAGCGACGGCGGCGAGTTCGTCGATCGGCATGATCGTGCCGACCTCGTTGTTGGCCCACATCACCGAGACCAGCGCGACGTCGTCGTGGCGCTGCAGCGCTTCACGCAGCGCGGCGGCGGACACCGAGCCGTCGGCGGCGGTCGGCAACCAGGTCACCTCGGCGCCTTCGTGGTCGACCAGCCAGTTCACCGCGTCCAGCACGGCGTGGTGTTCGACCGCGGTGGTGACGATGCGCCGGTGGCGCGGCTCGGCGTCGCGGCGCGCCCAGTAGATGCCCTTGACGGCGAGGTTGTCGCTCTCGGTGCCGCCGGCGGTGAAGATCACTTCGGATGGGCGCGCACCGAGCTTGGCCGCGATCAACTCGCGGGATTCCTCCATGCGGCGCCGGGCGGCCCGACCGGTGGTGTGCAGCGAGGAGGCATTGCCCACCGTGCTCAGCGACGGCCGTCATCGCCTCGATGGCAGCGGGGTGCATCGGGGAGGTGGCGGCGTGATCCAGGTAGACCATGACCTGCCCAGGATACCGACGGCCTCTCGGTAGCGTCAGGACGCCAGCACGGGCGCGACGCTGCCCATGACCTGGGTGCGGCGCCGCGGTGGGCGGATAGCGGCCTGGCAGCGACGGGCCAGCTCACGCCGATCCGTCGCCCGGCAGCTGCAGTGATTCGACGTAGACCGCGCCACCGTGCGCGGCGCGACCATCAGCCGGCCGATCGAACGCAGCAGCGTGTCGTCGCCGATGTAGGCCGGAACAGTCGAGACCCTGCCGTCGCGGTGGTGGTAGCGCAGCCGCAGCGGCTGGACCGGCCGGCCGGTGTCGACGGCGGCCTGGAACATCGCCGGATAGAACGGCCCGGAGCCCTGGTGCGACCGCCCCAGCCCGCACCAGGTGGTGCCCTCGGGGAACGCCACCACCGTCTGGCCGGCGTAAGCCGCGCGGCGACGGTGGCGACCACCGTCGGGCAGCTGCCGCAGACTGGCCCGCTCGATCGGGATGACCTTGACGATGCGAGCCATCATCCGCACGGCGAAGTTGGCCGCGACGTCGGCGCGGGCGACAAACGACAGCGGCGATGCCCGCCACCGGCTCGACGGAAGCACCGCGCCGATCGTCACGATGTCCAGCCAGGACATGTGGTCGCTGACCACCAGCACACCGGGCAGATTGCGGATCGGCCCGCCGGACAACGTCGATCCGGACCCCAAGACACCACAACAGCAGCCGGCAGTAGATCTGTCTTGACTTCGACCAGCCCGGCAGCACCACGCGAGCAGCGGCAGCGCCGGGGCCAACAGCAGCGCAAGGTGAACCGGCGGGCGACCCGCAGCGCGACGACCAGCCGACGCGATGCTTCCGCGGCACCGGCGCGCAGGCAATCCGTATCGCAGGTCGCCCGCGGCAGCCAGGCGTGGTGCGCCGGGGCTGCTCATCAGGCCACCCGGCTTGCGGCCTCGGTGGCCGCTGACACCGACCGGAGTCGCCGCAGGTAGCGGGTGTCGGCCTGGCGCTTGTCCAGCAGCGCGGGGAAGTCACCCACGCCGAAGTCGGCGTCGTGGGCCGGCTCACCGCATATCCGTGCGCCCAGCCGCAGGTAGCCGCGCATCAGCGGCGGTATCACCGGCCGCGCGGGCGGCGCGATCTCGTCGAGCGACCGCCCGTCGATGACCACCGGCCGGTGCGGATGCACCCGGTAATCGGCCGGGGCCGCGTGGCGCCGCAACACGAAGTCGCGCACGCCGCGGATCTGGGTACCCGGCGGTTCCCCCGCTCGCATCCCCTCTACGGGCACCGACACACAACCGGTGACGTAGTCGTAGTCGCAGCGGTCGAGGTAGGCCAGGATGCCGGCCCACATCAGCAGTACGACTGCGCCGTTGCGATGATCGTTGTGCACCACCGCGCGTCCCATCTCCACCATCGACGGCCGCAGCGAATCCAGCGCTGGATGTCGAATTCCGTTGCGGTGTAAAGCCCTCCGGCGGCAGCGGCACCGGCGGCGGCAGCATGCGGTAGCAACCCACCAACTCACCGGAATTGTCCTCGCGCACCAGCAAGTGGTCGCAGTGCTCGTCGAAGCGATCGACGTCGAGGCCGGCTCTTGGCCGGTGAGGCGAATCCAGGCTCGCTGCTGAACACGTCGTAACGCAGGCGCTGGGCGGCCTCGATGTGCGCGGGATCGGTGGACAGCAACAACGAATAGCGCGGTTCGGCGAGCGAATGCGTGCCTGAGGCGGGTTTGTCGGCGGCGTATGAGGACAGATTCAGTGCTCATGTGCGCCACTCCTTCCCATCGCTTCGCTCTGCATCGTCGTTGTCGCGACTCACGCCACCACCGTTGCGTTGTTGTTCAGCTAAATGGCATCGGAGCCGTGAACGTGTCCGTGCACGGTAGATGACGATGTGCCAGCGCCAATTCGAACAATCAGCTGCATTTGAGCGTTGCGCAGGTCACAAAATTGGTCCGACTAGTCAGCCGTGACGTCTAGTAGCAGCGCAGGGACGTTCGACCCCGATGCGCTGCGCACCAAATACGCCGAAGAACGCCGGCGGCGGCTGCGCTCCGACGGCATCTCCCAGTACGTCGAGATCTCCGGCGCATTCAGCCGGTTCGCCGCCGACCCGTGGGCCGATCCGGACTTCACCCGCGAGCCCATCGCTGACTCCGTCGACGTCGCGGTCGTCGGCGCAGGCTTCGGCGGGCTACTGATCGGGGCGCGCTGCAAGCAGCTCGGCGTCGACAATGTGCGGCTGATCGACAAGGCCGCCGACGTCGGCGGCACCTGGTACTGGAATCGCTACCCCGGGATCGCCTGCGACGTCGAGTCCTACGTCTATATGCCGTTGCTGGAGGAGCTCGGCTACATCCCGACCGAGAAGTACGCCAAGGGCGCCGAGATTTTCGCGCACTGCCGCCGCATCGCCGAGCACTTCGACTTGTATCGCAACGCGTGTCTGCAGACCGAAGTGCAGGAAATCCGTTGGGAGGCCGACAGTTCGCCGCTGGGTGATCGCCACCGACCGCGGCGACGAGATTCGCGCCCGGTTCGTGGCGATGGCCAACGGCTACCTGCAGAAGCCCAAACTGCCTGGCATCACGGGTATTACGAACTTCAGCGGCCACACCTTTCACACCAGCCGCTGGGACTACGACTACACCGGCAGCGATCTGAGCGGGCTGTCCGACAAGCGGGTCGGAATCGTCGGCACCGGCGCGACGGCTATTCAGTGCGTGCCGCGGCTGGCCGAGGCGGCGCATCAGCTGTTCGTCTTCCAGCGCACCCCGTCGACGGTCGACGTGCGGGCCAACCGGCCGACCGAACCGGAGTGGGCCGCGGCGCTGGAGCCCGGCTGGCAGCAGCGACGGATGGAGAACTTCCAAATCCTCACTGCCGGAGGCGCATCCGACGAAGATCTGGTCGACGACGCGTGGACCAGCCTCACCAAGAAGATGCCGATCGTCAACGAGGGCGGCCCGAATGCCGCCGAACTGGCCGACTTCGCCAAGATGGAAGAGATCCGCGCGCGCGTCGAAGCCATCGTCACCGACGCCGCCACCGCGGAGGCGCTCAAGCCGTGGTACGGCTACTACTGCAAGCGGCCGTGCTTCCACGACGAATACCTGCAGGCGTTCAACCGCGACAACGTCACCCTCGTCGATACCCACGGCCTCGGCGTCGAGCAGATCACCGCGCACGGCGTCGTGGTGGACGACATCGAATACCCGTTGGACTGTTTGATTTTCGCCACCGGCTTCGAGGTCGGCACCAGCTACTCGCAGCGCACCGGGTTCGAGATCATCGGCCGCGACGGGCTGACCCTCACCGAGAAGTGGGCCGACGGCGTGCGCACGCTGCACGGCGTGCACGTCAACGGCTTTCCGAACTGCTTCATCGAAAGCATCGCGCAGTCCGGCTTCACCGTGAACTTCCCCTACCTGATCGACACCCAATCCCGGCACATCGCCTGGGTGATCGCCTGGGCGCTGCAGCACGGTGCCGCGGAGATGGAGGCGACCGCCGATGCCGAAGCTGCCTGGGTCGACACGGTCGTGCAACGTTCCAGCGTCATCGCCGGCCGACGGGAATCCTGCACTCCGGGCTACTACAACCGCGAGGGCCAGCGCAGACGCCCGGCTCAACCAGGACAGCTTTTTCTTCGGCAGCCCAACCGAATACGCCGACATCCTGGACGCCTGGCGGTCCGCGGGCACGCTGACGGGGCTCGACGTTCGCAGGTCGTTCCGTAGCGATCAGCCAGACAGCGCGATCCGCAGGATCAGCGCGTGGTTTTCTGTCCACGCGCCAGCAGCCGCTCGATAAAAGTCACGATGAAGAACTCCACGCCGTACTTGCGGCGGAGGCCGCCGGCCAGCCGCGCAACCGTCGCAGGATCGGTAATGACCTCGGCGACGCCGTCGCACCTGAACAGCGCGCCGTCGCGGATGTTCCCGCCGCGGCTGCACGGCGCCATCATCACCTCGGGATTGTTCTTGGCCCGCTTCGCCTTCCAGCTGTCGGCCGGCGTCCAGAAGAACACGTGATCGCCGTCCCGCCCGATCCACATCGGTGTGGCGACCGCGCTGCCGTCCTTCTTGAACGTCGTCAGCGAGACGAATTTCTCTGCGCCAAGAGCTGATAAAGCGTCGGTCATACGCGCTCCTTGATCTACTCCGCCCGAGAAAGTCCGCTGCTAACCGGTTCGGATTCTTCATCCAAGGGTATGGCAGGCAGATGAGTGGTGATGGCCGACGCTGGTGTTTCGCCGACCAGCTCGGGCCGCACTTCCTGGACCAACCCGACCAGCCGGTGCTGCTGGTCGAATCGAAAGCGGCGTTCACCCGGCACCGCTTCCACCGCCGCAAAGCGCACCTGGTGCTGTCCGCGTTGCGCCACCGCGCGGCCGAGCTCGGCGATCAAGCCATGTTCCTGCAGACACGCACCTACCGCGAGGCGCTGGACCAGGTCAACGAACCGATCAGCGTGTGCCAACCCACGTCGTGGGCCGCGGACCGATTCGTACGCTCGATGCGCAGCGCCCCAGAAATAGACGTGTTACCCGCCCGTGGATTCTGCACCGACCGCGAGACGTTCGACGGATGGGCGCACGGGCATCAGACGCTGAAGCTGGAGAACTTCTACCGCGACGCGCGCCGCCGGTTCGACCTGCTGATGGACGGCACCCGGCCCGCCGAAGGCCGGTGGAACTTCGACGCCGACAATCGTGAGCCCGCCCCGGCGCAGGCGGACAACCTAGGTGTCGGCGCCGCCGTGGCGGCCCGATGAAGACGAGATCGACGAGCAGGTGCGCGAGGATCTGGACCGCTGGGAACGCGACGGCGAGGTTGCCTTCGTCGGCCGTGATGGGCCGCGGGAGTTCGCCGTCACGGCAGCAGAAGCCCAGGCTGCCCTGACGGTGTTCGTGCGAGATCGGTTGCCGCACTTCGGTCCTCACGAAGACGCCATGCTCAGTGGCGATCGCTTCATGGCGCATAGTCTGCTGTCAGCCCCGATGAACCTTGGCCTGCTGGACCCGTTGGACTGCGCCTATGCCGCCGAAGACGCCTACCGATCGGGCAAGGCCCCGATTGGCAGCGTGGAGGGCTACATCCGGCAGCTGATCGGCTGGCGCGACTACATCTGGCATGTCTATTGGCATTTCGGCAAGGGCTACCGACGGCGCAATGCGCTGGACGCCCATGCCCGCGTGCCAAGTGGTTCGCCGACTTGGACGCCGACGCCGTCGATGCGCATTGCCTGAAGGACGTGCTCGCGCAGGTGCGCGATCACGGCTGGGTGCACCACATTCCGAGGCTGATGGTGTTGTCCAACTACGCGCTGCAGCGCGGCTGGAACCCCTCCGCAGTCACCGATTGGTTCCACCGCTGTTTCGTCGACGGCTACGAGTGGGTGATGGTCGCCAATGTGGTCGGCATGTCCCAGCACGCGGACGGCGGATTGATGGCGACCAAGCCGTACACCTCGGGCGGCGCCTACATCAACCGGATGAGCGACTACTGCGGCGATTGCCGGTACCGGCCCAGCGAACGGGTAGGCGATCACGCGTGCCCGTTCACCGGCGGGTACTGGTCGTTTCTGGACCACAACGCCAAACAGCTTGCCAACAACCACCGAATGAACCAACCGCTGGCCGGTATGCGGCGGCTCAAGGATCTCGACGACGTCGTCGAACAACAACGACGCCTCGGCGGAAAGGCCCCGTAACTCATGCTGGCCGTAGACAAATTGATCGCAGCGCCGTCGACGGCGGCGTGGGATGTTCTGGTCGACCTCGACGCGTGGCCGATATGGGGCCCGACGGTCAGCGGCGCGCGCCTCGATCCCCCGCACACGGAGTTGGCGTTGCACGTGACCGGCACCGTGCGGACGTCGGTGGGTTTCAGTGTGCCGTTCGTTGTCACCGAGTTCGAGCCGGGCCGGCACTGGGCCTGGCGGGTGGCCGGCATTCCGGCGACCCACCACCGGGTGGAGTCGGTCGGCGACGGTGCACGGGTGAGCATGGCCGTTCCGTCCTGGGCCGGACCTTATCTGGCGGTGTGCGCGCTCGCGTTGCGCCGCATCGACGCGATGCTGACCGACGCGGCCTGAACCTTCTAGGCCTCACCAGCCCATCGAACCCGGAATTCCCTTGAACGGCCCGACAATCCAACTATTGATCCAGCCGCCGTAAAAGCCTCCCGGCTGCGGCGTCACCTCTTCGCCGTTGACCGTGCAGCGGTCCACCGCGGCGGCCATCACGGCGAGAGCTCCGGTGAGGGGACGAAACCGGAAGTGGGCTGCCGGTAGGTCCACGCCGCTTGCGGCGCCACCCGACCTTCGCTCACCAAGTCGTAATACGTTGCCTGGCCTTTCCATTCGCACCAGGAACACCGTCCGCGCGGCGCAGCACCCCGTCGGCGAACGCCGCGGCTGGCAGATAATAGGTCGGCGGGTGACTGGTCTCCAGCACCCGCCAGCCGCGGGTAGTCGACGCGATCGTGCGGCCACCCAACTCGACCGTGATCGAGCCGGTGAATTCCTCCAGCCGCGGCGGCCGCGGATAGTCCCACACCGACTCCTGTCCAGTCCGGCAATGTCGGGCGTCGGCCACGGTGTCACAATGGCGCCATCCCTCCCATTAGGCTGGATCGTGTCGACCCGCCGCGAGCCTCAGTGTCATTGTGCCGCAGTTCACACAAGGTGTGACTCGCCGCGCGGTGGGTACTCCACACCGTCGGGCCGCAAGCGGGCGGCCGGGCGGGCGAAAGAGGGCCACTGTGACGGAAACTGACAACCCGCCGCGCGCGGTCACTACCGAGCAGTGGCCTGGAAGGGCCTACCCGCTGGGCGCGACCTACGACGGCTCGGGCACCAACTTTGCGGTATTCAGCGAGGTCGCCGAGAAGGTGGAACTCTGCCTCTTCGACGCCGACGGCGCCGAGTCCAGGGTGACGCTGAACGAAGTGGACGGCTTCGTCTGGCACGGCTTTCTGCCGGCCGTCGAGCCGGGTCAGCGCTACGGCTACCGGGTGCACGGGCCCTACGATCCGGCCGCAGGACAACGGTGCAATCCCAACAAGCTGCTGATCGACCCGTACGCGAAGGCGATCGACGGCAACTTCGAGTGGCACCAGGCGCTGTTCAGCTACAACTTCGGCGACCCCGACAGCCGCAACGACGACGACTCCGCGCCGCGCATGCCGAAGTCGGTGGTGATCAACCCGTTCTTCGACTGGGGCAACGACCGTCCACCGGACCACGGGTACGCCGACTCCGTGATCTACGAGACACACGTCAAGGGTCTGACCCAACTGCACCCCGACATTCCCGAGCGGCATGCGCGGCACCTACGCCGGCATCGCGCACCCGGTCATCATCGAGCACCTGAAGAGTCTGGGCGTCACCGCGATCGAGCTGATGCCGGTGCACCACTTCGCCAACGACTCCACGCTGGTGGACAAGGGGCTGTCAAACTACTGGGGCTACAACACAATCGGCTTCTTCGCCCCCGACTTCAAGTACACCTCCAGCAGCACGCCCGGCGGTCAGGTGCAGGAGTTCAAGACCATGGTCCGCGCCCTGCATGACGAGGGCATCGAAGTCATCCTCGACGTGGTGTACAACCACACCGCCGAGGGCAATCACCTGGGCCCGACCTTGTCGATGCGCGGTATCGACAACGCCGCGTATTACCGGCTGGTCGACGACGATCAGCAGTACTACATGGATTACACCGGAACCGGCAATACCTCCATGTCGGCCATCCGCACACGTTGCAACTGATCATGGATTCGTTGCGGTACTGGGTGACCGAGATGCATGTCGACGGATTCCGCTTCGACCTGGCCTCCACACTCGCCCGCGAGTTCTACGACGTCGACCGGCTGTCTGCGTTTTTCGAACTGGTGCAACAGGATCCGATCGGTCAGCCAGGTCAAGCTGATCGCCGAGCCGTGGGATGTCGGCCCGGGCGGCTATCAGGTCGGCAATTTCCCCCCGCAATGGACGGAATGGAACGGCAAGTTTCGCGACACCGTTCGCGACTACTGGCGCGGCGAGGACGGCAGACCTGGGCGAATTCGCCTCCCGGCTGACCGGCTCCGCCGACCTCTACGAGTCCACGGCGCGGCGTCCGGTGGCATCGATCAATTTCGTCACCGCGCATGACGGTTTCACGCTGCGGGACCTGGTCTCCTACAACGAGAAGCACAACGACGCCAACGGCGAAGACAACAACGACGGCGAGAGCAACAACCAGTCATGGAACTGTGGTGTCGAAGGCCCGACCGACGATCCCGAGGTCAATGCGCTGCGCGCACGCCAGCAACGCAACTTCCTCGCGACGACGTTGCTGTCGCAAGGGGTTCCGATGATTTGTCACGGCGACGAACTCGGCCGCACCCAGAACGGCAACAACAACGGCTTCTGCCAGGACAACGAGATCACCTGGGTGCACTGGGATAAAGCGGACGCCGACCTGGTGGAGTTCACCCGAGCGGTCTCCGCCCTGCGGGCCGCGCATCCGGTGTTTCGCCGTCGCCGATTCTTCACCGGGTTGCCGGTGCGCCGACAGGGCACAGAGGGCCAGCCCGACATCTCCTGGTTCCGGCCCGACGGCTCCGAAATGGACGACGAGGACTGGGGTTCAGGCTTCGGCAAATCGGTCGCGGTCTACCTGAACGGCCTGGGCATCCCCGACCTTGACGTGCGCGGACAGCGGGTCACCGACGATTCGTTTTTCCTGTGCTTCAACGCCCACCACGAGCCGATCGAATTCACCGTCCCGCCGGAGGCTTTCGGAAAAGCATGGTTGCCCGTCGTTGACACCGACGTCAAAAGCTCTGTGACGACAGAGAATTCAGAGAATCTGGAACCGATTCCGGCCGGCAAGCCGTTCAGGTGGCCGGCGCGGGCAATGATGGTGTTGCAAGCCGACGGCGACTAATCCGTCGGCGCAACAGATTCCGCGCCTAGCGAGTCCGGGCACACTCGGGTCAGCCGTGCGGCGCCTCAGAGATCTTGCTGTCCGGCTTGCCAAGTGTCTGGCAGTAGGTGGCCGCCGACAGCCGCGTCGCGGTGATCTGCAGGGTGGCCGGATCAGCGCCGCTCTTGTCTTTGAGCATCTTGCTGACTTCGTCGTTCTGCTTCTTCTCGTCCTGAGAGATGAAGTCCTTGCACTTGGTGTCACCACCGGTGTTGATGATCTGTGACGCTGAACATCCGCTGAACATGAGCGAGGCGATCGCAATTGCGACAGGCGCCGTTGCCTTCATTTTCAAGCCTTTCCTGGATCCAATGAGCAATTCTTTGTACACCTTCGGTCGGATTCCAAACGCGCAATTGATATTCAGGGCGTGGCAGACCAGATATGAATGCGCCTCAGGGTTCGTCGTTCGATGTCATCCGGATGCGGATGGGTCCGCGCGGTGACTGGTGCGGGGTCGACAACGTCACCGCGCTGAGTGATCTCGACCTCACCGTCACAAGCCAAGCTCAATGCGATGCTGCGACTTTCGGCATTCAGCTCGCGCCAGCCCTCACCGCCGACGGCGCGGGCCGCATCGGACGGGCAGATGCTGGACTTCGACCCGCGATGTTGCGCGAGAGCCACGATGGCCGCGCGTAACCGGGTTGAGGCTGCACCGCCGCCGAGCGCGGTCCGCGCGGCGCCGGCTGCCGGCCCGTCGCCCTCGGCCACGTGGGTCAGCTCGCGGCGTGGATCGCTCATCTGACCAGGCTAGAGAAATACACCGGCCCCCGACGCGCTTGGCGTTCGGGGGCTGGTGCGCATTGAATCAGCCTTTGCGGGTCTTGACCTTCTCGGTCAGCTGCGGGGCGACCTTGAACAGGTCACCGACCACGCCGTAGTCGGCGATCTCGAAGATCGGCGCTTCTTCGTCCTTGTTGACGGCGACGATGGTCTTCGAGGTCTGCATGCCGGCGCGGTGCTGGATCGCACCGGAGATGCCGAGCGCGATGTAGAGCTGCGGTGACACCGTCTTGCCGGTCTGGCCCACCTGGAACTGACCCGGGTAGTAACCGGAGTCGACCGCGGCCCGTGACGCACCGACGGCGGCACCGAGCGAGTCGGCCAATTCCTCGACCACGTGGAAGTTGTCGGCGCTGCCGACACCGCGACCACCGGACACCACGATGGTGGCCTCGGTGAGCTCCGGACGGTCGCCGGCGACCGCGGGCTCCCGGTTGGTGATCTTGGTGGCGTTCTCGGCGGGCTCGGGCACGTCGACCTTGACCTGCTCGCCCGCACCGTCAGAAGGATCGGCGTCGATGGCGCCGGGACGCACGGTGATCACCGGGGTGTCGCCGTTGGCCTGGCCCTCGACGGTGAACGCGCCACCGAAGATGGACCACACGGCCTTGTTGTCTTCCTTGACATCGACCACGTCGACCAACAGACCCGAACCGATCCGGGCGGCGAGCCGGCCTGCGATCTCCTTGCCGTCGGCATTGGCGGCCAGCAAAACGGCTGCCGGACTGGCAGATTCGGTCAGCGACGCGAGCACGTCGACAGAGGGTGTGACGAGATAGCTCTCCGCCGCGTCGGATTCGGCGACGTAGATCTTGGCGGCACCGGCCGACTTCAAATCGTCGACGAGCGGGTCAGCCGTGCCGGGCTTGCCGACAACGACGGCCGCGGGCTCGCCCAAAACACGTGCCGCGGTGATCAATTCGGACGTGACTTTTTTGATAGCGCCTTCAGCGTGCTCGACGAGCACCAGTACTTCAGCCATGGGTTATTCCGTGTCTTTCAGGTCTTGGTGATGAGGTCTTAGATGATCTTCTGGCCGACAAGGTATTCGGCGATCTTGCTGCCGCCCTCGCCCTCGTCGGTGACCTTCTCACCGGCGGTCTTCGGCGGCTTGGGGGTGGAGGTGAGCACCTTCGTGCCGGCGTTCGCCAGTCCCACCTCGTCACCCTCGACACCGATCTCGGACAGCGTCAGCTTGGTGACTTCCTTCTTCTTAGCGGCCATGATGCCTTTGAAGGACGGGAAGCGAGGTTCGTTGATCTTCTCGTTGACGCTCACCACGGCGGGCAGGTTCGCCTCGACGGTGAACACACCGTCGTCGGTTTCCCGCTCGCCGGTGAGCTTGCCGCCGGCCAGCGACAGCTTGCGGAGGTGGGTCAGCTGCGGCAGGCCCAGGTACTCGGCGATGATGGCCGGCACCGCGCCGCCGACACCGTCGGTGGACTCGTTACCGGCGATCACCAGCTCGGTGCCCTCGATAGTGCCCAGTGCACGCGCCAGGGCCCAACCGGTCTGGATGACGTCGGAGCCGTGTAGCCCGTCGTCGAGCAAATGAACCGCTTTGTCGGCGCCCATCGACAGGGCCTTGCGGATCGCCTCGGCGGCCCGCTCCGGGCCGGCGGTCAGCAGGGTCACCGAACCCTCGGTGCCGTCGGCGGCCTCTTTCTCCCGGATCAGCAACGCCTCTTCGACTGCGCGCTCGTTGATCTCATCCAGCACGGCGTCGGCGGCCTCGCGGTCGAGCGTCCAGTCGCCGTCGGTGAGTTTGCGCTCGGACCAGGTGTCCGGGACCTGCTTGATCAGGACCACGATGTTCGTCATGAGAGTGGCTCGTCCTCCTCGAGAGGGTCCTGGAGCCGCAGGCCACAGAACCAATGTCACGTCTTATTGCGCCCCGCACCCGCATGTTACTGGCTGGTAACTTTGTGCGGCTCGCACTCACACCATAGCGGGTCGTCCTGCAGGTTCTGTCCCCCGTACCTTCACGAGCGGGCTATGGGCTCGACCTGTGACTCGGCATACCCTCGGTGAACCATTCGCGAACCCCGCCTCACGGGTTAGCCTCCCTATGCAATGAGCGCATTCATCCCCGAGGTTCCCCATTCACCGGTCGACGCCGCGTTGCCGTTGACCGGTGAACGCACCATCCCGGGCCTCGACGTGGAGAATTACTGGTTCCGCCGGCACGAGGTGGTCTACCGGGAGTTGGCTCAGCGCTGCGCGGGACGGGAGGTGCTCGAGGCGGGTTGTGGCGAAGGTTACGGCGCCGATCTGATCGCCGGAGTCGCACACAAGGTGACCGCGCTGGACTACGACGAGGCCACCGTCGCCCACGTCCGGGCCCGCTATCCGCGGGTGGAGGTCGTGCACGCCAACCTGACCGAGCTGCCGCTGGCCGACAGCTCGGTCGATGTCGTGGTCAACTTCCAAGTCATCGAGCACCTCTGGGATCAGCCACGCTTCGTCAGCGAGTGCATCCGGGTGCTGCGGCCCTCCGGGCTGCTGATGATGTCCACCCCCAACCGGATCACGTTCACGCCGGGCAGTGACACCCCGATCAATCCTTTTCACACCCGCGAGCTCAATGCCGACGAGCTGACGCAATTGTTGGTCGACGCCGGTTTCGGTTCGGTGTCGATGAGCGGAGTTTTTCATGGCCCCCGGCTGGCCGAGATGGATGCCCGCCACGGTGGCTCGATCATCGACGCCCAGATCGCCCGTGCCGTCGCCGACGCACCCTGGACTGCGGAGCTGCTGGCCGACGTCGCCGCGGTCTGTGCGTCAGACTTCGACATCGTCGACGCCGGGACGGGCGCCCGCCATATCGACGACAGCCTGGACCTGGTGGCGATCGCGGTGCCGCGCCGATGACAGCGCCGCGCGCCGTGCCCGGGATGTTCAGCTTGGTGCTGCACACCCACCTGCCGTGGCTGGCCCATCACGGCCGGTGGCCGGTGGGCGAGGAATGGCTTTATCAGTCCTGGGCGGCGTCGTATCTGCCACTGCTGCGGGTGCTGCGCCGACTCGCCGACGACGACCGGCATCGGCTGATCACACTGGGCGTCACACCGGTGGTCACCGCGCAACTCGATGATCCGTACTGCCTGGATGGCATGCATCACTGGTTGGCGAACTGGCAGCTCCGGGCTGCCGAGGCGGCGAGCTTTCCGTCGGGAGACGCGTTGCGCGCGTTCGGTATTCGTGAATTCGCCGAAACCGAACAGGCACTCGAGGATTTCACCACGCACTGGCGTCACGGCGCCAGCCCACTGCTGCGGAACCTGATCGACGCGGGCACGGTCGAGTTGCTGGGCGGACCGCTTGCGCATCCGTTCCAGCCGCTGCTGACGCCGCGACTGCGCGAGTTCGCGCTGCGCGAGGGACTGGCCGATGCCCGACAGCGGTTGGCGCACACACCGACCGGGATCTGGGCGCCCGAATGTGCTTACGCCCCAGGCATGGAACACGACTACTCCGCCGCCGGAGTCAGCCACTTCATGGTGGACGGGCCGTCGCTGCGTGGCGACACCGCGCTGGGCCGGCCGGTCGGCGATTCCAGCGTCGTCGCCTTCGGGCGTGACCTGCAGGTCAGCTATCGGGTGTGGTCCCCGAGATCGGGCTATCCCGGTCACGCCAGCTACCGCGACTTCCACACCTACGACCACCGCACCGGCCTGAAGGCGGCCCGGGTCACCGGGCGCAACGTGTCCTCGGAGAACAAGGCGCCATACGATCCCGAGCGCGCCGATCGCGCAATCGATTCGCACGTCACAGATTTCGTCGACGTGGTCCGCGACAGGCTGGTGGCCGAGTCCGAGCGAATCGGTCGCCCGGCGCACGTCGTCGCCGCGTTCGACACCGAGCTTTTCGGTCACTGGTGGTATGAGGGACCGGTGTGGCTGGAGCGGGTGCTGCGGGCGCTGCCGGAGGCCGGCGTGCGGATCGGCACGCTCAGCGACGCCATCGGCGAGGGGCTCGTTGGAGATGCCGTCGACTTGCCGCCCAGCTCTTGGGGTTCCGGCAAGGACTGGCAGGTGTGGGCCGGCGAGAAAGTCGCCGACCTGGTGCGGCTCAACACTGAGGTCGTCGAGACCGCGCTGTCCACCGTCGACAAGGCTTTGGCGCAGACCGCGTCGCTGGACGGGCCGATCCCCCGCGACCATGTCGCCGACCAGATCCTGCGCGAGACGCTGCTCACGGTGTCCAGCGACTGGCCGTTCATGGTGAGCAAGGATTCCGCGGCCGACTACGCCCGCTACCGAGCGCATCTGCACGCCCACGCCACCCGCGAGATTGCCGGGACGCTGGCGTCGGGCCGTCGCGAGGCGGCCGAGCGGCTGGCCGAGGGCTGGAACCGGGCCGACGGCTTGTTCGGTGCGCTGGACGCACGGAGGCTGCCGCGATGAAAATCCTGATGGTGTCGTGGGAGTACCCACCGGTGGTGATCGGTGGGCTCGGTCGGCACGTCCATCACCTGTCCACGGCGCTGGCCGCGGCCGGCCACGACGTCGTGGTGTTGTCCCGGCGCCCGACCGGCACCGATCCCAGCACGCATCCGTCGTCGGACGAAGTCAGCGAGGATGTCCGGGTCGTCGCCGCCGCCCAGGACCCACACGAATTCGGCTTCGGCACCGACATGATGGCCTGGACGCTGGCGATGGGCCACGCGATGGTGCGCGCCGGTCTGAAGTCTCAAAGACCGGAACAGCGGCCGGCCATGGCGGCCCGACGTGGTGCACGCACATGACTGGCTGGTCGCTCATCCCGCGATCGCGCTGGCTGAATGCTATGACGTGCCAATGGTTTCCACCATCCACGCGACCGAGGCCGGCCGGCATTCCGGATGGGTCTCCGGCTCGATCAGCAGGCAGGTACACGCGGTCGAATCGTGGCTGGTGCGCGAATCCGATTCGCTGATCACCTGTTCGGCGTCGATGCGCGACGAGATCAACGATCTGTTCGGGCCCGGGCTGTCCGATACCACCGTCATTCGCAATGGCATCGAGGCGGGGCGCTGGCCGTTCGCCCGTCGCAGGCCGCGCCGCGGGCCGCCGGAACTGCTCTACGTGGGCCGACTGGAGTACGAGAAGGGCGTGCACGAGGCGATCGCCGCACTGCCGCGGATCAGGCGGGCCCATCCCGGTACCACTCTGACAGTCGCAGGCGAAGGAACCCAGCAGGACTGGCTGGTCGAGCAGGCTCGTAAATACAAGGTACTCAAAGCAACTCATTTCGTCGGGCGACTCGATCACGACGACTTGCTGGCGGCGCTGCATCGCGCCGACGCAGCAGTGCTACCAAGCCACTACGAGCCGTTCGGGCTCGCTGCGCTGGAAGCCGCGGCGGCGGGCACCCCGCTGGTGACGTCGAACATCGGCGGCCTGGGCGAGGCCGTGATCAACGGTGAGACCGGAATGTCGTGTGCACCGTGCGATGTGGCGGGGCTGGCCAACGCGGTCATCGCGGTACTCGACGATCCGGCGGCCGCACAGCGGCGAGCCAAGGCCGCCCGGGACCGGCTGACCTCGGATTTCGACTGGCGGACGGTCGCCGACGAGACGGCGCAGGTGTACCTCGCGGCCAAACGCCGGGAACGCCAGCCGCTACCGCGGTTGCCCATCGTGGAGCACGCGCTACCGGATCGGTAGCGACGGGCCGGACGCAGGTACCGTCGCCTCATGGGACTTGTGTATTCGAGCGTGATCGACGCACCCATCTACGAGGTGTTCGACTGGCACACCCGATCGGGTGCGTTCACCCGACTGGCGCCGCCGTGGCAACCGGCGAAGCTGATCGCCGAAGCGGATTCGCTGGAGAACGGACGTGCCGAACTCGGCTTCCCGGCCGGCCTGCGCTGGGTGGCCGAGCATCAACCAGATGGCTACGACCCGCCGAGACGGTTCGTCGATTCGATCGGCACCGACGGGCTGGCGTCGTTGCCGATCGGACTGGCTGTTCGGTGGCGGCACACCCACGACTTCGAAGAAGTCAGCGACCAACGGACGCGGGTGATCGACCGCGTCGACACACCCGTTCCGGCACGAGCCTTGAGTGCGATGTTCCGTTACCGGCACAACCAACTGGCCGACGACATCGCGGCACACCGGCACGCGGCCGCTGCGGGATTGGCGCCACTGACGGTGGCGATCACCGGTTCTTCCGGCCTGGTCGGTTCTCAACTGAGCGCGTTCCTGTCCACCGGCGGCCATCACGTGATCCGCCTGGTCCGGCATTCGGCGACCAAATCCAATGAGCGGCAATGGAATCCGGACAATCCCGATCCCGAGCTGCTGGCCGGCGTCGACGCGGTCATTCACCTGGCCGGCGAATCGATCGCGGGCCGCTTCAACGACGAACACCGGGCGGCAATCCTGGACAGCCGGATCGGGCCCACCCGCCGGCTGGCCGAGCTGATCGGCAAATCGGCGGAGGGGCCCACCGTGCTGATCAACGCGTCGGCGATCGGCTACTACGGCTACGACCGGGGCGACGAGACGCTCACCGAAGACAGCGAACGCGGCGACGGTTTCCTGGCCGACGTGGTCGACGAATGGGAGCGCGCGACTGCGCCGGCCGAAGAAGCCGGAAAACGCGTGGTGAAGGTACGCACCGGCGTCGTGCAGTCCCCCGCCGGCGGAACGCTGCGCCTGCTGCGGCCGCTGTTCTCCGCAGGACTCGGCGGCCGACTCGGCAGTGGCCGGCAATGGTTCTCCTGGATCGGGATCGACGACCTCGTCGACGTCTATCACCGCGCGCTGTGGGACACCGATTTGTCCGGGCCGGTCAACGCGGTGGGCGCCGAGCCGGTCCGCAATGTCGACTACACCAAGATCCTGGCGCACGTCCTGCGCCGGCCTGCGCTGTTGCCGGTGCCGTCGCTGGGACCGAAGGTGTTGCTCGGCGAGCAGGGTGCGCGCGAACTAGCCCTGGCCAACCAGCGGGTGCTGCCCGCGCGACTGCAACAGGCCGATCACCGGTTCCGCCGCCCCGACCTGGAGCAGACATTGCGGCATCTGCTGGGTCGTGGTTAGAGAACTCGTCGGTTAGACACCGTCGTCAGAGACCGCGGGGCGCCGCCTGCACGGCGGCAATCGCCTGCGGGTCGCCATCGAAGTCGACGTGAATCGCGTCGCGGCCGGAGACGAACAGCAACAACTCCTGGGGCTCGCCGGTCACCCTGACAGTGTCGCCGTGGCCCGCGCGGGCGATCTGATCGCCGGCCGGCGTCAGCAGCACGACCTGGGCGGGCATTTTGTTCAACATCAGCCTGCCCATCAGTCCCAGTTGACGTCGCAGCAGTCCCGCGGTGGACGGGTCGAGCACTCGGGGCTGCCAACCGTCGACCGCACGACGGACATCCTCGTGGTGAATGAACATTTCGCCGAGGTTGGCAACCGGATCCAGAAGCTTGAATGGTGAGTAGATCGGCGGTCCGGACGACACCAGCCCGAGCAAGTCCTCCCAGCTCTTCGACCGGGCAACCTTGTCCTGAACTTTCTCGGTGTAGCCGGCGAGCAGTGACACCATGATGCCCGGAGTCGCATCCATACGGCGTTCACGTATGACCAGGTGAGCGGCCAAATCCTTGGTCGTCCAGCCGTCGCACAGCGTTGGCGCGTCCGGACCGACCTGGCGGTCATGGTCTGTACGAGTGCGGCTCGTTCCCGCTGGGCTGCAGACATGAGCCCCACACTAGGCGAGACCCCGGGATGGCGAGCGAACGAGAAGTTCACTAAGTTAAACTTTAAGCTTCTGAAGTTAAACCTGGCCCACCCAGGCCAGGCGTGTTTGTCTTGATCATCAGGGAGGTACACGCGCGTGAGCCTGAGCCGTACAGGTCGTCGCCACGAGATCCGTCGAGAGGGACTCCAGTGAGCGAGGTTCGCGCTTTGTCGCTGGCACCGTCCGCGCAGTTCGCTGAGCTAAATCAGGGAGCATGGTCCGATCCCGAGCAGTTCGACGAGTGGCGAATCGGGTTGCGCCGTGAGGTGCTGACCTACGTCGCCGAATTCGTCGCCGAGCGATGCACCGCAGATCTCAAGAGCCTCGGGAATGGCGATCGCCGGCGACATCCTGACCGACTTCATGGCCGGCGGTAAGTGCCTGCGGTCGAATTACATGTACCTGGGATGGCTTGCCGGTGCCCCGAGCAGCGACGAAGCATTGTTCGCGTCCGCCAGCCTCGAATTGCTGCACGCCTTCGCGCTGCTGCAAGACGACGTGATGGACGCATCGTCGTCACGCCGAGGCCGGCCCGCCGCGCACGTCCAATTCAGCCGCTGGCATCGCCAACGGAAACTGTCCGGCCCGGCTGATCGCTTCGGCGAATCGGCGGCGGTGCTGCTGGGCGATCTCTGCCTGATCTGGGCCGAACAGATGCTTCGCGAGAGCGGCGTCGAGCACTGGCGCCTACAGCAGGCCTGGCCGCGCTACGACGCGATGCGTGCCGAGTTGGCGATGGGCCAGTTCGGTGATCTGGCGAACGACGTCCGCGACCTGCCGTCGATGTCCGCGGTCTTAGAGGTGGCGCGGCGCAAGTCGGGCAACTACACCGTGCGCCGTCCGCTGGAGATCGGTGCGGCGATGGGCGGGTGTAGCGATCACACCGTCTCCGGCCTGGGCCGCTACGGCGAAGCGGTGGGTGAGGCATTTCAGCTGCGCGACGACGTACTGGGGGTGTTCGGCGCCGAGACGGTCACCGGCAAGCCCGACGGGCAGGATCTCATCGATCGCAAGGCCACCAGCGTGGTCATCGCCGCGCACCACCTGGCCGACGCGCCGGCCCGCGCGCAGCTCACAGAGTTGATGAACACCCACGACCTCGACGGCAGCGCAATCGAGCGCTGGCGGGACCTGATCGTCGCGACCGGTGCGGTGCAATGGATCGAAGACACCATCAGCGACCGGGTCGCGTCGGCGCTCAAGGAGCTCGACGTCCTGGCGATCGACGACACGGTGCGGACCGCACTGACGAACA
This sequence comes from uncultured Actinomycetota bacterium, assembly GCA_963834615.1. GTDB lineage: Bacteria > Actinomycetota > Actinomycetes > Mycobacteriales > Mycobacteriaceae > Mycobacterium. The sequence goes on from CAWICO010000002.1 coordinate 217,289, forward strand.
TGGCCGCCGTGTGCACGGAGCGTGCCGAATGATGCGATCTCACAGAGGGGTTCGCTGATGCGGACGGTGGAAGGTACTAGCAGTCAGGTCGTCGTGGTCGGCGCAGGTCTGTCCGGTCTGTCCGCGGCGCTCCATCTCGCCGGACGCGGCCGCGAGGTCACCGTGGTCGAACGTGAGAGTTGGCCCGGCGGACGCGCGGGCCGAGTCGACGTCGACGGCTACAAGATCGACACCGGGCCGACTGTGCTGACGATGCCCGACATCATCGACGACACCTTCGCCGCCGTCGGCGAAACTACCTCTGATCGACTGGATTTGATGGAAATCGATCCGGCATACCGCGCGCAATTCGCCGACGACAGCACCCTGTCGGTGTACAGCGACGCCGATCAGATGGCGAACGCGATCGAAGAATTCGCCGACGCCAAGCAGGCGGCGGGCTACCGGAAACTTCGCGACTGGCTGACCCGGTTGTACCGCACCGAGTTCGACGGATTCATCGCCAGAAACTTCGATTCCCCAGTGTCCATGGTCAATCCGCAACTGGCGCGGCTGGCGGCGATCGGCGGATTCCGCAAATGGGAGACGATGGTCAATCGCCACATCAGCGACCCACGGCTCCAGCGCGTCTTCACCTTCCAATCTCTCTACGCCGGAGTGGCGCCGAAGCAGGCATTGGCGGTCTACGCGGTGATCGCCTACATGGACACCATCTCCGGAGTGTTCTTCCCCCGCGGCGGCATGCGGGCACTGCCCGACGCGCTGGCCGCAGCCGCCGCCGATGCCGGGGTGCGATTCGTCTACGACTCGACGGTCACCAACCTGGAACGCGCCGGCCACCGAGTGGTCGCTGTGCACACCGATCAAGATCAACGCATCGCTTGCGACGCAGTCATTCTGACCACGGAACTCCCGCAGACCTACACCCTGCTGGGCCGCGCGCCGCGTCGCATCGGCCGACTCCAGCCCGCGCCCTCGGCCGTCGTCGCCCATATCGGCCGGCGTCGCACGCCGTCGACGAACCCTCCGCCGGCACACCACAACATCGTGTTCGGCGCCGAATGGAATCAGACCTTCACCGACATCATCAGGGACGGCAGGCTGATGCGAGACCCGTCGCTGCTCATCACCAACCCGACCGCCAGCGACCCGAGCCTGGCGCCGCCCGATCACGACCTGTTCTACGTGCTCGCACCCGCACCCAACCTAGACCGCGGGGTCGTCGACTGGTCGCGCATCGGTGACAGCTACACCGGGCAACTGATGGATATCGTTGGCGCACGGCTGATTCCCGATCTCCGCGACGGCGCCGAGGTGCTGCACGTGGTCAACCCCGACGACTGGGCACGCCAGGGCATGATCGCAGGCACGCCGTTCGCGCTGGCCCACACCTTCGCGCAGACCGGACCGTTCCGCCCCGCCAACATGGTTCGCGGCGTCGACAACGCGGTGCTGGCCGGATCGTCGACCGTACCGGGGGTCGGCGTACCCACCGCGATGATCTCCGGGCGGCTGGCCGCGGATCGGATCACCGGCACCGTCGACCGGACGGTACCCACCGTCATCGCGAAAGCCGGCTTGTCATGATCCGCACCGAGCTCAGCGCCGCCGGCATCGACGACCCAGACCTGCGCGGCGCATACCGGCGCTGTCGCACGCTGAACGCCGCGCACGGCCGAACCTTCTTTCTGGCCACCAGATTGCTTGCACCGGACCAGCGCCCAGCGGTTCACGCGCTGTACGGCTTCGCCCGCTACGCCGACGACATTCTGGATGATTTCGATCCCGACCAGGACATCGCCAGCCGCGGTGCCCGGCTGCAGCAGCTGTCCGATCAATTCTTCGCCCACCACGAGCACCCGGAGAATCCCGTGCTCACCGCCGTCGAGCACACCGCGCGGCGCTACAGCATCCGCGACGAGCTGTTCGACGACTTCCTGACATCCATGCGGATGGATCTGACGATCACCGACTATCCCGATCGCGCCGCACTCAACCTGTACATGAAGGGCTCCGCGGAAGCGATTGGGCTACAAATACTTCCGATCTTGGGCACGATCGGCCCACCTGACGAGGCCGCGCCGTACGCGGCGGCGCTGGGCAGAGCATTTCAGCTCACCAACTTTTTGCGGGACGTCGACGAAGACCTGGTCCGCCAACGGGTGTACCTGCCCGCCGACGAACTGGCGGCCCACGAGGTCGATCGCGACCTGCTGATGTGGTGCCACACCCATCGGCGGACCGATCGCAGGGTGCGCGACGCGCTCGCCGAGCAACACGACGTTGCGCGGCAGGTCTATCGTTACGCCGCAGGCGGTGTCGATCTGTTGGCGCCGCGGTCACGGCCGTGCGTGGTCACGGCGCTGACGCTCTACTCCGAAATCCTCGACCGCATCGAAGACAGCGACTTCGCGGTGTTCACCCAGCGCGCGACCGTGGGCAATGGGCGACGGCTGCGGGTGGCCGGCGCCGGGCTGCTGCGGTCCTGGCGGGCCCGGCTGACCCACCCGGCCGGTGCGTAATGGATCGCTGGCAGTACGTCCTCGTGCTGGCCGCGTGCCTCGCGATCACTTTGCCGCTGGAGATTTTTCGGCCCGGCGTCTATCGCCAGGCGTGGCGCGCAGTGCGGGCGATACTGCCCGTCGCCGCGGTGTTCGTACTGTGGGACGAGGTGGCGATCTGGGCACACATCTGGACGTACAACCCCGACTACATCACCGGGGTGAGCATCCCGTTCCACATGCCGATCGAAGAGGTTCTGTTCTTTCTCGTGATTCCGTTGTGCGCCTTGCTGACCTACAACGCGGTCAACGCGATACTCGAACGATTCAACCGCCGATGACCGTCCTCGGTTATACCGTCCCGGCCGTGCTGTCGTTGCTGATCGTCTGTGGACTCGAGCTGGCGGCGCTGCGCACCGGCCTGTTTCGGCGTCCGGCCTACTGGCTGTCGATGTTGATCGTCGTCGGGTTCCAAAGTCTGGTCGACGGCTGGCTGACCAAGCTCAGCGCCCCAATCGTGGTGTACGACAACCGGCAGAACCTCGGTGTCCGGTTTCCATTCGACATCCCGATCGAAGACTTTCTCTTCGGTTTCGCACTGGTGACCGCCGTGCTGCTGCTGTGGGAGCGACAACGTGAGCGTCGGTAACACGGGTCTGCCCCGCGCTGACGTGCCGGCCGCGTTCGACGTCGGCGCGCCCGCCTACGACCGCCTCGTCGGTGCCAGCCCGGGATACCATGCGCACCTTCGACTTTCGGCGCGCCGACTGCGGCTGCCCGACCGCGGTCGAGGGTTGCGCCTGTTGGACGCGGGCTGCGGCACCGGTGCCTCGACGGCCGCTCTGCTCAGCGTGGCTCCGCTGGCGGACATCGTCGCCGTGGATGCCTCGCGCGGAATGCTCGACGAAGCGCAGGCCAAGTCCTGGCCACCGTCAGTGCGGTTCGTGCACTCCCCCGTCGAGGCGCTCGCCGAGAACGGCGTGGTGGGCCCGTTCGACGGCATCCTGGCCGCGTACCTGATCCGCAATCTCGCCGATCCCGACGCGCAGTTACGGGCGCTGCGGGACCTGCTCGCGCCGGGCGCCACCTTGGCGGTACACGACTATTCGGTGCGCGACTCCCGGGCCGCCACCTTGGTGTGGAACGCGGTGTGCTGGGGCATCATCATTCCCTCGGGCCGACGGCACACCGGCGACGCGACGCTGTATCGGCACCTGTGGCGCAGCGTGTTGACATTCGACGGCGCTGGGCAATTCCGGCAACGGTTGCGTGATGCCGGATTCACCGGGGTACACAGCGAAACCATGCCGGGATGGGAAACCAACATCGCGCACACATTCCTCGGGGATGCGCCGCGATGACCGACCGCAAACGCCACACTCTCCCAGCGCCGCAGGGCCTGTCGAACGCCGCAGCACTGTCGTCGCAACCGCGAGCCGTCGTCGTCGGGGGCGGCATCGCCGGGTTGGCCGCCGCCACCGGACTGGCCGAACGCGGCGTCGGCGTCGACCTCGTCGAGCGCGAGAATTACCTGGGCGGACGGGTCGGCGGTTGGACCGAGCAACATCAGGGCGTCGAGCTCGGCATGAACCGCGGCTTCCACGCCTTTTTCCGGCAGTACTACAACCTGCGGGCGATGCTGGGCCGCGTCGACCCGACGCTGTCGATGCTGACACCGCTGGACGATTATCCGCTCATCGACGGCGAGGGCCGGCGGGACACTTTCCGCGGCCTCCCGAAGTCCCCGCCGTGGAACGCGATGGCATTCGCGTTGCGCAGCCCCACCTTTCGGCTCGCCGACCTAGCCAGGATCGACGCGCGCGCCGCCGCGCCGTTGGCCGCGGTGTCGTTGCCCGACATCTATCACCGGCTGGATCACATCGATGCCGATACCTTTCTGAAGAGTCTCAACTTCCCTGAGGCGGCACGCCATCTCGCCTTCGAGGTGTTCTCCCGCAGCTTTTTCGCCAGCCCCACCGACCTGTCAGCGGCGGAGCTGGCCACCATGTTCCACATCTACTTCCTGGGCTCCAGCGAAGGCTTGATCTTCGACGTCGCCAATGACAACTTCAACACCGCGCTGTGGACGCCGTTGCAGCAATATCTGACCGAGCGCGGAGTGCGGTTCCATCTGGGCAGCGCCGTCACCAGCATCGAGCGCAGGGACGCACCCACATTCCGCGTGCACACCGATGGCGAGGAAAGCCTCGACGCCGACGCCGTTGTGCTGGCCACCGATGTGACCGGGCTACAGCGGATTGTGGCGTCGTCACAGGGGCTCGGCGATGACATCTGGCGGGCGCGGGTCAAGAAACTGCGCATCGCGCCGCCGTTCATGGTGCACCGATTGTGGCTCGACCGTCCGGTTGCGGCCAATCGGGCGGCGTTTCTCGGCACCGCCGGTCATGAACCGCTCGACAACATCAGCATCCTGGAACGATACGAACGCCAGGCCGCCGACTGGGTACGCGAGCATGGTGGCTCGGTCGTCGAATTACATTCGTATGCAGTGCAATCCGCCCAACCGCAGACCGCGATGCTGAGCCGGTTGCATGAGCTGTACCCGGAAACCGCCGGCGCGCGAGTGGTGCACGAACAGATGCTGTATCACCGCGACTGTCCACTGTTCGCCCCGGGCAGTCACGCGCAGCGCCCGGGCGTGACCACACCGCTGCCCGGCCTGCTGCTGGCCGGCGACGGCGTGCGCATCGACCTGCCGGTGGCGCTGATGGAGCGCGCGGCCACCACCGGCTGGACGGCCGCCAACCAGATCCTGACGCAATGGGGGCTCACCGGCCATACGCTGTATACGGTCCCGACCCAAGGCCGTTCGGCGCTGCTGCGCTTCCTTGCCAGTCGAGAAAGGCGATCGCGATCATGAACATCGGCGACAGTGTGCGGCGGCGCTGGCCCAAAGACTGGCCGCTGCAGGCCATTCCGCCGGTGTCGTGGACCGAGCAACGTCCGACCTACCGCGAAGCGTCGCCGGCACTCATTGACGCCGCACTGAACCGGTCGCAGCGCAAACCGACCGGCAACTGGTACGCGTTCGCCGCGAGCCGCGACGTCCGGGGCGGCCGACCGTCAGGCACCCGGGTTGCAGGTGTCGAACTGGTCGCGTGGCGCGATCAGAAATCTCGGTTACACGTAGGCCCGCGCAGTTGCCCGCATCTCGGCGCCGACCTGGCCACCGCGGTCGTGCATGACGGTGCGCTGATCTGTCGCTGGCACGGGCTCTGTCTCACCGCCAACACCGACGAATTCGGTTGGCGCACACTGCCGAGCTACGACGACGGGGTGCTCGCGTGGGTGCGCCTCGACGGTGCCGGCGGCGAAACCCCGCTGGACCGGCCGGTGATCCCGGCCAGGCCGACCGGCGACACGTTGGACGCCGTTGCCCGAGTGGTCGGCATCTGCGAACCTACCGACATCATCGCCAACCGCCTCGATCCGTGGCACGGCGCGTGGTATCACCCCTACTCGTTCACCCGACTCGAGGTGCTGACCACACCGACCGACGAGGAGGACCGGTTCCTGGTAGCCGTGACCTTCCGGATCGGCCGCGTTGGCGTGCCCACCGTCGCGGAGTTCACCAGCCCGGAGGCACGCACCATCGTGATGCGCATCCTCGACGGGGAGGGAGCGGGCAGCGTTGTCGAAACTCATGCCACACCGCTCGGTTTGGGGCCGGACCACCGCCCGCGTACCGCGGTGATCGAAGCCATGGTCGCCCATTCCGACCGGACCGGCTTCCAGCGGGCACGCTACGCCGCGCCGCTGGTCACCGGGCTGATGCGGGTTGCCGCGGCGCGGCTGTGGAAAGACGACCTCGCCTATGCCGAGCGTCGCTACCAACTGCGGGCCGGCAACGCCTGATGCGTTCTGGCGCTGTCGGTCTCACCGTAGGTGCGCATCTGGCCTACCTGGCGTATCTGCCCAGTGGCGGATTTCTTGCTAGGCGCTGGCCACGTAGCATCGCCCTGCACATTCCGGTAGTCCTCTGGGGCATCGGCGTCGTCGTGTTCGAGTTGCCTTGCCCGCTGACCGAACTCGAACAGCGGGCACGGGCACGCGCGGGGATGAACCTGCTGCCATCGTCGGGTTTCATCGACCGCTATGTCGCCGGGACGTTCTACCCGTCCAACCGGACCGGAGTGGCACAGGCGTTCGCGTTCTGCGCGGCGGCCGTCTCCTGGATCATGCTCGCGCGGCAGCGGCAGCGCCGCGGGCATTCGCGGTGATGTCACGAGCGATGCTGCCGAATACTGCCTTGCGTGCGGACGCCGATGCGATCCAAAATGCTTCACCGGGAAGGCCATACGGCTGGAACAGCGCGCGCTGCCGGTAAAGACAGCCACCGTCGCCGTTGTCGTGCACGGATAGCTCCAGCCACAGCCTGCCGGGTAACGGAACGTTTGCACGTAGCCGCACGTGCGGTCGCTCGATCTGCTCGACGAGCCACGAATCCGGCGACTCACCCGTGCGGTGGTTTTGAGCCGATAAGCGTCCGATCTTGGCCACGCCCTTCAGCCGGCCGATCCAGCCGTGCGGCACCGGCGGCGCGGCCGACGCGGCCGGCTTGGCGCCGATCGATTCGAGAGCGTGCCACAGTGTTTCAGCGTCGGTATCCACCCGGCGTTCGATCAGCTGCTCGTGCACAGACCCACCTGCCCAGTCGGGGTCGGTGGGCAGTGGCTGCGACGGACCGTCCTCCGTTTCCGGTTGCGACCATCGGGTTTTCAACTCTCCGTCTCCCACCCGGGCCAACGCGAACACAATGGCGTCTTCGTACGACATCAACCCACCATCGGGGTCCGGAATATGTGCGGCGATGTCGTGCTCGCCGCACACCACGTCATTCTCCAGCGAATCCATCAGCGACGACGCCAACGACCGTGGCATCGGCGTGATCAGATTCACCCAGTGCGACGAGAGCCGCGGACTCAGCACCGGCACCGGAATGGCGACACGTTTGCGCAGTCCCGCGATCACCGCGTACCTACGGCTCATCTCGGTGTATGTGAAGGTGTCGGGGCCGCCGATGTCAAAGGCGCGACTGACATCAGCGGGCAACTCCGCTGCGTGCGTCAGGTAGTACAGAACGTCGCGCACTGCGATCGGCTGAACCCGGGTGCGCAGCCATTTCGGTGTGACCATCAGCGGCAGTCGCTCGGTGAGATAACGAAGCATCTCGAAGCTGGCCGAGCCCGCACCGATGATGACCGCCGCGCGCAATTCCACGGTGGGAACGCCTGACTCGTGCAGCAAACGACCCACTTCTTCGCGCGATGCCAGATGCTCAGACAGTTGCTGCGCCTCGGGGATGATGCCGCCGACATACACGATCCGTGACAGGCCGGCCTGGCCGGCGGCGTCTGCCACGATGGACGCTGCGCGAGAATCGACATCGACGAAGTTCGAGCCCAGCATCGAGTGCACCAGGTAGTAGAGGACCTGCTGGCCGTCGAGGGCGCCGCGCACCTGCTCGCTATCGGTGACGTCTCCCTCCACTACGTCGACGTCAGCACGCCACGGCACGTCTTTGAGCTTGGCGGGCGTGCGGGCCATGACGCGCACCTCGTGGCCGGCCGACAATAGTTCAGGGACCAATCGCGCACCGAGATATCCGGTGGCGCCGAAAACAACGCAGCGCATGGTTCCTCCTCTGTCGGCCCCGTTACCGATCCCGGCGGTATACCCCGCATCGCCCTGGATCAGGCCTGGACGATCCGGATGAGTAGCTCACATCTTATTCACTAGCTGAATAGTTAAGTTTATAGTACAAACGTAGTTGTGTGCACTGGCGTTTGCTCGTGCCAGATGGAGCCCGAGACATCTCAACAGGAGGTCACGCGATGGCAGATCGCCAATTCACCAAGGGTGACAAAGTCGAGTGGAGCAGCCACGGCCACAACGTCAAAGGGGAAGTCGAGGAGAAGATCACCGACGACACCGAAGCCGCCGGGCGAAAGGTCCGCGCCTCGGATGACGACCCGCAATACCGGGTAACGAGCGATAAGACAGGCGCCGACGCCGTGCACAAACCGGACGCGCTGCGACCCAAGAATCAGTGAGCCCGCCATGACCAGCGCGCCGGAAATTCGAGCAGTGAATCAGCCGAGTTCGGAAAGGCTGCTACGGAACTCGCAGAGCGTGATGTTTCTGCAGGCGACGCAATTCGTCGCCGATCTCCACCAACGTGCGTCGTTCGACACACCTGCCATGCTGCGCGAGCTGATCGAAGGCGCGGCCACATCGGTGCCCGGCGCCCAGTACGCCGGCATCACCGTGACCGAGAAGCGACGGCGCAGCCAGACCGCGGCGGCAACCCACCGCTATCCGGTCATGCTCGACGAGATCCAGAGCCGCCATCAGCAGGGGCCGTGCTTGACCGCGGCGGCTCTGCAAACCAGCGTCCGCACTGATGACCTCGTCGCCGACAACCGGTGGCCGCTTTACCGCGACGACGCGCTCAAGCAGACACCGATTCGCTCGATCTTGTCATTCGGGATGTTCAGGCAAGGCGCAACGACCGCGGCGCTCAACTTCTACGCCGAACCGGTAAACGCTTTTGATGACGGCTCTGTCAATTTAGGGCTGATTTTCGCGACGCACACTGCACTGGTATGGAACATGATGCGCCGCGACCAGCAATTTCGCGGGGCGATCGTTTCACGGGACATCATCGGCCAAGCGAAAGGCAGGCTCATGGAGCGTTTCGACGTCGATGCCGATGCGGCCTTTCATATGCTCAAGCGGATGTCCCAAGAATCCAACACACCGATAAATCAGATCGCCCAGCGGATCGTGACCGGTGACCGTCGACTGCTGAAGCAGCCACACTGATTACTCGAACTGCTATGCACAACTGGGTCATTCAGGAGAATTCATAGAGCAGGCGCGCGCACCGTGGCGCCGCCGCCGCACAGCGCCGATTTAACTTTCCGCTAGATGCTGACGTATCGTCGCTGATCCAGTAGGTTTCCCATACTCTTAAAGATTCGCTGAGAAGGATGCGATCAGGTGACTAAACGGGGCATAAACGGTTCACCTCCTGGCAGGCCAGAGCTTGAAAAGCTGATGTCGGCCGATATGCGGGCGGTGACAGCACAATCGGATCGGATTGGACGCCATTTCGCGCGCCAAAACGACGTCAGTGGCAATGATTTTCATGCGTTGCTACATGTCATGGTCGCTGAGACTGCCGGGAAGCCGCTGACGATGGCTCAGCTAAGGCAACGGATGGACGTCTCACCGGCCGCGATCACCTATCTCGTCGATCGGATGATCGAGGCCGGCCACGTCCGACGCGAGTCAGATCCCGCGGACCGACGCAAAGCCCTCCTCCGGTATGAGGACAGTGGCATGGAGTTGGCGCACGGGTTCTTCGCTCCGCTCGGCGTGCACCTGCGCGCCGCGCTCGCGGACCTACCCGACAAGGACTTACTCGCTGCGCATCGGGTGTTCGCCGCGATGATTGCGGCAATGTCGAATTTCGAGACCGAGCTCGTTCCTCAAACGCTGAAACCGCGAACCGCGCACGCTGCTGTAGCGAAAACGTACTGAGCCGGAACAACTTTCGCGAGGGCTGCGCAGCCGCTAGCTCTCTCTGGCAGCCGGCGCACCCAGATGCACCTCGATCAAGTTCGCTCCCCGCCTGACCCCGCCGGTCGCAGCGAAGCCGGCGGCCACCCGTCGGGCGCCGTCGGCCATCGTGATCGCGGTGCAAACGGCATCACGCAGCGCGGGCGCAGTGAGTTTGTCGGCCGGTAGTCGGACGCCGCACCGCGCCACCTCGACTCTGCGGGCGACCTCCGCCTGATCTCGCGCGAACGGGACGACGCAGACCGGCACACCGCGGTCCAGCGCCTTGACTGTCGTGCCCATCCCGCCATGGGTGATCGCGCAGCAGGCACGATCGAGCACCACACCGTGCGGGACGAATTGCTGGACGGTCGCATTGGACGGAATGGCCAGTCCGTCCGGCACTCCCGCCGGGAAAGTCGCAACGACGTGGACCGGTTCGTCGGCCAAAGCCCGCAACGCGGTGCAGGCCAACACGGTATCGGCCTGTCTGATCGATGACGTGTTGACCAGCACGATCGGCCGGTCGATCGACGCGAGCCAGTCGGGCACCGTGGCAGGGCCGGGTTCGAACACGCACGCGCCGACCAGATGGACCGCATCACCCCACCCGGGATGCGGATACTCGAACGGCTCGCCACCGACTACCAACAACAACGGCGCCCGACGCATCAGCTCATCGACCGAGTTAGCGGTCGGTGCACCGACCGTCGTGCGAACCGCGTTGACCCGAGGCAACATTCGCCGGTCGAAGAGATGCGTTACAAACGGCCGAAAAGCAGCGTCGCGAAGACGGCCGGCGATGCCGGGCCGCGGCCGCAGCCCCGGACCGAACGGGGGCACGCCCGGAGACCGCAAGTAAGGCGTGAACGGTGAGAACACCAGCCACGGCGTGTCACCGGCGTCAACCAATGACATTGCACCCCAACAGTTTGCGTCGACAATCACCACGTCCGGTTGCACCAAGTCCATTGCGTCGCGCAGATCGTCGACCTCCAGCACGGCCCGTTGACACAACACGTCGATCGACATCTTCAGGACGTGCAACGCGTTTCGTGCCAGCCAATCTCGCGCGACAACGGCTTCGATTCGGGCGTCGACCGGCTCGGCGTTGATGCCTGCATCGCGGGCTCTCTGAACACCGGACGACATGGTCCGCAGATGAACTTGATGCCCACGCTCGACCAGTTCGCTCAGCAGCGCGGCAAGCGGGAACAGGTGTCCGAGCGAGGGCGATCCATACGCCAGGATGACTGCCATTATCGACGACGAGGCGCGGTTACAGGATCGGCGTGACGCCGACGCGACGCAGCGCGAACAGGTCCGTCGCACCGACGCCGTGCAGACAGATTCGAAGCTCGTCGATGAATCGCTGCAGCCAATCCACCACGGCTTCCGTGGATTCGATCGCCGCCGCCAACAGCGGGCGTGCGATCGCGACCACATCGGCACCCAGCGCCAGGGCTTTGGCGGCGTCCATGCCGGTGCGGATACCTCCGGATGCGACCAGCGGGATGGCAGGCAACGCCTCCCGCACCTCGACGATCGCCTGCGCGGTGGGAATGCCCCAGTCGGCCAGATCCGGGTAGCGCACCTCGCCGTAGCGGACGAGCTGCTCGACACGTGACCACGACGTCCCGCCGGCACCTGCGACATCGATCGCGGCTACCGGCACGTCGCCGGACTGGCCAAGTAGCTCGGTGATCGCCGAGGCGCCGATGCCGTGGCCGACTTCTTTGAGCAGCACCGGATAGTCCAGTGCGGCAGCGACCTCGCGTAGCCTGTCCACCGACCCGGAGAAGTCGCCGTCCCCGTTACGCTGAACGGCCTCCTGAAGCGGATTGGTATGTACCGCAAGCGCATCAGCGCCTACGCGTTTCAACGCGTTCGAAATATCTTCGACCGCAGCAACTGTCAGTTGCGCAAGCCCGATGTTGCCCAACAACAGCACATCCGGCGCGACGTCGCGGACAGCGAAGCTGGTGGCCGCCTCCTCCCCCAGCGCGCTGTCCAGCATGATCCGCTGCGAGCCCAGCATCATTCCGACTCCCAGCCGCTGGGCGGCCGCGGCCAGATTCCTGTTGATCGTCCCGGACAATTCGGCGCCGCCGGTCATGGCACCGACCAGGATCGGGGCCCGCAAGCCGACGCCCAGGAAGTGGGCTGAAAGGTCGACGTGGGCGAGACTGGTCTGAGTCAGCGCGTTGTACGGCAGCCGATATCGTTCCAGCCCGGTCGTAACACCGGAATACGCGACCCGCTCGTCAAGACATACGTCGATATGACGTCGTTTGCGGGTGGTCATCCCCGTCGAATCAGTTGACACAGCCCCTTGCCCCCTTTCTGCCCGATACGCGCTCACGTCAATTCAGTGGCCGCTTGACTGACTTGGAAGACGCGAGATGGTGCTGATATACCCGCATTGCCTCGATCAACGAGCTGAACACCCGACTGGCCGCCGCCAGATCCGTGTCCGGCAAGTCTGCCATCGCATCGCGGGTGTGTGCTCCCAGCGGAGCGAAGAAGGCCCGCGCGGTCGCTGAGCCCGAATCTGAGTACCGAAGGATGACCTTTCGCCGGTCCGCGGGATCGGATTGCCGGGTGATATGGCCCGACGCCATCATGCGGTCCACCAGGTAGGTGATGGCTGCGCCGGACAGGCCCATGCGCTGACGCAGTTCGCCCGAGGTGATCGGAGTGCCTGCCGTTTCGGCCACCATGACATGGAGTAGCGCGCGAAAATCGGTGGGCCGCACGTCATGCACGGCAGCGAAAACTCGGCCGATCTGTTCGGATTCGGCCGTCAGTACCCGCAGATCCGCCGAAATCTGCGACTCCAGAGCGGCTCGGCCGCCGGCGGTCTCGTCGTCACCCATGACGTTGTGCAGCTTATCCGCATTCACCCGTTACTTCAGTTGATTAATACTTAATTTACTGAAAGAATTAGCAGGCCAATCGAAGGGACATCAGGTGAACAAGCAGACTCTCGCCGCCACCGCCCTCGCAGTCGGCGCGACAGCAGGGATCGGAAGCGTGGCCAGCAAACCCCGGATCACCCGCTGGTATGCCCGGTTACGCAAGCCCGCATACGTGCCGCCCGACGCGGTCTTCCCGGTCGCATGGACCGCGATCTACACCGATATCGCGATCACCTCCGCCACCGCGATCGACCGACTGCGCGCGGCAGGACGCCAGCAGGAAGCCCGCGACTACACCGTCGCGCTGGCCGCCAACCTGATCCTCAACGCCGGCTGGAGCTGGCTGTTCTTCAAGCACAACAAGCTCGGCGCCTCCGCGGTGGGCGCGGTTGTGCTGGCGGCCAGCAGCGCCGACCTCACCAGGAGAACCGCGGCGGCCGACCAGCGGGCCGGCGTAGCGTTGTTGCCGTATCCGCTGTGGTGCGCCTTTGCCACCGTGATGTCGGTCCATATCTGGGTCCTCAACCGTCGATGAGAGACAGGTAATCTCGATGCCCGCGTTGTTGTGGTTTCGCCGCGATCTGCGCCTGCGGGACCTACCTCCGCTGCTGCGGGCCGCCGCCGACAGCAAAGACGTGTTGGCCTGTTTCGTGCTGGATCCACGCTTGGAGGCGTCGTCCGGTGATCGGCGGATGCAGTTCCTCTGCGACTCGTTACGCCAGTTGCGAGACGACCTCGACGGCCGGCTGCTGGTGACACGTGGGCGACCCGAGGAGCGCATTCCCGCCATCGTCAAGGAGATCGAGGCGCCGTCGGTGCATGTCTCCGAGGATTTCGCGCCGTACGGCCGCCGACGCGACAACAGCGTGCAATCGGCGCTGGGCGACGTGCCGCTGGTGGCGACCGGGTCGCCGTACCTGGTGTCGCCGGGGCGCGTCACCAAAGACAACGGCGAGCCGTACAAAGTGTTCACCCCGTTCTTCGCGCGATGGCGGGAACTGGGCTGGCGGTCGGCCGCTCGATCGACACCCAAGTCGGCGCGCTGGGTTGATCCCACCCAGTTGGGCAAGCTGGCCGCACCGGTGGACATACCCGACCCTGGCGTCGACATCGACCTGGCCGCCGGCGAGGCAGCAGCGAAGCAGCAGTGGAAGAAGTTCGTCGACAAGGGGCTCGAAGACTACAGCGACGAACGCAATCGACCCGACCACGACGGCACCAGCCGGATGTCGGCGCATCTGAAGTTCGGCACCATCCACCCCCGCACTATGGCCGCCGACTTGGACCAACGTCATGCCGGCGCACGAGCATACTTGCGGGAGTTGGCATTTCGCGACTTCTATGCAGCGGTGCTGCATCATTGGCCGGCCAGCAGCTGGTGGAACTGGAACCGCGACTTCGACGCCATCAAGATCGATGACGGCAAGAAGGCCGAGCAACGCTTCGAGGCCTGGAAGGCCGGCAGGACCGGGTTCCCGATCGTCGACGCGGGCATGCGTCAGCTCCGCGACACCGGGTACATGCACAATCGGGTGCGGATGATCGTCGCGTCCTTCCTGGTCAAGGATCTGCACCTGCCCTGGCAGTGGGGCGCCCGCTGGTTTCTCGATCAACTGGTCGACGGCGACATGGCCAACAACCAGCACGGCTGGCAGTGGTCTGCGGGCTGCGGTACCGATGCGGCGCCATACTTCCGGGTGTTCAATCCGAGCACGCAGGCCGAAAAGTTCGATCCCGGAGGCCATTACGTGCGGCGTTGGGTGGGTGAGCTCGCAGGCGTCGACGATGTCCGCTTGACCAAAAGCGAGCGCCCGTCGGAGTATCCCGAGCCGATCGTCGACCACAGTGCCGAACGCAGCGAGGCGCTGCGCCGCTACCAGCAGATCAACTGAGGAACCGTCAGCGGGCGGCTTTTTTCCGCTCGATGTCGGCAAGTGCCGCAGCGAGCTCAGCGCGCTGAGCGGCGGAAGTCTCCCAGGCAAGCTGACGGTTCTTGACCACCTTGGCCGGTGCCCCGACCGCGATCGAAAAGTCAGGCACGTCACCGCGCACCACGGCGTGTGATCCCAACACGCAGCCCCGGCCGATGGTCGTCCCGCGCAGCACGGTCACCTTCACGCCGACCCAGGTGTCCGGGCCGATGCGGATCGGGGTCTTGACGATCCCCTGATCCTTGATCGGCAGCGTGATGTCGTCCATCCGGTGGTCGAAATCGCAGACGTAGCACCAGTCAGCCATCAACACCGAGTCGCCGAGTTCGATGTCGAGGTAGCAATTGATGACGTTGTCGCGACCCAGCACCACCTTGTCGCCGAACCGCAGCGATCCCTCGTGGGCGCGGATCGTGTTCTTGTCGCCGATGTGCACCCAGCGACCGATCTCCAGCTGTGCCAATTCGGGCGTCGAGTGAATCTCGACGCCCTTGCCGATGAAGACCATCCCGCGGGTGATGATGTGCGGATTGGCCAGCTTGAACTTCAGCAGCCGCCAGTAACGCACCAGATACCAGGGGGTATAGGCGCGGTTGCGCAGCACCCACCGCAGCGAGGCCAGCGTGAGGAACCTGGCCTGGCGTGGGTCCCGCAGATTCGACCCCCGCCAGCGGCGATGGATCGGGGCACCCCACATGCTCGTCATGGCCGAAAAGCCTAACGCCGCGGGATCAGACGTTGCGAAGTGGGCAATCAGCCTCAGGCGCGCCACCGCGGGTTACCCTCGCACCGTGCCATGGCCAATTCCGCGACGCATCGTGCGGCAGTGGTCCTCGGTGACGTCGGCGATCGTTCTGACTGTCGCGGTGGCAAGTTGCGGCAACACCGACTCATGGGTCGACACGGTGCCCGCCGAGGGCTGGCCCGCGCAGTATGGCGATGCGGCAAACAGCAGCTACAGCCCGACATCGGGCGCCGGTCGGTTGACGCTGCGCTGGACCCGCTCGGTCAAGGGCTCGTTGGCAGCGGCGGTGTCGCTCAGCCAGCGCAACTGGCTTGCGGCCAATGCACAGACACCGGGCGGCTGCTCGCTGATGGAGTGGGAGAACGACGACAACGGCAGGCAGCGGTGGTGCACCCGGCTGTTCCAGGGCGGCGGCATGTCCAGCCCGTTGTTCGACGGCTTCGACAACCTCTATGTCGGCCAACCCGGCGCCATCCTTTCCTTTCCAGTCACCCAGTGGATCCGCTGGCGTCATCCGGTCATCGGAATGCCCACCACGCCAAGGATTCTCGGGCACGGTCAACTCCTTGTCGCCACCCACCTCGGGCAGCTGCAGGTTTTCGACGGCCATCGCGGTGTCGTGGCCGGTAATTCGCTCGACCTGGTGAACGACGTCGATCCGAGCGACTCCACCCGCGGGTTGTCAGACTGCGGGCCGGCCAAGGCGGGCTGCCCGGTAGCCGCGGCGCCGGCCTTCTCGGCGACCACCGGGATGGTCGTGCTGAGCTTGTGGGAGCCGGACGCCCCCGCCGCTGTGCTCGTCGGCCTGAAATACCACCCGGGCCAAAGTCCGCTGCTGACTCGGGAATGGACCAGCAACGCGGTCGGCGCCGGCGTGCTGGCCAGCCCGGTGCTGTCCAGCGACGGATCGACGGTTTACATCAACGGGCGTGACGAGCGGCTGTGGGCGCTGAATGCCGCCGACGGCAAGGCGAAGTGGTCGGTTCCGCTGAAGTTCGCGGCGCAGACGCCGCCGTCGGTGGCGCCGGGCGGTCTGATCGTCTCCGGTGGCGGAGCGGACACCCGGCTGGTCGCTTTTAAGGACTCCGGCGACCACGCCCAGGAGATATGGCGCCGCAATGACATCAGCCCGCTGTCGACGTCGAGCCAGGCCGGTCGCGGGGTGGGCTACGCCGTGGTGACCGGTGGGCCGGGCCAGGGCGCCCGGGGCATGTCGCTGCTGGTGTTCGAGCCCAGCAGCGGCCACACCCTCAACAGCTACCGGCTTCCCGAGGCGACCGGATTCCCCGTCGGCGTGTCGATCGGCCGCGATCGCCGGGTCGTCACCGCCACCAGCGACGGCCAGGTGTACAGCTTCGCGCCGAACTGATTGTCCGCAGACCGTCGGCTCGACAAAGATGAGGTCCATGGTGGAGGAACCAGCCGCGCAGCCTGTGCCGGATCAGCAGACCGATCACGCCCCGCGACGGCAGATTGCTGATGTGCTGGCGACCGTCGTGCTGATGATCGCCCATTTCGCGTTGTACGGCGCGACGTTCGTGGTGCTTGGGCTGCTGGTGATGGGCACGGATTCGTGTGGCTATCAGAAATGCGGTGACTCGGCGTGGCTCGACAGGGCCATGCATCTGGCCTCATGGGCCGGCGGCGTCCTGTTGTTCGCCGACGTGGCTCTGACCTTGTTTCAGCTGGTCCGCAAGCGGGTGGCCTGGGTCGTCCCGCTCATTGGGTGCATCGCACAGCTCGCGTTAGCGTTCGGAGCCGGGTACATGGAGTCCCTGGCCGGCCCGGTCTAACCCGTCGCTGCGCTGCGGCCTAACCCTTGACGGCGAGCGGCGGCACGGCGTTACGCGGAACGTGGACTTGGCTGGCGCCGGCCAGTGACGGCAGAAGTTCGCCGGGCGCGAAGTAGAAGATCAGCTCGTCGTCGGTGATCGCAAAGTTCTGGTAGTGCGACGCGTCGAGCCCGGAACCAGGCAGGATTGCGGCACCGAGGCCGTTCTGCTTGCCCACTTCGCGCTGCACGATCGGATAGATCGCGTCGAGCGGCTTGGTGTTCGGCGCGAATAGCGTGTCGAAGGTGATCGCCTTCTGCCCGGCGACATCCCAGTTGAAGCTCTTGTAGAAGGTGGACGGGCGCGGGCCGCCGAGATCCTCGAACACCTTCAGAACAACGCTTCGCGTGCCTGCAGGTGGCTGGCCCGAGCGGTACTGCTCGGATGTGACTTCCATTTGGTAGGGCACCTCGCGCGGGCCCGATGTCTGGGACGACGTCTGCGCGACGTTGACGAATCCGTCGCGGTTCTGAACTAGGAAATCGGTCAGCGACTGGTCCGGATAGTCGACCGGAAACGTCATGCTCAGCGTGTAGCTGGCCGTCGAAATGCGCACATGGCAGGTCTGCTCATCCTGGATCTCGCCGCCGAGGCTGGTGCACGGCGAGTCAGCCGCCGCGACCGCTCCGCCGGACCAGACCATCAGGGCTCCGGCCGCTATCAGTGCGGCCGACATCATCATGCGCATCGGTCGACTTGTCCTCGCAGACTGGGAGCGGCTGAGATGCCGTCTCGCAAGACTACCTGCCCTTGCGACAGCGCACCGCAAACGCCTTTGCGGCGCTGCTGTCGTGATTAAGACCGGAGCCTGCAGCGAATGCTCACCTAAACACCGCAACTGGGTAACCGTCGGCCTAATCGGCAAACTCAGCCTGTTTCGATCACTTCGACGCGATTTCGTCTCGACCAGGCGATCCCGGACGGCCGCGGCTCAGACATACCTCGGCCTGCCCTCGGAAGTGTCGGTAGTTGTCGCGCAACCGGGGGCGGCGAAACCACAGCAGCTACATCATGTCCCGGTAATGCTTCGCTGTAGCTGTGCCGCCCGCCGGCGCGCTCGTATCAGTCTGCGGGCCCGTGGGTCTCAGTACATGGGGAGAATTCCCTATCTTTGGCGCTGCGCACGCCCCTCAGCGCGACGGCCGGCACACGAATGCGGTCCCCCGCGCCGACGCACCGGAACCGATCCGGGTGATAACCACCGCCAGCGGGCGGCTGCCACGCAATCTAAGTCGTCGGCGCAGCCCATCGGGATCCACATCCACGCCGCGGACCAAAATCTCCAGCGAGCCGCAGTCGAGTGCGCCCAGCGCTTGCCGCAGCCGTCGCTCGTCGAAAGCCAGCTGATCCAAGACCTCGAAGCCGCGTAGCCCGGAAAGCAGTTCATCGCCGGACAGGTAGGCGATGTGCGGGTCGAGTTGCCACAGCCCGTACCGCGCGGCGAAGTGCCGCACCAGGCCGGCTCGAACGACCGCGCCGTCCGGGTCGACGATCCACCGGCCGGGCGCCCGCACCGGGCAGTCGTCCGGCTCGGCATCGGTGAGCTCTTCGCCGCGATCGAGAATGCTGGCCCGCCGTCGCACTCCGGGCTCCGACAAACCCGCCGACCACAGGCAGGCTTCCCGCACCGATCCGCGATACGAGGTCACCTCGATCTCGCCGCTGAATCCGAGCCGTGCCACGGCGTCGAAATCGATCCCCGGGGCGCATTTGACGACCATTTCTCGGCCTCGATAAGCCTCGACCAGGCCGTCCAGTGCCGGCTGATAGTCGCGTGGGTCGAAGCGTCGACGCCCGCCGCTGCGGCGACCCGGGTCGGCCAGCACCACTGCGTCCCGGGTGACCGGGTGCAGCGCATCGGCACGGCACAGGTGTGCGCCGTCGCCGAGGTTGTGTCGCGCCATCGCCAGCCGTACCGGGTCGACGTCGCTGCCCAGCGCCGACGGACCCACGGCGCGCATCGCCGCTAGCTCGGTACCGATCGAGCAAGTTACATCGTGAATTATGTTGCCGCTGAGCCGCTTTGCCCGATGCAGGGCAACCGGCGCGGCGCTGGCCTGCTGCAGGGCGTCGTCGGTGAACAACCAGCCGCCGCTGCCCGGCAGGTCGGCGAGCTTCCCCGCCGCGCGGCGGCGCAACAGCACCATCTCCACCAGGATCGGCGTTCGGTTACCGAATTGCTTTCTGAGCGTGGTGATCTCGCTGACGCGGTCGGTCAGCGGACGGGAGTCGACTGCGGCGAGCGCAGCGGAGCCCTCGTCCGACGTCAGGTAGGCGACGTCGTCGAGGCCGACGTTCAGGACGGTTTGACCCCGGTGATCATGACGTTGTAGAACCAGCCTTTCGGCACCACGTGACGCCAAATGTTGGCGTCTACCCAGCTCAGCGTCTTCCAGCTGCCGAACGCGAATCGTGACCAGCCCCAGCCGAGCTTGCCCGGCGGCACGGTCGACTCGAAGGTGCGCACCGGCCAGCCCAACATTGCCGCGGTGAACTCGACGGTGGCGGTGTCGACGTCGACGGCGCCGGCGCGGCCGGCCATCTTTTCCAGATCGCCGGGCGAGAAGGTGTGCAGGTCGACGATCCACTCCAGCGCAGCGGCCCGCGAGTTCTCGTCAATTTCGGCCTGTGGACGACGCCAGCTCCCCAGACCGGGAAGCTTCACCGCGCGTATGGTCACATTCCACGTCAGGTCGGCCAACCTGCGGGCGTACTGATTGCCGATGGTGGTGGGCTCGCCGGCGAAAACGAATCGGCCCCCGGGCCGCAGCACTCGCATCACCTCGCGCAGCGACAGTTCGACGTCGGGAATGTGGTGCAGCACAGCATGTCCGACCACCAGGTCGAAGGTGTTGTCGTCATAGGGGATGTGTTCGGCGTCGGCGACCCGGCCGTCGATGTCGAGGCCCAGCGCCTGCCCGTTGCGGGTGGCGACTTTGACCATCCCCGGGGACAGATCGGTGACCGACCCGCGCCGTGCGACCCCGGACTGGATCAGGTTGAGCAGGAAAAAACCGCTACCGCAGCCCAATTCGAGTGCACGTTCGTAGGGAAGTCGCTGAACCTCATCGTCGGGGACGATGCCGTCGAAACAGGACCGGGCGTAGTCGATGCAACGTTGGTCGTAGGAGATCGACCATTTCTCGTCGTAGCTCTCCGCTTCCCAATCGTGGTAGAGCACCTGGGCCAGTTTGCTGTCTTGTCGCGCAGCTTCAACCTGCTCGGCGGTGGCGTGCGGCTGCGGAGCCGGGTCGGTACTGGTCATGGTCGCCCAGCCTATCGGCCAACCGGGTCGCCGAGCATCCTGGCTAGGTCAGATTGCCCGGATCCTCCTACATTCCGGCGGCGCTGACGGTGACGGTGACCGTGCTGGCCCCGCTCGAGGCAACCACCAGCTCGGCGGCGTTGGGAGCCGACATTACCTCGCCACCGGTCACGCTGACGTGGTAGCCGTCCGGAAATTCGACGCCCGGGACCGAGATGGTGGTCTGCGAGCCGGCCGGGAAGCTGCCCAGGCCGTCAGGCTCTGCGGTGGAGTAGCTGAACTGGAACGTCCCGTTGTCGAATGAGGAGGACTCCGGGGTGCCGGATACCGCCTGCGGGTACGGCTCGGCGAGAGTGTCCAGGTTGGCGGTGTTGACGTTGGCGCCGGTCAGCGGTTCGGCCGGGTTGTACACCAGCGACTCCGAACTCGGCGGCGACGCCGTGGTGCTGATGTCGCCCTGGCTGCTGTAGGCCCACTCCGTCCAGCCGATCAGGTGCTGGTCGGCGGCGTTCATCGAGGCGCCGATGCCCGTCTGGTCGCTGCTGGCGCCGAACTCGGTCATAAACGCCGGGATCCCGTGCGCGTCGGCGTAGTTCACGGCGTTGTCCGCGATATCGCCGACGTTCGGTATGCAACCCAGCGCCCCGAGGTCGAACTCGCAGTAGTCGTGGAACGAGAAGACGGTGCCGGTGGCGTCCACTGTGCCCAGGTGGGTTGGCACGCCTGTGCTGAAGAGGACGTTCGGTTCGTAGAAGATCGGTGTGCTCGGGTCGGCGGCCCGGATCGCGTCGGCGCCCTGGTCGTAGAACGGGTTGAGCTCCTGGGTGTCGAAGGAGGGGCTACCCAAGAGCGTCCCAAAGGTCTCTGAACCCGGCGAGGGTTCGTTCATCAGCTCGAAACCGGCCACGTCGGGGTTGCCGTTGAAGGCGTTCGCAACGTATTCCAGCATTTGCGAGTAGTTGTCCTCGAGTCCGAGCCCGTTCGGCGCCTCGGCGTTGGACCAGAAGGAATCCCAGGCCTGGCTCTCGGCGGGATTGAAGAATTCGTTGTACGGGAACGGCAGCGAGACGTTGCTTGCCCCGTTGGTTTCGGTTGCCCATGACGGGGCGCCTTCGCCACCGAACGCGCTGCTGTATGCGTCCTGGTGGAAGTCGATGATGCTGTAGATGCCGTGGCTGCCCAGGGTCTGGACAGTCTGTTCGACCGAGTTGAGATAACCGGCGTCGAAGACGCCGGGCTCGGGCTCCAGGTCCGACCAGATGATGCCCACCCGCACTGCGTTGAAGCCGTTTGCGGCCAAAAACGCCGCGTCGTCCTTGTCGAACCCGTCGGCGGAAGGCTCACCGGAGCCCACCTTGTACACGTCGTTGAGCCCGTGCAGGATGACGACCTGACCGTCACTGTTGGTCAGCCAGTCGCCGTTGGTCCCGACCGACAGCAACGCCCCGTAGGGGTCGGCGTTCTGCGTCGGGCCTGCGGGCAGCGTGCCGTAATCGCCGACTGCGCCATGCTCGCCGAAGGCACCGGCATTGCCGCCGGCCCCGCCGAGAGCGGGCAGACCGCTGAGGGTCGCCCCGTCGCCGGCGTTGCCGCCATCGCCGCCGATACCGAACAGCGAGCCGCCGCCACCGCCGTCACCGCCTGCGGCTCCGGCGCCACCCAGTCCCCCGTCACCGCCGTTGCCGAAGGACCCGACAGCGTCACCGCCGGAACCGCCGGCCACGCCGGCTTCATCGCTGTCCCATCCGTTGCCGCCGTCGCCGAACCATAAGCCGCCGACTCCGCCGTCGGGATCCAGCGGTGTTCCGTCGACGCCGTTGCCGATCACGAACTGCCCGGACGCCGTATTGATGAACTGGTCTACTTGCTCACCGAACGGGCTGGTGATCCAACTCTCCACACCGGCGTGCAGCGGGTCGTAGATGAATTGCTGGAAAAGCCCTGCCGCGGAAAGCGTTTCGGCACTGGACGCGAGCGCTTGGTCGACAGGGCTTGCGCTGACGATGAGGTTGCTGATCAGGTCACCGAGACCGAAATCATCGGCGTGTGCGGTGGCCGAGGTGGCTGTCGCAACTACCCCGAAGGCGACGAACGCCCCGAGGGCAGTACCCATCCCGATTGCGCGCCTGCGGCGACCTGTGCCCAAGATCCGCCCATCGTAATGAGCCGCGCGCGCCGCATGTAGAGGTTTCTCAGAATACCTCTAAGTAGCACTCCTCCGCAGGCCGGGTGAAGACGCCGTCGACGCGCGCCTTGGCCGCGGCCAGCGCATCCCGGGGTCCGTCGACGAAACGGCTGGCCCACGCCGCGGCGGCGTCGTACACCTCGTCAGGGGCCACCATCTCGTTGATCACACCCAGCTCGAGTGCCTCTTCGGCGCCGAAGAAGCGACCGCTGTACAACAGTTCCTTGGCCCTGCTGGTCCCGACCGTGCGGGTGAGGCGCGCGATGCCGTCGCCGTCGGCAACCAGGCCGGCCAGGATCTCCGTCGCGCCGAACCGGACGTTGTCGCCGCTCACCCGCCAATCGGCGGCCAGCGCGAGACCCAGGCCGGCGCCCAGCGCGTATCCGGTGATCGCGGCGACGGTCGGCTTCGGGATCGCTGCGACGGCGTCGACGGCGTCGCGGTGCACGTGGATCCAACCCTCGGCTTCCGGCGCGGTCAGCGTGCGCAGCTCCGGCATATCGTCACCCGCGGAGAAGATCTCGTGGCCGCCGAACAGGATGACGGCGGCGATGTCTTCGCGGTCGCCGATCTCCGCAGCGGCCTGCCCGATCTCCCGATAGACCTGCCGGGTCAGGGCATTGGTGGGGGGCCGCGAGAGCACCAGCGTCCCAACACCCGGATGGCCCGAGTCGAGGTGGACGCTGACGAACTCGCTCAATGCCGCCACCCGAGTCCGCCGGCTTTGCGGGCCCGGTGATAGCGATCGGAGTCGAAGAACTCGAAAATCCAGTTGTCGCCTTCGATTTCGAGGTTCGGTTGCACCGTCACGATGTGGCGCTCGACGGCCAGCACGTCGGCAACCGAGCGCCCGATCAGCGAGTCCAGCTGCGTCCAGGTCGGCGGCAGCAGGAAGCAACGGCCGGCCTCGAATTCCGCGACCGCAGCCTGCGGCGTGCTCCAGTCCGCCCGGTCGGACTCGGTATTGTCGCCGTCGGCGCGCTGCCCTTCCGGAAGCACTCCGACGAAGAAGTAGGTGTCGTAGCGACGGGTGCGCTCGGCCTCGGGAGTCACCCAGTTCGCCCACGGCCGCAGCAGATCGGCTCGCAGCACAAGGTTCTCGCGGCGCAGGAAGTCGGCGAACGACAGCGTGCGCTCGGCCAGCGCCTGACGAGATTCGCGGTACACCGACGCGTCGCGGACAATGCCGGCCGGGTCGTCCGCCGGGCCGGCGAACAGCACGCCGCACTCTTCGAAGGTCTCGCGCGCCGCGGCGCACACCAGGGCCTCGGCCAGCTCGGTGTCGGTGCCGAAGCGCTCCGCCCACCACGACGGCGGCGGTCCGGACCAGGCGATATCGGCGTTGCGGTCGCGGTCGTCGACACCGCCACCGGGAAACACCACCGTGCCTGCGGCGAATTCCATTCCGGCGTGCCGTCGCATCAGGAAGACCGCTAGACCTTCCTCATCGTGTGGTTCCTCGCGCAACAGCATCACGGTCGCGGCCGGCCGTACCGGCAACGGGACAAACGCATCGTCGGTCACAAGCGCCTCCGGTGGGCCGGGCGGGTACGAGTACGCCGGGCGAAATACCGCCCGTCGATCACGTCTACCGCGATCGACTGGCCGAACGCCGCGGACAGATTGTCTGACGTCAGCACCTCGGACAACAGACCCGCCGCGACCACCTGCCCCTCCGCCAACAACATGCAGTGGCTGAAACCGGGCGGAATCTCCTCGACATGATGGGTGACCAGCACCAGCGCCGGCGAATCGGGGTCGGCGGCCAGATCGGTCAGCCGTGACACCAGCTCCTCGCGACCACCCAGGTCGAGGCCGGCCGCAGGCTCGTCGAGCAGCAGCAGCTCAGGGTCGGTCATCAGCGCGCGTGCGATCAGAATTCGTTTGCGCTCGCCCTCCGACAGTGTTTCGTAGGTGCGGTCGGCGAGATGCTCGGCGCCCAGGCCTTCCAGCATGTCGACCGCGCGCTCGTAGTCGACGTCCTCGTAGCGCTCCCGCCAACGGCCGAGCACCGCGTAGCCGGCCGAGACGACCAGGTCGCGTACCAGCTCGTTGCCCGGAATCCGTTGTGCCAGCGCCGAGGAACTCAAGCCCACCCGGGACCGCAGCTCCGCCATGTCGACCCGGCCGAGCCGCTCCCCCAGCACGTAAGCAACCCCCGACGAGGGATGCTCGGCGGCCGCGGCGATGCGTAGCAACGATGTTTTGCCTGCGCCGTTGGCGCCGATGATCACCCAGCGTTCGTCGAGCTCGACCGACCAGGTCACCGGCCCGACAAGGGTGTGCCCGTCGCGTCGCAATGACACGTCGGTGAAGTCGATCAGCAGGTCGGGGTCGACGCCCTCGCTCGTCTGGTCGGCCACTTCACCATCGTGCCGTACCGCGACGCCACAGCGGCTGTCGGGTCGCGTGCTAGGTCCAGACGATAAGCACCCGCTGCGCCCGGCTGCGCCGCGCTTGCGATCGCTACTACTCGCTCTCGATATCGACGCGGCTCACCACGCCGTCGAGTGCATCGGCGGCCTCGATCTCGCCGCGCGTCACGCCGAGCAGGAACAGCACGGTGTCCAGGTAGGGGTGGCTCAGCGACGCGTCGGCGACCTCGCGCAGCGCGGGTTTGGCGTTGAACGCGATGCCCAGGCCCGCGGCGGACAGCATGTCGATGTCGTTGGCGCCGTCACCGACCGCGACAGTCTGTGCCATCGGCACCCCGACCTGCTGCGCAAAATCTCTTAGCGCCTTGGCTTTACCGGCGCGGTCGACAATCTGGCCGATGACCCGACCGGTGAGCTTGTCGTCGACGATCTCCAGCTCGTTGGCGGCGACGAAGTCCAGCATCAGCTCGTGCGCCAACGGCTCGATGACCTGGCGGAAACCGCCGGAGACCACGCCCACGTGGTAGCCCAGCCGCCGCAATGTCCGCAGCGTGGTGCGCGCGCCGCGGGTCAGCGTCACCTCTTCGGCGACCTCGTCGAGCACGGCTGCGGGCAGGCCGGCCAGGGTCTCGACCCGCTGATGCAGCGACTCGGCGAAGTCCAGCTCGCCGCGCATCGCTGCCTCGGTGATCGCGGCGACGGCCTCTTCGGCGCCCGCCCGGGCGGCCAGCATTTCGATGACTTCCTGCTGGATCAGCGTCGAGTCGACGTCAAACACGATGAGTCGCTTGGCCCGCCGCGCGATGCTGTAGTCCTCCAACGCGACGTCGACGCCCGCGTCGGCGGCGACCCGCGTCAGCACCGCCTGCAGCTGTCCCCCGACTCCGGGTGGCACGGACACCCGCAACTCCAGGCCGGTGACGGGGTAATCGGAGATGCCGCGGATGAGGTCGATGTTGACGCCCAGTGCGGCCACTTCGCGGGCGACGGCGCCGAACGCCTCGGCGGTGATCGGCAGGCCGAGCACCATGATGGTGTGCGTTGAGGGATCACGGATGACCGGCAGGTCGTCACTGCCTTCGATCTCGACGTCGAGGCCCAACGCGTGAACGGTCGCCTCGATCTCGTCGCGAAATGGCTTGCCGTCAGCGACTTCTGCGGGCGCCGACACCAGCACACCCAGTGTCAGCCGGCCGCGGATCACCACTTGCTCGACGTTGAGCAGCTCGACCTTGTGCCCCGAGAGGACGTGGAAAAGCGCCGACGTCACACCGGGCTTGTCATGACCGGTGACGGTGATCAACGCCGACACCTTGCCGGGCGTACTCACCCCAGATAGCCGCCGCGAGAGGCGATCACGAACGAACGTTGACGTCGCCGGCTCGGGTGACGTCGCCGTCCGACGGGCCGTTTGACCGGCCCACATGAGCCTCGGCTCGGATGCGCTCGACCATGTGCGGGTAGTGCAACTCGAACGCCGGGCGCTCGGAGCGGATGCGCGGCAGCTCGGTGAAGTTGTGCCGCGGCGGCGGGCAACTGGTCGCCCACTCCAGCGAGTTCCCGTAGCCCCACGGGTCGTCGACGGTGACCACCTCGCCGTAGCGCCAGCTCTTGAACACGTTCCAGACGAACGGAATCATCGACACGCCAAGGATGAACGCGCCGACCGTGGAGACGACGTTGTAGGGCTGGAAGCCGTCGGTGGGCAGATAGTCGGCGTAACGACGCGGCATGCCGATGTCGCCCAGCCAGTGCTGGATGAGGAACGTCGTGTGAAAGCCGATGAACGTCAACCAGAAGTGGAGCTTGCCGAGCCGCTCGTCGAGCAGTCGGCCGGTCATCTTCGGGAACCAGAAGTAGGTGCCGGCGAAGGTGGCGAACACGATGGTGCCGAACAACACGTAGTGGAAGTGCGCGACCACGAAATAACTGTCGGTGACGTGGAAGTCCAGCGGCGGGCTGGCCAGCAGCACACCGGTCAGACCACCCAACAGGAAGGTGATCATGAAGCCGATGGAGAACAGCATCGGCGTCTCGAAGGTCAACTGCCCCTTCCACATCGTGCCGACCCAGTTGAAGAACTTGATCCCGGTCGGCACCGCGATCAGATAGGTCATGAACGAGAAGAACGGCAGCAGCACAGCGCCGGTGGCGAACATGTGGTGCGCCCACACCGCGACCGACAGCGCCGCGATCGACAGCGTCGCGTACACCAGCGTGGTGTATCCGAAGATCGGCTTGCGGGAGAACACCGGGAAGATCTCGGTCACGATGCCGAAGAACGGCAACGCGACGATGTAGACCTCGGGGTGACCGAAGAACCAGAACAGGTGCTGCCACAGCAGAACTCCGCCGTTGGCCGAGTCGTAGATGTGGGCGCCGAGGTGCCGGTCGGCGGCCAACCCGAACAACGCCGCGGTCAGCAGCGGGAAGGCCAGCAGCACCAGGATGGACGTCACCAGGATGTTCCAGGTGAAGATCGGCATCCGAAACATCGTCATGCCCGGCGCACGCATACAGACGACCGTGGTGATCATGTTGACCGCACCCAGGATGGTGCCTAGACCGGCGACGATCAGACCCATGATCCACAGGTCACCGCCGGCACCGGGTGAGTGGATCGCGTCGGTCAACGGCGTGTAGGCGGTCCAGCCGAAGTCGGCGGCGCCACCGGGCGTGATGAAGCCGGCCATACCGATCGTCGCGCCGAACAGGAACAACCAGAACGAGAAGGCGTTGAGCCGCGGGAACGCCACGTCGGGCGCGCCGATCTGCAGCGGCAGCACCAGGTTGGCGAAGCCGAACACGATTGGCGTGGCATAAAACAGCAGCATGATCGTGCCGTGCATGGTGAAGAGCTGGTTGTACTGCTCGTTGGACAGGAACTGCAGTCCGGGTGCGGCGAGCTCGGCACGCATCAGCAGGGCCAGCAGGCCGCCGACGAAGAAGAAGATGAAGCAGGTGACCACGTACATGATCCCGATCAGCTTGTGATCGGTGGTGGTGATCAGCCGGTAGACCAGGTTGCCCTTCGGCCCGGTCCGCGCCGGATACGGACGACTGGCCTCGAGTTCTCCCAGCGGGGGCGCTTCGGCGGTCAAGAGCTCCTCCAAATGTCGGGCGGGGCAACCGGGAACAGTGAGCCTTGAGTCTAACCGCCAAGCGCGCGCCACGACGGACAGGTCCTACAAACCGTCGTAATAGACCGGTGAACACTTTGCCGCGTCACCGGAGTCCCCGTCAGCTGGTCGGATGTTAACGTCGGACCCGTGCTGCTCAGGGGTGCGCGACCCGCGATGGCCGCCGCCACAGCGGCAGCGATCTCGGCCGCGCTGTGCAGCGGTTGCACCTCGGGATCGGCCCCGCACGGCGCAGCGACGTCGGTGATCACCAGCACCACTCAGATCGCCGGGGCGGGTGTCCTGGGCAACCAGCGTCGGCCGGACGAATCGTGTGCGCCGGAACCGGCCGGACCCGACGCTGGCCCGCCGACTCGGACAGCCCACAACGCGGCGGGCGTGCGGCCGGACACCGTCGAGGTGGCCGACGATCCGCAGCGCATCGTTGTGCTGTCCGGTGACCAGCTCGACGCGCTGTGCGCGCTCGGCCTGCAGTCCCGCATCGTCGGAGCCGCACTGCCGGACGGCTCCCCGGACCAGCCGTCGTATCTGGGCACGGTCGTGCACAAGCTGCCGGGTGTCGGCACCCGCAGCAGCCCGGACCTGACTGCGATCAAGGCGGCCAAGCCCGACTTGATCCTCGGCTCGCAGGCCCTGACGCCGAAGTTGTATTCGTCGTTGGCCGATATCGCGCCGACGGTATTCACCGGGGCGCCAGGGGCGGCCTGGCAGGACAGCCTGCGCGGCGTGGGCGAAGCGACGGCGCGCACCGACGCCGCAGGCGGCTTGGTCGATGGCTTCACCGCCAAAGCCCACGACGAGGGCGCGGCGCACGACGCCGCCCACTATCAAGCCTCGATCGTCCAGTTCACCGAGAACAGTGTCCGGGTGTACGGGTCGGACAACTTCCCGGCCAGCGTGTTGACCACGGTCGGCGTCGATCGCCCTGCTGCGCAACGATTTACCGACAAGCCCTACGTCGAGGTCGGCAGCACCGAAGCCGACCTGGCGAACAACCCCGACTTCTCCGCGGCCGATGCCGACCTGGTGTACGTGTCATTCGATTCGCCGGCTGCCAAAGATCGCGGCCCCTCGCTGTTCGACAGCGATTCCTGGCGCAGGCTGTCGGCAGTCCGCGACAACCGGGTCTTTGTCGTCAACAACGAGATATGGCAGAACGGTCTCGGCCTGATCGCCGCCCGCGGCGTCATCGACGACCTGCGCTGGATCAACGCCCCGATCAACTGACGTGCGGTGTGACGTCGAACGCACCGCCGAATTACATAGCCTATCTATGCTAATGTTGATCGCGTTCATTAGAATTCGATAGTCAACGAAGCGCACTCAAGAGGATTAGTTAATGAGCACTGTTTCCGCTTACGCCGCCTCCGATTCGACGGGGCATCTGACCAAGACCACAATCGAGCGCCGCGACCCCGGCCCGCACGATGTCGCCATCGAGATCAAATTTGCCGGGATCTGCCACTCCGACATCCACACCGTGAAAGCCGAGTGGGGCGAGCCCAACTACCCCGTTGTGCCCGGACACGAAATCGCTGGCGTGGTGACCGCCGTCGGCTCCGACGTCAGCAAGCACAAAGTCGGCGATCACGTCGGGGTCGGCTGCATGGTGAACTCCTGCGGCCACTGCAGCAGCTGTAAGGCCGGGCTGGAGCAGTACTGCAAGAACGGCGCGACGTTCACCTACAACGCCATCGACAAAGACGGCACACCGACGCAGGGCGGCTACAGCCAGGCGGTCGTCGTCAACGAGAACTTCGTCGTGCAAATTCCCGACTCGATGCCGCTGGACGCGGCGGCGCCGCTGCTGTGCGCCGGTATCACGCTCTTTTCGCCGCTGCGGCACTGGAAAGCCGGCGCCGACACCCGGCTGGCGATCATCGGCCTGGGCGGCCTCGGGCACGTGGGCGTCAAGCTCGGCGCGGCGATGGGCGCCAATGTGACGGTGCTGTCCCAGTCGCTGAAGAAGATGGAAGACGGTCTGCGGCTGGGCGCCAAGCACTACTACGCGACCTCCGACCGCGACACCTTCAAGAAGCTTCGCAACAACTTCGACCTCATCCTGAACACCGTGTCGGCGAATCTGAATCTCGGTGACTACCTGCAACTGCTCGACGTCGACGGCACGCTCGTCGAACTGGGTATCCCCGAGCACCCGATGGAGGTGCCGGCATTCCCGCTGGCCCTGGCGCGGCGCAGCCTGTCCGGGTCCAACATCGGCGGCATCGCCGAGACCCAGGAAATGCTGAATTTCTGCGCCGAGCACGACGTGACACCCGAAATCGAGGTGATCGAGGCGTCTTACGTCAACGAAGCCTACGAGCGGGTGCTGGCCAGCGACGTGCGCTACCGCTTCGTGATCGACACCTCAACTATTTGATCGAGTTCGGCGCCGCTTCGGCGTCCGCACCGTTGATACCCGCCAACGGCCACCCGGCAGCGGCCAGTCTGGCGGCCACCCGGGAGATATTTTCCGGGCCGGCGTCGTAGTGCGTCATGTCGGAGATGAAGTCGGCGATGACGTCACGATCGATGTTGCCGTTCGACAGCTCTTCTTCGTCGATCGTGTCGACGACCTCGGTGATCTCGTGCTCGCTCAGCGGCGTGCTGCGTAATAGTTCGAGCAGCGCGACCCGGTCCGGGGCCGGGAACACCCTCGGGGTAGCCGACCTGCAGCCACTGGATCACCGAGCGGAAGAAGTTGGCAGCCGTGGAGGCCGCTGAAGATGGGGTTATCGCCACCCGCTCAGTGTCGTGGCTGCGGGGTCGGCGTCGCCACTGTCGCGCCCCGTCAATCTGCACAATTCATGCGCCGTTCACGAAACATACTCCGGCTGTGCGCCTTTGGCCGCCGTTGGCCTGCGGCTTTGGCGTCGCTAGGGGGCGAGCTGCCCACGACCGGCATAGCGGACCATAACGCCGGCTGAATTCAGAGCGGCGCCGCGACCAGCTGCGCGACATTGCGTTGAATACGCCGCGCGTTGATCACTGAAAGAGGGAGCAGAACCGCGGCCAGCACGACGAGCACCACAAAAGACAGCCGGTCGTCGCCAAACACGACAGCCCCGCCGACGCCGGCCACGACGAGGGCACCCACCGTGATCCAGGACCAGATCTGCGTGCGCCGCAACTGATCTGCCGACTTGTTGCGTAGGTAAGCCCTGCCGAGTCGCGCCGCCGATGCCCGCACGTCGGGATCGGCAGGTAAGCGATCCCCGCAGCACCGCATGGATCGCCTCGGACCGCTCCGACTGATCCAGGCCGGACACCGCAATCAGGGCTGCCCGATGGATGCTTTGAGTCGTCACCGTGAAATAGCCGCCCACGGCACCACCGAAGACGATCGCCGACAACACGGCGCTTTCCCATTCATCACCGGACTGCAGGCTGGTGAACAGAGCCCACCACGCGGCGAGGAACACTGCCCAGACCGTGAATCGCACCCACGCGGGTTGCAGGATGAACCGGAGACGCATAAAAGCCGTGCGGTTCTAGAAGTCCCAGTCCTCGTCTTCGGTGTTGACCGCCTTACCGATGACGTAGGACGAGCCCGACCCGGAGAAGAAGTCGTGGTTCTCGTCGGCGTTGGGTGACAACGCGGACAGGATCGCCGGGTTGACGTCGGTCTCGTCGCGCGGGAACAACGCTTCGTACCCGAGATTCATCAGCGCCTTGTTTGCGTTGTAGCGCAAGAACTTTTTGACGTCTTCGGTCAGCCCAACCTCGTCGTAGAGGTCCTGGGTGTACTCGACCTCGTTGTCGTAGAGCTCGAAAAGCAGCTCGTAGGTGTAGTCCTTGAGCTCGGCCTGCGTGGCAGCGTCCTCGAGCGCGAGGCCCTTCTGGTATTTGTAACCGATGTAGTAGCCGTGCACCGCCTCGTCGCGGATGATCAGCCGGATCATGTCGGCGGTGTTGGTCAGCTTGGCCCGACTTGACCAGTACATCGGCAGGTAGAACCCGGAGTAGAACAGGAAGCTTTCCAGCAGTGTGGAGGCGACCTTGCGCTTCAGCGGCTCGTCGCCGCGGTAGTACTGCATCACTATTTCGGCTTTGCGCTGCAGGTTGGGGTTTTCCTCCGACCAGCGGAACGCATCGTCGATGTCGGCGGTCGAACACAACGTCGAGAAGATCGAGCTGTAGCTCTTGGCGTGCACCGACTCCATGAACGCGATGTTGGTGTAGACGGCTTGCTCGTGCGGGGTCAGCGCGTCGGGGATCAGGCTCACTGCGCCGACGGTGCCCTGGATGGTGTCCAGCAGGGTAAGTCCGGTGAAGACCCGCATCGTGAGTTGCTTCTCGTTGGCGGTCAGCGTTCCCCACGACGGGATGTCGTTGGACACCGGAACCTTCTCGGGCAGCCAGAAGTTTCCGGTCAGCCGCTCCCAGACCTCGGCGTCTTTCTCGTCGTGCAGTCGGTTCCAGTTGATCGCGGCGGCCCGGTCGATCAGCTTCACGTTTTCGGTCACCAGAACCCCGTTTCACCAGGACGAATAGTCGAGCATGCTTAGGTCCCCGACACTACCCCTGGGGGGCGACATGCTGGGCTAACACCAGAGGTTGTGTATCCGTGTCGCGATCGCTGGACCAGGCACACTATTTCATGTACCATTTGGTACATGATTACCGAGGACAGCGTCGAGATCGACGCGCCCGCGCAACTGGTGTGGCAGGTCTTCAGCGATGTCGAGCGCTGGCCCGAGTGGACGGCGTCGGTGACGTCCCTGGTCGCGCGGGACGGCACCGGCCTGGCAGTCGGAAAGCGGTTCGCCATCAAGCAACCTGGCATGTCGAATCTGGTCTGGAAGGTCACCGATATCGATCCCGGCTCGTCGTGGACCTGGGTGCAACGATCGCCCGGTGTTCACGTCAGCGCCAGCCACTGGGTCATCCCGCAGCCAGGCGGCCGCACCCTGGTGCGTCAGCAACTCGACCAGCGTGGCGTGCTCGGCGCCCTCGTCGGTCGGCTGATGACGAAGAAAACCAAGCGCTTTCTCGAGCAGGAGGCCCACGGACTCAAGGCCCGCTCCGAACAGCTCGGCCGCGCCAGTGGCTCGCACTCCTGATCCGCAACGACGCCGGCAACTACTCGACTCGCTCGTCGACGAGTTCGCGACTGGCGGCGTCGGCCACCGATCTTTGCGCGAGGTGGCTGAGGCAGTCGGCACCAGCCATCGAATGTTGTTGCACCACTTCGGGTCCAAAGAGGACCTGCTCGTCGCTATCGTCGAAGCCGTCGAGCGACGCCAGATGACCCTGCTGCCGGATCTGCCGACCGATCCGGCCGACAACTTCGCGGCCATGTGGGCGCAAGTCAGTCGCCCTGAATTGCGACAGGCCGAACGGCTCTTCTTCGAGTGCTACGCCCGCGCGTCGCAGGGCGAGAAGCCGTTTGACCGCATGGTCCCGGGCGCGGTGAACGGCTGGCTCGATGAAGTCGATGCCGTCGCGGATGAACCGGTCGACCGGGCATTCGCGCGGCTTGGGATGGCCGTCGTCCGCGGCCTGCTGCTGGATCTCGTCGCCACCGACGACGACGCCGGCGTGCAAGGCGCGGCGGATGTGTTCGTCAGCCTGCTGCGCCGCTGACGAATTGGTTGCGCTACGCGGACTTCGGCAACATCGAGATGACGGTGTCGACGAGTTCTTCGGCGGTGGTGTGCCACTTGTCCAGATCCATGTGGCTACTCAAATCCAATCCGGTGATGCCGTGCGCGGTGGTCAACAGAAGAGCACCGTAACGTTGCGCGTGCCGCGGACCGGTCATGCGACCCACGATGTCGAGGAACAGGCGCTGTGCGCGTTCGGCTGACCCGACCGCCGCGAGATCCTCCGTGCGCGTGGTGAACATCAGCCGATACAGATGCGGTCGGGTGCGGCCGACGGTGATGAGGGCCAGTAGGGCCGAGCGTAAGCACGACTGCGCCGAATCCTCGCTCGCTGCAAGCACTTCCAGCGCATCGCCGAGTTCACTCATTGCGTTGGTGGCCAGTACTGTGAGCAGGGATTCCTTGTCGGCGAAGTGGCGATACGCCGCCGAGCGTGACACGCCACTGCGTGCTCCGACCTCACGTAGCGTCACCGCCTCGACTCCACCGAGATCGAGCAGAACCCCCGCTGCGTCGATCAGCGAATGGCGGGTGACCGCAGCACGCTCCGATCGCGTCGTCACCCGCAGAGCATAAGCCCGCGGTTCAGTTGACAACGTCAACTCAACTGATAGCTTGAGTGGACAACGTCAACTGAAATGCTCACCACTCGATGGAGACCGCGATGAAAGCCAGCAACCGTATCGACCGTAATGAGCTGATCGTCGTCACCGGGGCATCGACCGGGATCGGGGCGGCCACCGTGAACGAACTGGCGCGCAGGGGCTTTCATGTACTGGCCGGTGTTCGCCGCGAGGTCGACGCCGACGCGTTGCGAGGCCTGGGCATCGAGGGCATCGAGCCGTGCATCCTGGACATCATCGTGGAATCGGACATCACTGCGATCGCCGACCGGGTCGCCCGCGACCCGCAGCGTCGTCCCCTTCGTGCGCTGGTCAACAATGCCGGGATCGCGATCAACGCGCCCGTCGAAACATTGCCGATCACGCAGTGGCGCCAACAGTTCGAGGTCAATCTCTTCGGCCACATCGCGATGACTCAAGCGCTGTTACCCGCCCTGCTGAACAGTTCGGGCACCGTGGTGAATATCAGTTCTGTCGGCGGCAAGGTGGCCTTGCCGACGTACGGCGCCTACGCCGGATCGAAGTTCGCGCTGGAGGCGGTCAGCGACGCGTTGCGCCGCGAGGTCAGCGCTGCCGGAGTCAAGGTCGTCGTCATCGAACCCGGCGCGGTCAAGACCGAGATCGCCGAGCGGGGGATCACTACCTCCGAGGGGCTGAAGGCGGACATGACCGTTGCTCAACTCGCCCGCTACAGCGAAGTCATGAATGCCGTTATGGCACAAGCTCGATCGTTCAACGAGACCGGCGTCTCCGCCGAAGCCGCGGCGGCGGTGGTCGCGAAGGCCGTGACCGCGTCCCGTCCACGGACCCGCTACACCATTGGCCGCGACGCCGCGATTCTCCTGCAGATCAGCCGGTTCGTGTCCGACCGCGTGCTGGACCGCATTGTGCGGCTGAACCTCAGGCGATTCGTGCCCAGCGAAAATCAGCTGAGCACAGTGCGCAGCGGTTAGACGTGCGCCACCGCGCGTGACCCCGTGCCCACACCGAAGAACTGGTATTCGGCGAGTTTGATGGAGCGGGTGGCCCGCCAGTACTGCCAGGTCATTCCGCTCCACAGCGTCCGGTTGACGCCGTGCTCGTCGAGGTACCAACTGCTGCAGCCGCCGGTGTTCCACACCGAACCGGCCAGCTTGGTCTGCAGCTCGGCGTTGTTGCGGTCCTGGGCGGATCGACTGGGCGCCAGCGCCTGCGCGCCCGCCTTGTCGACCGCGGCGATGGCCTCGGTGACGTAGTGGATCTGCGACTCGATCATGAAAACCACCGACGTGTGGCCCAGCCCCGTGTTCGGCCCCAACAGGAAGAACAGATTGGGCATGTCGGCGACGGCGATCCCGCGATGTGCCACAACACCTTCCCGGTTCCATCGGTCCGCCAGGTCCTCGCCGCGCGGACCCTTGACGTCGACGTAGGTGTAGGAGTCGGTGGTGTGGAAACCGGTCGCGTACACGATGACATCGGCCTGGTGTTCGACACCGTCGTCGGTGACGATGCCGTCAGCGGTGATCCGGCTGATCCGGTCGGTGATCAACGTCGACTTCGGATTGGCCACCGCCTGGTAGTAGTTGCCGGAGTACAGGATTCGCTTGCAGCCTGCGCG
Source organism: uncultured Actinomycetota bacterium (assembly GCA_963834615.1). Taxonomy (GTDB): domain Bacteria; phylum Actinomycetota; class Actinomycetes; order Mycobacteriales; family Mycobacteriaceae; genus Mycobacterium. The sequence goes on from CAWICO010000002.1 coordinate 253,594, forward strand.
ATAATTCGGGGTGAGTCTGCGGCGCAGGCTCTTGTCGCGGACACTGCGTCGGATGTTCCACCTGCTGACCAACTCGACGGCGCGCAGCAGAGCAGGCCGCTGCGTCATGGCATAGCCCAAACCCTCAAGCCCCCAATAGATTCCAGATCGCACCGCAAACCGGAGACCGGGCACGTACGCGAAGGCATTACGCACCGCATCCGGGAGCAGACTGTTCGGCCGCGGCACCACCCACGGCGGGGTGCGCTGATACAGCTGCACCTCGGCGACGCCGCCGTCCCGGCGCACCAGTTCCGGCACGATCTGAATCGCGCTGGCCCCCGTGCCGATGATCGCAACGCGTTTGCCGGTCAAGTCGACGCCGTGGTCCCACTGCGCGGAATGGAAAGCGGGACCACAGAATTCGTCCATGCCCTCGATATCGGGTGACCGTGGAATGTGCAGGGCCCCGGCGCCCGAGATCAGAAACTGGGCGATGTACTCCTCGCCGGAATCGGTGAAGACGTGCCAGCGATATTCGCTGTCGTCCCAGTGCGCCCGGCTGACCTTCGAGCCGAATTGGATGTATCGGCGCAGCCCGTACTTTTCGGTGACGCCCTGGAGGTAGTCCAGGATCTCCGGCTGCGGAGAGAACAGCTTGGTCCACGTGGCCTTGGGTTCGAACGAGAACGAATACAGGTGTGACGGCACGTCGCACGCGCAACCGGGATAGCTGTTGTCCCGCCACGTCCCGCCGATGTCGCCGGCCTTCTCCAGGATGATGAAGTCGTCGCCTCGCCGTTGAAGCGCGATAGCCATTCCCAGCCCGGCGAATCCCGTCCCGATGATGACCGCGCGGGTGTGCTGTGGCGGAGCCTGGGCTGCGGGCTGTGCGGTCGACTCAGCAGTCGTCATGTGTCCTCCGTGCGGGTAACCGGTGCCGAGGGTATCAACGCCGCCGGGCGCTAGCTCGCGGCGGAGTCGTGCGGAACCGCATTGTGAATGGGCTGATCCGGGTCCAACTTGATGCCGAGCAGCTCAGCGGTGCCGCTGATGACACCCATCATGATGGTGGTCAGGTGCTCGACGAATTTGTCGCGCGGCATCCGCCGGGGGCTGTCGACATCGGATCCCAACCACCATTCGGTGGCCGAGGCAGCCGACCCGAACGCGGCGTGAGCGGCCAACTCGACCGCCGCATGGTCCAACTCCATGTCCCGAAGCTCGTTGTCGAACATGTCGGCCATGGCCAAGGTGATCTCGCGGCCCTCGTTGAGGGTCAGCGCGGTCGACTGCGCGGTAGCCGCTGAGCGGTCCTGGATGAAGACCCGCAGCACGTTGGGATGTTTGTCGATGAGGGTGACGTACTCGTCGACGCTGCGCCGAATGACCTCACGGACCGAGTCGGTCGCCAAGTCGAGGGAGGGGAAGATCGCCGCCCACAGCATGTCGCGAAGCCGCTCGCCGATCGCCTGGAACAAATCGGATTTGTCGGCGAAATGGCGGTAGATCTTGGGTTTGGCGGTGCCGGCTTCTTCGGCGACCTCCCGCACACTCAGATCGGGGCCCAATCGGTCGATCGCCCGAAATGCGGCGTCGACGATCTCGCTGCGCACCTTTTTGCGGTGTTCGCGCCAGCGTTCGCTGCGCGCGTCGACCTTCACCCCCGGCTTGGCGCTGGGGTGCGGCAGAGGGGGCAGGGAAATTCTGACCACGTCAAGCACCATACCCTGGTGCGGCGTCTGACCTGGGCAGACTAGGTAACAGGCAACGCGGACGTTCCCTGACGTCGACACCGACGGGACGTCACAGCATGCAGGAGACGCAGCCCTCGACCTCGGTGCCTTCCAACGCCATCTGCCGCAACCGGATGTAGTAGAGCGTCTTGATGCCCTTGCGCCAGGCGTAGATCTGCGCCTTGTTCACGTCGCGGGTGCTCGCGGTGTCCTTGAAGAACAGCGTCAGCGAAAGCCCCTGATCCACATGCTGAGTGGCCGCCGCGTAGGTGTCGATGATCTTCTCGTATCCGATTTCGTAGGCGTCCTGGTAGTACTCCAGGTTGTCATTGGTCAGATACGGCGCCGGGTAGTAGGCACGGCCGATCTTGCCTTCCTTGCGGATCTCGATCTTGGACGCAACCGGGTGGATCGACGATGTCGAGTGGTTGATGTAGGAGATCGATCCGGTCGGCGGCACCGCCTGCAGGTTCTGGTTGTAGATGCCGTGGGTCTGCACCGACTCCTTCAGCCGTCGCCAGTCGTCCTGGTTCGGGATGCGGATGCCGGCGTCGGCGAAGAGCTGGCGGACCCTGCCGGTCTCGGGCTCCCAGAGTTCGTCGGTGTACTTGTCGAAGAACTCCCCCGACTTGTACTTCGACCGCTCGAATCCGCCGAAGGCGTGACCGCGTTCGATCGCAATGCGATTCGACGCCTTCAGCGCGTGATAAAGCACCGTGTAGAAGTAGATGTTGGTGAAGTCGATGCCCTCTTCGGACCCGTACAAGATGCGCTCGCGGGCCAAGTAGCCGTGCAGGTTCATCTGCCCCAGCCCGATGGCGTGCGAATCGTTGTTACCTTGCTCGATTGACGGCACCGACCAGATGTGGGTCTGGTCGCTGACGGCGGTGAGCGCGCGGATCGACACCTCGATGGTCTGGGCGAAGTCCGGCGAGTCCATCGCCTTGGCGATGTTCAACGAACCGAGATTGCACGAAATGTCTTTGCCCACTTTGGCATACGTCAGGTCTTCGTTGAACAACGACGGCGTGGATACCTGCAGGATCTCCGAGCACAGGTTGGAATGGGTGATCTTGCCCTCGATCGGGTTCGCCCGGTTCACTGTGTCCTCGTACATGATGTACGGGTAGCCCGACTCGAACTGCAGCTCGGCCAGCGTCTGGAAGAACTCGCGGGCCTTGATCTTGGTCTTGCGGATACGTGCGTCGTCGACCATCTCGTAGTACTTCTCGGTGACCGAGATGTCGGCGAAGGGCACTCCGTAGACGCGCTCGACGTCGTAGGGCGAGAACAGGTACATGTCCTCGTTGTTCTTCGCCAGCTCGAAGGTGATGTCCGGAATCACCACACCGAGGCTCAGCGTCTTGATCCGGATCTTCTCGTCGGCGTTCTCCCGCTTGGTGTCCAGGAAGCGGCAGATGTCGGGGTGATGGGCGTGCAGATAGACCGCGCCGGCGCCTTGACGCGCACCCAGCTGGTTGGCGTAGGAGAACGAGTCCTCCAGCAGCTTCATGATCGGGATGACGCCCGAGGACTGGTTCTCGATGTTCTTGATCGGCGCGCCATGTTCACGAATGTTGGTGAGCAGCAACGCAACTCCCCCACCCCGCTTGGACAGCTGCAGCGCGGAGTTGATCGAGCGGCCGATCGATTCCATGTTGTCTTCGATGCGCAGCAGGAAGCAACTGACCGGCTCACCACGCTGCTTCTTGCCCGAGTTGAGGAACGTCGGAGTCGCCGGCTGGAACCGGCCGTCGATGATCTCGTCAACGAGCTTCTCGGCCAACGCGGTATCGCCGGCAGCCAGGGTCAGCGACACCATCACGACGCGGTCTTCGAAACGCTCGAGATACCGCTTGCCGTCGAAGGTCTTCAGTGTGTACGAGGTGTAGTACTTGAACGCGCCGAGGAAGGTCGGGAACCGGAACTTCTTCGCGTAGGCCCTGTCCAGCAGCGTCTTGACGAAGTTGCGTGAGTACTTGTCGAGAACCTCACGCTCGTAGTAGTTCTCCTTGATCAGGTAGTCGAGTTTCTCGTCCTGGTTGTGGAAGAACACCGTGTTCTGGTTGACGTGCTGCAAGAAGTACTGGTTGGCCGCTTCGCGGTCCTTGTCGAACTGAATCTTGCCGTCCGCGTCGTACAGATTCAGCATCGCGTTGAGCGCGTGGTAATCCGTTTCCGGCGGGCCTCCCGGAAGGGAGGGGTGAGCGCCGGTGGTTACAGGCTCTGCAGCGACGGTTGTTGGCACGTCTGTTCCTTCCAGAAGTCGGCGAGACCGGCGCGAACGGCTTCCACGTCGTCCGGAGTCCCCATCAGTTCCAAGCGATAGAGGTAGGGCACGCCACACTTGCGGGAAACCACGTCGCCCGCATAGGCGAATTCGGTACCGAAATTGTTGTTGCCCGCGGCGATGACGCCGCGGATCAACGACCGGTTGTGTTCATTGTTCAAGAAGGCGATGACTTGTTTGGGGACGTAGCCACCGTCATTGATATTCGGAGTCGGCCGACCACCCCCGTAGGTCGGCAGCACCAGCACATACGGCTGGTCGACCTCGATACGACCGTGCAGTGGAATCCGCGTTGCCGGGATATCCAGCTTCCGCACGAAGCGGTGGGTGTTCTCCGAGACGCTGGAGAAGTACACCAGGCTGCAAGACGGCACGGCGATCCCCCCTCCTGTCCTATTCGCCGTTCTGAGTTATGCGCTCAGAACGGCAGCGGTGAGCGCCTTGATCCGGTCCGGACGGAATCCCGACCAGTGGTCATTGCCGGCCACCACGACGGGCGCCTGCAGGTATCCCAGGGCCATCACGTAGTCGCGCGCCTCGGAGTCGAGACTGATGTCGACAATGTCGTAGGCGATGCCTTGCTTATCCAGCGCCTTGTAGGTGGCGTTGCACTGCACGCAGGCGGGCTTGGTGTAAACGGTGACGCTCATCGGCGGTACAACCCCTCTGTCGACTGGTGAGAAAAGTCGCTGACTGGCAACTGCTCGGGTACTGCATATCTACTGCTATTCAGCGAACCGCCACGCCTCAGAATTCCCATTTTGCCGGTCCGCGACAGCTGGGTTTCGATGCCGGCTGGTGCGTCCCGTTCGACCCGGTGTGCCTGTGGTCTGTCGGTGTCGGGAACACTACACCTAGTGGGTCCCCATGGATGGAGATACAAGATGTTCTGAAAGACATTCATGGAATTCCCTGGTCGTAAGCCCTGCGATCGGTGCGTCTTCGGCGTGTCGCAGATCACAAAGTGGTCTCGCGATGGTGTATGGATAGATTTACCATCTGGCACCGACAAGTCGGGTTGGCTACATCCGCACAGCAAAGCGCCCCAGCGGGGGGCGAACCGCTGGGGCGCGTCCAGTGATCAGTTGACTTCGGTGGCCAGCTTGCCCACTGCGTCGAGCACATTTGCGGACACTTCCGCATGCTCGCGCGGGTGCTGACCACCGAGCGTCTTGAACGGAACCGACAGTTTGACCGCGTCAATGACGCGAGCACCCGCAATTCCGAAAGCCTTGCGAGTGTCGTCGTGCGCCCATACCCCGCCGTACTGGCCGAAGGAGCCCCCAATCACAGCCAGCGGCTTTCCTTTGAGGGCGCCGTCGCCGAACGGCCGGGACAGCCAGTCGATCGCGTTCTTGATGACGGCCGGGTAGCTGCCGTTGTATTCCGGGGTGACCACCAGCGCGGCGTCGGCGTCAGCCGCCGCGGCGCGCAACGCGGCCACCGGAGCCAACACTGGAGCCTCTGCATTCATCACGTCGTCGATCTCCTCGTTGTAAAACGGCAGGTCGCCGAGACCCTCGAAGATGGTGACGACGACGCCGTCCGGGGCGACCTCGGTGGCCAGCTCGGCAATCTGGCGGTTGACCGACGCGGCACGCAAGCTTCCCACCAGCGCTAAGACCTTGGTCTCGGACATGCTCTCGTTCCCTTCGCTAAAAGTTCCATATCGTCCCACGGTCTAACCGGACCGCAGTCCGATTTGTTCCAGTGACGCTACAGTAACTCTGTGAGGCCCGTCGACCCCGTTCGCGACCTGCCAGTTTCCGCGCCGCAGGAGCGCGGTGACGCGGCCCGTAATCGCGTCTTGCTGCTCGACGCGGCCCGCCGGCTGGTGTCGGAACATGGCGCCGACGCGGTCACCATGGACGACATCGCCGCGGCGGCCGGCGTCGGCAAGGGCACGGTGTTCCGGCGGTTTGGCAGCCGGGCCGGGCTGATGATGGTGCTGCTCGACGAGGACGAGCGGGCCATGCAGCAGGCTTTCATGTTCGGTCCCCCGCCGCTGGGTCCCGAAGCGTCGCCGCTGGATCGGCTACTGGCGTTCGGGCGCGACCGGTTTCAGTTCACGCATACCCACCTGGAGCTATTGTCGGCCGCTAACCGCGATCCGGCGTCGCGCTACGGTCCCGCCGCGGCGGTGCAGCGAACCCACGTGCGGATGCTACTGGCCTCCGCGGGCACCACCGGTGACCTCGACGGTCAGACCGACGCGCTGCTCGGCGTTGCTCGAGGCCGACTACGTCGAGTACCAGCTGCTCGAACGCGGACACACTCTGCAGATGCTCGGCGATGCGTGGGAAAGCCTGGCCCGCAAGCTTTGCGGACGATGATGCCGCGTTGGATCCTGCACGTCGACCTGGATCAGTTTCTGGCCTCCGTGGAACTCGGTCGTCATCCCGAATTAGCCGGCCTGCCAGTCATTGTCGGAGGCAGTGGCGACCCCACCGAAGCGCGCAAGGTGGTCACCTGCGCGTCGTATGAGGCCCGCGAGTTCGGCGTACACGCGGGCATGCCGCTACGCGTGGCGGCCAGGCGCTGCCCCGATGCCACGTTCCTGGCGGCGGACCCCGCGGCGTACGACGCGGCCTCCGAGCAGGTGATGGGGTTGCTGCGCGATCTGGGCTATCCGGTGGAGGTGTGGGGGTGGGACGAAGCGTACGTCGGCGCCGAGGTCGATGACCCCGGTGAGCTCGCCGAGCAGATCCGCACGGTCATCTCGTCGGCGACCGGGTTGTCCTGCTCGGTAGGGATCAGCGACAACAAACAGCGTGCCAAAGTCGCCACCGGCTTCGCCAAACCGGCCGGTATCTACACCCTGACCGCGTCGAACTGGATGAACGTGATGGCCGACCGGGCGGTGGACGCGCTCTGGGGCGTCGGGCCTAAGACGACGAAAAAACTTGCTGCTCTTGATATCACGACTGTATGGCAACTGGCACAGGCTGACGCCGAGCTGTTGACGGCGACATTCGGCCCGCGAACCGGCCTGTGGCTGCTACTGCTGGCCAACGGCGGCGGCGACGACACCGTCAGCTCCGAGCCGTGGGTGCCCCGCTCGCGCAGCCACGTCGTCACCTTCCCGCAGGATCTGACCGACCGAGCCGAAATGGACTCGGCCGTAACCGGATTGGCCCAGCGTGCACTCAGCGAGGTGGTGGCGGAGGCACGGATCGTCACCCGCGTCGCGGTCACCGTGCGCACCGCGACGTTCTACACCCGCACGAAGATCCGCAAGCTCGACGAGGCCACCACCGACGCCGATGTCATTGTCGCGGCGGCGCTGCGGGTGCTGGACCTGTTCGAGCTGGACCGTCCGGTGCGACTGCTCGGGGTTCGACTGGAACTGCGGATGCCCGCGGCAGCACCGGAGCGGGCTTGAGCGTCCGGGTGAACACCAGGTTGACCTGCCGCATCGCGACGCTATAAGGCCACCAGGCAACCCTTTTGAAGGCATACAACGCCCGGATGTCCGACGAGGTGTAGATCAGGAACCGATTCTTGGCGATCCCCGCGAGAATCTTGTCTGCGGCTTTCTCCGGCGACACCGCGTGGCCGCTGAAACGATCGACCCAACGACTGACCTGCGGATCGTTCCGGTCCACGCCGGCGATCTCGACGGTGTCGACCAACGGGGTCCGCACCGCGCCCGGCACCACCACCGACACTCCGATCCGGTACCGGGCCAGGTCGAAGCGCAACACCTCGGACAGCCCGCGCAGCCCGAACTTGCTGGCGCTGTAGGCGGCGTGCCAGGGCAACCCGATGAGTCCCGCCGCCGAGGACACGTTGACCAGATGACCGCCGTTGCGCGCCGCCACCATCGGCGGCAGGAAATTCTCGATCACATGGATAGGGCCCATCAGGTTGATCGAGACCATCTTGTCCCACTGCTCATGCGACAGCCGGTCGACGGTCCCCCACGCCGACACTCCGGCGATGTTCATGACGAGGTCCATGCTCGGGTGGTGGGCGTGGATCTGCTCGGCAAACGCGGTGACCTCGTCGTAGTTCGCGATGTCCAGCGCCCGATGCTCAGGGACCTGCGCGCCGAGTGCGCGGACGTCGTCCACCGTCTGCGCCAGGCCATGGGCGTTGCGGTCGGTCAGGTAGAGCTCGGCACCGAGGCCGGCGAGCCGTAGCGCGGTCGCCCGGCCGATGCCGCTGGCCGCACCGGTGACAAAGGCCCGTTTACCCGCGAACGTCATCTTCGACATGGGCACTGACGATACGGGTCAGGTTTGAAGAGAGCCGCCGCCCCACAGCGCGTTGAGCCACAACGCCTCGAGTACCCGCACGCCACGCTGCACGTCGCCGTCTGGGCCCACAAACGCGGTGTCGCCGGACAACATCTGCGCCGTGGTCACCGACAGCGTGCGCACCAACGTCGAGATGTCGTCGCTGATGGGGTGCGCGGTGCCGGCCTGCAGCTCGTCTTTGACGACGCCGATGATCTGCTGGACCACTCCTTCGACCTGTTGATCGAGCAGATCGCGGATCTCGGCGTCGGTGCTGCGAGCGGCGTTGCACGCCGACATCACCGGGTCGTTGTGGGCATAGACCGCGGCCGCGCTGCCGACCATCCGCCCGGCGAACGCCGCAGGCGATTCATCCGGGCCCCGCGGCGCGAAGTATTCGGTCAGCTCTTCGAGCTCGTGGGTGGCATCGGTGAGGATCTGCGCCAGCACCGCGTATTTCGAGTCGAAGTAGAAGTAGAACCCGGAACGGGCCACCCCCGCGCGGTCGCTGATGGTGCTCACCGACAGCTGCGCGAAGGGCTTCTCCTCGAGCAGCTCACGGACCGCCTGGACGATGGCGTGCCGCTGCCGGTCACCCCGTCGCCGGGGAATCGGCACGACCGGCGCTTGATCAGCCATCCGGTCGGCTCCCTGCTCGCTGCGCACCCCACGACCTTGCCCCACGCCAGGTGCAAATGGAAACTTGACAGCCGTCAAGTTACACCTGAGGATGGCCATTGGTGACGTCTGCCACACTGTCGATCCGCCCTCTGCGCACGCCCCCCAGAAGGAAAGTCAATGACGACTATCAGCACCCCGCAATACCTGCTTGATCAGGCCAAGCGCCGGTTGACCCCGACGGTCAACACCATCCCGGGCATGGGCCTGATCGAGAAACGACTGCTGAGTGTCGACTGGACCCAGCGCGCTCTGGCTGAGCCGCCGGCCGGTAGCGGACTCAAACCGGTGATGGGCGACCGCGGTCTGCCGGTTCTCGGCCACATCATCGAGATGTTCCGCGAGGGCCCCGACTTCCCGCTGCACCTCTACAACACCCGCGGCCCGGTGTTCTACGCCGAGTCGCCGGCGCTACCGTCGATCGTCGCCATCGGGCCGGACGCCACCCAGGCCATCTTCTCCAACCGCAACAAGGACTACTCGCAGAAGGGCTGGCACCCGGTGATCGGGCCGTTCTTCAACCGCGGCCTGATGATGCTCGATTTCGACGAGCACATGCACCACCGCCGGATCATGCAAGAGGCGTTCACCCGCAGCCGACTCGCGGGCTACGTCGATCACATCGACCAGGTGGCAACGGCGGTGGTGGCCGACTACCCGACCGACGACGCACGTTTCCTGTTCCATCCGGCGATGAAGGAACTCACCCTCGACATCGCCTCGGTGGTGTTCATGGGCCACCAGCCCGGGACCGACCACGATCTGGTGACCAAGGTGAACAAGGCCTTTACCACGACCACTCGGGCCGGCGGTGCGATCATCCGGACCAGTGTCCCGCCGTTCAAGTGGTGGCGGGGATTGCAGGCCCGCAAGGTCCTCGAAGACTATTTCTCCGACCGGGTCAAGGAACGCCGCAAGGCGCAGGGCACCGACATGCTCACCGTGTTGTGTCATACCGAGGACGACGACGGCAACAGTTTCACCGACCAGGACATCGTCAACCACATGATCTTCTTGATGATGGCCGCCCACGACACGTCCACCTCGACGACCACCACGATGGCCTACAACCTGGCTGCCAACCCCGAGTGGCAGGAGCGCTGTCGCGACGAGTCGGACCGGCTGGGCGACGGCCCGCTGGACATCGAGGCGCTGGAGAAGCTGGAGTCGCTGGATCTGGTGATGGACGAGTCGCTGAGGCTTGTCACACCGCTGCCGTTCAACATGCGCCAGACCGTGCGCGACACCGACTTGCTCGGCTACTACGTGCCGGCCGGAACGAACGTGGTCACCTGGCCGGGCACCAACCACTGGCTGCCCGAACTGTGGACCGATCCGCTGAAGTTCGACCCGGCGCGGTTCACCGAGCCACGGTCCGAGCACAAGCAGCACCGTTACGCGTTCGCACCGTTCGGCGGCGGCGCCCACAAGTGCATCGGGATGGTGTTCGGCCGGCTGGAGGTCAAGACGGTCATGCACCGGTTGCTGCGCCGCTACCGGCTCGAGCTGTCCCGGCCCGGCTACCGGCCGCGTTGGGACTATGGCGGCATGCCGATCCCGATGGATGGCATGCCGATCGTGCTGCGACGCCTCTAACGGTTGTCCGTGTACAGGCGATTCGCGCACGCGATGACCGCCGACAGCGCCGACTCGGTGGGGTCGCCCGAGCAGCCCATCGCCCACTCGGACCGGCAACCGTCGGTGCCCTGAATGAAGGTTGCGGTCGTGTCGTCGGACTGCAGCTGATGAAACCGCAGCATCTCGACTGCGACGCCGTGGTCGTAGAGCATCGCGGTCAACGCGGCCACCGGCCCGGTCGCGGTCGCCGTGGCGGTCTCGATGCGGTCGCCGAGCGCCAGCGTTGCCCGGAAAGTGTCAGGCTGTGGTCCCCGCCGGGTTCCGGCCCGCGCGCTGTCGCCGCACTCCCAGTGACCCAGGCGCAGCGGTCCGGTGTTCGGCGCGTACGTGGCGGTAAATGTGCTCCACGACATGCTGTCGGCGTCCTCTCGAAGTCCCCGCGGTAGCGGGACACCGTCGAATCGGATGGTCGGCAATTCGAAGGGAGCGGTAGCGGTGATGTCCGCGCTAATGATGTCTGTGATCGTCATGTGCCGGTCTTCTCTGGTCTGAAGGAGTGACCGACGGGTAGTAGCTTGCGACCCACAGCGGGGGGTCGGTCTGGATCAGACCCCGCTGCGGGTGCTGGCTACTACGAGAAGATGTTGCACGTCGCCGAGGTTAGACGCCGAAGGCCGGCCCGTGCAACTTCATTGATGCCGTTTCTAAAGCCACCACGAGGCGGCGGCGTCCAGGTGTCGCCGGATGCGGTGACGGGCCAGGCTGTCGTCCCCGTGCACAATCGCCTCGATGATTCGCAGGTGAGCGTGCCGCACGTCGACGAGATCGCCGGGGCTCGGAAGCGGCTGGTCGGTGCTGGCCCAGTGCCGGCGGAAGAACTCGACGAGAATTCGCAGGAACAGCTCCAGCACGGCGTTGCCGGCCAGCGTCGCCAAGCCGGTGTGGAACAGGAACTCCTCCACTCCCGCCTTGCGCGGGTCGTCACCGGCTTCCTCGATCAGCAATCGGTGCCGCTCGAGGAAGGCGCGCACCTCTGGGTCGTCGCGGCGCCTGACGACTTTTGCGACGTTGTCGATCTCGATGGCGTCGCGGATCATGCTCAGGTCTTCACGGCTGGGCTGCCGGTATTGCAGGTAGAGCGCGATGGTGTCAATACTGGCCTGCGCCTGGGGTTGCGCCACCACCAGTCCGCCGCCGGGTCCGCGCCGTGTGGTCGCGACGGCGTGATACTCCAACAGCCGCACGGCTTCTCGCAGCACCGAGCGGCTCACCCGATAGCGTTCCAGCAGCACGACTTCGGTGCCCAAAACCTCCCCCACTCGCCAGCCGCTGCTGGCGATGTCGTCGCGGATGGCAGCGGCCAGCACCTCGGCGAGCTTGCCGTGCGGCGCGTCGCGGTCGGGTGCGCGCCTCGTGCGCGCGTCGACGGCCGGTTGATGGTGGTCTTGCAGCCACGCCGTCACCGACTCCGCGTGGCGTTCGCTCAGTGTCATGGCGCGTGCCGCGTCGCCGGCGGTGACCGCCTCGACGACGGCGGAATGGTCGCGGTGACGCAGGTCGATCGCTTCGAAAGCATCGCGTGCGGAGTCCAGCCGCGAATCTTCGGCATACCGCACGGTCAACCTCATCAAGATGTCGATAAACAGCTGCAGCACAGGGTTTTTCGACTGGTCGGCGAGTGCTGCGTGGAAATCGTCGTGCGGTTTCGCCGAATCGGGTGGGTGACCCCCCTCGACACGCAAAACGGCGCGCAACCGGTCGATGCCCGCCTCGTCGATCCGCTGCGCGGCAAGCGATGCGGCCAACGGCTCCAACAGCAGTCGCGCATCCAGCAGGTCGCCGATCGTGGTGCCCAGGTATTCCAGGTAGATGATGATCGCGTGTGTGGCGGGAGCGGCGTCTGGCTCGCAGATCAGCAGCCCACCGTTCGGGCCGCGGCGCATCCGTGCCACTTGGTGGTGCTCGACGAGTCGCACTGCTTCCCGCAGCACCGATCGGCTCACCCGGTAACGCTGTTGCAGCGCCTGCTCCGAGCCCAGCGATTGCCCGACCGGCCAGCCGCGCCGGATGACGTCAGCCTCGATACGACGCGCGATCTGTGACGCTCGCTTATCGGGGCGGCGCTCAGGCTCAGCACCGGCTCCGTCATGCAATAGAGCTTCAGGGCTCAACGGCACTATTGCTCAGCGTGATTCAGCATGTCAACAACATGCAGCCCGCTATCGGACCACCGCCGACGGCAGCTACCGCGACCTCGGGCCGGCGGGACACCTGCCGCTCCCCCGCCTCGCCGCGTAACTGCAGACAGGTCTCGTGCACCAGCCAATAGCCGTGCATGCGGCCCGCCGAGAGCTGACCGCCGTAGGTGTTCAGCGGCAGCACGCCGTCCAGTGCGATCCGCTCAGCCCCCTCGACGAACGGCCCGGCTTCGCCGTCGCCGCAGATGCCCAGGGCCTCCAGCCACGCGAAAGTGAGGAAGGTGAAGCCGTCATACAATTCTGCGAGGTTCAGATCGGCCGGCGTCAGGTCGGTCCGCGACCACATCTGCGCCGCCGCGTCCGCCGACGCCATCTTCGGATAGTCCGCGCGGTGGAACCAGCCGCCTGCGCCGTTCGAGCCGCCGACCGCCTCGACTTTTACCGGCCGATGCGGACAGTCCTTGGCATAGTCGGCGGCCGACACCACCAACGCGATCGACCCGTCGATCGGGACGTCGCAATCCAACAGCCCGAACGGCGCGGACACCATCCGCGCACCGAGGTAGTCGTCCATCGTCATCGGATCCCGGTACACCGCACGGGGATTCAGCACCGCATTACGCCTGCTGTTGATCGCCAGCCAGCCCAACTGCTCCCTGGTGGTTCCGTACAGCTCCATATGCCGACGGCAGGCCAGTGCCAGCCAGTTCGCCGCGGAATACGCCTGAGCGGCAACGAGATCGTTGACGTCGTCCATCGGGCCGACCGCGGGCGGCGTCTCGCCTTCGGGTGTGTCGAACATCCGCGCCAGTGGCGGCGGGGCGGCATTCTCGTCCGGCTTCACCGGGACCGTGCCGCCCAGCATCTGAATCGTCCGGTAGATGAGCACGTGGCGTGCGTGGCCTTCAGACACCGCCCGGCATGCCGAGATCACCGGGTTGAGCAGACCACCAGTGCCGAACCCCGACCCGCAGTCCGCCGCCTCGATCTGTAGCGCGGCGTTGACCTCGGCCGCGGGAGTGTCGCCCAGGGTGGCGATGCCGTCGATGTCGGAGGCGGTCAGGCCGGCGTCGTCGATGGCGGTGCGCACCGCTTCCAGCGTGAGGTCCAGCCCGGGAATGCCGGTGCGACGGCCGATTCGGGAGATACCGATGCCGGAAATGATCGCGTCTTTTTCGAAGTAGCTCATTTACGCCGTCCGTTAGACCAACCCGCTGCAGACCAACTCAAACCAATTGAGTGTACTGTATTTCCCGTGTCGACCGAGGCGACGTCGCAACTTCGAATCGCGCATTGCGACCACTGCGCACGATGGGTCCATCCCGCTGCCGGCGAATGCCGCGATTGTGGCGGTCCACTGGCCGCGCGGCCGGTGTCCGGACACGGCACGGTGTTCACCTACACGGTGAATCACCACGCGTTCAACCCAGAACTTCCCACCCCCTACGTGATCGCGCTCGTCGAGCTCGCCGAACAGAGCGGACTGCGGGTGGCGGCGAATATCGTTGACTGTGAACCGGATTCGGTGACATGCGGGATGCGCGTCGAGGCGTTACCGGAGCCGGGCCCCGGCGGCGCCCCACGCTTCGCACCAGCTAGTTGATCAGCGGGTCGCGCGGCATGCCGAGAATCCGCTCGGCGATCTGATTGCGGGTCACCTCGGATGTACCACCGGCGATCGCCATACCCCGGGCACCCATGACCAGGCGCCCGGACAACGCACCCGCCCCATCGAGCAGGGCGACCTCGGGCCCCACCAGCGCCGCCATGATCGCCGCGCCCTCCACCATGTGGTCGGCCAACTTCAGCTTGGTGACGTTGCCCTCCGGACCGGGACCTGCTCCCTCGACGCTGCGAACCACGCGGCGCAGGTTGAGCAAACGCAGCGCGTTCTCCTCTGCGAGGTATGACCCGAGTCGGCTTCGCCCGCCCGCCAACCGGTCCGGCTGATCCTGGACCAGCTGAACCAGTTGGCCGGCCAATCCTTCGTAGAACGATCCGCTGCCGCCGATGCTGACCCGCTCGTTGCCCAGCGTCGCCCTCGCGACGGTCCATCCGGTGTTGGGCTCCCCGACGACGTCCTCGTCGGGCACGAACAGGTCGTTGAAGAACACCTCGTTGAAGTCCGAGCCACCGGTGATCTGGCGCAGCGGCCGGACCTCGACCTCGGGCGCCTTCATGTCGACGATCACCGCGGTGATGCCCGCGTGCTTGCGGGCCTGCGGATCGGTGCGCACGGTGGCCAGGCCACGCGCACAGTAGTGCGCCCCGCTGGTCCACACCTTCTGCCCGTTGATCTTCCAGCCGCCGTCCACCCGGGTGGCTTTGGTCTTGATGGACGCCGCGTCCGAGCCGGCGTCGGGCTCGGAGAACAGCTGGCACCAGATCTCTTCTTTGCGCAACGCCTTCTCGACGAATCGTTCGATCTGCCAATCAGTTCCGTGCTGGATGAGGGTCAGGATCACCCAGCTGGTGATGCCGTAGTCGGGTCGCTTGATGGCGGCAGCCCGAAACTCCTCTTCGATCACCAACTGCTCGACTGGGTCGGCGGCCCGTCCCCACGGCTTGGGCCAGTGCGGCATCACGTAGCCGGTCTCAATCAGCTTGTCGCGCTGCGCATCCTTGGCCAGTGCGCCGATCTCGGCGGCATCCTCCCGGATCCTGGTGCGCAACTCTTCGGCCTCGGGCGGCAGGTCCATGCTGTTCTCCCGGGCTGCGCCGGCGGCAATGCGGTCGAACACATCGTGGGCCGGTCCGTCGCCGCCGAACAGCGCCGTGGTCACCAACGCCCGTCGCAGGTGCAGGTGCGCGTCGTGCTCCCAGGTGAAGCCGATACCGCCGTGCACCTGGATGTTCAGTTCGGAGTTGCGTACGTAGGCCGGAAACGCCAGTGCCGCAGCCGAAGCGGCGGCCAGCCGGAATTGGTCTTCTCCCTCTGACGAGTCCTCGGTTTCTGCACGGGAGGCGTCCCACACCGCGGCGATCGCCGACTCGGTGGCGACCAACATGTTCGCGCAGTGGTGCTTGATGGCCTGGAAGGTGGCGATGGTCCGGCCGAACTGCTGGCGCACCTTGGCGTAGTCGACGGCGGCATCGACGCAGTCAGCCGACCCGCCGACCGCCTCGGCGGCCAACAGTGTGCGGGCCCGGGCCAGCGCCGATTCGCGTGCACCCCGCAGGATGTCGTCGTCGCTGACGCTGACGTCCGCGAGCCGGACCCGTCCGGAACGCCGGGTCGGATCCAGGTTCTCCGGCACCTCGACCGATACACCAGCGCGATCACGTTCCAGCACCAGCACGTCGTCGCCCGCTGCGATCAGCAGCAAGTTGCCCAAACCGGCGCCGAGCACGATCCCGGCCTCACCATCGGCTGAACCGGCATCGAGTCGCACCTGCCCGCCGAGACCGATGCCTGCGGTGACGGTTCCGTCGATCAGACCCGGTAGCAGCCGCGACTTTTGTTCAGCGCTGCCGTCTTTGGCGATCACCGCTGAGGCGATGACGGTCGGCACGAACGGCCCGGGCGCCACCGCACGACCGAGTTCGTCGATGACGACCACGAGTTCGGGCAGGCCGTAACCCGAGCCGCCGTGTTCTTCGTCGATGTGCAGGCCGAGCCAACCGAGTTCGACGATGCCCTGCCAGATCGGCGAGGGCGTTTCCTCGGGCGCGTCGAGCAGGGACCGCGCTGCTGCACGCGCCTTCTGCGACGTCAGGAAACCGCGCGCAACATCAGCGAGTTCGCGGTGGTCATCGGTCAGTGCGATACCCATGCGCGGGCCTTCCTCTTGGACGCCATCGACCAGTGCGAATGAGTGTACTTAAATGCCCCGACCACCCAACCGGCTGGTCGGCCCGCGTCGACGGCTACCGCATCACTTGGGGGCGAACCGTTGCCCGGCGTCCAGCCGCAGGCACTGACCGTTCAGCATCGGGTTGTCCACGATGGCCGCGACCAGCTTCGCGTACTCCTCGGGACGGCCCAAACGCTTGGGGAACGCCGCATCCTTGGTCAGCGCGGTGGCGAACTCGTCGGGAATGCCCTTGGTGATCCCCGTTGCGAACAAGCTCGGTGCGATTGCCAGCACGCGGATGCCGAGCGATCCGAGGTCGCGCGCCATGGTCAGACACATGCCCGCGATGCCGGCTTTGGCTGCGGTGTAGGCGACCTGGCCGATCTGGCCCTCGAACGCCGCGATCGAGGCGGTGTTGATGATGACGCCGCGCTCGTCGTCCTCCGGCTCGTTCTGGCTCATGTGGCTCGCCGCCAGCCGGCTGATGTTGAAGGTGGCGACGAGGTTGAGATTGATGGTCGACTGGAAGGACTCGAGGTCATGCGGGCCCGTTTTCGACAGGGTCCGCTTCGCGATGCCGCCACCGGCCGTGGTCACCGTGACATGCAGGCCGCCGAGTTTGTCGACCGCGGTCTTGAGGGTTTCCTCCGTGCCGGCGAAGTCGGTCACGTCCACCGGATAGAAGTCGCCGCCGATCGCGGCCGCGACGTCCTTGCCGTCCGACCCCTCGCGGTCGAACACCGCGACGCTGGCTCCGCGGGTGGCGAGCAGTTCGGCGCTGGCGCGGCCCATACCCGAGGCGCCGCCGATGACGACGACCTTCTTGCCGTTGATCTCCATCCAAACCTCCGTGTTCGATCCGGATCCGCTTATCCGGCTTTGCTGATTGCCTGCACGTTATCGCGGCCGGGCGTGACGTTGTCGGCCAGGCGTGTAAAGGTGGGTTGTGCTGCTGATCGACGTGGCGACCACCTCGGTCGACGTGGGTGGCTCAGCCTCGCGGCTGGCCAAAATCGCGCGGATCGCCGAACTGCTGGGCCAGACCGAATCCGATCCGACGCTGGTTGCGATCGTCGTGGCGTGGCTGTCCGGCGAGCTGCCGCAACGTCAAATCGGAGTCGGCTATGCGGCTTTGCGGTCGTTGCCGCCGGCCGCGGCGCAACCGAGTCTGACCGTCGACGGTGTGCACGCCCGCCTGTCAGAGATCGGTGCCGTCGCGGGAAAGGGTGCCCAGGCCCGGCGGGCCGAGCTGGTCGCCGAATTGTTCTCGTCCGCAACCGAAGTCGAACAGAGGTTTCTGCGCCGCCTGTTGACCGGCGAGCTGCGCCAAGGCGCGCTGATCGGCGTGATGGCCGACGCGGTCGCGAGAGCCGCCCAGATTCCCGCCGTCGCGGTACGCCGCGCGGCGATGCTCGGCGGCGACCTGCCCGCCGTTGCCTCGGCGGGTTTGACCGGCGGCACGGCGGCGCTGGACGCGTTCACGCTGCGAGTGGGCCGCCCGGTCGGACCGATGCTGGCTCAAACCGCGGCGGGCGTGACTGAAGCACTGGAGAAGCTCGGCGGCGAAGGCATTTTCGAGGCAAAGCTGGACGGCGCCCGAGTGCAGATACATCGGGCGGGCAACGAGGTCACGGTCTACACCCGAAGTCTCGACGACGTCACCGCGCGGCTACCCGAGGTGGTCGAGGCGACACTGGCGTTACCGGTTCGCGCGCTGATCGCCGACGGCGAGGCGATCGCACTGCGGCCCGACGGCCGGCCGCAGCCCTTCCAGGTCACCGGCTCGCGGTTCGGCCGGTCCGTCGATGTCGCGACGGCGCGCGCCACCCAACCGCTGTCGGTGTTCTTCTTCGACATCCTGCACCGCGACGGCACCGACCTACTTGACGCACCGGCCGCCGAACGAGCGGCGGCGCTCGACGACATCGTGCCCGCACCCAATCGGGTCGATCGGCTGATCACATCGGATCCGGTTGCCGCAGGCGACTTCCTGAACGTCACGCTGGCTGCGGGACACGAAGGCGTGATGGCCAAGTCGCTGACCGCACCCTACGAAGCTGGACGCCGCGGCGCCGGATGGCTCAAGATCAAACCGGTCCACACACTGGACCTGGTGGTGCTGGCAGTGGAATGGGGATCGGGCCGGCGTCAAGGCAAGCTGTCCAATATTCATCTGGGCGCCCGTGATCCGGCGACCGGCGGCTACGTGATGTTGGGCAAGACCTTCAAAGGTATGACCGACGCCATGCTGGACTGGCAGACCGTGCGCTTCCACGAACTGGCCGCGGGCACCACGGAAGGCTATGTGGTGACGGTGCGGCCGGAGCAGGTCGTGGAGGTGGCGATCGACGGGGTGCAGACGTCATCGCGCTACCCGGGCGGGTTGGCGCTGCGGTTCGCCCGGGTGCTGCGCTACCGGGACGACAAGGGCCCCGATCAGGCCGACACCATCGACACCGTCCGCGCCCTGCACCGCGGTTAAGCTCACCTGCGGCCGGGTCAACAGGGAGGCGCCGTGGCACCGCAGCACCTGACATACGTCCACACCGATGCCGACCTTCCGCCGGTCGCGGTCATCGACCGTTCGCCCATCGGCACCGGGCAGAAGATCTTCTTCGGCGTGATCGCCCTGCTCGGTGCGGTGGCCTGGGCGGTCATCGCGTACGTTCGCGGCGAGACGGTCAACGCGGTGTGGTTCGTGGTCGCGGCAATCTGCACCTACGTCATCGGATACCGGTTCTACGCACGGTTGATCGAGGCCAAGCTCGTCCATCCCCGCGACGACCACGCCACTCCCGCGGAGGTCATCGACGACGGCACCGACTACGTGCCGACCGACCGGCGAGTGTTGTTCGGCCACCATTTCGCTGCCATTGCCGGAGCCGGGCCGCTGGTCGGTCCGGTGCTGGCCACCCAAATGGGCTATCTGCCGTGCAGCATCTGGATCATCGTCGGCGCGGTGTTCGCCGGCGCCGTGCAGGACTACCTGGTGCTGTGGATCTCCACCCGACGCCGCGGTCGCTCGCTTGGCCAGATGGCCCGCGACGAGCTCGGCGCTCTCGGCGGTGTCGCCGCGCTCGTCGGCGCGTTCGTCATCATGGTGATCATCATCGCGGTGCTGGCGCTGGTGGTGGTGCGGGCGCTGGCCCAGAGCCCCTGGGGTGTGTTCTCCATCGCGATGACCATTCCCATTGCCGTGTTCATGGGCTGCTATCTGCGATTCCTGCGGCCAGGGCGGGTGTCGGAAGTGTCGGTGATCGGCTTCGTGCTCCTGATGCTCGCCGTGGCCTCCGGGAACTTCGTCGGTGAAACAGCTTGGGGTGCAGCGTGGTTCAACCTGTCGCCGGTGACGGTGTCATGGTTGATCGTCGGCTACGGTTTCGTCGCGTCGGTGCTGCCGGTGTGGCTGCTGCTGGCGCCGCGCGACTACCTCTCGACGTTCATGAAGGTGGGCGCCATCGCCTTGCTGGCGATCGGTATCTGCATCGCGCACCCGGTCATGCACGCGCCGGCCATCTCACGCTTCGCCGCCGTCGGCGACGGACCGGTCTTCCCCGGTTCGCTGTTTCCTTTCCTGTTCATCACGATCGCGTGCGGCGCGCTGTCGGGATTTCACGCGCTGATCTCCTCGGGCACAACGCCGAAGCTGCTGGAGAAGGAAAGCCAGATGCGGCTGATCGGTTACGGCGGCATGCTGACCGAGTCGTTCGTGGCGGTGATGGCGTTGATCAGCGCCGCGATCCTGGACCAGCACCTGTACTTCACGCTCAATGCGCCGGTGAGCCGCACCGGCGGCACCGCCGCGACGGCCGCCGATTATGTCAACCACCTTGGCCTGTCGGGAGTTCCAGCGACAGCTCAACAGCTCAACGAGGCCGCCGCGAGTGTCGGCGAAAAATCGATCGTGTCGCGCACCGGCGGAGCGCCGACACTGGCCGTCGGCATGTCCGAAGTGCTGCAACGGGTTTTCGGCGGCACGGGTCTCAAAGCGTTCTGGTACCACTTCGCGATCATGTTCGAAGCGCTGTTCATCCTCACTGCCGTCGACGCCGGCACCCGGGTCGCCCGCTTCATGCTGTCCGACGCGTTGGGCAACATCGGAGGGCCGCTCGCCAAGCTGCGAAACCCGAGTTGGCGGCCGGGTGTCTGGATCTGCAGCCTGGCCGTGGCCGCCGCATGGGGCAGCATCCTGCTGATGGGCGTCACCGACCCGCTGGGTGGAATCAACACGCTCTTCCCGTTGTTCGGTATCGCCAACCAGTTGCTGGCCGCGATTGCCCTGATCGTTGTGACCGTCGTCGTCATCAAGAAGGGTTACCTGAAATGGGTCTGGATTCCCGGAGTTCCGTTGCTCTGGGATCTCGCCGTCACGCTGAGTGCGTCGTGGCAGAAGATCTTTTCGTCCGACCCCAACGTGGGCTACTGGACGCAACACTTCCAGTACGCCGCCGCCGAGGCGTCCGGCAAGACATCGTTCGGCTCGGCAAAAAATCCTGAACAGCTCGCCGATGTCGTCAGGAACACCTTCGTCCAGGGCGCCCTGTCGATCGTGTTCGCCGCGGTCGTGGTGATTGTGCTGTTTGCCGCAATCATCGTGATCTACAAGGTGATTCGCGGTGGCGGCAGACCACTCAGCGAGGACAGCCCGGTGCCGTCAACGATGTTCGCACCGTCGGGCATCGTCGCCACATCGGGGGAACGCGAAATACAACGCCAATGGGACGCACTAGCTGCTTCAGCGGGCACATCGCAACCGGTCGAAAGCTAGCTGCGCTCAAGCCAGCGGGCGATGTTGTCGGCCGTCTCGCCGTAGAAGGTCCGGTAGACGCGGTCAGCGACGTAGCCGATGTGCGGCGTGGCGACAACGGTGTCCAGCGATCGCAGCGGGTGGCCGGCCGGCAACGGCTCGGTGTCGAAGACGTCGAGCCCGGCTCCGGCGATGCGCTGCGACCGCAACGCGTCGACGAGAGCTGCCTCGTCGACGATGGGACCGCGAGATGTGTTGACTAGCAACGCTGTTGGCTTCATGAGCGCGAGCTCATCTGCGCCGACCAGCCCGCGGGTGCGCTCGCTGAGCACCAGATGAACGGTCAGAACGTCAGCGCGACTCAACAATTCATCTTTGGAGACGTAGGTCGCGCCGGCCCTTTCGGCGGCGTCCGGTGTCAGGTTTGTGCTCCACGCGATGACGTCCATGCCGAACGCTTTGCCGACGCGTGCCACCCGCGCGCCGATCCGGCCCAGACCCAGCACCCCCAGCACGGAACCGCCCAATTGCAGGCCGACCGACGTCTGCCAGCCACCGGCGCGCACCGAACGGCTCTCGTCGACGATCCGGCGACCGGCCGCGAGGATCAGCGCCCAGGTCAGTTCGACGGTCGACTCCACGTAACCGCCGGTCGTGCCGACGTGAATTCCGTGGTCCTCGGCAGCCGCCATATCGATCGATGCATTGAACGGCCCGGTCGAGGCGATCATCTTCAGCCGCGGCAGCCGTTCGATCACGCCCCGTGGCAGCGGCGTGCGCTCGCGCATCACGCACACCACGTCGAACGGCGCCAACCGCTCGACCAGGTCGCCCTGATCGGCGACGTGATCGTTGAACACGGTGATCTCGGCGCGCGCAGCCACCTCCGACCAGTCAGCCATGCTCAACGCGACGTTCTGGTAGTCGTCGAGAATCGCGACCTGCATCGTGTCAATTTCGCACATCAGGTTTGATCGGTTTTCTTCGCGGGTAGTGTTCAGACGCGAAGTGATATGTCCTATGACGAGGGAGTTGGAACATGGGTGCCCACGACAAAGTGAGCAACAAGATCGACGACGTCGCCGGCAAGACCAAGGAAGCATTCGGCAAGGCCACCGGTGACGACAGCACCGAGTCCGAGGGCAAGCTCGACCAGGCGAAGTCCAGCGTCAAGGACGCGGTCGAGAACGTGAAGGACGCTTTCAAGAAGTAATCTCCATAGACCTGCACAAAGGACGGCCACCGGCGGACTCGAACCCCGGTGGTCTTCCGCTTTTTCGGTCCGTGCGTGGAAATTCTGCGAACGGGTAACCGAGCACCATGCCAACGGTTGCTCGCAGCTTCACCGTCGCTGCTCCCCCGCCGCGGGTCGTCGATTATCTCAAGGATTTCGGCAACGCCGAGGAGTGGGATCCGGGCACTCAGAAGTGCACTCGACGCGGCGACGGCCATATCGGCGAGGGCACCAGCTGGCATAACGTGTCGAAAATCTTCGGTGTGACCGCCGAGTTGACCTACACCCTCGAAAAGCTGACGGAGTCCACGTTGGTCTTTGTCGGCAAGAACAAGTCTTCGACATCGACCGACACGATCACTGTCGATCCGGACGATTCCGGTTCACGGCTGACTTATCGCGCCGAACTCGAGATGAAGGGCACGGCAAAAATACTCAACCCGGTCATGAAACTGGTCTTCGAAAAGCTGGCCAGCGACACCGAAAAGCAGCTGTCCACGGTCTTGAACCAGCTTGGCGCGAAGGAATAGCAATGATCGGAACGGTTGTCGGGGCAATATTCGTCGGCCTGATCGTCGGCGCACTCGCGCGGCTCATTCTCCCGGGCAAACAGAGCATTGGCGTCGTCATGACGATCTTGCTGGGAGCGATCGGGTCTTTCGCCGGGTCGTGGGTGACCTACAAGTTGGCCTACCCTGCCGAGAACGGCGGATTCAGGCTGACGGCATTTCTGGTCGGCATCATCGTCGCGATGGTGTTGATCCTCGTCTACGTCGGCGTCACCGGCCGGCGCGGCCGCGCCGCTCGTTAGGAGTGCGTACCTGAGGCGTTGCCTTCCGGCGGTTCGTTCACCGCGAATACGAACGGCGCGAACACGACTTCACGGCCGTCCGGGTCGCGGTAGGTGACCGCTCCGGTCGCCGCCCAATACGGATGGGATTCGACCGGTTTCACACCTGCTGTCGAGAGTCGCGCCGTCGCCTGTTGTCGGGTCGCGCTGTCGGGGAAATACAGGCACAGCTGTTCGTGGCTATCGACCGCGACCGGTTCGGTAGCCTCAACGATTTCGAAGGTCAGCGCCGATCCGGGCATGCCGAAGATCGCGCCGGAGCTGCCGTAGCTGTCGGCGAACGTGGCGCACAGCGGTAAGCCGACCAGTTCGCGGTAGAACTGCACGGTCGACTCGAAATGGTATGAGCGGCGGGCGAATCGGATTGCCCCGATCGCGGCGAGTTCGTCAGGCCAGCCAGTGGACGGCTCAGTTCGAAGTGTCACAATGTCGACCGTAAAGTCTCAACCAGGGTTCAGGTCAAGGGCGTGGTCGAGCACGCTGATGTCTGCATTGTTGGTGCCCTTTCCTTTCCGTCGATCGACGCTGGCAGACGGACGCCATGCCTACCGCAGCGCCCTCCGTCGCGAGTACGTGAGCTCGCGTTAACCTGACGGACTCCATTTTCGCGCCCCGTGTGCAAACACCGCTGTCAGACTGACCACCTAGCCGCCGCAGCGCATGTCCGTGCGGCAATGATCTTGAGGGAGTAGGACCCAGGATGACTGATGTCGATCAGACGCCCGCCGACGGAGTGTCCGCCACGTCGCGGCCGACGGACCTGAGCGAGCACTCTCGCACCGGCATGGGCGCACCCGCGTTGCAGCGGGCGATCACCGATCACCTGCGCTACTCGATCGGCCGCCCGGCAGCGGCACTGCGGCCCGAGCACTACTACCGCGCGCTGGCGCTGGCCGTGCGTGACCGCATGCAGGACCGTCGGGTGGCGTCGACCCAGACCTCGCTCGATCTGGGCCGCAAAGTCACCTGCTACCTGTCGGCCGAGTTCCTGATGGGTCCGCAGCTCGGCAACAACCTGCTGAACCTGCGTTTGGAGAGCGCGGCCAAGACCGCGCTGGCATCGATGGGCCAGAACCTCGACGAGGTCTTGGCCTGCGAAGCGGAACCGGGATTAGGTAACGGCGGCCTGGGCCGGCTCGCCGCCTGTTACCTGGACTCGCTGGCCACCCTGGAGCGTCCGGCCATCGGTTACGGCATCCGGTACGAATTCGGCATCTTCAACCAGCAGATTCAGGACGGCTGGCAGATCGAGAAGACCGACAACTGGCTGGTCAACGGCAACGCCTGGGAGATCGCCAAACCCGACGTCAATTACCTGGTGAAATGGGGCGGATACTCCGAGCACTACACCGATGAGGCCGGCACCGCGCGTGTCCGGTGGGTGGCCGGGCGGCTGCTGAAAGGCGTCGCCTACGACACACCCATTCAGGGCTACGGAGTCAACACCTGCAACGTGCTGACGCTGTGGAGCGCGCGGGCCGTCGAGTCGTTCGCGCTGGAGGCCTTCAACACGGGTGACTACTACAAGGCGGTCGAGGACGAGGTGACGTCGGAGACGGTCACCAAGGTGCTCTACCCCAACGACGAGCCGGAGGCTGGCAAGCGGTTGCGCCTGCTGCAGCAGTATTTCTTCGTGTCGTGCTCGCTGCAGCACATCCTGCACATCATGGATGACCTTGCCGACGCGGGCGTCAAGGAACTCCCCGAGCGATTCGCCGTGCAGCTCAACGACACCCACCCGTCGATCGCAGTCGCCGAGTTGATGCGGCTGCTGGTCGACGAGCGCGACCTGGACTGGGACGACGCATGGGAGATTACCGTCGCGACGTTCGGTTACACCAACCACACCCTGCTGCCCGAGGCGCTGGAAACCTGGCCGCTGGAGATGTTCAGCGAGTCGCTCCCCCGGCATCTCGAACTCATCTACGAGATCAACAGCCGATTCCTTGCCGAGGTCAGCGCGAAGTTCCCCGCTGACGAAGACCGCCTCCGCCGGATGTCGCTGATCGGCGAGGACGGCGGCAAGAAGGTCCGGATGGCACACTTGGCGACGGTCGGCAGCCACGCCATCAACGGTGTCGCCGCGCTGCACTCTGATCTGTTGAAAGCCAGTGTGCTCAAGGACTTCTACGAGTTGTGGCCAGAGCGGTTCAGCAACAAGACCAACGGCGTGACACCGCGCCGCTTCCTCGCGCTGGCCAACCCCGGGTTGCGGACTTTGCTCGACCGCACGGTGGGTGACGGCTGGCTCACGGATCTGAATCGGCTGCGCCGGCTGGAGCCGCTCGTCGAGGATGCGTCGTTCCGTCAGCAGTGGCGCGACGTCAAGCGCAACAACAAGGCGCGCCTGGCGAAATACATCCACGCTGAGACCGGAGTCGAGCTGAATGCCAACTGGCTGTTCGACATTCAGGTCAAACGTATCCACGAGTACAAGCGCCAGCACCTCAACGTCCTGCACATCATCGCGCTGTACCACCGACTCAAGCAAAATCCCGGCCTGTCAATTCCGCCGCGCGCCTTCATCTTCGGCGGTAAGGCCGCGCCCGGCTACTTCATGGCCAAGCGGATCATCAAGCTGATCAACTCGGTAGCGGAGACGGTCAACGCCGACCCGGACGTCAACAAGTTCATCAAGGTGGCGTTCGTGCCGAACTTCAGCGTCAAGAACGCCCATTTGATCTACCCGGCCGCCAACTTGTCCGAGCAGATTTCCACCGCGGGTAAAGAGGCATCGGGCACCGGGAACATGAAGTTCATGATCAACGGCGCACTGACCATCGGCACGCTCGACGGGGCGAACGTCGAGATGCGCGACGAGGTCGGCGGGGAGAACTTCTTCCTGTTCGGGCTGACCGAAGACAAGGTCGAGGCGCTCAAAACGAAGGGGTACCGGCCGGGCGAATACATCGACGGCAACGACGAACTTCGTGCGTTGCTGGATTTGATTGCCGGAGGGACGTTCTCACACGGCGACACCGAGGTCTTCAAGCCGCTGGTGGACAACCTCAGCTACGACGACCCGTTCCTGGTGTGCGCGGACTACGCGGCCTACGTCGCCTGCCAGGACCAGGTGAGCGCCGCATGGCTGGACGGGGAATCGTGGACGAAGATGTCGATCCTCAACACCGCACGCAGCGGCAAGTTCTCGTCGGACCGTGCCATCGCCGAATACTGCGAAGACATCTGGCAGGTCTGGCCGCTGACCGTGACCGTCTGAGCGACCGACGGCCAAAGCTGTTCGGCGCTAAACGATTTCGCGCGAGACAAAGACGGCGACGTAGCCGATCGGGATACCGGTCTGCTCTGCGATGCATCCGCGGGCGGCCAGCTCGACGGCTGCGCGTCGGCTTGCGCGGGCAGACCCACCGATCTCGGGGATCCGGACCATCCAGCCGTCGGTATCGCGGATGACTTCGATGTCGAAGCACTGACCGACCGTCGGGCCCGTCACGCGCGGGGCGGCGCGCCGGGTACGGCTGTTGCTGAAGGATTGTGGGCGCCGCAAAGTGGGCTGAATAGGCATAGAAGCTTTCCTGAGTCGACGAAGGACCGCGCGCAAGCGTAATGCGCATCAAGGTCAAAAGCCTAATCGCGCGAATTCGTCAGCTTCGTGTCCTTGTTCATCATTTCCTGGTTCAGGCGTCGTCGATGTCAGTACAGTTACGACGACTCTGCGAAAGTAGAGCGACGGCGACTCTGCGAAAGGAAACGACAGTGAGTAACGCCATCGAGATCGATCGAGACGCGGAAAGCCGCATTTCAGGGCTCATTCCCGTCTTCAACCCGTCCACTGAGGAGCAGATCGCTGAGGTCGCCGACGCCGACCAGGCGGCGGTCGACGCGGCGGTGGCCCGGGCCCGCGAGACCTTCGAATCGGGCGTGTGGCGCAAGCTGCCCGCCGCGCGCCGCGCCGAGGTGCTCTTCCGCGCCGCAGAGATCGTCAAACGGCGCACCGACGAGCTTGCCGGACTCGAGTCGAAGGACAACGGCATGAACGCGGTGGCTGCGCAGCAGATCATCAAGGTGGCCAACGAGATGCTGATCTATTACGCCGGTTGGGTCGGCAAGATCCACGGCGAGTCGAGCAATGTCGTGTCGGACGGCCTGCTCGGCCACTACGAAAACTTCCATAACTTCACTCAGCTCGAGCCGGTCGGCGTCGCCGGCCTCATCATCCCGTGGAACGGCCCGTTCTTCGTCGCGATGCTCAAGGCTGCGCCGGCCCTCGCGGCGGGTTGCAGCTGCGTGCTCAAGCCCGCCGAAGAGACGCCACTCACCGCACTGAAACTGGAGGAGATCTTCCGCGAGGCCGGCCTGCCCGATGGCGTGTTCAACGTCATCACCGGCTACGGCGAGACCGCGGGTGCCGCGCTCGCTGCGCACCCAGACGTCGACAAGATCGCGTTCACCGGGTCGACGGAGGTCGGGCGGCTGATCGTCAAGGCGGCCGCGGGCAACCTCAAGCGCCTGACGCTCGAGCTCGGCGGCAAGTCACCGCTGATCATGTTCGACGACGCCAACCTCGACAAAGCGATCATGAATGCGAGCCTGGGCCTGCTCGTGGGCTCCGGGCAGAACTGTTCGTGCACGTCGCGCATCTACGTCCAGCGCGGCATCTACGACCAAGTCGTCGAAGGCATCGCGGGTTTCGCGAAGATGTTGCCGATGGGCGGCAGCGAGGACCCCGACTCGGTGCTCGGGCCGCTGATCAGCGAGAAACAGCGCCAGCGAGTGGAAGGCATTGTGGCCGAAGGCGTTTCACGCGGCGCGGAGATCGTCACCGGCGGCAAGCGGATGGACCGTCATGGTTACTTCTACGAGGCGACGATCATCACCAACACCCAGCCCGATATGCGGCTCATCCGCGAAGAGATCTTCGGTCCGGTCGGCTGCGTGATTCCGTTCGACGACGAGGACGAGGTGCTCGCCGCAGCAAACGACACGGAGTACGGACTCGCCGGAGCCATCTGGACTGAGAACGTCGGCCGCGCTCACCGTGTCGCGAATGAGCTTCGCGCCGGCCAGGTCTGGGTCAACTGTGCGCTTGGGGCCGACCCGTCGATGCCGATCTGCGGTCACAAGCAGTCGGGTTGGGGCGGCGAGCGCGGCAAAAAAGGCATCGAGGCCTACTTCAACACCAAGGCGGTCTACATCAGCCACTAGGCGGCCCTGGATAGGCTTCTCTGATGCGTGGTGCGGTGATGGTCCATATGAATGCGCCGGCGATGGATGTCTGGAACCTCGTCTCCGACGTCAGAAACACCGGGCGGTTCTCACCCGAGGTGTTCGACGCCGAATGGCTCGGCGGCGTCGACAAGCCCGCACTCGGAGCGCGCTTCCGCGGTCACGTCAAGCGCAATGAGATGGGTCCCGTGTATTGGACCGCCTGCCGGGTCACCGCCTGTCAGCCCGGCCAGGAGTTCGGCTTTGCCGTGTTGGTCGGCGAGCGAGTCGTGAACAACTGGCATTACGAGTTCGTCCCGCGCGGAGACGGCACGGATGTCACAGAGTCGTTCCGCACGATCGAGTCGCGCTTTCTGCGGCCGCTGGAATTCCTGGGATACCTGCGTAAGCGACGGAACCTGCGCGACATGCGCACGACACTCGAGCGGATCAAAAGCGTCGTCGAGGTGTGACGCAGCCGCGGTCTGCGCCACACCGGCGAGCAACCCGGTTGCAGCTGACGCTGAAGCTAGACTCACTCCCGCGTCGTCGCGATCCGCGATGGCACGCCGTTCTCGGCCCGCTCGAACAGGTTATTAGCGACGCGTAAAAACATGACACCTCGCCGCGCAGACCCGAAGACAGCTCTCCCCACGGGTGAACTGGTGACCCCGGCCGTCGACGACCTGCCCCAAGGTCTCGCCGACACCGTCGCCGAGCTGATCGGCAGGCCACGCGCACGCGGTTGGATCCACCTCTGCTGTGCGGCCATCGCCACCGTGGGGGGATTGGCACTGGTGTCGGCTGCGGGAATCACGTCGTCTCACAAAGCTGTCATGGCGACCCTGGTCTACACCGTCACCATCGTCGCGATGTTCAGCATCAGCGCCATCTATCACCGCAAGCACTGGCACAATCCGATGGCCTTGAAGTGGATGAAGCGACTGGACCACTCGGCGATCTTCATCTTCATCGCTGGTAGCTACACTCCTTTCGCGCTGTTGGCCATGCCGCCCCGCACCGGGGCCGAGGTGCTGGCCATCGTGTGGACGGGCGCAGCAGCCGGCGTGGCACTGAAGATGTGGTGGCCGTCCTCCCCACGATGGGTCGGGATACCGCTGTACCTCTTGCTCGGCTACGTGGCGATATGGTTCGCCGGTACCCTCCTCCACGGCGGAGGCCCGATCGTCGTCGGCCTGCTCGTCGCGGGCGGGATCCTCTACAACATCGGCGTCGTCTTCTTCGCCATCCGTTGGCCGAACCCATGGCCGCGCACGTTCGGCTACCACGAGTTTTTTCACGCCTTCACCGCGGCCGCAGCCATGAGTCACTACGTCGCCGTGTGGTTTGTGGTCCTATGACGTCCGCGGCGACCGGATACGCGGGGACGTTCCACACGGCTCGGGGTAGGCGCGAAAGCAGGACAGTCGGCATCGATCGGGTACTGTTAACAAGCCGGTAATATTGCCGGCCCTCAGGGCAGATCACTCGCTGAACGTTGGGCTTATCGCCCCGCCATGATCCGGTCGCCTTCTCTGAGACTTCTCAGAGGATCTTATGTCTTCGCTTGCCGGTAGTACCCCTTCTCTCCACACGTCTAAACGCAGCGAGTCGATCCTTCCGGCAGTGCCCTTCGCCCTGCCGGTTGGTTCCAGCGCGATCGTGTACTGCGAGGGCCAGTTCGGCGAGCAGGACGGTAAGACCGCCAACGGCCTGGTCCGACACTCGGAGAAGTACGAGATCCTCAGTGTCATCGACAGCCTCCGGGCCGGAGCCGATGCCGGGAAACTCCTCGACGGCACCGCCAACGGCATCCCGGTGCTGGCATCGCTCGCCGAATCCATCTCGCACGCCGGCCGCGTACCTGACTATTTGATATGCGGGCTGGCGCCTGCCGACGGCCTGCTGTCGAACGAGCAGCGGGTCGTGCTGCTCGACGGCATCGCCCGCGGGATGCACATCATCAACGGACTGCACGAGTTCCTCAACGACGATGCCGAGTTCGTGGCGGCAGCCGTGATCGCCGGCGTCACCATCACCGATGTACGCCGACCGAAGGACAAGCGCGACCTGCACCTGTTTTCCGGTCGGATCTTCGGCGTCACCTGCCCCAGGATCGCGATCCTGGGTACGGACGGGGCGATCGGGAAGCGCACCACCGCCACCTTGCTGGTCCAGGCGCTGAACGCGCGCGGCATCAAGGCGGTCATGGTCGGCACCGGTCAGACCACGTTGATCCAGGGCGGTAAGTACGGTGTCGCGCTGGATGCGCTGGTCCCCCAGTTCTGCTCGGGCGAGGTCGAGCACCAGGTCGTCGCCGCGTTCGAGGGTGAGGACCCAGACGTGATCGTGGTCGAGGGCCAGGGCGCGCTCAGCCACCCCGCGTACATCACGTCGGCCCACATCCTGCGCGGCAGCCGCCCCGCCGGCGTCATCGTGCAGCACGCGCCGAAGCGCAAGGTGCTCGGCGACTTCCCGATGGTGCAGATGCCGACCGCGGCCAGCGAGATCGCACTGATCGAGGCGTTCGTCGACACCCGCGTCATCGGGGTCACGATCAACCACGAGGAGATGACCGAAGACGAGTTGAGCGACGCGATCGCTGAGCATCATTCAGAGCTCGGCCTCCCGGTCACCGACCCTCTGACGCGCCCCGCGTCGGATCTGGTCGACATGGTGCTGACGGCCTTCCCCGCGCTCGCGGCCATGGCCGAAACGACCACCCTCGTGTGACGCTTCGGATCGAAGCCGATCTCGACAAGGTCGAGCAGAACACGCGGATACTGGTTGACCGGCTTGCCCTGACGGGCATCCGGGTCACCGGGATCACCAAGGCGGTGTTGGGCTCGCCGGGAATCGGCGCAGCCATGCTGCGCGGCGGCGCCCGCGGCCTGGGCGATTCCCGGGTACCAAACCTTCTTCGGTTGGCCGGGCTCGACCCGCCACCGATACGCACGTTGATCCGCTCACCGATGCTCAGTCACGTGGCGTGGGTCGTCGACGCCGCCGACATCAGTCTGAACACCGAAGCCGTCGTGCTGGCGGCGCTCGACCAGGCCGCGTCGCGGCAGAAGCGGATGCACGCCGTCGTGCTCATGGTCGAGTTGGGTGACCTACGGGAGGGCATCGCGCTCGACGACGTCCCCGCGGCCGTGCGGGCGGTCCTCGGTCACTCCGCCCTCCGGCTCGTCGGAGTCGGCGCCAACCTCGCTTGTCAGAACGGTGTCGTGCCCGACGACCAGAACATGGGCATCCTCACCGGGCTCGCGAACGAGATCGAGGCACTGCACGGAATCTCGCTCGACATAGTCTCAGGCGGCAACTCGGCGAACCTGAACTGGGCTCTGCACGCCCGCGACGTCGGTCGGATCAATGACCTCCGAATTGGCGAAGCCATCCTTCTCGGCGTCGATCCGCTGTACCGGACACCGATCCCCGGTCTGCACACGGACGTCTTCACGTTGACCGCCGAGGTCATCGAGGTCGCCATGAAGCCGGCTCAACCCTGGGGAGATCGCGCTCAGGCGGCCTTCGGCGTGGCACCGGCCCGCACCGGCAGCAGGACCGTGCACCAAGCGATCCTGGCCCTCGGTCGCCAGGACGTGGACCCGGACGGTCTGCAGCCGCCCGAGGGCATCACGATCCTCGGGATGAGCAGCGACCACCTGATCGTCGACCTCGGCGATCACCCCGTCGCGGTCGGCGACGAGATCGACTTCGGTGTCGGCTACGGCGCACTCGTGCGGGCG
Organism: uncultured Actinomycetota bacterium; assembly: GCA_963834615.1. GTDB lineage: Bacteria > Actinomycetota > Actinomycetes > Mycobacteriales > Mycobacteriaceae > Mycobacterium. Next base: position 285,831 of record CAWICO010000002.1, read on the forward strand.
ATGACGTCGCCCTTCGTGACCAAGATCGAGCACCTCGGCCGTTCCGTCGCACCCTGGTCACTCCCGGACGCCGGTGCCGGTGGCGGACTGCCGTCCGCATCTTGAGGCTCTACCTCTGTCGGGTGTCCCGAACGAGTCAGCCTCTTACACGACCTAGCCGGCGATCAATGCCGCGACTGCTGACGGGTCTTTGTAGTACACATCGAGCTTGATGATCAGTCCGTCACGGATCGTGTAAATCTCGACCAAATCCATCTGCACGTTCTTGCCTGAGGACCGGGCGGTGAATGTGAGCCGGAAACTCGCCGCGACGGCGTCCTGCCCCAGCGGATTCAAGGTGATCGGTCCCGGCGTGAGGTCAAGCACTTCGTTCATCTTTGCCATCAGATCGAAGAAGCCACGCGGACCGCGGTACTCGCCGCTGAATGGGAGCCCGCCCGCCGAGGACACTACGAAGTCCTCATGGAGTAGGCGCGTCCGCTCGGGGCGCCCTTCGGCGCCGGTCGCACTCATGAACCGGCGCACGATGCCCGGGCCTAGGTCAGCCTCGTCCGTCGACATCGGACTATTTGGCGACACCGACAAGGAGATTCTCGCCCGAGAAGTCCGCCGCCATGATGGACGCCCCGGACGATGTTTCGGCATGTGTGCGTTCGAGTTTGCGATAGCTGAAACGCCATTGGCCGTCGTGTCCGCGCACGTAGGATTCGTGATAGAAGCCATAGCCGCGCAGCCATTGCTTCTCGCCGTTTCGGGTCCAGAACAGGTTGTCCTCCATGGCCCAGACACCGGCGGCGTGCTCCCGGTCTTCAAAATCGATCACTGGCGTGTGACAGTGGTGCACGGTGGTGACATTCGCCAGCTGAACTGAAAGTGCTTGCGCTGCTGCACTTCCACCGACGATGGGTTCGCGGCCGATCGACATTGCGACGTAGTCGTCGGTGTGCAGTTCGGCGTAGGTGGCCCAGTCCTTTCGGTCCACCGCATGGTCTCGCCGGCCCTTCAGGTGGTAGATCGCCTGAAGTTCGATGAGGCGCTCGACATCGGTCATTCCGTCGGGTGCGCTCACGTCATGTCCTCGAAGCGCGACACCACTGAATTGGCGCCAGGGCTTACGTATTGCACAAGTTGAGGCATGCCCTCGGTCAGCTCCAGCATCTTGGGCACCGACTCTCTCACCCAGAGATTATCTCCGTGCGCCGCGCAAGCGGCCTGGTCACGATAGACCTCTACCACCACGTATCTGTGTTCCTCTTCAACGCTTTTCGCGAAGCCGTAGTAGACGACTCCAGGCTCGTTTTCCAGCGTCATGGTGGTGACGTGCGACATCAGGTCTTCGAACGATTGGGCATTCTGGGGTGGAACCTGCAGGTGCGCAATGAAAGTAATCAACTTATCCCGCCTAAACCTTTGCCGGCTCGCCGATGACGTGATGCGAGGTGTTCAATCTGTCCTTGGCAGCTTCGATCGTTCGGCGCACGCCTTCGCGGACCGACACCTTGTTCGGCCCCAAGAGCTCGACCATCTTCGTGGTGTCGGCCCAGATCGGCCACGCCTTGCTGTTCTCCACGAACTTCGGTTCCACACCAAGGATTTCGCCTGCCATTTGGCAATACTCCTGGGTCGTCACGGCTTCAGTTCCGCCGACGTTGACGATTTCGGTGCCCACTTTGGCGATACCCGCTGCGGCGATGGTCTTTTCGACGTAGTCATCCTCGTAGAGCGGAGTGTGGACGTTGCGCACGCCGGGATAGACGCTGACCGCTTCGCCGCGCATCATCTGGTCGATGCGTTGCGTGACGCCGCCACCCCGTGGCCCGTAGAACGAGAAGATCCGCACCAACACGACCGGCAGGTCGTAGTCGACGCTGAGATGTTTCAGCAGAAACTCCGCTGCGATCTTGCTGGCGGCATAGTTCTCCGCAGAGCTGTGCAGGCCATAGGGATCGTCTTCGCGCAGCGGGCGCTCGCCCTGATACGCGTACAACGAGCCGGTACTGCCGTGCACGAAGGCTTCGCAGTCGCGATAGCGCCGCGCCAAGCGACCAGCGGCTCCCGCATTGACCTCATAGGCTTTGGGCTGCGGCGGCAGCACTGCGTAGTTGATGACGACGTCGACCGATTCCGGCAACAGGGACAGATCGGGATCGGCGAGGTCGAAGGCGATCGTATGTGCGCCCGCCTCCTCCAACGTCCGTTTCTGCTCAGGATCGGAGAATCGGGCGACCGCATACACTTCGTTCGATTTCGCCAGCTCACGCGCAACCGGGTAGGCCACCACCCCGCTTGCGCCCGTGACGAGCACCCGTCGTCCTGAAAGTTGCGCCATCACTGGACCTCTCCGTCGTGGTTGTCGAAAGCATGTCGATGCCCAACGGCAAGGTCCGTCGTGCGCTCGGAGGTGCGGCGGGCCAGTTTGGCCGCGGCAATCCGCAACTGCTTGGCGATGCTCGGCGGCAGCGCGCGGATGCCCGGCAGCGCAATGTCCTCACGAAGCCTGGTCAGCCGGGACGAGGTAATGCGCCACTGTCCGTCCCGCTTCTCGTAGGTTTCGTGATAGTGGCCATAGCCATGAAGCGTCACTGCCGGAAGCAGCCGCACCAGGTCTGTCATCGCCCAGACCCCACGCGCGGTCGTCTTCGAGGTCAACAAGATCTCCGGGGCGTGCACGTGGTGGACGGTGCACTGCGACGGCTTGCCGAGGGTGCTGCGGGTGTAGGCCAGGAAGTCATCGGCGCCCGAGCGACGCCCACCCCCTGTCACGGCCAACTCGCTGACGAAATCATCGGTGAAGAGGGCTCGCCATGAGACCCAGTCCTTGGCGTCGAGATGCCGGCAGTAGCGGGCCTTCAACTGTTTGATCGCCTCGATGTCCCTCAAGGCTTCCGCCGTGTCGCGCGCGGGCTTCGTCGCATCCGCCACGGTGCTACTGATGGTCGTCGGCCACAGTGGCCGGCGGGCGGCTGTCAGCGTCATAGTTGCCCATGAATTCCATTGGCACACCGCCCATTGTGCAGATGAACAGGTCAATCCCCGGCACGTCGTCGAACAAGACCGTGACGTCGCCGGACATTGCGCGAGCCTTGTGCTGCATGGCGTGGTAATCACCGGCCATGAAGGACAGCGCGGTCAGTCCTTCGGGTGCCGTGTCCCGCAACTTCTCGGGAACGTCGAGCACCTCGATGAGCCCGGCATCGCCGCTTCCGAGCATCGTCAGCGTCGCACCGTCAGACGGCGGCCATCCCAGCGTGGTTTCGAGAACCTCACTGGGAAGGGCGAATTGGCTCTGCACGTCCATGCCAACAACATCGGTGAGGAACTCGATGAACGTGTCCGCCGAGTGACTGCACATGACGACGTGGTGGAGATGATTGGGCACGAGAGACCTCTCTGTTCTCAAGCCAACGCAATTGCTGCCGCGGCCTGCGCGCCCGCCTGGCGGGCGAGACGGTCGATTTGAAGATGGATCGCGTAGAGGACCAGTGGCGGCAGGACGATGAAGGGAATGATCTCGGCGGCGAATTTGAACCAGAGTCCGAACGCACCCTGTCCGATGTCACGGAAGCCGACGCCCACCTCGGACACCACGTAGACCGCGGTGGTGCTCATCAGAACGGCGCATCCCGCGAACGCGAGCCAAAGGCAGCGAATGCGTGACTCGGCGGACAGGTCGGGTCGCATGAGCCGGACCCAGGCCACGAAGATCACCACACCAGTCATGACGCTGACGATCTCCAAGCCGAAAATCCACGGGTTACCGTTGGCGTATCGCGTGTCGGCCAGCCCGAACTGCCACCAAAACCACTTCCAGCCGGGATCCGCTGTCGGCGTCCACCAGCCGCGCTGGTAGCCGATGACGAACACCAACTCGTAGCTGAGCTGGCTGCTCGCGGTGTAGGGCAGATAGAACATGGTCAGTTCTGCGGCTTTGTCGAGGCGAGAACGCTTCTCCCCTGGCGCATCCCAGAGAATGGCGAGGGGAAGCAGAAGCACGGGAATACCGAAGATCAGGTTGGCGGCGACGTCGGCGGTGAATGTGGGCTCGACGAGCCCGGTCGCGACACCGACCGTCATCAGCATGAACATCATGCCTGCGAACAGTCCGGTGCCTAAATAGATCCTCGCCCGATGGGGCGCCCACGGCCGCGCCAGATTCGGCTGGGCTACGTCCACCGTTGCTTGCACCACTCGTGTCTATCAGCGTGGCGAGCGGAGCGGAAGAAATTCAGAGGATTTATTTCTGTACCGAGAAAATTCGCGACCCGGCCGTCTTCAACGTGACGATCTGCTCGCCTAAGCCGCCCTTGACGTTAGGACTTCGGTTCGACCGTTCGCTCCAGCCCCGCAATCATCAAGTCGATATTGAATTCGAGTTGACCTTCATCCGGACCATTGTCAGCACGGCTCGCGACGACCTGGCGCAGGACGGGAAAGTCCTGCAATGCAGCCGACTGCAGTGCCGTCGCGACGTGAGGGAATTCCGGATGAACGGGATGCTCCGCCGTGCGCAGCGCGTCCCGACCGGCGGCATAGGCCATCTCAGTGATGAATGTCAGTGCACGGCAAGCGTCGTCGATGTTCAAGCCTGCATCCACTAAGGCTTGCAAGACCCGCTCCACGGGGTCCAATGCACCCAAGCCGTCACTGCCGGGAAGGTGCATGGACAACGCTAAGGCGCCGAGCTTGATGATCGCATCCTTCAATGCGTAGACGTACGCGCGCACGACGCCACGCCAGTCGCCGCCGCCGGGAATCTTCACGCGGCGAAGCTCTGATTCGAACACGTCCAGCGCCACCATTTGCCGCAGGCCGTCCCGGTCACCGACGTAGTAGTTGAGCGCTTTCGGGTTGACCGCCAACACATCGGCCACCCCCTGCATGGTCAGATACTCCGGCGCCATGGTTCGCGCTGCGGCAATGATTTGTTCGCGACTGATTCGAGGAGGTCGGCCCCGCGACCGTGGCCGACCGGGGTCGTCGGCCGCACCAGGGACATCGGACGTTTCATCGCTCACCTTGCGCAGCCTAAGGTCTGTGCGAGCATCAGCACTTGAGTCGCGGTGATCTGGGCCGTGCACCGATGCCGTCGGAACGTGTCGGGATGTGATCGCGTCGACGATCTGGTGAACGCTGGAGTTACGACCGGGCGCGGACGGTCATGGCCAGCTTAGGATCTATCCACTACGCCGCCACCGGTCGATACCGCATCCACATCACTCGATGACAAGGTGCGGCCGCTGAACGAGGACCTCACCGTGCAGACAACTTCAGAACCCGTGTCGCCGCCTCGCACGGTCGGCGCCGGTGGAGCTGTTCGCCTGGCCGTTGTGGTCGGTGCGCTCGGCGTCGTGTTCGGCGACATCGGAACCAGTCCGATCTACACCCTCGCGACCGTCTTCAACCCCAGCGACCCGCACCCGGTGCCGCTCAACACGGACAACGTCTACGGCGTTGTGTCACTGCTCTTCTGGTCAGTGATGATCATCGTCACGCTGACCTACGTCACCCTGGTGATGCACGCCGACAATGACGGCGAGGGCGGCATCATGGCGCTCATTACGCTGCTGCGGCGTTTTGGCGGGCAAGGGGGACGCCGGACCCTCGCAGCGCTGGCCGCACTGGGTATCTTCGGTGCCGCACTGTTCTTCGGCGACAGCATGATCACCCCCGCGATGTCGATGCTGTCAGCCGTCGAGGGCCTCAAGGTCGTCGAACCTTCTCTCTCGGAGTGGATCGTCCCGATCACCGCGGTGATCAGTTTGGTGCTGTTCGCGGTTCAGCGTTACGGAACGAACGCCGTCGGCCGGCTGTTCGGTCCGGTGATGATCGTCTGGTTCGTCTCAATCGGAGCCTGCGGCGTGAAGGGGATCCTCGGCCACCCCCAAATCCTCAAGGCGCTGTCGCCGACCTATGCAGCGACGTTCGTGTTCGGGCACGCCAGAATTGCGTTCTTCGCACTCGCCGCAGTCGTGCTCGCGGTCACCGGCGCAGAGGCGCTGTACGCCGACATGGGCCATTTCGGTCGAAAGGCCATCACCCGGGGTTGGCTATTCGTCGTGCTGCCGGCATGCATTCTCAGTTATCTCGGCCAAGGCGCGCTGGTGCTCGGCGACGAGTCCGCGGCGAGCGCCCCGTTCTTTTTGCTCACCCCACACTGGGCCCAGCTGCCCATGGTGCTATTGGCAACCGCCGCAACGGTTATCGCATCTCAGGCGGTGATCACGGGGGCCTATTCGGTGGCATCGGCCGCCGCTCACCTGAGCTATCTGCCGAGATTGCGAATAACGCACACCTCGGAGTCGACGGTGGGCCAGATCTATGTGCCGTGGATCAACGGTCTACTCATGGTCGCGGTGCTCATTCTGGTGTTCGCCTTCCGCAGCTCGGCGGCGCTGGCCTACGCGTACGGTATGGCGGTCACCGGGACGATCACCATCACCACGCTGCTGTTCTTCTACACCGCCCGGAAGAGGTGGCATACGCCCCTGTGGCTCATCGTGATCGGCGCCGGGTTGCTGTTGCTGGTGGATCTGTTGTTCCTCGCGGCGAACCTGACGAAACTGGTCCACGGTGCGTGGCTGCCGCTGCTTATCGCCGTGGTTGCGTTCACCGTGCTGTCCACGTGGCAGCGCGGACAAGACATCGTCACCCGAGCGCGGACGCAAGCTGAGGGACCGCTTCGTGCGTTCGTCGATCGGCTGGCCCACGCTCAGCCGCCATTAGTGCGCACCAAGGGCACGGCGGTTTTCCTCAACCGGGGGAAGGAGACCACGCCCCTGGCGATGCGGGCCAACTGCGAGCACAATCACGTGCTCCATGAGCACGTGATAATCATGGCGATCGACACGCTGCCGGTCCCGCGCGTACCCGAATCCGAGCGAACGGAGATCGACGACCTCGGCTATGGCGATGACGGGATCGTTCATCTCACAGCGCATTTCGGGTACATGGAAGCGCCAGATGTCCTCGGCGTGCTTCGCCTTTTGGACCCGTCGCAGACTGAAGGCCAGATCGACGTCGACGGCGCTTCCTACTTTCTGTCCGATCTCGAACTGACCATGGGTGCGGCAAAGAACATGGCGCAATGGCGCAAGCACCTGTTCATCGCGACGTCCCACATCACCGCGGACGCCGCCAATTATTTCGGTCTGCCTCCCGACCGCACGGTGGTCATGGGTTCACGGATCGAGATCTAGCTAAGGGGACTCCAACCCCGCCTTGACCAGGCAGTTACCCCGGTTAGCCGATCGATTGCAAGGGCCTACGAGCCGCTGGTCCTTTCGCGCTGACGATTGTTGGGACCGGCTGGTCGTCTACGGCCCTACCCCACCCTCGTGCAGGACGGAGAAAGGTCCCTGGTGCAGTAACGGTCCCTGGTGCAGTACGGAGAACGGCCCTTGGGTGTGGATCCGGGCGTGGGGCGCTGGAGGTGGCGTCCACGTCCCGTGGGCGTGCGCCGTACCGGCGGACCCGAACACCGGCGCGGCACCGAAGAGCAGGACCCCAGCGGCGAGCGCGACAGCGCTCCGGACGGTCAGTGCGAATACGGTCATCGGAGTACGTCACCGCGCTGCCGGATGCGGATCGAGATCCGACGATTGGATGTACTTGACGAGACGATTGACACAGCTCCGGATACTACCGAAACTGCTGGTCAAATGGTGGAGCGACGGGGATTCGAACCCGTGCCTCTGCCAGGTGCAAGGCCGGTTCAGCTGCGGTTTCTCTACGCTCCGATGAGTTACCGGGCGCAGAACTCGCTGGCCAGTGGGGCGACTGAAGACAGTTCTGCACTCAGCCCCGGGGAAGGCCCAACACTCGCTGGGCAATGATGTTTCGCTGGATTTCCGATGTGCCGCCTGAGATGGTGCCCGCGAAGCTTGCCGCGTAGCGCGCGAACCAGCTTCCGGTGGATTGGTCTAGCCCATGCGCGTTGTACGTGGAGGTGGCTGCGGGATCCACGAGACCATCCGCGCCCACCGCGGCCAAAGCGTGCTCGGCCGCGGTCTGCGCGGCCTCTGACCCCAACACCTTCAGGACTGACAACGCGGCGACGTCTTCCTCGCCCCGCGACGCGCGCGCCAGCGCCGCCGAACCGAGCAGACGCAGCGCCTGGGCGTCCATCACCAGGGTGGCGTAGTGGTCGCGATCCAGCGCACTGACCGGATGGAAGTCTTGGACCAGATAGTGCAACCGGTCGGCGAAACTCATCCACAACAAGTTGCGTTCGTGACCGAGCGATCCATTAGCCACACGCCAACCGCCGTCGAGGTCTCCGACCAGGTTCTCGGCGGCAACCCGAACGTCTGTGAAGAACACCTCGTTGAAATCGAAATGATCTCGGCCGTAGAGGTAGGCGAACGGTCGGCACTCGACGCCGGGCGTGTCGGTGGGGATGAGGAGGACGCTGATGCCCTTGTGCTTCGGCGCCTCGGGGTTCGTGCGCACGAACGTGAGAAGGACATCCGAGTCCTGGGCACCCGAGGTCCACACTTTCTGCCCGTTGACGACGAAGTCGTCACCGTCCCGGACGGCCGTTGTTCGCAGACCGGCTAGATCAGAGCCTGCGCCCGGTTCGCTCATCCCGAGCGATGCCGTCATGTCCCCACGCAAGATCGGCACTACCCATCGCTGTTGCTGCTCGGGAGAGCCGAACGCCAGCAGCGATGCCGCGATGATCCCCACGCCCTGCGGATTGCACGATTGGGTGATCCGCCTGCGGGACAGTTCCTCACGGTGCACGAACTGCTGCAGCAGCGTGGCATTGCGGCCACCGAATTCCGGTGGATTGCCCGGCAACAGCCATCCATAGTCGAACTGCAGCCGCTGCCAATCTCGGGCCCACTCCGGTATATGGGCCGTGGACCGGGGCCGTTCAGTGGCTTCCGCCTCAGGGGGCAAGTGTTCGTTCAGGAAGGTGACGAACTCCGCCCGGAAGGCCTCCACATTCGCATCAAAGCTCAGCTGCACGGCGCTCCTTGTGATCGACACCCGCTCAAAGATGTCAAGTACCTTATATCCGCGCCGCATGCCCAATATCAAGTGGTTGACAATCCTCCCGCGGACCGGAGATGGTACGAAGACCGTCCACCACAGGAGGGCCATTTGCTCGACGGACAGAAGATCCTCGTCACCGGCGTCACGGGCAAAATCGCTTTTCCGATCGCGAGGGCGCTGGCCGGACGCAACGAGGTGTGGGGCGCGGCGCGACTGCGCAATCCTCAGGACCGCGACAACCTCGTCGCCGCCGGGATAACACCTCTGCCTCTGGACATGTCCACGGGCGACTTCTCAACTCTGCCAGGCGACTTCGCCTACGTTTTCCACGCTGCGGTGGACCCCGGCACCGACGACTGGCAACGCTGCCTGACGACGAATGCGCACAATTCCGGCGAACTGCTCCATCACTGCCGTAGGGCAAAAGGCTTTGTGCTGTGCTCGACGGGATCGGTCTACGGGTATCCCGGCCAGCGCCCGCTGACCGAAAAGGACGGTCCCGGCGTCCCACTGCGGGCGAACTACAGCTTCTCCAAGATTGCCGCGGAGTCAGTGTGCAGCTGGATCTCAAAGCAATTCGGCATCCCGCTGACCATCATCCGGATCTGCTCCACCTACGGCCCGCAGGGTGGTGCGCCCGCCGACCGATTCGAGATGATGTTGGCGGGCAAGCCGATTCGGCTTCATCCGGACGCGCCGAACAACTACAACCCTATCTACGAGGACGACTACGTTGACCTCGGCATCCGCGCCATGGAAGTTGCCGCCTCGCCGCCCATCGTCGTGAACTGGGCAGGTAGCGAGACCGTCAGCGTCGAGGACTACTGCACGTACATGGGCGGGCTGGTCGGCATCGAGCCGTCATTCGACTACACGCCGGAAGCACACACCCCGCTCTGGCCAGACGTCACCTACATGCACCAGATACTCGGACGAACCAAAGTCGGCTGGCGCGACGGATTCCGACGGATGATCCAGGCACGCCACCCCGAACTCGTACTCGCCGTGCGCGACTCGGCCACGCGACAGGCTCGCTGATGCTGCTGCCCGGCCAGCCGTCCGACGAAGTCGCCGACGTCCTCGCAACCGGCACCGGCGACATCACCACGACGTTCGTGTCCATGGCGACACGACATCCCGACGGCAATGACGCTGATTACCTGCAGTGGCACACCCTCGACCACCGGCCCGAGCAACACCGATTGGGAGCCGTGCGGGCGTCGCTGCGACTCGTGTCGACGCCCGCCTGCCGTGCGGCCAGAGCGGTGAAACATGAGCGGTTCGACCCGGTGGATCACGTGATGACTTACTTCTTCAGTGATGCCACCGGCCTGGACGGATTTCTCACGCTATCCGAGGCGCTGGGTGGTGCCGGGCGCAAACTCCCACTCCTGCCGCCCGTCGAGCGTGGCGTTTACGGAGTGCAGAGCAGAGTAGCTGCGGCGCGGGTCAAAGTCGGCGCCGACGTACTGCCGTGGTGGCCGGCCCGGGGCGTGTACCTGCTCTTGGAAACATCCGGTGCACCAACGACGGAGCTGGTCGAGGTCGACGGCGTCGCAGGTGTCTGGTCAATGGCCGCACTCGACGTCAGCAAGAGGCTGGCGAGTGCACGAGCAGGGCAGCGACTCACCTACTGTTTTCTCGATGATGACCCGGTCGCCACCGCTGCCCGGCTACGGCCTGTCCTCGAAAAGCGTTGGAATGCAACGGACGTCGATCCGCTCTTCGCCGCACCGTTTCATCCGGTCGTCCCTCATGAGTGGAACCGCTATGTGCCGTAACCCGGGGTGCTTGTGCGAATAGGTCTGATGGTCGGCTCCGACAAGGAGCGCCCACACGGTGAACGCCTGGCCGGATTGCTCGCCGATGGCCAGAGCGCCGAGAAGGCGGGCTTTGCCTCGTTCTGGATGCCGCAGGTTCCCGGTTACCTCGATGCCATGACTGCAATCGCACTCTTGGGCAGAGTGACCGATCGCATCGAAATCGGCAGCGCCGTCATACCAATCCAGACGCGCCATCCCGTCCCGATGGCCCAGCAGGCGTTGACCACACAGTTGGCCTGCGGCGGCCAATTCACCCTGGGGCTGGGCCCGTCACACGAGTGGATCGTGGCAGGCCAACTCGGCCTCCCGTACGACCGTCCGGCTCACTTGGTGAGCGATTATCTTCAGGTGCTCAACGCCGCCTTCAGCGGGCCAGGATCTGTCGACGTCGAGAACGATAACTTCCACGTGCACAGCCCGATGGATGTCGCCGACCCCATGCCGATGCCCATCCTGTTGGCTGCGCTCGGCCCGGTCATGCTGCGGATCGCCGGCCAGCAGACCAGCGGCACAATCCTGTGGATGGCCGATGAACGGGCGATCGGTGATTTCATCGCGCCCCGCATCACCACGGCCGCAATAGATGTCGGGCGGCCAGCGCCACGCATCGTTGCCGGCGTTCCGGTCGCATTGTGCTCGAACAGCGATGTCGACGAGGCAAGAGCGTACGCGAGCGAATTGCTTGGCCACGCCCACTTCTCACCAAACTATGAGCGCCTGCTGGAACACGGCGATGCGGCCGACGTCGGAGACACCATGGCCGTCGGCGACGAGCAAACCGTCCTGGCCCGACTTCTGCGCTACCGCGACGCCGGCGTGACCGACCTCGCCGCTCGCGTCGTGCCATTGGGAGCCGACGCCGGTGCCCGCACGGCGTCACGAATGCGGACCCAGAACTTCATCGCCTCGCTATGCCCAGACCTCTGAAACGGCTTAGCACCAAAAGAAACGACCCCGACGACGCAACGACGCAATCAGGAGCTGCCGACCGAACTCCCACCATCAACGGTCAGGACCGTGCCGGTCGTGCTGGTGAACGCCGCGAAGTAGAGCGCGGCTTCGGCCACGTCCTCGGCGGTTCCGTCCCTCGGAAGGGGCCGGTCGTTGCGCATTTTGATGCGCGTCTTCTCGACGAATTTGTCGACAGCCTCGGCGCTGAGCCCAGCGACCGATGATGCGAGAATGGGTGTAGGAATGCCCCCCGGTGCAAGGCAATTCACGCTGACACCCCGCGGCGCGAGTTCTGTGGCCACGCTTTTGCTGAAATGTATGACGGCGGCTTTGGAGGCGCGGTAAGTCATGACGCCGCCGCCGGCTTGCAGCCCACCGACCGACGCAACGTTGATGATGCTGCCACCGTCATTGGCGGCCATATAGCGTGCGGCCTCCCGGGTACCCAGCATGACCCCAAACAAGTTGACCGACATCACTTTCGAGAAGTCAGCGAGATCGTCTTCCAGGAAACTCCTGTGCATTCTGCTTGAGATTCCCGCATTGTTGACCATGACATCGAGTCCTCCGAAACGGTCAACAGCAGCTTGCACGAGGCCGCGGACGTCCTCGGCGACCGAGACATCAACGCGCTGAAACGAGGCCCGGGCTCCGCACTCGCTGGCAAGTTGCTCGCCGTCGTTGTCGTTGAGATCCGCAATGACCACCTCGGCACCGGCATCCACGAATCTCTCGACTATCCCACGACCGAGACCCGACGCACCGCCGGTGACGATAGCAACTTTTCCGGCTAACGACGCGGTCATCGGGTCGGCCGTTCTGATGTCACCGCGTGGTGTGATGCCGACCCGGAAGAAGCCGCGACCGGCCCAGCGAGGCGAGTCAGGTGATCGGTCAAGTAATAGATGGCGTACAGCACGAAGTACGGGAGGATCAGATAGGGCACATTCTCCCCAATGAACTTGAACCACAACCCGTATGCGCCTTGACCGATGTCGGCGAAACCCGCGCGAATTTCAGCTACATAGTAGATGGTCGTGCCGGCATCCAGAACGGCGACGCTGAAGAAGCTCAGCCACAGGCAGCGGATTCGTGATTCGTCGGGCAGGTCGCGGCGCAGCATCTTCATCCACAGAACAAACAGCAGGATTCCGACCAGGACGGCCCCGAACTCCAGGCCGAAAATGAACATGTTGTCGCTGCGGTATCGCGTGTCAGCCAGCCCGTACTGCCACCACAGCCAACGCCAGCCGGGATCCGACGTAGTTCCCCACAGGGCGAAAGGATGGCCGAGGAGAAAAGGCAATTCGTAAGTGAGCTGACTTCCTGCGGTCAGCGGGATGTAGACCAATATCAGCTCGGCGCAGAGTGCCAGCCGTGACCGTATCTCTCCCGGCGCGTTCCACAACAAGATGAACGGCAGCACGAAGACCGGGGTGCCGAAGATCAGATTGGCGGCCACATCCACCGCCAGACTAGGCGCCACCAGTCCGGTGCCCTCGGCGATCGTCATGAAAGCGAATACGAAGCCCACAAACGAGAAGAGAACGACGTAGATTTTCAGGCGGTGCGGCGCGAACGGACGCGCGAGGTCAGGGTGAGTGTGTTCCATTGCGTAACCTTCCTTATTACCTGTGTTCGTTCTGGACGCCGAATGTGTTGACAGCCATCGCTAGTAAGAGATATCCGCCGATCGTGAAGATTAGATCCACCAACGCTGTGCGGCAGCGGTCATTCCACTCGGCATCCGGCAGTGGGGTGAGGCGCAGGCGGCGCTCGGGGCTGGTCACCCGGTGGCGTCACCCACGAACGCTAGGTAGCGCTGGACGGGCGGCGGCTGCATCTGCACCACCGCGGGTCTGGATATCTGGCCGGCTTGCAGGGCGGCTTTCAGGTTGGCGCGTGCGGTGTCGACGTCGGTGTCGATCTCATAGAGCGTGATAAAAGATTCTCCGTCGTCGTCAGACTGCCAGCGTCGCGCAGAGACGAATCCATCGACGCTGAGCATTTCGGGGATGTGAGTGCTGTCGTGCCACGCATGGTAATCATCGACCTGCTCGGGTGAGGCGGGTCTGCTTTCGACTAGCAGCAATGCTTTGGCCATGGCTTCCTTTCCAGATCTGTGTTCCGACTGAACTGCACGGCAGAACTATTGGATCGGCTCATCGCCGAGCACAGTGGTGCGTAGCATTTCGCGCGCTGAGCTGGGGTCGTAGGGAGCCGCACGGTGCAAAACACCGCGGTTGTCCCAGATGACCATGTCGCCGACCGACCAGGTGTGGCTGTAAACCTTGTCAGGCAGAGTTGCGCGCGCGAGCAGCTCGGCCAGCAGTGCGCGACCCTCGTCAATATCCATGCCGACCACGTAATCGGCGGAGGCACCCAGCACCAGTGACTTGCGACCCGTGCGGTGCGTCCATACCAATGGGTGTTCGTGGGTCCGCCGGGATCGCCAGCGCGCCAACAACTCTGCACTGGGATCCAGATGGACGCGCCGCTGGGAGGCCTCCAGCGAATGCACGACATGAAGCGAGCCGTAACGGACTTTCTCCTCGTCGGTGAGAGCATCGTAGGCGGCATACGAATTGGCGAATTCGGTTTCACCGCCCCACTCGGCGACCTGCACCGCTGAGAGAACCGTGGCCTTCTGCGGGCATTCCTCCCCAAGGGGTGTGCAGCCGTCTATATGCCAGTCGAACGTCGCCTTCAAGTACGCGGCCGAGGAGTTCTTGGACTTGTCCAACGTGATCGGATAAATCCCGGGCACGGGGTGGTGACCGTCAGATGAGTGATCGATCTCGCCGAGTCGGCGGCAGAAGGCAACCTGGGCCGGCGGATCGAGTTGCACGTCTCGGAAAACCAGAACGCCATTGTCTTCCAACGCATCCAAGACGGCCTCACCGACCGGATCGTGGGACGCCAACGAAGCCGGATCGAGGCCGGCGACCTCAGCGCCGACAGAGTCGGTGAGCTTGGTGATGGTGAGCAGACTCATGGCTGCTCCTTTCTTACGGTGGTTGCTGCGCGAGTGACGAACTTCTGCGGTCAGGGGATCGGGTTGCCGGTGCGGATCATGACTGCATCGGCTGCGTCGACCGGTGCGGGCTGGTGCATGATCTCGACCGCCATCGCGACCATGATCAGCGAATAGATCATGTGCAGCAGGTTGAGCGCGTCGTCGGGCAAGCTGTCGAGGCTGAATTTGTCGCAATAGTCGATGGCTTCCTCCAGGCGTGGGAAGAACGCATCGTAGAACTCGTGCAGCTCGGGCATCGTGGCGCCGACGCGGGCGTCCCAGCGCTCGGTTTCGGTGGCCAAACACCAGGTTTGGGCGTATTCCTCCAGTTCGGCGAACGCGCTGGGCAGCAAGGCTTCTGGCATTGTCACACTCCCGCCGGAGCGGTGTCGCGCTGGTAGGCGCTGACCCAGTCGACAGCGACCTTGTGCAGGTGGCGCACCAGGATCTCTTGGTCGTTGAGTGGAAAGTCATCGACTATTCCGTATTCCAGTGCCGCCTGGGTGCCGCCGAGCATGCCGGCGTCTTGTAGCGCGAATTCTTTGAGCACGACCGCGGCGACTTCGTGTTCGATGCGCTCGCGCACATTGCCGGCGGGGTGGAAGTAGGTGTAGGCCTCGAATCGGTGGGTGTTGTAGGAGGTGGGCCAGTACCGGTACACGAGATACCAGCCGCCGTAGATCAGGATCTCGGTGTTGGGGAAGATCTGGAAGTTGCTGATTCCCCACGGCTCGATACCGCCCGGATTGAGTCCGGCCGGCAGTTCACCGATGTCGGGAGTGCGCCAGGGTCCGACAAGCCCGCTTCTGGTTGCTCGTTCGATCGGATACATGTACTCCGGCGGCAGTAGCCAGCGGCGTCGCCCTGCTGTGGACACCAGCCGATGGGGACCGTCGAGTTGGAAGTGCCCGCAGGTGAATCCGGCGTTGGGTACGCGGACTCCGGACGGCACTTGCTGTGAGTGCAGCGAGGGCACGTGGTAGTACTCCTGGAATGCGTCGGCGAAGATTTTCCAGTTGCTGTTGTTGTGAGCGACCCACTCGTAGCGTTCGGTCAGTTTGTCGAACGGGTAGCCGTCCAGCCCGGTGATCATCGGGCCCAGGAACTCGCGCAGGCTCTGGCGTGGCTCCTCGTCGAAGTTGATGAAGATGAAGCCGTTCCACACATCGCAGTGCACAGGTCGCAATCCGTAGTCGGCGGCGTCGAGGTCGAAGAACTCCGATTCCTGTTGCACGAACTTCAGTGCACCGTCGAGGTCGTAGCGCCAACCGTGGTACTTGCAAGTGAACTGCCGGCACATCCCGCGGGTCTCCTCAGCGGGAAAGTCATTCCAGACCAGCTTGTTTCCCCGGTGCCGGCAGACGTTGTAAAACGCGCGGATCTGATCGTCGCGGCCTTTGACCAGGAGCACCGAGGCGCCGACCACTTCGATTTCCTTAGTCAGATAGCTGCCGGTGCGAGGCAGCTCCTCGACGCGCGCGACATTGAGCCAGGCCCGTTTGAAGACTGCCTCCCGCTCGAGTTCGTAGAACTCCCGAGACGTCGAATCTCTGAATGAGACTGGCCCGGTGCCTAATCCGGGATAGTGCTCGGTCCAGGAACCCTCCGCGGGCCTACCCGATCGCGTCATGTGTACCTCTCTGCCGGCCAAGCCACTTCGAAAACCGTTGTGCGCTGTTCGGTGTCACATCACTGCTCCACCGTTGACGCCCAGTACCTGGCCAGTGATGAATCCGGCTTCATCCGAGCACAGGAATCCCACCGCCGCGGCGATGTCGGCACCGGTGCCCAGGTGGCCCACCGGGATGTTGTTGGCAAGTTGTTCGTTGGAACCCAAGAACCCGGCGGCTTGCCCCTGGTGCTGCATCGGGGTCTCGATGCCCGACGGCGGGATGTTGTTGACCGTGATTCCGTGCGGGGCGTATTCGCGGGCCAGCGACTTGGTCAAAGTCATCACGCCACCCTTGGATGCCGCGTAGTGGGCGGCGAACGGTGAGCCGCGCTGGGCGCTTGACGACGAGATCATCACGATCCTGCCCCAATTGGCGTCCAGCATGTCCGGCAGTGCGAGTTGGCAACAATGAAAGGTGCCCGTCAGGTTGACGTCGATGATCCGCGTCCAGGATTCGATGGTGATCTCTGTGAAGGGCGAAAAGCCGAACAGCCCCGCGCTGGTCACCAGAATTGTGGTTGGGCCCAGCTCGCTGCGGACTTTGGCGAACGCGTGCTCCACCGCGGGTCGGTCGGTGACGTCGGCTCCAACTGCAATGGCGGTGATGCCGCCAGCCCCAAGGTCGTCGGCGACACGTTGCGCTGCTTGCTCATTGAGGTCGAGGACCGCGACTTTGAGCCCGCGTCGGCCGAGTTCGTGGCAGGTCGCCTCACCCATGCCCGAAGCGCCGCCTGTCACGACCGCTACCCTGCTCATCGGCTGCGCTTCATTGGGGCCCGTCTTCCGTAGCGTTTCACTCGTAGACCACCCGCACGGTGCGGCTGGTCGGGAGCGACTGGCAGGTCAACACCCAGCCGTCCTCCACCTCGTCGTCCTCGAGTGCGTCGTTGTTGATCATCCGAGCGCTGCCCTGGGCCAGACGGGCCATACACGTTCCGCAGGAACCGACTTCGCATGACGACGGCGCCTGCAGGCCGGCCATGCGGGCGGTTTGCAACAAGGTGTCGCCCTGCGAATAGGGCACTGTGATCTTGCGCCGTTGCAACTCGATGGTCACCTCCTCGGTGACCGTGTCGGCGCCGGTAGCCGACGGGTCGACAGGCATCTCGGCGACCTCGAAGTGTTCCAGGTGCACACGATCGGAGGGCGCCCCTGCTGCTCTCAGTGTGGTCTGCACGATGTCCATGAAGGGACCGGGTCCACAGATGTAGTACTCGGCAGCGCCGACATCCGTTGCGTCAGCAAGGAATGCATCGACATGCGCAGGTGTCACGAACCCTCGTTCGGCGTCCAGATGATGGTGCAGCGTGAAACGGCCCGAGTGGTTGTCAATCAAGCATTTCAAAGCCTTGTCGAAGATCACCGAGTCACGGTCGCGGTTGGCGTAGAACAGCCTGGTGTTGCGCCCGGTGGATAGCAGCGCCGACCGCAGTAACGAGTACACCGGTGTGATGCCGCTTCCGCCCGCGAAGGCGATCACGTCGCGGTCGGTGTCCTTGAGGATGAAGCGTCCCGCGGGCGGCAACGCGTGAACGTCGGTGCCTGGGGCCGCTGAATCGTTGAGCCAATTCGACACCACCCCGTCGCGGTCGCGTTTGACGGTGATGCGCAGGTCTTCGTCCGCGCTTGGTGAGGAGGACATTGAATAACACCGTCGATGCTGTCGGCCGTTGACACAGACCAGCAGCGTCAGGAATTGCCCGGCCTGGTACCCAAAGTGTCTCGAGCTCGATTCGGGGACGTCGAGAATGATCGATACGGCGTCTTGGGTTTCGCGGACCACATCTTTGACGCGCAATGACACAAAGTCCTCTGGCAGCGCGGCCGTATCGACAGCGGCCGCGTAACCGCCAGTCGCCGTTGCAGCGCTGACGTCCGATATGGCATGGGATTCGGGCATCCCCAGCAGAGTATCAACTACTTGCGATTGGTATCAAGACTAGATACTCGCGACGGGTAGTTGTCGCCAGCTGTGCAGGCAAGCGAACGTGTCAGGTGTCCAGGTGGTCGTTGAACAACTCATGGCCGGTGCCCTTTTCGACTACGCGGCCGAGCAAATCGCGCAACGTTTGCTGCTCTTGCGCACTGAGGACGCCGAAAACCTTGTCGTGCGCGGCGATCGCGTCGTTGACGACGGTGGCCGCAACGTCACGGCCTTCGCCTGTCAGATAGGCCTGCAGAATCCGCCCGTGTTGTGGGTCCTGCTTTCGTTCCACCAGACCGCGGCGTTCCAGTGCGGTGAGAGCGAGCTGAACTCCCTGGGGGCTGATCAGCAAACGTCGGGCGAGTTCGGCGCCGGACAGGCCCGGCTCGCCAGCGAGTTGACGCAGCACGCCGATCTGGGCGGTGCTGACACCGTGACCGCTGACCGCTTCGTTAACCGTGGTCAGTGAGAAGTAGAAGGCCTGCTTGAGCAGCCACAAAATGTTGTCAGTGAGTTCCATGCCTGCCTCCCCGCCAACGGTCGATACTCGGTTATTCGACGTTAGCGCACGGGGCGGCGGCGGGTGTCTTGTAAATCTGCCCGCCCTTCATGACGAAGGAGACGTCGAGCGTGGCGCCGATGTCGCGGGAGGGATCACCGGGCACGGCGATGATGTCGGCGAGGTAGCCGGGCGCGAGGCGACCCAGCTCGTCGTCGGCCTCGACGAGCTCGGCGGCCACCACTGTTGCGGCCCGGATCGCCTGCATGGG
This sequence comes from uncultured Actinomycetota bacterium, assembly GCA_963834615.1. Taxonomy (GTDB): domain Bacteria; phylum Actinomycetota; class Actinomycetes; order Mycobacteriales; family Mycobacteriaceae; genus Mycobacterium. The sequence goes on from CAWICO010000002.1 coordinate 304,984, forward strand.
AGTCATGCCGCGTGCCACCAGCGCGCCGAGCTCCTTGGCGTTCTGTCCGTGCGGAATCGCCGGCGCGTCGGTCCCGCACGCGATACGTACTCCGGCGGCAATTGCCTTGGGCAGCATGGCCTTGGCGCGTGGGAAGACGTCCTCCGCTTTCTTCCGCAGTTCCGGTGCGATCCGGTCGATCGCCATCGCCTCTGTCAAATATGTGGTGGAGACCAGGAACGTGCCGTGATCGGCCATCATCTGGATCGTGTCGTCGGTAGCCAGGAAGCCGTGTTCGATGCAGTCGATCCCGGCGCGGATACAGGCCCGGATCGCGGAGTCGCCGACGGCGTGCGCGGCGACGCGCACACCGGCACGGTGGGCTTCATCGGCGATCGCGGCGAATTCTGCGTCGGAATATTGCTGGGCACCCGGGCCCGTGCTGTGGGACATGACCCCGCCGGAGGCCGACACCTTGATGAGCTTGGCGCCGTGGCGAATCTGATATCTGACGCAGGCGATCACGTCGGGCACACCATTGGCGATGCCCTCGGCGACAGAGAGCGGCATGATCCCGGGCGCGAGCCGCTGGAACACCGTCGGGTCCAGATGACCGCCGTAGGGCGTGACGGCGTGGCCCGCCGGGTAGATGCGCGGTCCGGTGTGCCAGCCCTGGTCGATGGCGCGTTGCAGCGCAACGTCGAGTAGGTAGCCGCCGGTCTTGACCATGAGCCCGAGGTTCCGCACGGTCGTGAAGCCGGCGTCGAGCGTGGTGCGCGCGTTGACCGCCCCGCGCAGGGTGCGATATGCCGGATCATCTTGAACGCCGTGCATCGGCGCGGGCAAGCCCTCAGGCCCACCGGGGCCGCCGATCAGCAGGTTGAGTTCCATGTCCATTAGGCCCGGCAGGAGCGTGACGTCTCCGAGGTCAACGACCGTTGCTGAATCCGGCAGTGGCCCTTCCGGATTGACTGCTGCAATGCGCTCACCGTCAACCACCACCACTGCCGGCGAGCGGACCTGACCGGAGTCGACGTCCGCCCACCGCGCAGCCCGCAGGACCGTAGCCGCGGTCACGGAACGGGCTCGGACACGCAGTCCAGGGTGGAAGCACCGGAGTCGGGCACTCGCGGCTGCTTCCAGCATTCCACCGGAAACGACACCATGATCATCGAGTACAGCAGGTGCATGAGATTCTCGACATCGTCGGGCAAGTCGTCGAGGGGGAACTTGTCGCAGTAGGCGAGTGCCTCCTCTGCGCGCGGTGTGATCGCGTCGTAAAAGGCCTTCATCTCGGTCATCGAACTCGCCAGCCTTTTGGCGTAGCGCTGTGGTTCGCTGGGCAAGCACCACTCGGCGAAGTGTTCCAGGTCGGCGAATTCGGTTGGCAGCAAAGCGGACACCGGGTTCACACTTCCGCGGCAGACGTTCGCCGGTATTCGTCGATCCAGGCTGCGGTCTCCTTGTGCAGGTGACGAAGCAGGATTTCCTGGTCGTTGAGCAAGAACCGGTCGATCACGCGCGATTCGATCATTGTCTGGGTCGCCTCCAGCGTATTGGCGTCCTGCAGCCCGTATTCCTTGAAGGACACCGCCGCGAGTTCCTGGGCGACACGTCCGCGCGGGGTGCGAGGCTGCGGGAAGTACAGCGTGCCCTCGAAGACGTGGGTGTTATATGAGGTCGGCCAGTAGTGGTAGGTCAGGTACCAGCCCTGGCCCCAGAACAGGATGACGAAGTTGGGGAACAGCTGGAACGAATCCAGGCCCCACGGATCGCATTTCGCGGGATTCAGGCCAGCGGGCATCTCCCCAAGATCGGGCTTGTCCCAAGGTCCGAACAGGCCGCTCTGGCAGATGTCCTCGATCGGCTTGCGCATCTCCGCTGCCATCTCCCAGGCGCGCACACCCGAGGTACTGACCAGCCGGTGCGGGCCGTCTAGGCGGTAATGCGGAGCCTCGAAACCAGCCTGCGCGGCCGCCTTCGAGTAGGCGGCCGGTGACTGGTTCGCATGCAACACCGGGGCGTGATAAAACTCCTGGAAGGCGTCCATGTAGAGCTTCCAATTCGCCTTCACCTCTGACCGGTAGCACCAGCGCGAGGTCATCTTGCCAAACGGGTAGCCCTCCAGATCCGTGATCATCGGCCCGAGGAAGTCACGCAACGACTGTTGCGGCTCCTTCGCAAAGTTGACGAAAACAAAGCCTTCCCAAACATCGCAATGGACCGACACCAGCCCGTAGCGGCTCTTGTCGAGGTCGAAGAACTCTTCCTCCTGCTGCACGAAAGTCAGGTTGCCGTCCAGGTCGTACCGCCAGGCGTGGTACTTGCAGGTGAACTGGCGACACACGCCACTGGTCTCTTCGAGCGGCATGTCGTTCCACACCAGCTTGTTGCCGCGGTGACGGCAAACGTTGTGATACGCCTTGATCTCCCCGGATGTGGTGCGCACCAAGATGATCGAGGTGTTGACGGCCTTGAGCTCCTTGGTGAAGTAACTGCCCTTGCGCGGAAGCTGTTCGACGCGGCCAACATTGAGCCAGGCGCGTTTGAATATCGCTTCGCGCTCCAGGTCGTGGATCTCTGGGCTGATGGAGTCCTCGTAGGACACCGGCTCGGTGCCGAGTTCCGGGTAGTGCTGCGTCCAGCTGCCTTCCGGCGGCTTGGGAAATCGAGCCACTCTCGCTCCTGTTCGTTCCGATCCCGCCATCGGTCGAGCGGCCCGCCCAGCCGATGGAGAACGACAACGGCGCCACCGTTTGAGTGATGACTCCGAGAGCCGACGGTATCCGGTAGTTGGCATGATCACAAGTAGTTGATATTGCCTAACGGGCCAGATGATCCCGTAGGCCGCAGAACAGGCCGAGTCAGGACAGCTTGATGGCTGAGACGTACATTTCCACGATTGGTCGATAGAGGTCGACGTCGTCGAGTTCGCTACCCAGCACCACTGCGTCGCTCGTGGCGACCAGCAATTGGGCGAAGGTGCGCGCGGGGATCCGAAGGGTGCCACCGAGCCGGTCCATGCCGCCGATGATGAACTTCCCTAGCGCCTCTACGACCTCTGCCCTCTTGGCAGCCACCCGGTCGCGCGCCTCGGGGTTGCGGAGTAGATAGAGGGTGAATTCGTGCCCTAAGGCGGCGTGCTCGGCGCCGCGGTCGAGGCTCAGTTGGCGCCACCGTTCGGCGATCTCGTCGAGTTCCGGCGCGCCGATTTGCCGAGCCGTCGACATCACCTCAGCGAAATTGTCGAAGTAGCGGCGCCAGTACCGATCGCTCACCGCCAAAAAGAGGTCTTCCTTCGCGGTGAAGTGCTTGTAGATGGCGCCCTTCGTGTAACCCGCGGCGTGGGCTATGTCATCCAGAGTTGCAGCCGTAAAACCCTTTTCGGCGAAGACCTCCTCCGCAGCGTCTAGTAGCAGCGAACGGGTGTGCTCGAGGCGTCGCTCCCGCGTCCAGCGCTCGACCATACGCACGATTGTGCCACAGGATCTGAGAAACCAGTCACACATTGAGATACCCGTGAGTATATTCGCGTACGTCAGCTATCGAAAGGGCCGGAATCGTGAGCGAACTGTTGAATAAGGGCGTACCCGAAGTCACCGAGTCGCTCGGCGCCACCGCAGACATTGATGCGGCTCACACGAAGGTGAAGCCCGTACAGATCTGGGGCGTCATCGGTGGAGCGCTTCTGCTTCTCCAGCTCTACGTCTGGACCCGATGGATCATTGGGCCGTACTTCCAGCAGGCGCCGTCGGGCCCCAGCGATCCGCCGATGTATATGAAGGTGGTGCTCATCGCTAACGCGGTGGGAGCCTGGATCGGCCTGCCTGTCGCCGTGTGGTGGTTCATCATCCGGCCCTGGCGCCGCGAGCGCCGCATCACCCTCGACGGCATGCTCATGGTGTCAATGGGCCTGATGTTCTTCCAGGATCCACTGCTGAACTACCTGAATACCTGGTGCACCTACAACACCTGGATGCCCAACCGTGGCTCTTGGTCGTCGGACATTCCGGGGTGGGTGTCGCCGGATGTCCCAGGCCATCAGGTCGTGGAACCACTTCTGACGAACGTGCCGGGCTACTCATTCGGAAATTTGCTGATGGTCATGGCGAGCTGCTGGGTGATGCGGAAAGCCAAGTCGCGCTGGCCAAAACTCAGCAATACGCAGTTGATCGGCTTGATTTTCCCGTTCAACATCCTGGTGGACTTCGTCATGGAGGGCCTGATATTCCTGCCCGCGGGGTTCTACGTCTATCCCGGGGCGATCCGGGCGGTCTCCCTCAATGCCGGCACTTACCATCAGTGGCCCATTTACGAAGGGCTGATGTGGGGCGGCGTCTTGACCGCACTGTGTTGTCTGCGTTTCTTCACCGACGATCGCGGCCGCACGATCGTCGAACGCGGACTGGACCATGTTCGGGGCGGTTTCGGCCGGTTGCAGTTGACTCGCTTCCTGGCAGTGTTCGCCGCCGTGAGCGCATGCTTCTTCTTTTTCTACAACCTGCCGGCACAATGGTTCGCCATGCATGCCGACCCCTGGCCTACGGATGTTCAACAACGTTCCTACCTCAACGGAGGCATTTGCGGCGACGGAACCGATCACCCGTGCCCCAACCCCGTTTTGCCAATCCCAACCAAACGCTCCGGCTATATCAACAGCGACGGTCGGCTCGTCCTACCCGAGGGTTCGGAGATTCCGAAAACTGTTCCCTTCAAACCAGGCAGATGAGGTGATCGCCGACCGGTTGTCTAGCCCCGCCCAAATGCATTCGGAGAAACCGTTTTATCGAGCTGTCGCCGATGAGGTCGACGTGTTTGGCGCAGCCGCCCGTCGGGGCGTGCCGGTACTGCTGAAAGGGCCGACGGGCTGTGGGAAAACGCGATTCGTCGAAGCCATGGCCCATGAACTTGGCCGTGATCTGATCACGGTTGCTGGACACGAGGACATGACGTCCGCTGATCTAGTGGGCCGTTTCCTACTCAAGGGCGGAGAAACAGTCTGGGTGGACGGACCGTTGACGCGAGCTGTGCGAGAAGGCGCCATCTGTTACCTGGACGAGATCGTGGAGGCGCGTCAGGACACTATCGTCGTCATCCATCCGCTCGCCGACCACCGCCGGGAGCTTCCCATCGATCGGCTCGCCACAACGCTGCCGGCGGCACCCGGTTTCCAACTGGTGATCTCGTACAATCCCGGCTACCAGAGCGTCCTCAAAAACCTCAAGGAGTCCACCCGCCAGCGTTTCGTCGCCATCGAACTCGACTTCCCACCGGCCGAAACCGAGACTGCGGTGGTTGCCCATGAAGCGGGGATCGATACTGAAACAGCACGGGCCCTAGTAAATTTCGGCAACGCGATCCGAAACCTGGATGGCGCTCAGCTTCGCGAAGTAGCCTCCACCCGGATGTTGATCCTCGCCGGCGGCCTCGTCGCGGAAGGACTCAGCCTGCGTAGCGCCGTTCGATCGGCCATCCTTCGGATCCTGTCCGACGATGCAGGGGTCGTCCGCGCCCTCGGCGAACTCGCCGATGCTCTGCTGCCCCAGCCGTGACCCCTTTGAGCCCGAACCGGTTTCGACTGCTCGCCGCGTTCATCGCCGGAAGGTCAGTCGAGATCGCGGAGGCGCCCGCGGGTCAGCGTGCACACACGAACGGGCACGTCATATTTGTATCGGCGGGAGGCACTTTCACCGATCAACGCCGAGAGGTATTGGTCCAGAGCGCTTTTCTAGGCGGGGGAAGCCTGGATTCTCGGTTGGTCAGAGCAGTGCGGGCGCGCCCGAGGCTAGCGCGGCGCTACCTGGCAGTGGAAGGTCGTCGCGTACTCGCCGAACTTTCCGAACGACTGCCACTGGCAGCCGACCTTTTCGACGACCTGGAACCGAGCACCACCACCTCCGACGAGTCTCTTGAGGTGGCCAGAAGCAAGGCCAAGGTCGCCAACCCACCAGCGTGGTTCGGTGTGATCACACCATCCCGAGCACTCGCCGCTGCTGCCAATGAGGGCATCCCGGCGACCAACGCAGACTTGCGATTCAACCCGAATGACGCGCACCGGACCGATGATGATGAGGATGACGACGAACCCTCCGAACAAAGCAAAATTCTCAAGCTCTTTACGAGCCCGCTCAGCTCGCAGGCCCTCTCGGACTTTCTCCGCAAACTACTCGGAAAATCCAGCTCTCCCGGCGATGGGCCAGGCGGGGCGGAGGTGAACATCGGGTCGATCAGGCGGGCGCACAACGCCGGACCAGATTTCCGGCCGCTTCCCACCCGCATCCGATTCATAAATGAAGACAGACCCGGCGCTGCCATCGGTGTGGGCGGCGCCCTTCACCCAGAGTGGGATGCACAGAACAGCCGGTATCGCCCGCAGTGGTGCCGTGTCGTCACCTTTTCACCGAGTGTTGGCGTCGCGGAGTTCCCCGTGACCGGAGTTCCGCGAGACGATGTACTACGGCGACGCCTGTCTCGCGTCGGCCTCGGACCCCTAAATTTTCATGGCCGGCCCGATGGCGACGAACTCGACATCGAGGCGCTCGTCGACCTTTTCGTCGACCTGCGCTCCGGCTCCTCACCTCCGGAGCACGTGTACCAAGAGCGGCGCAAACTCGCGCGCAATCTCGGCGTCCTCATCCTGCTCGACGCGTCCGGATCCGCCAGCGATACCGATCCCGGCGGACTCGCCGTGCACGACCATCAACGTCGGGCAGCGGCCACACTGGCTAGCACGCTCGACGAACTCGGCGACCGCGTCGCGGTCTACGCTTTCCGCTCGCAGGGCCGACACGCGGTCCATCTGCCCGCGATCAAGACATTCGATCAGCGCTTCGGTGCCGTCGGGCAAGCCCGGCTCAACCAGCTACGCCCATCGGGCTTTACCCGTCTCGGCGCCGGCATCCGTGGCGCCGGTGAGATTCTCAAAACCGAAGCCGGAACACCGAATCGCTTACTGGTCGTACTTTCTGACGGTTTCCCTTATGACGACGGCTACGAGGGCCATTACGCGGAAGCCGATACCCGCAGAGCCCTCGAAGAACTCCGCGCGGACGGGGTTGGTTACCTTTGCCTTTCGCTCGGCGCGGCCACTACCGGACAGGTGCCCGAGCGCGTCTTCGGCCCTGCCGGCTATGCCAGCGCCGCGGCGCTGGCCGACTTGAGCCCCCGGATGGACGAACTGTTCATGTCCTCGCTACGGGAGCTCGCCGCGCCCCGCGGGTAACTCGGATCACGTTCCGCCGAAACATTTGTAGAGACGTCCGTGGTTGTCGTGCCATTGCGGTAGCTGATACGAGCGCGCCGAGCCCGCGGTATATGGTCGAGAAAAGGTAATCACAAGTAGTTGAGATTCTGGGACGGGGTCAATGGATCTGAATCCGGTGGCGCGGATCGCCGCGCGCCGTGCAGGGCAGACACGCGGGGAAGTCTTCGACGTCATCTCACCGCACACCGAGGAACCCATCGCCGAGGTCACCGCCGCCGCGCCGGCCGATGTCGAAGCGGCCGTCAGTGCGGGACGCGTGGCCTTCGATTCGGGACCCTGGGGCCGTAGCGAACCCCTCGATCGCGTCGAGGCGATCCGTCGCCTTGCCGACGTCTACGAGGAACGCCGTTCGGAGATGGCCGCAACCATCAGCGCAGAGATCGGCGCTCCGATCACCTTCGCGCAACGCGCACAGGTCGGCCTGCCCGCGATGATGATGCGCGCATTTTGCGACCTGGCCGAACGCCACCAGTGGTGGGAGACCCGGACTGGCTTCTTCGGATCGGACGTGCACATCCGCAAAGAACCGGTCGGCGTGGTCGTGGCGATCGTGCCGTGGAATATGCCGCAGTTCCTGATTGTCACCAAACTGGTACCCGCACTGTTGGCCGGCTGCACGGTGGTGATCAAGCCCGCCGCCGAATCACCATTGGACGCACTGCTTTTGGCCGACTTGATCGACAAGATCGACTTGCCTTCCGGCGTGGTCAGCGTGCTACCGGGCGACGCCACAGTCGGCGAACTCGTGGTCAGCCACCCAGGCGTGGACAAAGTGTCGTTCACCGGTTCGACCGCGGCCGGTCGGGCCGTGGCGGCGGCGTGCGCGCGCAACCTGACCAAGGTCAGCCTCGAACTAGGCGGCAAGTCCGCCGCCATCGTGCTCGATGACGCCGCGCCCGAATTCGTCGCCGCCGGAGTGCGCTCGGCCAGCTTGTCCAACAGTGGGCAGATCTGCAACGCGTTGACTCGTGTTCTAGTGCCCGAACGGCGCCACGACGAGTACGTCGCCGCGCTAGCCTCCGAGATGACCTCGCTTCGGGTGGGCGACCCCAGCGATCCCGACACGCAAATGGGTCCGCTGGTTTCCCGGCGTCAACAACATCGCGTCCGCGGCTACATCCAGAGCGGTCAACACCAAGGTGCGCAACTGGTCATCGGCGGCGGCGAAATGCCCAACGGACTCGACCGTGGCTGGTACGTCCAACCCACCCTGTTCGCGCGCGCCGACAACACGATGCGCATTGCGCGCGAAGAGATCTTCGGGCCGGTGATCACCGTCATTCCGTACCGCGATGAGGACGACGCCGTCGCGATTGCCAACGACTCCGACTACGGGCTCGCCGGATCCGTGTGGACCGCTGACACCGACCGTGGGCTGGCGATCGCCCGACGCATCCGGACCGGCACCTTCGGGGTCAATCAGGGCTACACCATGGACCCCTTCGCGCCGTTCGGTGGTGTCAAGGCCAGCGGCTACGGCCGCGAACTCGGTCCAGAAGGACTCGACAGCTATCTCAACACGAAGTCAATAGCGGTTGCACCCGGACCGTGATCACTATGGTGCCCTGACATTGCGACGGTCTTGTCACCGTCGTCATGTCAGTAAGCGGGACTATCCCGGCGTCGGGATCGAGTGGCGAAACCGTAGGAAATCCTTGCGTGCCACCGGGTGAAATGCCGCGGCAGTGTCGCGGCTATCCAAACTAATCGGCAGGGGCAGCCGCTGCCGAGAAGTCCATGCCGAGCCGACCGACTACGGAGAAGAGTTCCTCGTAGATGTTGCCGGGGACGGTGTACGGCTCCGTTCCAGAGACCTCTGAGAAGTGAGCCGCGATGTCGTCCGCTGTGGCTACGGCGTCACGGTCGGGTAACCAGCCATCACCTAGACCAACGAAGACGCGGGCATAGCGGCCAGCGCACGCCGAATAGTTGTCATGGCTGGATGCACAAGCGCGGCTGGCCAGATACGTCACGATAGGCACTACCTTCTCCGGGCCGATCAGCTCTAACAGTCCCAGATTCTCCAGCGTGTCCGAGTCCACTGTCTCGGTAACCATGCGCGAGAAGCCAAAGGGCAACACCGTATTGGAGAGAATGCCGTGCTCGGCACCCTCAAGAGCGATGACGTTGCTTAGCCCGACCAATCCGGTCTTGGCGGCAGCGTAGTGCGCCTCTAGGTGTTGCCCGAACAGCCCACCAGAAGATGAGATGAAGACGAATCTGCCGTACCCCTGCTTCTTCATCATCTTGAAAGCTGGCTGACTCAGATAAAACCCACCGTCCAGGTGCACTGCGAGCATTTGCCGCCACTGGGACGGCTCCATTTCATCGAAGGCAACGCTGTTGAAAATTCCGGCGTTGCTGATCACGACGTCGAGGCGTCCGAAGTGCTCGACCGCGGTGCGGACGATGGCCTCACCACCCTTTGCAGTGTCTACCGAGTCATAGGAGGCTACAGCCGTGCCTCCTGCGGACGTGATCTCCTCGACTACCTCGTCCGCAACCTTGCTGTCGGCGCCCCCGCCGCGCATTGTGCCGCCAAGGTCATTGACCACTACCAATCCGCCTCGCCGCGCTACGTCCATGGCGTAGAGCCGACCAAGGCCACGGCCCGCGCCGGTGACCACTGCCACTTGATCCTTGAAGTCAATCACTCAGCGATTCCTCTCCTGGTCTCGCAACGCCGGCGGGGCGGCGCGTCGTCATGGCGACGATCAGTGAACGGCGGCCATTCGTTTGCACTAGTTCGCGAAACAGCAAAATCCAACATAGAGCGGACCAACTATTTGGTCAATCTCGCCTGCGCTCCTGTAGTCGAACATCAGAGGTCAGGTTTCGACGACGCGCATTCGCGGCTTCGCTGATATTAGTCAGCGGCACTGATTATGTTAGTCGTCGGATGTACCGATGACGGACGGTGTGAAGTCGCTGAAGCGCATAGAAGAAGCGTGCGGAACCCAACAAGCGCACCGATAGGCGCACGGCATTGCGGTCGTGTCGGCAGCGATCTGACTCGGCACTGTTGACGTAGGGTGTACCTCGCGGGAGCAGGTAAGTGATGGAGCCGAGAACGGTATGGACGACGAGCAGCCGGTTGACCTAGGGGTGGCGTTGTTCATCCCATATCGCTACATGGAGGACCGAATTTTCCGGGCCATCCAGGATGCCGGGTTCGACGACTGGACCCTGGCACAGGTTCGGGTGTTTCAACGCCTCGCGCTGGACGGTTCGCGTCTTACAGACCTCGCTGATCAGGCACAAATGAGTAAGCAGAGCGCCGGGGTCCTCGTCGATCAACTGGAACGCCTGGGCTATGTCCGCCGGGTCCCCGACCCGACCGACGGGCGCGCCCGGTTGATCGTGATCGAGGAACGTGGCCGGCGGGCGGCCGAGGTGGCGAAGGCGACATCCACCGAGATCCTGGCGGAGTGGACGGCCTTCCTGGGCACCCGCAACTTCACCTTGTTACACCAGATCCTTGATCAACTCCGCGAGATCACCGACCCTTACGCGCACGGCTCCTAGTCCCGCCGAGCCGTCGGCTCTCAAACCCGTTTGTCTAGCGGCCCAACCTGGGCCGGCGGACGATCGCGAGCGCAAATCCAGACGTGATATAGTCAACTTGATTGACTAGCTTGGTCCGGGGAAGTTGCCAGTGTCTCGATCGGACGAACAGGCGCCCATCCACGGTGGTACGACCAACCGGACCCGTCGCCGCGCGGCCCGCCGCCACCCGCAGAGGCATGAGCGGTCCGGCGCAGCACGAGCCCGGCACCGCATGCAGACCCGCAACACCCACGACAAGGAGTATCGCTATGAGTATCAGCCTGATCTGCGGCCCGTCCGGCACCGTCATCACCGGGGAGACCGAAGAGGAGCTGGTGAGCGGTGTGCAGGCACACGCCCGCGAGCACGAGAACACCGAATTGTCCCGCGAGCGAATCCTCGCCGAGATCCGCGGGAGGGATCCTGCTCAGCCCATCGACGCGGCGGCCTGGGCCGCCATGAACGCTCCCAGCGTCGCACCCAAGCTGTGCGACACCAGCGACATGGTGATAGTGCACCGCATGTTCCGCCGCGAATGCGCAATGCTGCCCAAACTTGTTGCTGCAGTAGCTGGCGGCGACGTCGCCGGGGCCCACACCGTGGCCAGGCATGCCCGCGAAGTTCTTGACATGCTGCATCACCACCACCTGGGCGAGGACGAACTGCTGTGGCCGAGACTTTCGGCGCGGACACGGTTCAACACCGATTTGCTCGTCCGCATGGACAGCCAACATCAGGGCCTCGCGGTGCTGCTCGACCGCGTCGCGACAGCGTTCGCCGAGTGGCAGGACGCGCCCACCGTGCCCACCAGTACACCGCTGACTGCGCTCCTGGAACAACTCTCGACAGGGCTCAACGAGCACTTCGACGAGGAAGAAGCAGCGATCCTGCCGATCGTCGAACGCGTGATCACTGCTGCCGAATACCGGGAGGTGGGCCAGCGGGGACTGGTCTCGATACCCCTCACACGCCGCCTGATCGCGTTGGGCTACCTGCTCGAAGGTGCCAGCCCGCAGGAACAAACCGACTTCCTCGCCGCCATACCCCGACCCGCCCGGGTCGCCTACCGACTCATCGGAGAACGCCAACACCGCAACGAGACCACCCGTCTCCGCGGTCCGTTACAACCCTGAAAAGACCACGGACCCAAATCGACAGCTAGTGAGAATCGAACATTGGTGAGCTACAGCCGCCGCTGACCTTCCGCCAATTCGAAGGAGAGCCTTCATGGCCACTCCGGGTGGATAAACGAGCGGGGGCCGGCGCAGCGCGGCGGGACGTAGCGAAGAGCAGTTGGTGGCGTTGGGTGCTGTGCTGGGTGAGGTCAACGACCGGACCCTATCCCGAGATCGGCGCTGCTGAGTGTGCTGGTTTGGCACGACCGCTACTGGCACCGCCCACAACGACCCGTCGTAGATGGAGAACCGTGGCGTGGGGGCCCTCGTGGACGACGCCGGTCGCTCGTGGTCAAGGCCGCCGTCATGTGTGCCCAACGGACGCTGAGCGCTGTCGGCCATCAGCAAAGAGGCGCCCATCGTGAGACTATAAGAATTGCAAGAAGGCAGCATTCACGGTGCCGGGTGTCTTGTGTATCGTCGCGATGTGGGGAACCCGGGGCGCCTCAAAACGGGACTTTGACGACGTCTTGTTTGTTGCCTGTCGACCAAACGCCTGGTCAGGGACCCATACGTCCGTCGGGCGTTTAGGAGAGGAAGTCATGACCGAAATCGAAGACCTCAAAATGCTCCACGACGGCTACCCGACACATCGGCGCAAGGCCCGCTTTGACTGGTCGGACCTGCCGTTGCATTGGGTCCCCGATGACCCCTTCGCCACACACTTTTGGAATGCGCTGCACCTGATACTGCCCGAAGGGGAGCGGGGCTTCATCAAGGCCGTCAATGAGGCGGCGCCACTGGTCGACGATCCGGAAATGGCGGCACCGATCAAAGCGTTTGTGCAGCAGGAATCCTGGCACGCCTGGGCGCACCAAGTTGTCCTCGATCGTCTGACCGAGCAGGGCATCGACACCAAGCCCTACACCGACATGCTAAAGAAGTTGTTGTCAGCGGGCACTAATCAGCACCCGGGCTGGCCTGTGCGTTTGCAGCGATGGTGGCTCTACCGGCGCCTAGCCGACGTGGCCGCGCTCGAGCACTTCACGGCGGTGCTGGGACAATGGTGGATCCAAAACCGCGGCCTGGACTATGCAGGAACCGACCCGATCATGCTTGATCTGCTGCGCTGGCACGGAGCTGAGGAGGTAGAGCACCGCTCGCTGGTGTTCGACATCTACCAAAATGTGTGCGGGAGCTACCCGCTGCGCGTGTGGGCGATGCTGTTCAACGCGCCGGGGTTCATGTTCGCGTGGTTCGCCGGGGTGCGTTTCTTGATGGCGCAGGACCCAACCACCACCGCCAAACCGCGCTTAAGGGACTGGCGACGGGCCGCCCGCCAGTACAAGGTGCCCGGACCGTTTAATCTGTTTGTGCTCTGCACGCTGCGCTATATGCGTCCCAGCCATCACCCCAGCACCGAAGCTTCCACACAGATGGCGATCGACTACTTGGCGCAGTCGCCGGCTGCGCGGGCTGCCCGCCAGGCAGCCCAAGCCGCTCAGCGGTCCAGATCTGCTGACGCATAGGAGAACCCAGTCCAGGAAGGCCGCGATCGCCTCGGAGTTTGCGAGGAGTTGACGGCGAAACCCTCTCGCGTACCCGACGTGGCATACTCGCCGCTGTGACTGGCACTTTCAGTAGGTACATCAAGGCGATCGACCCTTTCCCGGGGTTGAAAATAGCCATGAACAAGTACTGGTACCCCGTGATCAGCCGCCGGTTGGAGAACGAAGACCTCACCTTTTTAAACTGGGGCTACGAGGAAGATCCGCCGATGGGACTGCCGCTGGCCCCTGAGGATGAGCCCAACCGGTACTGCATCCAGCTTTACCACCGCACGGCGACCCAAGCGGATCTCGACGGCAAACAAGTCCTGGAAGTCAGCTCCGGACACGGCGGTGGAGCCGCGTATCTGGTTCGGACGTTTCGGCCGGCCTCCTGCACGGGCCTGGACTACAACCCGGACGGTGTGGCATTCGCCCAGAAAAGGCACAACCTACCGGGGCTGGATTTCGTGCACGGCAATGCCGAGAGCATGCCCTTTCCCGATGAGTCCTTTGACGCGGTGATCAACGTCGAAGCCTCGCACGCCTACCCTCACTTTGACCGTTTCCTGCCTGAACTGGTGCGGGTGCTGCGACCGGGAGGACACTTCCTCTACGCCGATTTCCGTGGGTTCCTCGAATATGACGATTGGGATGCAGCACTGGCCGCCCTGCCGATGCGGATGCTTTCCAAGCGGGTCATCAACGAAGAGGTTCTGCGCGGGCTGGACAAAAACTCGCCGCGGTACGAGGACCTGGTCGTTAGACATGTGCCCAGATTCATGCGGCCCTTCGGCCGCCTGTTCACCGGTTTGCCCGGCACGACGATGTACCGCCAACTGCAACGTGGACAGCTTTCGTACCGGATGTACCACTTCATCAAAGATTGAGGCGGGAGCGGCATCCACTCACGCGGTGGAGCGAACCGCCGCCGCGCCAGGAGCGGCTGGCACATGTCATCGGTTGCGTACGACGCGCAGTAGTAAATCCCGTGGTGTTCTCCCCTTGCACCTGTCGTACCTCCGCCGAGCGCTTGCAAGTCTGGATTGGACCGGGGTGAGACGACTGTCCCAGTGCAGAGCGTCCGGCCTGGGCGCGCTGGCGTCGGTGCGCAACCCCGGCCGGTACGCCAGCGAGGTCGACGCAGATTAATGGGGCATCCAATCGACCACGGGGCGACAGCTAACTACTCCGGCGATTAACGCCTCTGACGGCAACCTGACACCTAATATCCGACTGGTGTTCATCGGCGACGTGCAACGAGTGCAGTTGCGTGCTCAATTGACCCGCACCGGGGTGACGATCGCCGTAGCGATGATTGTCCTGTTGTTGGCCGGGTTGCAGGTCGCTGCCAGCAGTGCCGGGTTTCAGGGTCCGCTGCAAAGCCTGATCAGCGACTACGTCGCTAGCCCAAAGTCGGCCACCCTGCCTTGGGTCGGTCTCGGCGTGGCCATGGTTGGGTTGTCTAACCGGTGCCGGATCTTGGCGCTGTCGTTGGCCGCGGCGCTCGACGTCGTTTTCGCCGCGGAGAGGGTTTTGCGCGGCGGTGTGTTCACGGTCGGCAACGGGCCGCTGATCGTGCTTACCGGATTGGTCCTGGTGGCCTGGCGGCGCTGGGCGGGGGCCGAACGCACCACCGCCTTGCGCGGGATCGCTTACGGCCTCTTGCTCATCATCGCGACCAAAGTCGGCGATACCTGGTTGCGCATCACCGCGACTGTTCGGCCGACGGTCCTGGACGAGTATGCGCTCTTAGCTGATCACGCGCTCGCCCAACCGTCGTGGTTAGTGGGCCGGCTCGTCGACGCAGGCGGCCCGATTCTTAACGCCGTGTTGCACTGGGTGTACATCGAGTTGCCCGTCGCGGCGATGGTGGTCGCGGTCTACCAACTGCGCAATGTCAGCACCGGCGGCTGGCCGCATCACTTTCTGGTGCGAACGTTCCTGCTGCTCGGCCTGATCGGGCCGATGATCTACGTGTTATTTCCGTTAGTCGGCCCCTGTTTCGCGTTTGGCAGCGCAGGCCGGGGCTTTCAAGTCGGCGAGTACTGGCCACACGCTCTGCCGCCGATTGACCTGTCGCCGGGAGCCGTTGCATTCGACGACTCAACTGCGCGCAACTGCATGCCGTCGATGCACACCGCCTGGGCGCTGGCGGTCTTCATCCACTCTCGTGGTGGACCCCGTTGGCTGCGGTCGAGCGGCACGTTCTGGCTGGTGTGCACCATCGCAGCGACACTTGGCTTCGGGTACCACTACGGCGTCGACCTTGTGGCGGGCGCGGTGTTGTGCCTGACCGTGGAGTCGGCGTTGCGCGAACCGGCGCGGGTCCGGGGCTGGTCGCGGATGGGGTTGGTCGCCTTCGGGGCGGCATTCTTGGCAGCCCTGTTGGTGTGCTGCCGCTACCTCGCAGAGGCGATGGCGCGCTATCCCCTGCTCTTCGGCCCGCTCATCATCGCGACGATGGTGGTTTTCAGCACCGCCTTCTACGCGACCTTCTTTGCCGGCCAATCCGCGCCGGATACGCCCGGGTTGGAGGCTGGGACCCTGTCGCCTTCTCGCCCACGGGCAAGCCAGCCCGAGGGGAGCCGACTCCGCGATCTCAATCGCTCCCAGCACGGTTGCGGTACGTATCCCGAACAGACGTTGCAAAAACGGTCCGCGGGGCCCTCTGAACACCAGCTCAAAGCGGGTTTCTCCTGGTGGAGCTAAGGGGATTCGAACCCCTGACCCCCACACTGCCAGTGTGGTGCGCTACCAACTGCGCCATAGCCCCAGAAGACGTGCTCATCGAAGTTACACCACGGTCGGTCAGCCTTCAAAGTTGCTGATCAGGCAATGCCTTCCACCGTCGGCACCGCCGGCGCGCATTGCGTCTCAGGTGCGAACATCCACACCACGGCGGCGGCCAGCATGATGAATCCGCTGATCGTGAATCCCCATCCGTAACCGAAATGCTCGGCAATCTGAGCCACTGCGATCGCGCCGACGATCGCGCCCAGATCCGCCATCATCTGAAACGCCGCCACGGCGGTGCCCGCGCGTGCTGCGTTGCCGAGGATGTCGGCGATCGCGGCCTGCTGCGGTGACGCGAATACCCCCGACGCCGCCCCCGCCACGCACGCGACGACGAGGAAGATCGTCAGCGACGACGACGCGCCCAGCCCGATCGTGGCCACACCGGAAGCCAACAGGCCACCAATCAGCAGCAGGCGCCGGCCGATCCGGTCGGACAGATATCCACTGGGCAGGACCACCGCGACATTGCCGACCGCGAAAAGCGCCAGGGTCAGACCAATCATGCGCGGCCCGCGGCCCAACACATCCGAAATGAACAGCGGGACAACGGCCATCCGCAATCCGAACACCGACCAGCCGGTCGCGAAGTTCGACGCCAACGCCGAGCGATACGCGCGGTTTCGCAACGCGGTACGGACCGTCACCTCCGCATGTGTCTGCTCGCCAGGCGCGTTCAGGGTCGACCGCCGCAGGCTGTAAGAGACCACGACCGCGGTCAGCAGCGTCACCACTCCATAGATGAGAAACGGAGCCCGCAGCCCCAAACCCGCTGTGAGACTGCCCATCAGCGGCCCGGCGACAAGGCCGATCAAGAACGAGCTGGCGAACAGGCCGGCGACCCGCCCGCGCGCGTCGACCGGACTGATCCGAATCATCAGACCCAGCGCGGAGATGAAGAACATCGTCGACCCGATGCCACCGATCGCGCGGAATACCAACAGTTCCCAATAGTTCTGCACGAATGCACACGCGGCAGTGGAGACCGACCCGATGAGGAGTCCGGCCAGGTAGACCGGCCGCTCCCCCACCCGCTGCACCAGCATCCCGCTGGGCGGCGCACAGCACAGCCGCATGACCGAAAACATGGTGATCGCGAACGTCACCGAGCCCATGCTGACGCCGAACGTACGGGCGAAGGCCGGCAACACCGGCGACACCACGCCATAGCCGAGCGCCGATACAACGTTCGCCCCGATCAGCACCCACGCTTCGCGCGGCAGCCTCGTCTTTTCATCGCGCCACGCGGTCAAGCGGGCGCGTGGGGCGACGAGGATCACCCAATGACTTTATCCACAACCTGTTGCGCCGCTCGCTGGACATCGGCTAAGTGCTCCGGTCCGCGGAACGATTCGGCGTAGATCTTGTAGACATCCTCGGTGCCCGACGGCCGTGCAGCGAACCAGGCGTTGGCCGTCGTCACCTTCAGCCCGCCGAGCGGCGCGCCGTTGCCGGGCGCTGCGGTCAACTTCGCCGTGATCTGCTCCCCCGCCAGTTCGGTATCGGTCACCTGATCGGCCGACAGCTTTGCCAACCGGGCCTTTTGCTCGCGGTTGGCGGGCGCGTCGAGCCGAGCGTAGGTCGGTTCGCCATACTTCTCGGTCAGCTGGCGGTAACGCTGCGACGGAGTCTCGCCGGTCACGGCCAGGATCTCCGAAGCCAGCAACGCCAAGATGAGGCCGTCTTTGTCGGTGGTCCACACCGAGCCGTCGCGCCGCAGGAACGACGCCCCGGCCGACTCCTCACCGCCGAAGCCGATGGTGCCGCCGATAAGGCCGTCCACGAACCACTTGAACCCGACCGGCACCTCGACGAGCTTGCGACCGATGCCCTCGACCACCCGGTCGATGATCGACGAGCTGACTGCGGTCTTGCCGACGGCGATGCCGGCCGGCCAGGACGGCCGGTTGGTGTAGAGGTAGTCGATGGCGGCCGCCAGGTAGTGGTTCGGATTCATCAGGCCCGCGTCGGGGGTGACGATGCCGTGGCGGTCCGAGTCGGCGTCGTTGCCGGTGGCGATCTGATAGTGGTCCCGGTTGGCGATGAGCGAGGCCATCGCGTCCGGTGAGCTGCAGTCCATCCGGATCTTGCCGTCGTGGTCGAGCGTCATGAACCGCCACGTCGCGTCGACCAACGGATTGACGACGCTCAACTTGAGATTGTGCCGCTCGGCGATTGCCGCCCAGTAGTCGACGCTGGCACCGCCGAGTGGATCAGCCCCGATCCGGACACCGGCTTTGCGGATCGCGTCGATATCGACCACGTTCGGCAGGTCGTCAACGTAGCTGTCCATGTAGTCGTGGCGCTGAGCACTCTGCAGCGCACGGGCCAGTGGCACCCGTTTCACGGTCTCACCGTTTCGCAGAATCTCGTTGGCGCGCTTGGCGATGACGTTGGTTGCATCGGTGTCGGCCGGCCCGCCGTTGGGTGGGTTGTACTTGAAGCCGCCGTCATATGGCGGGTTGTGTGACGGCGTCACGACGATCCCGTCGGCCAGAGCGTCGGTGCGGCCCCGGTTGTACGTGAGGATCGCGTGGCTGATCGCCGGGGTGGGCGTGTAGCGGTCGGCCGAGTCGATCATGGCGACGACGTCGTTGGCGGCGAGTACCTCGAGCGCCGATACCCACGCCGGCTCGGAAAGCCCATGTGTGTCACGGCCGATGAACAACGGTCCGGTGGTGCTGTGGGCGGCGCGGTACTCGACGATGGCCTGGGTGATCGCCAGAATGTGCGCCTCGTTGAACGCTCCGTTCAGCGCGGAGCCGCGATGACCTGAAGTGCCGAACGCCACCTGCTGAGCCACGTCCTCGGGATCAGGGTCGATGGAGTAGTACGCGGTGACCAGATGAGGCAGGTCGACGAGGTCTTCGGGCTGGGCCGGCTGACCGGCACGCGGGTGGGCCACCATGGCATCATTCTGCCGATCTTCGGTTTCCGCCGCTCGACGGTGCTGCATAAGCTGCCTGAACAGGCTCTGAAAACGAAGGGGAACTAGACGGGTGGCGACGCGCGATTACCGGGAGTTGGCCGCCGTATTCGCCGGTGGGGCGCTGGGCACGCTGGCACGGACGGGTCTGAGCAGCCTGGTGACCGCCGACCCAGCCCGGTGGCCCTGGCCGACCTTCGCGGTCAACATCCTCGGTGCCTTCATGCTGGGCTACTTCGTCACGCGACTGCTGGAGCGGTTGCCGCTGTCGAGCTACCGGCGGCCGCTGCTCGGAACGGGGGTGTGCGGCGGACTGACCACCTTCTCGACGATGCAGGTCGAGACGCTGGAGATGATCGAACACCACAACTACGGCCTGGCCGCCGGATACACCTGCGCCAGCATCGTTCTCGGGTTGCTCGCGGTATATCTGGCCACGGCCCTGGTGCGTCGAGTAGCGGTGCGTTGATGATTCTTTGGATCGGGGTTCTCGTCGCCGGTGGGCTGGGTGCGGTGCTGCGGTTCCTGGTCGACAGCGCGGTCGCCCGCCGGGCGGCGCGGTCCCTTCACTTTGTGGGCCTGCCGTACGGAACGTTCGTGGTGAACATCAGCGGCGCCGCGCTGCTGGGCCTACTGGGCAGCTTGGCGTTGAGCCGGCAGGTAGCGCTGATCGCCGACACCGCGTTCGTCGGCTCCTACACGACCTTCTCCACCTGGATGCTGGAAACTCAGCGGCTCAGCGAAGAGGGGCAGATCCGCCGCGCCGTCACGAACATCGTCGCCAGTGTCGTGGTGGGCATCGCGGCGGCGCTACTCGGGCAGTGGATTGCGGGCCGACTGTGAACCACCCCGGCCTGAAGCTGACCGCCTACTTCGGCGAACGTCAACGCGCCGTCGCCGACGTGCGGCGGCCCGGCTTCTTGGCCGACGCGATGCTGGACCTGTTCGACACCCGCGATGTCGCGGCGAGTGTGATGCTGCGTGGCATCGCGAGCTTCGGGCCGCGGCACGTGCTGCGCACCGACGAGTCGTTGAGCCTGTCCGAGGATCCGCCGGTGGCGATCGCCGCGGTCGATTCCGAGGCGAAGATCAGCGGCCTGCTCGACGACGTCGTCGCGATGATCGGCCGCGGCCTGGTGACGCTGGAACGCGCGCGCCTGGTCGGCGCCGAAGACGACGTGATCGACGATGGCACCGCCGACAAGGTCAAGCTCACGGTCTATGCGGGACGCCAGGAGCGAATTGGCGGACAACCGGCATATCGCGCGGTATGCCAGCTACTGTATCGGCTTGGATTCTCCAGTGGCGCAGTCTTTTTGGGCGTCGACGGTACGGCACATGGCGAGCGGTATCGGGCGCACTTCTTCAGCCGCAACGTCGACGTTCCGATGATGATCATGTCGATCGGGACCGCCGCGCAGGTCTCCGCTGCCATCGCCGAACTCGACGCCACCACGACGAATCCGTTGCTCACTGTCGAACGAGTGCGGTTGTGCAAGCGCGATGGCGATTTGTTCGCCAAACCCCATCGCCTGCCGGACACCGACGAACAACGACGACCACTGTGGCAGCAGCTGACCGTGCACACCAGCGAGGCCACCGGTCACGGCGGTGCACCGATCCACCGCGCACTCGTCAGCCGGCTGCTGGACTCCGGCACGGCACAGGGTGCGACCGTGCTACGCGGTATCTGGGGATTCCACGGTGACCATAAGCCTCACGGCGACAAGCTCTTCCAGCTGACCCGTCAGATGCCGGTGGTGACGACGATCGTCGACACGCCCAGCCAAATTGCACGCAGCTTTGACATCGTCGACGAATTGACCGCCGATCACGGGCTGGTCACCAGTGAGATGGTGCCCGCGGTCGTGTCGGTCTCCGATCAAGACCGCGACGGTGACGGCCGGTTGGCCCGACACGACTACTGAGAACTAGCCGCCTCCGCCTCCGCCGCCACCTGCCTGTCCGGTCCAGTAGTCATCGCTCGGCACCTGCTGGGTCGGTGGTGGAGGCGGCGGTGGCGGTGGCTCCGGGCTCGAGTAGGCCGGTGCGGCATCGGGCTCGGATACCCGCCCAGCGCGTCTCGAACACGTGCCGTCAACTGAGCGCGGGAATCACCTTGTCGACGAACATCTCCACCGACTTCCACGCCTGTTCAACGGGCATCCCGCCGACCAGCGGGTGCAGCACGATGGGGCCGTAGTCGGAAGCCTCGCGAACCTCGGCGATCAGCTGCTCGGGCGTCAGGAACCGGTACCGCCCGGATGCCCGCACTTCGTCGAGCGTCTGCACTCCGGGCAAGTGCATCAACGAGCGCTGATCGACCGACCACCCGCCGTACGTGACGGCTTCCCAGCGGATGTGCTCACCGAGCTCGGCCCAGGCCTGGTCGGGATCTTCATGCAGATAGATCATCCCGCGGTTGATCGGCCCCGGCATGATGATCAGCGGCGCAGTGTCGTCCTCCGCGCACAGGTCGCGATAGAGGTTGGCGACGTCGGGCAGGTGGTCGGCCAGGCTCAGCGGTAGGCGGTAACGCGCCGCCCGCCGCGCCGTGGCGAGCGACCCTCCCCCGACGTAGAGCGGCGGGTGCGGCCGCGTCCAGGTGCCCGTGCAGACACCGTGTTCGGCCTCGACCCCGGACCACACCGACAGGATTCTTTCGATCAAGGCGTCCATCAGTGCACCACGACGGCTGAATTCGGCTCCCAGCGAGTCGTATTCGACGGCGCGATAGCCCAGCCCCACCGTGGTGTGCAGTCGGCCCCGGCTCATGTTGTCGACCAATGCGATGTCTTCGGCGAGGCGCACCGGATTCCACAGCGGCCCGAGCGCGCAGTCCACACTGGCGATCAGTGTCGAGGTCCGCGCCAGGAACATCGCCGCCGCCAGAATGGGATTAGAGCTCCAGCCCTGCCCCGTCGCGTGATGCTCGTCGACGCTGACCGTGGTGATGCCCCGGGTTTCTCCCCATTGGGCCAATTCGAGCGCGGCGCGGATCAATTCGCTCTGCGCACGTGGCGCACCATCCGGCGAGGCGAAGTTGAAACGCAGCACCGGCAACAGCATGACTCGACTCGACTCTCCGCTCAGGCGTCGGCCGACGACGTCGCCGACTTCAGGAACGCAGGGAAGTCCGGGAACAGCGCGCGGTCCACAATTTCGATACGGGTGCCGAACGCGTCGATGTAGTAGGCGAATAACGCGAGGTTCGGCGGGGAGACATCAGCGGTCGCTTCGAAGGCGAACCCGTTGGCTTCGAGTAGTCGCGCGCTCTCGGCGAGATCATCGGTGAAATACCCCAGGTGATGCACGGAGTTGCCCGCCGCCGCGGTCCATGGGCTTTCGGGCACTTGCTGGATGAGTTCAACATGCGGGCTCTGCAGCGAGTAGACGAATGTCGAAGTGAGTTCCCGACTTCCGTTCACGGTGCGGAACGGCAGCGTGTACGTCAGCGGCGTGATCCATTCGTAGCCGGCCGTCGCGGTGAGCCGGTCCATGGCAACGTCGAGGTCGGGGACGACGATGCCGGTGTGGTAGTAGTCCTCGGGTCGTAGCGCGAATGTCATGTTCTTCCTTCCGGTCTCAGACGCAGTCTGATGCACCGTCGACAACGACAACCGTGCCGCTGGTGTAACTGCATTGTTCGGTGCATAGAAACGCCACGGTGGGTGCGATGTCTGCGACGGATCCAAACCGTCGCAGTGGGATGTGGGCCAATTCGGAGTCGACGATCTCTTGCACGCTTTGCATCGGCGCGGTCATCGGAGTGTCGATCGCACCGGGCGCCACCGCGTTCACCCGAATCCCCTTGCCCGCCCACTTGACTGCGAGATTACGGGTGACGTTGATGACTCCGGCCTTCGCCGCGCCGTAGCCGGGCACCATGGCGACGGACCGCAGCGCGGACATCGAGGCCAGATTGACCACACTGGCACCGCCGGCCGCGGTCGAGGCGCGCAACGCGCGATACAGACCGACCGTCAACCGGTACGGTCCGGTCAGGTTGACCGTCACCGATGCCTCGAATCCGTCCGGCTTCGACTCGTCGAGCCCGCCGGGGAAATTCGCGCCTGCATTGTTGATCAGGACGTCAAGCTCGGTGAAGCTGCGGGCCAACGCGTCCACCGAGTCGTGGTCGGTGATCCGCAGCTGACGATAGTCCAGCCCAGACAGATCGGTGTCGTAGTGGCCTGCGGCCGGCTTGGTGCCGGTGATGGTGACCTGTGCCCCGGCGTCGCGAAACAACGACGCGGTCGCATGCCCGATGCCGCTGGTGCCGCCGGTGATGAGCGCCGTGGTGCCGGTGAAGTCGAAGCTGACTCGCGCCGTCATGAATTCCTCGATATCTGTTCGGTGAGCCACGCCCGTTCCCAGAAATTCGCGCTGCAGGCCAACAGCTTTTCGTGAGCGCGTCTCAGCACCTCACGCGCCCCGACATCATCGGCAGCGACGAGCTCAGCCAGATGGATGGCGTGCAGCGGACGGTCGGCGTCCAGGTGTTCGCGCGCTCGATCCACGATCGCATCGGCCCCGGCCAGCTCGACGACGTCGGCGCTGACGGCGTCGAAGCCGACCGGATACAGCTCAGTGGTGGATCGGTGGTGAAACCAGCCCGAGTAGTTCTCCCAGACGGCCCGCACATCCCAGGCAACCTTTCCATAGCCCTGTCCCACTTCGTATTCGGCAGGCAGCGCGATCTCGCGCATCAGCGTCCGCACATCTTTGCCGGCGTTCATTCCCGCCACAGTCTGATCGTGGACGTACTGAACGGCGTCGCGCAGCCGGGTCAACTCGGTGTCGATGCGCTGCTGTCCGGAGATCGGCGCGAAGTGACCTGTCACCAGAAGTTCGGGTTCCAACTGCCGAACGCGTTCGAGCGATGCGATCGCGGTCAGCGCGTCCCGGTAGCGGTCGCCGCGCATGGTCACCAGATTGGGAATGTGTCCGAAGATCGGGCCGAAGGTGTTCCCGCACAAGCAGATCCGCTCATCGGGCAACCACACGACCAGTGAGTCGTTCGTTTCTCCACCGGGGACCGCGATCAGCTCCAACCGACGGCCGCCGACGTCCAGCGTAAGGGTATCGACGAAGTCCAGGTCGACGGTCGGAACACTCTGACCGGCCAGACGCTTGGTGCCGAGCCGGCGTTGAATGGCCTGGACGCCAGTCGCCAGGGTGTCTTTGAAGGCGAATGCGCTGCGATTGGCCCGGTACGGGATTAGCCGTTCGTTGTCGTCCCGCCACATCGTCCAGTTGGCTTGTGCAACAACTGTTGTGCCCGGATCTCGCACGCTGTCCAAGCCGCCGACGTGGTCGACGTGACCCTGCGTGACGATGATGTAGCGCACCGGTGATGCGTCCACCGCATCGAAGTTAGCGCGGTGCACCGGGCCCTCGAAGCCCATCCCGGTGTTGATGATCACCCGGCCGGCGTCGGTGGTCAGCAGATACGAATTCGACAGACCCGGCGAACACCACAGGCCCGGGGCGATCTGCTCGGCGTGGTCTGCGGACGCCGGCCGCAGCGCGTCCGCGCCGGGCCGGCTGCGATAGATCGGCTCGTTGTCGTGGGTGCCCATCGCTACTCTCCTACGTCTCGGGCCGTACGTCGAACCGGTCAAAGTAGAAGCCGAATCTCGCGCGCAACTCGTCGGCGGAGCTGCCGAAGTGGCGGTGCAAGTCGTAGCGGATGTGTCCGTGTTTACCGCGCGGGTTGCCGTCCAGATATTCCTGGAAACGGCGACGCACGGTGGGCGTCAGTTCAACTCCGCCACGCCGGTAAAGCTCGTCGAGGACTGGCATCTCGTTGCCGTTGAGGTGGTGGAAGCTGATATCAATACTGCGTTCGGCGGGCACCAGGTCGCGGTCGCGCACACAGGCGCCGAGTAGTCGGCGCACTCGGTCGCTCCAATAGTCCAGCAACCAGTCCGGGTCGATGCTGGTCCGACGCAATCGATCCGAATAGGCCATCATTGTGATCGCCGACTGGATCACCGCGACCGGATCGCGGTGCGTGAAAGCCACTGTCGCGTCCGGGAATGTCTCGATCAGCGGGCCGAGTTGCTCGCAGTGCTGCGGGCTTTTCAAGATCCAGGTTCGTGGGCCGCGCAGGAACGTCAACGCCTGCAGAACCTTCTTCATGTAAGCGTAATGCCGACGCTGGTCGAGGCTTAGATAGAAATCGCGCCAATCCGGCACGCGCGCATGCCATTCCAGGACGTAGCCGGCCATATCAAGGTCGAGGAGCTCGACCTCCTCCTCGATCGCCTCCGGGAACCGGTCGTGCATGGCGGCTATCACCGGGGCGCTGGCCATCAACGCATCGTGCTCGGCCTTCGCCCGCGCATGGCGCGGATCGACCCCGAAGATGTCGGGTCCGTCACCGGCCGCCGGGATGGGCGCCTGGCTCTCCCAGTACGGCAGCGCCCGCCGTCGCGGGTCCGCGGCGATCAGGTTGACCAGATGGGTGGTCCCCGACCGCGGCATCCCGACGACGATGAACGGCTTCTCGATCTCGACGGACTCGATTTCGGGGTACCGCTTGAGGAGTTCGGTCAGCGACAGCCGATTGCGCAGCAGACGCACCACCCGTTGCCGCAGCGAGGAGCGAGTGAGCTGGGTCAGACCATGGTCGGCTTCGATCGCGGCGACGTGCGAGGCCAACCGGTCACCGAAACCATCGGCATCGTCGAGGTCGCCGACCCCGGCCTGCTCGATCGCCTCCGCGATCATCTGGTCAACGCCGAAGTCGACGGGTCTGGCCTCGGTGTATTGCAGGATCTGCCGCTGGATGTCGGTGAGCTCGGGCGACGTCAGATCGTCGAAGTCGATGTCAGCGACGTCGCGGCCCACAGATCTCAAGCGCCGCTCCTCCTCGAGTTAGTGCCGCATGCAGAGTAGCGCCCATCGGCGCAGCGTTTGGCCGTATTTTGCCGGGGTACGTAAGGGAGACGCTGCCGGTCAGCCAAGCACCCACTTTGGAGGTACACAGTGCCCGAAATGATCATTCAATCGCCCGATGAAGTCATCGGGTTCCTCAAGGCGCAGCACAACCTCATCGAGGACATGTTCGACCAAGTGCTGTATGCGTCAGACCCGCAAGCCCGAGAGAAGCCGTTCGTGCAGTTGCGCCAACTGCTGGCCGTGCACGAGACCGCCGAGGAGATGATTGTCCATCCTCGGGTGCGCCGCGAGGTGGACGGCATCGACTCGATCGTCGATGCTCGGCTCGAAGAGGAGCATGACTCAAAGGAGTTGTTGGCAAGTATCGAGAAGCTCGATATCACCTCACAGCAGTTCATCGACGAGCTCACAAAGCTGCGGGATGCGGTGCTGGACCACGCCCAGCACGAGGAGAACTACGAATTCCCCAAGTTGCAAAAGGAACTCGATGCCGACGAGCTCAAACGGTTGGGAGCAGCAGTTCGGGCCGCGGAGGCCATTGCACCGACCCGCCCGCACGCCGGCGTGGAATCGGCGAAGTTGAACTTCGCCGTCGGGCCGTTCGCGTCGATGATCGACCGCGCTCGTGATCTGATCGAACACGGTCTCGGCTGAACCCGGAGGAATGATGAGCACTGTCGAGCCGCCCTCGTCGCCTCAAGGCGACGACAACGCGCAACCCGCACCCGACCCTGATCCCGACGACGACAGCGCGGTGACGCCGCCCACCTATCCCGCCTACGCCACGCCTCCCCCGGAGGGATTGCCCGATGCCGAAAGCGGCTGACGGCACTACGCGGTCAAAGTGGTGAGCCGCCGAATGACCTCGTCGCGGCCCAGGGTGCGCGCGATCTGGAACATGTCGGGGCTTTTGGTCGATCCGGTCAGCGCGACCCTGATCAACTGTGAGGCTTCGCGGATCGAGCCCGGATAGCCGTCGGGATTCTGCTTGTACTCCTTGGCGTTGCGGGCAAAGCCGAACTTTTCGGCGAGATCGCGTACCTGCTGGAACCAGTCCGCCGGGTCGTCGAGATCGCGGTACACCGCGACGAAGTCACCGGCGAACGACCGGACCAGGTCGGCGGGCAATCCCAACTGCGCGTCATCGCCGCCGACGAGTGTGAACAGGTCCGCAAAGAAAAAGCCATACGCAGGACGGAAATCCGACCATTTGCGGAGGTCTTTGCGCGGGTTGCTGACACCGTCGCGTTCGACCGCCAGCGCGGCCAGCGTCAGCTCCGGCTGCGCTTGGATCACGCGATGCAGCTCGGGATCGTATTCGGCGGCCCACGCCGTGAGGGCCGCGTAGATTTCCGGGCCACTGAGCGTCGCGATGTAGTCCGCGCTGATGTCTTCCAGTTTCACCAGATCCACCAGCGGGCCGGCGCCGCCGCACTCGGCCAGTGAGATCGGTGCGGCGAGAGCTTCCGGCAACGGTATTTCTGCCAACCGTCCATTGGCCAGCCCGCGCAGGTAGTACAGCACCGCGTCGGCCGGGTAGCCCGATTTGATGTAGAAGTCGACGTCGGCCTCGGGATCTTTGCGTTTGGACAGTTTGCGCTTGCCACCCGGGATCTGCTTCATCAGCAGGGCGATGTGTGCGTAGGTCGGCGGCTCGAACTGCAGGGCCTCGAACAGCTGAAGATGCAGTGCAGTCGAGGAGAGCCACTCCTCGCCGCGGATCACCAGGTTGGCCCGCATCAGGTGATCGTCGACGGCGTGGGCGAAGTGGTAGGTCGGCAGCTGAACCGCCGCCGACGATTTGAGGATGACCACGTCGTTGTAGTTGGCCTCCATGGAGATTTCACCCCGGATCGCGTCGGTGAACGACGTCCGCCCTCCGGTGCGGCCCGGTGAGCGGAAGCGCACCACGTACGGCGTCCCTTGCTCCAGCTGCTCCCGCACGGCGGCGAGGTCGGCGTCGCGCCACATAGCCCACTCGCCGTAATAGCCGGTCGGAAGCTTGAGCTGCTGCTGCCGGGTGCGGATGTCGGCCAGCTCTTCGGAGCTGGCGAAGCAGAGGTACGCCTTGCCGGATCGCAGCAACTCGCGCGCATAGGTCAGGTAGATCGTCGCCCGCTGCGACTGGCGGTAAGGCCCGTAGTCACCGGCGCCTTCGCCTTCGTCGGGAGGGACCCGAAAGTAGGCGAATGCCCGTTCGAACTGCTCGTACGCGCCTTGCACCTCTCGCGATTGATCGGTGTCCTCGACGCGCACGAAGTAACGGCCGGCGCTCTCATGGGCGACCGAACGGTCGATCATCGCGGCGTAGATGCCGCCGAGGTGGATGAAGCCGGTCGGCGAGGGCGCGAGTCGAGTCACCTCAGCATCGGCGGGCAGATCGCGCGGTGGATAGCGTTGTTCCCACTCGCCCGGTTCGGGCAAATCGGCGGGAAAGAGGTGATCGACCTCGTGAGGCTCCAGCATTCCGGTGAGGGCTCCTATCGGGATGGCATCTCGATGCTAGTCACCTCCGTAGGGTGGAAGGCGTGAGTGTTGCGCCCGATATCACCGTCGCTCTGCAGGACCGCTTCTTCCGCGACCTGCCGGAGTTGGGTGTCCGCTGGCAAGCCGAGACGTTTCCCGATCCGAGGCTGCTGGCGTTCAACGAGCCGCTGGCCGGCGAATTGGGCCTGGATGCCGACTGGTTGCGCGGTCCGGACGGCGTGCGGTTCTTGGTGGGCGCCCTGGTTCCCGACGGTGCCGCGCCGGTCGCCCAGGCCTACGCAGGACATCAGTTCGGCGGCTATGTTCCGCGGCTCGGTGACGGTCGCGCGCTGCTGCTCGGTGAGCTCGCCGGCGCCGACGGCCGTCTTCGCGACATCCACCTCAAAGGTTCGGGGCGCACCCCGTTCGCCCGCGGTGGCGACGGCCTGGCGGCGGTGGGCCCGATGCTGCGCGAATACGTGATCAGCGAGGCGATGCACGCTCTCGGTGTCCCGACGACGCGGTCCCTGGCTGTGGTGGCGACCGGACGTCCCGTGCAGCGCGAGACAATGCTGCCCGGCGCTGTACTGACTCGCGTCGCTGCCAGCCACCTGCGGGTTGGCAGCTTCCAATACGCCTCAGCCACAGGCGATCTCGATCTATTGCGTCGATTGGCCGACCACGCGATCGCTCGTCACTATCCCGGCGCCGCGATGACCGATCACCCTTACTTGGCGCTGTTCGAGTCGGTCGCTGCTGTCCAGGCATCGCTGGTGGCCCGGTGGATGCTGATCGGCTTCATCCACGGCGTGATGAACACCGACAACATGACGATCTCCGGCGAGACCATCGACTACGGACCGTGTGCCTTCATGGAGGCCTACGACCCCGACACGGTGTTCAGCTCGATCGACGCGTGGGGCCGCTACGCCTACGACAACCAGCGCGTCGTCGCGGCGTGGAATCTCGCCCGGTTCGCCGAGGCACTTCTGCCGCTTCTTGCCGACAACATCGACGAGGGCGTCGCCCTCGCAGAGAAGGCGTTCGATGTCTTCCGCGTCCAGTACGACGAGACGTGGACGTCGGGAATGCGGGCCAAGCTCGGCCTGGCCGCCGATGTCGACGCTCAGACCGTGACCTCGCTGGTCGAGGACGTGCTGGGACTGCTCCAGGCGAGTCGCGTCGACTACAGCTCGTTTTTCCGCGGCCTTGGCGATGCCGCGCGGGGCAACACCGAACCCACCCGCGGGCTGTTCATCGATCTCGCCGGTATCGACGACTGGATCGCACGCTGGCGCGCATTTGGCCCCGATGCCGCGCTGATGGACCGGAGCAACCCCGATCTACATTCCGCGAAACCATCTCGTCGAGGAGGCGCTCACCGCGGCGACAGCCGGCGATCTCGATCCGCTCCAGCAGTTGCTCGTCGCGGTGACCGCTCCCTACACGAGCGACCGGGATTAGATCGATACGCCGCACCGGCGCCGGAAGGGTTCGGCGATTACCGGACGTTCTGCGGGACCTGATCTGCGAGGGATTGTTTCGCAGCGGCCTGCAGGATCGAGCCGGCGGTCAGAAATGCGGGTTTGTCGCGGTCGGCGGGCGTGATGGGCAGGCCGGCAGCGCGGCGCAACACCATCAAGGCCAGGCCGCTGTACGTCGCGTAGGGGATGATCAGCAGGTTGACCCGCGCATCTCCGCCATTGACAGTCATCACGTGCTGGGGTTTGTGTTCCCAGCCGGGCCAGTTGAAGTCAGGTGGCCGCTGCAGCGGTGGCCAATTGACGTTGATCGAGGTGATGTCCCCCACCAAGGGAGTTAACGCTCCGATCAGATTGGGCAGTTCAACAGTCATACGGTCCACCCGTGGCCACCACGCACCGTCGATGTCGCCGCCCAATTCATGAGCGACCGAAAGCCGGATCGGGTTAGCGGAACGTCGATCGTTCATCCGACGACCAACCGGTCGACGGTCAAAGCTTTGCGATTCAACGGAATTCCTTCACAACTGGGTTCGCTCGCCCGCCAGCGCGAGGGAGCGGAGGAATCCCATTGCCCGTGAGTGCCATCCGTATGCATCGGGGTGGAACACCGCTGACAACGAAACGGCTCACCTTCGACGGTACGCCACCAGAGGTGGTTTGGTGAACCCAGGGACCGAACGCAGCAGCGAGCGCCCTATCCACGAGTACAGTGGAGGAAACATCGTGAGGAAACAGTGGCTATAGAGAATTGGTGCGACGCACCCGAAATCCATCCGTCGCAGGTCCGCCTCGGCGACGTCATCGGAACGCTGCGCGAAACCGGCTTGCGCTATCAGGTCAAGTTGATCAGCACCCCCAACTCGGATCCGCGGCGGTGGACGTTCTTCGGCCGCGACGACAGAGGCTCGGAGCACGCTAACGCGTTCGGGGAAAACGACACAGTTCGCCGGTACGCCAAAGCATCCTGACCGGGTGGGGCAATCACCCGCCCTTCTTATCGTTGGCGTGCACCAAATCCGCCTTCGGACTTGCGGAACGCGTCGGCTTGGGATTTGCACTCAACTGGTTCGCTTTGCGAATTCCTCTGTCCAGCAATGCCGTCGGCGCAAACTTCTTCAGCAGCGCTAACCGGCGTGCCATCGGACCGGCCGGGTAGCGCAGCTTGGGCGTGCGACTCGTCGCCGCCTTCAACACAACCTGGGCCACCACAGCGGGGTCATCCCCGGCCCGAACTGATTGCAGGAGAACCTTCTTGACGTGCTCCCGAACCGGCGCGTAGGTGCCGATCGGCGAATCGACATCGGTCGCGTTGGCTTCGAATGAGGTGCTGGTGTAACCCGGTTCGACAACCGTGACCCGGACGCCGAAGTCGCGCGTCTCGTGGTCCAGCGATTCCGAATACCCCTCGACCGCGTGCTTCGAGGCCGCGTAGAGCGCGGCATACGGCGCCGGCAGGAATCCCAGCACAGATCCGACGTTGACGATCCGGCCGCTGCCTTGCGCCCGCAGGTATGGCAGCACCTCGCGAGTCAACCGCACCAGCCCGAAGAAGTTGGTGTCGAAGAGGTCTTGCGCTTGGGTGGTCGAACTCTCCTCAGCGGCGCCGATGACCCCGAACCCGGCATTGTTGACCAGGATGTCGATGCGACCGGCCCGCGCAACGACCGTCGTCACGGCGGCGGTGACCGACGCGGCGTCGGTGACGTCGAGCGCAATCAGTTCCACCCCGGGAATGGGCTCGGTGCGATGCGGATTGCGGCTGGTGCCGAAGACCTCGAAACCGTTGGCTGCGAATACGCCTGCGATGGATCGGCCAATCCCGACGAGGCCCCAGTTATCAGAACTACGGGCTTTCGCTGTGTCATGCTCACTCCTAGTAAACCGATTGGTGTACTTCTACAATCGCGACGGTACAACACGTGACGCACAATGTAAACCGTTCGGTATACTGCTGATATGAGCAAGCAGACCGCGGTACAGAAGGGTGGCCGTGGCGCACGTCAGCGCATCCTGGACACCGCCGCTGAGTTGTTCTACCGGGAGGGCATCAACGCCACCGGCGTCGAACGACTCGCAGCCGAGTCATCGGTCTCCAAACGCACGCTTTACCAACATTTCCCCAGCAAGACGGCAGTGGTAGAGGAATATCTGCGCGGCATGGATCAACGCATTGCCGACACGATGATCCACTCTGACGGCAACTCAACTCCGCGCCAGCGCCTGCTCGCCGCCTTCGAGGGACACATCGCACCAGGCGAGACGTTTCGAGGCTGTCCATTCCACAACGCGGCCGTCGAGGCGGCCGGAACCATGCCAGGAGTTCAGGGCATCGTCCGCGCATCCAAGCTCGGCTTCGCCGACTGGCTCACCGAGCTGGCCGGACAAGCCGGAGCCGAGGACCCACGGCAACTCGGTAACCAGCTTGCCGTGCTGTACGAGGGCGCCGGTGCGCTCGCGACGTCGCTGGATGACCCAGCTCCGTGGGCTCGTGCCAAAAAGGCCGCCGAGGTGCTGATCGATCACGCTCTCAGCTAACGGGCGCCGCGCAGCAACCGCCCGGGACGCGCGCCGGTGTCGACGCCGTTGCGACGGGTCACGGCACCGTGGACGATCGTCGCGTTGTAGCCCGAGGCGTCCTGGATAAGCCTCTTTCCGCCGGCCGGTAGGTCATAGGCCATCTGGGGTCGATGCAAGGTGATCGCATCCATGTCGATCACGTTGACGTCAGCACGTTTTCCGATTTCGACGACACCGCGATCGGACAGCCCGAACAGCTGCGCGGTGTCGTGGGACTGCTTGCGGATGACGTACTCCAGCGGCAGAGTCTCACCGCGGCGACGATCCCGCGCCCAGTGCGTCAACAGGAACGTGGGAAACGATGCGTCGCAAATCATGCTGCAGTGCGCTCCGCCGTCAGACAGCCCGACCACGCCCGCGGGATGCGTGAGCATTTCCCGGATCGCGTCGTGATTGCCGTGCGAGTAGTTGTAGAACGGCAGCATCAGCATCGACGTCGCGTCGTGCTCGAGCATCAGGTCGTAAAGCGTGGCCAATGGGTCCTCGCCCCGCTCGGCGGCGATTTTCGCCACGGTGCGTTCGTCGGTCGGCTCGTAGTCGGGCGGATCTCCCATCGCGTAGGTGCGGCCGACCGCGTATTGCGCGAGCGCAAACATGTTGTCGAACAACATGTTCGGGTCAGCCGGGAGATCGTCGTCGGCGAGGATGGCGGCCTTGACGGCAGGCTCGGCCAAGCGCTGCGCGAGTTCCTCGCGGGTGCATTCGGCTTGCAGCCGGCGGAAGGTCGGACGGTG
The DNA here is from genome assembly GCA_963834615.1 of uncultured Actinomycetota bacterium. Taxonomy (GTDB): domain Bacteria; phylum Actinomycetota; class Actinomycetes; order Mycobacteriales; family Mycobacteriaceae; genus Mycobacterium. Next base: position 338,324 of record CAWICO010000002.1, read on the forward strand.
AGCAAATGCGTGATGTCCGTCGAAGCCGAACAGCATCCCGAACGGCCGCGCGGCGATCTGCGGGTACAACCTGCTGCCCGCCGCGTGCGCGGCTGCCGAGATGTCCAGCTGTTCGCGCCACAGATCGGGGGCGGCGTCGACCTGGATCATCCCGAAGGAGATCGGCCGGTCGATTTCAGCGCCCAGTCGCTGCATCCATTCCAGTTCCTTCTTCGGGGCGATGATGTCTTCGCCGGCTATGCCCTGCGGAGCCAGTTCGAACACCGCTTGTCCGCCGGCCGCCATGGCCCGGCCGAGCCCGAAGAGTTCGTCCTCGGCGGCATAGGTTCCCGGAACCGGTTCGCCGTCGATGGCGCGGTGCCCGATGGTGCGCGAGGTAGAGAAGCCCAGTGCGCCGGCCTCGACGGCCTCCTGCACCAGCCGGGCCATCGCCACGATGTCGTCAGGTGAGGCCGGTTCGTTGCGGGCGCCGCGCTCCCCCATCGCGTACGCGCGGATCGCGCCGTGAGCGACCTGGCTGCCCACGTCGACGGCGTATTCTTGCTTGCCGATGACGTCGAGGTACTCGGGGTAACTTTCCCAGCCCCAGGAGATGCCTTCGGTGAGGGCGGCGCCAGGAATGTCCTCGACGCCTTCCATCAGGCCGATCAGCCAGTCTTCGCGCCCCGGCCGTACCGGCGCGAACCCGACACCGCAGTTGCCGGTGACGACGGTGGTCACGCCGTGCCCGCTGGACGGCTCCAGCAGGGAATCCCAGCTGACCTGGCCGTCATAGTGGGTGTGGATGTCGACAAAGCCGGGCGCGACGATCTTTCCGGTCGCGTCGATGGTCTCGGCGGCGTCGCCTTCCAGCGGCGGGCTGCCTGGCCCGCGCCGCCGGATCTCGACGATCTTGCCGTCCTTGACGGCGATATCGGCGTCGAATCGGTCTGCACCGGTGCCGTCTACGACGGTGCCGCCGGTGATTTTGAGATCGAACACGATTACTCCCTTGCCTGCACAGCCGACCGCTACAGTGAAGCTCAATAGGGAATGTAACACCGTTACAGACGCTTCGGGAGTGCTTCGATGACGACCCATACGACGGCTGACGTCCGGCGCGAAGACGCGATCGGCACACCGCCACAACGGCCGACTTCGGTGCCGGCGGACCGGTATTACTCCGCGGCGTTTGCGAAGCTCGAAGTCGAGCGGATGTGGCCGCGGGTGTGGCAGGTCGCTTGCACCGTCGATCACGTTACCGAGCCCGGTGACTACTTCGAATATCGTTGCGGGCCATACTCAGTGCTCATTGTCCGCGGTGACGACGGCACATTGCGCGCCTTCCAGAACGTGTGCCGTCACCGAGGTAACTCGCTGTGCGCCGGCTCGGGGTCGAATTTGGCCGAGCTCCGCTGTGGCTACCACGGCTGGACATGGGATCTCGCCGGCGCGCTCAAGCGAGTGCCGAACCGCAAAGGGTTCGGCACGCTGCCGATGGCCGAGTTCCCGCTCTTCGCTGTCCGCGTCGACACCTGGGCGAGGCTGGTTTTCATCAACCTCGATCTCGACGCTGCGCCCTTGGCCGACTATCTGGAGGCGGTGCCCGACGACATCGGCTGGCTCGGACTCGGCGACTTCCGGTGTTACGCGACCATGACCGTGGATGTCGATGCGAATTGGAAGACGATCGCCGACGGGTTCAGCGAGACTTATCACATCCAGACTCTGCATCCCGAGTTGCACAGATGCATGGACGATATGTATGCACCACAAGTAATTTGGGGACACACCGGTAAATCCGAGCAGCTCTACGGCGTTCCGAGCCCACATCTCAAGCAGGTTCCCTCCGACGCCGACGTGTGGGACGCCTACGTCTGCACCCAGGGGGCGTTGATGGGTGTCGCCGAGGGCACACCTTTCCCGGCCGATCAGCGCCGGCCCGGCCAGTCCGTCGCCGAGTTGATAGCCGATCGAACAAGAACTTTCGCGGAAGGTCGCGGCGTCGATGTGAGCTGGGCCAGCACCGACCAGGTGATGCGACTGCACCAGTACAACATTTTTCCCAATATGACCTTGCTGGCCAACGCCGATCACCTGACCGTAATGGCGTCGCATCCGGGACCCGATCCCGATCACGGCGAGCTGGTGATGATGTTGTGGACGCGCTTGGCGCCCGGTGCGCCGCGATGCACGCCGGCCGACGTTCGGCTGACGGCAGCAGAGGCCCAGCCGGGTCTGGTTCTTACTCAAGACATTTCCGTGCTGGCCGGACTGCAACGCGGCCTGCACCAGCCCGGGCTCACACATATCACGCTGTCGAACGAGGAACGGCGTGTCGTCAACATGCATCGAAACCTCGACCACTATCTTGACCTGCCCGCTGAGGACCGGATGAGCGGAGGTGAGCCCGGTGGCGGAGACCGTTAGTCCGGAGAAGATCTTCGACACCGCGGCCGGAATGATCGAACGCGACGGCGTGGAGACCTTCACCATGCGCGGACTCGCAGAAGAACTCGGGGTGGCGGTCACCTCGATCTACTGGCATGTCGGGGGCCGCGACAAGCTCTTCGACAGTCTGGCCGACCGACTGCTCGGCGAGATGGCCCATCTACCTGTCGAGGGCGCGACGCCGGTGGAACGCATTGCTTCCCTTGCCCGCTCGCAGCGCAGGGCGTTGATCGATCGGCAACACCTGCTGGCGATCGCGCATGAGCGCGACCGGACACCGATGCTGTTCCTGCCGATTCAGCAGAGGCTCGCGAGCTTGCTGGCGGAGTTGGCGATAACCGGGACCGACGCGGCGCTCGTTCTGCGAGCAGTGCAGGTTCAGGTGATCTCGTCCGCGGTGATGCAGTTTTCGGCGGTTCGCGGAGCCAAGCACGAGGAAGAGGATCCGTCACTGTGGGATGACGATTGGCCCGATCAGGCATTGGTGCAGGCGTTGCAGTCCCCCACGGACTACGAGGCCGTCTTCGAGTACGGGCTCAGTTCGTTGCTGGCGACGCTCCCTGATCAGGCGTCGAGCAGGAAGTCCGTCACGATCGCGGCCATGTCGTCGATGGCGGCTCGCGGGATCACCTCGAAGCCGTGAGTGCTCAGCGTGGGCAGGCAGAGCAGCCCCGCCCGGGGTGTCAGTCCGCTGGCCTTGGAATGCGAAGCATCGGACATGAACGCACCCAGTGTTGCCGGTTGGGCCGCCAGCCCGCGCGCGACGGCGATCCGCATCAGTCGATCCGCGACGTCTTTGTCGTAGACACACAGCGCGTCGCTGTAGCCGATGATCGGACCGCCGGTGACGGTCGTCGCGTACTCCCGCTCGGTGGGTCCGACATCCAGGGCGATCGTGAGGGTGCCGGGCAGCGTCGCGCTGGCGTAGGAGCCGCCCACCCCACCGATCTCCTCGTTGGTGGTGAAGACGAGATACGCGTCGTCGGTCGGCCGTCGTCCGCCGTCGCGCAACAGGTGGGCGGCGCGCAGCAGCGCGGTCACCGCGGCTCGGTCATCCATGAAGTAGGAGCCGATGTAATCGCCGAACTCGACGAGGTCTCGCTTGCTGCGGTCCACGCAGACCCGCGTCCCGACATGCACCCCGGCAGCAGCGAGCTCGTCGGGGGTGCGACCGGTGAAGACGTAGACGTGTTGCCAATCCAGCGCGCGATCGCCCTGGTCGGGTTTGGTCTCCCAAATCCGCGGACTCTCCTGGGTGGTGTGCTCGGAGCCGAGCGTCAGCACCGCCGTCAGCATCTGGTGATCGCCGAGCAGCGCGACCGGCCCGAGTCCGAAATTGCCGGGGTACATCACGCCCAGCTGCGTCATGTGCAGCGTGCCGTCGGGCTCGACCCGCTTGACCAACATGGACAGTTCGTCCATGTGTGCCAGCACCCGCGTCGCGGCGCCGCCGGCAATCGAGCTCGACCGGTGCCGGTGGTCGCGCAGCTCGGTGTTGTCGGCGGCGATGTAGCCGATCAGGTTGCCTGCGTCGTCGGTCCACATGTCGTCGACCAGAGGCTCGAGCTCGCGGGCACACACCGTGCGCACCGCGTCCTCTTGGCCACATGGCCCATAAGTCCACAGCAGCTCTTGTAAGAGTTGCTCGGTCGGATTCAAGTCGCGTTGCCCCATCTGATCCCCCTGCCGTCTGTGGCAACCGTAGCGATCGCCTATCCCGCCGGGGGGCCGGGTGGTTTGCCGGTGTATCAGAAGTGGTAGCCGAAGAGATTGGTAAATCCGGGCGGCCCGAAGCAATGGCGGAAGGATTGCAGTGAACGACGAGCAACGCAACGAGATGGCGTCCCGGGGCGGCTTCATCGCCGCGCTGGATCAAAGCGGCGGCAGTACCCCCAAAGCGCTGAAGCTTTACGGCATACCCGAGAACAGGTACGGCAACGACAAGCAGATGTTCGACCTCATCCATGAGATGCGTTCGCGGCTGATCTTGAGTCCGAGCTTCACCGGCGAGAAGATCCTGGCCACCATTCTTTTCGAGCAGACGATGGACCGCACCATCAACGGCGAGGACACCGCGGCGTTTCTGTGGAAGCAGAAACAGATCGTTCCGTTCGTCAAGGTCGATCAGGGACTGGCCGACGCCCAATACGGTGTGCAGCTGATGAAGCCGATGTCCAAACTCGACGTCCTCCTGGAGCGCGCAGTCGACAAGGGCATCTTCGGCACCAAAATGCGCTCGTTCATCCAGGAGCCGAACAAGCCCGGGATCGAGGCGATCGTCGATCAGCAATTCGACTGCGCCGCGAAGATCGCTGAGTACGGGCTGATGCCGATCATCGAACCCGAGGTCAGCATCACAAGCCCGGACAAGACCAGCGCTGACAATCTGCTGGTCGAGGCGCTACACGACAAGCTCGACGAGCTACCAGACGATCGACAGGTCATGCTCAAGTTGACCTTGCCTGACGAAGACAATCTCTATGCCTCACTCATTGACCACCCCCGGGTGCTGCGAGTGGTCGCCTTATCGGGTGGCTACACACTTGAGCAGAGCGTTGAGATATTGGCGCGCAACCATCGCCTGATCGCGAGCTTCTCCCGGGCCCTCACCGAGGGGCTGGCCGCCGACCAGAGCGATGAGGACTTCAACGAAAGGGTCAAAGCCAACGTCGACGAGATCTACGAAGCCTCGCTGACCTGACCGCTCCGCGCAGAGTCCGGCTTTGAATACACTGTCGTTCAATGCCGGAAATCCGCCACCAGCCGGTGGCCCCCACTCGCACCCTGCGACTCGCCGCGGGTGACAGGATCGACGCCCACCGGCATGACGACCATCAGGTCGTTTACGCCGGCCGCGGAGTGCTGGCCGTCACAACCGATGCGGGTTCCTGGATCGCCCCGGCGACCCGGGCCATTTGGATCCCCGCCGGCACGTTCCACGCGCACCGGGCCTACGGAGAACTCAATCTGCACACCGTGGGACTGCCCGCGAGCGACAATCCGCTCCGGCTCGAATCGCCGACGGTTCTGGCCGTCGGACCGTTGTTGCGCGAGTTGATCGTCGCTTACACCGCCGCCGATACCGACACCCCGGAAAGACGCCGACTGCGCGCCGTGCTGCTCGACCAACTGCGAACCTCGCCGCAGCAGCCGTTGCATGTGCCCACTCCTTCTGCTCCCCTGCTGCGCGCAGTCTGCGACATCCTGCACGCCGATCCGGGCGACCCGCGCACACTCGCCGAACTCGGCCGCGAGGTCGGAGTCAGCGATCGCAGCTTGTCTCGGCTGTTCCGTCAGGACCTCGGCTTGACGTTTCCACAGTGGCGGACCCAGTTACGGTTGCATCGGGCGGTGGTTCTACTGGCCGAACGAACACCGGTGACGACGGTGGCGCACCAATGCGGGTGGTCATCGGCAAGCGCCTTCATCGAGGTGTTCCGTCGCAGCTTCGGTCACACGCCGGGCACCTCACCCCGCACGGACAGAGCCGAGTTTGTCGGCACGCTTGGCTAATTGGATTTCGTGGCGCGCCAACGCAGCTGGACACCCGCCACGTCGATGCGGATGCCGCTGAAACCCGCTGCACCGAGCCGCCTGCGCAGGTCGTCCGCTCTGATGGGGTTGTAGGTATCGGCGATATGGATGAGCCGGAACAGCAGCGACGGCAGGCGGTCGCTGCCCGCGAAGACCCCGCCGGGCATCAGGACTCGATACGCCTCGTCGAACAACTGATCTTGTAGCCGCACTGTCGGCACGTGGTGAAGCATCGTGAAGCACACGACCGAAGTGAAGTGCGACGCGGGTAAGCCGGTGTCCGTGCCGTCCCCACGAATGACACGCGCCCGCTCTCCGTAGAGTCCTTGCAGTCGTTCGGCCATCGTCTTGTCGACTTCGACGGCGGTAACCGCGGCAGCTCTGTCCACGAGAGCGCGAAGCGTTGCGCCGTATCCGGGTCCGATTTCCAGTGTGTGCGAGCCTAATTCGACGTCGGCGAGGGCCCACGGCAGCAGATCGTCGCGGACCATGTCGGCCCACGCCGTCGAGCTGCACCGTCGTCGATGCACCAGATTCATCGCCATGTCGTCAATTCCTTCCGTCGTCCCGGCGTGAACGCTAACCGCGACGGCGGTCTCCGGCTTCCGATAAACTGCCGTCTTATATCGGAAACCGGCCAGGCTGTGCGGCCGGATCCGACGGGGTTTCGTCCGCAGTGATTCGGGGCCGGCAACGACCGCTGCGAAATGTGATGACACATGACTTTTCAACTCGCGACTTGGCCGCGCTGCACGGCATTGCGTGCCCAGGTCGCCGAATGGCGGCGGGAAGGCGACCTGCTCAGCAGGGCAGTTGCCTAGACAGGTCAGCGATCGACTGCTTGCAGGAATCGTCCGGCCTGCAGGTCGGTGCCGAAACCTTCCGCGAACTCCCCTGCCTGATAGACGATTTCGCCGCCGACGATGGTCGCGTTGACGAGGTCATCGTTGCGATTGACCATTCGCTTGACGTCCGGTGCACCCGGATAGGGCGCTTCGACGTAGGCGGCGCTGGAGCCGTCAAAGCCCGCCGGGTCGATCACAGCGACGTCGGCACGTTTGCCCTCCGACAGGTATCCGGCGTCCAGGCCGTACCAATCCGCCAGCTCGCCGGTGAGCCGGCGCACCGCCGTTTCGACGGGCAGCGACCGGCGAAGGTGAACACGTTCGAGCATGCGAAGCCCCGAGTTGTAGAATGCCATATTGCGCAGGTGGGCACCGGAATCGGAGAAGCCGATCTGGACGTTGGGTGAGCGCTGGATTCGGTCCAAGACGTCCTCGCGGTCATTGGCGACGACGGTGCGCCAGCGCAGCTGTGCGCCATGTTCGACGGTCAGGTCGAGCAACGCGTCGGCGGGTTCGATTCCGCGGGCGGCAGCGACATCGGCGAAAGACTTTCCGACGACGCCCACATCAGGGCACGACACGATTTCGGCATCGGAGAGATCGCGAGTCCACACTCGCGGGCCGAGTTGCTTCGTCATGTCTTTGCGGAATTGCCGTCGGTAGGATTCGTCGGCGAGCAGGCGGCCACGGCTCATCTCATCGCGGAAGTTGAGCGCCGCTGAGCCAGAACCGAATTCCTCGAACACAACGAGGTCGACGCCGTCGGCGTACATCTCGAAGGGCACCGGCAGGTGCTGCCAGCGGAAGTCGCCTCCGGCGCGGTTGGTGAGATCCGCGGCCAACATTGTCAGCCGGGCTGCCTTCCGGTCGGCCTTCACGTCGGCTGCCGCGATCAAGGTGGTCTTCAACGGTCGGCGGAATCCGCGGCCGATGCTCTGCGCGAGGTAGCGGGCGACTTCGGCCTGCCGCGCGAGGTTCGGGGTGCTTTGGTGCACGCGACCACGCTTGCGGAGCACGTTGTTCAAAGCATGAAATTCCGACCACTTGGCATACGTGGAAGGCAATTGCCGTGCCGGATAACGGGTCCCTTCGAGTTTGGAGAAGGAGCTGCGCAGCGTGGACAGGCCGAGGAAACCGACGTCGAGCGCGTCGCTGAGCATCTGTCGCATCTGATCGATCTGCGCCGGGGTAGGCCGGTAATCGGCATCGACCGACTGGCCCAGGCCCAGCACCGCAGCGCGGATGTCGGAGTGGCCGATGAACGCGGCGACGTTCACCCCGAGCGGCAAAGAGTCCACCACCTTCACGTATTCTGCTGGGCCACTCCAGGTTTTGCCTTCTTTGATCGCGTCGTGCACGATCTGCCACGGCAGCGCCTCCACTCGGGCGAACATGTCGGCGCAGTCGTCGGCATCGCTGTAGACGGTCGACAGCGAGCAGTTGCCGAAGACGACCGAGGTGGTGCCGTGTCGCGCTGACTCACCGAGCCCGGGGCTGAGCAGAACTTCGGCGTCGTAGTGGGTGTGCACGTCGATCAGGCCGGGCATCACCCAGCGGCCGCGGGCGTCGATCGTGCGTGTGCCGTCGGGCAGTCCCGGCGCGATCGCGGCCACCTTCCCGTCCCGAATCCCGACGTCGGCGCTTTGGGGCGCCGCGCCGGTTCCGTCGAACACTGTGCCGCCACGAATGACCAGCTCGAAATCCACGATCTTCACCCACCTGTTCGATACTTCACGGTATCCAGTCGATACCGTCGAGTATGCTTTTGCCCATGTCGCCTGTCAAGCCTGCACGGACCCGCCCCACCCGTGTCGAAGTCCGCGAGCGAATCCTTGATGCGGCATCGAAAGTGTTCGCCGCCGAAGGGTTTGCCGGCGCCACTATCGACGCGATCGGTCAGGCCGCGGGATTCACCAAAGGTGCGGTGTATTCGAACTTCGATTCTAAGGACGAACTGTTCTTGGCTCTGCTCGACCGCGAATTCGAGCTACGCGGTGCGCAGATCGTCACAGCGCTGGAAGGCGGTGGCGACACCACCGCCGCCGCACATGACTTGAGTAGGTCCGTGCTCGACTCAGTACAGGGCCATGCGGACTATTACGTCCTGTTCGTTGAGTACTGGCTGCGTGCCGTGCGTGACCCGCAGCTGCGTGAGCGTCTGATCGACCGCCGTCGTGCTGCCGCCGCTGACCAGGCGTCCCACATCGTCGATTCCACCGCAGCCGTTGCCCCCGGTCCGCGGTTGGCGAATCTGGCCCAACTCGTCGTCACCGTCAATCTGGGGATCGCCATGGAAGAAGTCCTACGACCGGGAACCATCGACCCGGACCTGCTCGCGCAACTGATCACCGCCCTCCTGGGATCGGTTGCCGCCCAGAGCAATCTGGACACCGCGAAATGAGCGACGACACGCAGACGGTCATCACCGCCGCCGGGCTGGGGGTCGACGGCGAGCACGGACCGCTCTTCTCCGATATCGATCTCGCACTCGGCGCAGGCTTCCACGCCATTCAAATGCCGGGTGGGCCCGGCCAGACCGCCCTGCTGCTCACGCTGGCCGGCCGGTTCAAACCCTCCCGCGGCACACTGACTGTCCTCGGCGCAGCCACGCCTCGGGCCATTCGCCGACACTGCTCGATCGCGGCCTTCGACGACATCGACGATCTCGAGGAGACCGTGACGGTTGAGACGGTGCTAGCCGAGCAACGTCGGTGGCTCGCACCGTGGTACTCGCCGGTGCCGCGCAAGGGCGGTCAGGCTGAACTGGCAGAGGTCTTTGGCGACACTCCCCCGCCGTCACCCGAGACCTACATCGTCGAATTGTCGGACCTGGAACTGTTTTTGCTGCGGATCACCTTGGCGACGCTGTCGAAGCGTCCGATTCTGGTGATCGGGGACCTCGAGCAGGTTCGCGACAATGCCCGGCGCGACATCGCGGTGGACAGGCTCGGCGCGATCGCCGCGCATCGCACCGTCGTCGTCGGGGTGACCAACCCGCTCGGCTCCGAGGCACCCGACCACGAACTACACGATCAACGCACCCAGAGCGAAGGAAACTGACGATGCTCGCTGGACTCGCATTCGGCTCGGAGATCAAGCGTTTCGGACGCAGCCGCATGACACGCCTTGCGATCGTCGTGCTCATGCTGCTGCCGCTGGTGTACGGCGCGCTATACCTGTGGGCGTACTGGGATCCCTTCGGCCACACCAACAAGATGCCGGTGGCTCTGGTCAACTCCGACCGTGGCGCCGTGGTGTCAGGACAACAATTCAACGCGGGCGCCGAGATCGTCAAGAGCCTGACCGCCGACGGCAGCCTGGACTGGCACGTCGTCAATCTTGCGGACGCCCGAAGCGGCGTCGACCACGGCAGATACTACTTCATGGTCGAATTACCGCCGGACTTCAGCGCAGCGATCGCATCGCCGGTGACCGGGCAGCCGAAGAAGGCGAATCTCATCGCCGTCTATAACGACGCCAACAACTACATCTCGACAAGCATCGGCCGCACCGCCATCAGCCAGGTGCTCAATGCCGTGTCGTCGCGCATATCCGGTCAGGCGGTCAATCAGATGCTGTCCGTGGTGGTTTCGTCGGGTTCCGGGGTCAAGCAGGCCGCCGACGGGGCAGCCAGACTTGATGAAGGCGCCGGGCAACTACTGACCGGCCTGGACACCGCACGGTCCGGATCGGAGACGCTTGCCGGGGGCGCCAAGCAACTTTCCGACGGAATCAACCAGGCTACCGATCCGCTGCTCGCCGTCAGCAAAGCGGTGTCGCAGATCAGCGGCAACACCGCGCAACTTCAGCAGGGCGCGACCGCGCTGCAGCAGGCCAACGATCAGATCGGCGCCGTCGCCACGGCACAGGATGCCGCCGCCAACTCGCTTTCCTCAGTGATCGATCAACTCTCTGCTCGACAGGATCCGTTGGCAAACAACCTGCGCGGCATCCAGGACCAGCTCCGAGGACACCAGTTCACGCCCCAGATCCGCCAGCAACTCACCGACGCACAAAACGCGGCGATCGCCATGACATCGGGGTTGCGCGGCCCTGGCAGTCCGCTCGGGTCGGCACTCGACCAGGTCGGCAACAAGGGACAAGATCTGACCAACAAGCTCACCCAGTTGCGCAACGGAGCACAGCAGGTGGCATCCGGCAATGCCGAGTTGGCCAGCGGAATAGCCAAACTCGATGACGGCGCACGACAACTCAAGTCAGGATCGGCCGAGCTCGCAACCAAGCTGGCTGACGGTGCCAAACAAGTTCCCAACTGGACGGACCAGCAGAAGGACGCCGTCGCCGACACCATCGGCGGTCCCGTCCGACTGGAAGCCTCACACGAAAATGCCGCACCAAATTTTGGCACCGGCATGGCCCCGTTCTTTCTCACACTCGCCTTGTTCTTCGGCGCGCTGGTGCTGTGGATGGTGTTGCGCCCCCTTCAGACCCGCCCGATCGCTGCGGAAGTCCTCGCGATCCGCGTGGTTCTGGCAAGTTACCTGCCTGCGGCAGCGATCGGGGTATTCCAGGCAACCATCCTGTACTGCGTGGTGCGGTTCGGCCTCGGCATGCGTGTGGTGCACCCATTCTCGATGCTGGCGTTCATGATCCTGATCTCCTGCGCGTTCGTCGCCGCGACGCAGGCGATCAACGCACTCGTCGGCCCGGCCGTGGGCCGCGTGCTGATCATGGCCTTGCTCATGCTGCAGCTGGTCAGCGCCGGCGGCATGTACCCGGTGGAGACCACGTCGAGACCGTTCCAGGTGCTGCATAAGTTCGACCCGATGACCTACGGCGTCAACGGGCTTCGGCAGCTCATCCTCGGCGGCATCGATACCCGGCTATGGCAGGCGATCATCGTGCTATTCGGCATAGGGGCCGTTGCGCTGGCAATTTCGGGTCTGTCTGCGCGACGTCACCAGCTCTGGAACCTGGAACGGTTGATACCGGCGATCAAGATGTAGGTCATGATTCTCCTTGCCGCGTCTGCGGAATCGGGAGCCGTGCGGAGTCGTCCAGGTCGACGTCGAGCGCGTTGAGCATCAACGCCAAGCCGGAGTAGCGGTTGATGACCATCAGCACCTCGACAGTGGCCTCCGAACCGAGCGCGTGGTGCACCTCGTCGAACACCGCAGCCGAGACCGTGTGCGTGGTCAGCAGCTCAGATGTCAACGTCAACACCGCGAGCTCAGTCCCCTCGAAATAACCTGTCTGCCAGTCGGACTGGCTCAGGATGGCGTTAATTTCATCAGCACCGAGCCCAACCGTCCGCGCCACGTCCCGATGCTGGCCGAGTTCGTAGGGACAGTCCATGAGATACGCGGTACGCAGCACGACGAGTTCGCGCAACCTCAGCGGCAACACCGTGCTGGTAAGGGCGGCGTCCCCGGCCGACATCCAGCCGGTGAACACTTTGTCGGCATTGGCAAGTGCGCGGTAGACATTGAGATTGCCGCGCGCGCTGGTCAATTCGCGAGCCCGATCAGACATGTCTTGCGGGTCACGGTAGGCGATTCGAGTCATCTGCATTCTCCTGTCAGGGTTGAAATCTGGCTGCGGTGTCGACATCGACGTCGGCAGCGTTGAGCACCAAAGCCAGCCCGTAGTAACAGCTGATGAGCATCAGTAACTCGGTGAGCACCTCGTCACCTAACGCCGCGTGGCCGGCGGCGAACGAGTCGTCGGTCAGTCGGTGGCTGGTGCACAGTTCGGTGACGAGGTCGAGCACGAGGCGTTCGGTCCGGCTGAAGTCGGCCTCGTCGGGGTCGCCGTCGTCGAGGATCGCATTGATCTGCCGCTCGGTCAGCCCGGCGGTGCGGGCGATCCCGGTGTGCCGGCTGAGCTCGTAGCGTGAGCTCTGCAGATGGGCCACCCGCAGGATGATCGCTTCCCGCGTCCGCAGGCTGAAGGTGGGGCTGTCGAACAATTCGTCGACCATCTGCGTCCACCCCGAGAAGACGTTGGGCGCGTTCGCCAGAACTCGGAACACGTTGAGGTTGCCGCGCCGTGCTGCGAAATCGCGGATCGGTTCCGGTTGCGCCTCGAGGTCGGTCAGCGGTATCCGCGACATGGATTTTCTCCCTTTACCATTCAGTCGGCGGCTAGAACGAAGGTCCAGTCCAGGGTCACAAAGGGTTCGTCGACGATTGATCCGTCAGGCGCGCCCCCGGGCTCGTGACGGACGAAATTTGCTTGCAGCGACTCCACATCGGCAAACACCGCGTCGCGGTTGATGTACGGATCGTCGCGGTAGGACCCGCATGTCCGTCCTCCCGTGAGCTGTAAATCAGGCTCTAGCCAACACCCACATCAACGATCGCGTCCAACGCAAAGAAGAGAACTGCCCTATCGCTATTCGCGATAGAATGCGGCGGCGGAACTCCGGCGCTTGGAGTACTTCGGGGTGGTGACATGAATCCGCTTGCCGGCCCGGGAGAAAATCAGCTCGGCTGCCATGTCCATCGCGTCAGCGACGTCGCAGGACACGAACCGTGCAATCAACGCGATTGTCGACGCGTTGATCCGGCACGTCGACTGATCGTGCTCTACGTCAGTTGCGCGAACTCTTTCTGAAGTCCGTCAAGATATTTGAACGTCTCATCAGGCGGCTCGGTCGGCAACTCGACGACCACGTGGTCGATGCCGAGATCCTGGTAGCGTCCGATCTCCGCCGCCGTCGATTCGCCGACGTGCATGGCAATGACCGGCACGTCGGGCCCGGCGACAACGCGGAGTTGCTCGAGCGGGCGTGACAGTGCGTCCGCGGACGGACCCAATGACAGCCAGCCCGCGCCGTACTTGGCGATACGCTCGAAATTCGCCGGTCCCCCGCCGACATACAGCGGCGCATAGGGCTGCGTCTGCGGCTTGGGCCAACTGTAAATGGGGTCGAAGTCGACGTATTTGCCGTGGTACTCGGCTTTCTCGTGGGTCCAGATCTCGACCATCGCGTCAAGTCGTTCGTCCACGACGCGTCCACGCACCCGGGGATCGACGCCGTGGTCGGCGATCTCCTCGCGTAGCCAGCCGACCCCCACGCCGAAACGGAACCGGCCGTTGGAAATCAGATCCAGCGACGTGACTTCCTTCGCCGTCAGGATCGGGTCGCGCTGCGCGACCAGCGCGATGCCGGTGCCCAATACGAGCTTTTCGGTCGCGACGGCGGCCGCGGTCAAGGCCACGAACGGATCCAGGGTGCGGTAGTACTTTCGCGGTATCGGACCACCCATCGGGTACGGCGTCTTTGCGTCGACCGGAATATGCGAATGCTCGGCGAGGAACAGCGACTCGAAGCCCCGCTGCTCCAGCCCTGCACCCAATTCGACCGGGCCGATTCCCTCGTCGGTGACAAAAGTCAGGACGCCGATCCGCATGCTTGCTCCCATCGTCAGAGGTTTACTCGGTAAGCGCAGGCGCCTCGCCCGCTCCGGTGTTGCGGCGCGCTGCGCCCCACAATCCCGTTGCAACGCCGACGACGGCGCCGCCTATTCCGATCAGCTGCTGCGACCGCGCCATCTCCTGATGGACACTGAGCCCGCCGAGCAGGTCAGCCGCATCGGCGCCCGCGGAAGCCAGTAACCAGCCTCTGGTGTTCCTACCGCGCAGCGCCGACGCCGCCAACAGACCGCCGATCAATGCATCCCGGTATCCCATCGACCTCAGCAGAAGTTGCGCGGTCGGTGAGGGTATGTCCGGATCGCCCCAGAGCCGGTTGGCACGCAAGGGGTCAACGAGAAACGAGACGCCCGAGGCAAGCCGGATAGTGCCGGCGGCAAGCGCAAAACGGTCGATAGCCATGATCGGCAGCTTAGAAGTTGATTGCCATGCACCGTGTCGAAGCCGCCGATGTCACCATTGTCGACATCAGTAAACTCCGCCATCGCTACTCTCGACCGCGGCGCCGTTCAGGTGCCAGCGCGTGGGTAGGAGGGTCGAGCGGATATGCCGGATCCAGCAGCCGAGGTGTTCCCAGCCGCCTCAGCACCGAGATTTGAACCCGATGAGAGATGGGTGCCTGCCGACGAGCGGAGGTTCGGCCTGGACCGACGCACCTTACGCCCGACGCTGGCGGTCCTCGCCCTCGTGATTCTCATGTCGGTCGTGTTACCCGTCATCAACGCGTCGGTGCCCTACCACGACATCGCCAGGGCCGGTGATGTCGTCCAACTCGAAGGCCAGGTGACGTTCGTGCCGCAGGCCGGTTGGGGGATCACGTCTGGTCTGCGCGCCGGCCACGCCCCGCTGTCCGGTGCGTATCCCTCGACCGCGGTCGTGGAGCACGGGGCGCTGAAGTTCACCGTCCGCACCGGGCCGTTCCACGGCGACACCGTGCAACTGCTCGACCAGATCGAGGCAACCTCGGAAGCGCTCAATCGCGGTCGCGGAGTGCGCATCAACTCGACACCGACCACGGTCATCACCACGCAGGGCAAGGAGGGCGCGTCGGTTCACGTCACGGGGCCCCACACCTCCGGTGTGATCGCCGCCTTCGTATTCGGCGACCGCGGTGTCGAAGCCGTAGCGACCGGGCCGTCTGACGCCGGCACAGAGCCCAGCGTCGCGGTGCTGCGGATGATCGACAGCATCAGCCAAACCGAGAAGCGCAAGCAATGACCGCGCCACCGCTCGCCGACCTCGATCGCGCCCGCGACGTCGCGCTCGACCTTTCCGGCTGGGGCCGTCGATTCGTCTTCTACCAACCGCGCAACTTCGCTTTCTGGGGATATCTGGGCCTGGTCGGCATCGGCGTGCTGAACTTTCTGTCCACGCTCGCGCGCGAATACGACGCCTACGGCGAAGCGATCGGTCTGGCGGTGACATCGTTCGCCATCTACGCGGCGTTGTTCTGGTGGTTCACCGACCGCATCGACCACTACGCCAAACTGCCGCACAAGCTCATGGTCATCGCCTTCTTATGGGGTGGCTTCGCGGCCACCGGGACGATGGCCGCCAACGCCAACGACGCGATTCTCGCCATCTACGGTAAGACGTTCGGCCAGGTGTGGGCGCTGAATTGGGGCCCGGGACTCGCGGCCCCCTTCACCGAAGAATTGGCGAAGGGCTCCGGCCTGCTGCTCCTCATCGCGTTGGCGCAACGGCATGTCCGGACGGCATTCGACGGGTTCATCCTCGGCGCGTTCATCGGTCTGGGCTTTCAGATCGTCGAGGACATCAGCTACGCGATGACGTCCGCAGGTACTCAGTTCGGCGCCAACCAGATTGGTGCGTCCGCGGGCACGATCATTCTCCGGATGGTCAGCGGGGTCGCGGCGCACATCCTCTACAGCGCGATCTTCTGCGCCGGCGTGGTCTATCTGTTCGGTCGACCCGCCGAACCACGCAAGATCGGGCGGGGCTTGTTGCTGATCGCGATACCGATGCTGCTGCACGGGACGTGGGACTCGGTGGCCGCCCTGGCCGGTACCAATGCGCTGGTGCTGATCGGACTGCTCCTCGGCACCGTCGTCGTCGCATTGATCATCGTGGCGTGGGTGTACAGATTGACCGTGACCCGGGAACGGGACTTCGTCCGCGACGTGATGGTGCCCGAGCAGGCCCGCAATGTCATCACGCCGGCCGAGCTCGATGCGATGGCCGGAAATCGCAAGGCGCGCAAGTCTTACCGCAAAGCGGGTCGCGACCGTGGTGAACGCAGACGCGCCCGCTACATCCTCAACGCCGCCTATTCCCTCGCCGACGAGCTGGCTGCGGCGCGAGGCGCCGACACCGGCCGAGTCCGCTTCGCGCGCTCCGAGGTTGGCAGAATCCGTGCGGGCATACCGTCGCCGTGGTGACTCAGCACTGACCTCGCATGTGGCTCACGACCGGACAGGCACTTCCCGCGGCAACTATTGACAACCTCGTCGGCGGCTGTGATAGTCATCGAGCGTTAACTGAAAACAGCATTCTCATTTAACGAGCGCTTTTCCGACCTGGCGACTCATCCGGCGAAAGACTTGGCGATCATGTGACTCAGCCGGCAACACGGCAACGAGACAAGCTCGCTCCCGATCCTGGCGTGCGACGCGCTATTCTGGACGCCGCCTCGAAATCTCTTCGCGAACAGGGTGTTCGAGGTCTCAGTATCGCCGCGGTCCTCGATCGCGCGCAGTTGAGCACCAGGGCGTTCTACCGACATTTCGACTCCAAAGATCAGTTGGTCACTACGGCCTTCCTTGAGATGGCGCGAATTGAAATGCGACGGCTCAGGCGGAAGATGTCCGCGGCTGACACACCGGTCGAGGCGGTCGCGGCCTGGATTGACGGCCGGCTTGACCTGGCATTCGACGACACCATCAAATCTGATCTACGTCGGTTGTCGATGGAAGCTCAGTCGCAGATGTTCGCCTCACCCGAGCTGATTCAGCCGGCGTACGCACAGATGCTCGAGCCGCTCATCGAGCAGCTTCAGCGGGGCCTCGACGATGGCGCTTTCCCAGGCATCGATCCGGCAAACGACGCTCAGTCGATCCAGGGGGTGGTGTGGGCATGCACCGAACGGCATTGGGCGACCAATGATTGTGAGCGCAGCGATGTTCGTCGCACCGCATTCCAGTTTTGCCTGCGCGGCCTCGGCGTGGCACCAGACACGATCACCCGACTCACTCAACACGACTGATAGAGGAAGACCATGGACCTGGGTTTCACCGGATCGAATGCCGTCGTCACGGGCGGAAGCAAGGGCATGGGACTGGCTATAGCCGAAACCCTTGCCGCAGAGGGCGCTAACGTCGCAGTGATGGCCCGCGGCAAAGGCGCACTCGATGCGGCCGTGGATGCGCTACGGGCCGCCGGAGCTCCCGATGCCCTCGGGATCAGCGTCGACATGGCTGACGCAGCGTCCATTGCCGACGGCTTCGCCACCGTGTCCGAACGCTGGGGATCGCTGAATGCGTTGGTGCACACCATCGGTCCCGGTGACGGATATTTCGAGCAGATGGACGACACCGACTGGGACGCCGCCTTCGCGCTGGGCACCATGTCGGGCGTGCGCTCGATTCGCGCCGCCCTGCCGATGCTGCGCGCCGCCGACTGGGCCCGCATCGTCACCCTGTCCGCACACTCCATCCAGCGGCAGAACCCGCGCATCGTCGCCTACACGGCATCGAAGGCGGCACTGGCCAGCGTCACCAAGAACCTATCGAAAAGCCTTGCCAAGGAGGGCATTCTGGTGAACTGTGTGTGCCCCGGCACCATCGTCACGGCCAGCTTCACCGAAAACCTCAAGGACATTCTCGCCGCCGACGGTCTCGACGCCACTGACCCGCACGACGTCATGACCTGGATCGACAACAACTTCCATCAGCCGTGCGATCTCGGCCGCGCCGGGCTGCCCGAGGAGATCGCCTCGATCACAACGTATCTGGCGTCGCGGCGCAACGGCTATGTGACCGGGGCGACAGTGAACGTCGACGGCGGCTCGGACTTCATCTGACAACGGAGTCGTCCGGATTGCGTGGCGACTCCTCGGGAGTCCAGGCAAACGGCTGACCAGGCTGACCGGGAAACAGGAAATCGATGAAAGCCGCAGCCGTGGGCTGTGGTTCGTGATTGGCCAGGCCCGGTCGCTCATTGGCTTCGATGAAGGCGTAGTCCTGGCCCGTGACATCGGGGACGAGTAGGTCAATGCCGGTCACCGGGATTCCGATCGCCGCGGCAGCCGCCACCGCGACGCGGCACAGTTCCTCGTTCACGTCGGTGGTGACGTCGTGGATCGTCCCGCCCTGATGAAGGTTGGCGGTGTGACGAACGCGTAGCTTCATCCCTTCGGGCAACACATCGTCCAGTTGCCAGCCGTATTCGACGACCGTCGCCTCGGTGAGCGCGTCCAGCGGAATGCGCGACTCACCACCGGTGGCCGCCGAACGTCGTCGACTCTCCGCCACAATGAGATCGCGCACGGTGTGCGCGCCGGTGCCGATGATCTCCGGCGGCAGGCGCAGCGCGGCGGCGACAACCCTCCCGTTGATCACCACGAGTCGAAGGTCGTCGCCAGTTACCCGCTGCTCGATGAGCACCTCCGGGTACTGCTCCCTTGCCCGTGTCACCGCAGCGGTGAGCTCGTCGGGACCATGATCGACGGTGACGCCGACGGTGATGCCTTTACCTTGCTCTCCTCGAGTGGGTTTGACGACGACCTCCCCCACCTCTCGCAAGAAGTCGTAATCGTCGCTGTCGAAAGTCGCCAGATGGGCGCGCGGGACGGTGATCCCAGCTTCCGCGACAAGCCGGCGGGTCAATCTCTTGTCGTCGCAACGGCACATGGCGATTGCCGAGGTGAACTCCGACAAGGACTCTCGGGTGATCACGCTGCGACCACCGTGGCTCAGGCGCATCTCGCCGGTTTCGGCATCAAGCACCTCCACCCAGATACCGCGACGCACTGCCTCGTCGGCGATGATGCGCGCATAGGGATTGAGGTCGTCGACGGTTTCCGGCGGCGGGCTGAACAACGGCTCGTTGATTGCGTTTTTCCGCTTGATCGCCAGCACCGGAACGCGTCTGAAGCCCAGCTTTTCGTACAGCCGGATCGCGGCTGCATTGTCGTGGGTGACCGACAGGTCCATGTAGGCGCGGCCCGCACGACGAAAGTGCCCGGCCAACTTTCGGGTCAGCGCGATGCCTATTCCCGGGATCCCGGCACCCGGATCGACCGCCAGCGTCCACAGACTCGAGCCGCGCTCGGGGTCGGAGAACAGCAACTCGTGGTCGACGCCGGTCACCGTGCCCACCACGGCACCGTCGTTGTCCCGCACCGCGAGCAGGTAGGTGACCGCGGGCTGATTTAGGTGGTTGTCCCACGTCACGTTGACGGGCGCCGGCACCATCCCGCAACGGACATAGACTCGATTCATCAAATCCGCGTCGGACCGGTTGTTCAGCGTGCGCACCGTGACACCAACCGGCGCAGGTGCCGACTCGTCCTGTTCCGAGGTCTCGGCGAACCGCAGGCGGTAGGTGTGGCTGGGGTCGATGAAAATTTCGGAGGGTGCTCCGGCCACCACTACATGGGATTCACGCGCATAGATGCAGATGTCGCGGCGTCCGGGGGCTTCTCGTCGCAGCGCCTCGGCCAGCGTCGCCGCATTGGCGAAGGTCTGGCCGAAGATGAGTCGGCCCCAGCCTAATTCGAGCTCGACGTCTTTCGCCATCGCATCGACCAAGTGCGGCGGCGACGCGTCATGCAGGCCTAGAGTGATCGCCTCAGGATGGTCCTCGGAAGGACCGCTGGTGCTCATGCTGCCGGCCCGGTCACACCATGACGTTGCAACCAGAGCTCGAGCAACGCGATCTGCCACAGCTCATTTCCGCGGAGCGGCGTCAGACGACCGTTCGGGTCGGCCAACAGGGCGTCCACCGCGCCGGTGTCAAACAGCCCCCGTTCCTTGGCAACCGGTGCATAGAGGGCGTCGCGGACCATATCCAGGTACGGCCCTTCGAGGTGGGTCAACGCCGGGACCGGGAAATAGCCTTTCGGGCGATCGATGACCTCGGCCGGAATGACCCGTCGCGCAGCTTCTTTCAGCACGCCCTTACCGCCGTGAGCGACCTTCAACTCCGGCGGGCAGGTGGCCGCCAGCTCGACGAGCTCGTGGTCGAGGAATGGAACCCGGCCCTCCAGACCCCAGGCCATGGTCATGTTGTCCACTCGCTTGACCGGGTCGTCGACCAGCATGACCATCGAGTCGAGCCGGAGCGCGCGGTCGATGCCGGTTTCGGCGCCGGCCTGAGCGAAGTGCTCGCTCACAAAGCGTTCGCTGGGATCGTTCGGAGCGGCGATGCCCGCGGCGAGAAGTGCTGCGACGCCGTCGGTGTCGCGATCGAAGAAGGCGGCGCGGTATTCGGCTACCGAACCCGCCAGGGTGGCCGCCGCCGGCTCACCCATCGGCGGATACCAGTGGTAGCCGGCGAAGACCTCATCGGCGCCTTGGCCCGACTGCACAACCTTCACGTGGCGTGCGACTTCCTGGCTGAGCAAGTAGAAGGCGACACAGTCGTGGCTGACCATCGGTTCGCTCATCGCGCCGATGGCCCCGTCGAGGGCCGGCAGCATCCGCTCGGTGCCGATGCGAATTTGGTGATGATCGGTGTCGAAGCGCTTGGCGATGATGTCGGAGTACTGGAATTCGTCGCCTTGCACGCCGCCTGCGGACTCGAAGCCGATGGAGAACGTCGACAGCCCATGCTGACCGGCCTCGGCGAGCAGTCCGACGATCAGGCTGGAATCCACCCCGCCGGACAATAGGCACCCGACCGGGACATCGGCGACGAGGCGACGCTCGACGGCGGTTCGCAGCGAGGACAACACGGCGTCTTCCCAGTCACGCTCGGACCATTCGGAGCGGTCTTCATGCCTGCTGAAGTCCGGTGCCCAGTACGTCGTGGTGACGCGCCGCCCGTCGGGCTCGATCGCGACCAGCGACGCGGGCGGAACCTTCCGCACGCCGCGCAGGATCGTCAGCGGCGCCGGGACGACGGAGTGGAACGTCATGTAGTGGTGCAGCGCGACGTGGTCGATCCGGGTGTCCACGCCCCCGCCGGCCAGCAGTGCCGGCAACGACGACGCGAATCTGATCCGGTGGGCGTCTTCGGTGATGTAGAGCGGCTTGATGCCCAGCCGGTCACGGCCCAGGAGGACCCGACCGCTGTCACGCTCGACGATCGCGAACGCGAACATGCCCTTGAAGTGGCTGACGAAGTCGTCGCCCCAGCGGTGGTAGGCCTTGAGCAAGACCTCGCTGTCGCTGTGCGAGAAGAAGCGATAGCCGTAGCCCTCGAGCTCGCGGCGCAACTCCTTGTAGTTGTAGATGCAGCCGTTCCAGGCGATGGCCAAGCCCAGATCGGAGTCGATCATGGGCTGCGCGCCGGCTTCGGTCAGATCGATGATTTTGAGGCGACGATGACCCAGGGCTACCCGGCCTTGTGCCCAGACGCCCGCTCCATCCGGACCTCTCCGCGTCATCACGTCGGCCATCGCCGACACCGCCGCTATGTCGGGCGGACGACCGTCGAGTCGCACCTCACCGGTGGCTCCACACACGTCAGTAACCCTACAGAGGTCGGTTCTGAGGTGCGCGCCGCGAGGCTTGAGGCACGCTCATCAGCCGGTGTGAATCTCGTCGCCTTCGCGGTCAAGACCTGGCAGGCGCTGCAGTTTGTCGGCGTCTTCGTTCTCCACCTGTAGGTAGTGCTGTCCATCGGGAGCGATCGCAACGCTGATCGGTGCGCCGTCGCCGCTGACACTGTCGGGCTCCATGAACAGCTGCAATTCCCCGGAGTCGATATATAACATGGCGTCGTCGTTGGACAGCTTCCACGGATGACCGTCGGTCGGCCACCGGCCACCGACCAGCCCGATGTCGGTGCGGTCGTCGTCGTGTTCCTCGGTGTCTGCCCGGTCGACCCACAATTTCGCCGGCAGCGGACGGAAGTACACCGCGAGACGCTGGCGGTTGAAATCCACCTCGACCGGTATTCCGATCGGAGGCAGCGACGTGCCTTCCGGTCTGTCGTTCAGCGACTTTCTGACTTGCCGTGAGCCGATCCCGACACCAAACCAATCGATCGTCAGCACGGTGGTGAAGTACTGCACGATCGCCAGCGCCAGCAGTCCGCCCCCGCCGGCGGCGCCCACGCCCGCCGCACCACCGGCGACCCAGGTGACCGGTAGCGCGAGCAGACCGACCATGGCCGCGGCGCCGGCAGCTGCGGCAGCCTTGCCCGCCACCGTCAGGTGGAAGTCCGGATTGACCTCAGCCTCAGGCGGATTCTGCGTCGGCCGGACACCGACGGTCTTCGGCAATTCGTCGAACCGATCGTGAACACGCTTGACTTCTGCCTCGTACTCCTGGTCGCTCAGCGCCCCGGCGCTTTTGCGATCGCTCGCCGCCCTGAGCGCCATCTCCAGGCTCTCGACGCTTTCCAGGTCGGCCCGTCGGGTTTCGTGTCCGCTCGGGTCACGCGGGATGTCGTCGAGGCCCATTTCGTAAATCACCTTGAACGTAGCCTCGAAGTTGTACAGCGTGGTGTCGGCGCTCACGGTGCCGTCGATGACCAGTCGGCCGTCCTGGCTTCGGGGCACGACGTCCGCGTCGAGCTTTTCGAGGCGCCGCTCCTGCCCGCCGATGTTGATGGTCTTCGGTCCAGCCAGCAGGCACGGCACGTCAGGGTCGAAATCGCTGTCATCGAGGTCGAAAGTCTTCTTCACGGTGTCGCGAACCTGACGCAGAATGCTCCACCCGGTGACGCCCAATGCTGTTTTCTCGTTGGGGTTTTCAGCGAGGATCGATGCGGGAAGCTCTTCACCCCTGGGCAGCTCCCGCAGCGTTTGCAGCTGGATCACCATGGATTCGTGCGTCGTCCCGCCGATGTCGAAGCGTTGCACGACGGCATCGAGGCTCTTGACTGTCTCGTCGTCTTTCGACTGTGGATCGACATCCAATGGAGTGGGCATCAGGTCCATGACACCGTCGACACCCATTTCGGCAAGCTTGGGGCGGACCGCGTCAGCGATTTGGGTAGCCAGCGAGTCGAGCACCCTGATCCTCGCCTCGTCGTCCGGCAGGCCGAGGTGTTGCAGCTTCTCGGCGCCCACCAGCAGTTCCCCGGCGATGCTGTGGGTGATCCAGTGCGCTTCGGCGTAATCGAGTTCCCAGCTGATCCGCGGGTCTTGCGCGGTGAAGGCGATGCTGCCGTCGGGACGACGTTCGACGTGCGAGCCGAACAATTGTGGGCTGTAGTCGTCAGTCAGCGGCGCGGCCAGCAGCACGGGCGCATCCTGCTCGGTGAAGTCCAGAGCGATCGACTGCTTGCCGCGCTCTACTTCTTTGGGCTCGAGTTGGTCGTGGACGGTCAGGCGGCCAAACAGTGGGATCTCGTTATATGGGATTTCACGCGACTCGCCGCCGCGCGGCCCATCCGGGATCGTGATCGTGGCCGGCGGCAACGACACCAATGGGATACAACTCACCGAATCGATGGTGATCTTCGAATCAAAGATCGCCAGGTCGATCGCGAAATGCCTTAGCGGATCACGGGTTTCATCGTCGACGATCTCCTGCCACAGCCGCCGCTGCGCGTCGAAGATGAACCAGACGCGGTCGAGCGTGAGATCGAGCGTGGCGGTCGCGGAGTAGCCGGTGCCATCCACGGACTCCGTGTACTTGTCGCCGCTGAACATGTCAACGGTCTGGTCCTGCACGCGTTCGCGGTGGATCTCGATGATCGTGTCGGGGCGCTGCATTCCGGTCCTGTACCCAGATTTGGCGGTGTCACAACAGGTTGGTCAAGCGCCGGGGCGTCATAGAGTGCGCGACTCGTCACCCGGGCGGGATTGCCCATCGACAATTCAGAAGCCGGCGTGTCGGCCGCTGTCAATATTGACGGTATTGCATCTGCAGGGCCGATTTGGCCAACGAATCGGATTACTCTGTGGAGAAGAGCGCGGCGCGAGCTGCCTCGAAATGTATCTCGAACAATGCTTCGAGCCAGGACATTTCGGTCTCATCGTCTGCATCTGGCGGCGGTGTCACCAGGTCGTCATGCGCGTTACTGAGCATCAGCATGAGGTGCCATTTCTTGGACGCGTTTGAGAGGCCGAACTCGTTCGGCGCATCGAGTGGCGCGAGCAAAAAATCGATCCCGCCGTCGCGCGCAGACCAACAAATCTGGAGCTTGCAGTCTTTGCCGGAGTAGTAGATCACCCATGCGGGACGGTTTTGGTACACCATGGGATCGTCGAGTTGGTCGAGCTCGAACCCAGCACGAGACAGCGTCGTTTGCAGATATCGCTCCAGTTGCGCAGCCCTCACGCTTATTTACCCCCTCTATAGATCCACATGTTTCCCTGTTGCTCGTACCCGTAAGCTGCGGCGTTTTCTTTGAGAAAGTTAATTTCCATCGCAGAATACGATTGGCGCTGCACCCCGGCTAATTGCTCGACGCTGTTGAAGCCGTCCGGCAAGATATATTCAATGCGGGGCACTTCACTCTGCATTTGGTTACGAAGGAAGTGTTCGTTGACCTGCCACACCAAACCTTTCTCCTCCCCGCTGCCGAATCCACTTGTGAGGGCATCCCAGGTCGGGTCGCCAGTGTCGAAGTAGATGCCGCCGTTTCGTCGGGCTTCGCCGATATAGCCGCCTTCGTGCGTGTCAAATTTGCCTAGGACTACCCGGTCCGGATTGTCACCGATGTAGTGGGTCGACATGTCCGCGACCGACTCGCTGAGCGCTCCTGTGGGCCCTCCATTCCAGTGGCCATAGTTCAGATCAAAGGCCGATTCCTGTCCAGCGGGGTTGTATCCCACAGGGTGCTCGAAACCGATTGGCGCATGAGTAGAAACTGCCGGCTCGGTGTCGAGCACCCCGGGCCCGATGTCGCCGAGCCCTGCTTCAACAGCCGCGCCTTCGCCGCCGAACATCATTCCCGGCAATGCGATGGCGCCGTCGGCGGTCTTTCCACCCGCGTAATAGGCCGGGTTGTCGAGGAAACTCTTGAATTCGTGGGTGAGGTCGTTCACCGGAGCGACCGGACCCTGGAGGAGGTAGTCCTCGGCTTTTCCGGCGAGACCTTTGGCCATCCCGCCCCATTCATCTCCCATCGCCCCGAGCCCCTCTTGCCCGGTGAGCCTGTGGACCGAGTCTTCGAAGCCAAACCAGTGGTCAGCGAACCCATCGCCGAATCCTGGCCGTGGCGGCGGCGCTGATTCGGGAGCGACGTAATGGGGGCCTCCGTCCTGCAGCCACTGCTGGCCGGTAGCCCACATCGCATTGAGTTGCGCCTCGACCTGATCCGGCGGCGTACCTTTGGCGAGCAATTGTTGGCGGATATCGTTCACTAATTGCGCTTGTGTGGGCTGAGGCATGGGTTTGCTGAGCCGACTCAGCAGGTCTGGCATGGTGCCGGGTGTCGGTGGGCCGTGATCGGCGGGCTCCCCCTTCCCGAGCAGCATGTCCGCCAGCGACGGCTTGCCGCCTCCTGCGCCGGCTGGAACCGGCGGGCCCTTCGGCGGTCCG
The DNA here is from genome assembly GCA_963834615.1 of uncultured Actinomycetota bacterium. Lineage (GTDB taxonomy): Bacteria > Actinomycetota > Actinomycetes > Mycobacteriales > Mycobacteriaceae > Mycobacterium. The sequence goes on from CAWICO010000002.1 coordinate 364,152, forward strand.
GCAGCCCCGGGGCCCCCGTTCGCCGGCTCAGCAGGTGGGAGCATGTCTTTCCACGACTTCGGCGGTTCCCCCGCTTGTGGTTTAGGCGCACCCAGAGGCGCGGGCGCACCGCCGGGTGCGGCACTCGCAGACGCCTGACCGACAGCTGAGCGGACGGCCATCGCCAGCTCGTGGTCGGTGCTGTACGCGTGCGCCTTTACCGCATCGAGCTGGCCCTGCAGCAATTGCTGTTCAACAGCCAGTGCGCCGCTGCTGGGTCCGCTCAAGATGTTGCCCACATCGATTCGCCAGTCCGGTGTGATCGCCCACCTGTTGCCATCGGCCGCGTGCTGAATGCTGTCGAGTTCGGCCTTGCATGCGCGCACGTCCGCCTCGGCAGCGGACACGGCCGTTGCCACCTGTCTGGATTCCTGACCGTCTGCCTCGATATCGCGTCGCGTCTGACCCAGATCAGCGCGGAAGGCCTCGCCCGCTTCGCCTTGCCAGTCGCTGAGGACGTTATGAACCTGGTGGAGATTGTCCCCCGGCCGCTGCAAAGTCTGCGCCCGGGCACTGGCCGTTCGGAACCACCGGCCTGCCGCTTGTGATGGCTGTGCCGGGCCTGCCAATGGGCTGCCAGTTCACCCAGCGCCGCCTGCGACGACCCGACCCACCCGGGCGCCGCGTCTGCCAACCCGTCCTCGTGGTTGCCGAATTCCAACGCCGCGTCGCCAACGGCGTCGAGCATGTCGTTGCTGCCGTGGTGCAGCGCGACGAGATCGGCTTTCAGCTCATCGGCCATCGCGATCCCCTCCTGCTCAGCGGCACTGCGGGCAAAATCATAGCCCGCATCGTGGGGATACGCCTTCACCTTTGGTCGAGGCAGACAGCACACTTCAGCAGCGCACGCACCAAGGGCCGCGGACCGACTGAACGCAACATCGAGCTGTTCAATCCGGCGGATATATTCGCCGGATGAGAGGGTTGGTCAATCGCCGTCAACTTTTTCGGCTAGCCGGCGGTGTCGGTGTGGCGTCGATGGCCGGCGCTTGCTCTGACGAGACGCAAGCGACCCGCGCCCAACTGACCGCGGCGACCTCGGCGCTGCTGTTGTGCCGAGATGCCTGGGGTGCACGGCCCGCCCGCGCGGGAGGCAAGCCGCACACCATCACCCGGATGACCCTGCACCACGAGGCGGTGGTTCTCGGTGAGAACCGCAACGCCCCCGAACGCTTGCGGCACGACCAGCGGTATCACCAAGACCAAAAAGGATGGATCGACATCGCCTATCACGTTGGCGTCGACCGCAACGGCAACCTCTACGAACTTCGGAATCCAGCGATCGCCGGCGACACTGCAACGGATTACGACACCACCGGCCATTTTCTCGTCCTGTGTGAAGGAGACTTCGACCAGGAGGCCGTCTCGGAGGCCCAATTGCAGAGCACCGCAGTCGCGTTCGCGTGGGCCTCCAAAAATTTCGGCGTCGCGAGCAACACGTTGGCGGGTCATCGAGACTTCGCGAAGACGTCGTGCCCCGGTGCGAACCTCTATGCCCATCTCTCCTCAGGCGACCTGAAGCGTCGCATCGACGATCTGCTTGCCAACGGCGGAGTCGATCTTCAGCGCTTCTGCGGACCCGACGCTGCCGCTCGAGTCGCTGCAATCGAGGCGGGCAAGTGAGCAGCACGCCTTAGCCAGTCGCGACGACCCATCAAGGAAAGGAAGCCGATGCCTCAGCCGACCGACGAGGAGATCACGAACTTCGTTGCACTGCAATGCGAGAAATGGAATGCACGCGACAAACAGGGCTATCTCGAGGCATGGAAGGCGATCGCGCCCGACGGGATCACCTTCGAAGATCCGGTGGGCACGACACCAAAAGCCGGCTGGGACATGTGGTCGGACATGTGGGACAAATTCAATCCGTTCAGCGTCGAGCAACGCGTCGACTTCTTATGCCTACGCGCGGAGGAGGTAGCGCTGCTGATGTACCACAAGGCTGCGTACGCCGGCGACACCACTGAGGCCGTCGACATCGAGGTGTGGAAGTTCTCGGACGGCATGGCGCACGTGCGGTGCTGGTGGAATCCACCAGCGAGTGCGACGCACGCTGCGTCGCTGAAGGACTACTCGGCCGCCGCCGATCGCAAGGAGTCCTGAAGTCTTCGTGGCGGCGTCAAACGGAATAGATGCGCGCGTCCCAGCCAGCCAGGTTCAGAGACGCTGACGTCGACGTGGCCGGCGTGCCGGGCAGGTTGCCGAGCAACAGGTCGGCCCCGATCCAGTCCGGGCCGACCTCGACGGTCCGCGGACCGCGTCCGCAGTTGGCGATCACAAGAAGTTTCTTGTCAGGGGTGGTTCTGGTGTACGCCCAGATCTGCGGGTCTTCGACCATCAGCGGGGTGAAGTCGCCCTCGACCAGGGTGGCCGATTCGTGACGGAGACGAATGAGCGCTTGGTAGTGCGCGAAAACCGAAGCCGGTGCGTCGATCTGGGCTGCGGCATTGAGCCAGGTGTAGTTCGGGTTGGCCGGCAGCCACGGATCGGCCGAGGTGAAGCCCGCGTTCGGTCCCGCGTCCCATTGCATCGGTGTCCGCGCGTTGTCGCGGCTGATCTTGGCTAGGCCAGCCAGGGCCACACTCGCATCGCCGCCCGATTCGACCACGTGGTTGTAGTAGTTCACCGCCTCAAGATCCTTGTGGTCCTGTGGATTTCGGAACGGGTAGTTCGTCATTCCGAGCTCCTCACCCTGATAGACGAACGGGGTGCCGCGCATGCCGTGCAGGATCGTTGCGAGCGCCTTGGCTGAAGCCGCCCAGTAGTCGGGGTCGTCGTCACCGAATCGGGACACGACGCGAGGTTGGTCGTGGTTGTTCCAGTACAGGCTGTTCCAGCCGGTGTCCGCCAGCGCCGCCTGCCAGCGATGGAGCGACCGCTTCAGGACGACCAGGTCAAGACCGCGGTAGTCGAATTTATCCGTCGGGCCCTGATCGACGCATACGTGCTCGAACTGGAAGACCATGTTCAGCTCTCCCCGAGCCGGATCCGTGTAGAGCCGCGCCTGTTCGGGCGTCACGCCGGGCATCTCCCCGATGGTGATGAAGTCGCCGTCGCGGCGACCGAAGACCTCGCTGATCATCTCGGCGAGGTAGTCATGCACGTGCGGTCCGTCGGCGAACTCATCGAAGGCGATGACGAACGGGTGTCCCGGGATCGCCGATGCGTCGGGCAGTCCTTCGACTTTCGAGATGAAATTGATGACGTCCATTCGGAAGCCGTCGACACCGCGATCGAGCCACCAAACCATGATGTCCCGCACGGCTTTTCGCACCTGGGGGTTCTCCCAGTTCAGGTCGGGCTGCTTGCGGTCGAACAGATGCAGGTAGTACTGGCCGGTGGCGGGATCCCATTGCCATGCCGGACCGGAGAAAAACGAGCCCCAGTTATTCGGCTCGGCACCGTCGCGAGCGTCGCGCCAGATATACCAATCCCGCTTCGGATTGACCCGCGAAGACCGCGACTCGACGAACCACGGGTGCTCGTCCGAGGTGTGGTTGACGACGAGGTCCATCACCAGTTTCATGCCGCGTCCGTGCGCCTCGGCGAGAAGCGTGTCGAATTCGGCCAGGGTGCCGAACAGCGGGTCGATGTCACGGTAATCGCTGATGTCGTAACCGTTGTCGGCCTGCGGCGATCGGTAGATCGGTGACAGCCAGATCACGTCGACGCCGAGTGCCCGAAGGTAGTCGAGTCGCCCGATGATGCCCGCCAGGTCACCGATCCCGTCGCTGCCTGAGTCGGCGAAGCTGCGGGGATAGATCTGGTAGACGACAGCACACCTCCACCAAGCAGGATCGCGGGGCACCGTCATTTCCGATCCGCAATGACGTCGCGGTAGACCTTGACGTACTTGTCGATCATGGTGGCGACGGTGAAACGGCCGGCCGCAGCTTCGGCGATCCTGCGCCGGTCGAGATCGCCGGCTGCAGCGACCGCGATCACCGCCGAATCGATGTCGTCGACGAGAAAGCCGGTGACCGTGTGCGAAATCAGTTCGCCCATCGAGCCTCTCGAGTTGGCGATGACCGGCGTGCCGCAGGCCATGGCCTCGACGACGCTGTAGCCGAACGGTTCGTCGAAGTCGATCAGGTGCAGCAACGCGTACGCGCCGCCCAGTACCTCGGCGCGTGCAGAGGCATCAACGGATCCGAGGTAGCGGACGTGCTCGCCGTCGATGTGCGGCGCGACCTCCGTGCGGAAGTACTCCTCGTCCTGGATGATCCCGGCGATGTCGAGCCGACGGCCACACCGGCGGGCGACCTCGATCGCGTCGGCGGTGCCCTTGTCGGGGTGGATCCGCCCGAAGAACAGCAGATGCTCGCCGGGATTCGGATGGATCGCGAACTCGTCGATGTCGATTCCGTGATGGATGGTGGCGGCGTAGTGCAGATTCGGGTGTCGGTCGGCGTCGCTGATCGACACGTATGCCCCTGCGCCGTCGTAGCGTTCGTAGACCGGAACGATCCGGTCGGAGGAGAACCCGTGAATCGTGGTGACCACCGGCGTCGCGACGAGGCCGCTGTAGGTGAGCGGCAGGAAGTCAAACCCGTTGTGGATGATGTCGAACTCCCCCGCACGCTCGAAAACCGAAGCGATGTGCAGACATTCGGCGACCTTGGCATCGATCGTCGGATCCTCAGACCAGCCGGACGGGGTGGTTGCGTGCAAGGCCGCCGTGGTGATCGAGTCCGCGGTGGCGAATAGCGTCACTCGATGGCCCGCCGCGACCAGCCCCTCGGTGAGCAACGAGGCGAACTGCTCCCACGGCCCGTAGTGACGAGGAGGCGTCCGCCATGCGATCGGCGCCAGTACGGCCACTCGGATCGGGCTGCCGGCCTCGTCTTGGATGGGAATGTCCTCAGGCTACCCAGCTACCAGTTGCTCGGCGAGTAGTCCTTCAGGAAGCAGCCGTGCAGATCTTCTCCCGACTCTCCCCGGACGATTGGGTCGTATACGCGGGCGGCGCCGTCGACAAGGTCGAGCGGGGCGTGGAAGCCTTCGTCGGCGAGCCGCAGCTTGGTCGGGTGTGGCCGCTCGTCGGTGATCCAGCCCGTATCGACGGCGGTCATGAGAATGCCGTCCTGCTGCAGCATCTCGGCGGCGCTGGTGCGGGTGAGCATGTTCAGCGCGGCCTTCGCCATGTTGGTGTGCGGATGTCCCGGTCCCTTGTAGGCCCGGCTGAACTGCCCCTCCATTGCCGACACGTTCACGACGTAGGTGCGGCGCGACGGTGACGCAGCCATCGCCGGGCGCAGCCGGCTCACCAGAATGAACGGCGCGGTCTGGTTGCAGAGCTGGACCTCGAGCAGTTCCATCGCGTCGACCTCGTGTACGCGTTGAGTCCAACTGTTGATCGACGCAGTGTCGGGCAGCAGGCCACCTGCGTCGATGGCGGTGCCCGCGGCGATCCGGTCCGGGGATGCGCTGCCGGCGGCCAGGGCCAGTTCCGTTACGGCGTGCGGGGTTTGGTGCTCGGCGAGGCTGCCGGCAAGCGCAGCGGGATGGGCGTCGCTGACGCGGTCGAAGGTGACCACGTCGACCAGCTCTGGCGCCGGGGCGCGCTCCGCCTCGACAAGCGCAGCATAGGAGCCGGGCGCTCGCCGCACTGTCTGGGCGGCATTGTTGATCAGAATGTCCAGCGTGCCGCCAGCGGCGACGGTGTCGGCGAGCGCGACGACCTGAGCGGGGTCGCGGAGGTCGATCCCGACGATGCGTAGCCGGTGCAGCCAGTCGGCGCTGTCGGGCATTGCGGCGAAGCGGCGCACGGCGTCGTTGGGAAAACGGGTGGTGATTGTCGTGTGGGCGCCGTCGCGGAGCAGTCGCAGCGCGACATACATGCCGATTTTGGCGCGGCCGCCCGTGAGCAGAGCTGTCCTGCCGGTGAGATCGGTCCGGGCGTCGCGCTTGGCGTGGCTGAGGGCGGCGCACTCTGGACAGAGCTGGTGGTAGAACGCGTCGACCAGCGTGTAGTGGTTCTTGCACATGTAACAGGCGCGCGACCGCAGCAACGTTCCTGCCGACGCCCCGACCGCGGTGGACACCAGGGGCAGGCCCGCTGTTTCGTCGTCGATTCGGCCGGGCGCACCGGTCGCGGTGGCCGCGGTGACGACGTGATCTGCGGCCGCGACCGCGTCGCGCTTGGCATGGCGGCGGGCTTTCTTCACCGACTTGAAGACTCCCGCGACGGCGCGACGCACGGCAACGGCGTCGGGGTGCTCGGGCGGCAGAGACTCAACGTCGGCCAGCACCTGCAGGCACGTGTTGAGCTTGTCCGGGTCGATCGCGTTCACCGTCGAAGAGTACGGGGCCCGGGCACGGTCAGCGAAACGATGCGGTGCCGTTTGCTGATTCCTTTTGCCTCAGAGTTTTCTTGATCTACGGGTGAGACCCAGAATGCCGGCCGCCACGAAGGGCACCGGGGAGAGCGTGGCGATCAGTGCGCTTTTGGAACCGACCAGCGGCGTGCTGCGAAGGCCGGTAACGAAGTCGGCCCCGTCACTAGTGAGTCCAACCGTTGCCCACCGTCGCAATTCGCCTTCTTGGCCGCGCGCCCAGGCCGCGCAGGCGCCCGAGCCGAGAACCACATCACGGATCCCAATGGTCCGCATGAGTAGTGTTTCGGTCCCGGATCCTGGCGAAAAGATCCGGCTCGGCGCCAGGATCATCGTCGCTCCCACGGCGACGCGGGCCGCCGCGACCATTGCCAAAATCGAGGTCGATGCCTGGGCTTTTTCGCGCGTCACGGCCCGACCCTACTGAGGCGGCGCAACGAAAGCGGGAAAACTCGTTGCCGTGCCGGTTCCGGGCGGCAGGTCGGTAGGCGCTGTTTCGCCCCGCAGTCAGGGAGACGCGCTAGGGCCGGATGAATAGCTCTGTTCTTCGCTGTTGAACAGCCTATTGTTCGCAGTTGTAAAAGTCCGGAATCTTGGATTGGCGGTGCGCAGGTGACGGTGGGCGTGGCGTGCGGGTCATGCGGCACTGGCCTGCGGGAGAACGCCAAGTTCTGTGATGAGTGCGGCGCTCCCATTGCGGTTTTGCGCGACGTAGCGAAGTACAAGCAGGTGACGGTGTTGTTCGCCGACGTGGTGCGCTCGATGGATATCGCAGCCGCCGTCGATATCGAGCGGTTGCGCGAGATCATGGCCGACCTCGTGGAGCGGTCCGCGGCGGTGGTCCAGCGTTACGGCGGCGGCAGCGTGGAGTACACCGGTGACGGTCTCATGGCGCTCTTCGGAGCCCCAATTGCGTTGGAAGATCATGCTTTTCGAGCATGTCTGGCGGCGTTGGCCATCCAGGAGGAAGCGACCCGGTTAGCGATCGACGTACAGCGACGCGATGGGGTCGCATTGCGGTTGCGGGTGGGCCTGAATTCGGGTCGGGTGATTGTCGGCGACTTCGGCTCCGGGTCACTGGGGTACGCCGCAACCGGCGAGCCGGTCGGTTATGCGCAGCGCATGGAATCGGTGGCGCCCCCGGGTGGGGTAATGCTGTCGGAGTCGACCGCGCGGTTGGTCGAGCACATCGTGATGCTGGCTGAACCGGAGCGGGTGCGCATCAAAGGCGCCGACGAACCGGTGTGCGCTCGCCGGCTGGTGGCGATCAACCCGCGAGATCGCCAGCCTGGGCGCGCAGATGTCGGCCTGGTCGGTCGGGGTTGGGAGATGGCGGCACTCGACGCGATGGTGGAGCGCACAATCGATGGCCGCGGGGGTGTCGTCAATGTGGTCGGACCGCCGGGCATCGGCAAGAGCCGGGCGGCCCGGGACGCCGCAGCGCTGGCGGCCAGTCGCGGGGTCGAGGTGTTTTGGGCCTTCTGCGAGTCGCATGCCGCCGAGATTCCCTTCCACGTTGTGGCCCGGCTGCTGCGGGCGGGCACCGGCGTGGCGGACCTCGACGGCGATGCCGCCCGGACGCGGGTGCGAGCGCGTGTGCCCGATGCCGATCCGCAGGATCTGCTGCTGTTCGATGATCTGCTCGGCATCGCCGACCCCGGCATACCCCTGCCCCAGATCGACCCGGATGCGCGGCGGCGCCGGTTGACCGCGATGATCAACGCCGCATCGCTGGCGCGCACCGAACCGGCGCTCTACGTCATCGAGGATGCGCACTGGATCGACGCGGTCAGCGAGTCGATGCTGGCCGACTTTCTCACAGTCATCTCGCGCACCCCGTCGATGGTGTTGATCACCTATCGCCCCGAGTACGCAGGATCGCTGACACGGGTGCACGGCGCCCAGACAATAGCGCTTGCCCCACTGGCTGACTCGGACACCGTGGCGCTACTGGGCGAGCTGCTGGGTTCAGATCCCTCGGTGGCCGAACTGGCGGCCATCATCGCCGACCGGGCCGCCGGGAACCCGTTCTTCGCCGAGGAGATGGTGCGGGAGTTGGTGCAGCGCGGCGTGCTGGCAGGTGAGCGCGGCGCTTATGTCTGTCGCGCGGATGTCGCCGATGTGAGCGTGCCGGCGACCGTGCAGGCAGCCATCGGGGCGCGCATCGACCGGCTGGCGGGCCCGGCCAAGCGGACGTTGACCGCGGCGTCGGTCATCGGCGCCCGTTTCGGGGCCGAGCTACTCGCTGCGCTGGGCATCGATGCGGTTGTCGATGAGCTTCTCAGCGCGGAGCTGATCGATCAGGTGCGGTTTACCCCGAGCGCCGAGTACGCCTTTCGCCACGCGCTGATTCGCGCGGTGGCCTACGAATCGCAGCTGAAATCCGACCGCGCCGAGTGGCACCGGCGCTTGGCCGCCGCGATCGAAGAATCCGAGCCGGGGTCGGTGGAGGAGAACGCAGCGCTGATTGCCGAACATCTGCAGGCCGCTGGCGAGCTGCACGCGGCATATGGCTGGCACATGCGCGCCGGCGCATGGTCAACCAACCGTGACATCGCGGCTGCCCGGGTCAGTTGGGAGCGGGCACGACGCATCGCCGACGCACTGCCGGCCGACGACCCCGGCCAGTTGTCGATGCGCATCGCTCCCCGCACCATGCTGTGTGCCACCGACTGGCAAGCCCCGACTATCCAAGAATCCCAAGGCCGCTTCGAGGAGTTGCGGGCGTTGTGCACCGCGAGCGGGGACAAGGTCTCGCTGGCCATCGGCATGACGGGGCTGGCCACGGAACTCCTGTACGCCGGGCGTGCGCATGAAGGATCGCGGCTGGCATCCGAACAGATGGCGCTGCTCGAGTCGATCGGCGATCCGAACTTGACCATAGGTTTGGCGTTCGTCGCGTTCGCCAACTGGTTCGCGGGCGGTGAATTCGGCGAAATCTTGCGGTGGTCGCAGACCATCATCGATCTGGCCGGGGGCGACCCCACTAAGGGAGCCGGCTTCGGTCTGGGATCACCGCTGGCGGTCGCGATCGCTTTTCGCGGCGTTGCTCGGTGGTGGCAGGGCCAGCCAGGGTGGCGGGCGGACCTGCACGATGCCGTCGCGATGGCCCGAAACCGCGATCCGGCAACCCTCGGCCTCGTCCTCACCTGGACCTATGGGGCGGCGATAGTTTATGGGGTGCTTCGCGCCGACGACTTCGCGGTTCACGCAATCGAGGAGGCGGTGCAGACCGCCAAAAGGTCCAGCAGCGATATCGCGCTGATCTTCGCCGAGTACTCGCTGGGCGGCGCGCTGCTGGCTCGGGACGCCGCCGCCGACCGGGACCGCGGGCTGGAGCTGATCGAGCTGGCCTGTGAGTGGCAGCGCAATCGGATGCCCTCCCTGGTCGCGGGCACCGAGTTGATGGCCGCCTTGGAAAAGGCCAGGCGTGGCGACCGCGACGCCGTCATGCCGGTAATGCGCAGAGCCGTGGACGAGCTGCACCGGGACGGACGGCTCGGTTACGGCGTCTGGGGCACCGGTGCTCTGGTGGAGACGCTGTTGGACGGAGGCACCGAGGGCGACGTCGCTGAAGCCAAGGCAGCGATCGATCGCTTGGCGGATCTGTCCGCAGGCGACGGTTCGACGATGCTCGACATCACGCTGCTCCGACTGAAGGCGTTGCTCGCCCGGGCCCATCGCGACGATGTCGGCTACCGACAGCTGGCGAGCCACTATCGCGCCATGGCGGAATCTCTTGGCTTCGAAGGACACATCGCTTGGGCCGCGGCGATGATCGAAGGTAGGGAATAGTCGCCACCTGACTATTCCGCACGGCCCTCCCAGATCGCCGCAATCGATCCGGGTCAATTGAATGACCAGATTCAGTTCCCAGGCATCGACCGATCAGCGGTGCAGGAGGTCTTGCTGACTACGAGCGCTGGGCGGTGCTTCGTCATTGGCCCGGACAGCTAGTGGGACCGGACGTGTCAGTGCTTGTCGGGCGGTGCGTTGAGTCCAATCTGGTCGGACCCATTCCCGGAAGGTTGTTGACCGAGCCCGCCCCGCAGAGATTCGAAGATTGCCAGACCCTGTCCCACCAGGCCAGTAGCCATCTGGCCGAGCCCGTCGGCGCCGTTGAGGACGGTCAGGTTGGCCCCTGAGAGACCCTGTGCAGCCTGCTTGACGATTTCGGGCAGCTGATCGATCAGCATTCGGTCCAACGCCACCCGGTTGTGCGACGCTGCGGCTTCGGCTTGCACGTTCATTTTCTCAGCGTCGGCAACCGCCAGAATCCGGACACGTTCCGCCTCCGCCTCGGCGGGCTTGACCACCTCCGAGACCAGCTCCTGCTGCCGGAGCTCCGCCGCGCGCTGCGCCAACTCGGTCCGCATCGCGAGCACTTCGCGCTGGGCTTGCGCTTCAGCCAGCGGTCCCGCCTGGCTGGCTTCTGCCTGCGCTTTGTCGACTTCGGCCTTGTACTGCGCCTTCACGATTGCCGTCTGCCGAGCGAACTCGGCCTGGTTGCGTTGGGACTCCTGCTCGGCCTCAGCCGCGGCCTGATTGGCCTTGGCCTGGGCAATCTGCGCCTGCTGCTGGATGGTTGCGTTGTGCGGGGCAGACATCGCCAGGATGTAGCCCAGGGAGCCGTCGTCGATGGACTGGATCTGCAGGGCGTCGACGGTCAGTCCGATCTTGATCATCTCCTCTTTGGACCCGTCGAGGACCTCGGTGGCCAGCTTCTGGCGTTCCTTGATGATCTGCTCGACGGTCATCGATCCGATGATCGAGCGCAGATGGCCGGCGAAAATTCGCCCAGTCAGAACCGCCATCTGGTTTTGGTCGGACAAGAATCGTTGTCCGGCGCTGACGATGCTTTCGGAGTCGTTGCCGACCTTGAAGGCAATGACGGCTCGGACGTTCAAGGTGATCCCCTGCTGGGTGACGCACCGCTCCTCGACCTCGGCCTCACACATTGCCAGCGTGAGGAACCGAACCTTTCGGAAGAACGGCATGATGAAAGCGCCGTGACCGGTCACCACGCGAAACGGGGCGTTGCCGGCAACGCGGCCGCCGGAGATCAGCATCGCCTCGTCTGGTGCAGGCACTTTGTAGCCGAACATGTTGCACTCCTTGCAGATTCGTGTTTTAAGTAGTCAGCGTTGATGAACTCGAGCCGGGCCATGGCTCCACCACGACCGTCCGCGCACCTCGGACATCTATCACCAACACCTCGGTCCCCTTCGGCAGGGGCTGGTCAGACCACGCAAGATAGGCCTCTTTGGTGCCCCGCACCTTCAAAAGGACCTCGCCGGCGCCCTCGGCGCCACGGGTCCCGACGATCAACGACCCGACGCAACCGATCACCGAGACGTCACCCACCCTTCGCATACTCCTCTCATCAGCTATCCTCGCGCACCCCTTGCTGGACAGTCCGCTGGTCAGCTGGCACGAGTAACTCCGGGATACGCCCAATGGGCTTCGAATAAGCAGTCGGGCCGATATTGTCTTGTTGTCGTCGTTAACCGACTGATGGAGGCGACATGAGCTATCGGAAAATTATCGTCGGCACGGACGGCTCGGAGTCGTCGTTACGCGCGGTCGACCGCGCGGGCGCGCTCGCAGCGCAGGTCAATGCGAAGCTGATCATCGCGAGCGCCCATCCCGACACCTCGGAAAAGGGAGGCTGGTCAAGAGCACCCGCCCCTGACCGTGTGACTGACCCCCGGGCCGCCGACAGCCTCGGCGGCGCGAGCTACAAGGTGCATGGGAGCGCCCCCGTGTACGCGATCCTTCAGGACGCCCGCGACCGAGCGAAGGCCGCCGGTGCCCACGACATCGAAGAGCGGGCGATTGTCGGCGCGGCAGTCGGTGCGCTGCTGCATCTGGCCGAGGAGGTCAACGGCGACTTGCTCGTCGTCGGCAACTTGGGCTTGGGCACAGTCGCCGGCCGTCTACTGGGCTCCGTGCCCGACGCCGTTGCCCGCAAAGCCAAAGTAGACATCCTCATCGTCCATACCGTCGGATAGCTTGCGCGACAACGGTTTCCTGCCATGAAGCTGTGGCCGGGCTGTCGCGCCGCGGCTGGCGTCCAGCGTGATCGGGACTCGCAGGTGATGTCGGGCAGGTCCGCCTCGACCATCGAATGAATTCTCTCCACGGAGTAGCCGTGGCCGTCGGAACCTCAATTGTTGGTCATCGCGGAACCCTCCGTTCTTGATGTGCCCACATTGTCGTGACGAAAGTAGTTGAGAGCGAACGCATCCGGCGGACACTATGGCGACCGGCATCCCTGGACCGCGGGAAGCGATTTACAGTTGCCATAATTTTTGTAACATCACAATGATGCCGCCGCGAAAGGGAGAGCCATGGTCTTTGATCCCGGAGTTGTGCGTGCCAAGTATCTGGCAGAGCGCGACAAGCGCCTCGTCCCCGGCCGCGCAGCGATCCGCGATCTGACCCACGACGAATACGTCGCCGGATACCGCGTCGACCCCTTCACCCCTCATCTCGAGCGCGAGCCCGTCACCGACGACCCCGACGTGGTGATCGTCGGAGGCGGTATCGCCGGTCTGCTCGCAGGCGCTCATCTGCGCAAGGCCGGTATCGCGCGCATCAGGATCGTTGATGTGGCCGGGGGCGTCGGTGGCACCTGGTACTGGAACCGCTACCCAGGCGTGATGTGCGACGTCGAGTCCTATCAGTACCTTCCGATGCTTGAGGAACTCGACTACGTCCCCACCCAGCGCTACGCCTACGGCGAGGAGATCCGCCGGCACCTGCAAGCTGTCGCGGACCGCTTCGAGCTGGTGCCGGACGCCCTATTCCACACTGGTGTCACCCGGGCGACGTGGGACGACGACAGCCGCAGGTGGACGGTCCACACCGATCGGGGCGACGAACTCTCCTGTCGCTATTACGTACTCGCCGTGGGGATTCTCAATCTCCTCAAACTCCCGGTAATTCCGGGCATGGACGGTTTCGCGGGTCGCGCGTTTCACACGGCGCGGTGGGACTACGCCTACACCGGCGGTGGCCCCGGCGAGGCGCTCACCGGCCTCGGTGACAAGGCCGTCGCCCTGATCGGAAACGGAGCCAGCGGGTTGCAGGCCCTTCCGCCGCTCGCCGAGGCAGCCGGGCACGTCTACGTCTTCCAGCGCACGCCCTCGGCGATCGGGATTCGCGGGAACCGCCCCACAGATCCATCGTTCGCGCAGGCGTTGACGCCCGGCTGGCAGAAGGCGCGGATGGATAATTTCCAGTCGATCATGCTGGGCCGGCGGGTCGACGCCGACCTCACCGATGACGGGTGGACCAATCACTATGCCGCGGTTCAGAACCCGCCGCGGGTGAAGGGCGCCGGCATCGAAGAATTCATGCGGACCGCCGAGGAGCTCGACTTCGGCATCATGGAGGAACATCGGCGCCGGGTCGACGAATTGGTCAGCGACCCTGACGTCGCGGCCGCGCTCAAGCCGTACTACCGGTACCTCTGTAAGCGGCCGTGCTTCCACGACGAGTACTTCGGCGCGTTCAACCGCCCCAACGTCACGCTCGTCGACTGCCCCGCAGGCATCGACCACATCACCGAGCGCGGGCCGGTCGTCGGTGGGCGGCAGTACGACGTCGACTGCATCATCTACGGCACCGGATTCGAAGCCGAGGTGACCCCGCTGCAACGCCGCGTCGGCCACGACATCATCGGCCGGGGGGGCATGTCACTCGCGCAGAAGTGGGCCGACGGCGCCGCCAGCCTGTTCGGCATGATGAGCCGCGGCTTCCCCAACATGTTCGTCATGCCCGCCCCGGGGCAACAATCGGTCGTCACCGTCAACTACACGCAGCTCGCCGTCCTGGGCGCCGAGGTCATTGCCGGTGTGGTGGCCCTACTCGAGAAGCAGGGCGTCGCGGTGTTCGACGTGAGCGCCGAGGCCGAAGCGGACTGGATCCGGCAGATCGTCGACACCTACGTCGACCCCAGCGCCGTTATGTCCGCCTGCACGCCGTCCCGTCTCAACAACGAGGGCGATCCGGGCGGGATAAGGGCCCGTGACACCAACTTCGGTCGCGGTTTCGGCGACTACTTCGCCTACCGCGAGCTGCTCGAGGGATGGCTTGCGTCAGGCGAACTCTCTGGGCTGGATCTGGCGTGAGCAATCGGCAACGCGTGGTCGTCGTCACCGGCGGCGGCGGCGGCATCGGCGCCGCCATCGCCGAATCAGTCGGTCGCACGGGCGCTTTCGTCGTCACTGTTGATCCACTGGTGTCGGTCGACGGCTCTCATCCACTCCCCCAACCCGAGCAGACCACCGCCGCTCGCATCGTCGCAGCCGGGGGTGCTGCGCGGGAATCGGCGGTGTCGGTCACCGATGGAGCCGGGAGTTCGCGAGTTGTTCGCCGAGCTCGCCGATGAGTTCGGTGGCCTCGACGCCGTCGTCAACGTCGCGGGTATCAGTCGTCCCACCGGCTTCGTCAAGGGCAGCGACGACGACTGGCTCAGCGTGCTCTCGGTGCACCTCGACGGCTATCGCAACGTGCTCGGCGCGGCCCTGCCGCTGATGGCAGCGGCGGGGCGGGGCCACATCCTCGGTGTCACCTCCGGATCGGGCTGGCGATCGGCTGACGCCGGCGCTTACGGTTGCGCCAAGCGCGCCGTCGCGTCACTCACCTGGCAGCTGGGTCGGCACGCTCCTGAGGGCGTGGTTATCAACGCCATCTCACCGATCGCCGCAACTCGCATGGTGGCCGCCGCGCTGGGCGGCACACTGCCGACGAGCGGCGCGGCCACCGGTGGACTGTCACTGGGCTCGATGCCTGCGCCCGAGCACCTCGGTCCGCTGGGCGCCCACCTGGTGGCCGACACCTTCACGTCGTGCCGGGGAATGGTGCTCTTCGCAGGCGGATCCGAAGTCGCGGTGATCGAGGAGCCTCGACTACTCGAGGTCATACGCAGCGACGGCGTGCCTTCCCTGGCTCACCTCATCGAAGCCGCGACCAACCTCGCGCTGGCTCCCGCCGAGGCCCGCCAGGTCAGCGGCGGCGGCAGCAACACCCGATTCGGATCGGTCTTCCATGAGCGACCCGCCGACGAACTCCCGATTCCCGCCGCACGTTCATGCGCTGTCTTCGCCGACCGGCCTGAGGTCGCGAAGGCGGTGTCGGGTGCGCTGCAGTCGCGCGACGTCATGTGCCACCTGATCGACTCGCCCGCGGCGCTGGCCGGCGTCGACGCGGTCGTCGTCGCCCTCGTCGGCGGGCGCGCGGCAACAGGCGGCGGCTGGGAGGGCATTCTCTCTGAACACGACAACATCGTGGAACAGATCCACGCCGATGCCCGGTGGGCGCGTGCCGTCGCCGACCTCGCCGCGACCACAGGCCGCCCGATCCGCTTGGTGACCATCACCGAGGCCACCACCGCAGGCGGCCGCAGCCGCGCCCAGGCCTCAGCGCAGCTTGCGCGAGCCGGGCGCAAGGCCACCGGCGATCTGGTCCTTCCCTTTGCCGTCAGCGTGGAGTCCGACGAGGTCCCGGCCGAGCTGGTCGCCCACCTGGTGTGTAGCCCGGAAGCAGTCGCTCTTGCTGGAGCCGAATTGATGACGGGCGCAGGACGATTCGGGCTGCGCAGTCACCCGCGGCCCATCGGGGGTATCAGCTTCGGTGGCCCAGCGTTGCCCGAATGGTTCGATGCAACGCTTCGAGAGGTGGTCCAGCCGCGATGACCTCCAGACCCGCCCGCATCGTGGACGCCCATGTGCACCTGTGGGATCCGGCACGCACCGACTGGTATCCCTACCTCTCGGCAGGCCAAGACCAGCTGAACATGGGCGACGTATCGGGCATGTCGCGCCGCTTCGACATCGCGACCTACTTGGTCGAGTCCGCCGGCTGGAACGTCGAGAAGCTGGTCAACGTCGCCGCCGCTACCGGTAGGCACTCGATCGACGAGACCCTCGAGCTTGACCGGCGAGCTGACACCGACGGCCATCCAGATGCGATCATCGGCGGCCTGCCACCCACGGATTCGGTCGCTCAAGCGGTCGCCGCGGTGGACGAACAACTTGCGGCGCTTCGCTTTCGGGGCGTCCGCCCGATGGGAGCGTCCGAGGCTTCCCTTCCGCCGGACGACGTGCTTCACGCCCTCCGGGAGCGCGGGCTCCTCTACGAGGTGATGACCCATCCCGATCAACTCGTGGCAACAGCCAAGGGACTGGAGCATCACGACGACCTCGTCGTGGTCGTCGAACATACGGGTTGGCCGCGAAACGGCTCCGGCGATGAGCGCGCGCTCTGGGCCGACGGCATCCACGCCCTCGCCGGTCTTGGCGACAATGTGCTGTGCAAGCTCTCCGGCCTGGCCATGCCCCTGGGATCGATGTCGGTCGATGTTCAGCGTCCGTGGCTTGAGCACGTCATCGACGCATTCGGCGTCGATCGTTGCTTTTTCGCAAGCAACTTTCCCGTCGACGGGATGCACGGCACCTTCGACGAGCTCTATACCTGCTACTCCGCCATTACCTCCGGCCTGGGTGACGACGCCCGCGACAAGCTCTTCGCCACCAACGCCGAGCGCGTTTACCGCTGCTAATGCCCGCTCGTCTGGCTCGTCGAGGTGGTCGGGCTCGTCGAGCTGGTCGGGCTCGTCGAGCTGGTCGGGGTGGTCGGGCTCGTCGGGCTGGCAGGGCTCGTCAGGCTCGGACTCGGCGGATGCGAATCGGCCGGAGTGCCACACCAGTCCTGCACATCCTTCGGGTACTGATCGAGCGGTCCGGGACAGCGCTGCCCTGGCGGGAAGTTGGCGCCGGCGTTGAGCAGGTCGCAGGGCACATAGACTTGCTTGCCTTTGACGGTGCTGGTCAGACACTTCGTCGGCGGCTCGGCATGGGCCTGGGCAGGGACGATGATCGGCACCGCCAAAACGGCGAGCACACCGATAACAGGGCGATAGATCATGAGCACTCGTTAAAGCATAGTCAGCACATCTTGACGCAAAAGAAAGCTGGCCAGAGCTGGTGGCGGAGTGCGCCTAAATGGCCTCGACTAGCGGGCGAGGAAGACATCGTCGAACGTCACGGTGCGTAAGCTGCGAGCGCGGATAAGGTCGCGGAGCTGCCCATACACGTGGGTGACCGGTGGGTGGTTGAGGTGTCCGATCACGATTGCCTGCGGGGTGAAGGCCCGCTGGGCCATCTGGACGATGTAGTCCTCAGTAATCACGGTGGAATCCGACAGCGAACCCGACCACAGCGTGATCGCTGTGTAGCCAAGATCGGCGGCCACCGCGTCAACGGCCGCGTTGTGCTTTCCGTAGGGGGGCCGAAAGTACGGTCGCGCGTCCACGCCGAAGGTGTTTTTTAGAAATTCGTCGTTGCGTGCGATCTCGTGCGCAACTCGACTTGCTGGCACCTTTGTCAGGTTCGGATGCGACCAGGTGTGGTTGCCCAGCTGAATCTGGCCGCACTCGACCAAAGGCCGCAGCAATGCCTGGTTGTCGGTCCACGAGCGGTAGGTGCCGTTGACGAAATAGGTCAGCCGGACGCCGGTATCTTTGGCGAACTGCGTGTAGAGACGCACTACGTCGCTGTTCACGCCGTCGTCGACGGTCAGCGCCAACAGATTGCCGTTCCCAGGTAGCTTATTGAGCACGCCGCCGCCTGGCAGCGCCACCCGCGCGCCCGGCGCGGGCGGCGGCAATAGCGCGCCGGCAACGACCTCGCCGCCCGCTCGGGGTAGCGAGGCGACGGCAGCGGCAACAGCCGTCGGAGTTCGCGTCGGTCCACCGAGGACGTCGCGCGACGCGCCCACGCCGCCAAGAACTGCGGCGGAAAGCGCCCCAAAAAAGCGGCGCCGGTTCAGCTCGGACACAACGCGACGCCGTATGGCGAACGGGGGGTGGTCGACACTACGCGCGACCCGAGGCTTGCCTCACGACGGCGTCGCCATTTTCGCCAACCCGTCAGAAGGTTGGGGACTACGTCACAAGGTCTCCGACCGTTCTGAGACATAGACGTAGATCATGCCATCAAACAGCCGCGCAACCCTGAACGTCCCTGCGCGCCGTTCGACGACGTAATTGAAAAGAGGCGAAATCAACGGGCCCGCAACTGGCCCTTGGAAAAGAAACCGGCCAGGGCTTGTGGCCCTGACCAGCATTTCTCAGTGGAGCTGCCGGGAATCGAACCAGGCGCATAAAACGGCGTGAACTGCGGAAATGCCACATTTGACTACGCGAAACGACGCGAAACGACGTGACGCGACCGCCGGATACGCCGAAGATTTTGATGGCATCAACACGGCGAGCCGTCGGTCTCGGCGGCCTCCGAACTCGCTCCTGCCGTCGTAAGACCGTCCCGCCCGGGGTGACGTCCCGGGCGTTGCGGCAGGATAACGAGCAGCGCGACGATGATCGCCGCGATTACCGCCGAGGCCAGCGGGCGACTCAAGGCGAGGCCACCGTCGTCGACTGGCTTATCGATGAAGTCTCCCACGGTGGCGCCTAGAGGCCGCGTCAGGATGAATGCGATCCAAAACAACGTGACACGCGATACCCCGGTCCAGTAATAGAGGGCGACGACCGATGTGAGAGCCGCGGTGAATACCAGCGCGCCGCGTTCGTAACCAAAATCGCGAGTGTCAGCGAGCCAATCGCCGAGCGCGGTGCCCAGGGTCTGGGAAAACGTGATCGTGGCCCAATAAAACGCCTCAACTTTCGGCGTCGAGACGGTATTTACCGATACCGTCCCCGCCGACCGATGCCACAGCCCGAGGGTGGCCAACAGGCAACACAGCAGCACAACGGATCCGCCCGTGTAGCCGATCCCGAGCGATCGGTCGGCGAAGTCGGCCAACGTCGTGCCGAAGGTCGTAGAGGCGACGATCGTCGCCCAGTAGAGGATCGGATAGAAGCGCTTGGCGGAGATTTGCGCGACAACGAGCGTCACCAGCAGGGCTCCGAAAAGCGTGACGCCGGCCAGATAGCCCCAAGCCAGCGTCATCGTCACGGTGTCGCCACCCGTCTCGCCGAGCGTCGTCGCCAATATCTTGATGACCCAAAAGCCCAGGGTGACTGCGGGCACTTTGCTCAGCGCCTGTCTCGTAACGTCATTCATCGGACATGACCTCTCGCTCCCAGTGGAGTGGTGGCTATGAGCTGTTGAACCGCCGTTGATCCCCAACGACGGTCATCGGTCAGTGTGGCGTCGCTCGGCTGAACATTCGCTGAGGACCCCGTCGGAACGAAGGTGGTGAAAGCGGGTCAAACCTCAAGTAGCCAGTAGCGCGGCCACCGCCGCCGGGTCCTTGTAGTACACGTCCAGCTGCGCGATTCACCCGTCCGCACGGTGTAGATCGCGACAAGTCCCATCTCGACGCTCTCGCCGGATGTCCGCGACGTGAACCTCAACTGGGATCGCGACATGGCGCCCAGCCTCGGACACCACGCCCGAAATCCCTTTCAGAGACGCCCTAGTTGAACTTGAGGTGCGGCTGCTGCACGTAGCCGCGGCCGACCTCAATCTGCTTCGAGATCACTTGACACCAACCGTTATTGCACGGCGTGTCCAAGGTGACCTGCGTACCGTCCTTAAGCGTGCCGATGGTCCAAACGACGTGATTAGCGGGATCCGGAACGATGTCGCGCGGGTCTTTGTACACGTCTGCATTCCCGACTACTGTGGCGAATTTCTCGTAAGGCAGCCCCTGGCCAAGAGCGAGCGACACGGTGTCGCGCTCCCCGACGCGGACGAACCCCACACCGTAGTCTTTGTATCGGCAGTCCCTGACGAATCCCCCGGCACCGCTCATCAGTCCGTCGATCGCCGCGCTCTGGGGATCGCCGTGGCCATCGAGCAAATCGATATTGCCCCCTGTGTAACCGGGCCACTTAACAGTTTTGATGTTGTCATTTCTGGCGAACTGCTGGGCAGCGTTTTCTAAATCGATGTTGTAATTTAACGGCGCGCAGGTTGACCCGGCACGCGCCTTCTGAACGGCTGCGCGAGGCCCGTCGAGCGGATCGGCGTGCGCGATCGGTGTCGTCACAGTTATGAACAGCGTGCAGACACCGGCCGCAAAGAACGACGACGCCGATGCTCGTGCTCGGATCATGAGAGTCGACTCCTTTCGAGTGACGTGGGCTACGCCGCCCTACCGAACACAATGGTCACGACGTCGACCGACCTGTCGTCGTGCCGGACGAAGCCCACCCCGTAGTCGGTGTTGCTGCAATCCTCGATGCCGGGTTTGGCCTTGGATATGGCGCTATCGGTCGCTTGTAGTGCGGGGTCGCCGGATCCGAGAAACCCGGTCGTGTAACCGTGATAACCCCCATTCAGCGACGCGACGTTTTCGGTTCTTGCGTAATTCTGAGCCATGTTTTCCAGTGCACTTTGATAGGTCAGCGGTGGGCATTGGGTGCCCCCGCGGCGCAGGTTCGCTACTTCGTTCCTGGGTTGGTCGAGCGGACTACCGTGCGCAGTGGGCGCCCCTGGCATCCAGGTGAATGTGCTGATAACCATGCTGGCAAAAGCGGTCGCTACGGCGAGTGAGGCACGGGCCCGTGTCGTGGTCATGACAGTCTCCTCAGTGGTTCCAATCGAAGCGATCGGATCCGCAAAACCCGGTCTAGGTTTCGTTTCAAGCTACAATGCGCCGAGGTGATGGACATATAAGTGATTTTCCTACACTTTCGCCGATCGCGTGAACTTTGAGACACCACCCCACCTGCGACGATGCGCTCTTAGTGTCCGTGGCCGTTCCCTATAATAGGATGCCCGTTCCCTTTCAAACGCCAGTCGAATGTTGTTTATTTGCAGCATGTTTCGCGGGATGCGGGCTGGCTACAGCGATGCAACCGACCACGGTCTTAAGCACCGTGGTTTGCCCTGGATGATTGTGCCGCCGGATGTATGCCCCAGATGGGAAGCGGTCAGTTCGCGGCTCGCTGGACGCAGGGCGACAAGCCCTACCGCCACTACTGGCGCGCCCTCTACCCGGAATACGCGGATCCCGAATCCCGGGCGCACTGGTACGCGAAGTGGAAGACCAGCGAAATGTGCATGGGACTCTTCGGTGCCAGACAGCGGGCCCGCTACGAGTGGATCGCCAGTGGCCCCCGTAGTGGCCGCGAGGAATCCCACGCGACAGCGGTGGTGATCCACCGCCCCTCGCCCGTGCGGTCGCAGACGGTGAAGTTGTGCCTCGTCTGCCTCTTTATCTCGGCGGACCTCGGTGCGGAGCACGCATAACGCCTGGCCACATCGGGGGACGCTCCTGTCTTCAGTGTTGAGTTTGATCGTCGCCAGAGGTCTCGGCGTCCTGGTCCGCAGAACTGTAGGCGACGTCGACGCGTTGTTCGGGACGGCGTGTTTCGGCTTTTAGAGCCGAGGTGTAGTACTCCTCATCGGCTTGAGTTAGTGGTGGTTGGACCAGGGTGCGCGGCCACAGGTGTCTGACTCGAACGACGTCGGCTTCGATCGCGTAGACGATGACCGTTGCCTGCAGCGCCAGCCACGCCATCAGCCCTAAGACCACGCCGAAAAACCCAGCTATCGCTTGAGCGTGACGTAGCTCGTGGGTCACGATCACCCCAGCCGCGCTGCTAAGCAGTTGCCAGCCGATCGCACTGATCGCCGCCGCAGGAAGCATCGCACGGGTGGTCACCTGTCCGGCGGCAGCCGCACGAAACAGTGCGATGAAGAAGCCCACCCCGAGGACCGAGCCCACAACCCAGCTGACGATCTGTGCTACCAATCCGCTGAATCCCCATGACGACGCCAATGCTGCGGCGGTGCTCGATGCGGCGCTGACCACGACAAGCAAGCCCAACGCCAGCACCGCTGCTAGGGCGCGCAGATAGTTCAGCGGGAACCCGGGCCGGTCCACCTTGGGCACCGCCCACAATGTGTTCAAGGTGTTCTGCAACGCATTGGCGAACCCGCGTGCGCCATACAGCGCCCCCAGGATTCCGACGGTCAGTGACAGCGTGGTGTGACCAAAGGCGGCGACACCGAGTTGCTGGTGGATCTGGCCACCAACGATCGGGAATTCGGCGAAGGCGGAGTTGAGCAATTTCCCCTGCAGCTGAGGATGATCGCGTAGCACCACGCCAGTGACGGCGGTCAGCGCGAGCAGCAATGGAAACACGGCGACGAAGGCGTAGTAGGCCAGCAGCGACACGAGGTAACCGGCTTGGTCGTCGCCGAACTTCTTGACCACCCCGACCGGGAACCCGATCACGGGGTGCCGCTGTTGCCAGTCATCGAAACCACGAGCAACTCGCTCCACCGGATTCATCGGTCAGCCCTTCGCGCCGTCATACCAAGGTGTTTGCCGGGGGATACCCAAAACGACGAGGATGCGCCGACTACACGCCGGCGAGAGCCTCGTCGTGGCGCGCCCCTAGGTGGAAGTCGTTGCTGGCCTATTAGCCGAGACCCAGCCCGAGGCAGAAATGATGGCCGCCAAGTTCGAGATCATCGCCGCCAGCCAGGGCTGCGAGTCGAAGGCAGGCGCAGAGAAGGGGAATTGCCGCGGTAAAAGCGCACGCCCCCAACGTCAAGGTCGAAGACCACAGTTGAGCTAAATCTCCTCAGCCCGTTGAAGATTCATGATCGGAATCCAGCCCCGAAACTATCCGGACACCGGGGCTCAGGTGCCACCGCGATCTCCGGAGATCCCCGGCATCGGTCATGGCCCGCCTTTCCAGTGGTCGATGCGGTGGTGGTCGGGGGTGAAGCCGTGCCGGACGCCCCACAGGACGGCTTGGGTGCGGCTACCGGCGTTGATTTTGCGGTAGATGCTGCGGATGTAGGACTTCACGGTGTTGGGGCTCAGGTAGGTCAGTCGGGCGACGTCGGCGTTGCTCATGCCCTGGGTGATCAGGGCTAAAACTTCTGATTCGCGGTCGCTGAGTCCTTCGGTGCGCCCAGGCCAGTCCAGCCCGGGGGCGCTGCGTGCCCGTGGGGCGGCTTCGCTGATCACCAGATCGCCCGCGTGGACGGCTTCTAGCGCGGCGACGAGTTCTCGTGCTGGCAGGGTCTTGGAGAGGTAGCCATGGGCTCCGTGCTGGCGGGCGCTGGCGATCAGGTCGGGGTGAAAGTTCCAGGTGTAGACCACGACGCGGTGGGCGCGTGGGTTGGTGGTCAATGTGGTGATCTCATGGTCGTCAGTTTCGGGTTGGGCGAACGAGTCGTACAACGCGATGTCGACGGGGTCTTTGACGCCCATGGTGGCGTCCAGTTCGGCGACCACAATCCGGTCGCGGTAGTTGTCGAACATGTTGGCCACTCCCTTGACCACCACGTCGTAGTCGTCCACGAGTGCCACAGTGATCGGGCGCTTCGTTGCAGACGACATCGTGCGAATTTACCCCCTCAGGGGTGTAGTCGATCCCCCCTAAGGGGTGTTGCATCGTTTCATGCGTCGAGCAGGTTCGACGCCACCACGAGAGGAATAAGACATGACGACTAGTTTGGCGGCCACTGAGATTTTGGCCCGCTCCACGACCGTGACCAGTGTTGGCTGGATCGGTTACATCGTGATCGGTGCCCTGGCGGGCTGGCTCGCATCGCTGATCATGAGGACCCGCGAAGGTCTCCTGCTCGACATCGTCATCGGCGTCGTCGGCGCGCTGCTGGGCGGATTCCTACTGAGCTTCGTCGTGGACACCGCTCACGGCGGCTGGTGGTTCACCCTGTTCACCGCGACCTTCGGAGCGGTGATCCTGCTAGCACTGAGGCGCATGGTCGGCGGCGCAGGCAGGCGTACGGGCGAGCCCAGAATTCGGTAAGCCCTGCTGTGAGACTGCTAACAAGCGCTTGCAATAGCTAGCGTCGTTCCTGACTCTCGAGGCCACGGCATACCCGCGAACTGCGGGACCTCCCTCAGTTCGACCGTCCGACGGTGGTGCGCCGCCACTTGGGGCGCGGGTAGCCGTGGACTCGACGAGAGGAAATAGACGTGTCAGAGAACAACAGCGGCCCCGTCAACGCGGTAGGTGCTGCCGTCCCTGCGCGTTCCAGGCCGAAGCGACGCCAGGTGTGAGCATAGACGACCGATGTCGATGAGATGTTGATGAACAAAGAAAACTGGCCAGAGCGTTGTAGCCCTGACCAGCTTGTTCTCGGTGGAGCTGCCGAGAATCGAACCAGGCCCAAAAATCGACTTGAGCTGGGACAGCAGCGGAATTGACTACGCGAAACAACGTGAAACGACGCGAAACGACCTGCGGATACACGAAAGGTGTTGATGGCATCAACGCTGATCGCTGACCCGTAGTGATCGACGTCCCGACGGCGGCAGGGTCACTAATGAAACCGCTGCAGACAGACCACTTACACGCCACCGATCACCGCGAACCGAATCCGGGTCATCAATGCGGGACTGATCGACGAGTTGCCGTCTAACCGCGGCCCAACCGCGCGGTCATTCGTCGATGCTGATGGCACGCTCAGGGCAGTTCGCGACCGCCATCCGCGCTTTGTCCTCCCATTCCGGAGGGATGTGGTCGACATGGACGAATGCCTTGGCGTCGTCATCAACGTCGAAGATCTCGGGGTACGTCATTGCACATCGACTGTGACCCTGGCAGGCGTCACGCTCTATGCGTACACGCATCGTTTCCTCTCCCCTGCAGCCGATCTCGATTCGAGGGTTGAAAGCATCCGCTCAATCGATGCCCTTGAGCCGAGTACCGATCACAGATTCATCGGTAAGCGTCTCGATCGCCGTATCGTCCAATCCGAGCAGCTCCTTCAAGATGTTCTCGTTGTGTTCTCCGACCGTGGGTGCCGGCGACCGACACCATCGATCGACGCTGCGGAACTTAAATGGAATAGTCGGAAGCTGGTGCTGACCGACGATTGAGTGATTCAAATGTTCGAAGTAGCCACGCGCGACCATCTGCGGGTGTTGAGGGCTGAACCGCGCGTCGTAAAGCATCGAAGCAGGAACCCCAGAAGCCGACAGCATGGCCGCTGCGTCGGCGCTGTCTTGCCCAGAGGCCCACTGTTCAAGATGTTTGTCGATCAAATCATGCGCGCGCCAGCGCCCTTCGTGCGTGTCGAGCGAGGGATCATCCGCCCAGCCTGGCTGGCCGAGCACGGTTTTCAATGCGACCCATTGCTCGTCGGACGCGATGGAGAGAGCTAACCACTGCTCGTAGCCGCGACATGGGTACAGACCCTGAGGCGCCGCGTCCCTACTGCGATTGCCCAGTCGCGATAGAACGGTGCCATAGGCGGTGTACTCGATGACTTGCTCAGCGGCGGCATTCAGTGCCGCTTCGACCATGGATACCTCGATGAAAGAGCCATGGCCGGTTTGTTCGCGCCGACTCAGGCCAACAAGGATTGCGAAAGCGGAATGCATGCCCGCCAACGGATCACACGGTCCGCGCGGTATGCGCGGTTGATCGTATTCGTGGCCGGTCACCCAGGCCATTCCGGTCATCTGCTCCATAGTCTGCGCGAACCCGACGTGGTCCCGCCACGGTCCGTCCAGACCGAAAGCGGGCATACGAGTCATGATCAGTCGCGGGTTCAGAGAACTCAGCGCGTCCCATGTGATGCCGAAATTCTCGAAGACGCGCGGGGAGTAATTCTCCACCACGACGTCGGCTTTTTCGGCAAGCCGGAAGAACAACTCACGACCTCTTGGTGACGACAGGTCGAGCGTCAATCCTTTCTTGTTGGCGTTGGTGGCCAAGTACATGGCCGAGCGCTCCCACCAGCTGGGCTGGTCCTTAAATGCTCCGGCGGTCATCCGTGCGCCGTCTGGATGCTGAACTGACTCCAAG
Source organism: uncultured Actinomycetota bacterium (assembly GCA_963834615.1). Lineage (GTDB taxonomy): Bacteria > Actinomycetota > Actinomycetes > Mycobacteriales > Mycobacteriaceae > Mycobacterium. The sequence continues at coordinate 390,300 of CAWICO010000002.1, forward strand.
TGAATGACCTCGGCGCCCAACGCCGCCAAGATGTGGGTTGATGAAGGCCCGGCCCACCAGGCGGTGGCATCGATGATGCGTATGCCACCCAGCGGCAGATTCCCTGCTGCCGGTGAAGTTCCGGGCGTGCGCTGCTTCGGGAGTAGTGCTGTCGTATCGAGTTCGCCGAGCCGTGGCGCAACCTTCGGCTCTACACCCGGCCGTGTGCCATCGATCCGGTAGGGCGGAAGCGGATGAGTGAATGATCCGTCGGCGCTCTCGGCCCATATGCGCCGCGCGTTGAAGTGCGGATGGTCCAGCACAGTGCGCCCGTTGTTGACCTGAGCTACCGGAATCCGCAGCGCGGAAGCAAATTCCACGATCTCGGCAGTGGTTCGCTGAGTAGTCCAGTCCCGCACAATCTTGTTCCACTGCTCCGTCCGCTCATACCGCGTCGGAGCCGACGCCCAGGCCGCATCGTGTTCGAGGAGATCGGTACGCCCGATCATCACCAGGAAGGACTCGAATTGCTGATGGGTGTTGGTATTGAAACCGACCCAGCCGTCGGCCGTCGGCTCGATCGACGGCAGTTCAGTCATTCTCGGTGGAGCCGATACCGGTGGACTGCCGGCGAGGGCGTAGTACAAGTCGATGAATCCGCTGGCGCTGAGATGGCAGGCTTCCATCAACGAACAGTCGATGATCTCGCCGCCGCGTCCGGCACGGGCGCTCAGAAACGCGGCCATCGCACCGACAGCAGCATAGCTACCAAGGACCCATTCGAAGATGCGGCCGCCCGCTTGCAACGGAGGTTGGTCCGGCCGGGCCCGCAGACCCATGGTTCCGCTTTCGGCCTGCAATGTGAACTCTGTTGCGGGCCTATCTCGATACGGACCCGTCAGGCCGAACGGTGACAACACGACTATCACCAAATCGGGTGATTGACACAACATTTCGTCGTGGTCGATCCGGCCACCGACGCCGGCATCGATCACGATGTCGGCTGTTGCGATCAGATCGTCAACGTGCGGTTCACCGTAAACCCCCACGACCGAGCGCTTTCCGGCGTTCAGAAATGTGAACAAAGCGCCGTCGCCGTCCGGGCGCCGCCCCGTACCCCTGCGACGAAGCCGATCGCCGTTTGGTGACTCGACCTTGATCACTTCGGCGCCGACATCGGCAAACAGTTTGCCGCAATAAGGCCCGGAGATCTCGTCGGCGATCTCGATGATCCGCAGACCCTGCAGGATGTTCATCGCCCACTAATCTCCGATCACTCCCTCGCGCCGCAGCCGGGCAAGCACTACTTCATCGCAGCCCGCCAGCGTCGTGAGTACCTCGTCGGTGTGCGCCCCGACGGTCGGCGGAAGTGCCGCGGCGAAGGGACGGTCTGGCTTGGTCTTGATCGGCGTTGCGATCAGCCGCAGAGGCGGCCGGTTTGTGGCGGGCGGTTCATACACCATGGCGCGTGCTTTGACGTGTTCGTCGTCAAGTACGTCGCCGCCCTCGAAGGCCGGAGCACCGGCGATATCGGTGGCTATGAAGAAGTCAGTCCAGTCACGACGACTCCGGCTCTTGAAAAGTGTGGTGAGTTCACTGCGCAGGTGTTCGTCGGTCTGCGGATCGTCGCCTAGGCGCGCGCAGCCGGGTTCATACAGTTCCATTCGGTCTACGGCTTCGCAAAACCTTTGCCAGAACTTGTCTTCCAGCGCGTTGAACACCACGTAGTTGCCGTCGCTGGTCTCGTAGTACTGATACCGGAGGGATGCATGCATGTTGTCTGAGTAGCCGGACAGGTCATTGGCGACGGCCGTCAGTTTCTGGAAGTTCCATGCGATCGCGGCGTCGACTTGGGAGACCTCGACATACTGCGGTTTCTGGTCGCGGCGCGCGCTGTGCAGTGCAGCCAGAACCGCGATCGCAGCGTAGAGCGGACCGGCCAACACACCGGTGGTGCCGGTGGCGCCGGCCGAGAGCCGCGGTGTTCCGTCGGCCTGGATCAGCGGGGGGTTCAGGCCGGCGAAGCAGTCGAAGGACAGCCCATGCGTGGGGAGCTTTGCGTACGGGCCGTAGCTACCCATTCCGTTGAGGCTGCAATAGACGATTGTCGGGTTGAGTTCGACGACATCGTCGTAGCCGAGGCCGAGTCGCTCGGCGGCGCCGGCCCGCAGGCCGTCGATCAGCACTGTGGCCTCTGCGGCAAGGCGCCGAAAGATCGCGGCCCCCTCCTCCGATTTCAAGTTGAGCGTCACGCTCTTCTTTCCGCGGTTCCACTGGAGGTTTTGCACATTGTCAGACGGAAAGAGCTCACCACGGAACCCGCCACCCCCGGGTTGTTCGATCTTGATCACCTCGGCACCAAGGTCGGCGAGGTGTCCGCCGAGCGCGTCAGGCGAGAAGAGGGATAGCTCGAGCACCCGAACATCGTGAAGCACGGTAGTTAACCTTTCAGAATTCCGATGCCCATGTGCGCTTAAGCCTCACATTAACGAGATCGACTTGATTTCAGTGAACTCCTCGAAGCCCCAGCGGCCCTGCTCGCGCCCGAGACCGCTCTGCTTGAAACCACCAAATGGGCCGCCGCCGTTGAACATTCCACGCGCGGGCACAGACCAGCCTGGACCCGCACCGTTGCCCGGAGAAGTACCAGGATCACTCGGACCACCGCCACAGCACTGCACAATCACTGTGCCGGTGCGGATTTGGCGCGCTACGTTGAAGCCACGTGCGGCATTGCGCGTCATGACTACCCCCGCGAGCCCGAAGTCGGAGTCGTTGGCGATCCGTATCGCCTCCTCCTGAGTCTGGTAGGTCAGGACCGTCAGCACCGGGCCGAAGACTTCTTCCCGGCAGATCCGCATGTCGTTGCGACAGTTGATGAATGCCGTTGGCTCATAGAAGAAGCCTTTACTCAGGTGCGCGGGCCGCTTACCCCCGACCACTAACGTAGCCCCTTCATCGAGCGCCGATTGCACATAGCCCTCAACCCGCTGCCGTTGCTGTTCACGAATCAGCGGACCCACCACCGTGGCCGGGTCGCGAGGGTCACCAATTGTGAGGTTTGGCGCCATATTCTTGACGCCTTCCACGTAGCAATCGAGAAGGTGCTCAGGTAACAGCAGGCGCGACGCGGCGACGCATGCCTGTCCCGAATGCATCAGCACTTGACCGAAACCGATACCGGCAACATCAGATTCAGTGACGTCGTCAAGAACGATGTGGGCACTTTTGCCGCCCAATTCCAGTTGGGCCCGCTTCATCGTCCGCGCCGAAACCTCCCGGATGCGCTTGCCGGTCGCTGTCGACCCCGTGAACGCGATCATGTCGACGAGGGGATTCGTCGACAATTCCTCGCCCACATCAGCGCCACCCACCACGACGTTGAAGACACCCGCCGGTATGCCGGCCTCCTCACCTATCCGGGCGAGTTCCAGCGCATTCATCGGCGTCCACGGATGTGGTTTCAAGACGACGGTGCAACCGACGGCCAGCGCTGGCAGGCACTTTTGCAAATTGATCGAGAAGGGGAAGTTGAAGGGCGTGATCACTCCGACCACTCCGACGGGTTCTCGGACGACGACAGTGCCGCCAAGCCCGGTAGGTGAAACCGTCGGCGCTCCCGGGGTTTCGACCCAGGTGACATCGTGCTCGACGAAATCGCTGTAGTAGTGCGATGCTTCGATCGCTCCACCCACCTGCAGGAAATCGGTGAGGAAGCCCACTGAGCCGATCTCGGACACGATGAGCTCGCGAAGTTCGTCGTGCCGCGACTCCATGATTTCGCTGAAACGCTTCAGTATTTTCGCGCGCTCGCGCACTGACATCCAAGGCCAAGGACCTTCGTCGAATGCCCGGCGCGCCGCCTCGATTGCCATGACAGCTTGCTTAGCGCCGCCGTCGAGAACGCGGCCGACCACTTCTTCAGTGGCTGGGTCGATTACGTCAATCAGTGCACCAGCATTGTCACTGGTCCATCGGCCGTCGATGAAGTTCTCGTATTGGCGGATTGCCACGCTGTTCCTTTCGTGTCGCGGTCGAGCCCGTCCTATCGAGCTGAGCCCATGCGCAGCGCGGCTACCGCTAGTTTGCGACCGGATACGGTGCAGGCTCAAAGTTGAAGACCCGCCGCGCATTGCCCTGCAGCACCTTGTACTTGTCCGCGTCCGACCTACCCTCGAGACTCTTGTGCGCGGCTTCTAGCGAGCGCGGCCACAAGCTGTCGGTGTGCGGGTAGTCGGTTTCGATCATCACGTTCTCGACACCGATGTAATCGAGGTTGGCGGCGCCGAATTCGTCCTCGATGAAGCAGCCGTAGATGTGATCGCGGAACAACTGCCGAGGCGACTCCGGGAAGACGGCCGGGTCCGCAGCGATTGCGCTCATTCGCATGGTTGCCGGGTCGACCGTCCAGTTGTTGGCTCGCAGATAGCGATATTCGGCGGCGACGTGCTCAGCCCGCTCGAGCAGATACGGGATCCACCCAATGCCACCCTCGGCGAGCACGATCTTGAGGTCGGGGAACTTCTGCAGCTTGCCCGAGAACAGCCAGTCTGTGGTGGAGTGAGCCAGGTTGAGACCGATGTTCACCGACTGCACGCCGAACGGCGCATCGGGCGACGTATTCGGGCTGACGGACGACGACCCGATATGCGTGCAGAGCGGCATCTTCGTTTCATTCGCTGCGGCGAAGAATGAGTCCCATTCCCCCGAGTGGATCGACGGGAAGCCAAGCGCGTGCACATTTTCTGAGAATGCGATCGCCTTCGCACCCTTGGCTGCGCACCGATGCACCTCGGCGACGGCCAGTGCGGTGTCCCACAGCGGAACGATGATCATCGGAATGTAGCGACCCGGCGCCGCCCCACACCACTCGTCGATGATGTAGTCGTTGTATGCGGCGAGACATTTGAGACCAAGTTCCCGGTCCTGAACTTGCGAAAAGACCTGTCCGCAAAAGCGTGGGAAGAACGGGAAGTTCAACCCCGCGATGACGTGATCCTCGTCCATGTCGGGGATTCGAGCCTTTGGGTCGTAGTAGACCTTCGGCAGTTCGTCGTAGTTGACCGACAGCGGAGAATACTCATCGGGCCGCTGATGAGCAGCAACCAAGATTCCCATGACCGTGGCGCGGTGCTTCTCATAGACCCAGGTGTCCACACCGTCGATGCGTTCGACGTGGGGCACGCGGTCGCGGTCAGCCGCAGATGCGCGGTCGACCCAGACGTTCGGCGGCTCGATGATGTGATCATCAACGGAGATGAGCCACTGCAGATCTTGTTCCACGGATACTCCCTAGGGCCGTTGTGTGATCGTCCGCCGGCTGCGCGTCGTTCCGACTGGCACGGCACGCTTAATCGCCTACGACGCCCAACCTCTCGGACACTATGAGCGAGCATTGAACTTGTCAAGTAACACTTGATAAGCGCTTGCCGTCATTATCGAGTGACACTTGACGACTAGTTTTTCGCCATCTATCGTGCGAAAACACGGCTTTCGGACGTGTTAGTCGGCCCCAGGCCGACCGCCGCAGGAGGACCGCGTAGCGAAGCCGCGACACCCGACGATCGTGGTCGAAACGAAACAGAAGGACTACTCCCCAGTGCCCAAGCCGCTCGAGGACCATGCCCAGAACTTCGATCTTCGCCACGCGGATTTCAAAGATCCGGACTTTTTGTACGAGCTGTATTCACACATGCGCGACCAAGCACCGATCGCGCATACCGATTTCCCATTCCTGAGCACGCGGGAAGACGGTGCCTGGGTGGCGATGACGTACGACGAGTGCTACGAAATCCTCAGGGATTGGGAGACTTTTTCGAGCAAGCCCCCACCCGGCGATGCGATGGGGCTATCGGGTGACGTCGTCATCCTGTTGGACCCACCACGCCAGCAGGCTCTCCGCAAAGTGCTCAATCCGTACTTCTCCCCCGGCCGCATGAAGCAGCTGCAACCGCAAATCCGCGCCGAAACCGATGCTTTGATCAACGAGTTCATCGAGGACGGTCGCGGCGATTTGGCAGTGGTCGCCTGGCAACAGCCCGGGATCGTATTCTTCAAGTATCTACTCGGCATGCCGGTCGGCGACGTCCCGCTATGCATCGAACTCACGGATACAGCGCTGAACGGGGAAACCGAAGAGGTCCGCCTGACGGCTTGGGGCGGCCTTTACCAACACATCACCAAAGCCGTCACGACTCGGATGCAAGGCGAACCTCAAGACGACATGATCGACGTTCTGCTATCGGCGGAAATCGACGGTGTCAAACTGCAATTCGATGACGTCGTTTCTAATGCAATGCTGTTGGTACAGGCGGGCTTAGAGACGACCGCAAGCGCGATGTCGTGTGCCTTCCACTACCTGGGCAGCCGTCCTGACGAACGGGATCGGCTGATTCACAAACCCGAGCTCATGTCGACCGCGGTCGAGGAGCTAATCCGCTTCGCCGGATCGATTCACGGCATTCCGCGAACAGTTACCAAGGAAGTCGAAATCGGTGGGCAGAACCTGTGCCCGGGCCAACAGGTCATTGTCAACTACGCATCCGCCAATCGCGACGACCACGAGTTTGCCGATGCGCACCGATGCATCCTCGACCGAGAAGCTAACCGCCATCTCGGATTCGGCGCCGGTGTTCATCGCTGCCTGGGGTCGAATCTTGCACGACTGGAGTTCCGCATTGGCGTCGAGCAGGCGCTGGCGAGGATGCCCGACTACACCGTAGCGACCGATGCCGAGTCGATCTTCCATGGGAATTCGGTGACTCGAGGGTTCCGTAAGATTCCAGTGGAGTTCACACCCGGACCGCGAATACAGCTGGGCTGACGCGTTCAGTACGAGGCGTCAATGGTCGTGAATGATCACGCCGCGAATGTTTCGGCCCGCGAGCATGTCGTCGTAGGCGTTGTTGATGTCGGCGAGCTTGTATTCGGTGGTGACCGTTTCGTCCAGTAGAAGCTTGCCCTCACGATAGAGGCTGAGCAGTCGTGGAATGTCGGAACGCGGGTTGGCCTCCCCGTAAAGGCTTCCCAGCAGCCGCTTTTGAAACAACGTCATCATCGCGACCATCGACATCGGCAGGGTCGTCGTCGTGTCGAGCATCGACCCCAGCGCGGTGACCACGACGGCGCCGTTCTTACTGACGATGTTGAGTGCGTCGACAATCATCGGGGCTTCCACAAGTCCGACCGTGACAATGGCGGAGTCGGCCATTACTCCGCGGGTCACGTCCGCAACTAAGGCCGTCGCTTCGGGCATCGACGGCACGAAGTGAGTGGCGCCGAACTGAGAAACCATGTCGCGCTTTGCCTCCGCGATGTCCACAGCGATGATCTTCTCGGCACCTGCCAAGCGCGCACCCTGGATCGCGCCACTGCCAATACCGCCGCATCCGATCACCACCACAGTGTCGCCCGGTTTGACTCCCGCGGTGTTCACCGCCGAGCCCCAGCCGGTGGTCACGCCGCAGCCGACGAGACAGGCCCGGCTCAGCGGGAGGTCCTCGTCGATCTTGACCACCGATGCCTCCGGCACTGTGCCGTATTGCGCAAATGCACCAAGCCAGGCCAGGGCGCCGATGTCGCGGCCCTTGGCGTGACGACGGAAGCCGCCGTCCAGTTGCTCGCCGGTCGCCATCTGGGCACCGAGATCACACAGATTCTGGTGGCCGCTGGAACACCAACGGCATCGCCCGCACGCCGGCAAGAACAACCCCACCACATGATCGCCGACGTTCAGGTTGCGCACACCCGGTCCGACCTCTTGGACGATGCCGGCGCCCTCGTGCCCGCCGACCAGCGGCAGTGCGAGCGGAAGGTCGCCCTCGCGGACGTGATGATCGGAATGACATAACCCGGTCGCTTCGAAGGAGACGAGCACTTCGCCTTCTTTGGGGCCGTCGAGCTCGATCTCTTCGACGCTCCACTCCTGGTGGACGTCCCACATCACTGCCGCATTCATCTTCATTGTCGACGCATTTAACGACGTCGCGATGAAGCTGTCAAGTGTCGCTCGATAGTGGTTACATGTGGGTGACTGGCAGGGCCAGCTGGGACGACCCTAGGCGAAAGGCTTTGTCGTGGCGTTCGAAAGCACCACCGACCCGATCAAGATCGGTTATCTGATGGACCTCATCCTTCCGGAAGGGCTACCAGAAACCTATCGTCAAGACCTCTTTGCGCCGTTCGACATGGTTTTCGGAGATGCGCTGAAGGCAGGCGTACTGGATCGACCGGTCACAATCCTCTATCGCGAAGTGGAGGGGCTCCCGAAGGGGACGGTGAAGGCAGTCGTCGACGCCTATGCGGAGTTGGTGGACGAGGGCTGCTTGGCGATTTTCGGGCCGCATATCGGCGACAATGCTGTTGCTATTGGAGACGCCTTAAACGAGCGGTTTCGGGTGCCGGCCATCAGCGTTACTGGATCGGACGACGCCCTGGGCGAGTGGTTCTTCGCGTTGCCGATGGGCTCGCACGACGACGAACCCATTTTCTGGGCCGAGTTGCTTGCCAGTGCCGGACACATGCACGTCGGCGTCCTGACCGAGCAGTCACTAATCGGCGAAGCGTACGCCAAGAGCTTCCGTAAAGCGTGCCGGCGGTACGGAATTCGAATTGTGGCCGAAACACCGATTGCGCAGACGGCGCAGGATGTCGTCGCAGCGCTACGGACGCTTCAGGAAGCGAAGGCCGAGGCAATAGTGCACGCGGGCTTCGGCTTCGGCGTAGTTCACGTGAACTCCGCTTTGGCCGCACTGGGCTGGGATCCTCCTCGGTTCGCTGGAACGGCTTTCGAGAATGCCTGGCTTAATGACGCGCTATGGGACGCGTTCATGGGGTGGACCGGCGTCGACCAGTACGACGAAGGAAACGAGGTGGGACAACGGTTTCTCGACCAATTCGAGCAGACCTACGGCCGGCGGCCGCGAGTGGTGCGTGCCTGTGGTGAACCGCGACGTTGCGGTGACTCTCCTCCACGCTTTGACAGACGCGCATCCGCTCAGTCCACGCGGGGTGAAGGATGCTCTCGAGCGCGTCAAGTCGATTCCCGCCGCGTCCGGCGCTCCTGGAACACGGGTGTCTTTTGGTAAGTGGGTTCGGCGCGGGTGGATGGGTTCGGGATATCTCGTTGCACGCGAGTTGGATCAAGACCGTGTCAGCTCACGGCTTGTGGCTCGATTCGGGCAGTGAGGCCGGTGTGACGCGGCAGTCATGGCGAAAACGCCCGCGTGCGTCGAGTGGACAATGCGGATCATCATGATTCACCAATCTTCTAATTCGACATCGAATCGTCATGGCTGCCTCTGCCCCCTCCTGTGGATCTGCGCGTGTACTGCGATGTGCTGCGGCCAATCTCGTCTCGCAGGTGCTGGGCGCATCGACAAGTTGAGGAATCAGTCCAAAGCGTTCGGCTCGCGGGACGGTGTTCCGCGTTACTGTGTCCGGATGCGCGGGAGCGGGGTGAAGCGAGTCCGAGATAAGGACGGGAAGCAGCGCGCGTTGATGGAGGCGGCGGCCGAGGTTTTCGCCGAACAGGGATTTGAAGCTGCAGCGACGAAGGAGATAGCTCGACGCGCAGGCTGTTCGGAGTCGATGCTTTTCCACTACTTCGTTGACAAGCAGGGCATCTTCGAGCAGGTCGTATCGCGTCAGATCGCGGAGGCAGTAGCCGAATCAGAAGACAAAGTCATGGAGGCTCTGCCGAACGAGTTCGTCGAATTCGTTGAGCAGCTTTTCGAGACGCGACTCAACCGCGGCCACGGCACTGTGCCGGGTTGGGACATAGCGGGACGCGCCCTGTCGGACCCTTCGTTCTCCATGCGAGTCATGCGGCCGAATCACGAGCACCGTGTGTCGGTCATCACCGAGGGCGTCGCCCACTATCAAGATCTCGGCCAAGTCACGCCCGACGTTGACCCCGGCACAGTGGCCGAACTGCTCGCCAATTTCACGATCTTCACGGCAACTGTCGGGCCCCGCTGGTTCGGTACCGCCGAGGCCGACGTCCGCGCCCAGATAAAACTCGGGGCGCGAATCTTCGCCGAGGGCGTCCGACCGTCTTCGCCCCGCAAAGTTACTAAACGGCCTGGGCCGCGTCGGCCACGCTCGGGCGCCTAAGTCGCTGCCGCAGGTTGCCAACAATCGCATTCGCCCTTCATGTCCGATCCATCGCCTGCGAGCCTTGACAATTTGCGCTCCTGCGCGAAGTCGCACTAGCACGGACCCGAAGAGAGTCTGAACGCATAGGAGCCTCGGTCCGCTGGGGTTCGCAATTCGCGAGGCTGGCCGTCCGCTGCCGTAAATCGCGGGTGCGTCCCGAATCGTACGTAATCCGATGCGCGCGACCGACGCGCCCAGCTGAGCGCTCGCGACCGCGGGGGTGATCCCCACAAGGAAAGCAGGCCAGGGCGAAAACGCACCCTGACCTGCTTCTTCACTTGTGGAGCTGCCGGGAATCGAACCCGGGTCCTACGGCATTCCCTCAAGACTTCTCCGTGCGCAGTTCGCTATGTCTCTACTCGGATCTCTCAGTCACGCGAACAAGCCGAGATGACGATCCCAGTCGCTGTTTGATGTCCCCATGGGTCCCGCGACCGAACCCGTGGGTGGGTCCCTCTAGACGATGCCAGGGTCCGGGCCGAGGGCGCTCCCGGTCTGACAGACACGCAGTCGCTTAGGCAGCGAGTGCGTAGTCGCGCTGATGTGAATCGGCGCTTATAAGGTTGCAACGACGCTTACGGTGGTCTCTTGCCTGCACCGGCACGCTTCCCTTGATTCGATGCGCGAAGTCGAAACCGTTCAGCCCCTCGCACCCTTGCCAACTTCCGGCAAGACAGTTCATGATACCCGCTTTGCAACAGCAGAGCAGCGACCATTCGTCCCGACGGGCCGGTGGATCAGATCACGAAATTGAGATGCTCGACGATGCGCGCACCGACCTCGGTGTCACCGCTGAGTGTGATACCGGCCGAGTTGTCGGAGCGCCCGCCGGCCAGCCGGGTGAAGAGCAGGCCGTCGACACTGAGTGTCGAGGTCGCGTCCGACCCATCGAAATCGTCCACGACCTGCGCGCGACCGTCGACGGCGACGCGGATGGTCCTTGCCAGCGGGCCGGTCAGCTCGACGGCGACCCGTGACCCTTCGGGCGCTTTGCCGAGCTTGCCGACCACGTAGCCCATCGTCGCGGCGATCTCGTCGACCGCCAGTCGGGCCTGCGGCCGGGCGAGCTCCGCAGCGGAGGACGGCTGGTCTAAGCCGTCGCGGATGTCTTGTTCGTGCATCCAGCAATCGAAGAGCCGGACCCGCATGAAACGCCCGAAGCTCTCCGGGCCGACCGGAGTGGCCGTCGGCGCGTTCCAGTCGTCGACCGACATCTCGTTGAGTCGTTTGCGACGATCGCCGGTGAGCGAGCGGAACCGGTCGTGCAACTGCGTACCGGACTGTTCGCCGAGGTGACGGACCCAGCATTCGTTCGCGATGCCGACGTCGTTGCGGACGTGGTCCAGCGTCGAGACGTCGATGTCGGCGTCGGGCGTGCTCAGCCCGTGCAGCATCGATTCCGTCCCGACGATGTGAGCGACGACGTTGTGTACCGACCAGCCCGGCAGCGGCGTCGGCGTGTGCCACTCGTCTTCGGACAGACCGGTCAGCAGTTGATCCAGGCTGTCCCAGGTGCCGAAAAGACCCGACAAGACATCGGCATTTGTCGAGTTCGGTGACTGGTCGCGGCATGATCGGATCCTAAGCTCCGAGTCGTCGCTCACGGATCGAGCCTGTACGTCAGGCGGCGATCATCGCCACCGATACGCCCGCCAAGAGCATGCCGATCGCTTGCCAGCGAGTCACGCGCTCGCGGAGCACGATGATCGCGAGGATCACCGTGGTTGCCGGGTACAGGGAGATCAGGATGCTCGCCAACGAGAGCATCCATTTCTGGATCGCCAGCAGCATGGTGATGTTGGCGCAGGTATCGAGAATCGCCGCGGCGATTGCCAGCCGGAGCGGCGTGCGAGACGGAAGCGCGAAGTTCTTGCTCGCCGCGGCCACCACGAACACCAGCACGGTCGCCGCGGCGCGGGCGAAGAACAGCGGCCACAGCCGGCACTCCACCGGAGCCTGGTGCAGCAACACGAAATCCAGCCCGAAGGCCACGCCCGAGCCGACTGTCAGCCACGCGACTTTGCTGGTGAAACGGTGGGTCCGGACATCCACATCGGCCGGCGACTCCCGGCTGACCATAATCACCGCAACCATGGCCAGCACCACGCCCACCGATGCCGTCTCGCCGGGCCGTTCGCCCAGTGCCACGCCGACGGCGACAGGCACGGCAGCGTTGAGCACCGCGGCCAGCGGCGAGACCACTGATATCGGACCGGCACTGACGGCCGCATAGAACCAGTACACGCCGATCGCCTGACTGATCCCGTAGAGCGCACCCCACAACACCGCGCCCGGGTGCACGGGTCCGCCGGCCGTCACGGCCACCACACCCAACATCACAGTGGCGACCGGATAGGTCACCAGCATGACGCGGAGCGCTGCCGCCCGCCGGGAAGCCACACCCCCGACGAAATCACTGACGCCGTAGCTGACCGCGGACAGCTGAGCGTATGCGGCGCCGATCAGGTCATGCCCTTGGAGCGCCGACCTAGTTCGCGAATGACTTCGCGCTGCGCATCACGCTTGGCCATGTCCTGCCGCTTGTCATGGGCTTGCTTGCCACGCGCTAATGCAAGCTCCACCTTGACTTTTCCTTCGAAGAAGTACATCGACAACGGGACGAGCGCGAGGTTACCATCCTTGATTTTGCCGATGAGGGCGTCGATTTGGCTTCTGTGGAGAAGTAACTTCCGGTTGCGGCGTGGCTCGTGGTTGGTCCAGGAGCCGTGGTGATATTCCGGAATGTGCAGGTTACGCAGCCAAACCTCGCCGTTGTCGACGGTGGCGAACGCATCCGCCAGCGACGCCTTACCGTCCCGCAGGCTTTTAACTTCAGTGCCGAGCAAAACCACTCCGGCCTCGAACACATCCAGGATCGAATAGTTGTGCCGGGCTTTGCGGTTGGATGCCAGGATCTGCCTTCCCGGCGGGGATTTGCCGGGCTTCTTGGCCACCGCTACCGCCTGACGTAGAGGCGCAATGTCACGTACGACGTGACCGCGGCGATGGCCACACCCACCAACAGCAATAACGGTGCGATGTAGAGGATGTCGGCGTAGTCGACCTGGGCGATCAGGTGGGCTTGATAGAACTGCCTGAGCGCACTGTCCAGGAACAGCACCCGCACCACCAACAGACCGACGATGGCGATGATGACGCCGAGGGTCGCCGCCGCGATGGCCTCCACCAGGAAGGGCAACTGGGTGTACCAACGGGTGGCGCCCACCAGCCGCATGATGCTCACCTCGGTGCGACGCGTATGCGCCGCGACTTGAACCATGTTGGCAATCAACAGGATTGCCCCGACCGCCTGCACCAGCGCGACGGCGAACGCGGCATCGCTCAAACCGTCGAGCACAGCGAACAGCCGGTCGATCAGCTCCTTCTGATTGAGCAGATGGTCTACCCCGGGCTGGCCTTGCATCGCGGCGTCGAACTCAGCGTGCTGCTCGGGATGCTCGAGCTTGACGATGAATGACGCCGGGAACGCGTCCTTGCTTGCCAAATCCTTGAACTGCGGGATCTTGCGAATCGCGTCGTTGTACGCGTCCTGGCGGTTCAGGAACCGCACCGACTTGACGTCGGTCCGCTTCTCGATCTTTTCCCGCAGCGCTTTGCACTCCGGGCTTTCGCACGTTGCATCGTTGGCCGAGACGTCGTTGGTGAGGAAGACCTGCGTCTCGACTCGGTCGAGGTAGATGTTGCGGGAGTGGTCGGCCAAGCGGACCACCAGCAAGCCGCCGCCGAACAGTCCGATCGAGATTGCGGTGGTCAGGATCATCGCGACGGTCATCGTGATGTTGCGGCGAAAGCCGGTCAGGACCTCATTGAATAAGAAGCTGAAGCGCACTTAGCGGTCCATCCCGTAGACGCCGCGCTGTTCGTCTCGCACCAACCTGCCCAGCGCCAACTCCACCACCCGCTGCCGCATCGAGTCGACGATGTGGTGGTCATGAGTGGCCATCAGCACGGTGGTGCCGGTCCGGTTGATTCGCTCGAGCAGATCCATGATGTCGTTGCTGGTGTCCGGGTCGAGGTTTCCGGTGGGTTCGTCGGCCAGCAAGACCAGCGGGCGGTTGACGAACGCGCGCGCGATCGCCACCCGCTGCTGCTCGCCGCCGGACAGCTCGTGCGGCAGCCGGCTGGCCTTTCCGGACAAACCGACCATTTCCAGCACCTCGGGCGTCACCCGGTTGATCACGTCGGCGCGTTTGCCGATGACCTCGAGCGCGAACGCGACGTTGTCGAACACGGTTTTCTGCTGCAGCAGCCGGAAATCCTGAAACACGCAGCCGATGACCTGACGCAGCTTGGGGATGTGCCGTCCGGGCAGGGTGTTGACGTGGAACTTCGACACCCGCACATCGCCGTTGGTCGGTGTCTCGGCGCCCAGCAGCAGCCGCATGAACGTCGACTTGCCAGAGCCGGACGGGCCGATCAGGAAGACGAACTCACCCTTGTCAATTTTGAGGTTGACGTTGTCCAGCGCCGGGCGCGCCGACGATTTGTACTGCTTGGTAACGCGGTCGAGGGTGATCATCACGGGTCGCCAGTGTAGCCGCGCGTTCGACCGGTCCAGCCGACGCGACGCGCTGCCGAGGGACAGCGCCTCATCCGGGCAGCCCCGGAAAAAGCGGCGCCGGTGCCGGCGCTGGCGCCGGAGTCGGGGACCCGGGCAGCTGCCCCGGTGGCGGCGGAGCCGGAGTCGTACCCGGACCGAACGGCGGTGGCAGCACAGGCAGCTGGAACAGCGGCGGAGGCGGCGTCGTCGTCGTCGGGGGTTTGGTTGTCGGTGGGAGGCGTCGTCGTCGGAGGCGGTGGGGTCGGCGTCGGCGTGTCATAGCTGGGCGGCGATTGCACCTGACTGCGCGGCACCCAGGTGTAACTGGGGTCGGGAACGAAGCCTGGGGGAACCACCTGCGGCGCCGCCGGTGGCGGCGGGTGAGGCCGGTAGTGGTCATAGGTCCACCACACAGCAAAGAACGCGATGATCAACACCAGCGTCGACGTTCGGACTCGCCCGCCGAACATGTGACCCGGCCAGTGGCGATCCGCATCACGACCGCGATTTTCCAGAACGTTGAGAGTTACTTTCATCAGCGCTGCACCGGCTCGTGGGTTTTTTCGTACGCTTCCTGTTCGGCGGTGGCCGCCTCGACTCCCGGACCTCCGACGACGCCGACCTTGGCGTCGGCCGCGGTCCCGATCCCCGAGTGGGCCAGCGCCCGGACGACCAGGACGCGCAGCTGACGGCCGGCTTCGAACTGCTTACCGGGCAGTGTGCGGGCCACCATTCGCAGCGTCACGGTGTCGATTTGAATGCTTTCCACACCCATCAAGGTGGGCGCATCCAACAACAATTCACCGAGGATCGGGTTTTCCCGGGCACGTTCGCACTCCTGGCGCAGCACCTCACCGACCCGGTTGAGGTCAGCGGAGGTCGAGACCGGGATGTCCACCACTGCGCGCGCCCAGTCCTTGGACTGGTTCACCGCCTTGATGATCTGGCCGTTAGGGATCGTCAGCACCTCACCGTTCGGCGAGCGCAGCCTGGTCACCCGCAGCGTCACGTTTTCGACGGTGCCGCTGGCTTCCGCTGTCGAGACGATGGTGAGCGTGACGAGATCGCCGAAGCCGTATTGCTTTTCGACGATGATGAAGAACCCCGAGAGGATGTCCCTGACAACCTGCTGAGCGCCGAAGCCCAGCGCGGCACCCACGACGGTGGCGGGCGCCACCAGACCCTTGACGGAAAAGCTGAGGACTTCGGCGATCTGAACGACGCCCCAGATCGCGATCAGGACGATGGAAACCCACTGGATCACCGACGCCACCGCTTGGCGGTGTTTGGTCGCCTCCGACCGCACCAACGCGTCGCTTTCCACGAAACGTTCGTCGAGCTGTTGGCTTATCTGATCGGTAACCCAGGTGACAAACCTGACCGCCAATATCGCGACGATCGCCAGCATGATCACCCGCAGACCGCGGGTAATGATCCATTGGCCGATCTCGCCGTGCCAGAAGTCGTGCCAGCGCTGCGCGGTGCTGATTGCTGAATACGTCGTTTTAGTCGTCATCTTTTCGATTGCGCCACCGGATGCCCGCTTCCAGGAATCCGTCGATGTCTCCGTCGAGAACGGCAGCCGGGTTTCCTACTTCGTACTCCGTACGCAGGTCTTTGACCATCTGATACGGATGCAATACGTAGGACCTCATCTGGTTACCCCAGGAGCTGCCGCCGTCCCCCTTCAATGCGTCGAGTTCTGCACGCTCTTCTAAGCGCTTGCGTTCCAACAGCTTTGCTTGAAGAACCCGCATCGCGGCCACTTTGTTCTGCAGCTGCGACTTCTCGTTCTGACAGGTGACGACGATACCTGTCGGGATGTGCGTGAGTCGAACCGCCGAGTCGGTGGTGTTGACGGATTGACCGCCGGGGCCACTGGATCGGTACACGTCAACGCGCAGATCGCCCTCGGGAATATCGATGTGGTCGGTGGTCTCCACGACCGGCAGCACCTCGACTTCCGCGAACGATGTCTGCCGTCGGTTCTGGTTGTCGAACGGACTGATCCGCACCAAGCGGTGGGTGCCCTGCTCGACCGACAAAGTCCCGTACCCGTACGGCGCGTGCACGGCGAACGTCGCGCTCTTGATCCCGGCCTCCTCGGCGTAGGACGTGTCGAACACCTCGACCGGGTACTTGTGCTGCTCAGCCCAGCGGATGTACATCCGCATCAGCATCTCGGCCCAGTCCGCGGCGTCCACGCCTCCCGCGCCAGAACGGATATTGAGCAAGGCCTCCCGCTCGTCGTATTCACCGGAGAGCAGTGTTCGCACTTCCATCGCTTCGATGTCGATGTGCAGCTTCTTGAGCTCCACATCGGCCTCGGCCTTGGCGTCTTCGGCGTCCTCTTCTTCGGCAAGCTCGTACATCACCGGCAGATCGTCGAGTCGCTGCCGAAGCTCTTCGACACGCCGCAACTCGCCCTGGGTGTGCGAAAGCTCGCTGGTCACCCGCTGCGCCCGGGCCTGGTCATCCCACAGATTGGGATCCGACGCCTCGTGCTCGAGCTTTTCGATCCGGCTACGCAGACCGTCGATGTCAAGCACCCGCTCCACCGTGGTCAGGGTGGAGTCGAGTGCTGCGATATCAGCCTGGAGGTCGGGATGCACAGCTGATCACGTTACCCGGCCGGACAATCGACACGGGCCGCGCGACTGGCCACGAGCAGGCCAGGCAGACGTTTAGCATCGATGCTTATGCGTCCACTCCACGTCGCGATCATCGGCTCGGGCCCTTCTGGATTCTTCGCCGCCGCGTCGCTGTTCAAAGCCGCCGACGCCGACGACAACCTCGACATCGCCGTCGACATGTTGGAGATGCTGCCTACCCCGTGGGGTTTGGTGCGCTCCGGCGTCGCGCCCGACCATCCGAAGATCAAGTCGATCAGCAAGCAATTCGAGCAGACTTCGGACGACGCCCGGTTCCGGTTTTTCGGCAACGTCGCGATCGGTGAGCACGTCACCCCGGCCGAGCTGGCCGAACAGTACGACGCGGTGGTCTACGCGATTGGCACCCAGGCGGACCGCCCGCTCAACATTCCCGGCGAGGAGTTGCCCGGCAGCGTCGCCGCGGTCGATTTCGTGGGCTGGTACAACGCCCATCCGCACTTCGCGGAGATAACGCCCGACCTGTCCGGCGCCCGGGCCGTCGTTGTCGGCAACGGCAACGTCGCACTCGACGTCGCGCGCATCCTGGTGACCGAGCCCGATGTCCTCGCCCAGACCGACATTGCCGACCACGCGCTGGAGTCGCTGCGACCCCGCGGCGTGGAGGAAGTCATCGTCATCGGTCGCCGTGGCCCGCTGCAGACTGCCTTCACTACCCTCGAGCTTCGCGAATTGGCCGAGCTGGACAACGTCGACGTGATCGTCGACCCGGCGGATTTCGAAGACATCAGCGACGACGACGCGGCGGCGGTGAGCAGGGTCTGCAAGCAGAACATCAAGGTCCTCAAGGGCTACGTCGGGCGCGAGCCACGGCCTGGACACCGCCGGATCGTGTTCCGGTTCCTGACCTCTCCCATCGAGATCGCCGGCGAGGAACGCGTGGAGAAGATCGTGCTCGGGACCAACGAACTGGTCAGCGACGACAACGGACGGGTGGTGGCCAAAGACACCGGCGCCCGCGAGGAGGTGCCCGTTCAATTGGTGGTCCGCTCCGTCGGCTACCGCGGCGTTCCCACCCCGGGGCTGCCGTTCGACGAGAAGAGCGGCACCATCCCGAACACCGCGGGCCGGGTGGATGGCAGTCGCAATGAGTACGTCGTCGGTTGGATCAAGCGCGGGCCGAGTGGGGTGATCGGCACCAATAAGAAGGACTCGCAGGAAACCGTCGATACCCTGATCGCCGACCTGTCGGCCGCCGCAACAGAACTGGCCGACTTTGGCGCCGACCGCGCCGACAAGCTCGCCGATTGGCTGCGCTCCCGACAGCCCCAGGTTGTCACCGATGCGCACTGGAAGCTGATCGACGAGCATGAACGATCGAGCGGTGAGCCGCATGGACGGCCGCGGGTGAAACTGCCGAACCTGGCCAAGCTGCTGCACATCAGCCACGGCTGAGCCGGGTTAGACCGCCGGTGCGTCGGGTGGCGCGAAAGCCCACTTGTCGGGATTGCGTTCGGAGTACACCACCGGCTTGAGTTCGCCCACGGTCGGCCACTTCTCGACGTCGGCGGTCATGCGCTGATAAACGGTGTACTCGTTCAGGGTCGGCCCGTCGATGACGCCGGTGATCGTGACGATCTGCTCGCCGGTGGCGTCAGGCCGCGGGCTGACGCCGGTGATCAGCAGCGTGCCGCTCAACGCATCAGCGCGCGGGCCGTGACGGAAGAAGCGCGGCGCCAAAAATCCTGCCGCGAAAGCGACCAGCACCACCACCGAAAGGATCTCCCACACGATGCCATCGTAGGACCGCCCGCCCCGCTCAGGTTGGCGTTGACGGGTAGACGGGGATCCAGCGCACCTGCGCGATCCGTTCGGCGAGTTCGTCGTCACTGCGTTTCGGGGCGACGCCGTCCGCAACGGCCTGCGCGGCGACCGCCTGCGCGATCCGCACCGCCACCCCCGGTACATCCGACCACGACGGCAGCAGCGGCTGATCGGGATCGGTGAGGGCAGGCGACGCGTCGCCCAGCGTTGTCGCGGCCACGCGCATCATCTCGTCGGTCACTCGGGTCGCCTGTGCCGCGGTAACAGCGAGCCCGATCGCCGGGAAGATGTAGACGTTGTTACACTGGGCCACAGCGTGTTCCACTCCGTTACGGTGCAGCGGCGCAAACGGGGATCCGGTGGCGATCAAAGCGCGGCCGTCGGTCCAGTGGTCCAGCTCAGCAGGGTGCGCCTCGGCGCGGCTGGTCGGGTTGGACAGCGGGAAGATAATCGGCCGCTCGGTTTTGCTTGCGAGTTCGCGGACGATCGGCTCGGTGAACGCGCCTGCAGCAGTGGATAGTCCGAGCAGAACACCGATGTCGACATGGTGTATGACATCGGGAAGCTGGGCCGGCCCGGACAAGCCCCAACCGGCCGCGCGTCCGGCAGGTTGAGCGAAGGAGCGCTGCCCGGCCGACAGGTCTTTCCGGTCGTCGGTGAGTAACCCGACCACGTCGACAACCCAGATGCGTTCTGTTGCAGCCTGTTCGGACAGCCCTTCGTTCACCATCTCGCGGCGGATCATGTCGAGGACGCCGATGCCGGCTGAGCCCGCGCCGAGCATGACGACCTGCTGCTGCGATAGCGGACGGCCGGCGACGTTCGCTGCGCCGCGCAGTGCCCCGAGGGTGACCGCGGCGGTGCCCTGGATGTCGTCGTTGAAGGTGAGTAGGGCATCGCGGTAGCGAGCGAGGATGGGCTGCGCGTGCACGGTGGCGAAGTCTTCCCACTGCAGTAATACCTTCGGCAGGTGTTTCTGCACCGCCGCGACGAACTGTTCGATGAACGCGTAGTACTCGTCGTCGTGGATGCGCCGGTGCCGCCAGCCGAGGTAGAGCGGATCGTCGAGGAGTTCGACGTTGTCGGTGCCTACGTCAAGCACGATCGGCAGGGTGCGCGCGGGATTGATGCCCCCGATCAGGGTGTAGAGCGACAGCTTGCCGATCGGTATGCCCATCCCGCCGATGCCCTGGTCGCCCAGGCCGAGGATGCGCTGCCCGTCGGTCACCACGATGACGTCAACGTCGCGCTGGGGCCGGTTGTCCAGCACCTCGTCGAGACAGTCGCGGTCGGGATAGGACACGAACAATCCGCGCGGGCGGCGATAGATCTCGCCGAACCGCTGGCAGGCCTCCCCCACCGTCGGCGTGTACACGATCGGCAGGGTGTCCGGGATGTGGTCGCTCAGCACGCGATAGAACAGGGTCTCGTTGCGGTCCTGCAACGCACGGAGATAGATGTGTTTGTCGAGATCGTCGTTACGAGAAGAGAACTCGTGCCAGACGTGCCGGGCCTGTTCGTCGAGGGTCTTCACCGCGGTCGGCAGCAATCCCAGTAGACCGTACTTGCGACGCTCTGCCTCCGAGAAGGCCGTACCCTTGGTGGTCAAAGCATCGAAAAGAGCCGCCTGCCCTCGCTTTTCGTCAGCCACTATCAGCCCTTTCCGCAACTATCGGCCTGGCCATGGATCGATGGTACGGACCCGGGAAGGCCGGTCGATTGAAATCTTGCATCCCGCCGCCGAGCAGACGACCCAGCGACGCGGGCGCGCGGCGAACTCGTCGGGCGTTTGGTCATCGCCTGCAACTGAAGCTTTACTGTCGTGATGCGAGACGACGATCTCTCGGTGGCGCTCAACCTCGCCCACCAGGCCGACACGGTGACACTGGCTCGCTTCGGCGCGATCGACTTGGTGGTCGAGACCAAACCCGATCTGACGCCGGTCAGCGACGCCGATCGCGCGGTCGAGACGACGTTACGGGAGACGCTCGCCCGGATTCGGCCCGATGACAGCGTGCTGGGCGAAGAGTACGGTGGGTCAACCAGTTTCAGCGGGCGGCAGTGGATCATCGACCCGATCGACGGCACCAAGAACTTCGTCCGGGGCGTGCCGGTATGGGCCAGCCTGATCGCATTGCTCGACGACGGCGTGCCCCAGGTCGGAGTGATCAGTGCGCCTGCGCTGCAACGCCGTTGGTGGGCCGCCGGCGGAGCGGGCGCGTTCGCGACGTTCGGCGATGCGCCTGCCCGCCGTATCTCGGTTTCCTCGGTGGCAGAGCTTGATTCGGCCAGTTTGTCGTTCTCCAGCCTGTCCGGATGGGCTCAGCTCGGTCTGCGAGACCGCTTCGTCGACCTAACCGATGCGGTGTGGCGCGTGCGGGCCTTCGGTGACTTTTTGTCCTACTGCCTGGTGGCCGAGGGGGCGGTTGACATCGCCGCCGAGCCGGAGGTGTCGGTATGGGATCTGGCGCCGCTGGACATCCTGGTCCGTGAGGCAGGCGGGACCTTCAGCAGCCTCGACGGCACCGCCGGCCCGCACGGCGGTAGCGCGGTGGCGACCAACGGCGTGCTGCATGATCCGGTGCTCGCGAGGCTTTCCGCGACCTGAACGTGTGAACTGCTTAACACGCCTCTTCTATCTTACTCCGGAGTAAGATACAGTCGTCGCACTGCCCCAACAACCGAGGCTGCTGTCAATGACAAACACTGTCACCCCCGCTAACGGCTCCCACCAGGGCTCTCATGGCTCGAAGCCGCGTCCCAAACGCGGAGGCCGCAAATCCGCTATCGGCGAGCACAAGCACAAGCGCACTGGCATCGACGTGGCATTGGGCCTGCTCACACCCCTCGTCGGCCAGGAATTCCTGGACAAGTACGGATTGCGCGATCCGCTGAACCGGACGCTGCGCTACAGCGCCAGGACCATATTCTCCACCACTGGAGCGACCAGCCGTCAGTTCAGGCGCGTCCAGAATCTGCGCGGCGGACCCACCCGGCTGAAGACCACCGGCAAGGACTACTACGACCTGACGCCCGACGACGACCAGAAACTGATCGTCGAAACCGTCGAGGAGTTCGCCGCAGAGATCCTGCGTCCGGTTGCTCACGATGCCGACGCGGCGATCGCCTATCCCCCCGACCTGGTCAAGAAGGCCACAGAGCTGGGGATTACCGCGATCAACATTCCCGAGGACTTCGACGGCATCGCCGCCGAGCGTTCCAGCGTGACCAACGTGCTGGTTGCCGAGGCACTCGCCTACGGCGACATGGGGTTGGCACTGCCGATCCTGGCGCCGGCAGGAGTCGCCGCCGCACTCACCCACTGGGGCAGTGCAGGCCAGCAGGCGACCTACCTCAAGGAATTCGCCGGCGAGAACGTGCCGCAGGCTTGCGTGGCCATCGCCGAGCCGCAGCCGCTGTTCGACCCGACCGCGCTGAAGACCACTGCCGTCCGCACCCCGAGCGGGTACCGCCTCGACGGCGTGAAGTCTCTGGTCCCGGCGGCCGCCGACGCCGAATTGTTAATCGTCGCAGCGCAACTCAACGGCAAGCCGGCGCTGTTCATCGTCGAGTCGTCGAGCGACGGCGTGAGCGTGAAGGCGGACCCGAGCATGGGTATCCGCGCGGCCGCGCTGGGCCGTGTCGAGCTTGACAATGTGTCGGTGCCGCTCAGCGCCCGTCTGGGCGAGGACGACGCCACTGACGCTGACTATTCCGAGGCGATCGCTCTGTCCCGGCTGGGCTGGGCCGCGCTGGCGGTCGGGACATCGCACGCGGTACTCGACTACGTCATCCCGTATGTGAAGGAACGCGAAGCTTTCGGCGAGCCCATCGCTCGTCGGCAGTCCGTCGCATTCATGTGCGCGAACATCGCGATCGAACTCGACGGGCTGCGCTTGGTCACCTGGCGCGGTGCAGCCCGGGCGGAGCAGGGCCTGTCGTTCAGCCGTGAAGCCGCGTTGGCCAAACGGCTCGGCACCGACAAAGGCATGCAGATCGGCCTGGACGGCGTGCAGTTGCTCGGTGGCCACGGCTTCACCAAGGAGCACCCCGTCGAGCGTTGGTACCGCGACCTGAGGGCCATCGGCGTTGCCGAGGGCGTCGTCGTTATCTAAGTCGTTTCACTTACCCGCAACGAAAGACCACTCATGGCAATCAATTTGGAACTGCCCGGCAAAATGCGCGCGGTGATCGACACGGCACACCAGGGCGCGGCGGAGATGATGCGGCCGATCGCCCGCAAGTACGACCTCAAAGAGCACGAGTATCCGGTCGAGCTCGACACGCTGGCTGAGCTGTACGCCGGCGCCAACGAGGCCAACACGTTGGATATGGCTGGCGTCAGCGGGCTTCGCAGCAGCGAAAGCAACGGGGAAAACCGCAACGGCGCCAACATGTCGGCGGTACTGCAGGCGTTGGAGGCGAGTTGGGGAGACGCGGCGATGCTGCTGTCGATTCCCTTCCAGGGCCTCGGCAACGCGGCGGTGTCTGCTGTGGCCACCGATGAACAGCTCGAGCGACTGGGCCGGGTCTGGGCGGCGATGGCGATCACCGAACCGGGATTTGGATCCGATTCGGCGGCAGTGACCACCACCGCCAAGCTGGACGGCGACGAATACGTCATCAACGGCGAGAAGATTTACGTGACCGCGGGCTCGCGGGCCACTCACATCGTGGTGTGGGCGACGCTGGACAAGTCGAAGGGCCGCTCGGCGATCAAGTCGTTCATCGTGCCGCGGGAACATCCCGGCGTCACGGTCGAGCGGCTCGAGAACAAGCTCGGCATCAAAGGATCCGACACCGCCGCTATCCGGTTCGAGAACGCCCGCGTTCCTCGGGAAAATCTGCTCGGGAACCCCGAAATCGAACCCGGCAAGGGATTCGCCGGGGTCATGGAGACCTTCGACAACACCCGCCCGGTGGTGGCCGCCATGGCCGTCGGGATTGCCCGTGCCACGCTGGAAGAGCTGCGCCAGATTCTCGCCGACGCCGGCGTCGAGATCTCCTACGACAAGCCCGCACTGGCCCAAAGTGCGGCCGCCTCCGAATTCCTCCGGATGGAGGCCGAATGGGAGTCCGCCTACCAGCTGACCCTGCGCGCGGCGTGGCAAGCCGACAACAACATCCCCAACTCCAAAGAAGCATCGATGTCCAAGGCCAAGGCTGGCCGGGTGGGCAGCGATATCACCCTTAAGGCCGTCGAAATGGTTGGCACCATTGGTTATTCGGAGGAAACCCTGTTGGAGAAGTGGGCGCGTGATTCGAAGATCATGGACATTTTCGAGGGCACCCAGCAGATTCAGCAGCTGGTGGTCGCACGTCGGCTGTTGGGCCTGTCCTCGTCCGAGTTGAAGTAGGCGCGGGTCCCGTCCAGGCGTAGCTCACTACCTTGCGTTGCGTGCCGTCGCGCCGTCAGCGGATCCGTTCTCCGCGGCGTCACTCGTCTGGCGGACACGAGCCGCGGCCTCGTAGCCTGCGGTCAACCGGAATATGGCGCGGTCAAGCGTCGGCACGATCTCAGTGATGCCTATCTCGCCGCCGACAAATCGGCCTAAAAGGCCGTACACCAGACTCGAGACAATCGTGTCGAGGTCCTGAACGAAGTCCGCGTCAACACCGGCAAGCACCGGCATTGCTGCGGGTACGACGGCATCGAATCCGCGCCGAATCAGCTTCTGACCACCAGGCGCGGTGCGCGCGCGAAAGTACGCCTCGAGCATCCCCGGATGGCCCTCCCACGGCTCGAAAATTGTGCGCAGCACCCGCATGAGACCCGTGTAGAGCGACTCGTCCTTGTCGTGCGTTTGCGAAGTCAATCCCGCATAACGGTTCTCGGACATCCAGCAGTCGAGCCCAGCGCAAATCAGTTCGTCGCGGGTGGCGTACCGCTTGTAGATGGTGGCCAATGACGTTCTGGCGCGGCGGGCCACTTCCCGCAGTTGGACCGCGCTATGACCCTCGGTTTCCAGCATGTCGATGACGACGTCGAGCACCTGGTCCTGCCGCCGTCCCGCCTTGCCGTTGACGACTTCTGAATTGATCACGTGAGAGATGCCCTTGCCTCGCATGCAGTAACCAGGTTACTCTACCTCAGTAACCGAGTTACACAACGTCAGGCGCGCACAGTGAGACGAGGACCGATGGGTCGTTTGGATGGCAAGGTCGCCTTCATTACCGGTGCGGCGCGCGGGCAGGGTCGCAGTCATGCGCTTCGGCTGGCCGTCGAAGGCGCCGACATCATCGGGATCGACATTTGCGCCGATATCCCGGCGAATGGCTACGCAATGGCCAGTCGCGACGAGCTCGAAGAGACTATCGGCCTAGTAGAAGGCGTAGGCGGCAAGATGCTCGGCACGGTCGCCGATGTCCGCGATTTCCAGCAAATCAAGACGGCGCTGGATGCCGGGGTGGAACATTTTGGTCGGCTCGATATCGTATGCGCCAACGCGGGCATCGCGCCGGTGGCTTTTCGTCAGCTGAGTATCGAGGAGGAGCTGGCGCAATGGCGGGCGGCGATCGCAGTGAACCTGGACGGCGCGTACCACACGATCTGGGCGGCGATTCCGCATCTGCTTGCAGGGCAGCGCGGCGGGGCGATCGTGTTCACCAGCTCCACTGCCGGGTTGCGTGGCTTCGGCGGTCTGCAGGGTGGCGGGCTGGGGTACGCCGCATCCAAACACGGAATAGTGGGCTTGATGCGAACCCTGGCGAATACGTTGGCGCCCTACAGTATTCGAGTCAATACGGTCCATCCCACCGCAGTACGCACGATGATGGCCGTAAATCCGGCGATGACCGAGTTCTTGGAAAACTATCCTGAAGGCGGTGCCCATCTGCAGAATCCGATGCCGGTGGAGATGCTTGAGCCTGAGGACATTAGCGCAGCGATCGCGTATTTGGTCTCCGATGAGGCCAAGTATGTCACCGGGGTGACGTTCCCCGTGGACGCCGGGTTCTGCAACAAGCTATGAGCGGCAACACATCTGGACGCCGGACGAGTGTCGGGCAAGCGGGTGCTGGTGTCAGGGGCTGCGCGCGGCATGGGCCGTAGCCACGCGGTGCGGCTGGCCGAAGAGGGCGCCGACCTCATCCTGGTCGATATATGCGAGTCCCTGCCGGAGCTGGAATATCCGTTAGCGTCCCATGAGGATCTTGCAGAAACCGCGCGACTTGT
The DNA here is from genome assembly GCA_963834615.1 of uncultured Actinomycetota bacterium. GTDB lineage: Bacteria > Actinomycetota > Actinomycetes > Mycobacteriales > Mycobacteriaceae > Mycobacterium. The sequence goes on from CAWICO010000002.1 coordinate 416,602, forward strand.
CCAGAAGCATGAACGCAGGGCCGTCACCAAGGTCGTCGACGTGCGCGACACGGCGGCGCTGGCATCGGCCGTCGACGACGCTGTCGCCGAACTGGGTGGCCTCGACGGCGCGGTGGCCAACGCCGGTGTGCTGACGGTGGGAACGTGGGATCAGACGACAGCCGAGCAATGGCGAACCGTCGTCGACGTCAACCTCATTGGAACCTGGAACACCTGCGCGGCAGCACTTCCGCATCTCATCGAGCGCGGTGGCAGCATTGTCAACATCAGCTCCTCGGCTGGCTTGAAGGGCACCCCGCTGCATCTTCCCTATACGGCGTCCAAGCACGGAGTTGTCGGGTTGAGTCGGGCATTGGCCAATGAGGTTGCAGCGCAGAATGTCCGGGTCAACACGGTGCACCCGACTGGGGTCGAGACGGGAATGCGGCCGGACTCACTGCAGGAGCTGCTGGCCCAGCAGCGGCCGGATCTGGTGCCGATCTTCCTCAATGCCCTTCCCACGATCATGGTCGAGGCTGTCGACGTCAGCAACGCAGTGCTGTTCCTCATCTCCGACGAATCCCGGTATGTGACCGGCCTCGAGTTCAAGGTCGACGCGGGCGTGACGCTCAGATAGGTGGACATTCATGACAACGACCGACACTGAACGCAATGAGCGGGGCAGGCGACTCTTCGCCGAGGTGATGACATTCCCTCCGCCCGACGACGCCAGCCCGGCCGCCAACGGGCTGATCGACTTCGTCTTCGCGGAAGTCTGGTCACGTGCGGTCCTCAGCAGGCGGGACCGGCGGTTCGTCACACTCCCGTGCGCCGCGGCGGCGGACGCGCAAGAACCGCTAGACCAACACGTTTATGCAGCGTTGAACAGCGGCGACGTGACAATCACCGAGATGCGGGAAACGGTACTGCATTTCGCGGTGTACGCCGGCTGGCCCAAAGCGTCTCGATTCAACATGGCGGTCGATGCGCAGTGGGAACGCATCCATCGCGAGCGCGGGTTGCCCGTCCCGCCTCCAGAACCGCTGCTGCCTTTGGTAACCCCGAGCGACCCCGAGGCGCGACTTGCCGCCGGCGAATCACACGTTCAGGGAGATCAACTGCATGCCGTCCGTACCGCAGCGGGACAATCCGTACTCAGGAGCGGGCATTCTCAACTTCGTCTTCGGTGAAATGTGGCTGCGACCGGGGCTGGGCATCAAAGAGCGCCGGCTGGTGACCGTGGCGTGTGTGGCTTTCCAGGACGCACCGATTCCGATCATCTCCCACGTCTACGCCGCCCTGAAGAGCCGGGACGTGTCCTTCGCCGAAATTGATGAATTAGCACTGCATTTCGCCGCCTACTACGGATGGCCCAAGGCTTCCCACCTCGGCCAGGTGATCGCCGAGCAGAAGGCGCGTGTTCTCGACGAGTGGCGTGCTGAAAGCTCAGTTGATGTTGTTGCACGATAGGAACTGGCATGGCATCACTCACTGAGGCGCTATCCGGAATTCTTATCGGCGGGGACCGGGTCACCGAATCCTCCGGCGGTACGCACCAGCACGTCTACCCGGCAACCGGCCGGCCGAACGGGACGGTCCAACTTGCCGGTGCCATCGAAATCGATCGAGCGGTCCGCTCCGCTTGGGACGCGCACCGCGAATGGATGTCGCATTCCGTTGATAGACGTCGCGATCTGCTCATCGATCTTGCCGACACAGTGCACGACCATCTGGACGAACTGTCCCAGCTGAACGTGCACGACTATGCGGTACCGGTCACCATGGCGGGCAACGCCGTGCTTCTGGAACGCTTTCTGCGACATTTCGCCGGGTACGTCGACAAGCCGCACGGTTGCAGTACGCCGGTGGCCGGGTCGTTCGACGTAAATCTGGTAGAGCGGGAACCCTACGGTGTCGTTGGCGTCATCACGCCGTGGAACGGCGCGCTGGTAGTGATCGGTTCGTGCGTGGCGCCGGCGCTGGCGGCAGGCAATGCTGTCGTGCTGAAACCATCGGAGCTGGCGCCGTTCGCCGCACTGCGATTCGGTGAATTATGTTTGGCCGCAGGTCTACCGGCCGGCCTGGTCAACGTCGTGCCCGCTGGTTCCACAGGCGGGAATGCGCTGGTCGCGTCATCAGGGGATCCGGAAAATCCACTTCACCGGCGGTGGGACGACAGCGCGCAGGGTCATCCGAGCAGCAGCCGAGAATCTGACGCCCGTTGTTGCCGAACTTGGCGGCAAGTCAGCCAACGTTGTCTTCGACGATGCAGACCTCGACGCTGCGGCGCAGCTGGCGGCTTTTCAAGGTCCGATAATCCAGTCGGGCCAGAGTTGCGCATGCGCGAGCCGATTGCTGGTGCAGGAATCCGTCTACGACGAATTCCTCGAGAAATTCGTCGCAGCGGTCGATGCGGCCACAGTCGGTGACCCTTTTCAACCGGAAGTCATGTTCGGGCCGGTCATCAGCCAAGGCGCTGCCGACCGCATCCTCCGCGCGATTGATGAAGCCGTCACCCAAAAGGCGGGAGAGTTGGTCCTCGGCGGCAAGCGGTTAGGCGGCGACCTCGCGGAAGGTTTTTACGTCGAGCCCACGGTGTTCGGTGACGTTGACAATCAGTCGGCCCTCGCTCAGACCGAGACCTTCGGACCCGTCGTCTCGGTAATGAAGTTCGATGACGAAACAGAAGCCGTCCGGATCGCCAACGACACACCATACGGGTTGAACGCGTTCATCCAAACCACCGATCTCGCGCGTGCTCACCGTGTCGCGCGCCAACTTCAGGCTGGTTCGGTGTGGATCAATCAGCTCAGCGATATCTCCCCGCAGGGGCCATACGGCGGATACAAGCAGAGCGGCTTTGGCCGCACCGGCGGCGTCGAGGGACTTTACGAATTCTTACAAGTCAAGAACATTCGCATCGGGATGAGCTAGGAGACACTATGACAAGCCGGGTTGCCGACAAGGTCGCGTTTGTTACCGGCGCGGCGCGCGGACAGGGCCGCAGTCACGCGGTCAGGCTGGCGCAGGAAGGCGCCGACATCATCGCGGTCGACATCTGTGAGCCTTTCGAAAACTCGCCAGCGCCGGGCTCGACGCCCGAGGATCTCGCCGAGACTGCTGAGATGGTCAAAAATCTCGACCGGCGCGTCTACACCGCCGAGGTTGACGTGCGCAATCTCGACGCCCTTCGGCGTGTGCTGGACAGCGGTGTCGAGCAGCTGGGCCGGTTAGACATCGTCGTTGCCAACGCCGGCATCGGCACCATGGGCGACAAACTGCACAAGCTCGATGAGTCGCTGTGGCAAGAGATGATCGATGTCAACCTCAGCAGCGTGTGGAAGACGGTGAAAGTCGCTGTGCCGCATCTGTTGAAAGGCGGTCACGGCGGCTCGATCATTCTGACTAGTTCTGTCGCCGGCCTGAAAGCGTACCCTTACATGGGCCACTATGTGGCCGCCAAACACGGCGTCGTTGGCCTGATGCGCACGTTCGCGGTGGAATTCGGTCCGCACCAAATCCGGGTCAACTCGGTGCATCCCACGCACGTCAGCACTCCGCTGTTGCTCAACGAGGGCACCTACCGCGGTTTTCGGCCCGATCTGGACGATCCCGGCCCCGACGACCTCGCACCGATCTGCCAGACATATCACGTGCTGCCGATTCCGTGGGTACACCCGGACGACATCAGCAACGCCGTACTCTTCCTGGCCTCCGACGAATCCCGCTATATCACCGGCGTCGCCCTGCCCGTCGACGCCGGTAGCTGCCTGAAATGATCGCTGAGACAAAGGAAAACATGTCGTGACAATCTCCCGGGACACCGCCGTCTACTACGACCCGTACGACGTCGATATCGTCGCTGACCCCTACCCGATCTATGCCCGGCTGCGTGAAGAAAGTCCGATCTACTACAACGAGCGTTACAACTTCTGGGCGCTGTCACGCCACACCGACGTCGAGAAGGCTTTGGCGAACTGGGAGACGTTCTCCAACAGCAGGGGCGACATCCTAGAACTCGTGCAATCCGATTTCGACATGCCGCCCGGCGTCATGATGTTCCAAGACCCACCCATGCACACGATGCTGCGCGGGCTGATGTCACGGGTCTTCACCCCGCGCCGGATGGCAGAAATTGAGGACCAGATCCGGCGGTTCTGCGCACGCTGCCTCGATCCGCTGGTCGGCTCGGACGGGTTCGACATCATCGCAGAACTTGCCTCGATGATGCCGATGCGAGTGATCGGCATGCTCTTGGGCATCCCCGAAGACGATCAAATCAGTGTCCGGGATGCCAATGACGCCAATCTGCGCACCAAGGCAGGAGCGCCGATGAAGGTGGTCGACGCCGACAAGATCGCCGACGGACGGATCTATGCGGACTACATCGACTGGCGGGCCAGGAATCCCTCCGACGACCTGATGACCGCGCTGCTCAACGTCGAATTCGAAGACGAGCATGGCGTGATCCGGAAGCTGACGCGCGACGAGGTGCTTCGCTACGCCCAGGTTGTCGCCGGTGCCGGCAACGAGACAACCGGCCGGCTGATCGGATGGCTGGCCAAGGTGTTCGCGGAGCATCCCGACCAACGCCGTGCCGTGTTCGAGGACCGGTCGTTGCTGACGCGGGCCGTCGACGAAACACTACGGTTCGAGCCGACAGGACCGCACGTGGCACGTTGGGTGGCAAGGGATTTCGAATGCTATGGCAGCACGGTGCCAGCCGGAAGCGCGATGCTGCTGTTATTCGGGGCGGCGAATCGTGACCCCCGCCGTTATGCCGACCCCGCCGTGTTCGATATTCACCGCAACGATGGCTCGCACGTCACCTTCGGTAAAGGCTTGCACTACTGCCTCGGAGCGAACCTGGCCCGCCTCGAAGGCCGCGTCGCGCTCGACGAGTTACTCAACCGCTGGCCAGATTGGGATATCGAGCACGAGACCGCACAGCTCGCACCTACCTCGACCGTCCGAGGCTGGGAACGATTGCGCGTTCTTCTACCCTGAAGCAGCCCCCGGAAAATGCAAGCGTCGCAGCAGATGCGCGCAATCTAAAGGGACCGAGCGGGCTGGACTGCGTTCCACGGGGCTAACGTCAAGACGTTCAGTGCAGACAACGGAGGTGGCATGCGCGCGGCACAGTTGACACGACTCGATGGTCCGGACGGCGTCGAGGTTGGCGAGATCGATGAACCCAGCGGCGATGGAGTTGTCGTCGACGTTCACGCCGCGGGAGCGGCCTTCCCCGATGCGCTGCTGACCCGGGGCCTCTACCAGTACCGGCCGGATCCGCCGTTCGTGTTGGGTGCCGAGATCGCGGGCGTGGTCCGATCGGCGCCGTCGGATGCACATGTGCAAACCGGCGACCGAGTGGTCGGCCTGACCATGCTCACCGGTGGCATGGCCGAAGTCGCGGTGCTGCAACCCGACCGAGTGTTCAAGCTGCCGGACAACGTGACCTTCTCCGAGGGTGCGGGTCTGCTGTTCAACGACCTGACGGTGTATTTCGCGTTGACCGTCCGCGGGCGCTTGCAATCCGGTGAGACCGTGCTGGTGCACGGGGCGGCCGGCGGGATCGGCACGTCGGCGCTGCGCTTGGCACCGGTACTCGGCGCATCGCGGGTCATCGCGGTGGTGAGCACGCAGGACAAGGCCGAAATCGCGAAGGCAGCGGGGGCCACAGACGTCGTGCTGGCCGAGGGATTCAAAGACGCGGTCAAAGAGTTGACCGACGGCCGCGGCGTCGACGTGGTGGTCGATCCTGTCGGCGGTGACCGGTTCACCGATTCGTTGCGCTCGCTGGCCCCCGCGGGCCGGCTGCTGGTGATCGGCTTCACCGGCGGCGAAATCCCCACGGTCAAGGTAAATCGCCTGCTGCTGAACAACATTGACGTGATAGGTGTCGGTTGGGGCGCCTGGGCAGGAACGCACCCCGACGCGCTGGCCGAGCAGTGGGCAGCGCTCGAACAGCTACTCGCCTCTGGCAGGTTGCCGGCACCCGAGCCGGTGGTCTACCCGCTCGACGAGGCCGCAGCCGCGATCGCATCGCTGGAAAACCGCACCGCAAAAGGAAAAGTCGTCATACGCATCCGGGACTGACCAGGCTCGGCGGGCTTCACGTGTCCCATCGACCACAGGAGCCTCAGAGGGGCGGGTGGCCGTTCCCCGCTACCCGGGCGGCCCTTGTACGACGAGTAAAGAAAAAGTAATGTCACTTTTAGTTTGTGCTGGGCCATAACCCCCGGAGCTGCCATGGATTCCTTCATTCACCTGCGCAAAGGCAAGACACCGCGTCGCCTGCATGCCGACCTCGACGGGCTCAAAGACGATGAGTTGGGCCGCGGCGGATTCACCGGCCGAACCGCGAACATGTATCGCCGCCACGACCCCACCGCGTATCGGTCGGAGGGTCCACTGCGTCCCGTCGACGTGCTGTCCAGCGAGCTGAAGCCGGGCGACGCGACCGACGCCCACGGTGGACCGCTGTTGATGTTCACCAACCAGGACTGCCGGATATCGCTGTCCCGCCGGGATCAGCCGATGCCGTTCTACGTCCGCCACGTCGACGGCGACCTGCTGTGCTTCGTGCATCAAGGGACTGGTCTGCTGGAGACAGAGTTCGGGCCGTTGCGTTACCGCGACGGCGACTGGGTGTACCTCCCGAAAGCCTGCACCTGGCGTCAGATCCCCGACACCACAACCACGATGCTCATGATCGAGGCCAGCGACGAGTTCCGCGTCCCTCCCCCGGCCAACTCGGCAGGCATTTCCCGTTCGACCCCTCGCAGGTCGTCATCCCGGAACCGAGCCCCTCTGACGCAGATCCACGAACAGCCGGGCGCGGCGAGTACGAGGTCCGGCTCATCCACGACGGCGGCCCGACAACGCTGTACTACCAGCACAATCCGCTCGACGTCGAAGGCTGGCGCGGTGACAACTTCGCGTTCACCTTCAACATCGCCGACTACAACGTGGTCACCTCCGACAGCGTCCACCTGCCCCCGACCGTGCACCTGTTCATGCAGGCCAATGGCGTCTACGTGATGAACTTCCTGCCCAAACCGGCCGAAGGCGTCGCGGGCACCGAACGCACCCCGTGGTACCACCGCAACGTCGACTACGACGAGATCGCTTTCTTCCACGGCGGCTCGCTCTACGGCATCCCGATGCCTCTCGGATTGATTTCCCATGCGCCGCAAGGTATTCACCACGGCGCGCCAGAGAAGGTCCGAGAACGAAACCGCCGCAAGTTCGACGACTACTCCCGCGTCGACTGGCAGGTCATCGCTATCGACACCCGCCGACGGCTGACGCCGTCGGCAGAGGTACTGGCCCATGACTTAGGACAACATTGATGCAGCCGACAACAGCCGTGAAACATGACTACGACCGGATCCCCTATCTGGTTGCTTTTCAGAACAATTCCGGCGTCCGGGACGTCTACGGCGGTCTGGCCGAAATCACCGTGCTGGAGAGCTATCTGCTCAAGCCCAAAGACAACCCGTCGGATACCGTGCTGGTGTTCATGCACCCGATCGGCGGTGGCGCGTACCTGCCGATGATCAATGCGCTGGCGCCGGGCCGGCCACCACGTCATCTACTGCAACAGCCGGTTCCGCGGCACCGACTCGGCGCTGCTGATGGAAAAGGTGATCGAGGATCTCGGCGCCGCCATCAAGGACGCCAAAGAACGTCTTGGCTATCAGAAAGTGGTGCTGGCCGGCTGGAGCGGCGGCGGATCGCTGTCGGTGTTCTACCAGCAGCAGGCCCAGCACGCGACCATCACCGCCAGCCCGTCTGGCGACGGGCCCGACCTGACCAAGCTCGACCTACCCGCCGCCGACGGCATCATGCTGCTGGCCGCCCACATCAGCCGGCACGGCACACTGACCGAATGGCTGGACGGGTCGATTCTCGACGAATCCGATCCAACCAAACGCGATCCGGAACTCGACCTGTACAACCCGGACAACCCCAATCAGCCGCCCTACAGCGAGGAGTTCCTGGCCCGCTACCGGCAGGCGCAGATCGACCGCAACCGGCGCATCACCGCCTGGGTCAAGGACAAACTGGCGGAACTGAAGTCGACGGGCGCCCCGGCAGCGATGTAGCCGAGTTCGGATTCGTCGTCCACGGCACCATGGCCGACCCGCGGTGGCTCGATCCGAATGTCGATCCGAACGAACGGGTCTCCGGGAACCTGCTATCTGGGTGATCCTCAAGTGGTGAACATGAGCCCGGTCGGCCTGGCCCGATTCTCGACCTTGCGCAGTTGGCTCTCGCAGTGGAGCTACGACGACGCGCACGGCGACGGCGTGGACTGCGGGCGCGACATTGCGGTGCCGGCGCTGGTGATCGGCAACCTCGCCGACGACGCATGCACACCCAGCCACACTCGACGGCTCTTCGAGGCGATCGGCCATCCCGACAAGGAGATGCACGAAATCCCCGGTGCCACCCACTATTACGCCGGTCCCGATCAACGCGCCAAACTGCGCGAGGCCGTCACCGTGGTGACCGACTGGCTGGTGCGCCACAAGTTCGCGGGCACGGAGTGACCCTCCACAACCGGTCCGCTGGACGGCATCCGGGTGCTGGAGTTCGGCACGCTGATCGCCGGACCGTTCGCCGGCCGGCTGCTCGGTGACATGGGCGCCGACGTCATCAAGGTGGAACCGCCCGGCGCACCGGATCCGTTGCGCACCTGGGGACAGGCCGAAGTCGACGGGCACCACGTCTTCTGGACCGTGCACGCGCGCAACAAGAAGGCCATCACGCTGGACCTGCGCAGGCCCGCGCGGCCGTGAGTTGTTTCTTGATCTCGTCGAGAAGTCCGACATCGTGGTGGAGAATTTCCGGCCGGGCACCCTGGAGAAGTGGAACCTGGGTTACGACGTTCTCAGCCAACGCAATTCAGGCATCATCTTGGTTCGGGTGTCGGGCTACGGGCAGACCGGGCCCCGACGCACACAAGGCCGGATACGCCTCGGTCGCCGAAGCAGCCAGCGGTCTGCGGCACCTCAACGGTTTTCCGGGCGGACCGCCACCCCGGCTGGCGCTGTCGCTGGGCGACAGCCTGGCCGGGATGTTCGGCGCTCAGGGCGCGCTGGCCGCGCTGTATCGCCGCAGCGTCACCGGCCACGGCCAGGTCGTCGACGTGGCACTGACCGAATCATGCTTGGCGGTGCAGGAATCCACGATTCCGGACTACGACGTCGGCGGTGTCGTGCGCGGCCCGTCGGGCACTCGCCTGGAGGGCATCGCGCCGTCGAACATCTACCGCAGCGCCGACGGCTCCTGGGTGGTGATCGCGGCCAACCAGGACACCGTGTTCGCCCGGCTGTGCCAGGCGATGGGACGCCCAGAGCTGGTCACCGACGACCGGTTCGCCAACCACGGCGCCCGCGGCCGCAACCAAGACGAACTCGACAAGATCATCGGCGACTGGGCCGCCGAGCGACGAGCCCAGACGAGATCATCGAAACCCTCGGCCGCCGCAGGCGTGATCGCGGGCCCGATCAACACCGTCGCCGAAGTGGTCAACGATCCGCAGTTGCGCGCCCGCGACATGCTCGTCGAGCATTACGACGAGCGGCTCGGCCGGCCCGTGCTGGGGCCCGGGAGTCATGCCGGTGCTGTCGGAATCTCCCGGCAGTGTTCGCAACGCCGGCCCGGCGCGGCCCGGACAACACAACGACGACGTCTACATCGGGTTGCTCGGCAAGACCGCCGACGAGCTCGAGGAGCTGCGCGCCGAGGAGGTGCTATGAAAGCCGCACGTCGATATTCGCGAGGTGTCGCTGCGCGACGGGTTGCAGATCGAAAAGCCAATCCCGTTGTCGGCCAAGCTGGAACTGCTGGCAGCCGTCGCCGCCACCGGGGTGCGCGAGGTAGAGGCCACCGCGTTCGTCTCGCCAACGAAGGTGCCGTCGATGGCCGACGCCGCCGAGCTCGCGGCGCAGTCTGCGCGACTACCCCGACATCGAGTTCTCCGCGCTGGTCGCCAGCCCCAATGGCGCCAAGCGGGCCGTCGCGGCCGGGCTGCGCTCGATCGAATACGTGGTCGTCGGCCAGCGACGCGTTCAGCCACGGCCAACGTCGGGCGCAGCAGCGCCGAGGCCACCGATCAGATCGACGAGATCGTCGCTATCGCCCACGACAGTGACGTCACCGTCGAGGTCATCGTCGCCACCGCGTGGGACTGCCCGTTCGAGGGGCCCACGCCGCCCCAGCGGGTCGCTCGACATCGCCGCGGCAGCGCGCGATCGCGGCGTCGACCGGTTCTCTATCGCCGACACCATCGGCACCACCACGCCGGGCAGGGTGAGTTCGCTCATCGCGCAACTGCGCCCGGTCGATCGGCGGGCTGCCGCTGGGCGGACATTTCCACAACACCCGCGGCGCCGGGCTGGCCAGCGCGTACGCCGCAGTCGAGCTCCGGCGTCACCCGGCTGGACGCGTCGGTCGGCGGGCTGGGCGGCTGCCCGTTCGCTCCGGGCGCCACCGGCAACATCGCCACCGAGGACCTGGTGTACCTGCTGCGCGACAGCGGCGTCGATGTCGACATCGACCTGCAGGCCGCGATCGCCGCAGCCGAGCGTGGCGAAATCAGTTGTCGGCCATGACTTGCCCAGCTGCTCTGCTGCGTGCCGGTGACCGGATACAGACGCTGATGCCGACCGCCGGACACAACGCGGCGCTGACCGCGAAGGGCCGCCAGACCCGGGCGGCCATCGAGCAGGCCGCCCGTAAAGCTCTTCGCCGAGCGGGGTTTTCACGGCACGACGCTGGCCGACATCACCTCGGCGGCCGGAAAGTCTGCGGCGGTGTTCTACCGGTACTTCGCCGACAAGGAAGACCTGCTCGCCGCGCTTGGCCGAGTCGTTCCTGCACGACGTCGTGACGCCGTCCGGGTTGAGCCTTCACCTGCCGGACTCGCCCGACGACGACGCGTTCTTCACCTCGGTGGTCACCGGGTACTGGAACATGTTCAAGCAGAACATCGGCATCATGATCGCGGTCGCGCAGCTGGCGGCGACCCAGCAGCGGTTTGCCGCCGTCCAGAACGAGTTTCGGCGCTTCGGCATGGATATCGTCGCCGCCTCGGTGCGGCATGCTCAGGAGCACGGCTACGCAACCGACCTCAATCCCGAACACATCGCGGCCGCCATTGCCCTGTTGTTCGAGAACTTCACCACCGTGTTGTCGTCGGGCCCGTCCGGGCTCGGGCCTGGAGATCAGCGACGAGGACGCCATCGCGACGCTGTCGACGGTCTGGAAGAAGACCCTGTACGGCAGCTGTAAGGAGACCGAGCAGATGGATTTCACGTTGCCAGAACACCTTCCGGGGTTGCTCGCCGACATGGATGCGTTCATCGAGCGCGAGATCGCGCCGCTGCAGGCCGAGAACATGCAGTACTTCGACCAGCGCCGGGAACACGCCCGCACCGACTGGGACAACGACGGCATCCCGACCCGGGAGTGGGAGGATCTGCTCTCCGAGATGCGCCGACGGGCCGACAAGGCCGGCTGGCTGCGCTACGGGTTGCCGGCGTCGCTGGGCGGGCGCGACGGCACCAACGTCGACATGGCCGTGATCCGGGAGCATCTGGCGCACAAAGGCCTTGGTCTGCACAACGACTTGCAGAACGAGTCGTCGATCGTCGGGAACTTCCCGCAGGTGATCATGATGGAGCGCTTCGGCACCGACGCGCAACGCGCCGCGTGGTCGGAGGCGCTGATCACCGGAGAACGCTCGATGGCCTTCGGGCTGACCGAGCCGCGGCACGGCTCGGATGCGACGTGGCTGGAAACGCACGCCAAACCCGACGGTGACGAGTGGGTGATCAACGGCTCCAAGCGGTTCAACACCGGCGTGCACCGCGCCACCCATGACTTGATCTTCGCCCGCACATCCGGCGAGGCGGGGCAGGCCCGGGGCATCACCGCGTTCTTGGTGCCCACCGACACACCCGGATTTAGCGTCCCGTACTACTGGTGGACGTTCAACATGCCCACCGACCACGGCGAAGTCGAGCTGAACGATGTCCGGGTGCCCGCCGACGCGGTACTCGGTGAGGTCGGATCGCGGGCTGGAGGTTGCGCAAACATTCTTGCACGAGAACCGAATTCGGCAAGCGGCCAGTAGTCTGGGTGCCGCGCAATACTGCATCGACCGAGCCGCCGAATATGCCGGCAGAACGAACGGTTTTCGGCAAGCCGCTGGCGGTCAATCAGGCCGTGCAGTGGCCGTTGGCCGAGCTGCAGACCGAGGCCCAGATGGTGCGACTGCTGGTGCAGTACGCGGCCTGGCACTTGGATCGCGACCACCACATGGAGGTGTCCGACAAAGTGTCGATGGCCAACTATCGCGCGAACCGACTGGTCTGCGACGCCGCCGATCGCGCCATGCAGATCTTCGGCGGCCTCGGGCTACAGCCGTCACGAGCCGTTCGAGCACATCTACCGCCACCACCGCCGCTATCGAATCACCGAGGGCGCCGAGGAGATCCAGATCCGCCGGGTGGCGCAGCGACTGTTCAAATTCGGCCAAAAGTGACCCTGCACGGAAGCTTGCCCGCGGTGTTGCGGCCCGATGCTCGGCCGGCAACGTCGCGATCGACAACTTGCGCGCGTTGACCGGTGGCGCCAGCCGAACCACGTGGGCATTCGACGCCGTCACCGGCGAGGCACGCCGGTCACTGATCCTGCGCATCGGGCCGCCCGACGACGTGCACGCCGGAATGGAGCTGGAAGCCCGCGCTCAGGCCGCCGCCGCGGCCACCGGCGCGCCGGTCCCCCACGTTCTGGTTGCCGACGATTCGCCTGCCGCACTGGGCAATCCGTTTTTGATCTGTGACGAGATCAAGGGCGAGACGATCGTCCGGCGCATTCAGCGACGCTCGATAGATGGAGGCACCGGCCGGGCACGTCTGCTCGGGCAGTGCGCGCAGGCGCTGGCCGCCATCCACCGGGCCGACCCGAACCTGCCCGGCGTTGACTCGCGAGGACCAACTCGACGAATGGCGCGGACGACTCGACGCCATGGGCGACACCACCGCCACCTTCGAGTGGGCCTTTCGCTGGCTCGCCGCCAACCGGCCCGCGCCGTCGCCGCCGCGCCTGGTGCACGGCGACTACCGGATGGGCAACCTCATCGTCGACGGATCCACGCTGGCCGCGGTGCTGGACTGGGAGCTGGTGCAGATCGGCGAGGTCTACGAAGACCTGGCCTGGTTCTGCATCCGCGCCTGGCGGTTCGGCGCTCCGGCCGACCGCGCCGCCGGCGGCTTGGGCAGCGTCGAGGATTTTCTTCACGCCTACGAAAAGGCCGGCGGGGCGACGGTCGACCGGGAGGCGTTTCACTGGTGGTTGGTGCTGGCCACGCTGCGCTGGGGTGTCATCTGCCGCTACCAAGCCGAGCGTCATTTGAGCGGGCAGAACCGCTCGGTGGAACTGGCGGCGATCGGCCGCCGCGTCTGCGAGACCGAATGGGACCTGCTCAACTTGCTCGACAACGCCGCGCTGCAGACCGGTTGACGCCTAGGATTCCGCTGTGGTCACTCCTGATGAGGCAATCGACGCAATCCGTGGCACCGGCGGGGCTCAGCCCGGGCAACCGGGCGTTGCATGCCAAGGGCAAGCTCTACCGCGGCACATTCACCGCCACCGCCGAGGCCGCCCAACTCTCCCGCGCCGCACACCTGAGCGGTTCGGCTGTGCCCGCGCTGATCCGGTTTTCCAACGGCATCAGGCAATCCGGCGGCAGCGAGACAACGCGCCCGGAATACGCGGGATGGCGGTGAAGTTCACGCTGCCGGACGGGTCGACCACAGACGTATCAACGCAAACTGCAAGGCTTTTCCGTCCAGCACACCCGACGGCTTCGTGTCTCTACTGCGCGCGATGCGTCCCGGCATCACCGCGCCGCTGCGTCTCGCCGGCTACATCGCCACCCATCCCGGCTTCTTCGCCGCGTTGCCGGTATTGCGCGCCGCCAACAGGGTGCCGGCAAGCTATGGCACCGTCGCAGTACTACGGGTTGCACGCCTTCCGCTGGGTCGCCGCCGACGGCAGCGCGCGATTCGTTCGTTACCACTTGGTTCCGGCTGCCGGCGAAGAGTTTGTGCCGCCGCGGGTCGCGGCGGAGAAGAGCGCGAACTTTCTGATCGAAGAGCTCGACGAGCGCCTCGCGTCAGAACCGGTCCGGTTCGCCTACCAAGTCCAGGTCGCCGCGGACGGCGATTCGACCGTCGATCCGTCCAAACCGTGGCGCAGCACCCAGACCGTCACCGTCGGCACCCTCGAGATCACCGGCATCGACACCGAACGCGAGCACGGCGACGACATCGTCGTGTTCGACCCCATGCGCGTCACCGACGGCATCGAACCCTCCGATGATCCGGTGCTGCGATTCCGCTCGCTCGCCTACTCGGCCTCGGTGAAGCTGCGCACCGGCGTAGATCGCGGTCCCGAGGCACCCGCGACCTGATGACGTCCGGGCATGGCCGTCCGACCGCGGCTGAACTTGTCGCCGCGGTCGCCGAATTTCTCGAGACCGATGTCCGCGAGTCGACTAGCGGCCAGGTCAATTTCCACGCCCGGGTCGCGGCGAACGTGCTGCGCATCGTCGAGCGCGAACTGCTCGCCGGTTCGGCCGACGATGTCACCGATGCGCTGGCCGACGTCGGGTTTGACGACGAAGCGCAGCTGGCTGCCGCCATCCGGGCCGGAGAGCTGGACGGCGCACAGCGACGCAGGTGCAATCGGCGCTGCGTGCGCTGGTCAGTCGACCGTCTCTCCGTTGCGCACCCCGGTTACCAGGACGAATAGAGAGATACGCCATGCCCGCTGCCGAAGTCATCGTCGACGTCGCCGATCAACTGTTCGCGGCGATCGAGCGAAGCGACGAGGCGACGCTCGAGCAGCTCTTCGACGACGACATCGCGGTATGGCGGGTCGGGGCGCGCCGCGACGACGACAAAGAGCGAGCGCTGAAGGTGCTGCGCTGGTTCATCGGCGTCACCACGCAACGCCGCTACGAGATCCTCGACCGCCAGCTGTTCCCCGACGGCTTCGTCCAGCAGCACATCCTGCACGCCACCGGCCACGACGGCGGATCGATCGCTTTGCGGGTGTGCATCGTGATTAAGTTGGGATGACTGACTGCCCTGATCAGCCGTATCGACGAGTACTTCGACCCAGCCGCAACTCGCCCCGCTGATGAGCTAACCGGCGAAGGAGGACGGCGCAGATGACCCGCGCCGGCGACGATGCAGAGCGAAGCGATGAGGAGGAGCGGCGCAGATGACCACCGTGGAAACACTGCTGAACGACCCTGACACCGCAGGGGTATGGAACCTCGTTGCCGATCGATCCACGATCAGCTTCAAGATCAAGAACATGTGGGGCCTGATCAGCGTCAAAGGCCGGTTCACCGACTTCAACGCCGACGGCCAGGTCACCGGCAAAGGTGCCATCTTCGGCCGCCTGGACATCCAGGCGGCGTCGTTGCGTACCGGAATCGGCAAACGCGACGAGCACCTGCGGTCGGCCGATTTCTTCGACGTCGAGCGCTTTCCGCAGATCAGCGTGGTGGTCACCGCGGTGCAGCCGACCACCGGTAACGCCGCTGATTTGCGGGCGACGTTCAGCATCAAGGGGGTCACCGCGCCGGTGCCGCTGCCGGTCCGTGTCATCGTGCTCGACGACGGCTCGGTGCGGTTATCGGCGAAAACCGAGGTCGACCGGGCCCAGTTCAACCTCGACTGGAACCGGGTCGGCATGATCGGCGAGACGGCGACAGCTGTCGGCAGACATGTACTTCGTGCGGGCGCCGCGGTAGCGGCGCGGCGAGCCTGCTAGCAGCCCGCATCGTCGCCGGGCAGTACCATCTGCACCGTGTCTGCCACCAGCCCGCTGCGGGTCCTCGTCTACAGCGACAACGCCAAGACCCGACAGGACGTCATGCTGGCGTTGGGCAAGCGGGTGCACCCGGATTTGCCCGAGCTCAGCTACGTCGAAGTGGCCACCGGTCCGGTGGTCATCCAGCAGGTAGACGCCGGAGACATCGATCTGGCCATCCTCGACGGCGAAGCCACCCCAGAAGGCGGCATGGGCATCGCAAAGCAGCTGAAAGACGAGATCGCGCAGGGGCCGCCGATCGTGGTGCTCACCGGGCGGCGCGACGACGCCTGGCTGGCCAGCTGGTCACGCGCCGAGGCAGCGGTCTCGCAGCCGATCGACCCGATTCGGCTCAGCCGGACGGTGCTGGAGTTGCTGCGCCCTGCGGTGCATTAGCTGATCATCGGATCCTGAGCGCCACCTGACAGCCTGCCGTCGTGCGCAGCTGGATGAACGCTGCGGCAACGGCCACCGCTTCGCCTGTCGAGAAGCGAAATAGGTCTTCGTGCTCTGAGCATTTCATGGTCCGGACGACTCGCGTGCTCACCGCATGCGTCGGCTGGCCGACCACCGACCCGGCTGTGGCTGAGGTCACATCTAGACTGCTGAGCGCGGGACTACACACGATCGCTAGGCTGTGGTTGCGCTCACAGTCAGCGCCCAATCGATGAACAGTGAGGGAGCGTCTTCGCGGCATGAATCTGTACCTACCCATCCTGGTGCTTGGGGGGATCGCCGCTGCTTTTGCGCTCGGCTCAGTCGCACTCGCGCAGATCACCGGCCCGTCGCGCTACAACAGGGCGAAGCTCGAGGCATACGAATGCGGGATCGAACCCAGCGACCAGCCGGCCAACGCGCCGCACGCAGGCAGCGGGCAGCGGTTCCCGGTGAAGTACTACCTGACCGCGATGCTGTTCATCGTCTTCGACATCGAAATCGTGTTCCTGTACCCATGGGCGGTCAGCTACGACAAGCTCGGGTTATTCGCACTGGTCGAGATGGTGGTGTTCGTGCTCACGGTCTTCGTGGCCTACGCATATGTATGGCGCCGCGGCGGCCTGACCTGGGAGTGAGGTAAGACGTGGGCCTAGAGGAGAAACTGCCGAGCGGTTTCTTGCTGACGACCGTCGAAACACTGGCGGGATACTTCCGCAAGAACTCGTTGTGGCCGGCAACGTTCGGATTGGCCTGCTGCGCGATTGAGATGATGGCCACCGCCGGCCCGCGATTCGACATCGCGCGCTTTGGCATGGAGAGGTTTTCGGCGACACCCCGGCAGGCCGATCTGATGATCGTGGCCGGCCGTGTCAGTCAGAAGATGGCGCCGGTGCTGCGTCAGATCTACGACCAGATGGCCGAACCGAAATGGGTGCTGGCGATGGGCGTGTGCGCATCGTCGGGCGGGATGTTCAACAACTACGCGATCGTTCAGGGCGTGGACCACGTCGTACCGGTAGACATCTACCTGCCAGGCTGCCCGCCCCGCCCGGAGATGCTGCTGTACGCAATCCTCAAGCTGCACGACAAGATTCAAGAGATGCCGTTGGGGGTCAACCGCGAACTGGCCATCGCCGAAGCCGAACAGGCGGCACTCGCCGCCCGGCCGACGATCGAGATGCGCGGACTGTTGCGATGAGTTCACCGGATCACGACCCGAAGCGGGCAGCCAGCGAGGTGGGCGGACGCACCCGTCGACACCGACCGAGTCCGACAAGAGGTCATCGACGTTCGCCGAGGCATGTTCGGCGTCCGCGGCAGCGGTGACACGTCGGGCTACGGACGACTGGTGCGCCAGGTCACCATCGACGACGGCAGCCCCGGCCCTACGGCGGATACTTCGACGAGGTTGTCGACCGACTGGCCGAGGCGCTGAAGGCCGACGACGGCGTCGAATTCGGCGACGCCGTCGAGAAAGTCGTGGTCTACCGCGACGAGCTGACCCTGCACGTGCGCCGCGAGCTGCTGCCGCAAGTCGCCCGCCGATTGCGCGACGACGCGGCGCTGCGCTTCGAATTGTGCCTGGGCGTCAACGGCGTGCACTACCCGCATGAAACCGGAAGCGAACTGCACGCGGTGTATCCGCTTAAGTCGATCACCCACGGCCGTCGCGTTCGCCTGGAAGTGGCTGCGCCAGATAGTGATCCGCACATCCCGTCGCTGTTCACGATCTACCCGACCAACGACTGGCACGAGCGCGAGACCTACGACTTCTTCGGCATCATCTTCGACGGCCACCCGTCGCTGACCCGCATCGAGATGCCCGACGATTGGGAAGGACATCCGCAACGCAAGGACTATCCACTCGGCGGCGTCCCGGTGGAGTACAAGGGCGCGCAGATTCCCCCGCCCGATGAGCGGAGGGCCTACAACTGATGAGCGAGACCACTACCCCCAACGGCGAGGGCAGCGGCGGGGAAACCCTGGTGGCTGTCGTCGGCCAGGATTGGGAACAGATCGTCGAGGCGGCACGCAAAGGCGAACCCGGTGAACGCATCGTCGTCAACATGGGTCCGCAGCACCCGTCGACCCACGGCGTGCTGCGGCTGATCCTGGAGATCGAAGGTGAGACGGTCACCGACGCCCGGTGCGGAATCGGCTACCTGCACACCGGGATCGAGAAGAACCTGGAGTACCGGTACTGGACCCAGGGCGTGACGTTCGTGACCCGAATGGATTACCTGTCACCGTTTTTCAACGAGACGGTGTACTGCCTCGGCGTGGAGAAGCTGCTCGGGATCACCGACGAGATCCCGGAACGCGTCAACGTCATCCGGGTGATGATGATGGAGTTCAACCGGATCTCCTCGCACCTCGTCGCATTGGCGACCGGTGGCATGGAACTCGGCGCGATGACGGCAATGTTCCTCGGGTTCCGGGAACGCGAGATCGTCCTGAACCTGTTCGAGTCGGTCACCGGGCTTGCGGATGAACCAGCGCCTACATCCGGCCCGGCGGCTGTCGCGCAGGACCTGCCGCCCAGACGCGCTGCGCGAGATCCCGGAACTGGTCAAGAAGTTGAGCCTCGCTACAACGACATCGGCAACCTGCTCAACGAGAACGACATCTGGAAAGCCCGCACCCAGGACGTCGGCTATCTGGACCTGACCGGCTGCATGGCGCTTGGGAATCACCGGGCCTGCGCTGCGGGCGACCGGATTGCCCTACGACCTGCGCAAGCAGCGAACCCTATTGCGGCTACGAGAACTACGAGTTCGACGTGATCACGGACGACGGTTGTGATTCCTACGCCCGCTACATCATTCGCGTCAAGGAGATGTCGGAGTCGGTGAAGATCGTCGAACAGTGCCTGGACAAGCTGCGACCCGGACCGATCATGGTGGACGACCGTAAGATCGCCTGGCCTGCCGATCTCAAAGTCGGCCCGGACGGTCTGGGAAACTCACCGGAGCACATCGCCAAGATCATGAGCGGCTCGATGGAAGCGCTGATTCACCACTTCAAGCTCGTCACCGAAGGCATCCGGGTGCCGGCCGGACAGGTCTACGTCGCTGTCGAATCGCCCCGTGGCGAGCTGGGCGTGCACATGGTCAGCGACGGCGGAACCCGGCCCGTACCGGGTGCACTACCGGGATCCGTCGTTCACCAATCTGCAGGCCGTCGCCGCGATGTGCGAAGGCGGCATGGTCGCTGACGTCATCACCGCGGTCGCGAGCATCGACCCGGTCATGGGCGGGGTGGACCGATGACCACACCACAGAGCCCGAACGGCAGCGGCGAGCGGGTGTTCATCCGGCTTGGTCCGCCACCCGAGGAGCCCGGCCAATTCGTCGTCGACGGCGCACCGCAGGATTACCCGGCGGACGTGCAGGCGCGGCTGGAGGTCGACGCCAAGGAGATCATCGGCAGATACCCGAGCCCCCGCTCGGCGCTGCTGCCGCTGCTGCACCTCGTGCAGTCCGAGGACGGCTACATCACGCCGGCCGGTGTGGAGTTCTGCGGCGAACAACTCGGACTGACCGGCGCCGAAGTCGCCGCTGTCGCAAGCTTTTACACCATGTACCGGCGCGGGCCTACCGGCGACTACTTCGTCGGCGTGTGCACGAACACGCTGTGCGCGGTGATGGGTGGCGACGCGATCTTCGACTCGCTCAAAGAGCATCTCGGCATCGGCAACGACGAGACCACCGAAGACGGATCGGTCACCCTGCAGCACATCGAATGCAATGCGGCGTGCGACTTGGCTCCGGTGGTGATGGTCAACTGGGAGTTCTACGACAACCAGACTCCCGATTCGGCCCGCGATCTCGTCGACGGCCTGCGATCCGGGCAACCGCCTGCGCCGATCGCGCGGTCTCGCTCCGCTGTGCAAGTTCAAGGAGACCGAGCGGATCCTGGCCGGTTTCCCCGACTCGCGGCCGGACGACGGCCAGGGCGGAGCGGCTGCGGCCACGCTGGCCGGGCTGCAGATTGCCAAGGAGCACAACATGACTGCGCCGTCGCCCGACGATGCAGAGCGAAGCGATGAGGAGGAGCGGCGCAAAAACTCTGCGCCGTCGCCCGACAGTTCAGGAGAAGCCAAGTAATGGGGTCGCAAACACCGTTGGCGCCGGTGCTGAGCCGGTACTGGGACGACCCCGAGTCGTGGACCCTGGAGACCTATCGCCGCAACGACGGATACCAGGCGCTCGAGAAAGCCTTGAAGATGGACCCCGACGCGGTGATCTCGGCCGTCAAGGATTCCGGTCTGCGCGGACGCGGCGGCGCCGGCTTCTCGACCGGGACCAAGTGGTCGTTCATCCCGCAGGGCGACAGCGGTCCCGCCGCCAAGCCGCACTATCTGGTGGTGAACGCCGACGAGTCGGAACCTGGTACGTGCAAAGACATTCCGCTGATGCTGGCCACTCCGCACGTCCTGGTCGAAGGCGTGATCATCGCGTCGTACGCGATACGGGCCAGCCACGCTTTCATCTATGTCCGCGGTGAAGTGCTGCCCGTGCTGCGACGCCTGCAGAACGCGGTCGCCGAGGCCTACGCCAACGGCTACCTCGGCCGCGATATCGCCGGCTCGGGATACGACCTGGAGCTCGTGGTGCACGCCGGCGCGGGCGCCTACATCTGCGGCGAGGAGACGGCGCTGCTCGACTCGCTGGAGGGCCGCCGCGGCCAGCCGCGACTGCGTCCGCCGTTCCCCGCCGTCGCCGGCCTTTACGGCTGCCCGACGGTGATCAACAACGTCGAGACCATCGCCAGCGTTCCGCCGATCATCCTCAACGGCGTGGACTGGTTCCGGTCGATGGGCAGCGAGAAATCGCCTGGCTTCACGCTGTACTCGCTGTCGGGACACGTCACCCGGCCGGGTCAGTACGAGGCGCCGCTGGGTATCACGCTGCGCGAACTGCTCGACTATGCCGGCGGCGTGCGGGCCGGACACAAGCTGAAGTTCTGGACGCCGGGTGGGTCGTCGACACCGTTGCTCACCGACGAGCACCTCGATGTGCGACTGGACTACGAGGGCGTCGGGGAAGCCGGTTCGATGCTGGGCACCAAGGCATTGGAGATTTTCGACGAGACGACCTGCGTGGTGCGCGCGGTCGGCCGGTGGATCGAGTTCTACCAGCACGAGTCGTGCGGCAAGTGCACGCCGTGCCGCGAAGGCACGTTCTGGCTGAGCCAGATCTACCACCGCCTGGAAACCGGCCACGGCACCCACGACGACCTCGACAAGCTGCTCGACATCTCCGATGCGATTCTCGGTAAGTCGTTCTGCGCCTTGGGCGATGGCGCGGCAAGCCCAGTCGCGTCGTCGATCAAGTACTTCCGCGACGAATACGTTGCGCACATCGAGGGCGGCGGCTGCCCGTTCGACCCCAAGCTGTCCATGCTCGCCACGAACGGAGCCTCATGACCGCGCCGGCGACGATGCAGAGCGTAAGCGATGAGGAGGAGCGGCGCCGATGACTCAAACGGCTGATGACACCGGAGCGAAGGTTGCCCAGCCGGAGCTGGTGACGTTGACCATCGACGGCACCGAAATCAGTGTTCCCAAAGGCACTTTGGTGATCCGTGCGGCCGAACTGATCGGCGTGCAGATTCCCCGGTTCTGCGACCACCCACTGCTGGATCCGGTCGGCGCGTGCCGCCAGTGCCTCGTCGAGATCGAGGGACAGCGCAAGCCGATGGCGTCATGCACCATCCCGGTCGCCGACGACATGGTGGTCCGCACGCAATACAGCTCGGAGGCCGCCGACAAGGCGCAGCACGGCGTGATGGAACTGCTGCTGATCAACCACCCGCTGGACTGCCCGATGTGCGACAAGGGCGGCGAGTGTCCGTTGCAAAACCAGGCGATGTCGAACGGCCGCCCCGACTCCCGGTTCGAAGACGTCAAACGCACGTTCACCAAGCCGATCAATATCTCTTCGCAGGTCCTGCTCGACCGCGAGCGCTGCATCCTGTGTGCGCGTTGCACCCGGTTCTCCGAGCAGATCGCCGGCGACCCGTTCATCGAGATGCTCGAGCGTGGCGCGCTGCAGCAGGTCGGCATCTACGCCAACGAACCGTTCGAGTCGTATTTCTCCGGCAACGCCGTGCAGATCTGCCCGGTGGGCGCGTTGACCGGTAGCGCCTACCGCTTCCGGGCCCGTCCGTTCGACCTGGTGTCCAGCCCGAGCGTGTGTGAGCACTGCGCGTCTGGATGCTCACAGCGCACCGACCATCGTCGCGGCAAAGTGATGCGCCGACTGGCCGGCGACGAGCCCGAAGTCAACGAAGAGTGGAACTGCGACAAGGGCCGCTGGGCTTTCACCTATGCCACCCAGGGTGACCGGATCACCACTCCCCTGGTGCGCGGTGCCGACGGCTCGCTGGGGCCTGCGTCGTGGCCGCACGCGGTTGCGGTGGCGATCAACGGGCTCAGTTCCGCGGCCGGCGGCACCGGTGTGCTGCCCGGTGGCCGGCTGACGGTTGAGGACGCTTATGCGTACTCGAAGTTTGCCCGAATTGTGTTGGGCACCAACGATATCGACTTTCGCGCTCGGCCGCATTCCAGCGAGGAGACCGACTTCCTGGCCGCCCGGGTCGCCGGTAAGACGATCACGACGAGCTATTCCGATCTGGAGTCGGCGTCAGTGGTCCTGCTCGCCGGTTTCGAACCGGAAGAGGAGTCGCCGATCGTGTATCTGCGGCTGCGCAAGGCCGCCCGCAAGCATGGGCTGGCGGTCCACGCGGTTGCTCCGTTCGCCACCAGCGGGTTGAAGAAGCTGAACGGCACGCTGATTGAGACAGCACCCGGCGCCGAGGCCACCGCCCTGGACGGACTGGCCGGTGAGCTGCTCGCCCAGCTTTCCGAGCCCGGCGCGATCATCATCGTCGGCGAACGACTCGGTGGAGTGCCAGGTGGACTGTCGGCCGCGGCCAAGCTCGCGGACGCGACAGGGGCCAAACTCGCGTGGGTGCCTCGTCGCGCCGGCGAACGCGGTGCGTTGGAGGCCGGCGCGCTACCGGGGTTGCTGCCCGGCGGTCGACCGCTGAGCGACGAGACCGCCCGCGCGCAGATGCTGCAGGGCTGGAACGTCGACGAATTGCCTTCCACACCAGGTCGTGACGCCGACGCGATCCTCGCCGCCGCTGCCGACGGAACGCTCGGCGCACTGCTGGTCGGTGGCATCGAGCCGGACGACTTCGCCGATCCCGCGGCGGTTCTGGCCGCGTTGGACGCCGCGGGATTCGTCGTCAGCCTGGAGCTGCGGCACAGTGCGGTCACCGAACGCGCGGACGTGGTGTTCCCGATCGCACCGGCGGCGGAGAAGTCCGGGACTTATGTCAACTGGGAAGGGCGGCCCCGTTCTTTCGCCGCCGCGCTGCCCCCCGCCGCCACCCCGGACCTTCGCGTGCTCGACACCCTGGCCGACGAGGTGGGTATCGACCTGGGGTTCCCCACGGTCGAGGCCGCATATGCCGAGTTGGTCGCGCTGGGCGCATGGGATGGCGCGCCCGGTGCCACGCCGACGGTCGCCGCAGCCGCGACGCCCGCACCCGCTGCCGGCGAAGCCGTGTTGGCGGGCTGGCGGATGTTGCTCGACGACGGGCGGCTGCAGAACGGCGAGCCACACCTGGCCGGCACCGCCCGCACCCCGGTGGTGCGGCTGTCGGCAGGGACCGCTGAGGCGATCAGCGCTGCCGACGGCGACAACGTCACGGTCAGCACCGCGCGCGGCGAAATCAGCTTGCCGTTGGCGATCACCGAGATTCCCGACAACGTCGTCTGGCTGCCGCTGAATTCTCCGGGTTCGGCGGTGCACCGACAGCTGGGCGTCACGCCCGGAGCCGTCGTGAAAATTGGGGTGCACACATGATCACCGGCTTCGGACACGACACCTGGTGGCTGATCCTGGCCAAATCGCTTCTCGTATTCGTCTTCCTGGTGCTGACGGTGCTGATAGCGATCCTGGCCGAACGCAAGATCCTGGGCCGGATGCAGTTGCGTTGGGGACCCAACCGGGTCGGCCCGCGCGGCTACCTGCAAAGCCTGGCCGACGGCATCAAGCTGGCACTCAAGGAGCCCATCACCCCGTTCGGGGTGGAGAAGCCGATTTTCATTCTCGCACCGGCCATCTCGACGATCCCCGCGATCACCGCCTTCGCGTTCATTCCATTCGGGCCACAGGTTTCGGTGTTCGGCCACTGGACTCCGCTGCAGGTGACCGACCTTCCGGTGGCGGTGCTGTTCATCCTGGCGTTGTCGTCGATCGGGGTCTACGGCATCGTGCTGGCAGGGTGGTCATCGGGCTCGACCTATCCGCTGCTGGGTGGCGTGCGCTCGACCGCGCAGGTGATCTCCTACGAGGTCGCGATGGGGCTGTCGTTCGCGACCGTATTCCTCTATGCCGGAACGATGTCCACGTCGCAAATCGTCTCGGCCCAAGACCGGGTCTGGTACATCTTCCTGCTGCTGCCGTCGTTCTCGACGTACCTGGTCTCCATGGTCGGCGAGACCAACCGGGCGCCGTTCGACCTGCCCGAAGCTGAAGGCGAGCTGGTCGCCGGCTTCCACACCGAGTACTCGTCGCTGAGCTTCGCGATGTTCTACCTGGCCGAGTACATCAACATGACCACGGTGTCGGCGCTGGCCGCCACGCTGTTCATGGGCGGTTGGCGGGCGCCGTGGCCGCTGGACATGTGGGCCGGTGCCAACAGCGGATGGTGGCCGGTGCTGTGGTTCACCGCCAAGGTGTGGGTGTTCCTGTTCCTCTACATCTGGTTGCGCGGCACTCTGCCGCGACTGCGGTACGACCAGTTCATGGCGCTCGGGTGGAAGATCCTCATCCCGGTGTCGCTGGTCTGGGCGTTGATCGCCGCCGCGATCCGCACCCTGCGCAACGAGGGCTATCCGCACTGGACAGCGCTGCTGGTCGGCGCCAGCATCGTCGTCACCGTCGTGCTGCTCTTCCTGCTGCAAAGACCGTTCAGCAGCAGGCATATCCGCAAGAAGCAGCGCCGCCAAGACTCGGAGGCAACGGCCGTCGACCCGGCATTTCCCACGCCGCCGCTGCCCGGCAAGCCACTAGCGCCGACGACCAAGGAGGCCGCCCATGGCTAAATTCTTCAAATCTCTCGCGGGATTCGGCGTCACATTCGGGTCGATGTTCAAGCGTCCCGTCACCGAGATGTATCCGGAGAATCCCGGCCCGGTGGCGCCGCGCTATCACGGCCGCCATCAGCTCAATCGCTACGCCGATGGACTGGAGAAGTGCATCGGCTGTGAGCTGTGCGCATGGGCGTGCCCGGCCGACGCGATCTACGTCGAGGGCGCCGACAACACCGAGGAGCAGCGTTTCTCGCCGGGCGAACGCTACGGCCGGGTCTATCAGATCAACTACCTGCGCTGCATTGGATGCGGGCTGTGCGTCGAAGCCTGCCCGACCCGCTCGTTGACGATGACGAACGACTACGAAATGGCCGACGACAATCGCGCCGACCTGATTCTGGAGAAGCACCAGCTCCTGGCTCCGCTACTGGAGGGCATGACCCCGGCTCCGCACCCACGGGCCGAAGGTTCCACCGACGCCGATTACTACCGCGGCAACATCACTCCAGAAGGCCTGCGCCTCCTACCGATTTCGGACGTCACCAAGTGACCGCTCTGTTGGCCGCTGACGTGATCGCCCGCACGTCCACCGGTGAGGCGGTGACCTTCTGGCTGCTCGGCACCCTGGCG
Source organism: uncultured Actinomycetota bacterium (assembly GCA_963834615.1). Lineage (GTDB taxonomy): Bacteria > Actinomycetota > Actinomycetes > Mycobacteriales > Mycobacteriaceae > Mycobacterium. The sequence goes on from CAWICO010000002.1 coordinate 442,661, forward strand.
CTGGTCGGAGCACTGGGCGTGGTGATGGCCGCGAACGCGGTCTACTGCGCGATGTCTCTGGCATTGACGATGATCATCTTGGCGGTGTTCTACATGATCGAAGACGCCGTGTTTCTCGGCGTTGTGCAGATCGTGGTCTACACCGGCGCAGTGATGATGCTCTTCCTGTTCGTGCTGATGCTGATCGGCGTCGATTCGGCGGAGTCGCTGGTGGAAACGCTTCGCGGACAACGCGTTGCCGCTGTGGTGGCCGGCCTGGGCTTCGGCATCGTCCTCATCGCCGGCATCGGCAATGCGACCACCCACGGTTTCATCGGGCTGTCGCGGGCCAACGCAGGTGGCAACGTCCAAGGTCTGGCGGCGCTGATCTTCACGAAATATCTCTGGGCTTTCGAGCTGACCAGCTCGCTGCTGATCACCGCGGCCATCGGTGCGATGATCCTTGCGCACCGGGAGCGCTTCGAGCGCCGAAAGACACAGCGCGAGTTGTCCATCGAACGGTTCCAGGTCGGTGGCAACCCGCATATGCAGCCCGGCCCCGGCGTCTACGCACGGCACAACGCGGTCGACACCGCAGCGCGGCTCCCGGACGGGTCGCACTCTCGGTTGTCGGTGCCCTCGGTCATGGAGATACGTACGTACGACGACGAGGGCGTGCGGACCGGGAATGGTTCCAACGGTTCCCAGAACGGTGCGTCATGAATCCGCAGAACTACTTGTACCTCTCGGCGCTGCTGTTCACCATCGGCGCTGCCGGTGTGCTGTTGCGGCGCAACGCGATCGTGATGTTCATGTGCGTCGAGCTGATGCTCAACGCCGTCAACCTGGCCTTCGTCACCTTTTCCCGGCTGCACGGTCATCTCGACGGGCAGATGGTCGCCTTCTTCACGATGGTCGTCGCCGCCTGCGAAGTGGTGGTCGGGCTGGCAATCATCATGACGATTTTCCGTGCCCGCAAGTCGGCCTCGGTCGACGACGCCAACCTGCTCAAGGGCTGAGGGAATGACACATCTGACTTGGCTGCTCGTCGCGTTGCCCGCGGCCGGCGCCGCGATCCTGCTGCTCGGCGGCAGACGCACCGACCCCTGGGGACATCTGCTGGGCTGCCTGACGGCGCTGGCATCGTTCGGCGTCGGTTTAGCGCTGCTCAACGACATGCTCGGGCGGCACGGCGACGCCCGGTCCATCAACGAGACGCTGTTCTCCTGGGTTCCGGTCGGCGGCTTCCAGGTCGACTTCGGCCTGCAGGTGGACCAACTGTCGATTTGCTTCGTGCTGTTGATCACCGGCGTCGGATCGCTGATCCACATCTACTCGGTCGGCTACATGGCCGAAGATCACGATCGCCGGCGCTTCTTCGCCTACCTCAACTTGTTCCTGGCGGCGATGCTGCTGTTGGTGGTGGCCGACAACTACCTGGTCCTCTACGCCGGCTGGGAAGGCGTGGGCCTGGCGTCTTACCTGCTGATCGGATTCTGGTACCACAAACCGACCGCGGCCACCGCCGCGAAAAAGGCCTTCGTGATGAACCGGGTCGGCGATGCCGGCCTGGCGCTGGCCATCTTCGCGATTTTCGCCAACTTCGGCACGCTGTCCTACTCAGGGGTGTTCGGGGCGGCGCCCGCCGCCAGCCACTCCGCGCTCACCACGATCGGGTTGCTGCTGCTATTGGGTGCCTGCGCGAAATCCGCGCAAGTTCCGCTGCAGGCCTGGCTCGGTGACGCCATGGAAGGCCCGACCCCGGTGTCCGCGCTGATCCACGCGGCCACCATGGTGACCGCCGGCGTCTACCTGATCGTGCGGTCCAATCCTCTCTACAGCCTGTCCGCCGACGCCCGACTCGGCGTGATCATCGTCGGCACGGTCACGCTGCTGTTCGGGGCGATCATCGGCTGTGCCAAGGATGACATCAAGCGTGCGCTGGCGGCGTCCACGATGAGCCAGATCGGCTACATGGTGCTGGCCGCCGGCCTGGGACCGGCCGGCTACGCGTTCGCGATCCTGCATCTGCTCACCCACGGCTTCTTCAAAGCCGGGCTGTTCTTGGGCTCCGGGTCGATCATCCACGCGATGCATGACGAGCAGGACATGCGCCATTATGGCGGGCTGCGTAGCGCGCTGCCGATCACGTTCGCGACGTTCGGACTCGGTTACCTGGCCATCATCGGTGTGCCGCCGTTTGCGGGCTACTTCTCCAAAGACGCAATCATCGAAGCGGCGTTCGGCTCGGGTGGCGTGACAGGCTACGTGCTCGGCGGTGCCGCGCTGCTGGGCGCCGGCATCACCGCGTTCTACATGACCCGGGTGATGCTGCTGACGTTCTTCGGCAAAAAGCGTTGGGCCGCAGACGCACATCCCCACGAAGCGCCTGCGACGATGACCTGGCCGATGATCCTGCTCGCCGTCGGATCGGTGTTCTCCGGCGGACTGCTCGCCGTCGGCGGAACACTGCAGCACTGGCTGGAGCCGGTGGTCAGCTTCCAGGAAAGCTCGCACGTCGCGCCGACGTGGGTGATCAGCGCGGTCGCTGTCGGTGTCGTCGCTGTCGGCTTCCTGATCGCGCTGTGGCGTTACCTCGGCCGCACGGTGCCCGAGACGGCGCCCGCCGACGTGTCGGTGCTGACGGTCGCCGCCCGCAGGGATCTCTACGGCGACGCTCTCAACGAAGACGTGTTCATGCGGCCGGGTGCGCAACTCACCCATACGTTGGTCGATTTCGACAACAAGGGCGTGGATGGTTCAGTCAACGCGCTGGCCAACCTGGTAAGTCGCCTGTCTGAGCGGCTTCGCGGGCTCCAGACCGGATTCGCCCGCAACTACGCGTTGTCGATGTTGGCGGGAGCGGCGCTGGTGGCCGTCGCGATCTTGGCGGTGCAGCTGTGGACGTGATGCTTCCGCCGGCGACGATGCAGTGGGGGTCCCCCCAGCCGCGGAGCGGCGAGGGGGCCGCAGCGATGAAGAGGAGCGGCGCCCATGAATAGCCTGCCCTGGTTGACGGTGCTGTGGCTGGTGCCGTTGGTCGGTGCCGTCGCAATCGTCCTGCTGCCGCCCGGCGCCGGGAAGCTCGCCCGCTACCTCGGTCTGGCCGTGTCGGCTGCCGTGCTGGCGGTGTCGATCGGGATCGCGCTGGCCTTCAAAGCCGGCGGCCCGACCTACCAATTCGTCGAATCCCACCGCTGGATACCGACATTCGGCGCCGGATACACCCTCGGCGTCGACGGCATCGCGCTGGTGCTGGTGCTGCTGACCACGGTCCTTATGCCGTTCTTGTTGCTGGCGGGCTGGAACGACGGTGGCGAGAAGCCGCGCGGCCCGCAGGCCTACATCGCGCTGACACTGACCATCGAGTCGATGGTCCTGATCTCGGTGATCTCGCTGGACGTGCTGCTGTTCTACGTCTTCTTCGAAGCGATGCTCATTCCGATGTACTTCCTCATCGGTGGCTTCGGTGGCGGCGTCCAGCGGTCCCGCGCCGCGGTGAAGTTCTTGCTGTACAACCTCTTCGGCGGTCTGGTCATGCTGGCCGCGGTGATCGGTCTGTACGTGGTGACCGCCCAGCACGGCACCGGGACGTTCGACTTCCGGCAGATCGTCGCCGCCGTCACGACCGGTTCGCTCGGCACCTCGTCGGCGGTGCAGAAGGCGCTGTTCCTGGGCTTCATGTTCGCGTTCGCGATCAAGGCGCCACTGTGGCCATTCCACCGCTGGCTGCCCGACGCCGCGGTGGAGTCGACCCCGGCGACCGCGGTGCTCATCACCGCGGTGATGGACAAGGTCGGCACCTTCGGCATGCTGCGGTACTGCTTGCAGTTGTTCCCGGACGCGTCAACGTATTTCCGTCCTGCCATCGTCGTCTTGGCGGTGGTCGGCATCATCTACGGCGCGGTCGTGGCGATCGGCCAGACCGACATCATGCGACTGATCGCCTACACGTCGATCTCACACTTCGGCTTCATCATCCTGGGCATCTTCGTGATGACCACCCAGGGGCAGAGCGGGTCGACGCTGTACATGCTCAACCACGGCATATCCACCGCGGCGGTATTCCTCATCGCCGGCTTCCTGATATCCCGCCGCGGCACCCGTTCGATCGCCGCGTACGGCGGCATCCAGAAGGTGGCCCCCGTCTTGGCCGGGACGTTCCTGGTCGCCGGTCTGGCCACGGTGTCGTTGCCGGGGCTGGCGCCCTTCGTCAGCGAGTTCCTGGTCCTGGTCGGCGCGTACAACCGGTACTGGTTGGCGGCGGCGTTCGGCGTAACCGCGCTGGTGCTGTCCTCGATCTATATTCTGTGGCTCTACCAACGCCTGATGACCGGCCCCGTCACCGACGGCAACGAGAGGATCCGCGACCTGGTGCCGCGCGAAATTCTGGTCGTCGCACCACTGATCGCGCTGCTGCTGGTGCTCGGGATTTACCCGAAGCCGGTGTTGGACATCATCAATCCGGCGGTGGGCAACACCATGACGACCATCGGTCAACACGACCCTGCACCGATCGTGCGGCCAGGCACCGCGCACGTACCCGGGCTGGCGGAAGGACCGCACCGATGACCTCCACTCCCATGCCCACTCCCAGCGTCGAATACGGGCTGCTGTCACCGATTTTCATCGTCTTCGGTGTCGCGATCGTCGGCGTCCTGGTCGAGGCGTTCCTGCCCCGTCGCTTCCGCTACGGCACCCAGGTCCTGCTCGCGCTCGGCGGCCTGATCGCCGCGTTCGTCGCGGTCGTCATCGTCGGCAGACAGCTCGACCCCCCAGGCCGCAGCGCCGTCCTGAAGGCACTGGCGGTCGACGGTCCCACCCTGGTGCTGCAAGGCGCCATCCTGCTGGTCGCGGTGCTGGCCGTGGTCTTCTTCGCTGAACGTCACCGGGGCGATAACCCCGCCGCAGGACCGGGCACCGCGACGGCTCCCGCTCGGGGTTCAACCGGGTTGGACTCCTTCACGCCCCAAGCGTCGGCGGTGCCGGACAGCGCCGCCGAACACGAGGCCGAGCGGGCCGGTGCCGCGCAGACCGAACTGTTCCCGCTGACGATGCTGGCTGTCGGCGGCATGCTGGTGTTCCCGGCCGCCAATGACCTGCTGACCATGTTTGTGGCGTTGGAAGTGCTGTCGCTGCCGCTCTACCTGCTGTGCGGACTGGCCCGCCATCGCCGCCTGCTCTCCCAGGAAGCATCGGTCAAATACTTTCTGCTGGGCGCGTTCTCGTCGGCCTTCTTCCTCTACGGCGTTGCTCTGCTCTACGGCGCCACTGACACGCTGTCGCTGCCCGACATAGCCGATAAGCTGGCCGGCCAGTCGAACCATTCGACGGCGTTGCTCGGCGTTGCGCTGTTGACAGTCGGACTGCTGTTCAAGGTCGGCGCCGTGCCGTTCCATTCGTGGATTCCCGACGTCTATCAAGGTGCGCCGACCCCGATCACCGGGTTCATGGCCGCGGCCACCAAAGTCGCGGCGTTCGGTGCGCTGCTGCGGGTTTTCTACGTGGCGCTGCCTCCCCTGCACGACCAATGGCGACCGGTGTTGTGGGCCATCGCAATACTGACCATGACGGTCGGCACCATCACCGCGGTGACCCAGACCGACGTGAAGCGGATGCTGGCGTATTCGTCGATCGCGCACGTGGGTTTCATCCTGACCGGCGTGATCGCAGATACCTCGGTCGGTCTCGCGGCGACGATGTTCTACCTTGTCGCTTACAGCTTCAGCACCGTGGGAGCGTTCGCGGTGGTGAGCCTGATCCGCGACCCCCACGGCGAAGAAGACGCCACCATCTTGCACTGGGCAGGGCTGGGGCAACGCTATCCTGTTGTCGGCCTGCTCTTTTCGATGTTCCTGTTGGCATTCGCGGGTATTCCGTTGACCAGCGGGTTCATCGGCAAGTTCGCGGTGTTCCAGGCGGCAGCCAACGGCGGTGCGGTGCCGCTGGTCATCATCGGTGTGCTCGCCAGCGCGGTGGCCGCGTACTTCTACGTCCGGGTCATCGTGCTGATGTTCTTCACCGAACCGCACGCTGAGCCGGTTCACGTCGTGATGCCGAGCTTCTGGAGTAAGTCGGCCATCGCGGCGTGCGCGGTGGTCACCATCGGCCTCGGCGTGTTCCCGCAGCCACTGCTCGATCTCGTCCGGCAGGCCTCGCAGTTCCTGCCATGACGGCGGCGCTTGCTGGCGTTGGCGATCGCCGAGCGCAACCGTAGCCAGATTCGGTTGCAGCGTCAGCTGGTCAACAACGGGCTGTAGTCGGTCGGCGGGTCGACGAGATTCATGGACCGGTAGAGCTTTTCGCTGAGAGCCGGGCTGGTCTCGGCGGCGGACAACACCGCATCGCGGAAGTCCAGCAATTCTTTCGACGGTGAGTGCTCGGTGTCGCCGTCGTCCATATAGCGATCGTTGAATTGATTGGACGCCCACAGCGGTCCGATGTGCTCGGCGGCGGCGGCGAAGAATCGCTGACTCATGCCATCACCGCCCTGGGCCAGGCAGTCTTGCAGTGCCGTCGCCTCCAGCGCGGCGACGGTCATCCCTTGCCCGTAAATGGGATTGGTGCTGCAGATCGCGTCGCCGAATACCAGCAATCCCGCGGGGAACTTCTCCAGCTTGTCGTAGCGCCGCCACGTCGCCCCCGGGTACCGAAAGACCGAGATCTCGCTGATGGCCTCGCCTCGCTTCAGTGCCCTCAGCAGCGCCGGTGGCGCGAATTGGGTTGCCATCCGGATCATTCCGGTCAGGTTGTCCGGTGGCTCGTTGTCGGCGACGCGAGTCAACGTGAAGATCCAGGTGTCGTGCTCATACATCGAGAACGCCCCGCCGGTCGCCTTGTTCGGTTCCGGGACGACGAAGGTCATCTTCTCTTTGACGATCCCGGCGGGGATGCGCATCAACAGGCTGGTGTAGTTCGCGGTGGTCGTCGAACGCTCGGCGACCGGCCGCTCATAGCCGAGGTCTTCCAGGAACGCCAGGGTGCGTGCGCCGCGACCCATCGCGTCGACGACCAGGTCGGCATCCAGTTGCTGCTCGGCGCCGGTGTCGCGGTCGACGATGCGCGCGCCGGTGATGCGGTGCGGTGTGGGCGCGATCGGCTCGACGAAGTCGTGGCCGTCAAGGATCTCGACGTTGTCGATGGCGCTCACGCGGCGCCTGACCTGGGATTCCAGCAGCGGGCGGCTCAGCAAATGCAACGTCACCGCCGACGGATCGCTGAATTTGCCTTCTCGGCTCAGCTGGTGTCCCGCCACCCGGATCGACACTCGGGACAGATCACCGTCGTCGCACACCGCCGCACCTGCAGCCACGAGTTCGTCGTGGATGCCGGGAAACAGACGCGTCAGCTCCTGGGCGCCACGGCTCCACAGCACGTGGAAGTGCCGGCCTTGCGGAACTCCGCGACGCTGCTCGATAGCGTCTGTCAGCTTGTCCCGCTCGACGACGGTCACTGCGTCATAGAAGTCACTCAGCACCCGCGCGGCGAGCAATCCGCCTATGCCTGCGCCGCAGACAACGGCGCGCTGCCCAAGTCTGCTCACCAGTACTCCCCCCGCCGGTAAATCCCCGCGCGCCTACCGTACCGACATAGCTGAAGAATGAGGCCGAAACACCCAACGCAAAAATCCGTGAATCATGGCTGTCCGTAAGGAAATGCCAGCTCGCTCATTGCGCAGCTAAACCGCGGCGACGCCCAGTTCCCCTAGCGCGGCTGCCGCGAGCTCCGGCCGCAAAAAACTGAGCTCTTCGAGTTCTTCTTCCGCGCGCCGTTCCACGAGCAACGGAAGGAAAACGCGTACCCGGCTGCTCTGGAATTGCGAATACGCATGCTGCACGACGGCGGCTATGTGATCGACGGGAAGAGTTGCGTGCTTCTTCGCGAGGCGACGCTGGACGCCGTAAATCAACTCCCGCTCTTCTTGCGGCATCCGGACATTGTTGCTTTCAGCCCGATGCTGGTCAAGGCGTTGTGTTCACCGTTCGTTGTGGCATTTGTCATCGGGAAACTTCTCCACACCGCTGCGCCGCGAGTACAGCGCTGCACGCGGGTGTCGCCTGGTAAACCGCTAACCGTCCTCGTCCGGCAGAAAAGGGCGGGTGGCCAGGAGGTAAACAGCGAACACGGCTAACGGTGCCAGCAGTGGCAACCATGGCAGTTGTAGTGGAAATGCGGTGGCGACCAAGCCGGCGAAGGTGAAGCCCAGGGCGGATGCCATCGTCGCTCCGCTGACGGAATTCAGGCCGACCGCGCCTGCCGCCGCATGCCGTAGCACCAGATAGACGGCCGCGAACAGCCCGGACACCGCTACCAGGGCGACATCTGGACTCGACAGCGCAATTGCTGCGACGGTGAGCAGCACCGCCAGCGTGGCGACCGGGCGAAGCATGATTGCAATCACCACCGCGACCAAGGCAGACGCCGCAGCGGCCCGGGCCACTCCATGCGCGCCGATCCCGGCCACGGTCACCATCGCCGCACCGGACGCCGTCGCCAAAACCTGCGCCGTCAACTGCGTGCCGCGGCTCATGCCCGCCGCCCAGTCGGCGACCGACGACGATCAGGCAGCGCCCGCATCGACTGGTCCAGGGTGCGATCAGGCTGCCAGGCCACCACGTCGACGCCGACAGTGCCCATGTCGCGGTACATGGCCGAACGCTGCAACGTCCACATCCTGTCCACCAGCGGATCCTGCGCAGCCCGGAATGGAGACCCCTGCAGCACGTCGACCGCCACCACGATGTGACCACGTCTGCGTAACTCGATGAGCGCCAGCGCGAACTCGGTGTCGAGCAGGGTGGAGAACCCGACCACGATCGCGCCCGACGGTAGAGCCGCCCGCGGCGCCAACGTCCCAGTGGTGTTTTCAAATTCATCGCCGGCCCCGAGAACGGCATCGAGCACCCGATAGAACTGGCGCTGACCGATGTCGGCGCCCAGCCAGCGTGGCCTGCGGCCACCGAGCGCGACGATGCCGGCCCGGTCACCGTTGCGCAGCGCGGTCTGCACGACTTGCGCGGCGCCGCGAACAATCCGTTCGGTGGAATCGGTCGCCGGACCGGCCGGCTGCGGGTAGCCGTCGATCAGCACGACGACGTCGACGGACCGGTCGGTGAGCCGCTGAGTCACGTGGAGGCGGCCACGGCGGGCGCTCACCGGCCAGTTGACGGCGCGTAGGTGGTCACCGGGTACGTAGGCGCGGATGTCGGCGTATTCGACCCCGCTGCCGATGTGCCTGGTCAGGTGGGTGCCCAACCGATCAAGTAACTCCGTCGGTGGCAGCATCGTCGCTTGCGGCGGCGTCAACGGGAACACGGTCACATCGGTCACATCGACAGTGCCCGTTCCGACCAGCAAGCCGCCGTAAGCGACCACCTCGACCGTGGCCCGCACCGGATACCGCCCCCAGCGTTCGGCGGTGGCGGCCACGGTCTGACGTTGTCGCGATGCCCGCGCAACGACCTCCAGCACCATCCCGTCGAGCGCCGACACCGCGAGTCTCACTGCAGCACCGTATGTTTCGGTGTCAGCCCATACGGTCAGCCGGGTCTGCTCGGATTCGAAGCATCGCTGCGACCCCCCCTCGGCATGCACGGCGACTTTCGGCAACGGACGCTGCCAGCTGACCGAACACAACACACCGAGTAGCGGCGCGGCGAACGCGATCAGCTGCCACCGCGATCCGATCAATGCGGCCGCCAACGCGAGCGCTGCGCAGGTCGCGATCGCACGCGTCAATGTCGATGCGCGCCAGTGCAGTTGGACTTCACGAGTTTCGATCACGGGCTTACTGCGGGCCGCCTTGCGTTCGGGGCACCGGCAGCCGTCGCAACAACTCCTCGACGATGTCGGAACCCTGGATTTTGCGCACCCACATTTCCGGCCGCAGCGTGATCCGATGCGCGACAGCGGGCGTGGCCAGTGCCTTGATGTCTTCGGGTATGACGTAATCGCGGCCGAGCAGCAGGGCGCGGGCGCGGGCGAGTTGAACCAGATCGAGTTCGGCCCGCGGGCTGGCACCGACCGCCACCTGGGGGTGATGCCGGGTCGCGGCGGCCAACGACACCACGTAGTGCAGGACGTCCTCGTGCACGCTCACCTGCTCGACAGACTCGCGCATGGCGATGAGGTCATGAACGTCGACAACGCGGTTGATCGTCGGCTCGACCGATCCGCGATCCAGGCGGCGGCGGAGCATCGACGTCTCGTCGCGCTCGGACAGGTACCGCAGTTCCAGGCGAACCGCGAATCGGTCCAGCTGCGCCTCGGGAAGCGGGTACGTGCCTTCGTATTCGATCGGGTTGTCGGTGGCCAACACAATGAACGGCTCAGGCAGCCGGTGGGTGACACCGTCGATGCTGACCTGACCCTCGGCCATCGCCTCCAGCAGTGCGGCTTGGGTCTTGGGCGGCGTGCGGTTGATTTCGTCGGCCATCAGCAGGTTGGTGAAGATCGGGCCCGGGCGGAAATCGAACCGACCCGACTGCATGTCGTAGATCGTCGACCCCAGCAGGTCCGCCGGCAGCAGATCGGGCGTGAACTGCACACGGGTGAAGTCCAGCCCGAGTGCTGCGGCGAAGGACCGCGCGATCAGCGTCTTGCCGAGGCCGGGCAGATCTTCGATCAGCACGTGCCCTCGGGCCAGCACCGTGGTCAGGATCAGGGTGAGCGCGGACCGCTTCCCCACTACGACACGCTCGATCTCGTCCAGCACCGCTTCCGCGCGGGCTGTCGTCGTCGCCGCGGGCATCTCGGTTTCCGGTGTCATGTTGGAGTCGTACCCCCTGTCACACCTGTTCCAACCGCTCCAGGATTTCCTGCAGCGTCGCCCGGCCCGGCCCGGGTTCGCGCGCCCCGCTGTGCGCGACGTTGTTCGGGTCCACCCACGCCCACAGCTCCGCGCCGAAAAGCGTTCGGCCGGTGGCATCGAAGGCTGCCCGGTCTTTGGCCTGCTTCTGTCCGGTCGCAATCGCGAACCGCCGCGCCAGCATCGGGCGGAGATGCCGATCCCAGTCGGCTCGGGTGGATTCCGACCGGTGAATGAGTGTCTGCGTCCGGGACAACCAGCTGCGCAGCGATTCCTCGAGCGCGTTCACTGGCGCGGGCGGCGCAGGGGCGATATCGCGGCCGAGCACCTGGCGCACGTTGACCAGTGCGAATAGCGCCGCGGCACCGGCCGCCCACAGCACGAGCCGGCGATCGTGCAACGACAACGCGGCGAGCTCCGCGGCTCAAAACAACGGAAATACCCAGTGCGACAAGTCTTTTCATACCGTACTCCGCAATTCGGCGAGAACCAGCCGCAACACTCGTAGCGCGCTCGCCCGATGTGACTCGTCCATCACGTGCGGACTGAACCTGGCCTCTTCGAACAAGTTCACCAGCTCGACGGCGTTATCGATGTGCAGCGCGTGGTGCTCGACGGCGCGGGCCAAAACCTCCGTCGGAGTGTCGAAATCTTGCGGAATGGCGCCGGGAAAACGGGACAGTTCCTGTTCCATCGCGGCGTAGCAGGCGATAATCGCCTCCCGCGGTTCGTGATCGGGGTCTCCGATCTCGGCCAACCCGACTTCGGCCGCCCGCACCAGCGACTGGAGGTCCCGGCGGTGGCGCGTCGGTCCGACCGGTCGCGTGAGCGCACGACGGCGTGGCGCACGGAGCCGACGCCGGCGGCGGCGACCACGGCGCCCGCGACGATCATCGCCAGCAGCGCCACCGTGCTCACGATCAGGTAGCGCAGCACGTCACGATCGGCGCCCACGTCCGGGGGGCGGTGGAGCGGCGCGTTGCGCGGCGTGGGCATGCTGGATTCCGGTGCGGGCGGGACCTGGACGATCCGTCCTGCGGACGAAGAGTCGCGAAAGCAACCAGACCATCAGCAGCCACGCCGACGAGCACTGCCGCCCCGATCAGCAACACTCGCCAACCCGGTCGGCCGCGCCCATCGGAAAACCTTTCCGGCAGGCCGCGCGGCGCTGGCCGCCACTTCCGCGGATCGCGCAGCCGGGCAATGAACGCCACGGCAACGATCACCAGCGACACGCTGAGCAAAGCGACCACATAGACCAGCGACGCGCCGCTGTCCGGCGGTCTATGTGGCGGTGCGTTCGACGCCGGGAAGATATCCGCGCAACGACGCAGCGATCACGATCAACAGCACGATCACGGCGACCACGCGGCCGGTCGCCTTGTCAAACATCGGCACACCACTCGACCAGTTGCCTGCCGCTGTTGCGGCCTTTGTGGCCATCCTGGCACGTAGCCGCCCGGACGCTGCCAGCGATCGATGCAGTTCAGATGCCGCTCGGCGACGCTCGGCGAGCCGGTCCAGCGATGCCCGAAGCTTCTCTGTCGTTATACCGCGGGCGCGCGGCGAGGCGGTGTCTGGTCGGTCAACTGCGACCAGTCGTAGGTGTGTGTGACCCGGGTGCGGGTTTCGTCCAGCGGCTCGAGCTCCCACCGCCAAAGATGCCCCGGCGGCCGCTCGACCCGATTCGGACTGGGGTCCAGGCGATGCGCCGGGCCTCGTCGAACTCGACAACATGGTTCTCGCGGACGTGCCATTGGTCAGCGTCATCGTGAATACGTCCCCGAGCTCCGGACACGCTGTCCCGGTTCAGCTTCGCCGAGGTTGTCGTTGCCGTCCCACCGCGGTTGCTGCGAGGGATCGGCGATCAGCTCGAAGATCTGATCCGCGCCCGCGGCGATCTCGCGGCTCGCGCTCACCACTCGGGGGACGTCGGTGTCGTCGGCCATGGCCCGATCTAAGCACTCAGGTCGGCGATAGGGCGTGAGGTAGGCGCGGCAGCGGAATAGCCGCGTCGAGGTCGTCGGCGGGAACGGGGTTCCGCCGGCAGACGGTCAGCGGCACGACGCCGGCCCAGTACGGCAGCTCGGCGTCCTCTGCGTCGTCGACCGGGCCCCCCGGTCACGCACCTTGGCGGAGACCTCGACGAGATCGAGCGCAAGCACCGCGGTCGCAGCAAGTTCGCGGGCATTCGGGGGTCTGCTGTCGGCGGACCGGCCGGATGCGACGTGATCGAGCAGCGCCGCTAACGCGCGCAGTTTCTCCTGGCGATCCTGGACCAGGCGTGCGGTGCCCACCACGACGACTGACCGGTATTCCAACGAATGGTGCATCGCCGAGCGGGCCAGCACCAGGCCGTCGACCAGGGTGACGGTGACGCAGACGGGCAGGCCGTCCGGCGACCGGCGGCGGCGAGCATCGGCCCGCTGCCGGTGGATCCGTGCAGGTACAAGATTTCGCCCAGCCGCGCATGCGTCGTGGGTAACACCACCGGACGACCCGCATTGACATAGCCGACGTGACAGATCAAGGCCTCGTCGAGAATGCCGTGGACGGTTCCACGGTCATAACGCGCGCGCTCGCGATACCGGGTGGGCACGGTCCGCGGCGTCGGCGCGATACGCCTGATGCCGTGCAGACACCGGTTGCCTCCAACTTTGTACTAGTGCATAATTATTACTGTGCCAGTACAATACATGATTCAGGGTGCGGGCGCAGAGGCCATCGCCGCCGACATCGAAGAGGCCGTCTCCACCGGCGCGTTGGCGCCCGGTGCCGAGCTGCCATCGATCCGGGAGCTGGCGGTGCAGCTCGGCGTGAATGCCAACACCGTCGCCGCCGCCTACCGCCTGCTGCGCGAACGCGGCGCCGTGGAGACGGCAGGCCGGCGCGGCACCCGGGTGCGGGACCGGCCGGCGACCACGCCACGCTCGCTGCGCGGGCTCGCCGTCCCGCACGGCGTGCGAGACCTTTCCACCGGCAACCCGGATCCGGATCTATTGCCGATCGCGCCGTACCGCGCAATGCCGGTCGCAGCGAGCGCCCCGCTGCTGTATGGGGAACCGGCGATCTCGCCCGAGCTGGCCGCATACGCCGGAGCGTCGTTGAACGCCGACGGCGTTCCGGCCGAGCACCTCGCGGTGACTGCCGGGGCGCTCGACGGCATCGAGCGCGTTCTCACCGCCCACCTGCGGCCTGGCGACCGGGTGGCGGTCGAGGATCCAGGTTGGGCGAACCTACTGGATCTGCTGGCCGCGCTGGGCTTTTCGGTCGAGCCGGTGCGCGTCGACGACGACGGGCCGCTGGCCGCCGATGTGGCCCGAGCGCTGCGCCGCGGCACCCAGGCTTTGGTGGTGACCACTCGCGCCCAGAATCCGACCGGCGCTGCGGTCTCCGCGGCACGGGCAAAAGAGCTGCGTGAGCTGCTCGACGAGCCAGACGATGTGCTACTCATCGAAGACGACCACTGCGACGGTATCGCCGGCGCACCATTGCACCCTTGGCCGGGGCAACCCGGCACTGGGCGTTCGTCCGGTCGGCCGCCAAGGCGTACGGCCCCGACCTGAGGCTGGCACTGCTGGCTGGCGACCGGCGCACGGTCGAACGGGTGCACGGACGGCTGCGGCTTGGACCAGGCTGGGTCAGTTACCTGCTGCAGGACCTCACTGTCGGCTTGTGGCGCGACACAGCGGCAAGACAGCTGGTGCGCGAGGCTGAAACTGGCTACACACGAAAACGCAACCTGCTGCAGACTGCGCTGGCCGACCGCGGTATGGCTCCCACGGCCGATCCGGGCTCAACGTCTGGATCCCGGTGCCGGACGAGACAGTAGCGATCCCCCGGCTAGTCGCTGCGGGCTGGGCAGCGGCACCGGGAACCCGGTTCAGGATCGACACACCGCCGGGAATGCGGATCACCATCTCGAATCTCGATCCCGCCGAGATCGACCCGCTCGCCGACGCCATCGCCGAGGCGGTGCAGGCCGTCGGACGCGCCAGCGTGTGAGTTATCCACAAGTCGGCAGTTGATCCACAGGTGGACCTGGGCGCCATGCGCTTACGGTGGGGTTGTCGGTCCTGTTCGTAACCTCGAAGTATGAGTCCAGGAATCAGCGCCGAGCAGGCACGGGAGCAGATCAACGCTGCACTCGATGCGATCGACGCTGCCCACGACGTGCTGCACGGCACGCCGTCGGACTTGCTGGGCAACAAGGTTCGCGTCGATATCGCCGAACGGCTGGAAGACCAAGGCAAGCGCATCAACCGCGGCCTGATGTATCGGATCTTCGCCGAGATCGCCGACCCCCCAGACGAATCGAGTTCGGTAGTCCTCGGATGCGATCCACGTTGTGGGCGCGCCTGCGGATCACCCCGAACGAGATCGACTCGCCGGTTCAAACTCGCCGTTCGGATTCGGCCGCGCCGGTCGCTCACCGGACCAACCCTCCCGCCGGAACTCCCCGAGGTCGGCCGCCGCCGTGGAAGCGGGATCTTTTGGCGAAGACCACATCCGAGCGGTCTGCCGAGCGATCGACGTGCTGCCCGCCTGCGTATCCCCGGGGCGACGCGGCAATGAAGCCGTCGATCGGCGATATCGAGCGCGAACTGAAGCGCTACTCCGAAGTGCTCGGGAAGCTCGAAACCGGCATGCTGCTCTCGGGCGAGAACGATGCGCGCGACGCCATCGTGACCATTCATCCCGGCGCCGGCGGCACCGAATCGCAGGACTGGGCCGAGATGCTGCTGCGCATGTATCTGCGCTGGGCCGAACGCAACGACTACAAGACCGTGATGACGGATCGTCTGGAAGGCGAAGGCGCGGGGATCAAGTCGGCCACGTTCGAAGTCAACGGCCCGAACGCCTATGGCATGCTGCAGTCGGAAATCGGCGTGCATCGCCTGGTGCGCATTTCGCCTTTCGATTCCGCGGCGCGGCGGCACACTTCGTTCGCCTCCGTGTTCGTGTTCCCGCAGATCGACGACGAGATCAAGATCGATATCAAGCTCGACGATCTTGCGCATCGATACCTTCCGCTCGGGCGGCGCCGGCGGCCAGCACGTCAATATGACGGATTCGGCGGTGCGCATCACGCACTTCCCGACCGGCATCGTGGTGCAGTGCCAGAACGAGCGCTCGCAGCACAAGAATCGCGACACGGCGATGAAGCAGCTGCGCGCGCGGCTGTACGAAGATCGAGCTCGAGAAGAAGCGCGAGGAGACCCGCAAGACCGAAGCGTCGAAGCTGGAGATCAATTTCGGCAGCCAGATTCGCAGCTACGTGCTGGCGCCTTATCGCATGATCAAGGATCACCGCACCAAGCTCTCGGTGGGCGATGTGGACCGCGTGCTGGATGGCGATCTCGATCCGTTCATCCACGCTTATCTGGTCTGGCGCAAAACCGGCAAAACCGCGGGCGAAGGCGCGGACGATCTGCCGGAGTAGATGACTGAAATCGAGCAGAGCGGCCGCAGCTGCTGCGCGCCGGGCGGCTGGTCGCATTCCCGACCGAAACCGTTTACGGGCTGGGCGCAAATGCGCTGGACGAAGCGGCGGTGCGCCGCATATTTGAAGCGAAAGGCCGGCCGCTGTCAAGTCCGCTGATCGTGCATGTCGCGTCAATCGAGATGGCGCGCGAGCTTGCGCAGGAATGGCCGGAGAACGCCGAACAGCTGGCGCAGCGCTTCTGGCCCGGACCGCTGACGATTGTGGTTCCGAAGAAGCGCGATCGTGCCGGACCTTGTCACCGCCGGGCTGCCCAGCGTCGGTCTGCGCATGCCGGCGCATCCCGATGGCGCAGGCGCTGCTTGAAGCCGCGCAGATTCCCGATCGCGGCGCCCAGCGCGAATCGCTTCACCGAACTCTCGCCCACCGACCGCGCAACATGTGCGCGACGGCGTATCGCCGAATCTGGTACTGGACGGGGGCCCTTGCGCGGTCGGAATCGAGAGCACGGTGATTTCGCTGGCCGGGCCGCATCCGCGCATCCTGCGTCCCGGCATGATCACGCGAACGCAGATCGAAGCCGTCGATCGGACCGGTCGAAGTCGGCGGCGGGCGCGGAATCGCCGGGCCAGCATCCGCGCCACTACAGTCCGCGCACGCGCGTTGTTCTCGGGCGATGTCTCCGACATCGGGCCGTGGAGTACCGCCTCGATCTCAGCTCAATGCCGCGCGAGCCCGCGGCGTACGCGGAACGACTCTACCGCGTGCTGCACGAACTGGATACGGCAAGGTCTACGACTGGATCGCAGTCGAACTCCCGCCCGACACGCCCGAATGGGCAGGCATCCGCGACCGCCTCAAGCGCGCCGCGAATTAGCCTTCCCACCGGACACGCGGATTACAATCCGCGTATCCTCAAAAGCCGAGCGACCCGCAGCGTACCAGATGCTTTGATATACTCCCGCCTTATGCGCAAGGGTTCGATCGATTCGCTTTGCCGCGTGTCTGCTGCTTGCCGGAGGGCTGTGGATGGCCCACACGCAGCAGGGCGCGCCGCCTCCCGCGAAGCTCGACCTGATCAAAGTGAAGGACGATCTCTACGTCATCCACAACGATCTGGTGCCGGGGAACTCAACCGCCCTCATCACCAACGACGGCGTGATTCTGGTGGACGACAAGTTCGATTCCGACTATGACGGCATCCTCGCGCAGCTGAAGAAAGTCACAAACAAGCCGATCAAATACGTGATCAATACGCACCATCATCCCGGATCACAGCGGCAGCAACGCCAAAATGCAGAAGATGGACGTGCAGATCGTGGCCTCCGAGCACGCCCGCGAAAACATGGTTGACGGCAATCTGCCCGGACTGCCCAACATGGTGTTCGATCATCATGCGCACGTCTATCTGGGCGGCAAGACAGCCGAGCTTTACTACTTCGGCCGGTCGCACACGAACGGCGACATCGTGGTCCTGTTTCCCGAACGAGCGCGTCCTTGCCGCAGGCGACATGTTCACATTCGGACAGGACGTCCCGGAACTGATCGATTACTCCGGCGGCGGCAGTGGCAAGGAATGGACCAGCACGCTCGATGCGCGCTGATGCTCCCGTTCGACACCGTGGTTCCCGGCCACGGACCGGTGACGACCCGGGCGGATATGGCCAAGTTCCGGGCATCCACCGTGACTCTGCGCAATCGAGTTCACGAGATGGTCGGGCAGAAGAAAACTCGCGATGAGGTTGCCGCAGATGCTGAAGAAAGAATTCCACTTCGCGCAACTCCATCTGGACCGCAGCCTCGACGGTCTGATGGCCGAAATGCGCTAAGTACCTGTATTCCCGGACCCTGCTATAATTGCGTTGGATGGTATTTCCTTCCCCGCGAGTACGCGGCAGCATCGCTCCCCGTTGTTTCAGCAGTACCTTGTTCCCCTGTTTCTTCTCTGAGGTCCAACTCCGAATAAATGAAAGCACTGTTCAGGTTAGCCGCGGCATTGAAAGTCTTTTCGGCACCCGCGACGAAAACATCCGCCTGATCGAAACCGGCCTGAACGTCAGCACGAGGCTGGGCGACGACACGATCGAGATTGAAGGCGAGCCCGAGCCGTCGTCCGCGCGCCGAGCGTATTCTGCAGGATTATTTCGCTCTGGTTCGCGAAGGCGTCGTATTCAAGAACGGCGATCTGAACAGCCTGCTGCGCGTGGTGACAGCCGACCCCGAAGTAACTCTGCGCGCGCTGTTCAACAGCGGCAAGCAGCGCAGTTTCGGCAAGAAGGTGCTCGCGCCGAAAACGGTCACGCAGCGCCGTTATCTCGAAGCCATTGAGCGCAACGATCTGGTGTTCGGCATCGGCCCCGCCGGCACCGGCAAGACATACCTCGCGGTCGCGATGGCGATTCAGGCGCTGATCAGCAAGCGCGTCAGCCGGATTATTCTCACGCGGCCCGCGGTGGAAGCGGGCGAACGGCTGGGCTTCCTGCCCGGCACGCTGCAGGAGAAGATCGATCCTTATCTGCGCCCGCTTTACGATGCGCTTTACGACATGCTGGAAGCCGAAAAGGTGGAGAAACTGCTGGAGCGGCTCGTCGATTGAAGTCGCGCCGCTCGCCTTCATGCGCGGCCGCACGCTGAACGACAGCTTCATCATTCTCGACGAAGCGCAGAACACCACCTCCGAGCAGATGAAGATGGTGCTGACGCGCCAGGGCTTCAATTCGAAGATGGTGGTCACGGGCGATCATGACGCAGATCGATCTGCCGAACGGCCGCCGCAGCGGGTCTGCTCGATGCGGTCGAAATTCTGCAAGGGCGTGGAAGGCATTTCGTTCGTTCAGTTCGATGAGCGCGACGTGGTGCGCCACAGCCTGGTGCAGCGCATCGTCCGGGCTTACGAGAAGTACAACGAAGGATCGCGGGACGCCAGCTCTCGCTGAAGCTTGCGACCGATCCTGCTCGGTATCAGCGCGAGCGACGACGTCGCGCCGATCGATTCGACCGTCGAACTGCCGCCGCCGGTGATCCCCGGCCCGACGGCATCCGCTCCGGCCCAGGCCTGAGCGGTACGCAATGAAATCCGACCCACTGATAACTTTCCGGCGCAAGCCGGCCACGCTCGATACCGCAGAGCCTGGAATCGTTCGCCGAAACTCTTCGCGCACCGCGTGGCGCGCAGACGCGAGTTCCATTGCCTGATCACGAGCGATGCCGAACTGCGACGCTGAACGCGCAGTTTCGGCGCAAGGACCATGCGACCGACGTGCTGTCGTTCCCCGAGCGAAGGATCCGGACCTCGGCGATATCGCGATTTCGCTGCAGCGCGCCCGCGCGCAGGCGCGCGAATGGCGGCCAGCGATCGAAGATGAGATCCGCATCCTGATGCTGCACGGCGTGCTGCATCTGATGGGCATGGATCATGAAACCGATTCCGGCCAGATGGCGCGCGCCGAAAGCCGCTGGCGCGAGAAACTCGGCCTGCCGGGCGGACTGATTGAGCGGGAGCAGCAGATGATCCTCGCCAGTCATCATTCTGCTGCTGCGTGCTGATCACTCTGTTCACCAGCATCCAGACGCTCTATCTGGAAGGCATGCGGCTGCGCACGCGCGATCTGCCGTCGCTGCAGTATTTCAAGATCGACCTCGAACCGCGGCTCAATCTGCGTTCCGAAGAAGGCGCGCTGACGTTCTCGCTGTGGAAGCACACCTGTCTGGTGCTCTTCGGCGTGCTCATGCTGGCCGCAGGTGGTCGACGGCGGCTACTCTCGACCGCGCCGGAAGTTGCTGGAAGCGTTAGCGCGTCGCATGGCTCTGCATGATGCTCTGCGCCTATCTGATTCCGCAGTTCCTGTTCCGCCGGACTCGGGCCACTGGCTGCATGCGCTTTGCTCGCCTTTTTACACGGCGCGGCGCTGATCATGCGGCCGCTCGTGCTGGCGCTGGCTTTCTGCATTCGCTGCTCGACATCGTCGAGACAGGAAGCCGAAGGCGACAGAACCCGCCACTCCCGCCGAAAATATCGAAGCGCTGATCACGGCCGGCACCGAAGAGGGCCTGATCGAAGAAGACGACCGCAAACTGATTCAGTCCGTGGTCGCGTTCGGCGATAAGGTGGTGCGCGAAGTCATGACGCCGCGGCCGAACATGGTGGCGATCTCAGGCGGACCAGACGCTCGAAGCGCTGCATCGAACTGGTGGTCAACGAGCAGTATTCGCGGATTCCCGTTTACCAGACGATCATCGACGACATCATCGGATTCGTCCACGTGCGCGACATGTTCGAAGTTCCGGAAAGCGACCGGCTGACCCGCACGGTGCGCGAACTGATGCGGCCCATCCGCTTCGTGCCCGAGACCAAGCCGGTGGACGATCTGATGCGCGAGATGCAGCAGGAAGGCGCGCACATGGTGATCGTGATCGATGAGTACGGCAACACCGCGGGGCTGGCCACCATGGAAGATCTGGTCGAAGTGATTCTCGGCGAAATTCGCGACGAGCATGAGCCGGATTCCGATGTGACGGAAGATGGGCACGGCGGCTACATCGTCTCCGGCAATTTCGATCTCGCGCGCGTTGCCGATATGCTGAATTTCAAGCCGGATGAAGATATCGAATCGACCACGATCGGCGGGCTGGTGATGGAATGGCTGGGCCGCGTGCCGAAGCCGGGCGAATCGATCGAGCGCGACGGCATTCGCGTGGAAGTGCTGGCGAGCGACGAGATGCGCGTGGAGCAGGTGCGGTTGAGCCAGACAGCAACCGAAGCGCCGACGCAGATCAGGTGCCTGGCGCGGAAACGTAACGAATGAACACTCACCAATCCGGTTTTGTCTCCATCTCGGGCCGCCCCAACGCCGGCAAATCGACGCTGCTGAACGCGCTGGTCGGGCAGAAGGTTGCGATCGTCGCCGACAAGCCGCAGACCACGCGCACGGCGATTCAGGGCGTGCTGACGACGCCCGAAGCGCAGGTCGTTTTCATCGATACGCCGGGCATTCACAAATCCGATAGCGCGATCAACAAGCGCATGATGGATGCGGTGCGCGCCTCGCTCGAAGAGCGCGACGTGTTCATTTATCTGGTGGATGCGACCAAACCCTTCACAGACGAAGATGAGCAAGCGCTCAGCATTCTGCGGCGCGGCGAAGAGTCCGCCGGTGATCCTCGCGTTCAACAAGATCGACGCTCTGCCAGCCGAAGCACGAACTGCTGCCGCTGCTGGAGGAGTATCGGAAGCACTACAATTTCGCGGCATACCTTCCGATTTCGGCCGCAACAGGCGAAGGCCTCGAGTAAGCTGCGCGAATGAAGTGCTCGGCTGCTGCCGGAAGGTCCGGAATATTTTCCGCCGGATCATGTACACCGATCAGCCCGCGCGCTTTCTCGCGGCCGAACTGATTCGCGAAAAAATTCTGCTCGCGACTCGTCAGGAAGTGCCGCACTCGATCACGGTGCTGATCGAGAAATGGGAAGAGACTGCCGAAGCTGATCCGCATCTACGCCACGATTTACGTGGAGCGGGACGGCCAGAAGGCGATCGTCATCGGGTCGAAGGGCGCGATGCTGAAGCAGATCGGCACGCTGGCGCGCGAAGAGATGGAAGCGCTGTTCGGACTCAGCATTTTTCTGGATCTGCACGTGAAGGTGGAACCGGCTGGCGCGAGAAGGCTGCGTATTCTGAATACACTCGACTGGCGTACAATGGCCGGAAGAGATGAAACTTAAGCGCGCTCGCTCCTCTCGCTCTGTTCTTGCTGATGGCTCTGCTGTGTCCGGCGCTTCGCCGCCAAAAGCCCGTTTCCGACGATTTCATCGTCGACACGTGCGCGCAGAAACTCGCGGCCGATCAGGTGGTCAAGGGCGGCGCGATCGAAGTCGACGTGAAGGATGGCGTGGTCACGCTCAAGGGCAAGGTCGAAGAAGACAAGCAGAAGAACAAGGCCGAGAAGATCGCCAAGAAAGTGAGCGGCGTGAAGAGCGTCGTGAACGACATTAAGATCGCACATCCGTGAGTGCTCGGGTGCACTGAATACCGACTGCCTTCAGCGATATCCGAGAAGTTCAAGTCGAGAAGAGTCGCTACCGTCTGCAGTTCGTCGACGGACTCGTCTGGTCGCGCGATCGGCTTTCTTGTGGTCGCCGATGTTCGTCAGAACAAGATCTACCGGCTCGACGCCGACTAGCGCTCCGAAAGCCACTGCGAGAGAACGACGGCGGCGCTCAGGGCTTGCGTACGATATCGCAGGGCCGGCTTTACATCTGCGAGTCGGAACCGCGCGCGTGTCACGCGCATGGATCGAAGGGCAAGATCGAAACGCTGGCCGAGAGCTATCAGGGCAAGAAATTCAACTCGCCGAACGACATTATGGTGCGCGGGATGGGCATATCTACTTCACCGATCCCGCCTTCGGCAGCGCAGTCGATCGCCGCGAACTCGATTTCAACGGCGTCTTCCATGTGACACCCGAAGGGCGAAATCGAACGCGGTCGCGAAATGGCAAACGCGCCCGAACGGCATCGCGCTGTCCGCCGACGGCAAGATGCTGTTCGTGACGCGATTCCGACCGGCATGCGGTGGTGGCTTTCGATCTGGATCGCAACGGCGCGGCGACGAATCAGCGCGATGTGATCACGAACGTAGCGGGCGTTCCCGGCGGGATCCGCACGGATGTCGACGGGCGCTTGTATGTCGCGGCGCGAAGGCGTCGCGGTTTACTCGCCCGACGGCAAGCTGGAGCGCACGCTGCTCGAAGGCGAGATTGCACCAACTGCGCGTTCGGCGAAACGATTTCGAGTCGCTGTTCATCTCGGCGCGCGGCGAACATTTTTCGCTGAAACTCGGCGTGAAGGGAGCGCTGCAGTATTAGCCGCCGACCGTCAGCTATCCCGCACGGCCGGTTCTCGGCGTCGGCGCGCTGATCATCGAGGACGGCCGCATCCTGCTGGTGGAGCGCGGGCAGCGAGCCGCTGAAAGGCTAGTGGTCGCTGCCCGGCGGCGTGGTGGAAACCGGCGAGCGGCTGCGAAGACGCGCTGCGCCGCGAAGTGCGCGAAGAGACCGGCCTCGAAGTCGAGATCGTGTCGCTGCTCGAGATCTTCGAGCGCATCATGCTCGATGCAGCCGGCGCGCCCGAATATCACTACGTGCTGATGGATTATCTGTGCCGTCCTGCTGGCGGCGATCTTTGCGCGGCCGACGATGCGAGCCGCGCTGGGCTGGTTCGCCGGAGCGAGCTCGTGCGTCTGAAGATCACCGAAGGCACCCCGCGCGTGATCGCGAAAGCCTTTCGCGACTGGCTGCAGTGGAGAAATGAGTGAAGTAACGTTCACCAGTCTCCGACGGCAGCTCTGGAATGGGAGCAGGTCCGCGCGCTGGTCGCACGTTATATCGCGAGCCCGGTGGGCGCGGCGGAGCTTGGCGAAGGTGAGCCGTCAGACGATCGCGACGCGATCGAAGCGCGCGCTCGCCGAAGCCGGCGAAGCAATGCGTTATCTGCGCGCCGCGGCGGCTCCGCAGGCCGCTGGCCAGGGCGCGGCAATTCGCATCAATCTCAACGGCCTGCCGGACGTCACGCAGTCGGTTCAGAAGCTGCACATCGAAGGCGCGGCGCTCGAGCCGCGCGAAATCTTCGATCTGATCGCGTTTCTCGATCGCGCCGCCGATGCGGAATCGTTCCTCGACCGCCGCCGCCGAGCGCTTTCCGCTGCTCGGCGCGCGCGCGCGCGGCATCGGCGATTTCCGTCCGCTGCTGAAGCGAAGTCGACGGCAAGATTCAGGCGCGACGGCACGGTGCTCGACAGCGCGAGTCCGCATCTGAACCGCCTGCGCCGCGAAATCGAGAAGCAGAAGAAAGCGCATTCAGGATTCGCTCGAACGCTTTCTGCGCGCGAACCGCAACGAAGGCGTGCTGCAGGAAGAGTACGTCACGATCCGCAACGAGCGTTTCGTGGTGCCCGTGATTGCGGGGCAGCGGCGCAAACTGCCGGGCGTGATTCACGGCGCGAGTTCCACGGGCCAGACGCTGTTTCTCGAGCCGCTCGAAACCATCGATCTGAACAACGAACTGGTGCGGCTGCAGGAAGAAGAATCGCGCGAGGTCTTCCGCATTCTGCGCGAATTGACCGACGCGTCTGCGCGTCTATCGGCGAGCCGATCCGCGCGGCCGCCGCGATCATGGCGCGCGCTCGATCTGATCTTCGCGAAGGCGCGATTCGGCGATCGAGTTCGATTGCGCGATTCCGGAGTTCGGCGGACCGGCTGCACATTGGAGAACGCGCGCCATCCGCTGCTGATCGACGTGCTGCGACAGAACCGGAACGCAAGCGTCGTGCCGTTCACGCTCACGCTCGACCGCGATGCCGCACGCTGCTGATCAGCGGTCCGAATACCGGCGGCAAAACGGTCACGCTGAAGACCGTCGGGCTGATCGCGCTGATGGCGCAGGCCGGGCTGCCGGTGCCGTGCTCCGCCGCGGAACTGCCGGTGTTCGAGCAGGTGCTCGCCGATATCGGCGACAACCAGTCGATCGAGCAGAACCTCAGCACGTTTTCCGCGCACGTGTCGCGGCTGCGCGAGATGGCGCTCGATGTCACGCCGGATTCGCTCGTGCTGCTGGATGAGATCGGCTCGGCGACCGATCCGGAAGAAGGCGGGGCGCTGGGCGTGGCGCTGGTGGATCATTTCCGCGCGGCGGGCGCGTTCACGCTCGCCTCCACGCATCTGACGGCGCTCAAGATCTACGGCGCGAACACGAAGACCGTGCTGAACGCCTCGATGGGCTTCGACGAGGAGACGCTGGCGCCGACTTATCAGCTGCAGGTCGGACTGCCGGGCAAATCCGCCGGGCTCGATATCGCGGCGCGGCTCGGCATGCCCGAGGACATCATGAAGCGCGCGCGGGCTTCGCTGAGCACGCAGGAGATCGAGCTTTCGCAGCTGATCGCGGATCTGCACAAGCGGCTGGAAGAAACCGACCGGCTGCAGCGATGCGCTGGAACGCGAGCGCGCGGCGCTGGCGGCGCGCGAAAAGCAGATCGCGCTGGATGCGGAGCGCAAAGAAACGGCGAAGCTGCGCGAACTCGAAGAGCCGTTTCGAAGAGATGCAGCGGCGCTGGCAGGAGCGCGCGGACGAGACGGTGGCGCGGATCGCGGAGACCGCCGAGAAGCGGAAGGCTGTGGACCAGGCGCAGCGCGCAGACGGCGCGAGTGAGGCGCGAGATGCGCGAAGACTGGGAGACGATCGCTCCCAGCCGGGTCAAGCCGCTGCGACCGCGAAGCTGAAGATCGAAGAAGGCGCGCGCGTGCGCGTGAAAGGCATTCGCGAGCCCGCGCGCGTGCGCCGGGTGCTGGGCGATGGCCGCTTCGAAGTGGAAGCCGGCTTCATGAAGATGCAGGTTTCGGCGCGGCGATGTGGAAGAGGTGCTTGCCGGAATCAGTCGGCGCCGCGCCGTCATCGAAGCTGCCGAAAAACGTGCGGTTCCAGTCCGGGCCGGAACTGAGTCCCTCGGTGCAGGAGATCAACGTGATCGGCGAGCATGCGGAGGAAGCGATGGAGCGCGTGGAGCGATTTCTCGATGCGGCGGTGATGGCGACAGCGGCGCGCGTGCGCATCGTGCACGGGCACGGCATGGGCATGCTGAAACGGGCGGTGCAGGATCTGCTGAAGAAGAATCCGCACGTGGAGAAGTTCTATCCGGCATCGCAGTATGAAGGCGGCGCAGGCGCGACGATCGTGGAGTTGAAGGAGTAGGGCGGCACGCACGAGCCGCGACCGGAAGGGAGCGGAGTTCTCGCCTGCGACGAGGAATAGCGACGATGGAATCGGACACGCGGATTGTATCCGCGTCTGCGGTTCTTCACCGCCGACGCTTCATCCAGATCGCCTCAACGAAGTTGTTTCCTCGGAAGCGGTGTGGCGCGGGAAACTTCCCAGTGCTAGCGGAATCTCGTACACCGCTTACGGTCACGGCTCGTAAACAGCGGTAGAATCTCTGTTCATGGCTGCGTTTAAACGGAAGCCTTCGCCGCTCATTCTGCGAGTAATCTTCGGTATCTGGCTCGACTCCGTCGGGCCGCCTCTGATGCGATTTATCGAGAGATCCGGCCGTTTTGAAAAGCTTGCCAGGAAAGGAAACGCCAGACGGGCGGAGACGTTTATACGCAGGAATCCATTCAAGGACTACACTCCCGGCAAGCAGGATGTCTTCGTGATGACCTATGCCAAGAGCGGAACCAACTGGATGATGCAGATCGCATATCAGCTCATCCATCACGGCAAGGGCGAATACGACCACATTCATTCTGTGGTGCCGTGGCCGGATGGTGTCGTGATCAGCCCGATGATGAAGAATTATGCGATTCCCCTCGAGCAGGCGACGGAATGGCAGACCGCGCCCGAGCGCAAGCGCGTCATCAAAACGCACTTCAATTGGGAACTGGTCCCCTACGCGGAGGAAGCGCGATATATAGCAGTCATACGCGATCCCAAAGACGTCTTCGTATCGTCCTACTTCTTCATCAAAGACACAGTGCTTCACCAGGCAATGCCCTCCGTTGATGCAATGTACAAAATCTTCCTTGAGGGCAACGGGGTACTTGGCGGCTCCTGGGCTATGAATGCAGCAGGCTACTGGGCGCAACGAAATCGGCCCAATGTGCTGGTGGTTTCGTTCGCTTCGATGAAGCGCGATCTGGAAGGAACGGTTCGGCGGGTCGCGGAGTTTCTGGGCATTCACGTTTCCGACGAAGTGATCGGCGAAGTGTGCCGCAAGTCTTCCTTCGAATACATGAAGTCGATTGACGACACGATTCGCGCCATTTCCGAGCGCACCATGGCATCGCCGGAGCGCGATGATGCGCAAGGGCAAACAGGGCGCATCGAATGAACTGCTTACGCCAGAGCGTCAGAATGCCATCGACGCGGCGTGCAAGGCCGAACTGCAGCGGCTCGGCTCCGATCTTCCTTACGACGAGATCTGCGGAAAATCAGCGGCGGCACGATCCGCTCCGTGATACGCAAACCACCAACTTTGGTTGAACGACTCGGGTACTGTTTCCTGCTCGACTGCATTGTCGCGCCGCTGATGCCGGCTTTCGAAACCTCTGGACGCCTGGATCGTTTTCTGCGCGTCCGAAGTGTCTAGGCGGGAACGTCAGTTGATCGAAAACAATCCGTTCCGCGGATACACACCTGGCGAACAGGATGTCTTCGTAATGGTCTACCCGAAGAGTGGACAGAACTGGATGCTCCAGATCGTCTATCAACTCGTTCATCACGGTCGCGGCGAGTTCGACCACATCCATTCCGTCGTTCCGTGGCCCGATTGCGTGGTCGCGCATCCAACCATGCGGAACTATGCGGTCAAACTAGCGCAAGCGAACGACTGGCAATCCGCGCCCGAACGCAAACGAGTCATCAAAACACATCTTGGCTGGGAGCACGTTCCATGGTCGGATAAGGCGCGCTACGTCGCGTTGATTCGGGATCCCCGGGATGTTTTCGTGTCGCTCTATTTCTTTCTTCGGCAAAACCAGTTCGGACGCGCCATGCCGTCCGTGGATGCAACCTACCGCGCTTTTCTGAACGGCATGATGCCCGTCAGCGGTTCCTGGACAGCGAACGCCGCAGGTTACTGGGCGCAGCGCGGCAGGCAGAACGTAATGGTCGTTTTCTTCTCCGAACTGAAGCGCGATCGGGAAGGTATGATTCGGCGCATTGCGGAGTTTCTGGACATACGCGCTACGGAGGACGTCATCCAGGAGGTCAGCCGTAAATCGTCCTTCGACTACATGAAGACCATCGACCACAAGTTTGCCCCGTATCGCGGCGCTCCGTGGCGCGACCGAACTATCATGATGCGAAAAGGGGAACAGGGCGGATCGTCGGAGCTTCTGACCACACAACAGCAAAACGAGATGGACGCGGTGTTTAAAGCCGAACTGCAGCGGCTCGGCTCGGATCTTCCTTACGACGAAATCTGCGGCAGATCAGCGGCGCCGGCTTCCAAAACTTCGGCCGGGTAATCGCGGCGGCGCGGAGCGCGGCGTGCCGAAGCGCTGTCCACCAGCGGAGCCGAACTTCTGACCGCTGCTGGATCCGCCGAAGCGCTTGCCCGCGCTGCTGTCCGGCTCACTGAAGCGGCCGAAGCCTCCAGGTTGAGATGCTTTGGGCTGGGAAGGCATAGCACCTGTGGACCGGTTCGACGAGTACGAAGAGCCTGAAAATCCACCCGACTGTACATAACGGCTGCTGGCATAATGCTGCTGAGTGAAGGTGCCGTGGTTTCCGTATTTCGGTGGGCTGGCCGGTGTTTCGCGCCCGTAGTAAACCTGTCCGGACCGTCGCGCCGTCTGATAGCCGTGATACTCATTGATGTAAACCGGCTGGTAACTGTGGCCCCAGAGCAGGTCCCGCATGATCAGGTATTCGGGGAGCCAGGTCCAGACGCTGTGGCCGCCATCGTGGCTCCAGTAGCCATACTGATTGCGGCCCACTTCGGGCGGCGCGATGTAGGCGAACCCCGGAGGCTGCACCTCGTTCTTCGCTTCGGAATCGAACTGTCCCGCGTCCTTGTGCGCGATCGTCATTCCGAGATTGTTCTCGACCGAGCGATACGTCGATGCGGGAACGTCTACCCACTGCGTGTCGGTGGAAACCTCGGTCTTTTTCGCGGCGACATCGGTGTAATGCGTGCGGACGGTGTTGATTTTCTCCGCGTACGCCTTCTCGGTTCCATGCTGCGAAACTTCAAGATCGGCGAGAACCTTATCCCAGGAGTCGTAAAGCTGGTTGCTGGCGGCGCGTAGTTGCTCCGCATCGTGCGGCAGTTTGTCGGCTTCACGCTGCAACTGATCGTTGGCTTCGATCAGCGTGGCGATTTCAGCGCCCTTCGCGGTACCCGCGGCCGCATCCTGCCGGGCAGCTGCCGTGGCCTGCCATTGCATGTCCGCATCGGCGGCGGCCTGGCGCAGAGTGGCTAGGCGTCCATCCAGCTCGCCCTTCTTCGCCGGCCAATCCTGCTCGGCCTTCTGAACCGCAGTCGCGGCGGGGGCGAGGTCGAAATTGTGAACCGTGTCGTACTCACGCTGCATGCCAGACATGTAGTGCGGCAGATTGCGTTCGAAATCGAGCCAGCTATTGGCATCCGCCTGGACGGATTCGGCCTCGCTTAGAACTTTCAGGCGCTGGGCGCGCTCATCGGCCAAAATTTTTTCAGCCCGGCGATTGTCTTCCGGAGTTCGCGCCTCCCGGCTGAGCTTATCGAGCTGGTTGAGATCGTCTTTGGCGTGGTTCAGCGTTTGCTGCGCCGATTGCAGCCGCGCAGGCCATTCGGTTTTGACGTTCGCTGCGGCAAAGAGGTCCGGGGAATGCGCGAGGTCGTCGCGAACGGCCTGTTGTGATTGCTGTAGTGTCCGTTCGACTTGTGGAAGGCTCTGCTTTTCGGCGGCGATTTGCTGCCGGATGGTTCGATCGAGGCCGCCGCAGGCGACGGAGATCAGTGCGATTAGCAAGGTGCCGACGATGCCGGGGTGAATCCGGCCTGCGGCATTTACCAGCCGTGACCGGAAGGGAGCGGTGTAGAACGTTCCCCTACCCCCTGGTATACCGCTTCCTCCCGGTCGCGGCTCGTAAAAAGCTGCCGTCAATGACCCGGATGAAAACACGACCGTGTTTTCGAGGGTGCGTGCGCCACGCATGCTCATGGTTATGTCCCTCTGAATACTGTGATGTCGGATGGTTCAATCTGGACGCGGATAGAACCCGTGAAAGGCTCGCCGGCGAACTTGCGGATGACCAGAAATCGTTTGCCGTCCTGCTCCTGAAATTCCCAGCCGTAGAACCCGCGGCCCGTGGCACCGCCCTCGCTCGAACACGCCCATTTCGCGGCTCTGGCGATAGAGCCAGAACTTGCCGGCATAATCGAAGAAATCCGCCGGATTCTGGCGGGCGTCGATTTGCGAAAGATCGTCTTCACTCAGGCCGAGTTCATCGAGCGTGAATTTCTTCCCGTCGAAATTGCCGCGCACCTGCACCGTCTCGCCGGGATGCACTTCCAGGACAACCCGGCGGTCACGCCACATGCCGCTGAACTCCACCCAACGGTTGCTGCCCGCTTCATACTGGTCCGCCCGGTCGAGCGTGAAATCAACGTCGCTGAAGTCCTCGGCCGCACCGGGCACCGACAGAGTGTCGCCGACGCGCGCGTCCGTGATCTTCAGGTTCGCGAGGTCTTCTTGCGGAGCAGAATGGGCGGGCTTGCGATCGAAAAACATGGTGTAAACTAACGAGGTTTAAAACTCCGAGCGCCAGCCGCCGGAAGTTCCTTCTGCACCGTCACGCTGGCCGACCGCTCGCGCTTCAAAGCCGCGAGATCGTCATCCACCGTGTGGCCCTGCAGCTTCGCGAACTCCGCTTCGAGGCCGTCGTCTTTACCGGAGTTGGCCAGTTCGTTGAACGCCTTCGCAGTAGCTTCCTCTTTCGCTACCGATTGCTCGAACGTCGAGAGTGTCGCGAAAGCGTTATCCGCTTTTCCAACGCCCGCCAGTGCTTCGGAGACCTTGCGCTGCGCGGTCGCGGCATTCTTGCGCGCCACGAGCGTAGTGGC
This sequence comes from uncultured Actinomycetota bacterium, assembly GCA_963834615.1. Taxonomy (GTDB): domain Bacteria; phylum Actinomycetota; class Actinomycetes; order Mycobacteriales; family Mycobacteriaceae; genus Mycobacterium. The sequence goes on from CAWICO010000002.1 coordinate 473,489, forward strand.
CGTGCGCTCGCCTTCTTCAATCTTGTGCTTCAGCTCGACAACCTGCGACTTCAGTGAATCGCTGGCCTGACGCGCGGAATCGATGGCTGCCTGCAGCGACGCCACCTGCCGATCGCTCTCGGCTTTCTTGGCAAGAGCCTTCTTCGCAAGATCCTCATTGCCGGCATCGAGCGCCTGGCCCGCGCGGTCCTTCCACTCCTGGGACTGCCGCACGTACTTCTGATATTCGGCATCGAGCTGGTTGTAATTGCTCATCGCCTGCGCCGACGCGCGAATGACGTTGTTCAACTCCGTCTTCATGTCGGCAACGGTCTGGCGGACCGTCGTCTCGAAATTGGCGTCTTCAATAGCGTTCATGCCCTGATTGACCTGTCCACGGGCAACCCGCCCAGCGCGAGTGAAGATATCCGCAAAGAATGACATGGCTGTTTGTCTCTCCCTGAAACTGATGGTTGGTTGTTATGCCGAATGCAGGTCGGCGCCGATCAGACCCTTCGCGTGTACTACGTCGGCGAGAAGGAAACTGACGCACGAGAGGATGTCGTCCTCGTCGTCCGGCCCGAGTTCCTGCAGCTTGCAGAAATTGTTCAGTGTGATGGCGACGCTGCCGTCGCCGGTCTCGTATAGCTGGAAATAGGATGTGGAAATGCCGTTGGTCGCGGACAGCATCTTGCGCAGGATCTGCGGCGTGAGGCTCTTCTCAGGTACGGACATGCACAGAAGCGAGAAATAGAGAATGTCGCCGGATAAGACGCCCTGGACGACAATACCGCTCTCGACTTCCTGAATCCTGAGCACGCCTTCGCCGGTTTCGCTGACAGAGTAGCGTTTGGCGGCCAGCAGAGCGTGAATCTGTTCGAGCATGGAACTCGTTGTGTTCAAGGTGGATGCGTTCGCCATGACTTTATGTACGGTGGTCGGATTTGATTTGTTCGAACCGATTATAGTTCAGCGGTTGCAACGCTTCTGGGGCGGGACCCTGGGCGGACCCCTGTCCCGCAGCCGACGCCCGCGTCGGCTTCTTCGAATCGGATTTCCGAAGAGCCGAACCAAGGGGTCCGGCGCGGATCGCGGGATTCGCCCCACGGGCAATCCGGCATTGGCCGGTAGCGCCGGCGATCTTGTCGCCGGTGACTTTCAACGGACCGGAGTTTGCGTACGTTTCTTTCGCCTTGGCGATTTCCGCGTGGAAGGGCTAAGGAATCGGTCTCTTACCCGCAGGCGCTACGGGAGCCTGTTCGGTGTTACTCATCCGCGCTACAACGCCGCGAGCACCTCCTCGGCGTGGCCTTCGGGCTTCACATTATTAAAGATCTTCGCGATCTTGCCGTTCTCGATCACGAACGTGGTCCGGGCGACGCCCATCACCTTCTTGCCGTACATGTTCTTCTCTTTCATCACGCCGTACTTGTTCGCGATTTCTTTTTCGGCGTCGGCGAGCAGCGTGAAGTTGAGATCGAACTTCTCCTTGAATTTCGCCTGCGCTTTCGTCGTGTCCGGCGAGACGCCAATAACGGTGACGCCCTTCTTCGTGAACTTCTTTACCGTGTCGCGGAACTCGCAGGATTCGATGGTGCAGCCCGGCGTATCGGCGCGCGGGATAGAAATAGAGAACGATCTTTTCGTTCTTGTGGTCGGCGAGATCGAACTCTTCGCCCGTGTCGGTCGAGAACCTTGAACTCCGGCGCGGCATCGCCTTCTTTGAGCATCTGTGCAGTCTCCTATCCCAATCTCGCTTTCAGAATTTCGTTGACCGTGGCCGGGTTCGCCTGGCCGCGCGATGCCTTCATCACCTGACCGACCAGGAATCCGATCACCGTCGTCTTGCCGCTCTTGTATTGCTCCACCTGCTTCGGATTCGCGGCGATCACGTCATCCACGATCTTTTCGAGCGCGCCCGTATCGCTGATCTGCTTCAGCCCTTCGCGCTCCACGATCACGGACGGCGGTTCGCCCGATTCGACCATCTTCGGCAGAACGTCCTTCGCCAGTTTGCCGGTCAGTTCGCCTTTCACGATCATGCCGACCAGTTCGCCCAGATAACGCGCCGGAAACAGGCGACTCCGCGATGTCTTTATCGGCCGCTTTCAAGAAGCCCGGCCAGATCGCCCATGACCCAGTTCGCGGCCATCTTCGGATCGGTCGAGACCTCGGCGACGACTTCGTAATATTCCGCCATGGCGCGGGTCGCAGTGAGCACCTGCGCATCGTATTCGCGCAAGCCGTAGGCTTCGATGAAGCGCGCGCGCTTGGCGGCGGGAAGCTCCGGCATGGTGGCGCGGACATCCTCACGCCATTTGTCGCTGATGCGCAGCGGCACCAGATCGGGCTCGGGGAAGTAGCGGTAATCGTGCGCATCTTCTTTGCTGCGCATGCCGCTGGTCTCGCCGGTATCGGAATTGAAGAGGCGCGTTTCCTGATGAATCGTGCCGCCGCTTTCGACGATAGCCGACCTGACGCGCGATCTCATATTCAATCGCCTGCTTCAGAAAACGGAACGAATTCAGGTTTTTCACTTCGGCGCGCGTGCCGAATTTCTCCGCGCCTTTGAGCCGCACCGAAACATTGGCGTCGCAGCGCAGATGGCCCTTTTCCATATCGCAGGTCGAGACTTCGACGAACTGGAGCGTCTGCTTGAGTTCGCTGAGGTAGGCGAAGGCTTCGTCGGAGGAGCGCATATCGGGCTCGCTCACGATCTCGATCAGCGGCGCGCCGCAGCGGTTCAGGTCGACGTAGGTGTAGCGGTCGGAATCGCGGAAGCCATCGTGCTGGCTCTTGCCGGCATCATCTTCCATGTGGACGCGGGTGATGCCGATGCGCTTCTTCCGGCCGTCCACCTCGATATCGACGAAGCCGTGCTCGGCGAGCGGCTCATCGTACATGGAAATCTGATAGCCCTTGGGCGAATCGGGATAGAAATAATTCTTGCGCGCGAAACGCGAGAGGCCGCGGATATGTGCAGTTGAGCGCGAGGCCGGCTTTGATCGCGAGTTCCACGGCTTCGCGGCTCAGGACGGGCAGCGCGCCGGGCAGACCCAGGCAGACGGGGCAAACATTTGTGTTGGGAGCGGCGCCGAAACCGGTCGGGCAGCCGCAGAAGATCTTGGTGCGGGTGCCCAGTTGAACATGCACTTCGAGACCGATCACCGGTTCATACTTCGCGATCAGTTCCGGCGGCGCCAGATCCATGCTCCATGGTCGGCCATAACTCTACAGGATAGCGACCTGTGTTCAGGAAACACGACCACAGCGCGAAGGTTCGTGCACAAATAATTCACAACGCGTTTACAGCCCTTTTTTCTATGATTTAGCAAGCGATGCTGAAATGGATGACACTTTTTGTGCTGCCAATAGGACTGGCTGCGCAGACAACATCAAGCCAGCCAGACACAGCCACTAACCACTACGTCGGCAGCGAGACTTGTAAGAGCTGCCATCCCGACGTGTGGCTGAATTTCTACAAAAACCCGCACTACAAGTCCATCGCGTCGGGCAAGGAAACGCCGGCCCATACCGGGTGCGAAGGGTGCCACGGACCGGGCGGCAATCACGTCGCGGCGGGCGGCGGCAAAGCAACCATGCGCGTGTTTCCGAATTTGACTCCCACGCAAACGCTCGACGCGTGCCTCGAATGCCATTCGAAGGACATGTCGCGCGCCAATATCCGGCGCTCGGTGCATACCGAAGCGGACGTGGTCTGCACCAATTGCCACTCGATCCACAAGCCCGCCACGCCGAAATTCCTGCTGGCAAAGCAGCAGACGCGAACTTTGCTACACGCTGCCATGCCGCCGAACGGGCGCAGTTCGAGATGCCGTCGAAGCATCGCGTGAACGAAGGCGTGATGCAGTGCACCGATTGCCACAATCCGCATGGCTCGTTCGATGCGACGTCGGGCGGCGGACTGACATGACCTCGCGAAGCGCCACGAACTCAGCCATGCTGCAGCGCGGTTTCGATAACGAAGAGCCCTGTCTCAAGTGCCACGTGGATAAGCGCGGGCCGTTCGTCTTCGAACATGCCAGCGTGCGCGTGGAAGGCTGCGAGGCGTGCCACGTGCCGCACGGCATCGACGAACGCGAAACTGCTGCGGCGGCCGGTGGTGTTCACGATGTGCCTCGAGTGCCACAACGGCGCGGGCACGTTCGGGCGCGAAAACGGCGGCGTGTTCCGGCCGGCCAGCTCGCACAACATGCTCGATCCGAAATACCAGCAATGCACGCTGTGCCACGTGCGCATTCATGGCTCGAACGCCGATCCGACGTTCCTGCGATGAAACGCTTATGCGAATCCTGACAACGCTGCTGATTCGCGTCCTCGATCGTCTTCGCGCAGGACACGGTCGCGCCGACGACGGGCGAAAGCCGGCCCCGCCGCGCGGCGAAGAAGCCGGCGACTACAACGTGGTGCAGTCGTGGGAATTCGGATACCGCTTCGCGTCGATCGGCGGCGATGAAGGCAAATACCGCAGCGACGTCAATTACCGCGATGGCGTGCGGCTGCTGGGCAGCTATCTGACGGTGAACTCGAAGGACGGGCACGGCCGCTGGTTCGATGAGATCGTGCTGACGCACGCAGGGGCTGGGCAACGATCCCTACGAATCCGCCACGCTGCGCGTCGCAGAAGAACCGGATCTACCGCTACGACATGATCGTGGCGCTCGAACGATTACTTCAATCCGGGCCTGACGGTCGCGAACGGCGAGCACCTGAGAACACGACTTACCGCTGGCAGGATCACGAGCTGACGCTGTTTCCGCAGAGCTGGTTTCGCGTGCGCGCCGGTTACGGCCGCACGGTGCAGGATGGTCCCGCGCTGACCACCGAGCAGGAATTCGATACGCGAGGCGATGTGTTTCCGATTCTTCCGCGATATGCGGCGAGCAGTATCAACGAATACCGACTGGGCTGCGATGTGAGCGCTGAAGGGCTTCCGGTTCACCGTGCTGCGCCGGTGGGAGTACTTCAAGGAGGATACCACGGACAACCTGACCGCGACCGCTCCCGGGGCTTCGGTGCCGTTCGGCCACGCTCCGACACTTCCGCGCTCACAAGCTTCAACCGCGCGCAGCCTATCGCGGCAACACCGGGCTGGATGGGCAATCTGTATGGGCAGAACGAAATGGTTCGCGGTGAACGCGCGCTTCACATATGCGGGCGGCGAGGGCGATTTCATCCAGAATGAAACCGCCGTCGGAATCGACCGGTTCGGCAACGCGCAGAACCGGCAGATTGTCGTGACAGGCAATGGCGACAGGCCGGTTACCACCGGCGATTTGAACTTGACCTTCTTCCCGGAATCGCGCCTGAGCATCGTCAACAACACATCGGTCTCGAACACGCGGATGACTGGCGACAACTTCTACACGCAGTTCGACAACGCAACGTTCATCGCTCAGAACGTCGAATTTCCAATTTCTGGGAATTCGCCTGATCACCAACGCGACGGACTTGCGATACCGGTTCTCGAAGAAACTTCGACGTCTTTGCGGGTTCCGCTATGCGGACCGGCTGATCCGATCGACCGAAGCACGCTCAATTCCGGGCGTTCCGTACAGCAACTCGACACCGAGCAGTCGAATCTGCTGCACGCCGGGGTTGCCGGCGTGAACTGGATGCCGATGAAGGATCTGCGCTTCCACGTGGAAGGCGAGGTTGGGACGCAACGATCAATCCGTTCACGCCGATCAGCCTGCGGGATTATCATGCGATCCGGTCGAGGCTTCAGTACCGCAAGAAGAACTGGTCGCTCGGCGCAACGTATCAGGAGAATTACAACAACAACTCGATTGTGATCACGGCTTATAGTTCGCAGGGCGCGCAACTATTCGGCGGAAGCGTCATGGAACGCGAGGCCGTGGCTGTCGCTCGATGCGTCTTATTCGAAGCTGCATCTGGATACGATCGGCGGCATCGCGTTCTTCGCCGGTTCTGCCGACGCCGACTCCGATTACCGGTCAGCAATCGATCTACATCAGCAACATTCATGCGGCGAATCTGGGCTGCGGTTCCGCTCGGCAGCGGGCGGATATTTATCTCGGCTACAACATCACGAAAGACACGGGCGATGGACGCAGTTCACTCGCTACGCAGCCGACGGCGATCGCGCAGATCTTCTACAACGTCCAGACTTTCCCCTTGACCTATCAGACCCCGTTGATCCGCATTTCGGTAAGGATCAATGCGAAACTGCGCTACAACCTGGGCTATCAGTATTACGGGTATCACGAGCAATTCGGAGTGCTGTCGGAGTTCCAGAATTATCGCGCGCACACGGGCTATACAAGCCTGTTGTGGTCGTTCTAAGAATTTCCCAGGACAAGGCCGGACGGCAGGTCTTCGCCGTAAATGCGTCCGAGCGCCGATTCATCGCGCTCCGTCTCTCCGTTCAATTGTGCGAGCATCGGCGAATCAGCCAGGCGCGCGCGCACTGCCTCGAACGTGGCGGCTGAAACGTCGCGCACCGGATCGCCCGTGCGGCGCGCCAGCGAAACCAGCGCGTCGTCCGCTTTCGGCACCGGCGAGCAGGGCTTCGATCCAGCGCGATGCGACCGCGGGCGCGAGCACCTGATTCGCCGGACCATAGAACAAGCTGCCGCGCGCCGAGCCGCGAGAGGCACCAGAGCACGTAATCTTCTTTCGGCTGCTTTGAGCAGCGCATCGCCGAGCTGCATGCGGTTGCCGGCCGGAATCAGTTCCATGCTGGATGCGGTGCGCCACATTTCGCGCAGCAGGCTGTTGTTGAGCGCGGCGGCTTTTTGCCCGGCTTCGGAAGCAGAAACGGCAGCAGCCGCTGCACGATATCCGATCTGCTGGTTGCGATTCAGTCCGCCGGCGAGGCGTCCCCAGAAGATCCACCAGTCGATTTCGTTCTGCGCCTGATTGGCGAACTGCGGCCCGCCGGCGTAGATGCGGCGCACCTGCTCGATGCGGTATTCGTCGCCGATATAGCCGAAGCCGGGGCGCAGGCAGAAGCCGCCGAGATTCAGCCAGCGGACTTCATGCGCGGCGCTGCGCTTGCGATTTTCGATCTGCTCGAGGAAAACGTCGGCCAGGCGGCGCGCCACATCCACCGGCCAGGAGTTGCGGCCGAGTCCGAGAGCGGCTTCGAGCCGCGACGGAAGTTCTTCCGGGGCGATCGGCCATTCGAGTCGAACGTATCGCGCACCAGCTCGCACGCGGCGTCCGACCGCTTCTGGCTCACCACCGCCGCGGGACGTGTCGCGCAGCGTGATCGCCGTTGCGCCGCCGATTTGCGCAGCTGAAACTGCAGGCGCCAGCGATTGTCGCTGATCTTCGAATCGCACCAGGTTTCGAGCGTGCCGGTTTCGGTGAGCCGCGCGCCCAGTTTCACCGGCACCAGCCGCTCGCCGCCTTTGCCGAAACGGATCACGGCTTCGAGCGGCGCGTGCTGATGAATCTCTTCGTCTGCGGCGAACTGCACCACTTCGCCAGGCTTATCGTCCGTGCGGGTCAGCGAACTGATCAGCCGGAACGCGACGGGCTTGTTGGCGACCAGCTGCAGATCTTCGCGATCGACTTCGACGCGTGTCGCCTTCTTCGGCGCCGCGCGGCACCAGGCAGACGGCGGACGAATCGTTCAGGCCCGACGTAATAAGCGCGCGGCAGACCGCCGCGCACCAGCACGCCGGAGCCGGTGGAACGCACGTAGGAGTAATAGGCCGCGCCGCTCGCGACCGCGAGATCGAGATCGCGATTTTCGAAGATCTCGGGCCGCTTGCCGTACCAGTTTTCGAGGACGTCGGCGACGCGCTGTGCGGCAGATTTCCGGGATGAAGAAGCCGCCGTTGAAGAGGATGGCGTCGGGCGTCTGGCCCGGCCGATTCGAGAAACGCCGCGAGATGGCGGCTGATCGCGGGATCGGAAACATAGGGCAGGCCGAGTTCGCGGAACAGGCTGCGCTTCTCTTCCTTCGGCTTTCTCGCCGGCGGCGTGAGGGGCAGAAAGCCTTCGAGCGTCAGTTCCAGCGCCTCGGCGCGCGTGATTTCGGTCTTCAGCGTGCCGCCGATCAGCGACGAGCCGCCGCCGAGCACGTTGATTTCGACGCTCTGCGCGCTGCGGATCGCAGAGCAGAATTTCTTTCGCGGCGGAGCACTGCCGGCGCAGACCGCTGCGCTGCCGGATGGAAAGCTGCTTGCCGAGTCTTCGATTCCGGCCAGCCAGGCGAGCGTGAGATCGAGATTATCGCCGCCCAGCAGCAGATGCTTGCCGACCGCGGTGCGGGTGAAATCGATCTTGTCGCCATCGCGCGAGACGCGGATCAGCGAGAAGTCGCTGGTGCCGCCGCCCACATCGCAGACCAGCACGATCTGGCCATCGAAGAGCAGCTTGCGCGAGCGCGTGAAGTTGTTGGCGATCCAGGAATAGAAAGCGGCGGCGGGCTCTTCGAGCAGCGTGAGCTGCGGCAGGCCCGCTTCGTTCGCGGCCTTGACCGTCAGCTCGCGCGCTTCTTCATCGAACGAGGCGGGAACCGTGAGCACGACATCCTGTTCGGCGAGCGGGCCGAATTTGCCGGACGCTGTCCCAGGCTTCGCGGATGGCGCCGAGAAAGCGCGCCGAGACTTCGACCGGCGAGAGCACGCGGCCGCCTTCGCCCGCATCCCACGGGAGGATCTTCGCGGTGCGATCGACATCCGGATTCGAGAGCCAGGATTTCGCGCTGTGCACCAGCCGGGTGGGCACGATCGCGCCCTGTTCGCGCGCATAGGTGCCCACGGGCTGGCCTTCTTCGAGAAACAGAAACGAGGGCAGAGTGCGCCGCGGCTCGATGCGATCCGGCGCGACGAGCTGCGGAATATCGAAGATGTGGATGGGAGGAAAACTGGTGTCTTCGGCCTCCGCCGGATCGATCCAGGCCAGCGCGGAGTTGGTGGTGCCGAGGTCGATGCCGACTTTCATGCGTTCGACCGTCTCGCGAACGTTGAATTCGAGCTTCCAGCGGCGGCCGTCGCGCGCCACGCACCAGAGCTGCAGCATGCCGGTTTCGGTGATCACGGTTTCGAACGAGACGGGCACCACTTCGGCGGCTCTGGCCGTCGGAGGTCAGCGTCACTTCCACCGGCGAGAGCTCTTCGAGATCGTCGCCGAAGTCTTCGATCAGCGCGCCCGGCGCATCGTTCTTGCGGGTCGGCGGAACAGAAGAAGCGGAACTCGGCGGGCTCGTCGACGATCAGGCCGAACTCGCGATCCGGAATGCGCGCGGACGTGCCTTCTTCCATGCCGAACTGCGCCACGGCGAGAGCCTTCAGCGGCGCCGCGAATGCCAGGCACGGCGGGCATGGCGGATTCGATGCCGACGTAATAAGACCGCGCGATGCCGCCGCGAATGCGCACGCCTTTGCCGTGCCGCGCCGCGCCGTAATAGGCCGACGCCGCGCGCGACGGCGTGCATCAGATCTTCGCCCGGAAGCGGCTGCACCGGCGCGAAGCCTTCCTCGCGCAAGCCAGGCGTTCAGCACTTCGAGCAGACGCTCGCGCACGAACGGCGCATGCAGCACGCCGCCGTTGAACAGGACGTGCGTGGGGCAGGCAAGCCGCTCGCGCCGCGCCGCACGGATCGTGCTCGAGCCGCGCCTGCTGGCGCAGGAATCGCGCGAGGTGGCGCGTGATCGCCGCGTCGGACGCGTAGGGCAGGCCCATTTCCTGCAGCGCCGGCGCGCGCGCGCCTGCTGCGGCATGTCCGTGCTCGCGACACGCGGGAAAAAACCTTCGAGCACCTGCTCGATCTGCTCGCGGCGCAGTTTGGCTTTGATCGTGCCGCCGATCAGGCTGGAGCCTTTGCCGAGGATCGTGACCGGCACTTCGTCGGCGTTCGATTCCGGATCGAGCAGCTTTTCTTTGGCGAGGCGGCAGTTGTTCCAGAGCGCCTGCAGCTGGAAGCGCGTCGATCTTCGTGCCCTTCGCCGCGAGCTCGCCGGCCACCGTGTGGGCCAGCGCGAGATCGATGTTGTCGCCGCCGAGCAGGATGTGTTCGCCCACGGCGACGCGCTCCAGTTGCAGTTCGCCGTCGCTGTTCGGTGACGGCGATCAGCGTGAAATCGGTGGTGCCGCCGCCGATATCGACGACCAGCACCAGATCGCCTTTGCTGACGCGCTGCCGCCAGTCCGGATGCCGCTCGATCCACGCGTAGAACGCGGCCTGCGGCTCTTCGAGCATGGTGAGGTTGCGGTAACCCGGCGGCTTCCGCGGCCTTTGCCGGTCAGCTCGCGCGCGATGGCATCGAACGACGCGGGCACGGTGACCAGCACTTCCTGCTCGGTCGAACGGCGCGTCGGGATGCTCCTGGTCCCATGCCGCGCGCAGATGCTTCAGATATTCGGCCGAGGCATCGACCGGCGAAATGCGCGGCACGCCTTCGGCCGCTTTCCAGGGCAGCATGGCCGCGGTGCGGTCGACCGACGAATACGACAGCCAGCTCTTCGCGGACGAGACCAGGCGGCTGGAAACTTCCGCGCCGCGCCGCTGCGCGAGCTTGCCGGTGACGTACCGCGGCTCGGGATCCCAGGGCAGCGCGGTCGAGCCCGGCGGGAAATCGCGCTCGCCCGGGATATAGAGGAAGGACGGCAGCAGCGGCTCGGCGGCGATCTCGTTCGCGTTCACGAGCTGCGGAATGGCGGCGAGCTCGACGCGACGGCTTGCGTCCGCAGAATTTCCGTGAAGGCCAGCGCGCAGTTGGTGGTGCCGAGATCGATCCCGATGCAGTACCGCGGCCAAGCGCTACTCCACTTCGATTTCCGCCGGCGCGAGCACGGCGAGATCCTGGCGTGAATTCAGCTGCGGCAGCGAGACCGCCGTGGCGCGCCAGCCGCGATGCCGCAGGACGCCGGCCGGAGGCTTGCCGGACGCGGGCACGTTGCCGACGTATTTCACCAGCGCCGGGTTGCCGTCGGGCGGATTGGCGACGCTGCCTTCCACGGCGTCGATCACGGGCGCGGGCGCGAAATGGCGGACCAGAATTTCGCGCGTGTGCTCGTGAACATCGCGCGCGGCGGCGCCGACCTGGTCGTCGGAATAGGGCGCGATGTCTTCCATGAAGAAATCGAGAATGCGGGCGTCGCGCTGCAGAATTCCGAGCAACTGCAGCGCGCCGTCCGCGGGCTTGATTTCAGGCGCCGCGGGGCGCGGCGGAACTGCGGGTGCAGGCGCGGGTTTAGGCGTCAGGCCGAGTTCGGCGATCATATCGTCGGGCAGTTTGCCGCTGAACAGAAGCGCAAAAAATGCGCGAAAAGCCAATAGGATACGGTTCAAAGTCGGTATGACTCCGGTGTTTTCAGGATACGCTGTCAGGATAACAATGAAGCGATAGATGAAGAGCCTCCGGGTCGCGTATGCGCTTCGGTTCGCCCTGCACCATGAATAGATCGAATGGCGGGCGCCTTATTTCTTCTACACGGTCCCTCTCCAAGCGCTAATCACACCCGTGGAAAGCCGTAGTCAGTTGCGGTTGCTCGCTAGATTGTGCCGGATTGGAGCATCGGCGAGTTTTTCATTCTCATCGGGTCGAAATGCCTGGAACCAGCAAACTTTGGCAACTTTGATTAATCTCGCAGCGGGGCAGTTGCGACAGAACGAAGCTTAAACACGGACGCACTCGGTGCTAGGCGTCCCGTGAATATGTAATATTTTGTACAAAGGTAATATTTACATTCCCCGTTCGAATATGGATACTAGTACGCGGCAGAGGAAGAGTGATCTGAACCGGGGCAAAACCAAAGCGAGTCCGCGCGGACTTGTCAGGAAAAGCCCGGTCCAATGCGACCGTGTGAAGGGTAGCATGGGTAGTATAACCGGAGCGATGGTTAAATTGCATCAGCATTTCCGCTCTTCCTCTCCTTTCTGACCGATCTACTATCCCTGCTTTGTGCCCAATTTAACAGAAGTCAGTCTGTAAAAGTTGAGGCACAGTCGCTGGCGAATAAATAGCAAACCAAAGCGCACCGCCCACATTGAAGGCGAAGAAAATTCCAGTCTGGAGACGCACGTAGATAGGTGTGGACACGTGTGGGTGCGCTTGTTATTCGCTCCAGCACCACGCAATCATTTCGAAGATCTGCAAACGTGCGAGTCGCCCGAGAGACATTATCCGCTTCAGTAGTGACCGGTAAAGGCTCTAAAACGGCGCAGGCCGCTGAAATCTCCTTGAATTGAAGTGACTCAAACGTGTTGAGCCGTTCGAGCGGATGCGCTCGAGGGCGGAAGAACTCGCAAGCGGCGCTCCTCCGATCGCCCGCTCAAATGGAACAGATCTTTCGCGGGCCTGAGCCTGAGGCGGAAATCATCGGCCATCCAACCGCTGAGCGATAATGACTACGTGAGAATTCGTTACCTCGCAATCGCTCTCTTCTTCGGCGTCGTCGCCCTCGCGGAAGGCCCCAGTAGCTGGCAAACCGCGCCCGAATATCCTGGCGTCGACTGGCACGGCATTTCCGGCGCGCGCAAGCAGGCCGCCATGAAGTTCATTCGCGAGGAGCAATGCACCTGCGGTTGCCAGTACAAAATCGCCGAGTGCCGGATGAAAGATCCCGGCTGCGGTTACAGCCGAAAGCTCGCGTCCGTGGCGATGAATAGTTTCGCCGCAGGCAAGACCGTCACCCAGGTGCGAGCCGACGTGAAGAAGGCCGCCTCCGAGCCGCCGCCCACCTTCGAAGAGCCAGTACAGATTTCACTCGCCGGCGATCCGAGCAGAGGCCCCGATAACGCGAAGGTCACCATCGTCGAGTTTTCAGACTTCCAGTGCCCCTTCTGCCAGAAGGCCATCTCCGAGGCAAACCGATCCTGCGCGCTTACCCAAAGGATGTTCGCCTGGTTTTCAAACAGTTCCCGCTGGACTTCCATGCCGATGCGGAATTCGGCGCTGAAGCCGCTCTCTCCGCGCAGGCGCAGGGCAAGTTCTGGGAGATGCACGATCTCCTGTACGGCGGCTTTCCCGATCTTTCCCGCAAACCGTATTCGCCTACGCGCGCAAGCTGGACCTCAACATGCAGCAGTTCACGGCGGATGTCGATAGCCACAAGTACCGCAACCGCGTTCAGATGGAAGAGAAGCAGGGTGAAGACGCCGCAGTGGGCGGCACTCCAACCTTCTTCATCAACGGCAAGAAATACAACGGCATTTGGGATGTCGCGACCGTCGCGCCCGCTGATCAAGAAGGAACTGACGAACCGCTAACCGGCTACTTCGAGCGCACCGTGCGCTTCAGCCGATCCAGTTGTTTGCGTGCTGCGCTGGCCCACGAACTCGTGGAATCCAGCTTCAGGTAAGTGTTCCAGTAGCCGATCGCCTGCAGCACTTCGTTATTGCGCTCGCACAGCAGCGCCAGATTGAAGTAAGCATCCGCATATCGCGGATTCAGACGAATGGCCTCCAGATAGTGCTTCCGCGCCACTTCGAAATTCCCAGTCTCGTCGTACAGATTGCCGAGATTGAAGTGCGCGAGCGGATAGGATGGGTCGGCCTTCATGGCCCTGTCATAGAACTCCGCAGCCTCTTTCATCCGCTTCATGCGAAATGAAATCGTGCCGAGATTGACCAGCGCGCCCGATGCGTTTGGATTCGCTTCGATCGCCTTGCGATACGCCTTCACGGCCTCTTCGACCGGCGCTCCCGTCTCTTCGAGCGCGAGGCCTCGCTGGAACCAGTGCTCGGCGAGCTTTTCTTTTGCTTCGTCCTGTCGCGGCGTTGACCGCGGCGGTCTGAACGGGGAACGACTTGAGCCGTTCGATGTCACGCACATCGAAATCGAGCAGCAACTGTCCGCTGATCGGTTCCATCATGCTGCCGGCCACATGCACGCGAATCTTCCTGCCTTCAGCCGTGATGCGCAACTGAGCCAGTGGATGGTGGATGCCTTCCATCCGCGATCTTCAGCGAAGTAATGGCGCGCTGAATCTGTTTCGGAGTGATGTGAAGCTCGCGCAGCTTCTTCAGGGTTTTGAGCGCGAGTAAATCGGAGAACCCAAAGGTGTCCTGTGGATGAAGCAGCCCCTGCTTTTCCCAGGAACGAAGCTGCCGCTCGGAGACATCGGCGATACGGCAAACGTCCTCGCGCCCGTAGCCTCCAGGGGCGAGCACTGTTGCGCTGGATTCCGCTATACCGATTTCCGACATTCCAGCCGCCAAGCCGAAAGTTTAGCAGTTCTACGCTAAAATCGGTCAAATTGCTAATCAGATATGCATTGGTTCTCGCCGGCGGCGCGGTTGGTTCTCTCGTGCGTTATGTCGCCGGAAGCGCCATCAACGAACACTATGACGGCCGGTTTCCGCTTGCAACGTTCCTGATTAACGTGACGGGCTCTTTCATCATCGGCCTGATGCTGATTCTGCTGGACCGCGAAGATCTGCTGCACCCCAATCTGCGACCGCTTCTCGTGACAGGTTTCCTCGGCGGCTACACCACCTTCTCGACCTTCGAATGGGAAACCTTCGCGCTCGGCCGTTCCGCGCCGCCGCTCGCCATCGTTTACGCCCTCTCCAGCGTCCTTCTGGGATGGCTGGCATGCTGGGCAGGCGCGTCGATCGCTCGGCGCGCCTGGTAAGAAATCCGAACCACAGCGTGGCCCGCTGCGTAATCCTTGTTAGACATATGGCAAACAACGGCAAAACATTCTTCGAAGAAATCCGCGTGCTCGGAAACGATCTCGTGGACAAAGTGAAAGCTCTGATCCACGAAGGCAACGTTCGCCGCATCATCATCAAGAACGAACAGGGCCACACGTTCATGGAGATTCCGGTTACCGTAGCGGCAGTCGGAATTGTGCTCGCGCCTGTGCTCGCCGCGGTAGGCGCACTCGCCGCCATGGCCGCCCACTTCACGGTTGTCGTGGAGAAGAACGAGATCGTATAGTCGTGGCGCAGAGTTTACTCTGCCGTGCCGGCGTTTACGCCGGCATTCTCGAGTGCATGCGCCACGCGCACCCGTTCGCGCTTCCACCGCATCCAATAAGCTGAATCCGTTAGTATTTAAGCTTCATGGCTGTGAGTTCCCGCACTACGACCGCGCCCGTTGAACAGAAACTCGTCTATGCGCACGGACTCGCAGCCCTCATCACGCTCCTGATCTCGGTCGCGTTCGGCATCATCGCGTCCATCGAACTCCTCGCGCCCGACGTCGCCGCCAGCTCGCCTCTCCTCACCTGGGGCCGTCTCCGCTACGACCACACCCAAGGCATCATGTTCGGCTGGCTCGGCAACGCCTTCTTCGCGTTCCTGTACCACGCGGTCCCACTGCTCTCCGGGCGGCCAGTCACCAGCGCGCGGCTCGGCCAGTGGATGTTCGGCCTATGGAACTTCGCCGTCGTTATTCCCGGCTGGATCCTGGTGCTCGCCGGTTTCAGCCAGCCGCTCGAATGGGCGGAATTCCCCATCGTCATCGACGGCTTCATCGTCGCCGCGCTGATCATCGCCTGCATTCAGTTCCTGCCGCCATTCTTCTCCCGCGGACTTGAAGACCTTTACGTCTCGAGCTGGTACATCATCGGCGCCCTCATATTCACGCTGCTCGCGTACCCGATGGGCAACTTCGTCCCCGAACTGGTGCCCGGCGCGCGCGGCGCGGCATTCAGCGGACTCTGGATTCACGATGCCATCGGCCTCTTCGTCACTCCGCTGGCCGTCAGCATCTTGTATTTCGTGATTCCCGCCGCCACTCGTCGCCCGATCTACAGCCACTTCCTTTCGATGCTCGCGTTCTGGATGCTGTTCTTCCTTTACCCGCTCAACGGCACGCACCACTACATCTTTTCCGTGATCCCGATGGAGCGCCCAGATCGGCGCTATCACCGCGTCTACCCTGCTTGGCGTGGATGTCCTTATCAACGTGACGAACCTGTTGCTGTCTTTGCGC
Source organism: uncultured Actinomycetota bacterium (assembly GCA_963834615.1). Classification (GTDB taxonomy): domain Bacteria; phylum Actinomycetota; class Actinomycetes; order Mycobacteriales; family Mycobacteriaceae; genus Mycobacterium. The sequence continues at coordinate 489,352 of CAWICO010000002.1, forward strand.
GGCAGTGGAGTGTTTCCCCGCGACATCGCCCTGCGTTTCGTCAGCATGTCGGCGATTCTTTATCTGATCGTCAGCATCGAAGGCTCTCTGCAGGCCCAGATGCAGGTCAATCAGAGCATCCATTTTTCGGACTGGGTGATCGGGCACTCGCACCTCGCCATGCTCGGTTTCGCCAGCTTTGCCGCGATCGGCGGATTGATCCACGCGTGGCAGCGCATTCCCTGGGCGCGTTACGATCCGATGCTGCTCAACTGGGCGTATTGGTTGCTGCTGGGCGGCATGAGCGTGATGGTGATCGATCTGACCATCGCCGGTTTCGTCGAAGGTCACATGTGGAACTCCGCCGCGCCGTGGATCGAATCCGTGCGCGCCGCGCGGCCTTACTGGCTCGTGCGCACCCTGACCTTCGTGCCGATCGTCGCGGGCTTCTTCGCCCTGCTCGCCGGACTGCTTGTCGGCAAACGTGGCGGCGGTCTCGAAGCGATCGAGAAGACGATCGGTCTCGAGCCGGTCCGAGAAATTGCGCCCGTCCTGACAAACGAGGTAAACGCATGAAGCGTTTCCTGCGCATGTCGTATCTCGCGGCCTCGATCGGCGGCGTCGGCTTTTTCGTGATGTCGGTCCTGCTGCTGGGCGTTTGGCCGGGCCGCGTGCTGAAGGACCAGATTCAAAAAACCTCCCCCGCGCATCCGCTCGCGCTCACCGCGTCCGAGCAGCGTGGCCGCGTCGTTTATGGCCAGGACGGGTGCGCTTACTGCCACACGCAGCAGATTCGTTATCTCGAACGCGACGCGCGCCGCTTTGGCCGTTCCACCCTGGCATGGGAAACGGTCTTCGATTACCCGCATCTCTGGGGTACGCGCCGCATTGGCCCCGACCTTTCGCGCGAATACGCCATCCACACGCCCGATTGGGAATACCAGCATCTCTACTCGCCGCGCGGAGTGGTGGCCGATTCCGTGATGCCCGCTTTTCCCTGGCTCTTCGACGGCTCGCCCGATAAGCCCAGGCAGGAAGCACGGGATGTTGTCGCCTATCTCGAAACGCTCGGCCGTGATCGGGACCTCGCCGGTCCTGAAGGCGAAGCCCACGCCCGCAAGGCCGAGCATTATTCCGACGACGAACTGCGTTACGGCTTCGATCCGCCTCTGCTGAATGCCAGCGCCTCGATTGCACGCCACAGCGCTGAGCATCCGCCATTCCCGGCATCGATTGATCGCGCCCGCGGACTTCGCCTCTATGCGCGCAACTGTGCCAGTTGCCATGCCAGGAACGGCGATGGCAATGGACCCGGTGCACCGGGCCTGCACCCGCGTCCCGAAAATCTGGGCGAGCCAATACACTCCTGGCCGCATCGCAGCGGTACTCTGGAACGGCATTCCCGGAACAGCAATGCCCGCCTGGCGCGACTTCAGCGTCGACGATCTCGCCGCGATCGCTCTCGTCGTACGCGAGTTCCATCAGGGAAACGAAACGCCTCCTTCGCCCGCAGCTTCGGCCGCGCAGATTTACACGGAAAACTGCTCACAATGCCACGGTGAACACGGCGCTGGAGACGGCTACGCCGCGAGCCAGTTCTCGATTCCGGCGGCGAATTTTCAGGCTGTGCGGCCATCTGCTGCCGCTGCGAAGCGCGCTCTCAACGAAGGTGTCGAAGGCACCCCGATGGCGCCGTTCAAAGGCCGCCTAAGTGAATCCGAAATCAACGACGTGGCCGAGTACGTGCGGAGTCTTTACCATCCATGAACGGCATGAACATGTCGCACTCGTTCGACGCCATGGACCTGATTGTCCTTGCCGTCTTCGTATTCACTCTGGTGATGTTCGTCGCGTGGCTGGTGTCACCGGCTCTGCGAACCTGGATTGAACGCCCCAAGTACCGCTTTCTCGCGAACGTGGAGAGCTACGATCGCCACATTGAGCCGACGGATGCAATCACTCGCGTCGAGTGATCCTCTATTGCCGTTGCGAACTTCCCCTGGAGTAGGCCTATAGTTCAGGTTCGCCGCATTGGGCGCCGGTGATCGCGTAGTTGTCGCATTGTCCGTTGATCGAGAGATGCAGTTCTTTGTACCGGCGGTCAACATGCGGGTCAGCTAATCGCGCATTTCACGCCTCTACTGGTTCTCCATGCAGATCGCGATGATTATCGGCTTCGCGACCGCGTTACCGGCCAACTGGTGGTCATCCGCGCGGGGCTGAAAGAGGCCATGTAGCTGCTACTCTAAAAGCAAGAAATGATCCGGCGTCTGCTGCAAATCATCGCAGTGTTCACGATACTGGCCGCGACCCTGAACGCCCAGTGCGCTCTCGCCTGCGCGCCCCAGCAAGAAGATCATTCCTGCTGCAAGCACCATCACACGCAGAAATCCGATTGCTCGCAGCTAAACGTACACGCAAACGATGCGACCCTCGACGTCCATCGCGCCACCCCGCCGATGTTAGCGGTGGTTGAAATCCAACTATCGCCGATGCTGTCACTGAATCCGTAAGCAGCAAAAACGAGCAAGCCAGGCCGATTCACCGTCCGCCCTCCCTAACCACTCTCCGCATATAGTAACGTGGCGCAGGCACTAATGCCTGCCGTGCCGGGATCCATGCCGGCATCCTCACACCCAGATCTCACAATATTGCCACGCCCATACTCCATCTCCGCACTACTCTTCCTCGCCGCTGCGACAACGCCCACGCACGCGCAGATGACCGACATGAACCCAGCCGGCATGTTCCTGATGGACCTCTCCTCCGGCACATCCATGAACCCGCCCGGCTGGCCCATGCCCATGGCCATGCACCCCTTCGGCTCATGGAACGCCATGTTCATGGGGCAAGCCTTCCTTGTCGACACGCAGCAATCCGGACCCCGCGGCGGCGACAAACTCTACTCCACGAACTGGCTCATGGCGAACGCCGAGCACCGCGCGGGTCAACACGGCGCCATCCAGTTCAATCTGATGCTGAGCCTCGAACCAGCCACCGTAACGAACCGCCGGTACCCGCTGCTGTTCCAGACCGGCGAAACTGCTTACGGCCGGCCCATCGTCGACGGCCAGCATCCGCACAACCTGATCATGGCCCTCGGCGTTGAATACGCGCACACCCTCTCCGAGAACACCACTCTGCAACTCTACGCCGCACCGGTAGGCGATCCAGCTCTCGGGCCCACAGCGTATCCTCACCGAGCGTCCGCCATGGAAATACCGCAGGCAACGCTGTCACACCACTGGCAGGATTCGACCCACATCTCTGACGACGTGATCACCGCAGGCATCTCCTGGCGCAAGCTCAAGCTCGAAGCCAGCGGCTTCCACGGCGGCGAACCCGGCGAGAATCGCTGGATCGTGCAAGCCGGAGCGATCGACTCCTGGTCCACGCGCCTCTGGTTCTTTCCAACGAAATACTGGTCCGCACAAATCTCCGCCGGACGCCTCACAAAGCCCGAAGCCCTCGAACCCGGCGATCAGACCCGCGTCACAGCGTCGCTCGAATACTCAAAACCGATGAGCGGCTCAAGCTGGTCTTCAAGCCTGATCTGGGGACGTGTCCACAACACCGGCACGCAACACAATTTGAATTCGTATCTCGCCGAATCCGTGCTGCCCGTCAGCGATCGCAACTTCCTCACCGGCCGCATCGAACTCGTCGATAAGGACGAACTCATCGCCGGACAAAGCGCCCGCGTCGGCGCCTACACCATCGGCTACACCCGCGACCTCGGCGTCTTCGCCGGCATCGAAACCGGTATAGGCGCAAACCTCGAAACGTATTCCATCCCGCCGAACATCAAACCGTATTACGGCAATCACCCGCTCGGCGGCAACATCTTTCTTAGATTCCGGCTCAAAGGAAACCACTCATGAAAACCGCGCTAATCACTCTCACCATCGCCGCTGCGCTCACCGCTGCTGAACCTCAGACCGTCACCGGCGTCATTACCGATACCATGTGCGGCGCAAAACACGGCATGGTGAAAGGACAATCCGACGACGAATGCATCCACCACTGCGTCCAGGGCTCACGCGATTACGCTCTCTATGACGGCACGCACGTCTGGAAGCTGAGCGATCAGAAGAAGCCCGTACAGTTCGCCGCGAAGCGCGTCAAAGTAACCGGCACGCTGAATGAAAAATCTCAGACCATCAAAGTGATGTCGATAGAATCAGCCGAGTAAATGCGCGCCCTTCTCTGGCTGTTGAGCGGAACCATCACCGCGATCCTGCTGATCGCGGCCGGCGGCTACGTGTACGCGAAATACTTTGCGCACGGCTTCAGTGCGCGTATCGCGCCATCCCGATCGAGACATCCATCGCCGGAGCAGCACTGAACCTCGCGATGCCGGCGGATGCCCGCGCCAAACAGAATCCCGTTCCTGCATCAGACGAAGTGATCGCCGAAGCCCGCGCGCACTGGGCAGATCACTGCGCCGGATGCCACGCCAACGATGGCAGCGGCCAGATTCCGGTCGGCCAGCAGATGTATCCTCCGTCGCCCGACATGCGCAAGGAAGACACGCAAAAGAAGACGGACGGCGAGCTCTTCTACATCATTGAGAACGGTGTGCGACTCACCGGCATGCCCGCGTGGGGCGGCTCCGGAAAGCACGAGCAGGATTCCTGGAAGCTGGTCCGCTTCGTCCGCCATCTGCCTTCGATTACACAGACGGAACTCAAACAGATCGGAATCGCTGAATCCGAAAACGCCTGACGACCTGGAAGAAGAGCGGCAGGAAGAAGAGTTCCTCAAGGGCGGCACTCCGCCCGAACCCACCCACGAGCACCACCACCACTGAGGCTGAACCTTTGTGCATAGACCGCTCTTGCATACACCGCTCATTTGCCCTTACGTTCCTCGCCTGCGACGAGGAATAGCGATGATGGAACCTGCCGGCGCAAACTGAGACGATTTGGGCACGCGGATTGTATCCGTGTTTGGACTCTACACCAGCGAGGCTGGTCAACGCGAAGTCGGCCCAGATCGTAGTGCGCCAGGCTCGTGACAGCCTGAACGAAGTGGTTCCTCAGAAGCGGTGTATGCCCTGCTATTGCAAATGAGGAGTGCTCTTTCGGAGCCGCGCGCAAGCAAGCGGTTTTGCTTCCCCGTCACTCCGCCACTTGCATAAATTCCCCCGTGGCCGCATCCACCAGCACTGAAAATTCGCTCGTGCCGGCGCTCCGGCCCCAGATCACTCGCCAGTCCGGGTCAGACCCTTTATCCAGACCGAGCATGTAAAGAATCGGCATGTCCGGATTCTCTCGCGGCAAACTCTTTTCCATGCGCCAGCGCCACTTCCCACGCCTTGTCGGTATCCACCCGCACCGCTTCAATCCCGAACGGCTTCCCATCGCCCGACCATGGCTGGGGCGATTCCGGGAACAAACCCTTGTGCAGCGTGGCGCTCTCTTCATAAACGGAGAACGTATATGTTCGCTGCTGCTTCATCGAGGAGACACGAACACCGCCTGCCACGCCGCCACCTTCCCGTTCTCGTGCTTCACTTCGGGCAGATTGATGCTCGTGTAATGCAGGATCTGGAGATCCGGAGCCCACGCCACAGCCATCGCGCGCAATTGAAAGAGTGCATGCAGCCCCGTGACGGGCTCCGCCGGCTTCTCTGGCTCTTCTTTCTTCGGAGGTTCGCTGGAACAGCCCGGAATCAGGAGTGCGGGCGCAAGCGCCAGAAGTTCGCGGCGAGTGAGGTTCATCCTTCAGGATAGCCGCACGCTTCATTCCATCTGCGATTTCCGTCTGCAATCAAAGCCCTTGACAACGTGCATCTCTGGAGAGATTATGTGGTCGGAGCCGGTTTACAACCGACTTCGGGTAATCACCGGCCGTCGAAGGTGAAGGCGGCAAGGAGGCTGATTATAGAACCCGACCACCAGATGGGCGGCTTTTCGTCCCGAAAAAGGAAATAGCAAAAGCCGCCCACTTAAATACTTCACCGGCATACGCAACCTGCGGAAACGTCCATGCGATACTGAACGATTCCGACCCACCCTGGTATGCTGGAGCAGACGTCCCCTGAAATCGTGAGCGCGCATAGTCCGGATTCGGACGATGCATTCATGTTTTACGGGCTCGCGACGAAAAAGGTTCGGTCTTCCACCGTTCAGTTCCGGCACGTTCTCTCCGATATCGAAACCCTGAACCGCAAAGCTATGGAAGGCGTTTACGACCTCAGCGCGATTTCTTATCACGCCTATCCTTACGTTGCCGACAAGTACTGTCCTGATGGCCAGCGGATCGAGCGTCGGTGATGGTTACGGCCCCATGGTGGTCGCCACGCATCCGATGGAGCCCGATGAAATCAAGGGCAAGAAGATCGCGATTCCCGGGACGATGACGACCGCCTATCTTGCGCTGAAAATTTTTGAGCCGGATTTCGAAACCGTCGTCGTGCCGTTCGACAAGATTCTCGAAACCGTGCAGAGCGGCGTCGCGCGGACGCCGGGCTGATCATCCACGAAGCGCAGCTGACTTATAACAAAGCGGGTTTCCATCGCGTCCTCGATATGGGCAAGTGGTGGAAGGACAAATTCGGTTTGCCGCTTCCGCTCGGCGGCAACGTGCTGCTGCGCTCCTGCCGGATGACGTGAAGACCGAGTGCTGCCGGCATGATGCGTGAGAGCATTCAGTATGCGCTCGATAATCACGCCGAAGCGCTCGAATACGCGATGCAGTTCGCGCGCGACATGGAGCCGCGCCTGGCCGAAAAGTTCGTCGGCATGTACGTCAATCACTACACGGTCGATGCCGGCGAGGACGATTCCGAAAGCCGCGCAGAAGCTTTTCGATATGGGTTACGAGGTCGGCCTGATCCCGAACCGCGTAACAGTAGACTTCATCCGCTAATTCCAATACTCGTCACTTAACGGCACATGCCTGCAATGTACCCACATGTGGGGTGGCCTATTCAGGCCGGATAGCGTCGGGATAAACCGGCGTGAAGTAGTGAATGAAAGAGTCACACAGGAAAGGAGTAGCGAACCATCCTGACCTCGACCCATGTGAGGGCGGTGGCAACAGCGCACTTGAAGCGTTGGGAAGAGGCACATGCAGGCCGGGTATCCCGAAGTAGTGAGCTCCGAAATCGGCAAATTCAGGGAGTCGACGGTGTCGGCCTTACCGGAAGGCAACAATGCGTCGCGCAATATAACGCGAGTGCGGCGCGGCCCTGCGGAGTCGCAGACCCTTGCATGCGTGGAAACTTCATGCGCGAGAACCGACATGACGGCCCCCTTTATGGGGGCCTCAGCAAGAGCCCGCTGTCATCCGCAGCGAGATGTGGCGGATCGGTGAGTGAAACGCGATGAGCGATAAGACTCACATGCACGGCAGCGGGGAGTCGTACAGCGCCATAGTACCGGCGAAGCGGTCGAACGAAGGCAGGGGAGGGCCGAAGGAGACTGTGGAGGGAAGGGCGCTGACCGAGGAGAACACGGAACAGCCAAACCCGAACCGGACACCGAGCCGGAGCAACGGGCACAGCGGGTTGGACCGTGTGCGTCAGGCAGCAAGAGGGGACAAGCAGTTGAAGTTCACCGCGCTGCTGCATCACATCAACATCGATCTGCTCCGAAGCAGCTATTACGGCCTGAAAAGGCACGCTGCGCCCGGAGTGGACGGGATGGTGTGGCAGGAGTATGGCAAAGGTCTGGAAGAACGGTTAGCCGATCTTCACGGCCGAATCCATCGCGGGGGTTACCGGGCGAAACCGTCACGGAGAACGTGGATACCGAAAGGCGATGGGACGCAACAGCGACCATTGGGGATCGCGGCGCTGGAGGACAAAATCGTCCAGGCAGCGGTGGTTCAAGTACTCAACCGGATATGGGAAGAGGACTTCACGGAATTCTCATACGGTTTCCGGCCAGGGCGCAGCCAGCACGATGCGTTGGACGCGCTGTACGCCGGGATCACCGCGCGAAAAGTGAACTTCATAGTGGATCTTGGACATCCGGAGCTTCTTCGATAGGGTCGCGGCATGATCATATGGAAAGGTTCATACGGCATCGGATCGGAGATGACCGGCTCGTCTCACTTGATCCTGAAATGGGTCAAGGCGGGCGTGATGGAAGACGGGCAGTGGTTCGAGACGAAGGAAGGAACGCCACAGGGGGCAGTCATTTCGCCGCGTGCTGGCCAATCTCTACTTGCATTACGTTCTCGATCTCTGGGTAGAAGGCATGGCGGAAGAAGGTGGCGCGAGGCGACGTGATCGTCGTGCGCTATGCCGACGACGCCGTGCTGGGATTTCAGTACCGGGAGGAAGCGGAGCGATTTCTCGCGGACTTGCGGGAGACGGCTGAGCACAGTTCGGGCTGGAGCTACACCCGGAGAAGACGCGCCTGATTGAGTTCGGGCGCTATGCCGCTGAACGGCGGGCAAAGCGAGGGGAAGGGAAGCCAGAAACATTCAATTTTCTGGGATTCACCCACATCTGTGGGAAGAACCATAAAACGGGTTACTTCGAGGTGCATCGGAAGACGATCGGCAAGCGTATGGCAGCCAAGCTGAAGGATATGGGGCGGAAGCTGCGACGAACGCTGCATGATGCGACCGGGAACACCAGAAGTGGCTGCCGTCAGTGGTTCGTGGATACTTCCAATACCACGCTGTCCCGCGAAACGAGCGACCCATGAAGGCGTTTCGGCACGAAGTGCTGCGCATGTGGTGGTGGCAACTTCGCCGGCGGAGTCAACGAAGCCGCTGGACGTGGAGCAAGTTCATGGAGAAGCTCGGAAACCTGATACCTGAAGTCGAGATCCGCACCCTTTCCCCGAGGCTCGCTTTGCGCTTCAACACCCAGATATCTGGGCTTTCATCCGAGGTAAGAACCGTGTGCGTTAGTAGCGCCTGCACGGATCCGTGCGGGGGGTGCCGGGTAACCGGCATCCCTACCGCGACCAGCCGCGTTTCACGCGGGTTGTTGATAGCGGCAAGAAAAGCAAGACCGTATGGACTGGTCCGCCTTGCGATATTCGATGTTTGTGAACGGAAAGAATCGCCGATTCGTTATCAAAAAGAGAACCGTAGTTCTTCGCCGGCTTATTTTGTTAAGTAAGTTATTGCTCTTCGTCCTGGCCGCGGCCTGTATGTCCGGGCAATGGTCCAACGTGCGGACGCCCGGCATTCCGCGCACCGTCGACGGCAAGCCCGACCTCAACGCGAAGACTCCGCGAATGCCGGATGGCAAGCCGGACCTCTCGGGGCTGTGGGCCATCAGCACCGAAGCACTCTGGTATGACATCGGCGCGGACCTGAAATCAGGCATTCCGTTGCAGCCCTGGGCCGCCGCGCTGTACCGCGAACGCAGTGACAATTTCGGCAAAGACAATCCCATCTCTCGCTGCATGCCTGCGGGCGTACCGACCATCGACATCATTCCGACTCCGTTCAGGATCATGCAAGCGAGTTCGATGCTCGCGATTCTCTACGAGTACAACATGCAATACCGGCAGATCTTCACCGACGCCCGCGTGCTGCCAAAAGACCCGAATCCAAACTGGATGGGCTATTCGATTGGGCACTGGGAAGGGGACACGCTCGTCGTCGAGACCGCCGGTCTGAAGGATGATACCTGGCTTGATCTATATGGGCATCCAGCCACCGATGCGCTTCATGTGGTCGAGCGCTTCCGGCGGACGAACTTCGGCAGCATGGATGTGGAGATCACGTTGTCGGATGCGAAGGCTTACACAGAGCCGTGGATGATCGTGCTGCATCCGCACCTGATGGCCGATACGGAAATTCTGGAATTCGTCTGCATCGAGAACAACAAAGGTGTCGAGCACCTGGTCGGCAAGTGACGCTCAGGGCTGACGCAATTCGCCGGAAACCGCTTTGCCCATCCACTGATTGAGCGTGCGGCTCCAGCGCGCATCGCCGCTGGTATCGACCGAGGCGTGGACGGTGTAGTGCTGCGCCAGAAGGTCCGTCAGCGGGCGGTTCTGGCCTTTGTCGGCGTAAATGAGTTTCTTCATCGATAGGTCTATCTCGCGCGTCTGCCCGCGCGGGATGTCAAGAATGATCGGCTTGACCTCGTGCTGGATGCCGGGCGGGCCATTGAAATTGAAGACCGGTGATTGTTTTCCCGACGGCGAAGTCACCGCGAATTCGATATCGTAGACGGGACCTTTGGAGGATTCGCTCCCAAGCGGTAGCAGGCACTGCGGCCGGTTCACGTTCTGGAAGATGACGCGAATCTGCGGATCCGGCGATGCAGCGCCGAGGGCCAGCCCGATCCGAACACCATGGTCTTCCTCACCCCACGCAATGTTGTCGGTGGGTTTCGAAGCTCCGAAAGCGATAAATGCGATACCGAGAGCCAGCGCGATGGACCGCATAACCTCAGAATACTAAGCGTGGCGCAGACTTGAGTCTGCTGTGCCCGCGTTCACGCGGGCATTTCCAGGTACCGCTCAATCTCCGCCGCCATTTGCAATCAGACGCAAGGTGGGCTGTTCGTCATCCGCCGCTTCCACATTCTTCAGCCGTTTCTCAATAGCCCGCGTACGCACCGCCGCTTCGTCAACCGTCTGAACAGCCTGATCGAGCCGCTTACGAATCGTCTCAAGTACCTGCGAATACTTCCCAAACTGCAACTTCACGTCCCCCAGCAACTGCCACACTTCGCTGGATCGCTGCTGGATGGCAAGTGTCCGGAAGCCCATCTGCAAGCTATTCAGCAGCGCGGCGAACGTGGTCGGCCCGGCAATCACCACCCGGTAATCACGTTGCAGTGTCTCCGCGAGAGCGGGACGGCGCAACGCTTCCGCATAGAGCCCTTCGGTGGCGAGGAACAAGATACCGAAATCAGTGGTGCGCGGCGGAGCCAGGTACTTCGTGCTGAACGTCTTCGCGCACAACCGCACCACAGTCTCGAGTTCCTTCGCCGCGGCTTCGACCGCCACTGCGTCCCCCTTCTCCGCCGCTACAGCCAGCCGGTGATACGAATCGAGCGGAAACTTGGCATCGACGGGCAGCCATACCGGATCGCAGTCTTTGCCCGGAAGCTTGATGGCGAATTCCACGCGTTCGGCAGTGCCTGTCGTCGAAACGTCGCGCTCATACTGCTCGGGCGCGAGGATTTGCTTCAGAAGATTCTCAAGCTGCACTTCGCCCCATGCACCGCGAGTAGTCACATTAGTGAGAACACGCTTGAGATCGCCGACGCCGGACGCCAGGCTCTGCATCTCACCGAGCCCCTTCTGCACCTGTTCCAGACGTTCGCTCACGAGCCGGAAGGATTCGCCCAGCCGCGTTTCGAGCGTGGTCTGCAGCTTCTCATCAACGGTCTGCCGCATCAACTCGAGCTTCGCGGCGTTATCCGTCTGCATGGAGTGCAAGCGGCGATCCACTCCCTCGCGAATGCTTTCGAGATGCTGCGTAACGGCGGTGCGCAGCGATTCCTGGCGCTGATCGTTCTGGCTCGCGAAGCGGTGAATACCGGCGAAGATCTCTTCACGTAACGCACGGTTCTCTTCCCGCAGCCGCGATTCAAGCCCGTCCTGAGAGCGCAATCGGCTCAGAAGCAGCAGGCTAATGACGAGGACTGCTGCGAGTGCGGCGAGAACAACGGCGTAAAACATTGTGAACCAGCTTTGTTTTATTCTACAGCCGTCGCACGGCTTCTTCGATCTCCTTTGCGATGGCCGCGTAATCAGTACCACCGAAGCGCATCGCAGGTCCGAATTTCACTCGCGCTTTGCCTGGAGTGGCGAACTTCGCGGATTTGTGGAGAACCTTCTCCAGGCCTTCCAGTCGCACGGGAACGACAGGGAATGTCGTAGCTTCGATGCGAGCATCCCAACACCCGCCTGGAACGGCAGGATTTCGCCTCGGTCCGTCCGCTTGCCTTCGGGGAAGATCAGAATGCAATTCCCGTCGGCCGCCAGGTCGCCCGCGTAGCGCAGCGCTTCGCGTGTGCCAGCCTCGCGCTGGGGCAGCGGAAATGCCTGAAACACCAGCGCGGACAGATAGTAGTTCAGGCTGTTGGTGAATCGTTCGCGACGCCGGATAACGTGCGGGGTGAAAATGAGCGTCGAAAAATTCCTTCGCCATTGCGGGCGACACACGATAACGCCACTTCGGCGGCAGCGCGGCCATGATTGCCGGTACATCGAAATGGCTCTGGTGGTTCGATGCGAAGATCACCGGGGGCTCGATCTGTTGCAGGTTACTGAGCCCCTCAGTCCTGATCCATGCGAACATCCGCGCCAGCGGCAGGATCAGCCCCGGTAACGCAATGCGCCGCAGCCATCGTGCCGGCAGGCTTCGATTCCATTCCGGAAAGTCGAACGATTCTTCGACTGCGGCCGGTTGCGCGCGCATCAGGTCCGCTACGTTCTTCGCAGCGGCGAACTGCGATTCGTTGACGGAAGTCCCCGTGCGTTGCTCCAGTTCCATCAGCAACTGAATGCGGTCGAGAGAACTCAACGCGAGGTCCTCAAGCGGAGTAGTCAGGTCTATCTTGCGCCCACCCGCAAACCGGCGAAGCACTTCGCGGAACCTCTGTATTCTCCGGCGCCATCGGACTGCCGGCCCGAATTCGACCCATTTCGAAATTTCGACGCGCTTCAGTTTATTGGTGCCGGATGTGCGTGGCAGTGGCGGATTCGGCCATACGGAAAACCCGCGGATACGCTGGTGCGTTTCGAGTTGCGCGTTCGCCTGCTGCACAACCGATTCGGCTTCGGTCCCAGGCTCAAGCACGAGCACGGCATGCACTTGCTCCCGCGCGCCCTGCTGCTCCGCGACAACGGCCGATTCGCGCACACCAGCGATGGCATTCAGAACGCGTTCCACGTCTTCCGGATAGACATTCAGCCCGTCCGGCGAAACGATCATTTCCTTTTTGCGGCCGAGAATCTTCAGGCGCTTTTCGGCATCAGCTCGCCGATATCGCCGGTGTGAAGCCAGCCTTCGGGATCGCGAATGCTGCCCTCACCGTAATAGCCAGGCGTAATGTTCTCGCCGCGCAGAAGCACTTCGCCATCGGGCGCGATCTTAATTTCGACGCCGCCGATCGGCTTGCCGACGGTGCCTTTGCGTGAATCGAAAGGATGGTTCAGCGTCGCAACAGGCGCGGTCTCCGTGAGACCGTAACCCTGAATCACGACGTAGCCCAACTTGCCCCAGAATTCCTCGAGCGCCGGATCGAGAGGCGCGGCGCCCACCACAAAGCTCCAGAACTTCCATCCGAACCGGCGCGTGTACGCGCCTGTATTGCCACCACTTGCGATACCACTTGGAATTGCGCGCCGGCTCTTTCGATTCCGGCACGGTCTGTTGAATGTAATCGCGCAGTAACTCCAGCATCTGCGGAACGCAGACCAGCACGGAGATGCGCCGCCGATTGATCAGGTGTACCGCATCGCGCGGGCTGTAACCCGGCATGAAGTAGACCTCGCCCGCAATGATGGGCGGGATGAAAGCCGCCATTGTTTGTCCGAATAAATGACTGAGTGGCAGCAGATTCATTACGCGCAAACACCTCGACCCGGCACTGCTTTATGCTGTTTTCATGCCGTGGCTGTTGTTCGCGGTCAGCGCCGCATTGTTCTGGATGGTCGGGTGGGCGCTCAGGCTGCCAAGAACGACTACGGGGGCGCTGGCTGTCGTCGGAGGCCTCGGCAATACGTCATTCATCGGCCTGCCCATGATCGAATTGTTCTACGGATCCGGTGGAATGCCGATTGGCATCATGATCGACCAACTCGGGACGGACCTCTGCTCAGCACGATCGGGATCCTTATGATCTGCTATTATTCGGAGGCCGCGGTTTCGGCGCGTGAAATCGTAACACGCATATTAACGTTTCCGCCACTGATCGCCTTGGTTGTCGCCGCGGCGCTCATTCCATTCAGCTATCCAACGTGGATCATCTCCTGTACTGAGCCGCTTGGGCGGGTCTTGCCCCTTTGGCCTTGGTCTCGGTTGGGTTGCAACTACGTCTGGGGGCCCTGCGCGGCAACAGCGGCCCGCTTGCCATGGGGGCTTGGCTATAAGCTGGGGCCGGCGCCCTCGCTGGTGGCGTTGGTGTAATTTGGATTTTATCGGTCTTCGTGGGGCAACCACGCAGGTGACGCTTTCGAAGCCGCGATGGCGCCTCAGATCGGCTGGGGCAATTGTCGCAAGCCAATACGGACTTAACGCCCAGCTTATTTCACTGATGGTCGGGATAGGGACCGTTGTGTCGTTCGTCACGCTTCCATTGTGGTGGGACGTCTTCTCCGTGGTTTAACATTTCTGCAGGCTCGCCATCATGACGCACGGCTGCCCCCTAAGTGGGCTGCATCTTCTCATCGCTGCACAATAGCGCTTGCCGGGATAGTTGATGTGGTTCCAGGCAGGCCTTCTTGATTGCGGCAAAGCCGCGCCCATCGTGGTCAGCGGTGGCGTCGCCGTGCATTGTGTCCGGCTGACAGCGATCGCCAGCAACTTCGCTTTCATTTTCCATGCGCTGGCGTCCACCTGCGCCCCATTCTCATTCCGCATTGCATCCTCCTGCCGTTGAATGTCGTGCGGCTTGCGCAACTCGAGATGGCTCGCACCGCGGAGAGGCGACCGAGATGAATGCCACGGCCGATTGATCTATCGGATAATTTTATTTTTGCCGGCGTCAAGCCGCTGGGTGAGCGGTATGGCTCAGAGAGATTACACGGCGGGATATGAATCTACTTTATGGTGCGCTGGAGGGGCTCCGCAGGGTCAACGCCAAGCAGGCGTGGCGCATCTGGCCATCGCGAGCCCCTCTATAGGCATTCGCGGTTGCTGACAGCTCAGGCGGGCGATCTGAATTTACAGCCGCCGCGCGATCGGGACGATCGCTACGCACGCGTAAAACATAGGTGAGAGTTGGTGGCATTTGGCCACCGGCGTGACGTATCCGACTTGCGGTGCCGGTTGAAACAGGGTTTAGGTGTGATGTTACGCTGGGATTGGTAACCCGTGGTTCATTAAGAGCCGTTTCCTTTAGGTCACGCGTCCCACGCGGTGCCAGCGCCGCGGTTGGGTTTCGCCGGGGCCGTAACGATGCGAACGAGCTTCGTAGGCACCATCAAATCCGGTTGACAATAAACGGCGGGGCAGCGGCTGTTTCGATTTGCGTGTCGAGCGTCAATCCAGTGGGCGGATAATGGTCGGCTCGAGGTTCGCGGCCCCCGCACCCCAATGAATAAGGATAACCCGCATAGTGCGGGGAAGCCACCATGGCCTTCAAATGGTTGTTCGAGGAACATATGATGATCTTTCATGTTTTTAGTTCGATTCCTAGGATAATCGCCGGTTGTGGTTGGTGAGCCGGAATCGCGCGCTGCCGATTGATCACGCCCGGCCGCCGCCGGCTGATCATGGCCACCTTGAAGCCAGACTTCACCAGCAGGCGCTGCTCGCCGAACTCGGCCGGTTGGCGCTGACCGACATCGATTTCGATGGCCTGCTCAATGAGGCGACCCGCATGACCGCCCGCGGGATGGCCGTCCGGTACTGCAAGGTGCTGGAGCACTGCCTGACCGGAACTGTCTTCTGGTTCGCGCGGGCGTCGGCTGGCACGGGGCGTCGTCGGTCATGCCACGATCGGTGCCGAACTGGATTCGCCGGCCGGCTACGCCCTGCATACCGGCAAGCCGGTGATCTCGAATTACCTGTCGAGGAGGACCGGTTCAGCATCCCGGAATTGCTTCTGGAACACGATGTCCAGCGTGCGATCAACGTCATCCTGCTTGGCGACGGGCGTCCTTATGGCGTGCTGGAGGTCGACAGCGAAGTCCAGGAACATTCACCGAACACGACATCGACTTCCTTCAGGCCGTGGCCAACCTGCTCGGCCTGGCGTTCGAGCGACGATGGCCGAGGCGGCATTGCGACAAATCAACGAAACGCTCGAGCAGCGCGTCGAGGCCGAGGTGGCCGAGCGACGCCAGGCCGAGGACGCGCTTCGGCAGGCGCAGAAGATGGAGGCGGTCGGGCAGCTTACCGGCGGCGTCGCCCACGATTTCAACAATCTGCTGCTCGTGATCATGGGCAATCTCGATCTGCTTGGCCGCGCCGTTGCCGGGCAACGAGCGGCTTGAGCCTTCGTCGCCACCGCCCGAAGGGGGCCGCCCGGGGCGCCCAGCTCACGAGCCAGCTTCTCGCCTTCGCGCGCCGGCAGACGTTGCGGCCCGAGCGGCGGCCGATCAACGAACTGATCCATGAATTCGACGTGCTGGCCAGCCGCATGCTGGGCGAGGCCATCGAAGTCGACTTCGAGCTCGACCCGAGCGCGGGCCGTGCGAGGTCGATCCCGCGCAATTCGGTTCGGCGCTGCTGAACTTGGTGGTGAACGCGCGAGACGCCATGCCGAACGGCGGCACACTCACCATTCGCAGCAGCAACAGGGTTCGATCTGCGGAGGCCGCTCGGCACCCGGACGCGCGGCCGGGTAAGTACGTAGTGGTCGAAGTCGCCGACAAGGGCACCGGCATGCCGCCCGAGGTAAAGGAGCGTGCGACCGAGCCGTTCTTCACCACCAAGGAAGCCGGTCACGGCACCGGACTCGGCCTTAGCCAGGTCTACGGCTTCGTCCGCCAGTCCGACGGCTTCCTGACGATCGACAGCGCGCCCGGGGCGGGGACCAAAATCACGCATTCATCTGCCGGAGGTCTATGGCCAGTCCTTCGCAGCCAGAGAGTTCGGCCGCGGTCAGACCGACGCGGGGCTTATCCTCATCGTGGAGGATGATGACGATGTGCGCGACCTCGTGGCCCTCCAGTTGGAGGATATTGGCTACGCAACATTGATCGCGGCGTCCGGACAGGAGGCGCTGGACATTTTGGCAGCGCCTGAAACCCCAGCAATCGACTTGCTGCTCACTGACGTCGTGATGCCAGGCGGTATGAACGGAGTGGCACTGGTTCGTGCAGCGCGACAAAAACAGCCGGCGCTGAAGGCGCTGCTGACCTCCGGCTACATGGCAGGGAACGTCCCGGGACAATCCGAGGCCGAGGCAGCCAATCTGCCGCTGCTTTCAAAACCCTATCTACAGGCCGATCTCGCCCGAGCAATACACGACGCGCTTAGAGCCTGACAGCATCAGGTTGAATTAATCAGACGCTGAATTCCTTTGTTTTAGAGATTTATGTCCAAGGTTGGGTCAAGCTCGGACGATTGCGCTCGAATCACGACTAATTCGCTGTCTGACCACATGTTTCGCCCGCCTTGAACGTTCCGCGCAGCGCAATCATGCTCTAGCCTGGTCGCCTACACCGAGACTCCGCAACCATCCCACCAGGTTGGCTGTTCGTTCGTCAGCCGCACCAGATCGGCGGCCAGCCCATCGATATCGGGTGTCTGCGATGCCATCGATGGCACCAGCAGCCGAGCGTTGCCCTGCCGGTCGAAAACGTAGATGGCGGAGCTGTGGGTGACCTCGTATTTCGCGGGATCGTCGGACGGGGTAACCGAGTAGGCGATACGAAACCGCTTCGCCAGCCGTGCCAATTGGTCCGCATCGCCGCGCAGGCCGACAAACTCGGGGCCGAACAGGCCGACATAGGACTTCAGCACCGGCATGGTGTCGCGCTTCGGATCGACCGTGACGAACAGGAACCGGATCTGTTTCGCCGCGTCGCCGGTCTTGCCCAGCGCGGGCGCAACGTTCTGCATCGTCAGCGGACAGACATCGGGGCAGAACGTGTAGCCGAAATACAGCATCGTCACCAGGCCGCGATAATCGGCCTGTGTCACCGTCCGCCCGTCGGGTGTTGCCTGCATGGTGAAGTCCAGCGATGGCGAGGTGCCGGTCACGTCGATATCGTGCCAGGCCTGATCGTCGGCCCGCGCCGCTCGCCAGCGGCAGGGCCGCCGCGAGCAGCGCCGAGGACGTCCGCCGTCTCAATGCCTGGCTCCCTCGATCGCGAACGGCGTGGTGACGGAACTGCCATCCGCGAAGCGCAGCGTAACGGTTCGGTGCCCGATGCGTCAGCAGGGCGCCGGACGGTTCCATGCACATCAGGTGATAGCCGCCGGGCGAAAACCGGACAATGCCATGCGGGGGCACCGGCACCGACGCGACCATCGTCATGCGGTCCATGCCGCCTTCGGTGGTCGACCGGTGCAGCATCAGGACTGGCAGTCGGGCGCGCTGGCGCCGGACAGGGTCAGCGGCGTGTTGCCTTGATTCTCCAGAGTGAAGTAGCCTGCCGCCGGGGTGACGGCAGCAGGACCTGCATCCGCCCCCCGGTCACCGCGTACATCCGGTGGCGCTCCCCGGCCTGGGACGCCGCCATCGCGAACAATGAACCGAGCAGATCTGCCAATGGGACGCGGCATATAAGGACGCTTCGCAGCGTGCGTGTAAGCCGTATCCACGTGGCGCCCAGCTGCCCGGGACGGTCTGCTGCGCGTGTTGCTGACGGCAGAACTCTCCGTGCGGCGATCCCCGCCCTGAAATGCTTCCATTCAAAACGCCTGCCAATATTGTCGCCGGCGCTCCCCGCTGGCCCGCGCATTGCTGATCGTCGCCTAACGGCCCGTCCAACCATTGGACGACACCCGAACCCCGGGCGCGATCTCGATATCATCTTGGCTGTTCCCGCCGCATTGGCGGTCCTCCTGCAGCCGGAGATTGTTCAGGATCAGCAGAAAGCGATCGAACTCATCATGGATGACGGGATCCAGACGATCAAGTCCGCCCAGATGCTGATCCAGCATCGCGCCGACCGAGGGAAACAGGCGCCCGCAGAGGTCGTAATAGGAATAAATCGGCGTCGGCCCGAAGGTCAGCCGAGCGCCGAGCAGAAGCTGGGGGAAGATGACCAGCAGGCAGGTGGCGAGCCGGACCGCGTAGCGAATGCCGCGCCGGCGGGGCGGGCCGGGGATCAAGGATGAAGAACCAGAACAGCAGCCCGTCGATCACCATGCTGAGGTTCATCGTGGTGTACAGCACCGGCGAGATCATCGCATGGAAATGGATGTCGGGCTGCAGCCAGAACCAGACCAGGCCGACGAACAGAGCGCCGGCGATCACCGGCGTCTGCACGATAGCGCAGCACACGCCCGATCCAGCGCCGCGCGAACCAGCCGCCGTCCGGCTTGCGGCATGCCGCGGGCAATGTCTCGCCCGGCCAGGCCAGCGCGATCAGGAACGGGCCGAGGTGGTGCATGCCCAAATGCTGCAGCCGGTTCAGGAAGAACATATGCTGCGAGAGGTAGACGAAATGCGTCTGCAAGGTGCGCATAGATCAGCGCGATGCCGGCCAAAAAGGCGCACTGCCGCAGCCCAGTGGGGCCGGTCGGCGGGCGCCGTCAGTGTCAGCCCGCGAAGATACCAGACCAGCGGCAGCACGATGCCCAGATACTCGATCCAGGAGAAGTCCCATGGCGCGATCGCTGGCATTTCAGCGGGGTAGGTGCCGCAAGTCCACCACAACAGCCGACGCCAACCGCCAGCACGCGCTGCGGCCAGCAGCAGCTGACGGATCGAGTTCACGGGAAACTGTCACGGTAGACGATGCGTCGCGGGTTGCTCACAACGGGCAAGGCATCGGATTGATGGAAGCCGCTGACAAGTTACAAACAGATTATGAGGTCCGCGACACGGTATGAATTGCCTCGCCGGCGACGATGCACGGATCAACCCACACTGGACAATCGCACAGGCCGCAGCGCATAGCACCGCCGCCGAACGAACGGCACGGTGTCCAGGAGCCCCGCGCGTAAGACCATGATGTATTTCAGCCGCATGAAGACCACGCTCATTCTGGGCGTCTGCCTGCTGGGCATGCTGCTGGGCGTGCCCAACCTGTTTCCCGCGCCGGCCGCCTGGATGCCGTGGCGCACCGTCCATCTGGGCCTCGACCTGCGTGGCGGCAGCTACCTGCTGCTGGAGGTCGACATGAAGGCGGTGCGTCAAGGAACGGCTGGACAGCCTGGCCGACGGCGTGCGGCAGGCGCTGCGCGGCGGCGCAGATCTTCTATCAGACGCTGGAGCCGCAGCCGGACCAGAACCGCGTGCTGCTGCGCCTGCGCGATGCCGACGCAAGACCGATGCGGCGGTGGCCGCGCTGCAAGCCGCTGATCAGCCAGGACGCGTCGACCGGCGCAGCCGGACATGGCGATCGGCTCCGACCCGGACGGCACGATCACGCTGACCCTGTCGCCGGCGGCGCTGCGCGGCGCGGGCCGCCGGCGCGGTGGACCAGTCGATCGAGATCGTCCGCCGCCGCATCGATGAGACCGGCGTGGTCGATCCGCAGATCACCCGCCAGGGCCAAAGCCGCATCGTCGTGCAGCTTGCCGGGCGTCGGCGATCCGGACCGGATCAAGCAGTTGATCGGCAAGACCGCGCACATGACGTTCCGGCTGGTGGATGAGACCGCCAACCCGGCCGCCGGCGGACCGCCGCCGCCCGGTGACGACTACCTGCCGATGCAGGATCGGCCCGGCGAGAAGATCGCGGTGCGCAAGCGCATCGACGTCGACGGCGCGGACCTGACCGACGCGCGCGCCGGCACCAACCCGGAAACCGGCGACTGGGTGGTCAACTTCACCTTCAACTCGGTCGGCGCCCGCCGCTTCGCCGATGTCAGCCGCGCCAACGTCAACCACCGCTTCGCGATCGTGCTGGACGACAAGGTGATCTCCGCGCCGGTGATCCGCGAGGCGATCACCGGCGGCCGCGGCCAGATCAGCGGCTCGTTCACCGCCGCCTCCGCCAACGACCTGGCGGTGCTGCTGCGGGCCGGCGCGCTGCCGGCGCCGCTGACGGTGGTGGAGCAGCGCAGCGTCGGGCCCGGAACTGGGCGCCGACAGCATCCGGGCCGGGGCGATCTCGCTGGCCGCCGGCTTCGTGTTCGTGATCGCGTTCATGGGCGTTTTCTACGGGCTGTTCGGCTGGTTCGCGAACCTCGCGCTGGTGGTCAACCTGTTCCTGATGCTGGGCATCATGTCGCTGCTGCAGGCGACGCTGACGCTGCCGGGCATGGCGGGCATCCTGCTGACGCTGGGCATGGCGGTGGACGCCAACATCCTGATCAACGAGCGCATCCGCGAGGAACAGAGGCTGGGCCGGCCGCCGCTGGCGGCGCTGGAGCACGGGTTCAAGCGCGCCTACAGCACGATCTTCGACAGCAACGCCACGGCGTTCCTGGCGCATGTGATGCTGTTCGTGTTCGGCTCCGGCCCGGTGCGCGGGTTCGCGGTGACCATCACCGTGGGCATCGCCACGTCGCTGTTCACCGCCTGGATGCTGACCCGGCTGCTGGTCTCCCGCTGGTATGTCGCCACGCGGCCGAAGCTGCTGCCGGTCTGAGGGTCTTCGCCATGTTCATCAAGCCCCGCTTCCGCCTGGTTCCCGACAACACCCGCATCCAGTTCATGCGGGGCCGCTACATGGGCCTGATCGTCTCGGCGATCCTGTCCACCGCCTCGGTCATCCTGTTCTTCTATCCCGGCCTGAACCTGGGCATCGACTTCTCCGGCGGCGTGGTGATGGAGGTGCGCACCCAGGGGCCGGCCGATTTCGCCCAGATCCACGCCGCGCTGAGCGCGGAGCACATCCCCGATCAGGGCGTGCAGCGCTTCGGCGATCCGTCCGAGGTGCTGATCCGCCTGGGCGCGCAGCCGACCGAGCAGGCGACCCAGGCCGCGGTGGCGCAGGTGCGCGACGGCGCTGGAGAAAGGCGTTCCCGGGCGCGAAGATCGAGCGCACCGACGCGGTGGGCGCCAGCGTCTCGGCCGAGTTGTTCCGCAACGGCCTGCTGGCGCTGGGCATCAGCCTGCTGATGATCCTGGTCTATATCTGGTTCCGCTTCGAATGGCAGTTCGCGGTCGGCGCGGTGGTGACGCTGGTGCTGGACATCACCAAGGCGATCGGCTTCCTGGCGCTGACCCGCATCGAGTTCGACCTGGTGATGGTCGCGGCGATCCTGACCATCCTGGGCTATTCCACCAACGACAAGGTCGTGGTGTACGACCGGGTGCGCGAGAACCTGCGCAAATACAAGTCGATGCCGCTGCGCGAACTGATCGACCTGTCGATCAACGAGACGCTGAACCGGACCCTGGGCACCTCGATGACGGTGTTCCTGGCCAGCCTGCCGCTGGCGCTGTTCGGCGGCGAGTCGATCTCGGGCTTTGCCTGGGTGATGCTGTTCGGCATCGTCGTCGGCACGTCGTCGTCGATCTTCATCGCCGCGCCGATCCTGCTGTTCCTGGGCGAGCACCGTCTGCGCCGCGATGCCGCCGCGCCGGGCGCGCCTCCCATAAGGGCTGCCCCGATGAATGCCGCTCTCCCGAAGGTCGCCCCAACCACGGCTGATCCGGCGAACCTCGCCCCGACCGGCGTTAGCCCGACCCAGCCCGCCCCCGCTAAATCGACAACGCCCAAGCCGGCAAGCCGCAAAGCGACAACCGCCCCCCGCCGGCGATGACCGGCATAGCGCCCGAGGCAAACTGTTCGAGCAATTCCGGCGGTGCGCTTGGGGTTCAGTGGCTCCTGAATGCTCCGGGAAATCCGTCTTCAGCCGCGCTTTCCCGCAGACATGCCGTCAAGGCCCGATGTCTGAACCCGGTAGCACTTGGCTCGACCATGACCCACCATGGAGTGGTCAGCCAGTCTTGCGACGGCGCCTGAGCGTAGCGCCGACAAGACCTGTCGCGAGCAGGGCGAGCGGAGGTTGGCTCGGCGACCGCGCTGACCGATACGTTGTCGAGGAAGCCGTCATTCGAGATGGTGTAGTTGCCGGGATAGTCCGCGAAAGAGATCGTGGTCGCCGTGCTATCCGCCCGGAAGGTGAAGGTCGTTGCCATGAAGGCATTCGCGGTTGTGGCGGTATCGAAGAGAGATCCGAGCATGCTGCCGGCACTGTCAGTCGCGGAGGCCATCATGCTCTGGAAGCCACCATTCTGACCCGAGCCGTAGGCAAAGGATAGGGTGTAGTTATGTCCAGCAACGCTGGTGACAGTCTGTGAAAGGACGCCGTTCGGTGCGGTATCGCCGCTGTTGAAGACAGCGAAGTATTTACCGTTAGCGGCTGTGCCGGCACCGAAATAGGGGTTCGAGGCAATTGCCAGGTTTCCAGTAACAGTCCAGTTAGTAAAATTTCCGGTTTCGAAACCACCGTTCTGGATAAGGTTGGCGTGAGCGGCCGGGGCGACCACGGCCAGGGAGACGGCCGCTGCGATGGCTGCAAGGAGGCGGCTCCGGCCAGGGCACATCGACGTTGTGATACGCATAAAGTAAGCTCCATGAATCATTAACGATAATTCGATAAGCACCTATCGTGCCATCATAGATTATTGTTTATAAACAATAATCTAATCGGATGGTGGTTTAAAAAATACTTTCGTATGTAAAATATTCTGACACTCGCCTACTGTCCGATCGAAGGAGCGCGGGACGCGCAGGTGCCGCCTGCAGCCGCGGTTGATCGGATACTTCAGACAAAACCGGCGTATCGCGCTTCCATGACGCCCTAGAATGGCCCGGTCGGCGCGCTTTTGCTGGCATCGAGCGCGAAGGTCCGTCAGTCCCGTGAACGTCCTGTGGCAACGCTCCGCTGTGTCACGGCTCGGTCCGTGCTAAACCATCGGCAACTCGACTAACGCCCCGACAGGAGGAATACCGATGGCCGACAACAACAAGCCGCAACCCGGCATACAGACCGACCGCAACCTGGCGCTGGAACTGGTCCGCGTCACCGAAGCCGCGGCGATCGCGGCGTCCCACTGGATTGGCCACGGCAAGAAGAACGAGGCCGACGGCGCGGCGGTGGAGGCCATGCGCAAGGCGTTCGACGCGGTGGCGATCGACGGCACGGTGGTGATCGGCGAGGGCGAGATGGACGAGGCGCCGATGCTGTATCATCGGCGAGAAGGTGGGTGCCGGCGGCCCGGCGATGGACATTGCGGTCGATCCGCTGGAGGGCACGACGCTGACCGCCAAGGCCGGCCCGAATGCGATGGCGACGATTCGCGCTGGCCGAGCAGCGGCAATTTCCTGCATGCGCCGGACATCTACATGGACAAGATCGCCGTCGGCGGCGGCCTGCCGCCGGGCGTGGTCAACCTGGACGACTCGGTCGCCACCAATCTGCGCAACCTGGCGCGGGCGAAGAGGTGCGACGTGTCCGACCTGATCGGCCTGCATCCTGGATCGCGACCGCCACAAGGAACTGATCGCCCATTGCCGGGAGGCCGGTGCGCGCGTCATGCTGATCAGCGACGGCGACGTGGCCGGCGTGATCGCCACGGCGATGCCGGATGCCGAAATCGACATCTACCTGGGCTCCGGCGGCGCGCCGGAGGGCGTGCTGGCCGCGGCGGCGCTGCGCTGCGTCGGCGGCCAGATGCAGGGGCGGCTGCTGTACGAGATCGGACGAGCAGATCGAGCGGGTGCGCAGCATGGGTCATGCCGATCCGAAGCGATGTTTCTCCGTGGAGGAGATGGCCAAGGGCGACGTGATGTTCGCCGCCACCGGCGTGACCACGGCGCGATGCTGCGCGGGGTGCAGCGCAGTGCCGGGCGGCGCGGTCACGCATTCGATCGTGATGCGCAGCCACTCCGGCACCGTCCGCTTCATCGAGGCGCACCACAACTTCGTGCAGAAGACCTGGACGCCGACGACGGACTGAGCGTGCCGATGCTTGACGACAATCGAAACCGTCCTGGGCGTCACCAGCAGCCTGTCCGGCCGCCGCTGGCTGTGGCGCACCGGTGAGGAACGTGTCGCCGCCGGCATCGCCCAGCGGCTCGACCTGCCGGAGATCGTCAGCCGGCTGCTGGCCGCCCGCGGCATCGGCATCGACGCCGCCGCCGACTTCCTGGAGCCGACGCTGCGGGTGCTGCTGCCGGATCCGTCCGCCATGACCGACATGGACGTCGCCGCGGACCGGCTGGCCGATGCGGTGCGGCGCGGAGAAACCGTGGCGGTTTACGGCGACTACGACGTCGATGGCGCCTGCAGCGCGGCGCTGATGGTCGGCTTCCTGCGGGCGCTGGGCTGCCTGGTGCATCACCACGTGCCGGACCGCATCAAGGAGGGTTACGGCCCGAACGCGCCGGCTCTGACGTCGCCTGGTTGCCGCGGGGCCAGCCTGATCGTCTGCGTCGATTGCGGCACCGCCGCGGCGGCTGCGCTGTCTGCCGTCGCCGGCCAGGCCGAGGTGATCGTGCTGGACCACCACAAGGCCGAGGGGCCGCCGCCGCCGATCCTGGCGACGGTCAATCCGAACCGGCTGGATGACCGCTCCGGCCTGGGCAATCTGTGCGCCGCCGGCGTGTCGTTCCTGACCGCGATCGCGACGGTGCGGGCGCTGCGCCGGCTGGGTTTCTTCGCCGAGCCGGGCGGAACCGGACCTGATGGGGTTGCTGGACCTGGTGGCGCTGGCCACGGTCTGCGACGTGATGCCGCTGACCGGCGTCAACCGCGCGTTCGTCTGCCAGGGACTGAAGGTCATGGCCCGGCGGTCCGGCCGGGGATCGCCGCGCTGCTGGAGGTGACGCAGGCGCGGGAGAAGCTGAACGCCGCGACCTGCGGCTATGCCCTGGGTCCGCGCATCAATGCCGGCGGGCGCATCAGCGAGGCCGATCTGGGGCTGCGCCTGCTGCTGACCGAGGACCGGATCGAGGCGCTGGCACTGGCCGAGAAGCTGGAGGCGGTGAACCGCATGCGCCAGGACGTCGAGGCCGGCATCATGGAAGCCGCGATGTTTGCCGCCGAGACCCAGGTCGCGGCAGGGCGGGCGGCGGTGCTGGTGACCGGGGAGGGATGGCATCCGGGGGTGGTCGGGATCGTCGCCGGGCGGATCAAGGAGCGCTTCAACCGCCCGGCCTGCGTGGCAGGGTTCACCGACGGGCTCGGCAAGGGTTCTGGCCGCTCGGTGCCGGGCGTCGATCTGGGAGCGGCGGTGATCGCCGCCCGGCAGGCCGGGCTTCTGGTGACCGGCGGCGGGCATGCGATGGCGGCCGGGTTCTCGGTTCGAGCCGAGCGGCTGGAGCATTTCACGCGTTCCTGGACGAGCGGCTGTCCGCTGCGGCGGCGATGCCGAGCGCGGCGGATCTGATCGTCGAGGGGACACTGGCGGTCTCCGGCGCCACCACCGAGGTGGCGCGCCATCTGGAACGGCTGGCTCCGTTCGGCGCCGGCAACGAGGAGCCGACGCTGGTGCTGCATCGCGCCCGCGTGGTGCGGGCCGACCGGGTCGGACGGGAGGCAAACTCGATCCGGGCGTTCGTGGAGGGCGAGGGGGGGGGGCCGCGGCTGAAAGCGATGATGTTCCGTGCCCGGGAAGGCGCGCTGGCCGATGCGCTGCTGGCGCGGGCGGCGGGCGTGCCGCTGCATCTGGCCGGGCCATCTGCGGGCCGAGGAATGGGCTTAACCTGTAAGAGCGCTCCATGAAATCGGACTTGCGCTTGCATTCCCAGCGCCTGTCCATATGGCTCCGGCGGCTAGTCACTCCGGCGGCCCTTCTCGCGCTATGGATCGGTCTGAATGTCAGCGGCCTGGTTAATCCCGTGTTCCTTCCAGGACCGTTCGCGACGCTAAAGAGCTTCCTCGGTCTTCTGTCGCGCGACTTCTTAACGCAACAGTTGCGCCGAGCGTTTTTCGGGTCATGTCCGCATTTCTGCTGTCCGCCGCGATAGCTTTGCCCCTGGGGGTACTCGGCGCACAATTCCGCGCCGTCGCGGATCTGGTGGAACCGCTTTGCGCGTTCATGAGATACCTGCCGGTGGCGGCGTTGGTCCCGCTCTGTATTTTGTGGTTTGGCATCGACGACACACAGAAAATAGCGGTAATCGTCTGGGGCGTTCTGTTCCAGTTGGTGCTTCTCTTTGCCAGTTCCGCCGGCTCCACGCCGGTTGAATTAATTGAAGCGGCCCGAACTTTCGGCCTTTCGAAATTTCAAATTATCAGGCGCGTGGTGCTGCCCTGGTCCTTGCCGGCCATTTGGGACGACCTCCGGATTGCCGCCGGATGGGCATGGTCGTATCTGGTACTCGCTGAACTGGTGGCGGGGAGTCGCGGAGTGGGCTACTTCATTGTGCAATCCCAACGGTATCTCCAGACGGACCGCGTTTTCGCTGGGATTGCTTTTATAGGCCTGCTTGGCGCACTGACGGATTGGTTGTTCCGGTGGTCGGGATCGAGGTTGTTCGGATGGGCCGATGCCGCGTGACAGCTTGCTGGATTTCCGGTCGGTATCGATGAGTTATTCGAGGACCGCAAGCGCGAAAACCGAGGTCATGAAGGATCTTTCCTTTCAAGCGGCCGCCGGTGAGTTCGTTTCCTTAATCGGTCCCTCGGGTTGCGGAAAATCGACCATTTTGCGACTGGCGGCCGGCTTACAGTTTCCCTCCAGCGGCGATGTGTTATTCGCGGGCTCGCCGGTTACCGGCCCAAGCCCGGAGCGCGGACTTGTGTTTCAGTCTTACAACGCCTTTCCCTGGCTCACAGTCCGCGAGAACGTCGCCTTCGGCCTCAACGGCGGTCATGCCAGGAATAGCGCTCCGGCTGTGACGGAGTGGCTGGCGAGACTGGGACTTAACGATTTTGCCGATGCATATCCGAAGCAACTTTCCGGCGGGATGCGGCAGCGCCTGGCGTTGGCGCGAACCATGATTGTGCGTCCAAAACTGGTTCTTCTCGACGAGCCATTCGGCGCATTGGACGAGCACACTCGGGAAAACATGCAGCAGGTGCTGCTCGACATCGCCCGCGGAGAGTCTTGCACGGTTCTGCTGGTGACTCACGATGTACGCGAAGCGGTGCTGCTATCCGACCGCACCATTCTGCTCAGTCACCGTCCGGCCCGCATTTTGGATATCGCCGAGTGTCCTATTCCGAAGCCGAGGAACAGAGAATGCTTGAGCACGCCCGAATTTCACGGCGTCTATAGCAGGTTGATGAACCTGTTCCCGGCGGCTGGGTAAGGCTTGGTCCCTTGGGATATGGAAGTATAACGATCTAACAATATGAGTGCCGAAATCCTACACGTTGCACTGCCATGGACGGGCGCCTCGGCCTGTCTGTATCCCGCTGCCATGCAAGCCATGATCGAAGGATTGCCGGCGTGGATGCGCGTATACCTCCCGGCCGACATCGCACTTTTTGCGGAGCCCGAAATTGCGGAGGGCGATGTTAGAAGAGTTCTTGCGGTCGATGCAAGATTTTTTGTCTCTGGAGTTCGAAAGGCGCCGGAAGCGCGTGTCCGCCTTTGTTAGGCACGGATTTTTCCAGGATAGCCAGATCCAGGCTTTCCTCACGGAGCGCCGAAATCTTCAGCCATGGGCCATTTACTACTCGCGCAACGGCGGTTTAGGAGTCTCGGGATCGTATGTGCCGGACCTGGAGGCGCGCCGTGGTGTTGTTCCGTGTTCGAGTATGGCGAATCACGGCGTAGCCTGGCGGCGAGACGAATCGTCTGCTGAATGCTGGTTAGCAACGGCCCCGAAGCAGGGCGGCGTTTGGGACTTGGAATCCGATATCGGGCACGAATCGGCGCACGCGGCATTCGCGCAAGTTCCTCTGTTCGCGCAGACCTCGCACTTAGGGCAGGACATCCCGCCGCTCCATATGGTGCATTCGGCCAAGCAACTGGAAGCGGGCAATTTCGCCCGGATGTGCTATATGTACTCGGAAATCGCCGTAGTTGCCATCCGGGGAGAGGAGCGCGATACACAGACGCGCCTTCCCATCGGCGACCCGGAAGAGCTTATCGCATTGCTGCGACTATCGGACGAACTCATGCCCGCCGCGGGGTTCGACGACGCATTGAGTGCGGCGGAGGGCGCGAAAGACGGCGTATGCATTGAGGCAACAGCGGAAATCGGCCGCATCGCGGCGCCTATCATCCGCATAATTCCGCATTTGAAGGATTTTGTGCGCTCACCCGCGCCTCCGGGCTGGGCTTTTTTCAGCCAGTTGGCTGCGAGATTCAGACGCGTCGATTGCAGCGCCGCGATCTAGCGATCTTTCGGCACGCTTCGCACCGTGAGTCGTTCGATGGACCATGTGCCAGGCGTCGCTGGCCTCTTTGCCGCACGCGTGCCAGTGTTTACTTCCGATAGCATTTCGCTCAACGGATCGGCGGGCGCGCCGCGCGTTCCCGCCTTGGTGCGTACTCCTTCGGAAGTGAAAACCCCGGTTTCAATCGGGCTCTCCGTGGTGAGCAGAAAGTAAGTATCGACTCCGAACGGTTCCGCTATGCTGAAATGGTTCGGATTGCCTCCGGGGAGCGGGAGCGCGATCAGCGGTTCGAATTTCGGCTGCTCGCCGAACTGGGCATATGGCTGGCGATTGCCTTCGTTTCCGCGCCCTGGGTCGGGATAGAGCAGCGTGCATTCGCCGGAATGATCGATGGCGAATATATAAATCCACCGCGGCGCAAGACTTTTGGCGCTCTTCAGCGCCGCGTCGTCAGCCTTAAGATAGAGCGCGTACCGCTCGCCGTCGCGCATATCGCCCTTCTCATAAAATTGGCCGCTGTCTACGTTGCGTAAGGCCAGATGGTAGGGAAACGATTCCTGTTCCGGCGGCGATTCGAGCGTCAGCCAGGCGTGGATGCGCGCCAGCAGGCGGGCTTTTTCGTTCAGCGAAGCGGCCGCGTTTTGGATTTCGCCCGCGCCCGCTCCGCCCGCAATCCAATCTGTTCGCTGCGGCAGCGCGAGGCGTCCGGAAAGTGCGCGGACGGCTGTCTTCCGAGGCATCGGGCAACATCCACGCGTACTCCGCGCCGCCGGCGGACCAGCGTCCGAACAACACGTAATGCGCGTCCGCTCTCTGCTTGACGCTCTCGACGCTTGCGCCCGGATGCAGCGCAGCGGTTAAATCCGGAGTTGGAGGGAGCAGCAACAGAAATACCGCTTTGTTGGGGAGGAGGCGCTTGACGGCTTCGACGGAAGGCGCAACGCCCAGATCGGCGGGCTTGCCCACGGCGGGGTTGCTCTCGAGAATCCACGACGTTCCGTTCCAGCTCATGATGTGGGTGGGGGACCCGGCGGTAGGGTCGGCCAGCCATTTGACCGCAGGGTCGTCGTGCAACTTGCCCACCTCCGCAACCACATGTTGAACCGTGGCCGGCGGCGCCGCTGGGGGCACAAAAACTTTTAGACTCGCCTTGGACGGTTCCACCCAACGCTCCACGGTAAATAGATCGCCGGCTTTGACTTGCCCCTCGCCATCCACTTCTGCAGTGGACGATCCAAGGCCGTTCGACGCGGTGATTTTCAAGCGCACGGTTGGTTCCGCCGCGCTCTTCAGAATGCACTCGGGATAGAGGCCCAGTTCCACGCCGCCGCGCAGGCGGACCTCTTTTCCGCTCACCGATTCCGCCAGAATATGCAGCCCCGCGCCAGGGTCGGCCGGCTCGCCAAACAGATTGCGCGCGTCCCGGCCGGCGCCGCCCATCACCGGTTGCTGCGGTACGCCGTTGGCGCGCAACTCCGCCGCGGTGCGCTGAAAGATGCGTTCCATAGGCTCGCCGGAATATTTAAGCGCATGGGCCAGCGCCCAGGTGAATGCTCCGTGAGGCCCGTTGTCGGTATCGATTTCGCGCGCTTCCTCGTTGCTTTGGGCCGCCGCCAGCGTGAGCACGCCGGCCTTTTCCGGATCGATGGGCTGGCCTTTTGCGTCGAGCGTCGCCGGGTCGTTGGCCACAGGCTCGCGCGGTTTGAATCCCGGTGTTCCGGCGCGCCGCCCGCTGCTGCTGCGCGCCTTGCCGGAAGCGTTCCATGCGCCGCGGGAAAGCGAGCCGCTGTGGCAGCTATCGGCGATAAATGTCACCTTGACGCCCTTATTGCGCGGCCTGCCACAGGATACGGGAGATTTCCTTATCGCGCACATCGGGAACGTCGCGCCAGTTGTCGGCCGGGACGATGGTTTGATCTTCCCCGCCCTGCTCCGCGCTAGCTTGATTCTTGATGTGATTGCCGTGGCCGGAATAATAAAAAATGCGAATATCGCCCGCTTTGGCATCGTCCACCAGATTCTTCCGCAAGGCGCTTAGAATAGCGTCCGCGGTGGCTTCCTGGTCGCGCAGAATGACGAAGTCGGTAATTCCCAGGTCCGTCAGTACGTCTTTCATTAGGGTGACGTCGTTGATTGCGCCATCCAGGTTTTCAAAGCGCCAGTAGGTAGCGTCGCCATCCACGGCTGGGCGTGGGTACGAGGACGGTTTTGGTTGTTTTTCGATACGGGCGCGAGTGGCCGGGTCGGGATCGTATTGGTCGATTCCCACCAGAATTGCGCGTCGGCTTTGGGCCAAAACAAGGGGCTGCGCCGCCAGGAAGACGGCGAAAAAGAGACATTTGCCTCTAGTAGTCATGCTGGGGCAACTGGACGATGATAACATATAGCACCTGGAGGGGTGATGAAAATGAATCGCCGCGATCTTATGTGGGGCGGCCCGGCCGCTCTTTTCGGCCTCGACTTCGCCGAAGTTCTAGATGCACAAGGGCCAAGCCAGGCGCCGGTGGATAATGACGTCGTGAACTTCTGGGTCCACGGAGGCATGGGCGTACCCGCCAACTCCATAATCGGCGGCGCGAGGACCCGCGGACGGCAGCAGAACGGACCTTCTGTCAGCGATTTCGGGCGCGAGCCGCTGTTTCTGCACCACGATGTGGAAAGCAACAGCCTTATCACCGCCGACCAGATCCCGCCTAACAAACTGATCTCGGCCAGCGCTACCGATGTGACATTCCAATTGGTGCGCATGCGCTTGAACAGCGACGACGACGCCAAGTTCAGAAGTTATACGTCGGGTGGAATCTACGTCGATCTGCAACAAACGGCGCAGCCATCGAACTCATTGATGCAAGACCTGATAGGCGGGGCAACGTCGCTGTTTAGCGCCATTGCCCCTCCATCGGGCGGAGGGAAAGTCGAGCGGCGGCAAATCGGGATCGTCCAGCGATAAGAGCGGTAAGAAGGGCAAGGGGAATCAGTTCCTGCCAAGTTCAGCGGCGGAAACCCCGCCGGCGGCGCGGCGGTTCCTTTGCAACAGGCCAAGCAGGCGCAATCGATTTCGCTGCCGGGCGGCGTGGGCAAGCATTCATTCGCCTGCTTCGCCAAGGATAAGCGCAAGACGCTGTTCGGGCAGTTCGTCGACGTCTTTGCCCAGTTAGCATCCTCGCCGATGCTGTCTTACCTGCCCATGCTCTCCCTGCCGGCCGTGGGCGTTCAGACTGTGAATGCGGTCCGCTCGCTGGTCGGTAACCTTCAGGCCCACGGGCAGAACCAGCAGTGGATCATGATGAGCCCGCCGCTCGACGTGGCCACCACCCAGGAGGGCGTTCAGGGCGCTCCGGATGCGCTGCGGCTACGAACAGGGAGCTATGTGTTGGTCCCCAAGGAGCATTCGGACGCGTTGAAAGCTGCCCAGATGGACAAGTTAAAAGTGATGGATGGATTCCTGGTACCGAACGACGCGAAGACGCTGGATGTATACGACAGGTATCCGGCACTGCGCCTGGGGTCAGCTATATCACGCTCTCGGTCGGCGTGCAAGCCTCGAAAAAAGCCGGTGCGGGGGGCAAGTGAGGAGTGGGCTTGCCGCGATTCTGTTAACGGCTGAGTTGTGTCCGGCGATGCTTTACGGTCAGGGATTCAGTGGAAAGCTGGGCGCCAAAACCACGATCGCGCTGGAACGGAAGCTGCCCGCCGCGGTGAACATGCGCGGCAATTCCTTCAGCGTAAAAGCGACCGCCACGCGGCCCCAGGATAACTGCCAAAAGATGGCGGCGGACAAGCTGCAATCTACGGTGGAGACCGCGCTCATCCGCTATAACAGCCAGCTTCAGCTCGAACCGCGAAAGGCCGGATACGGTAATCTCCGTCCGCGTACTCAACTGCAACGCGATCGCGAAGCCCGAATACACCACATCCTTTACCGGCAAGAATAAAGGACAGCAGCAGCAGAGCGGCGTCAAAGTTAACGGCGATCTGACTGGTCGCCTATCAGGCCAGGACTCGCGCTGGGGCAAGCGTGGATGCGGAATCGATCACGTGAAATACGCGCACGAGTTCAACAACGTGGTCGCGGCGGTTTCGGAAACCAAGAAGATTCATCGGCAAGATCCCCCTGCCGGGAAAAAAGCATTCGCAGGAAGCGGAATCCGACGACCCGCATACTATGGAGGACGTTCTACAGATACTGGTGAACCGTGCGACCGAAAGGATGGCGGCGCGCCTGGTCAATACGAACGAGCGAGTGGACGTTTTGCCTTGCGCGCGGAGTCGCCGTTTGACGAGAACAACCGATACGCCGAGGCTGGGCAATGGACGAAGTACGTGGAAGCGCTCGAAACTATGCCTCCGCTGCCGAATGCCGAAGAGGATGCCTACCGCCTGTATAACATCGGCGTGGGCGACGAGGCATTGGGCTATAAAGCGGAGACGCCGGCCGCGCCAAGAAGTACTTCGAGAAGGCGGTGATCCAATACCGCAAGGCGGGCGAGGCTAACCCGCACGAGAAATACTTCATCGAGCCGGTGAACCGCATCGAAATCGCACTGGAACATTATAAAAAGTTACTCCGGCGGCGGCCCCGGCAAAAAAGGCCAAGGGCAAATGAGGCGCTGGGCGTGGCTTGCGGCAGTCGCGCTGGCTGCTCCCGCTTATGCGCAGCACGGGTGCGCGGTTTCGAAGGACCTGGTGGTGCGCGCGCTGGAACTGGTTTCGGCCACCCCGTCCAACGATGAACTGACAAACGGTCTTGCTGCTGAAGCAGGCCGAAGAGGCTTGCGACGAAAACGGCGACGCCTGGTATTATCGCTCCGTATTCGAGCGAAAGCTGGGTCGGGGGAACCCTCAATATTCGCTGGGAAAGGCGCGTGAGCGGAATTCGGCGGCGCTGCTGAGCGAGGACGATCCGTTCCATCTGGCTACGCCGGCGCGCGGCGTGCGAGCGGAGGTTCCCGAAAATGGCCGCGGCGCCGGGACGCCGCATAAAATGCGCGATGCCAGCAAGCCGGAAGTCTCGCACAAATGGGCGCTGGTAATCGGAATCGCCAGCTTTCAGGACCACCGTCTCAATCTGCAATATACGCGCAAGGACGCCGATGCGATATCCGCGCTATTGAAAGATCCTGTGTATGGCCGCTTTCCGGCCGATCACGTCAAGTTAATCGAGGACGATCGGGCTACGACGGTGAATATCCGCGCGGGATTGAACTGGCTGGCGCGCCAGGCATCCGAAGACGACCTGGCCGCTGATCTATATCGCGTCCCATGGTACCGCGCGCGAGCAGGACGAGGCCGGCGCGAGTTACATGGTGACGTTCGACACGGACGTGCAGTCGCTCGATGGACTCTACTCCACGGCGATTCCGCTGGAGGAGATTTCGAACGTAGTGCGCACGCGGGTGAAGGCGCTTAAGGCGGTGGTGATACTCGACACGTGTCACAGTCAAGGCGCGGTGAGTCAGACGGTGACTGTGCCGGCGAGCATGCCGGCGCAGATGGTGGATCAGATTCGCGAAGGTACGGGCCGCGTGATCCTGGGCGCGAGCCGGGCCGAAGAGAGTTCCTTTGAGAGCGCTAAGTACGGACATGGGCTGTTCACTTACTATCTGCTTCAGGCGTTGAAAGAGCGAAAAGACCAGCCGATGGATAAGGTGTATGAATACGTGAACGCGCATGTCACTCAGGATGCGGCCGCCAATGGTTGGAAGCAACACCCGTTCTTCAGCGCCAGCGAGGGTCAGAGCCAGATCGTGCTGGGCATTGCGGCGACGCCGCTGGCGTGGCTGTGGCGG
>CAWICO010000003.1:0-41230 GCA_963834615.1 uncultured Actinomycetota bacterium
CATTCTCCTTGCCGCAGAACCGTTCTGTGTTGTACGGATCGGTATAGCGCAGCTCGTACCAGGAACTGCCCGCCCATTGCGGCATCACGTTGGTGTCACGGGTGTAGGGCTTGAGCCCGTCCCCGAGGTCGAGTTCGACGTGACCCAGTCGGTCGCCTTGGCCAGCGGCGGCGACGGCTCGCTGGCGGCGTCGTCGGGGTCGAACTGACCGGGAGAAGTCCGGCAGTCGGGCAATTCACCGGCAACGCCACGTCATCTAGCGGATGGGCCCGCCGTCCTGTCGTAGACGATCGGGAAGGGCTCACCCCAGTAGCGTTGTCGAGCGAAAAGCCAGTCACGCAGCTTGAATTCGATCCGTGCCCGCCCCGCCCTCGGACTCTAGCCGTGTAGTGATGGCTTCCTTTGCGGCGGTGACGCTCAGCCCGTCGAGGTAGTCCGAGTTCACCAAGACGCCTCACCGGCATAGGCCGCTTCTGAAACATCGCCACCGGCAATGACTTCGACGATCGGCAAGCCGAACTCCTTGGCGAACTCCCAGTCGCGCTGGTCGTGGCCGGGAACGGCCATGATCGCCCCGGTGCCGTATCCGGCGAGCACGTAATCGGCGATGAAGACCGGCACCTGCTCGCCGTTGGCCGGGTTGACCGCATATGCGCCCAGGAAGGCGCCGGTCTTGACCTTGTTCTCCTGACGCTCCAGGTCGGACTTCGCCGCGATGGCCTGGCGGTAGGCGGCGACGGCATGTGCGGGCGTGGCGGCGCCGAAGGTCCAGCGCGGATCGACCCCGGCCGGCCAGCCGATGCGACCAGGCCGTCGACCAGATCGTGTTCGGGCGCCAGCACCAAATAGGTCGCGCCGAACAGGGTGTCGGGGCGGGTGGTGAACACCTCGATGTCGCCCACTGTCGCCTCGAACAGCACGGCCGCGCCAGTGGACCGGCCGATCCAGTTGCGCTGCATGGCCTTGACCTTCTCGGGCCAGTCCAACGGGTCGAGGTCGTCGAGCAGCCGGTCGGAGTAGACGGTGATCCGCATCATCCACTGCCGCAGCCGCTTCCGGAACACCGGGAAGTTGCCGCGCTCGCTGCGGCCGTCGCCGGTGACTTCTTCGTTGGCCAGCACGGTGCCCAGGCCCGGACACCAGTTGACGATCGAGTCGGAGCGGTACACGAGGCGGTACGCGTCACCACGTCGTCCCGCTGCCCGCGGACAACGTGCCCAGTCCAGTCCGTCATCCAATTACGCGCGCCGGAATCGAATTCGGCGATCAAATCGCCGATCGGGCGGGCCTTGTTTGCCGGCGGCGTCGAACCACGCGTTGTAGACTGCAAGAAGATCCATTGCGTCCACTTGTAGAACCCGATCGGTGGTGGAGAAGCTGCGCCGCTTGTCGTGACCAAGACCCAGCCGACCCAACTGACGCCGGAAGTTGGCGATGTTGGCTTCGGTGCGGGTGCGCGGGTGGGTGCCGGTCTGCACCGCGTATTGCTCGGCGGGCAGGCCGAACGCGTCGAACCCTAAGGCGTGCAACACATTACGGCCGGTCATCCGGAAGTAGCGGGCATAGACATCGGTGGCGATGTAGCCCAGCGGATGGCCGACGTGCAACCCCTCGCCCGAGGGATACGGGAACATGTCCTGCACGAACATCTTGTCGTCGGGCACTGGTGAGCCGTCCGTCGGCGCCAGCGAACCGACCGGGTTGGGCACGTTGAATGTTCCCCACCGTGTCCAGTTGTCCTGCCAGGTGTGTTCGATGCGGCCGGCCAGGTCCGCGGTGTAGCGAAACCGCGGCGCGTCGGGATCGGCCTGCTCAGCAGGGCCGGTAGGGGTGTCGGTCACGCCCAACAGGCTATAAGGGCGGCGTCGAGCGACCCGCCGACCGTCAACGGTCTCGGTTGCGTTGCAGACCGGTCAGGGGCTTATCCCAGGTGTATTCCAGGTCTGTTTCGGTGCTGGTCGCTACCACTTACCCCTGGTTACAGTCGCGTTCTGCGACGTCACGACACACGTGCCGGAGCAACTCGGAAGGACCGACCCACATGAAGCAGATTGCCCGTAGCTGGCGAGTAGCGGTCGCGGGTCTCGCCGTCGGTGCCTGCAGTGCACTGGGCATCGTGGGCCTAGTGAGCCCGATCGCCTCGGCAGATCCGGTGTTTCCGCCCCGGCCCAACCCCGTGCCGATGCCCGCTCCCGCGCCCCAAGCCGTCGCGATGATGCCCGGGGCCCTCGGCAATGCCATGCCCGTTCCGGCGCCGCAGGCCGCTCCCGGGTTGGCACCCGCTGCACCGGCAGCAGCGCCCGCCCCCGCGCCACCCGCCGCCGTCCCGCCCGCACCGCCCGCACCGCCGGAGCTCCCGCCCGCCACCGCCGGGACGCTGCGCGAGTTCTTCACGAGCAAGGGCGTCAAGATGGAACCGCAGAAGGCGCCGGGGTTCAACGCGCTCGACCTCGTCCTGCCGATCCCGAGCGGGTGGACACAGGTTCCCGACCCCAATGTTGCGGATGCGTTCGTGGTGACCGCCAACCGTCGCAGCAACAGCTTCTACAAATCGAACGCACAGTTGGTGGTGTACCGGCTGGTCGGCGACTTCGACCCGCATGAAGCCATCACCCATGGCTACATCGACAGCCAGCAACAGCCGGCCTGGCGGACCACCAACGCCTCGTTGGCCGACTTCAACGGCGCTCCGTCGTCGATCATCGAAGGCACCTACCGCCAGGACCAGATGACGGTCAACACCTCGCGGCGCCACGTCATCGTCACCTCCGGTCCGGACAAATACCTGGTGTCGCTGGCGGTGACGACGGACGCCTCCCAGGCCGTCGCCGAGGCCCCCTCCACCGACGGCATCGTCAACGGGTTCCGGGCAGGCCCGCCGGGATCCGCACAGCCCGCGGCACCGGCAGCAGCCCCCGCGCCGCCGGCGCCGGCGGCTCCACCGGCCGTCGTCGCTCCGCCGCAGGCACTGGCGCACTAGCGCACAGCGGCCCGTTGAGGAGCCGGACAAACCGATACCGCCCCCGGCGCGCAGCGGGGCCGAACCCGGCCTCGTATGGTGTCCCCATGCTCATCGCGGGAGTGCTGTGCGTCTGCGTGGCCCTGCTGATGGCCGCGCTGGGGTTGTGGTCGCTGGCGCGTCCGGCCTCGACCGACACCGCAACGCTGGTGATGCGCTCGGTAGCCCCGCCGCAACTGGCCGCCGCGATCATGCTGGCTGCGGGCGGGACGGTCGCGCTGGGCGCACAACACGGCACCGCGCTGCCCGTCGTCATCGTCTGCATCCTGGGCGCCATCGGCACCGTCGCCGCTGGATCCTGGCAGACCGCCCGGTTCGCGCTGCACCACGAGGAAGCAGCCGCAGCCTGCACTGGTAGCTGCTCAGCCTGCCCGCTCAGCTGCCATTGAGCCTGTCATTGAAGCGCCTATCGGCGCTGCCGATCGACACCTTCCTGCTCGCGATGGCAGCGACGGTGGCGCTCGCAGCGCTTTCCCCGCCCGCGGAGGCTTCGCCGATGCGATGTCGGTGGCCGCCAAAGTCGTTATCGCCCTGCTGTTCTGGCTTTACGGCGCGCGGCTGTCGCCACAGCAGGCCTGGCAGGGCGTCAAACGGTGGCAGTTGCATCTGCTGGTGCTGGCCACCACCTTCGTGGTTTTCCCGATTCTCGGGCTGGCCGCCCGCGGCCTGGTTCCCTGGCTGCTAAATCTCGATCTGTACAACGGGCTGCTGTTCCTGTGCTTGGTCCCGTCGACCGTGCAGTCCTCGATCGCGTTCACATCGATTGCGCGGGGCAATGTTTCGGCCGCGTTGGTCAGCGCATCGCTGTCCAACATCGTCGGGATCGCGTTGACCCCGCTACTGGTCGTGTTGCTGATGAACACCAGTGGCGGCGCCCGGATGGACGCCACCGCGATCCGTGACGTCGTGCTGCAACTGCTGCTGCCGTTCGTGCTGGGCCAACTGATGCGGCCGTGGATCGCCGACTGGATCCTCCGGCACGCTGCGGTGACCAAGGTCGTCGACCGCGGGTCGATCCTGTTGGTCGTCTACACCGCCTTCTCGATGGGCATGGTGGAACACATCTGGCGCAGCGTCAACGCGTGGCAGCTGATCACCGTTGCGGTGGTCAACAGTGCGCTGTTGGCAGTGGTGCTGGTCTTCACCTGGCTGATCGGTCGACTAATCGGCCTGGACCGCGGTGACGGGATCGTCCTGCTGTTCTGCGGCTCGAAGAAGAGCCTGGCGTCCGGCCTACCGATGGCACTGGTGTTCTTCCCGCCAGCCACCGTGGGCGTGATCATGTTGCCGCTGATGATCTTTCATCAGATACAGCTGGTGGTGTGCTCGGTGATCGCCAGCAGGCTGTCCCGTGACGAGCTGCCCGCCGCAACGGCTGACTAGTTGCGGCTGACGTCGATCGGGTGAGTGGCCAGCATCGACAGCGGCTGCGGCTGCCGTCGCAGCACCCGGCCCCACAGGTCCACCCGCGGCTCGACCAGCACGTCAGCGGGCAACGCCGACAACACGATCCAGTCGTCGCGCTCGATCTCGCCTTCCAGTTGGCCGATCGTCCAGCCGGAATAGCCGGCGAAAATTCGCACACCCTCGACCAGCGGGGCGAATGAATCCGGGTCGGCGTCCAGATCGACCATCACCATCCGGCCGGCCACATGGCGCAGGCCGGGGACACCGTCGGGCTCGGCGCCGACGCGCAGCACCCCCAGGCACAACGCCGCGTCCCGCTTGACCGGCCCGCCGATGAACATCGTCTTCGGCTTGGCTGTCAGCTTGGACCACTGCGGCAATACGTTGTACACCGCGGTCTCGCTGGCCCGGTTGAGCACCACACCGAGCGTGCCACCGTCGTTGTGCTCGACGATGTAGATCACGCTGCGGCGAAACGTCGGTTCGAGCAGATCCGTGTTGGCCAGAAGCAAAGTGCCCGCTCGCACTCGATGTGCGGCGGGGGCAATGTAGTCCTCCGGGTCTTCGGGCTGCGCCACCCTTCCATCATGGCATCCAGCTCCGACGACCGTGGTGAAGCGGAGGCGCGCTCACAAGAATTTGTACTGTTGTTTACAGCGTCCGGTGGCCGGCCGACGTTTGCCGGGCTTCATCGGGAAGTAGGTTCAGTGACTGATCCGCAGGCACCTGCCGCTGTCTGGCGCGCAGTGCGGAATCTGCCCGACTTCTGGCGGCTGCTGCAACTGCGCGCGGCAAGCCAATTCGGCGACGGGCTATTTCAGGCCGGCCTGGCCGGAGCGCTGCTGTTCAATCCCGAACGGGCCAGCCGTCCGCTGGAGATCGCCGGCGCGTTCGCGGTGCTGTTTCTGCCGTATTCACTGCTGGTCCGTTCGCCGGCGCATTGATGGACCGCTGGGACCGCCGGCTGGTGCTGATCGCCGCCAATGTGGGCCGGGTGGTGTCGGTCGCGGTGGTGGGCGTCTGCCTGGCCCTCGGTGCCCGCGATTTGGCCGTGCTGTGCGGGGCGCTGGTGGTCAACGGGCTCGCCCGGTTCGTCTCGTCGGGTCTGTCGGCTGCGCTGCCTCATGTGGTGCCCCGCGAGGAGGTCGTGACGATGAACTCGCTCGCGTCGGCGACCGGCGCGGTCGCGGCGTTCCTCGGCGCGAACTTCATGCTCGTGCCGCGGGCGATCTTCGGCTCCGGGGACCGCGGATCGGCGTCGATCATTTTCCTCGTCATCGTTCCGCTGCTGATCTCGCTGCTGCTGTCGCTGCGATTCGCCGCGCACGTTCTGGGTCCCGACGACACCCGGCAGGCAGTGCACGGTTCGGTCCTCTACGCCGTCGTCACCGGCTGGATACACGGCGTGCGGACCGTGCTGGACCGTCCTACCGTGGCCGCCACGCTTTCCGGGCTGGCCGCACACCGCATGGTGTTCGGCATCAACTCGCTGCTGGTGCTGCTGCTGGTGCGTAGCCGCGACCACCCCTCGATCTCCGCACTGGGCAGCGCGATGCTGTTCGTCGCCGCCGCAGGCGTCGGATCATTTCTGGCGAACTTCGTCACGCCGCTCGCGGTGCGCCGCTGGGGCCGGTACGCCACGGCCAACGGTGCGCTGGCGACCGCTCGCTCATCGAGATCATCGGTGTCGGCTTGCAACTGTGGGTGTTGGTGACATGCGGCCTCCTGCTCGGCGGCGTCGGCCAGATACTGAAGTTGTGTGCGGACACCGCGATCCAGGTCGACGTGGACGACGCGCTGCGCGGACACGTGTTCGCCGTGCAGGATTCGTTGTTCTGGGTCGCGTTCATCGCTGCGATCACCGTGGCGGCGACAGTGACTCCGGACAACGGCCACTCGCCGTCCTGGTCGCCGCCGGGTCCGCGGTCTATCTGTGCGGGCTGGCCGCTCACAGTGTCGTCGGACGGCGCGTCGCGAATCGCTAAGGTACTCAGATGGCCGACCTGCAGCAGATCGTCGACGACCTGCGCGCTGAGAGTGACGAACTCGACGCGTTGGTGGCGCCGCTCGCCGATGTCGGCTGGACCGCGCCGACACCCGCTGCGGGGTGGACGGTGGCTCACCAGATCGGGCATCTGCTGTGGACCGATCGCGTCTCACTGATCGCCGTCACCGATGAGGCGGCCTTCGCAGACGCGGTGAACATCGCGGCGGCCGACCCGGCCGGCTTCGTCGACGCGGCGGCCGACGAACTCGCGGCTGTTGCGCCGGCCGAGCTGCTCGCCGATTGGCGGCTCACCCGCATGCGGCTGCACGAGAAGCTGCTGACGGTTCCCGACGGCCGCAAGCTGCCATGGTTCGGGCCGCCGATGAGTGCGCCGTCGATGGCGACCGCGCGGTTGATGGAGACCTGGGCGCACGGGCTCGACGTGGCCGACACGCTCGGTGTCACCCGGCCTGCCACCGCCCGGCTGCGATCCATCGCGCATATCGGGGTCCGCACCCGAGATTTCGCGTTTGTCATCAACGGCTTTCAGCCGCCGAGCGAGCCGTTCCGGGTGGAGCTGCGCGCGCCCGACGACAGCATCTGGTCGTGGGGGCCCGACGATGCGGCGCAACGCGTCACCGGCTCCGCCGAAGACTTCTGCCTTCTGGTCACCCAGCGGCGTTCACCGCAGGAGCTGGACCTGACCGCCGACGGCGACGACGCCGTGCGCTGGCTGCCGATCGCGCAGGCTTTCGCCGGTCCGCCGGGCGGTGGTCGATGAGCGCGCAGCGCGAAGAGAGCCCCGCCCAAGGCCGAGCGGTGGTCGATGAGCGCGCAGCGCGAAGAGAGCCCCGCCCAAGGCCAGCGGTGGTCGATGAGCGCGCAGCGCGAAGAGAGCCCCATCGGCCATCCTGCCGCGGGAGCTGACCGAGGGACTCAGTGACGACGTCCGCGATGCTCCCGCGCCGCCCACGCCGGTGCTGGCCGAGCCCTACGCGCTACGCCCGGTCGATCCCGACACCGACGCGGAGATGATCTCGCGCTGGATGAACATGCCGCACCTGGCCGAGGCGTGGGAATCGGATTGGCCGGCGTCGCGGTGGCGGGACTACCTGCGCGCCCAGGTCTGCGGCGACTATTCGCGGCCTTTCGTCGGCAGTATGCACGGCGAAGAGGGTGGCTACGTCGAGGTATACCGTGCCGCAAAGGATTCCATCGCGACCCGCTATCGGGCCGACCCCTATGACGTCGGTTTGCACGCGGCCATAGCCGAGCTGTCGATCGTCAACAAGGGACTGGGTCCGTTCCTGCTGCCACGCATCGTCGCCAGCGTCTTCGAGGTCGAATCCCGTTGCCGCCGAATCATGTTCGACCCCGACCACCGCAACACCTCGGCGCGGCGACTGTGCGAGTACGCCGGGTGTGCATTCCTCGGTGAGCACGACATGAGCAATCGCCGGATGGCGCTGTATGCGTTGCCGCGTACTCCAGCTGACGTGCCGGCGCCGCGCTAGCCGTTCTGCCAAGACAGGTCGGCTAGCTCGGCGTGCCGCCGATCAGATCGGCGTAGCCGTCGTAGTCGGGCTTCATCGCCGCGGCCACCAGTTCCCACAGCACCTCGTCGGTGCCGCCGCCGACTCGGGCCAGCTTCATGTCGCGCCACCACCGACCGAGCGGGGTCTCGTCCACCAGGTAGCCTGCGCCGCCGAAGATGTGCATGCATTCGGACAGCACCTCTTCGCCCAGTCGGGCGGCGGTGACCTTCACCGCCGCAGCGGACCGCAGATCGAGTCGGCCATCGGCGGCGATTCCGTTGAGGCCGTACCGAAGTAGGTCGACGCGGGCCTGCAGGTCGGCGATTCGCAGCCGCAGCGCCTGGTGCTCGAACAGCGTCGCGCCGAACTGCTTGCGCTCCAGCATCCGGGCGTGCGTGATGCCGAGCGCCCGCTGGCAACCGGCCGCGACTTGGCCCGCGATCGACATCCGCTCGTGGGCCAGGCCCCAGGAGATCGCAGCCAAGCCCGTTCCGGGACGGGCGATCAACGCGTCGGCGGGCACCCAGGTGTCGATGTGCACCGCCGCGGTATCCAGTGGCCCGGCACCGACTTTCCGGTAAGGCAGTTGCACCTCGGTCTGCGACACCGGGACGGCGATCACCAGCACGTTGCCGTGCCGGCTGCTCTGGTCGTGATCGACGCCGCGGGCCACCACCATGATGTGGTCGGCAACCGGGGACAGCGACA
Organism: uncultured Actinomycetota bacterium; assembly: GCA_963834615.1. Classification (GTDB taxonomy): domain Bacteria; phylum Actinomycetota; class Actinomycetes; order Mycobacteriales; family Mycobacteriaceae; genus Mycobacterium. The sequence continues at coordinate 8,657 of CAWICO010000003.1, forward strand.
CGTACTTTTTGACGCCGCGGACCTCGAATCCCTTTCGCACAGAACGGACTTCGGTCTGCACGATCTGCAGATCCGAACCACCCGATTCCTCGGACGCACCGATGCACAGCACCGCCTCGCCGCGGATGGCCTGCTCGCAGATGTTCTTCAGATACTCCGAGCGGCCGAAGCGGCGCAGGATGGAAATCGCCGAGTCGTGCAGGCTGACGCCGACGCCGATGCCAGCCGAGCCGAGCCGGCCCAGCGAGAACGCCAGCGCGATCAGCTTGGCGACATCGGGCTGCTGACCATTGAGCCACTTCTGCGCGAACACGCCGCGCTCACCGAGGTGTTCGATCAATTTGCGCGGAAACCGTTCGCTGGCCTCGGCTTCCGCGGTCCAGGCGACCACCTGGTCGTCGAACACGTCGTCGAGAAGTGCCCGATATTCGTCGATGCTCAGTTCCGCGGTTCCGGTCATGTGGTCGCCGTCACCAGGTTCCGCTTGACTTCCAGACGCCGTAGCTTGCCCGACGAGGTGCGCGGCAGCGAGCCGGGCCGGACGAACACCACGTTGGCGGGCACGATGCCGCATTCGGAGGCCACCCTGGCGACCAGTTCGCTGCGGGCGCCGGCTTCGTCGGGGCCGCGGAACTCGGCGGTGATCACCAGGCCCGGCCGCGTCGAATCCTCGTCGGTGCCCACCGCGACCACGGCTCCTTCACGCACACCGCGTATTTCGGCGGCGACGCGTTCGATCTCGGCCGGGAACACGTTGCGGCCCGCGATGGTGATGATCTCTTTGGCCCGCCCGCAGACGACCAGTCCGTCGTCGGTGAGGTAGCCGAGGTCTCCGGTCGGGAACCAGGCGTCGGGCTGCAGCGGGGTGTCGCCGAGGTAGCCCGACATCATCGAGGTACCGCGGATCTCGATCTCGCCGACATCGCGGTCGGGCAGCCCGGCAGTGCGCTCGGACGCGGCGCCGATCCGGATTTCCATTCCAGGTATCGGCGAGCCCAAGATGGCGTGCCGCCGTGCTCCGGTTGTCTCCGAACCCGCTGCGGATGAGGTTGTTTCGTCGTACAGCAGGCCGGTTCCCGAAGCGGGAATGGTGACCGCACAGGTCGATTCGGCCAACCCATACGACGGAGCCAGCGCGCCGGCAGCAAAGCCGAACGCGCTCAACGCATTGGCAAACCGTTCCATCGCAGCGCAGTCGACGGGTTCGCCGCCGTTGATCGACACCCGGACCCGGCCCAGGTCGACGTCGGACACCAGCCGCGCGTATCTGCCGATCATGCTGTAGGCCATGTTGGGGGCGGCGGTCATCGTGGCCCCGCTTTCGCTGAGCCACCGAAGCCACCGGAACGGCGCCGCGGTGAACGCCGCGGTGGGCGCCAGCCAGATCGGCGACCCGGTCAACGCGGCGCTGAGCAGAAACGTCAGACCCATGTCGTGGTACAGCGGCAGCCAGGTGCAACCGACATCAGCTGCGGGATCGACACCGAATGTGCTGATCAGACCGTTGACGTTGTTCAGCACCGCCTCGGGCGACAGTTGCGCGGTGCGCGGGGTCCCGGTGGATCCCGCGGTGCCCTGCAGGACCGCCGGTGTACCCGCCGCAGTCTCGGCAGGCACGAAGTTCGTCGAGAGTCCGCGTCGCGCGGCGGCGCCGACATCGAGCACCCCCGGCCCGTCGGTGAAGTCGCTGCCCTGCAACAGATCGAGCTCGGGGCCGTGGCTGAACACCGTGCGCACGCCGGCGCCGGCGAATCGGGCCAGCGTCGCGTCAGCCCAGTTCTGCACGTCGGCTCCGCGCACCGGCCCGGGCAGGATGGACACGCTCTGCCCGGCCAGCCAGGTGCCCTGGATGGCTGCGACGAAGTCCGCGGTCGGCTCGCCGACCAGGCCGACCGCGCCGAGTTGCGGCTCGTCGAGTACGCGCGCGGCGATGCTCTCGGCGCGAGCGTGGACCTGCTGCCACGGGTGCCGTACCCAGGCGTCGGCTTCCCTGTCGAAGACGACGAGATCGTCGGCCGAGGTGCACATCGCCCTGGACAGGGCGGTGGCCAGCACGCTCACCTGCCGACCGGGACCTTTGCCCGGATGACGCCTTCCAGGTCGCCGACGGTGTCGCAGCCCAGCAGCTCCTGCTCAGACACCGCGACGCCGAGTTTGTCCTCGATGGCCACCATGCCGACCGCGAAAGCCACCGAATCCAGGCCCACATCGTCTACCAGCCGAGATTCCCGGGTCACCCGGCTGATGTCGACGTTGAGGTCGTCGCGCAGGATCTCGGTCAGGGCAGCGCTCACCGAGTCGGCCCGTGACTCCTCCACGTTCATGGGCCGTCACAGTACCGGGCCGCCGCAGCGAACGGGAACCTACGTTTTCGGCGCCAAAACGCTGGCCGCATCGGCGGTACCGTCGCCGTCGGTGTCGGTGAGCTTGACGTCCCACCGCCCATCGCCATCGGTGTCGACGTAGCCCGTTACGCCGTTCTCACCGGAGCTGATGGCGCGATCGGCCAGGCCGTCGCCGTCGCTGTCCAGCAACCGGATGCCGGCCTGGCCGTCGGCGCCGAAGTCGGTCAGCGGGCCGCCGGTGTGCTCGACGCCGTCCAGGCCGAACCAGCGCAGCGCGGGCCCCGACCGACCCGGGCGCTCAGCGGCAACCGTCCAGGAGCCCGAGCCGTCGTCGGTGAAGTAGCGCTCCGCAGTGCCGTGCACGTCGAGCACGGCATGGTCGCCGATGCCGTCGCCGTCCAGGTCGGCCAGCGCGTCATCGGTCAGCCCGTCGCCGTCGAAATCCAGGCTGACCGCGTCGAGTTGGCCATCGCCGTTGAGGTCGAGATCCGGTGTGCGGTCCCATATCGTCGCCGCGCCGTCACCGGCGCTCAAGCAATACTCCATGCCATAACGACGCGGACTGTCCGTCACTGGTTCCCGCGGGCTTGCCACCAGGACATCAGTTCGGCCGTCGCCTCTTCATGCGTCAGCGGCCCGCGGTCCAGCCGCAACTCCTTGAGATAACGCCAGGCCTCCCCCACCTGCGGGCCTGCCGGGACGCCGAGCAAATCCATGATCTCGTTGCCGTCCAGATCGGGGCGCACCTTCTGCAGGTCCTCTTTGGCGGCCAGTTCGGCGATGCGCGCCTCCAGGTCGTCGTAGTTGGCCTGCAGACGGGCGGCCCGTCGCTTGTTGCGGGTGGTGCAGTCGGCGCGCACCAGCTTGTGCAGTTGCGGCAGCAGCGGACCGGCGTCGTTGACGTAGCGGCGTACCGCGGAGTCGGTCCACTTGCCGTCGCCGTAGCCGTGGAACCGCAGGTGCAGATACACCAGCTGCGAGACGTCGTCGACGATGTGCTTCGAATACTTCAACGCGCGCAGCCGCTTTCGGACCATCTTGGCACCGACGACCTCGTGGTGATGAAAACTGACTCCGCCGTCGGATTCGTGCTTGCGGGTGGCCGGCTTGCCGATGTCGTGCAGCAGCGCCGCCCAGCGCAAAATCAGATCGGGGCCACCTTCTGGCGGGGGGTCCTCCAAGGCGATGGCCTGCCGCAACACCGTCAAGGAATGCTGGTAGACGTCCTTGTGCTGGTGGTGCTCGTCGATGGCCATCTGCATGCCGCCGACGTCGGGCAGCACCACCTCGCCCATACCCGTCTGCACCATCAGGTCGATGCCGGCGACCGGGTCGTTGCCGACCAGCAGCTTGTCCAGCTCGGCGGCCACCCGCTCGGCGGTGATCCGGCCGAGCTCCGGCGCCATCTCGTCGATAGCCGTCCGCACCCGCGGTGCGACCGCGAAACCGAGTTGCGAGACGAACCGCGCCGCCCGCAGCATCCGCAGTGGATCGTCACCGAACGAATCCGCGGGTTTCGCCGGCGTATCCAGCACGCCGGCGCGCATCGCGGCCAAACCGCCTAAAGGATCGACGAAATCGGTCGCGCCGGCTTCGGTGACCCGCACTGCCATCGCATTGACGGTGAAATCGCGGCGCACCAGATCGTCGTCGAGCGAGTCCCCGAACCGCACCTCCGGGTTACGCGACACCCGGTCGTAGCGATCGGCCCGGAACGTCGTGATCTCGAGCCGACGATGGTTCTTCTCGGCGCCGACGGTGCCGAACTCGATGCCGGTGTCCCACAGCGCGTCGGCCCAAGGTCGCAGCAATTTCTGTGTCTGTTCGGGGTGCGCGTCGGTGGCGAAGTCCAGATCCCCGGTGTCGAGTCGGCCGAGCACGGCGTCGCGCACCGAGCCGCCGACCAGATACAGCTCGTGACCGGCCTTCGCGAACAGCGATCCCAGCTCGCGCAGGATGTCCGCGTGCCTGTTCAACGCGACCGCGGCCGCGGCCAGCAGCTCGGCGTCGTCAGAGGGTTCTGGCACGCAAAGAGAGTAGTCCGCCGGTAACGCACAGCTCACTACCGGCGAGTGCGGCCGGGAGCGTATGGGCACGCCAGCTACTATCGCTTGGGTGTCCGACGGCGAAAAATCGCAACCCCGTCGGCGTCGGGGAAGGCGCCGCGGCCGGCGTCCAGCGGGGTCAGGCGAGAACCAAACTACCGGCAACGAGCCGACTGACGGCGGCTCGTCGGCCGCTGCAGCCAAATCCAGCCAACGTCGGTCGGCCCCCCGTGGACCGGAACGCCTCCGTACCGTGCACGAGACGTCAGCGGGCGGGCTGGTCATCGACGGCCTCGACGGACCCCGCGAAGAGCAGGTCGCCGCTCTGATCGGACGCGTCGACCGGCGCGGCCGGATGTTGTGGTCGCTGCCCAAAGGCCACATCGAACAGGGTGAGACGGCCGAACAGACCGCGATCCGCGAGGTCGCCGAGGAGACGGGGATTCACGGCAGCGTGTTGGCGTCGCTTGGCCGCATCGACTACTGGTTCGTCACAGACGGACGCCGGGTGCACAAGACCGTGCACCACTATTTGATGCGCTGCTCAGGCGGAGAGCTCTCCGACGAGGATGTCGAGGTCGCCGAGGTGGCGTGGGTGCCGATCCCCGAGCTACCGTCGCGGCTGGCTTACGCCGACGAACGCAAGCTGGCCGAGGTGGCCGACGAGCTGATCGACAAGTTGCAGACCGACGGTCCGACGGCGCTGCCGCCGCTGCCAGCCAGTTCGCCGCGACGTCGTCCGCAAACTCATTCACGGACCCGAATCCGTCGGCCCAACGAGTCCGTTCGCGGCCGCCAGAACGGTCGCGGTTCCGGCCCGTGACGGGTCCCCGGCTCCGGCAGGCGGCCTTGATGCGCCTCGCTGCGGTGGTCGGCCTCCTGATCGGTTTGGGAGCCGCGTTCACCGCCGTCCCGAACGCCACCGCGGGCGAGCCCGGCGCAACGCCGTTCGTCCAGGTCCGCATCGATCACGTGACCCCGCAAGTCGCGACGACGACGAGCGAGCCGGTGGTGACCGTCAAGGGGACCGTAACCAACATCGGTGACCGGCCGGTCCGCGAGGTGATGCTTCGGCTCGAGCACGCCGCGGCCGTGACCACCTCGGTCGGTCTGCGCAGCAACCTCGACGGCGAAACCGACCAATACGAGGCCGCCGAAGACTTCGTCACGGTGGCACCGGAATTGAAGCGTGGCCAGAAGATCGGGTTCTCGCTGTCGGCGCCGATGCGGTCGGCGGCCAAACACTCGCTCGACATCTCCGCGCCCGGCGTCTACCCGCTGTTGGTCAACGTCAACGGCACGCCCGACTACGGGGAACCGGCGCGGCTGGACAACGCCCGGTTCCTGCTGCCGGTGCTGGGGGTCCCACCGGATCCACAGGACGGCTCCGGCGACGCGATGGGCGTCGCGCCGGACATATCGAAACCGTCGCCGGTCACCATGTTGTGGCCGCTGGCCGACAAGCCCAGGCTGGCGCCCGGCGTGCCGGGTGGCACGATCCCGGTGCGGTTGACCGACGACGAGCTGGCGACATCACTGGCCGGCGGAGGCCGGTTGGACATTCTGCTGTCCGCCGCCGAGTTCACCACCGGCCACGACGTCGATCCCGACGGCGCCATCGGCCGGGCGCTGTGCCTTGCCGTCGATCCCGACCTACTGGTCACCGTCAACGCGATGGGCGCGGGCTATGTGGTTTCCAACTCCCCCGACGGTCCCGCGCAGATGCCGGGAACCCCCACGCACCCGGGCACCGGGCAGGCCACAGCGGTGAGCTGGTTGAACCGGGTGCGGGCACTGGCGCACCGGATGTGCGTCGCGCCGCTCCCCTACGCCCAGGCCGACCTCGACGCGGTGCAGCGTGTCGGTGACCCCGGGCTCACCGCGACCGCCACCGGCGGCGCCGCCGACGTCGTCGACCAGATCCTGGGGGTCGCCTCGGTCCGTGGAGCGACCCTCATCCCGGACGGATCATTGACCCGCAGAGCCGTGGATCTGTTGAGCGCCAACAACAACACTGTGGTGATCGCCGCCGCAGATACCTCCGTCGGCGAGTCGAACGCCCCCCCGACGCCGCCGACCGCCGACACCACGCCGCGCCGGCTGTCGCCGCAGGTGGTGCTGGCGCCGTTCGACCCCGCCGTCGGCGCCGCGTTCGGTGCGACCGGCTCGGACCCCGTCGCGCCCCCGTACCTGAACTCCGCGCTGGCGATCCGACTGCAGCACGACTCCGAGACCGCCCGCAGGCAAGATGCCCTGAGCTCGATGCTGTGGCGTGCCCTCGAACCCAATGCTCTGCCGCGCAACCAAGATTCTGCTGCCTCCGACCAGCTGGAAGCTGAGTTCCGACGACGCGGGCGCCATCCTCACCACGCTGGCGACCGCGATCCGATCAGGCCTAGCCGTGCCGCACCCCCTGACAGCGCTGATCGCCGACGCATCCGCCGTCCAGCCGGTCAACGGGACCAAGCAGCCTGCCGCCGAAGCCGCCGGCAGGCGTGGGCGTTTCACCGACGCGGTCGTCGCCAACATCTCCGCCGACGTGGGCCGGCTCTCCGGGCTGAGTGCGGCGCTGACCACCGATGTCCGCACCGGTCTCACCGGCGTCAGCTATACCGCGCCGTTGCGCGAGGACACCCTGCGCGCGATCAGCCAGGCCGACCGGCCCGACTCCCGCAACGGGCTCGCCCAGCAGCGGCTACAGGTCGTCGGCGACTCGATCGACGATCTGTTCGGCGCGGTGACCATCGTCAAACCGGCCGGGGCCTACACGCTGGCCACCGAACACAGTCCCGTTCCGCTGGTTCTGCACAATGGGTTGGCTGTGCCGATCCGGGTACGGCTCTACGTCGACGCACCCCCCGGCATGACGGTCACCGACCTCGGCGAGATCGAGCTGCCACCGGGATACCTGCCGCTGCGGGTGCCGATCGAAGTGAACTTCACCCAGCGGGTCGCGATCGACGTCGCCCTGCATACTGCCGCCGGTGTGCCACTGGGTGATCCGGTGCGACTGTCGGTGCACTCCAACGCCTACGGCAAGGTGCTGTTCGCCATCACGCTGAGCGCCGGCGCGGTGCTGTTCGCGCTCGCCGGACGACGGCTATGGCACCGGTTCCGCGGCCAGCCCGACCCCGCCGACCTCGACCGCCCGGATCCGCCCGACGCGGACCAGTACATGAACGAAGAGCAGCACGCATGAACCCCGCCGGCCGGTTCGCTCCGCCCAGCGGCAGCACCCACCAAAAACACGGCCCGAAGCACAGCCTGGGGCCGCCGACCGGGCCGCTGCCCCCGACCGGGCACGTGCCGTCGCAGAGCACCTCACCCCAACCGCGCCCCGAGCTGTCCGATGCCGCACTCGTATCGCGTTCGTGGGGAATGGCGTTGGCGACCCTGGTCAGCCGGCTCACCGGGTTCGCCCGGATCGTGGTGCTCGCCGCGATCCTGGGCGCTGCGCTGTCCAGCGCGTTCACGGTGGCCAACCAGCTGCCGAACCTGGTCGCCGCGCTGGTGCTCGAGGCGACGTTCACCGCGATCTTCGTACCGGTGCTCGCCCGTGCCGAACAGGACGACGCGGACGGCGGCGCCGCATTCGTGCGGCGGCTGGTGACGCTGGCGACCGTCGTACTGCTGGGCACCACGCTGCTGTCGGTGGCCGCGGCACCCATGCTGGTCCAGCTGATGCTGGGCCGCAGCCCCCAGGTGAACGAGCCGCTGACGACGGCGTTCGCCTACCTGCTCCTGCCCCAGGTGATCTTCTACGGCCTTTCTTCGGTGTTCATGGCAATCCTGAACACCCGCAACGTGTTCGGGCCGCCGGCCTGGGCACCGGTGATCAACAACGTCGTCGCGATCGCCACCTTGGGTGCCTACCTGGCAGCACCTGGTCAGCTGTCCGTGGACCCGGTGCAGATGGGTAACACCAAGCTCCTCATCCTGGGGATCGGGACTACGCTGGGCGTGTTCGCGCAGACCGCCGTGCTGCTGGTTGCCATCGGGCGGCAGCGCATCAGCCTTCGCCCGTTGTGGGGAATCGACGACCGGCTCAAACGCTTCGGCGCGATGGCCGCGGCGATGGTGTTCTACGTGCTGATCAGCCAGATCGGTCTGATCGTCACCAACCAGATCGCCAGCACGGCAGCCGCTTCCGGCCCGGCGATCTACAACTACACCTGGCTGGTGTTGATGCTGCCGTTCGGCATGATCGGTGTGACCGTGCTGACGGTGGTGATGCCGCGGTTGAGCCGCAATGCCGCCGCCGATGACACCCCGGCAGTGCTCGCCGACCTCTCGCTGGCCATCCGATTGACGATGATCACCCTGATCCCGACGGTGGCGTTCATGACCGTCGGCGGGTCGGCGATGGGCAGTGCGCTCTTCGCCTACGGCCATTTCGGCGACGTCGATGCCGGCTACCTGGGTGTGGCGATCGCGTTGTCGGCGTTCACCTTGCTTCCCTATTCGGTGGTGCTGCTGCAGTTGCGCGTCTTCTATGCCCGCGAGCAGCCGTGGATACCGATCGCGATCATCGTGATCATCACGACCGTCAAGATCGCCGCGTCGCTGTTCGCGCCACACCTGACCGACAAGCCCGAGCTCGTCGCGGGTTATCTGGGACTGGCCAACGGCCTGGGTTTCGTGGCGGGCGCAATCGCCGGCTACGTCCTGTTGCGCAACGCGCTGCGGCCGCCGAGCGGTCATCTGGTCGGCGTCGCCGAAGCACGGACCATCCTGGTGACAATCACCGCGTCGCTGCTGGCCGGACTGGTCGGCTATCTGGCGGACGTGCTGCTGGGCATGCAGCGGCTGACCGCCTACGGCGGCGGCGCCGGATCGCTGTTGCGGCTGCTTGTGCTCGCGGTGATCATGCTGCCGATCGTGGCGCTGGTCATGCTGCGCGCACAGGTGCCGGAGGCGCTGGCGGCGGCGGCGGTGTTGCGCCGATGGATCGGTGCGATACCGGCCCGCGGGAAGGCCGGTCACGTGCCGCCTGCTGGCGCCGCCGCGTCCGCTTCCGGCAGGTCAGCCCCCGTCGTCGCCGGCAAAGCGGGCAGCGCCGATCAATTGTTGCGCGCCGGTATCGTCACGTACCCTGAGCAAAGCACTCCGTCGAGTCGGGCGGACTATCCGGCAACAGAATCCGTCCGGCGCACGCGTCCGGAGCAACCGCTCGGGGAGGGGATGGGGAGAGGACCGGGGATGACTGACCGCCCATCGGACAGCACCTCATCCAAGGCTGCCTCTGACCCCGCCGAACTGTCCGGATCGTCTGCTGCCGACGCTTTCCATCCCGACGTTCCGACCGATCTTCGAGTCGACACCGCCGCCGCTCCGGAAGCTCCGACTGCCGCGAACGGAGGGTCGTCGTCCGATCCCGTCCTCGACGCAATCGATCTGCCGCACGACGATATGGCCACCGATGCGGCGAGCCACCAGGACGACCAGGCTCTGGTCCCGGGCGCCAGCATCGCCCGCGGCCGCTACCGGTTGTTGATGTTCCACGGCGGTAGTCCGCACCTACAGTTCTGGCAGGCGCTGGACACCGCGCTGAATCGGCAGGTCGCGCTGACGTTCGTCGATCCAGACGGGACGCTGTCCGACGAGCAGGTCCGCGAAATTCTGGCTCGCACCATGCGACTGAGCCGGCTCGACAAACTCGGCGTCGCGCGAGTCCTTGACGTCGTGCACACCGGGACCGGCGGCTTGGTGGTCTCCGAATGGGTCCGCGGAGGTTCGCTGCAGGAAGTGGCCGAGACCTCGCCTTCGGCGGTCGGCGCGGCGCGCGCGATGCAGACCCTGGCCGCTGCGGCCGAAAGCGCCCACCATGCCGGCGTCGCGCTCTCGATCGACCATCCCAGCCGCGTGCGGGTCAGCATCGAGGGCGATGTGGTGCTGGCCTTTCCTGCGACCATCCCGGACGCCAGCCCAGAAGAGGACATCCGCGGCATCGGTGCAGCGCTGTATGCGCTTCTGGTCAACCGGTGGCCGCTGCCCGAATCCGGCGAACTCAGCGGTATGGAACCGGCACCGCGAGGTCCCGGGGGCGAGCCTGTCGAACCCAGCTCCATCGACAGCGAGATCCCGTACCAGATCTCTGCGGCCGCAACCCACTCCATCCATGGCGATGGTGGAATACGCAGTGCAGCAACCCTTTTGAATCTGCTGCAGCAAGCGACGGCGGTGGCCGACCGGACCGAGCTGCTGAGTCCGATCAGCGAGCAGGCACCACCGCCGCCGCCAGCTACGCGGGCGATCAGGACGCCCCCGCCGGAAGACGAAGAGGCGCAGGCACGCCTTCGCCGGCGCCGCGCCGTGACGATCGGGGTCGGCGTGGGGGCTGCCGTGATCGTTGTCGCGCTGGTGATCCTGGCCTCGGTACTCAGCCGGATGTTCAGCGATGTCAGTGGCCTGGATAAGGACCAGCTCGGCCTGAACGGGCCGTCGGCGAGTTCGAGTGCCAGTTCAGCGGCCGACGGCAGCATCGTCAAACCAGTCAGCGCCACCGTGTTCTCCCCGGGCCAGGAAGCCGACAATCCCGGTCAAGCCGGTCAGGCGATCGACGGCAGCCCGGGCACCGCGTGGGATACCGACACCTACCACGACCCGGTTCCGTTCCCCGGTTTCAAGAGCGGCGTCGGTCTGCTGCTGCAGCTTCCACAACCCACGGTGGTCGGCGCGGTGACCGTCGACGTCCCCAGCACTGGAACCAAGATCCAGATCCGCTCGGCGGCGACGGCGACACCGGGCAAGCTCGAGAACACGACTGCGTTGAGCCAACCCGTCGCAGTGCACCCCGGCCACAACAGCATTCCGGTCAACGCGTCGTCGCCCACTTCCTATCTGCTGGTGTGGATTCCGACGCTCGGAACCACCAATGGCGAGAGCCGCACCAGCATCTCTGACCTCACCGTGCAGGCCAAGTCGTAACGGGCTGACAGCGCGACGCATCGGGTGAAGTGCCGGACAATCGGCAATTCGTTAATGTCCGGCCGTGGCAGAACAACGCAGCGACGCAGAACTGTTGGCTGCTCATGTCGCGGGTGACCGGTACGCCTTCGAGCAGTTGTTCCATCGCCACCATCGACACCTGCACCGGGTTGCCCGGTTGACCAGTCGTAGCGCTGAGGACGCCGAGGACGCGCTACAGGAGGCAATGGTCTCGGCCCATCGCGGCGCCGGCTCGTTTCGCCACGACGCCGCGGTCAGCAGCTGGCTGCACCGCATCGTGGTCAATGCCTGCTTGGATCAGCTGCGCCGCAACAAAATCCACCCCACCGTCGCGCTCGACGATGTCTTTCCCGTGTCGGATCGGACCGCACAGATCGAGACGGCGATCGCGGTGCAGCGGGCCCTGATGCACCTGCCCGTCGAGCAGCGCGCCGCGGTGGTGGCGGTCGATATGCACGGCTACTCGGTGGCCGACACCGCCCGGATGCTCGGCATCGCCGAGGGCACCGTCAAAAGTCGCTGCGCCCGCGGGCGGGCCCGCCTCGCTGCGATTCTCGGCTATCTACACAGCGACACCCACCGCCCCGCCGGCTAGCTGCCAATCAGGTCCGGACCTGCGGCGCGGCGGGCGGGCTTCTGTCGTCTTGCTTTGGTGTCAGTGACGTCGCCGGAGTGGCACGTCGCCTCGCCGCTTGTCTTGGCCTGGTACATCGCGGCGTCAGCGGCGCGCAATATCTCCGCGGCGCATTGGTGCTCGTCGGGATGTACCGCGACGACGCCGATACTGGCGCCGACTTGGACGCGGCTCGTCGGCGAGCAAGCACTCACGCCGGGGATGCGGATCGGCCGACGCAGCGCCGTATGTAACCGCCTGACCAGGGCGTTGACTTTGGCACGCTGTATCGGGGCGGCGAGCAGCGCCACGAACTCATCGCCGCCGACACGGCCAACAACGTCATTGGGCCCTAAAGCTGCCCGGAGTCGCTGCGCAGCGACTTCGAGGACGGTGTCGCCGGCATGGTGGCCCAACTCGTCGTTGATGACTTTGAACTTGTCGAGGTCGATGAAAAGAATTGCGCCCCAGCGATATTCAACAGGCCCGATCGCATCGTTGATCAATGTCACCAAGTGGGCGCGGTTGGGCAGCCCCGTCAGCACATCGTGGGTGGCCTGGTAAGCGAGCTGCTGATGGGCATTGTGCTGATCGGTGATGTCGACGATCGACATCAATACCGACGACCGGTCCGGATCACCGGGGTCAAGCAGCGACCAGTTGATCGACACCCATATCCGCTCGCCATCACTGAACCGGTCGAGACCGTAGATGCGGCTGCGGCTGCGCTTGAGGATCTCCATGACCGGGCGCTGGTCCCAGGTGAGCAGTCGGCCGTTCGCGTCGTATACCGGCACATCGGCCGCTTTCGCGAACTCGACGGGGCGGACTCCTCCCGTTAGAGGACCGCCGAAAATACGCAGCGTCGCCGGGTTGACCGATTCCACCGCGCCATCTGCCCTGATGACGACGACACCTTCCTGCAGGGACGCGACAACCATTTGGCACTGCTGCTCGATACGCCGCAGGTCCGTCAGATCTGCGCACAAGACGACGTACCCGTCGGCCATCCGCGACACCGAGACGCGCACCGCCCGCTCCGAGCCGTCGCCGGCGTGGTGGGTGGTCGATACCACGCCCCCGCCGGCGACGATCGCACCCAGATCGAGGTCGGTGCCAACTACGTCGCCGATCGGTAAGCCCACCACGTCGACCGCTGACCGGTTGTAAATCGTCTCGGCTGCAGGATTCCAGCTGGTCACGAAGCCGGTCGTGGTGGTGGAGATGATGGCGTCGCTGACGTGATCGACGAGAGCTGCCTGGAAGCGCAGGTTCGCATCGGTCGCTTTCTGGGCGCCGACGTCCCGGAACACAACCTTGTGAGCGGGCCGACCCTCCCACCGCGTCCTGATGGCCAGCGCTTCCACCTCACGCGTCATACCGTCCAGCGTGACGATCACCAGCTCGAGCGGTGGGCTCATATCTCCGTCGTACTGCCGCGCGGCGATCTGCTCGCGCACTGCGGCCAGCGAATCCGGGTGTACAAAGTCGGTGATCGGGCGCCCGAGCAGCTGGTCGGGCGAGCGGGCCCCCATCTTGCGTACGAGCGTCTGGTTGACATAGACGTAGCGGCCATCGGCGTGAACGCAGATGGCGACCGGGCTGTGCTCGATCAGCCATCGATACTGCTGTTCGGCCGCGCTCGCCGGCGACAGCTCTCGCTGCGCACGGTCGCGACGTTTCACGGGGGCGAGTCCCGTCACCGCGTTCTCCTGACGTGGTTTGCCGGTGCTATTGCGCGTCGGCGCGGCGTGTCCGGGAAACCACGCCGCTTAGTTCGCCCCTCAACTGAATTTTCCTCAGCTTTCTCCAAGCCTATATTTAACCGTCGTCCGCATCATCTCGGCAAGGCCGATCACTCATAGCATTCGCAATACAGATGACGGACACTGAGGCGGATGGAAGACGACGGGCGTGAGGATCCGCCGCCGACTGTGAAAGCCCTCGCGGACCTGCAGGCCGGCCTGCTCGATGACGACACCGCTGCCCGCCTGCGCGAGAAGGTCCGCACCGACCCGGATGCGCGTCAGACCATGAGCGCGCTGAACCGAGTCCGTCGTGAGGTCGCCGCGCTGGCCGCCGATCCGTCGACGGCCCCGGACGTCGACCCGGCAGTCGTCGACCTAATCGAGGCCGCATTGCGTGCGCAGCCAGCAGAGCCGACCCGGGCCGGGGCCGCGCATAGCGTGCGCCGTGGAGCTCTCCCCCGCTCGGCGCGGTTCGCGGTCGCGGCAATGGGACTTGTCGCGGTCGCCGTCGCAGTCTGGTTGGGCACCCGAGCGCTGATCACGGCGCCGACATCGACGCCGAGTCGACCGACCACCATCGATCACATCACCGTGTCGCGGCCGCCGGCGTCGATCCCGCTGTCGGATCAGCAGATCCTCGCGTTGCTCGACGACCGACCGGACTTCGGGGCGCTGACCGACCCGCACCGCCGCGCCTCGTGCTTGACCGGCTTGGGATATCCGGCAGACGCGCGCGTACTGGGCGCACGCCCCGTTGAGATCGGCGGTCGCCCGGCCGTGCTGCTGTTGTTGCCCACCGATGCACCCGGCGCCTTATCGGCGCTCGCGGTAGCGCCCACCTGCAGTTCCGTCGACACCGGCCTGTCGGCTGACAGGATCGTCCACCGGCCGTAAGGTCGCGGGAACAGCACCGCCTACCCTGGCGTTCTAGCGCTCAGAAGACCTCGAAACGCATGAAAGGCTCGTATGACCTCGTCAACCACTGTCCACGATGTGATCGTCATCGGTTCCGGACCTGCCGGTTACACAGCCGCGCTGTACGCGGCCCGTGCCCAGCTGGCACCGGTGGTTTTCGAGGGAATCTCGTTCGGTGGAGCCCTGATGACCACGACCGAGGTGGAGAACTACCCCGGATTCCGGGAGGGCATCCTCGGGCCCGAGCTGATGGAGCAGATGCGCGAGCAGGCGCTGCGGTTCGGCGCTGATTTGCGGATGGAAGACATCGAAGAGGTGTCGCTGGACGGCCCGGTCAAATCGGTCACCACCGCCGAGGGTGAGACGCTGCGCGCCCGTGCCGTCATCCTCGCAATGGGTGCGGCCGCGCGTTACCTGCACGTGCCCGGTGAGCAGGAACTGCTTGGCCGCGGCGTGAGTTCCTGCGCCACCTGCGATGGCTTCTTCTTCCGCGACCAGGACATCGCCGTGATCGGTGGCGGCGACTCGGCGATGGAAGAGGCCACCTTCCTGACCAAATTCGCCCGCAGCGTCACCCTCGTGCATCGTCGGAACGAATTCCGGGCATCCAGGATCATGCTCGAGCGGGCCCAGGCCAACGACAAGATCACCTTCGTGACCAACAGCGTGATCGAGGCGGTCGAAGGCGACACCACCGTGACCGGTCTGCGGCTGAAGAACAGCGAGACCGGCGAGGAATCCACCCTGCCGGTGACCGGGGTGTTCGTCGCCATCGGTCACGACCCCCGTTCGGCGCTGGTGCGGGGCCAGCTGGACCTCGACGACGCCGGTTACGTACGGGTCGTCGGCAACACCACTTACACCTCGCTGGAGGGCGTGTTTGCCGCTGGCGACCTAGTCGACCACACCTATCGGCAGGCCGTCACGGCCGCGGGCACCGGCTGCTCGGCGGCCATCGACGCCGAGCGCTGGCTAGCGGAGCGTGCCGAACCGGCCGAACGGACACAAACCCAACCCGCCGAAACTTCGGCGGCGGCCTTCCTGTGATTGGAGTATGAGCGATGACGCATACCGAGCCCGACGGCGCAACCGTGGACGTCTCCGACGCTTCTTTCAAAAGCGACGTGCTGTCCAGCAGTACGCCTGTGCTCGTTGACTTTTGGGCGACCTGGTGCGGGCCGTGCAAGATGGTGGCCCCGGTGTTGGCCGAGATCGCGGCCGACAAAGCCGGCCAGCTCACGGTCGCGAAACTCGATGTCGACGCGAATCCCGAGACCGCCCGCAACTTCGACGTCGTGTCGATCCCGACGCTTATCTTGTTCAAGGACGGTGAGCCGGTCAAACGAATCGTCGGCGCCAAGGGCAAAGCGGCGCTGCTGCGCGAGCTTTCCGAGGCCGTTCCCGGTCTGGGTTAGTTCGTCGAAGATCGGCTCGGTTTGCCTGGCGTTTTCCTGAAATCGCCGGGCGGATGAGACAATACCGCCAAGCCTGTCAGTAAAGCGGCAGGGTGCTCACACCCGCTTATCGGAGGCCTTGGAATGTCGAGACCGCACCGCGGCGCTGGTGAAGCGTTACGTTGCGGCGACCGTAGCGCAGCGGTCACCGAGATCCGAGCTTCGCTGACCGCGCTTGGCCATCTGGATGGCGCCGACGCGGACCTCAGCACCGGCAGGCACGTCGCGGTCGATGTGTTCGACGGAGAGCTCGATCATGCGGTACGGGCGTTCCAGCAACACCGGGGCCTGCTGGTCGACGGCGTCGTCGGCGAGGCCACCTACCGCGCGCTGAAAGAAGCCTCCTATCGGCTAGGCGCCCGCACGCTCAATCATCAGTTCGGTGCGCCGATGTACGGCGACGACGTCGCCACGCTGCAAGCCCGGCTGCAGGACCTCGGTTTCTACACCGGTCTGGTCGACGGCTATTTCGGCTTGCAGACCCACAACGGGTTGATGTCCTACCAACGCGAGTCCGGGTTGTACGCCGACGGCATCTGCGGCCCGGAAACGTTGCGCTCCTTGTACTTTCTCAGTTCTCGGGTAACCGGCGGTTCCTTGCACGCGATCCGCGAGGAGGAGCTCGTCCGCCGGTCCGGCCCGAAGCTGTCTGGCAAGCGGATCATCATCGACCCGGGCCGCGGCGGCACCGACCACGGTCTGATCGCGCACGGGCCCGTGGGCCCGGTAAGCGAAGCAGATATCTTGTGGGACTTGGCAAGTCGGCTTGAGGGCCGGATGACGGCGATCGGCATGGAGACGTTTCTGTCCCGCCCGACCAACCGCAGCCCGGCGGATGCCGAACGCGCCGCGACAGCGAATTCCGTCGGCGCCGACTTGATGCTCAGCCTGCGCTGTGAGTCGCAGCCCAGCCCATCGGCCAACGGTGTCGCCTCCTTCCACTTCGGCAATTCGCATGGCTCGGTGTCCACCATCGGCCGCAATCTGGCTGACTTCATCCAGCGAGAAGTGGTGGCGCGCACCGGTTTACGCGACTGTCGCACTCACGGCCGCACCTGGGATCTGCTGCGGCTGACCCGGATGCCCACCGTCCAGGTTGACGTCGGCTACATCACCAACTCACGCGATCGGGGGCTGCTGATCACCACGCAGACCCGCGACGCGATCGCCGAGGGCATCCTGGCGGCGGTCAAACGGCTGTACCTGCTCGGCAAGAACGATCGACCCACCGGTACGTTCACCTTCGCCGAATTGCTGGCGCACGAGTTGTCCGTCGAACAGGCCGGCCGACTCAGCGGCTCCTAGCCGACGATCCCGCCGAAGCTCCCACAGCAACCGGCTGTTGCAGCGACGCCACCTCCAGTAGCCGCTCCAACGCCGCTTCGACCTCGGCCTTCCAGCCCAGCCCCTTGTCGAGCTCGAGCCGAAGCCGCGGGAAGTACGGATGCGGCGCCACCACAACGAATCCCACGTCGAGCAGGAAGTCCGCGTCGATCACACAGTGTTCGGCTGAGCAGTCCCCCAGTACCTCGAGCACAGGTTGCAGGTCGGGCTCGGCCTCCGGCGAGTTGATCAGCTCGGCGACGCTCTCGGTGCGGCCGAACGCCTCCAATGCCCGCACACCACGTCGAACCAATTCCGCGACCACACGCGCGACAAGGCTGTACGGCAGCTCGTCGGCAGCGGCGCCGGGCTCTACCCGCATCGAAGTCAGCAACACCGCGTCGGCCGAGACCGGCGCGGTGGGAAATCGGTGCGCCCGCGGCACCGTGCGCGGCGGGGCGTAGAACGCGTAACCCAGGCAGGCCGGCTCACCAAGCTGACCGTCGGTCGGGGGCGCCGTGGCCAGCAGGCCACACGATCCCCACTCCAGCATGACCATCGACAGCCACGCTTCCTTCTCGAATTCCGGATCAGCGAGTTGGTTGTCTTTGCCGAGCGTCGCGGGGTCCACTTCCCAGAAGACACAGCGGCGCGCGTGCTTGGGTAGCTGGTCGAAGGCTTCGAGTCGCAGCGGTGTGATTCGAGCAGTCACTAGACTCCTGGGCCTCCGTGCGGCGAGGCCATCGAGGCCATTGCGGTCCGTGTCGGTCCGGCTTCCCCGCGAGTGGGTGGTACTCCTACCCCGCAGCTGAGCTTACCCTCCGGACGGGAACGACCGCGAGACTCGCGCCGGCGGGCTTCGGAGGTCGGATCGCAGCGTCGCGCAGCCGTTTCGGGTCCGGCAACCACCCTGAATCGCCCCGCGGGCGTCTGGCTGGTGAAACTGCCTGGCGCACAGCACGATTCGGTCCTAGGCAGCATATCGCCGTCGCTCGATCTCACAGAATGTCACAGTGACGTAACGGTCTGGTATAGACGGTTAGCTCTTCGCCGAGTTCATCAGGTCGACAATTCGTTGCAAATCGTCCACCGAACCGAACTCGACCACAATCTTGCCTTTGCGCTTGCCCAGGCTGACCGTGACGCGAGTGTCGAAGGCACTGGAGAGCCGTTCGGCGACATCCTGCAACCCGGGCATGCTGATCGGCTTGCGTCGCGGCGCCGCCGGGTGGCCGGGCTCGCTGCGATTGGCGAGCGTGACGGCCTCCTCGGTGGCTCGCACCGACAGTCCCTCGGCGACGATCCGCGCGGCCAGAATTTCCTGCGCTTCGGATCCTCCCTCTAGCGACAGCAAGGCCCGGGCATGGCCGGCGGACAGCACGCCCGCCGCGACCCGGCGTTGGACGGCGATCGGCAAGCGGAGCAAGCGGATCATGTTAGAGATCAGCGGGCGCGATCTGCCGATCCGGGCAGCGAGTTCGTCGTGGGTGACGTCGAACTCGTCAAGCAATTGTTGATAGGCCGCCGCCTCTTCCAGAGGGTTCAATTGCGCGCGGTGGATGTTTTCGAGCAACGCATCACGCAGCAGATTGTCATCGGCGGTCTCCCGAACGATCGCTGGAATGGCGGTCAGGCCGGCGGTCTGTGCGGCGCGCCACCGCCTCTCCCCCATGACGAGTTGGTAGCGCGGGCCGCTCGTCGCGGCGTCCAATGCCCGCACCACGATGGGCTGCATCAGGCCGAACTCGCGGATCGAGTGCACGAGTTCGGAGAGGGCTTCCTCGTCGAACACCTGGCGCGGTTGGCGCGGGTTCGGCTCGATGAGGGCCGGATCGATCTCGCGGTAGACCGCGCCGATGTCGGTCGGAGCGCCGAGGGGCGTGGGTCCACCGAACATCACGTCCGCCGCCGCTGCGCCCAGCCGCGGTCCGCCCGGCGTTGGGTCCTCACCGGGGTCCGCGGGTCCCGTTGGAATCAGTGACGCCAGGCCTCGGCCGAGGCCGCCTTTTTTGCGTGACGGCTGGCTCATTTGTGTCCCCCCTGGTCGGGTGCTGAGTGACCACGCTCGGCGAGTTCACGGCTGGCGTCGAGGTAACTCATCGCACCGCGCGAACCGGGATCGTAATCGATGATGGTCATGCTGTAGCCGGGTGCTTCGGACACCTTGACGCTGCGCGGGATCACGGTGCGCAGAACCTTCGGCCCGAAGTAGCGGCGAACTTCGTCGGCCACTTGGTCGGCGAGCTTGGTCCGTCCGTCGTACATCGTGAGGATCACGGTGCTGACATCCAGCCCTGGGTTCAGGTGGGCCTTCACCATTTCGATGTTGTTCATCAATTGCGACACTCCCTCCAGCGCGTAGTACTCGCACTGGATCGGGATCAGCACCTCGGGTGCTGCGACCAACGCGTTGATGGTCAACAGGCCCAGCGATGGTGGGCAGTCAATGAAGACGAAGTCGAAGTCGACGCTGTCGAGTTCAGCCAACGCCGTCCGTAACCGGTTCTCGCGTGCCACCATGCTGACCAGTTCGATCTCCGCGCCGGCCAGGTCGATGGTGGACGGCACGCAGAACAGGCGCTCGCTGTGCGGGCTCTGCCGCATCGCGGCCTGCAGTGAGATCTCACCGAGCAGGACTTCGTACGACGATGGCGTCCCGGCGTGCCGGTCGGTGATACCTAGCGCGGTGCTCGCGTTGCCCTGCGGGTCGAGATCGATGACGAGAGCCTTGAGGCCCTGGACGGCCAGCGCCGCCGCCAGGTTCACCGCGGTCGTGGTTTTGCCGACGCCGCCCTTCTGGTTGGCGATGGTGAAAAGCCGGCGCTTGTGCGGGCGTTGCAGCGGCTGGTAGCCCTTTGACAGGACTTGCATTGCGCGTTCCGCAGCCGCTCCTATTGGTGTATCGAGCTCTGATGTTTCACGTGAAACATGCTTTCCGCCGCCGGGGCCGAACGGGTCCTGAGGCGTATTCATTTGCTCTCCCTGCTCGACCGTCTTCGTGGCGGGACCCGGGCCGGTTCCCCACGCCACGCCACTACCACCCTCGCCGGTGGAGACAGGTAGCTCACGCCACATTCCATCACCCTGGCACCCGTTGCACCTAACCGGTCCATCCCACGCCGGTGCTCACGTAGCTCACCCTCGGCACGCTCCCCTTTGATCGCCAGCATCCGCCCACCCGGCCGGAGCAACGGCAGGCTCCAACGAGCCAGCTTGTCCAGCGAAGCCACCGCCCGCGATGTCACGGCGTCACATCTGCCGACGGCCTCGCGGACGGTCACATCTTCGGCCCGCCCCCGCACCACCTCCACATCGAGCCCGAGTTCGGCGACGACCATGTTCAGAAACTCGGTACGGCGCAACATCGATTCGACCAATACGACGTGGAGTCCCGGCTTCGCGATCGCCAACGGGATCCCGGGTAGGCCGGCGCCGCTGCCGATGTCGGCAACGCGCTCGCCGGCCTCGAGAAGCTCTGCCACCGCGCCGCAATTCAGAAGGTGGCGATCCCACAGGCGGTCTACTTCACGCGGCCCGACGAGCCCCCGCTCGACGCCGATGTCAGCCAACAGCTCCGCATAACGCCGGGCCGAGTTCAGCCGATTACCGAAGATCGCCGCGGCGACCGGCGGCGCATCCGGTGCCGGAAGGTCGCCGGATTCGACATGTTTCACGTGAAACATTCCTCGCGCTCGCGCGCGCTGGCGCCGCCGTCATCGATTTTGCGGGGACGTGCGGTGGACCGGATGAGATAGGCAACCAACTCGCGTTTGACGAGCTGCCGCTGCGCCATCCGATCACTGACACGTGGGTCCGTAAGGTCCGCCGGTGGCGGCGCCAGGACGCCGCGGGGGTCGCCATGTTTCACGTGAAACATTCCTCTCGCCGCCCTTGCCGCGCCGTCGGAACTACACCGGTGTAACTCCGTTAGTCGACAAGCACGACGACCCGGCGCGACGGCTCGACGCCCTCGCTCTCGCTGTGCACGCCGGTCACCTCCGCGACAGCATCGTGGACGATCTTGCGTTCAAACGGCGTCATCGGCGAGAGTTCCTCACGCTCGCCACTCTCCAGCACGCGCCGGGCCACCTTGTCGCCCAACGCTGCCAGCTCGTCGCGACGACGGCGGCGCCAGCTCGCGATGTCGAGCATCAGCCGGCTGCGCACCCCGGTCTTCTGGTGCACCGCGAGCCGGGTCAGTTCCTGCAGCGCGTCGAGCACCTCGCCCTTGCGGCCGACCAACTTACTCAGCTCGTCGCTGCCGTCGATGCTGACAATGGCGCGGCTGCCCTCGACGTCGAGGTCGATGTCCCCGTCGAAGTCGAGTAGGTCGAGCAATTCCTCTAAGTAGTCGCCCGCGATTTCTCCCTCGGCGACCAATCGCTCTTCGAGATCGCCTTCGTGCTCACCGTTCTCTGCCGCCGTGCTTTCGGCAGCTTCGGCGGCTTCCTCCGTCGCCTCCTCGGCGGGCGCAGCCTGTGCGTCACGTCCATTGGTATCGATGTCCGTCATGTCTGTCTTTCCCTTCCCGTCGCCCGGGCCCACGCCCGGTCAAGTCTGTCGTCCGGCTCCCCCGAACCGGCGGTCAGCGCCCGCCCTTCTTCGGCTTGGCGCCCGGCCGCGGAGTCCGGTTCCCCGCATCGTTGTCGGCTGGCGTTTCGGGGCTCTCGGTCGCCGACGAACCGTTCACGTTCTTCGCGGATCGCTTGGGCCTGGCACCCGGCGCGGGCGCGTTCGCCGCCCGGCGTTCGATCGCTTCGCGCTTCTTGTCTTCTTCTTCTTTCTCGAGCTTGCCGAACACATAATGCTGCTGGCCGAATGTCCAGATGTTGTTCGCGAACCAGTAGAAGATAATCGCCAGCGGCAGGAACGGGCCGCCGACCACGACTCCCAGCGGGAAGATGTAGAGCGACAGCTTGTTCATCATCGCGGTCTGCGGATTGGCCGCGGCTTCCGGACTTTGTCGGGCCACCGACGCCCGGCTGTTGAAGTAGGTGGCAACGCCGGCCAGGATCATGACCGGAACGCCGACCGCCACAACGGACAGCCGGTTGAAGTGTGTGAAGGCCTCGAGGCTCGCGCCGCGCTGCGTCATGCTCGCGCCGAGCGGGGCACCGAAAAAGTTGGCGTCCAAGAAGTGCGCGACGTCGGTGGCCGAGAAGACGTAGTTGCCCAGCGCGCGGTTCCGCTCCGGCGACAGACCCAACTGCCCGATGCCGGTGCTGGTCCGGTTGAAACACCGCAGCACGTGATAGAGACCGAGGAACACCGGAATCTGCGCGAGCATCGGCAGGCAGCCCAGGACGGGGTTGAACCCGTGTTCGCGCTGTAGCTTCTGCATCTCCAGCGCCAGGCGCTGGCGGTCCTTGCCGTATTTCTTCTGCAGCGCCTTGATCTGCGGCTGCAGCTCCTGCATCTGGCGGGTAGTGCGGATCTGCCGGACGAAGGGGCTGTACAAAATCGCACGCAGGCTGAAGACAAGAAACACCACCGACAGCGTCCACGCGAAGAAGCTCGTCGGACCCAGGAGCGCGGCGAACGCCTTGTACCAGAGCCACATGATCGCCGAGACCGGGTAATAGAAATAGTCCAGGCTGAACCAATCAAAGGACAACAGAATCACTCTCCCCTAGCGTCGCTGGGGTTCCCCAGACTTGGGCCCCGGCTGCGCGGCGTTCCGGTACCGGATCCCATCCTCCCCGATGCCACGGACCACACTTCGCCAACCGCACGGCGGCCAACCATGTTCCTCGCAACAATCCGAACTCCGCCAGCGCCTCCGCGGCGTACTGGCTGCAGGTCGGGGTGAAGCGACACGTCGGCAGCCGAAGCGGTGAGATCATGTGTCGGTAGAGCTGAATGAGATAGATCAAACCGCGTACCACAGCGGTCTCGACAAGACGTAGTCCACCCGCGGCCCGTGCCGCCATCCGCCTCATCGCCTGGACCCTGCCTTTCGGACGCGCCGTAAGCCGGCACATAATTCTTCGGCCAACCGGACAGCACCCACGTCGCGGCCGCTGGGTAGAGCGCGGATCACCAGCCGCTCCGAACTGCTCAACCCATCGAGGACATCGCGGGCCGCGTGGCGTAACCGGCGGGCCATCTGATGCCGCTGCACTGCCGATCCAACCGACCGGGACACGATCAAGCCCACCTTGGGCGCACCTGCCGTCGCGTCATCGCCGCGGTGTACGTAGATCACCATGTCTGGTTGCACGGCTCGAGTTCCGTGCTTCACCGTGACATCGAAATCGGTCGACCGCGTCATACGGTTCCGAGCGGAAAGCACCGCCGTCACACCGGGATCGAAGATCAGGCAGTCAGCGAGCGACGGCCCTTGCGACGCCGGTCCGACACGACTGCCCGGCCGGCCCTGGTGCGCATCCGCAGCCGGAAGCCATGCACGCGGGCTCGGCGCCGGTTATTCGGCTGGAAGGTCCGCTTGCCCTTTGCCACGACTCTCTCCTTGTTGCTTCTGGCATCGTGCCCCGCCCGGTTCCCCGCACCGGTGGATCACGCTTGCCCTCACGTAGCCTCGGTAGGCTTTGTGTCTCGGTGGTAACCGGCGCGGCCCCCGGGCCTCGTGCTCGGATCGCTGCCGTATCGCCGACTTTCGGGCGACTGTACGAGGGTACTGACCCCTGTTCGCCGGGTCAAACTTGGCGTACGTGACGGGCTGCCGGCCGCCGATCCTTCACTGACGTCACACCCGCCGCCAGTCCGCCGAGCAATCTCTGCCAAAGCCTCTCCAATGTTGCAGAACGGTTGGCGTGAGCGAGGAAAGCTGTTAATTTCGGGCAGTGCCGTTCCAGACCGGAGCGGCGCTGGACAACGAAGCGAGGATGGCGGATCGATTCTCGACCAACTGACTCATGTCGGTTGTCTTGAGAGCCGGTCCCGCGGGCCGTCGGGAGTAACCTGCGGCGTGGAGGTGGCTGTCCTGTCCACACGTGTGGATAACCATGTGGACAGAATCGTCGTCGCTGCCAGCAGTCGTATTTTGACGTCATACCAGGGAGACCCGTCGTTGACCGAGGACCCCGGATCAACTTTCCCCGCGGTCTGGAGCGCGGTCGTATCAGAGCTCAATGGCGAACTCTCCGCGGACGGCCCCGGTGCTAACGGCGAGCAGTACGCCACACCGCTGACTCCTCAGCAACGAGCGTGGCTCAACCTCGTGCAGCCGTTGCAGATCGTCGAAGGTTTTGCCCTGTTGTCGGTGCCGAGCAGCTTCGTCCAGAACGAGATCGAACGCCACCTGCGCACCCAGATCACCGAGGCATTGAGCCGTCGGCTCGGACAGCCGATCGAACTCGGTGTGCGCATCTCGGCGATAATCTCCCAAGAAGCCGAGGACAGCGCTGCCGCCGCGCTCGACGAATTCGACGAGGTCGACGACGACAGCGAAGCCCTGGCCAGCGCGCACCAGAATTGGCCCACGTATTTCAGCGAGCGGCCGCGCAACACCGCTGCCGATGCGGCCGCCGGCCTGAGCTTGAATCGGCGCTACACCTTCGACACTTTCGTCATCGGTGCGTCGAACCGGTTCGCTCATGCCGCAGCCTTGGCCATCTCCGAAGCGCCGGCCCGGGCCTACAACCCACTTTTCATCTGGGGCGAATCCGGCCTCGGCAAGACCCATCTACTACACGCGGCCGGCAACTACGCGCAGCGACTGTTCCCCGGGCATGCGGGTCAAATACGTCTCCACCGAAGAGTTCACCAACGACTTCATCAACTCGCTCCGCGATGACCGCAAGGTGGCGTTCAAGCGCAGTTACCGCGATGTCGATGTGCTGCTGGTCGATGACATCCAATTCATCGAGGGCAAAGAAGGTATCCAGGAAGAGTTCTTCCACACCTTCAATACGCTGCACAACGCCAACAAACAGATCGTCATCTCATCCGACCGGCCACCCAAACAGCTGGCCACCCTCGAGGATCGGTTGCGAACCCGGTTCGAGTGGGGATTGATCACCGACGTTCAGCCACCGGAGCTGGAGACACGAATCGCGATCCTGCGCAAGAAGGCGCAGATGGAGCGACTCAACGTTCCCGACGACGTCCTCGAGTTGATCGCCAGCAGCATCGAACGCAACATCCGCGAGCTGGAAGGCGCGCTGATCCGCGTCACCGCGTTCGCCTCTCTGAATAAAGCACCGATCGACAAGGCCCTCGCCGAACTCGTCTTGCGCGACCTCATCGCCGATGCGAGCACCATGCAGATCAGCGCCGCCACGATCATGGCCGCCACCGCTGAGTACTTCGACACCACGGTCGAGGAACTACGTGGTCCCGGCAAGACCCGGGCACTGGCGCAGTCGCGACAGATCGCCATGTATTTGACCCGCGAACTTACCGACCTGTCGCTGCCCAAGATCGGGCAGGCGTTCGGCCGGGACCACACCACGGTGATGTATGCGCAGAAGAAGATCCTCTCCGAAATGGCCGAGCGCCGTGAGATCTTCGATCACGTCAAGGAGCTCACTACCCGGATCCGCCACCGCTCCAAGCGCTGATTTCCACACCAGTTTCCAAAAAACTTCTGTCTCTTCTCACCACACCTGTCACACGATTGCCTGTGCATACGGCTGTGCGCAAACCACTCACGCTTGCGCCCTAACGGCCCCCTCACTCCACAGTCGCGGCCGGTCCCCATTCGCTGCACACGAACCACACAAGCCGGCACCATGTCATGCACACCCTGGTCGGCTCCCCCAGCAGCACAGATGCGGCGGTGTCCCCAACATGCACAGGCCCTAATACTGTTATTGAAATTCCTACATAGTTCCTTCTTTAAAAACAGGGCCTGGGGACGGACCGTTCCACACCCTCGTCGAGGCCCCGGACCGACCCGAGTGTCACTGATTCCGATTAGCTTTCAAGATGGCGTCCGACGCTCTACCGTTATGGTTCGGCTTCCGTATCGGTCGTCGGAACGGATTACGGGCACGGGCGTCCATCGGCGGGCAACACCGCACTTCACAGGGTGAAGCCGCTGAGTATCAGCCTTGCTGTTCGAGGTGATGAAGGGACGCAATGAACGTGGCGACGACCACAGTCGGCTTGACCGACTTGAAGTTTCGCTTGGTGCGGGACGACTTCGCCGAGGCGGTGGCATGGGTGGCCCGGACGCTGCCGGCCAGGCCCACGGTGCCGGTACTGGCCGGCGTGCTGCTGGCCGGCTCCGACGAGGGCCTGACCATTTCGGGGTTCGACTACGAAGTTTCCGCAGAGGTCCGGCTGGCAGCCGAAATCGCTTCTCCTGGAACAGCTTTAGTTTCAGGCCGGCTGCTGTCCGACATCACCCGGGCGCTACCGAACAAGCCGGTGGACGTGCAAGTCGAGGGCACCAGGGTTTCCATCGCGTGCGGAAGTGCGAAGTTCTCGTTGCCGACGATGGCCGTCGAGGATTACCCGACGCTACCCACGCTGCCGGATGAGACCGGGGCGCTGTCCTGGGATGTGTTCACCGAAGCGATCGGTCAGGTAGCGGTCGCGGCCGGCCGTGATGACACCTTGCCGATGCTGACCGGGATCAGAGTCGAAATCTCTGGTGAGTCGGTAGTTTTGGCTGCCACCGACCGCTTTCGGTTGGCAGTTCGCGAGCTGACCTGGTCGGCGGGGGCACCCGATGTCGAGGCCGCCGTGCTGGTGCCGGCAAAGACCCTGTCGGAGGCGGCAAAGAGTGGCACCGACGGCGCTGAAGTTCATCTGTCGTTGGGTGCCGGACCGGCCGTCGGCAAGGACGGATTGCTCGGCATCAGTGGGAATGGCAAGCGCAGCACGACCCGGCTGCTGGACGCGGAGTTCCCCAAGTTCCGCCAGCTGCTCCCCACCGAACACACCGCGGTGGCCACCGTCGGGGTGGCCGAATTGACCGAGGCGATCAAGCGCGTGGCGTTGGTGGCCGATCGTGGCGCTCAGGTCCGGATGGAGTTCTCCAGTGACGTGCTGAGGCTGTCGGCAGGTGCCGACGACGTGGGCCGAGCCGAAGAGGACGTCCCGGTGGAGTTCTCCGGCGAGCCACTCACGATCGCGTTCAACCCGACATATCTCACCGACGGGCTGGGATCGCTGCATTCCGGGCGGGTGTCGTTCGGGTTCACCACGCCTAGTCGCCCGGCGGTGTTGCGACCGGCCGGAGACGACGATTCGCAGCCCGGCGGCAGTGGACCCTTCCCGGCGCTGCAGACCGACTACGTGTATCTGTTGATGCCGGTTCGTCTGCCCGGTTAGCGGTTAGGTGTACGTCCGTCATCTGGGCTTGCAGGACTTCCGCTCCTGGGCGAACATCGAGCTCGACCTGACGCCGGGGCGGACGATATTCGTCGGGTCCAACGGCTTCGGCAAGACGAATCTGGTTGAGGCGCTGTGGTATTCGTCCACACTGGGGTCGCACCGGGTTGCCACGGATGCGCCGCTGGTGCGTGTCGGTGCATCGCGCGCGGTGGTGTCGACCATTGTCGTCAATGAGGGCCGTGAATGCGCGGTCGATCTGGAGATCGCGGCCGGGCGCGCCAACAAGGCGCGGTTGAATCGTTCGCCGGTACGCAGTCCCCGTGAGGTGCTCGGGGTACTGCGGGCGGTGCTGTTTGCGCCTGAGGACTTGTCGTTGGTGCGAGGTGACCCGTCGGACCGCCGGCGGTACCTCGATGAGCTGGCCACGGTCCGCCGCCCGCGGGTGGCGGGTATCCGGGCCGACTATGACAAAGTGCTGCGTCAGCGCACGGCCTTGCTGAAATCGGCGTCAGGGGCGCGGTATCGGGGCGACGGCGGCGCGTTGGACACCCTCGACGTGTGGGACGGGCACCTGGCCAACGCACGGCGCCGAGTTGATGGCGGCGCGGATGAACCTGGTCAACGAGCTGGCACCGGAAGTGCAGAAGAGCTACCAGCTGCTGGCGCCCGCCTCGCGCCCGGCGTCGATCGGCTACCACGCCAGCATCGACATAGAACCGGATCGCCCGGACGTCGACATTCTGCGTGAGGCGCTGCTCGCAAAGATGGCCGAGCGTCGGAACGCCGAACTCGAGCGCGGCGTGTGCCTCGTCGGCCCGCACCGCGACGACTTGGAGTTGCGGCTCGGCGACCAACCCGCGAAAGGCTTTGCAAGCCATGGGGAATCGTGGTCGATGGCGTTGGCGTTGCGGCTGGGGTCCTACGAATTGTTGCGCGCAGAAGGAAGTGACCCGGTGCTGTTACTCGACGATGTCTTCGCCGAGCTGGATACCGCGCGGCGGGAGGCGCTCGCCGCTGCCGCAGAATCAGCGGAACAAGTCCTCGTGACCGCCGCCGTACTCGACGACATCCCCCGCGACTGGGATGCGACGTTGGTGCGCATCGTCCTGAACGACGACGACAGCGGCCCGGCATCGGCGGTGGGCAAGTGAATCGGGCAGAGCGAGAGCTATGAAGCGAGCGGTGACGATGCGGGCCGGAACGGCCTGAGGAGGAGCGCGACCATTGACCGAGCGTCAGAACGAGGACAAACCCGAATCGCCCCAGGACGTGAGCCGAATGGCCGGGATGGACCTGGTACGGCGGGTTCTCGAAGAAGCCCGCGGGGCCGCGCGCACGCAAGGCAAAGATGTCGGACGCGGCCGCCGCCTGCCTCCCGCTCGACGGGTCGCCGGTGCCGGGTCTCGTCGCCGATGGTCCGGTCCCGGCCCGGACAGTCGTGATCCGCAGCCGCTGGGCGGTGCGACCCGCGACTTGGCGAAGAAGCAGGGCTGGTCGCCGCGCGTCGCCGAGGGTGCGGTATTCGGCCAATGGCCGACGGTGGTCGGCTCGGAGATCGCCGATCACGCGACGCCCACGGCACTGCGCGACGGGGTGCTCAGCGTGACGGCGGAATCGACGGCTTGGGCGACGCAACTGAGGCTCATCCAGAGCCAGGTGCTCGCAAAAATCGCCGCCGAGGTCGGCGACGGCGTGGTGACCAGCCTGAAGATCACCGGCCCGACCAAGCCGTCGTGGCGGAAGGGGCCGTTGCACATCTCCGGCAGAGGGCCGCGCGACACCTACGGATAAGCCTGCCCGCGGTCCGCTCAGGGGCGTCAGAAGCTTAAAAACTATCTCGTCAAGCGTCAAGACGCAGACGAGAGCGAGAAATTCCGTATACGGCGCAGATAGCTGTGTAGAAACGCCCGCGCAGAATCGGTGCGGAGCGGTCTTGACGGTAGACTGACGGAGAACCAGCGCACAGTCATCAGACTGGCCGCGCGTGCACCCCAAGGAGAGCCCCCGATCGTGGCTGCCCCGAAGAAGAATTCCAAAGAGTACGGCGCCGACTCCATCACCATTCTGGAAGGTCTGGAAGCGGTCCGTAAACGTCCCGGCATGTATATCGGCTCCACCGGGGAGCGCGGATTGCACCACTTGATTTGGGAG
The DNA here is from genome assembly GCA_963834615.1 of uncultured Actinomycetota bacterium. Classification (GTDB taxonomy): domain Bacteria; phylum Actinomycetota; class Actinomycetes; order Mycobacteriales; family Mycobacteriaceae; genus Mycobacterium. Next base: position 38,444 of record CAWICO010000003.1, read on the forward strand.
GTCGTCGACAACGCGGTCGACGAGGCGATGGCCGGTTACGCCGACACCGTCGACGTGAAGATCTTGGAGAACGGCGGCGTCGAGGTCACCGACAACGGCCGCGGCATCCCGGTGGCCATGCACGCCACCGGCGTTCCCAGCGTCGACGTCGTGATGACCCAACTGCACGCCGGCGGTAAGTTCGGCGGCGACGACGGCGCCTACGCGGTATCGGGTGGTCTGCACGGGGTGGGCGTCTCAGTGGTCAACGCGTTGTCCACCCGGCTCGAGGCGGAGATCTCCCGGGACGGCTTTGAGTGGTATCAGTCCTACGACCGTTCGGTGCCGGGCACCCTGAAACAAGGTGACAAGACCAAGAAAACCGGGACGACGATCCGATTCTGGGCGGACCCGGGCATTTTCGAGACGACGAACTACGACTTCGAGACGGTGGCCCGCCGGCTGCAGGAGATGGCGTTCCTCAACAAAGGGTTGACCATCGATTTGATCGACGAGCGGGTCGCCGCTGACGAAGTTGTCGACGAAGTGGTCAGCGACACCGCCGAGGCACCGAAATCCGCGGAGGAGAAAGTCGCGGAAGCCGTTGCGCCGCATAAGGTCAAGCACCGTACCTTCCACTATCCGGGTGGTCTGGTCGACTATGTCAAACACATCAACCGGACCAAGAACCCGATCCACTCCAGCATCGTGGACTTCTCGGACAAGGGTCCCGGCCACGAGGTCGAGATCGCGATGCAGTGGAACGCGGGTTACTCGGAGTCGGTGCACACCTTCGCCAACACCATCAACACGCACGAGGGCGGTACTCACGAAGAGGGTTTCCGCTCGGCGCTGACGACGGTGGTGAACAAATATGCCAAAGACAAGAAGCTGCTGAAAGAAAAGGACGCCAACCTCACCGGCGACGACATTCGCGAGGGCCTGGCCGCGGTGATCTCTGTCAAGGTCAGTGAGCCGCAGTTCGAGGGCCAGACCAAGACGAAATTGGGCAACACCGAGGTCAAATCGTTTGTGCAGAAGGCGTGCAACGACAAGCTGTCGCACTGGTTCGAGGCCAACCCCGCCGACGCCAAGACGGTGGTGAACAAGGCAGTGTCGTCGGCGCAGGCCCGCCTGGCCGCCCGCAAAGCCCGAGAGTTGGTGCGACGCAAGAGCGCCACCGACATCGGCGGACTGCCCGGCAAGCTGGCCGACTGCCGCTCCACCGACCCGCGCAAGTCGGAAGTGTATGTGGTGGAGGGTGATTCGGCCGGCGGCTCGGCGAAGAGTGGTCGCGACTCGATGTTCCAGGCCATTCTCCCGTTGCGCGGCAAGATCATCAACGTCGAGAAAGCTCGCATCGATCGAGTCCTGAAAAACACTGAAGTCCAGGCGATCATCACCGCGCTGGGCACCGGAATCCATGACGAGTTCGACATCACCAAGCTGCGCTACCACAAGATCGTGCTGATGGCCGATGCCGACGTGGACGGTCAGCACATCTCAACGCTGTTGCTGACGTTGCTGTTCCGGTTCATGCGGCCCCTCATCGAGAACGGCCACGTGTTCCTGGCGCAGCCACCGTTGTACAAACTGAAATGGCAACGCAGTGAACCCGAGTTCGCCTACTCCGACCGGGAACGTGACGGGCTGCTGGAGGCCGGCCGGGCGGCGGGCCGAAAGATCAACACCGAGGACGGTATTCAGCGATACAAGGGTCTGGGCGAGATGGACGCCAAGGAGCTGTGGGAGACCACGATGGACCCGTCGGTGCGGGTGCTGCGACGGATCACGCTCGACGATGCCGCCGCGGCCGACGAGCTGTTCTCCATCCTGATGGGCGAGGACGTCGAAGCCCGGCGGAGTTTCATCACCCGCAATGCCAGAGATGTCCGCTTCCTGGATGTTTAGCAAAGTCGAGACGGCTAGTTCTCACGACCGAAGGAACACATGACTGACACGACGTTGCCGCCGAGCGACGAAGCCGGCGACCGCATCGAACCGGTAGACATCCAGCACGAGATGCAGCGCAGCTACATCGATTACGCCATGAGCGTGATCGTGGGCCGCGCCCTGCCGGAGGTACGCGACGGCCTCAAGCCGGTGCACCGCCGAGTGCTGTATGCGATGTTCGACTCCGGGTTCCGGCCGGACCGCGGACACGCGAAATCCGCACGGTCGGTTGCCGAGACGATGGGCAACTACCACCCGCACGGCGACTCGTCGATCTACGACACCCTGGTGCGCATGGCGCAGCCGTGGTCGCTGCGGTACCCGCTCGTCGACGGGCAGGGCAACTTCGGTTCGCCGGGCAACGATCCCCCAGCGGCCATGCGTTACACCGAAGCAAGGCTTACTCCCCTCGCGATGGAGATGCTGCGTGAAATTGACGAGGAGACAGTCGATTTCATCCCGAACTACGACGGGCGCGTGCAGGAACCGACGGTTCTGCCGAGCCGTTTCCCGAACCTGTTGGCCAACGGATCCGGCGGCATCGCGGTCGGCATGGCCACCAACATTCCGCCGCACAACCTCAGGGAACTCGCCGAGGCCGTTTACTGGTGCCTGGAGAACCACGAGGCCGACGAGGAAGCCACGTTGGCCGCGGTCTGCGAGCGGGTCAAGGGACCAGACTTCCCGACGCACGGTCTGATCGTCGGATCCCAGGGGATCAACGACGCGTACACGACGGGCCGTGGCTCCGTCCGGATGCGCGGAGTCGTTGAGGTAGAAGAGGATTCGCGCGGGCGCACCTCGATCGTGATCACCGAACTGCCGTATCAGGTCAACCACGACAACTTCATCACC
>CAWICO010000004.1:0-139538 GCA_963834615.1 uncultured Actinomycetota bacterium
ACGACGAATCGGACACCGAGCCCGACGCGTAAGCGATCACCGGCCGCCGCGGCGTCCGGATGCAGAGTTAGGAGCTGTGGGTGACTTCACCGAACGAGCCGGGATACGTCGGCCCAGGCGACACCCCGAACGGGAATGGCTCGGCCGAGCGATCCGCCGACGCCGGCGCGTCACAGCGGGAAGCGGAACGGCCCCAGGCCTGCGCAGGCACAGCAGCGTCAGGCCGATGGTCCGAAGCAGCGCCCGGCCGGCCGGCCGGCGGCGGGCCCCAGCGCCGAGGCCCGGCTGAACAGGTTCATCTGGGGGGCCGCTGCGCAGGTTCCGGATGCCAACGCGGCGCAGGCGCGCAACGACAGCCAGAAGAGCGACGCCTACCCCAGCGAGTTGCCGGACCTGTCCGGCCCGATATCGCGTGCGGGACAACGTAAACCGGCCGCGGAGGGATCAGTGGATCTGCCGACATCACGCGTGCGAATCCAAGGGTCGTCCCGGCCCAGGGGCCCGGTGCGGGCGAGCATGCAGATCCGCCGCATCGACCCGTGGAGCACGTTGAAGGTGTCGCTGGTCCTGTCGGTGGCGTTGTTCTTCGTCTGGATGATCGCCGTGGCGTTCCTGTACCTGGTGCTCGGCGGCATGGGCGTGTGGAGCAAGCTCAACAGCAACGTCGGGGATCTGCTGAACAACACCAGCGGCAGCGCTGAGCTGGTGTCCGCAGGCACCATCTTCGGCGGCGCCACGCTGGTCGGTTTGGTGAACATCGTCTTGCTGACCGCCGCGGCCACCATCGGCGCGTTCATCTACAACCTGACGACCGACCTCATCGGCGGCGTCGAGGTGACGCTGGCCGACCGGGACTAGCGGTTTGGGAGCAGGCGGGCCGGTGCGGTAATCTCGGCGGTCGTCCGTACTGCGGTACGGGCCTATAGCTCAGGTGGTTAGAGCGCTTCGCTGATAACGAAGAGGTCGGAGGTTCGAGTCCTCCTAGGCCCACAACCATGTGTTCGCCAAGACGTTTCGCAAGACTGGTGTTGCCGCTGGCAGCGATCGCGGTGCTAGCGGTTGTGCTCCGGTCGCGACGCGGTGTCGAGGTCTGGCATGTGGCCGCCGACCAGCCCGCTGGTCGACACGAGGGGCCTTAGCTCAGTTGGTAGAGCGCTGCCTTTGCAAGGCAGATGTCAGGAGTTCGAATCTCCTAGGCTCCACAATTCATCTTCGCTAGATGCGCGGTTCCACTTCGACGCTGGGCGGCAGCTGCGACGGTTCCGGCTGCGACGAGCGGCGGACGATCGAGAACGCAGCCGCTCCCCCGGCCAGGACGACCGCGGCGGCGCCCGCGAGCACCCACGGCCGCGGCCTGCGTCGCTGGGACCGCCGGGCCTGCTGCAGCGCCTCGGGCAGGCCACTGACGACGTCTTGAGCGGCGCTCAGCTCCTGCACCAGCACCTCTTGGGCGTTGCGCAGCTCGCGGGCCAGCCGGCCTGCGCGATAGCGGCGGCGCAGGCTGGAGGCGCCGGCGTGCGCGGAGTGAGCGCCGAGACCGACAAGGCCGCGCGCCACGTCCGCCGGCCCGGCTGCGGTGTTCGCCAGACCGCGGTTCAGCCGCTGCCGCGGGGTCAAGCGGGTGTCTTTTTTCGCGCTCATGTCTTGCCTCTCCCGGCCCTGCCGCAAGGCCGTGCTCCGTCGCTGTCAGACTGCCACACGGCCTACGGGCACCGGATGTCTGGCGGACCGGACGGTGATGGCAGACTGTGATCCTGTGACTACCAGCCCGATTCAGACTGCCACTGCCACGCTGCACACCAACCGCGGCGACATCAAGATCGCGTTGTTCGGCAACCACGCACCCAAGACCGTTGCCAACTTTGTGGGCCTGGCCGAAGGCACCAAGGAGTACTCGACCGAGAATGCCTCCGGCGGCAGCTCCGGTCCGTTCTACGACGGCGTGATTTTCCACCGGGTGATCAACGGTTTCATGATTCAGGGGGGCGACCCGACCGGGACCGGCCGTGGCGACGCGGGCTACAAGTTCGCCGACGAGTTCCACCCCGAGTTGCAGTTCGACAAGCCCTATCTGCTGGCGATGGCGAACGCGGGCCCGGGAACCAACGGTTCGCAATTCTTCATCACGGTGGGCAAGACGCCGCACCTGAACCGGAAGCACACCATCTTCGGCGAAGTTGCCGATGGGGATTCGCAAAAGGTCGTCGAGGCGATCGCCAGCACCGCAACCGATCGCGGTGACCGGCCGACCGAGCCCGTCGTCATCGAGTCGATCACCATCTCCTGACATCCCGGTCCTGTCGCCCCAGGGCGTGAGTCAGGACCCGGCGTAGCCGGCGGCCGTCAGCGCGTCGAGCACGTCGAGCGGATCGGTGCCGAGATCCCAACGCGAGAAGACGAACAGCCGATCGTCGTCGGCGTCGATTTCGAGTAGGCGCACTTTGCGTCCCAGCCGGCGGAATTCGGTGATCCGAATGAGCTTGATGTCGGGCTTGCGTAACCGCGCGGGCCGGAGCACTCCGCCTATCAGCAGGCCGTCGGGCGCGATTGCCAGTTTTGGGCGCGCGCGCCACGTGACTCCCGCAAACAAGATCAGTCCGACCCCGGCGATGCCGATCAGCAGGCGGCCCGGCGCATCTGTGATGACGGTCACACATGAGGTAGCCATCAGAATACCGGCAAGGCCGCACGCTGCGATTCCAGCCGACGGCGGCGCCCATTGTGTTTGCTGTGCAGGATTTCCAGCCGGTCTACCACTGCCGATGTAGTTATCCACAAGCGCTATCCACAGTGGGGATGAATCACACGCGTGTGATCTGGTGGCTGCACCGTTGCCAGCCCCTCGAACACGGCGCGCCGAATGAGGTCGGCGTGACGGCGGGGATGCCTACCGCCACCGCATGGTGAGCAACAGCCCGCTGATCATGAAGGCAAACGCGACGGCGTAGTTCCACGGGCCGAGATTGGCCATCCAGCTCAGGAACGACGGCGCGTCGGAGCCGGTGGCGGCCAACTGGAACACCATCAACCAGACGAGACCGATCAGCATCAGCCCGCAGAACAGCGCGACGAACCACACACTGGACGGGCCGGCCTTGACCTTGACCGGGGTGCGGCTCACCGCGCTGACGGTGAACTCGCTCTTCTTGCGGACCTTGGACTTAGGCATGTCTGACTCGGGGATCCCTCGGCGTTACGGTATTCAACAGCAGATGCAACGACGAGCGTAACGCACTTACCAGCGAGAAACGGAGAGCCGATGGCCATACGCATCTCTCGGCTGTTTCCGGCGCGCAAACGCGGCGAGGACGGCCCGCGCCCGCCGCTGTGGCGGGTCGGCGTTCCAGTGGTGTGTCTGCTGGCCGGGTTGCTGCTCGGGGCGACCCACGGAGTGTCCCGCGGCGGCGAGATCCGGCGCAGCGATGCACCGCGGCTGGTTGATCTGGTGCGGGCCGAGCAATCCGAGGTCGGCCGGCTGAACACCGAGCGGGATCGGCTGGCCAACACCCTCGATTCGACGCACGGCCGATCCTCGGACGCGGCGCTGGCGGCGATGCTGCGGCGGTCCACCGAGCTGGGCGTCGATGCGGGGCTGGATGCCATGCACGGGCCGGGGCTGACAGTGACCCTGACCGACGCCGAACGCGACGCCAACGGCCGCTTCCCCCGCGACGCGTCTCCAGACGACCTCGTCGTGCATCAGCAGGACATCCAAGCCGTCCTCAACGCACTGTGGACCGCAGGCGCGGAGGCGATCCAGATGCAGGATCAGCGCATCATCGCCACCTCGGCGCCGCGGTGTGTGGGAAATACGCTGCTGCTCAACGGCAGAACATACAGCCCGCCGTACACCATCACCGCGATCGGCGCCGCCTCCGCGATGCAGGCGTCGTTGGCCGCCGCTCCCCTGGTGGTGCTGTACAAGCAATACGTGGTGCGGTACGGCCTGGGCTATACCGAGCAGGTGCTGACCGATGCCCACGTCGCGGGTTACACGGGGCCGGTGCGGATGCATTCCGCGCAGCCCGCCGGTCCGATCAGTTACTGAGCTCACCTGCGGTTCAGCCTCAAAGGTAGCCTGACACGATGCAGATCTTGGTCGTCGACAACTACGACAGCTTCGTCTTCAACCTGGTGCAATACCTCGGCCAGCTTGGTGTTGACGCGCAGGTGTGGCGTAACGACGACGCACGGCTGTCCGACGTTGGCGCGATCGCCGACGAAGTCGACGGGATCCTGCTCAGCCCGGGTCCAGGCACTCCGGAACGTGCCGGAGCATCCATCGACCTGGTGCGTGCCAGCGCCGAGTCGCGCACCCCGTTGCTGGGCGTATGCCTCGGTCACCAGGCCATCGGGGTGGCATTCGGCGGAACCGTGGACCGGGCCCCGGAATTGCTGCACGGCAAGACCAGCAGCGTATTTCACACGAATACCAGTGTGCTGCAAGGACTTCCAGATCCGTTTACCGCGACCCGGTATCACTCGCTTACCATCTTGCCCGACACCCTGCCCGCCGAGTTGGAAGTGACCGCCCGTACCCGCAGCGGTGTGATCATGGGCGTGCGGCACCGGGAGTTGCCGATCCACGGCGTCCAGTTCCACCCGGAGTCGATCCTCACCGAAGGCGGTCACCGGATGCTGGCCAACTGGCTGGCCGACTGTGGTCAGGACCGCGACGAAGCGTTGGTGCGCCGACTCGAGAACGAAGTGTCGGACAGTTTGGCCACGGTGCGCACGCATGACAAAGGATTCGCGACGCCTGAGGCGCCTGCTTTGGCGGCTATTGACCGAACTTCAGCGTGATGCTGCCGTCCTTGTTCGCGCCCTGACCCGCGGCCGGACTCTGGTACACCACCCGGTTTTTCTGCGAGCCGCCCGCGTCGACGTCGGCGCCCTTGATCAATATCCCGGTCCAGCCCAGCGAGCGCAGCTGCGGTTCGGCCTCGGTCCACACCAGACCCGACAGGTCCGGCATCAGGAACTGGTTGCCTTTGGACACCAGGATCTCGATCACAGTGTCGACCGGAACAGTCGCTCCCGCAGGCGGATTGGTGCCGATTACGTCGCCGGCCGGGCGAGCGCTGTCGATACCGGCCTGACTGAACTTGCTGAAGCCGTAGACCGCGAGGTTCTTCTGCGCCGAGTCGGCGGGCTGCCCGGCGATATCGGGGACCTGCTTGGTCGACGGACCCGATCCGACGATGACGGAGATTTCGTTGGTGATCGCCGACGTCTGGTTGGCCGGCGGGTTGGTGCCGATGACGCGGTCTTTCATCTCCGGCGTCGAGGGCGAGTTGACCTGTTTGAAACGGCCGAATCCGGCGACTTTCAGCTTCTTCACCGCTGAGGAGTAACTCAGCGACGACACGTCGGGCACCTCGCGCTGCTCGGGTCCGGTCGACACATCGACCGTAATCAATTCGCCTGCACCCACTTTCGAGTTGGCTCCCGGGTCGGTGCCGATGACGTGGTCGGGTGGAACGGTCGAGTCCGGCTTCTGCTGGGTGAGGGTCTTGAAGCCGTGATTCTGCAGTGCGGCGATCGCGTCGGCGGACGCCTGGTTGCGCACGTCGGGCACCTGGACGTTGCGCAACCCCCCGCCGAACGTGTTTATCACAATGGTGACTACGACAGTCAGCACCGCCAGCGCCGCGACGGCGATGACCCAGCGGCTGATCGAGCCGGGGCTGCGCTCACGACGGAAGTCGAGTTGCTGACGGGGCAGCGCATCGGTCTGCGTACCGGCCGAGTCGCTGGAGTGCGGCGTGGCCATCAGCGACGAGCGGTCGGCGTCGGTCAGGATCTTGGGCGCTTCCGGCGCCTCACCGTTGTGCACCCGGACCAGATCGGTGCGCATGTCAGCGGCGGTCTGGTAGCGGTTCTCGGGATTCTTGGCCAGTGCCTTGAGCACGACGGCGTCCAGGTCCGCGGAGATACCCTCATATCGGCGCGACGGCGGAACCGGGTCCTCGCGGACGTGTTGATATGCCACCGCAACCGGCGAATCACCCACGAAAGGCGGCTCGCCAGTGAGCATTTCGTAGAGCACGCAGCCCAGCGAATAGACATCGGAGCGGGCATCGACGCTGTCGCCGCGGGCCTGCTCAGGAGAAAGATATTGGGCGGTACCGATTACCGCGGCGGTTTGGGTGACGCTGTTGCCGCTGTCGGAGAGCGCCCGCGCGATGCCGAAGTCCATCACCTTGACTGCGTTGGTGCTGCTGATCATGATGTTGGCCGGCTTGACGTCGCGGTGGATGATGCCGTGCTGGTGCGAGAAGTTCAGTGCCTGGCAGGCGTCGGCGATGACTTCGATGGCCCTGGTGGGCGGCATCGGTCCGTCGCCGTGCACGATGTCGCGCAGCGTCACACCGTCGACGTATTCCATGACGATGTAGGGCAGCGGGCCGGCGGCGGTGTCGGCTTCACCGGTGTCGTAGACCGCGACGATCGCCGGGTGGTTCAGCGCGGCGGCGTTCTGCGCCTCGCGGCGGAACCGGAGATAGAAGCTCGGGTCGCGAGCCAGGTCGGCGCGCAGCACCTTGACCGCTACGTCCCGGTGTAAGCGGACGTCCCGGGCCAGGTGGACCTCGGACATGCCGCCGAAGCCGAGTATCTCGCCGAGTTCGTAGCGGTCGGACAGGTGTTGCGGGGTTGTCATGGTGGTGTCTCGTGTCGGGGCGTCGGCGCGTAATAGATCGTCAACGCGGACGCCCGCCTGGGTGTGGGCGGTGTGCATTGCCCTCCAGGATTACCCGTAGGGCCCCGATTCGTCCAATTTGTTGGATGCGCCGGAGCCGATTCCGACTTGCTGGGCGGGCTTCCGGTGTCGGTCACGGTGGGTGCGGGTGATTGCTGCTGCGAATTGGTGTTGTGCGAGTTGATCACGATCAACACGGCGATGATGATCGCGAGCGCGCCCAGGACGCCGGCGGCCCACAGCAGCGCGCGCTGACCGGAGGAGAAGGTGCGTCGCGGCGGCGGGGTGCGGTGACCGCCGGTGGTGGGTCGCGCGCGACGGGCGACGGGCGCCCGGGTGGTGGCGGCGGCCGCGGCCCGGGTCGGCGGGCTCGACGGAATGGCCGCCGGGGTGGCGCGTCCGGCAGCTGCTCCCCCGCTGGGCCGCGGAGGCCGGCGCCCGGCCCGAACGGCGGCGACGGCGTCGGCGAACGGTCCCCCGCTGCGGTAACGCGCGCCTGGATTTTTGACCAGCGTCATCTCGATCAGCTCGCGCACGTTGGGCGGCAGATCGGACGGCAACGGCGGCGGAGGTTCCTTGATGTGCTTCATCGCGACCGTCAACGCACCGTCACCGGTGAACGGCCGCTTACCCGAAACCGCCTCGTAGCCAACCACTCCCAATGCGTAGACATCGCTGGCCGGCGAAGCGTCGTGACCCAGTGCCTGTTCGGGTGCGATGTACTGAGCGGTGCCCATCACCATGCCGGTCTGCGTCACCGGGGCGGCATCGACGGCCTTGGCGATACCGAAGTCGGTGATTTTCACCTGACCGGTCGGGGTGATCAGAATGTTGCCCGGCTTCACGTCACGGTGCACCAAACCGGCGGCGTGTGCGACCTGCAAGGCGCGGCCGGTTTGCTCGAGCATGTCCAGGGTGTGCCGCAGCGACAGCCGGCCGGTCCGCTTGAGCACCGAATTGAGCGGCTCGCCGTTGACCAACTCCATCACCAGATAGGCGGTGCGGCCCTCGCCGTCCATCTGCGTCTCGCCGTAGTCGTGAACGCTGGCGATCCCAGGATGGTTGAGCATCGCGGTGGTGCGCGCCTCAACCCGGAAGCGCTCGATGAACTCGGAATCCTGGGAGAACTCAGCCTTGAGCACCTTGATCGCGACGCGCCGTCCCAGCCGGCTGTCGACGGCTTCCCAGACCTGCCCCATGCCGCCGGTGGCGATCAGGCGCTGCAGGCGGTAGCGGCCAGACAGCGTCACACCTACTCGCGGGCTCATGGTCCTCCCTGCAGCGCGGCCTCGATGACGGCGCGCCCGATCGGTGCGGCCAGCGCTCCGCCGGTCGCGGATAGCCGATCGGCGCCGTCCTCAACCAGCACGGCCACGGCCACTTTCGGCGATTGCGCCGGCGCAAAAGCGATGTACCACGCGTGCGGTGGTGTGTGGCGGGGGTCGGTGCCGTGCTCGGCCGTACCAGTTTTGGATGCGATCTGCACGCCGGGGATCGCCCCTTTCTGCTGTGTGACGTTCTCGGCGCCGACCATCAACTCAGTCAGCTTAGCCGCGACCTGCGGGGACACCGCACGGCGCTGTTGGCGCGGCGCGGTGACGCTGATGTTGGCCAGGTCGGGGCCCTGCAGGCTGTTGACCAGGTAGGGCTGCATCGCTATGCCGGCATTGGCGATGGTAGCGGCAATGACCGCATTCTCCAGCGGCGTTATCGCCACATCCTTTTGGCCGATGCTCGTCATGCCCAGCGCGGCGGCGTCGGGAATCGGGCCGATGGTGGATTCGGCGACCTGCAGCGGGATCGGGTCAGGGACGATGTCCAGGCCGAACGACCGGGCGGTGCTGCGCAGCGCGTCGGTGCCGGTGAGCGTGCCCAACTGGACGAATGCGGTGTTGCACGACCGCGCGAATGCCTCACGCAACGTGACGGTCTCGGCGTCGACGCAGGGTGTGCCGCCGTAGTTCTCCAGGCTGGCGGTGCTGTCCGGCAGCGCGATCTTCGCCGCGGCGGTCAACTCGTCGTCCTCGGTTGCGCCGTTCTGCAGGGCGGCAGCGGTGGTGATCACTTTGAACGTCGACCCGGGCGGATAGGTCTCCGACAGCGCGCGATTGGTCAGCGGCGAACGCGGGTCGTCGCGAAGTTGCTGCCAGGTCTGCGCCTGCTGCTCGGGGTCGTGCGCGGCGAGCAGGTTGGCGTCATACGACGGCGAGGACACCATCGCCAGGATCTTCCCGGTCGACGGTTCCAGCGCGACGACCGAGCCGCGGCAGGGACCGTTGCAGCCTTGTTGCATCGCATCCCAGCCGGCCTGCTGGATGCGCGGGCTGACGGTGGTGTCCACGGTGCCGCCGCGGGGATCGCGGCCGGTGAAGAAGTCGGCCAGCCGACGACCGAACAGGCGTTGGTCCGATCCGTTGAGCAGTGGATCCTCGGCCCGCTCCAGGCCGGTACTGGAGTAGCGCAGCGAATAGAAGCCGGTGATCGGTGCGTACACCGCGGCGTTGGGATAGACCCGCAGGAAGCGGAACCGGCTATCGGTGGCCACCGAGTAGGCGAGCAGTTGGCCGCTTGCGGTGATCTGGCCGCGCTGCCGGGAGTATTCGTCGAGCAGCACCCGCTGGTTGCGCGGATCAGCCCGCAACCCATCGGCGGTGAACACCTGGGTGAGGGTGGCGTTGAGCAGCAGCAGCACGATCAGTGCCATCACGGTCACCGAAATACGGCGCAGGGAGGTGTTCATACCCGCTCGATCGCCTCGGTGTTGGTAGTTGCGATCGGCGCGGCGTTACGTGGCTCGGCGCGGAACGGACGGCGGGCGGCATGCGAGATGCGCACCAGAATCGCCAGCAGCACATAGTTGGCCAGCAACGACGACCCGCCGTAGGACATCCATGGCGTAGTCAGGCCGGTCAGCGGAATGAGATTGGTGACGCCGCCCACGACGATGAACAACTGGATGGCCAGCGTGGAGGCCAGGCCGGCGGCGAGCAGCTTGCCGAAGCTGTCGCGCACGGCGATCGCGGTCCGCATGCCGCGGACGATCACGATCGTGTACAGCATGAGAATGCCCGCCAGACCCACTAATCCAAGCTCTTCGCCGAAGGCGGCGGTGATGAAGTCCGTCGCCGCGGCAGGCACGGTGTCCGGTTGCCCATTGCCCAGACCGGTGCCGAAGACGCCGCCGGTGGCAAAGCTGAACAGCGACTGCACGATTTGGTAACCGGCGCCGTCGGGGTCGGCGAACGGGTCGAGCCAGGTCTGCACGCGGACCCGCAGGTGGTCGAACATGTAATACGCCGCAATGCTTCCCATCGCGAACAACACCAGACCGATGACCACCCAACTGAACCGCTGAGTCGCCAGGTACACCACCACCAGGAACGACGCATAGAGCAAAAGCGAAGTGCCCAAGTCTTTTTCGAAGACCATGACGCCTATCGACGCCACCCAGGCGCCCAGCAGTGGGGCGAGGTCACGCGGCCGCGGGAGATCCATGCCCAGGACGTGCTTGCCTGCGCTGGTGAACAGCCCGCGTTTGGCCACCAAGACCGCGGCGAAGAAAATCAGCAGCAGGATCTTCGAGAATTCGGCGGGCTGAATCGAGAAGCCCGGCAACCGAATCCAGATCTTGGCACCGTTCTGCTCGGAGAGCGACCGCGGCAGCAGCGCCGGTATCGCCAAAATGATCAGTCCGGTCAGCCCGCAGACGTAGCCGTACCGCGCGAGTTGCCGGTGGTCCTTCAGCGAGATCACGACGGAGGCGAAGGCACCGACGCCGACTAGCGTCCAGAGAATCTGGGGGTTGGTGACGGCGCGACCACTCCCCTCGGCCAAGCGCTCGTCGAGATCGAGGCGATGAATCATCACCAGCCCCAAGCCATTCAGCAGCGCAACGATCGGCAGCAGCAGCGGATCCGCGTACGGTGCGTAGCGTCTGATGGCCAGGTGTGCGACACCGAATACCGCCAGGAATCCCGCCGCGTAGTCGACAAGTGCCCAGCCGACCCCGCGTTCCTGGTTGGCCTGGACGATCGCGAAAGCGGTCGCGGTGATCACGGTGGCAAAGCACAGCAGCAGCAATTCGGCATTGCGGCGGTTCGGCAACGGAGGAGTGACGGTGACCGGCGCCTGCGGCTGCGTGGTCATTCCGGAGTCCGGCAGTCGGTTCCCGGCTGGGGCGGCGGCGGGGAGAGTGCGGTGGCGGGCGGCGCGGCCGGTGTCGGTGCCGGGCTTGCCTGCGGCGCTTCAGGAACCGAGGTTCCTGCGCCGGGGTCGGGTGCCTGCCCGAGGGTCGTTGTCGGTGGCACGGGTGTCGGGGTCGCCGCCGGGGGCGACTGGGCGCGAGCCAGCGGGCACAGCGGCAACAGCGATTCGGTGGCGAGTCGGCGCAGCTGCGCGTCGGCCTGGTCGAGTGTGCCGGCCGGCAGTCCGGCGCCCACCTGCGCGCGCGCGGACTCGGCCAAATCGGACAGCTTCATCGGTTGACAGTCACGGGTCGCGCCGGCTTGGCCGTAGGGGATGACCGACAACTGGTTGCGGCTGTTCAGACACGCTTGCGAGAATGGTTGGTGCAGTGGCATGCCCAGGATCGACACCTGGATGCCCTGCATGATGGACACCGCGCCGTTGATGCCGGCGACGTAGTAATAGCTGCGGACGACGGTACGGCCGACAGCCAGCCCGGCAAGCACAAGCAAGATGGCGAGAGTGACCCCGATCAGGATCCGCCGTCGCGATCGGGACGGCGCAGGGGGCGTCTCGACTTGGGGCACAACACGTTTGGCGACCTCTTTGCGCGGGGTGAGTGCCGAGGCGCGGCTTGCCGCGGTGCTGGGCCGGGTCAGGTCCCGCACGTCGGCCTGACCGGACACCGCGCCGGCGATGATCGGCTGGGTTGGTCCGTAGTCGTTGTCGACGACGTCGGCGACCACCACGGTCACGTTGTCGGGTCCGCCGCCACGCAAAGCCAACTCGATGAGGCGGTCGGCGCTGTCGGTGGCGTCGGGAATCTTCAGCGCGTCCTGGATGGTCTCGTCGCTCACCGGGTCGGAAAGCCCGTCGGAGCACAGCAGGTAGCGATCCCCGAGGCGGACCTCGCGCATGGTCAGCGTCGGCTCGACCTCGTGGCCAGTCAGCGCGCGCATGATCAACGACCGCTGCGGGTGGCTGTGCGCCTCTTCCTTGGTAATTCGGCCGTCGTCGACCAGCGTCTGGACGAACGTGTCATCTTTGGTGATCTGCGTCAGCTCACCGTCGCGCATCAGGTAGCCCCGCGAGTCACCGATGTGTGCCATCCCAATGCGGTTGCCTGCGAAGAGGATTGCGGTCAGGGTGGTGCCCATCCCCTCGAGGTCGGGTTCCATTTCGACCTGCGCTGCGATCGCCGAATTGCCGGAGTGGATCGCGGAGTCGAGCTTGGCGAGCAGGTCGCCGCCGGGCTCGTCGTCGTCGAGGTGGGCGAGTGCGGCAATGACCAACTGCGAAGCCACTTCACCGGCGGCGTGCCCGCCCATACCGTCGGCAAGCGCCAGCAATCGCGCGCCCGCGTATACCGAGTCTTCGTTGTTGGATCGCACCAAGCCGACATCGCTGCGCGCTGCGTAGCGCAAGACCAAAGTCACGGACGCAACTCAATTACCGTCTTGCCGATACTCACCGGCGTGCGAATGGGAACCCGTACCGCGGTCGTCACCTTTGCCCTGTCAAGGTATGTGCCGTTGGTCGATCCTAGATCCTCGACGTACCATTCCGTGCCTCGCTGGGAGAGCCGCGCGTGCCGCGTCGACGCGTAGTCGTCGGTCAAGACCAACGTGGAGTCGTCGGCGCGGCCGATCAAGACAGGCTGGCCGCTGAGCGTGATCCGTGCACCGACCAAAGCGCCTTCGGTAACAACGAGATAGCGCGCTTCGTTGCGGCGTTCCCGCGACGGCAGCAGCGTCCCGCGCAATGTCAGTCCGCGTCGGACCATCACCGCACCGGTTGGCGCGTAGATGTCGGTACGCAGGATGCGCAGCACAGACCAGATGAACAACCACAGCAGCATCAGGAAACCGGCGCGCGTCAGTTGCAGTACAAGTCCCTGCATCTGGCGTCCCTTTCGTCCTGCTGCCGCGAGCTTCACGTGCGCGGATATAGCTACGTCACGATACTTGGACAGCGGTCGACGCGTGGTGAAGCTGAACGCTTTGCGACCTACGGGCTCAATGGATGTGGACGACGATCTCCGAGTGTCCCAGCCGGATGACATCGCCGTCGGCCAACTGCCATTCCTGCACAGGCGCGTTGTTGACGGTGGTGCCGTTGGTGGAGTTCAGATCGGACAGCAGCGCGACCTGGCCGTCCCACCGAATCTCCAAGTGGCGGCGCGACACACCGGTGTCGGGCAGCCGGAACTGCGCGTCCTGGCCGCGGCCGATGACGTTGGCGCCCTCGCGCAACTGATAGGTACGGCCACTGCCGTCGTCGAGTTGCAGAGTTACGGCGGAGCCGGACGAGGAGTAGCCACCCTGCCCATAGCCGCCCTGTCCGTAGCCGCCGGCCTCTGCGGGCTGGCCGTAGTCGTAGTCGCGGCCGGGTTCGGCATATCCGCCGCCCGCGGGCGGGCCGTAACTCTGACCGGGAGCCTCGCCGTAACGGCCGTACTCGGGCTGCTGACCGTAATCCTGCCGGCCGTATCCCTGTCCACCGCCGTAGCCCTGGTCGTAGCCGGTTTGTTCGGGGTAGCCGCCGCGTTGCTCGGGGGCGCCGTAGCCGGCTTCCTCGTGGCGGGCCGGGCCCGGGCCGTATTCGCCGTAACCCTGTCCGGCGGGCTGGTCGTAGCCGCCCTGCCGGTAATTCGGGTCGTAGCTTTGTCCGCCGCCGCGCTGGTCGGGATAGCCGCCGCGCTGGTCGTAGCCACCCGGGCCGTAACCCGGGCGCTGGTCGTAGCCGGGCTGGTCGTAGCCTGGCCCGCCGGCTCGCTGGTCGTAGCCGGCTTGGTCGTAGCCACCACGCTGTTCCGGGTAGCCGCCGCGCTGGCCGTAGCCGGCCTGGTCGGGGTAGCCGCCGCGCTGGTCGTAGCCGGCTTGGTCGGGGTAGCCGCCGCCGCGCTGCTCGGCGTAGCCGCCCGGCTCCGGCGGGTACGGACCGCGCGGCTCCGGCGCGCTGCGTGCGGATCGTCCTGCGGGTGTGCGTACGGATCGTCGTAAGAGTCGTCACCGGGCCGCCCGTGCCCCGGGCCGCCGCGGTAGCTCGAATTATCGGTCATCGCTGGTACTCCTGGTTCTGCGCTGAACGCGTGATCTGATTGTGGCGGTGCGAGCTCGCCGGCTGTTCGCCGGGGTTCGACATCGGGGTTGACAGCACCGCGGGTGCGGAACTGGCCGGTGTGCAGGTTCGCTGATCGCTCGAACCGGACGACCACGTCACCATATGTTTGCCACCCCTGTTCGCCGATGTATCCCGCCAAATGCTTAGCGAAAGCGTCCGAAGTGAGGTCCGGGTCGGCGCCCACTTCCTGGTAGTCGTGCATACCGAGGGTAATGATGTATTCGTTGGGAGCCAAAAGGTGATTGCCCGCGACTGGGCGAATTCCCTCGCCGGCCTCTCGGCGCAGCATTGCCTCGAGCTCTTGCGGAACTATTGATCCGCCGAATACCCGGGCAAACGCATCGCCGACGGTCGCCTCGAGTTTGCGCTCGATGCGTTGAACTAGCCCTTTCTGGCTGCCCATGCTCCAAACGCCCAGTCCTCCGGTTTGCTCGCGCTCCGGCCGGACGGTGTTCCGGCGTTTCGCATCGCGCTTGTGTACCCAGAATGCTATCGGCCCAGCACAGCGCAGCGGCACTTACAGAACTCTGAGAATCGCGTCGATTCGATTGGACGGGGACGGGCACGAAGCCGTGAGCACGGTTGGGGATGGCGGCACTCCCAGTGATAGGCTCCACCGATTGTTTAGGGCGAGTGGCGGAATGGCAGACGCGCTGGCTTCAGGTGCCAGTGTCCTTCGGGACGTGGGGGTTCAAGTCCCCCTTCGCCCACCAAAATGACGTGAGACCGGCCGAAGCTCTTCAGGGGCTGAATGCGCTCCCGGTGACTGGGAGACGTAGCTACTGCATGTCGGCGAGCCGCGGCTATGTCGGTGGCTGCCACGGGTACGTGTCTCGCGCGTGACCGCGCTGCGACGCTGATCGACGACGCTGATCATCGTGACGGTCCTGGCGGGATCGCCGCTCTCGTGATGGCGGCCGGGATGGGCTATTACATGGGCCGCGGCCGGGCCATGGCACCGCCGACCTGGAAGCAGCGAACGAGTCGCATCGCGCTGGGCAGGCTCACGGTCAATCTTCTGGTGTTGCTGACCGCCCGCCGCGTCCGGCACAGCCCGCTGGCGATGGTCGCGTCGAGCCTGCTCGCGCGGGCGCGTACCTACTGAACGGGGCCGGGTATGGCTGCACTGCACGGCAAAGTCGCACTGGTGACCGGCGCTTCCTCGGGCCTGGGCGCTGAAACCGCCAAGCTGTTTTCCCGACAAGGCGCAACGGTGTTCGGCATCGGCCGCGATGCCGGACGGCTGGCGCAGGTGTTCGCCGACGTGGACAGCGGTTCGTACGCGTCGGTGGACGTCGCGTCCGCGCCCGCCTGCCGCGACTGCGGTCGAACAGTGCGTCCGCGAGTTCGGCGGGCTGGACGTCCTGGTCAACATCGCCGGGCGATCACCAGATGCGCCGGACCGAGTCGATGAGCGACGACGACTGGGCGGAGGATCTGGCGGTCAACTTGAACGGGCCGTTCTTCCTCGCTCGCGCGGCGCTGCCGCACCTGCTGGAGCGAGGCGGCAACATCGTCAACGTCAGCTCGATCGCCGGCGTCGAAGGTCAGGCGTATTCGGCCGGCTACTGCGCGGCCAAGCATGGGCTGGTCGGGCTCACTCGTGCCTTGGCGGTGGAGTACACCGCGGATCGCTTGCGGGTCAACGCAGTATGCCCGGGCGGCATGCTGACACCGCAAATCGAGCAGTTCAGTGCGCCGGACAACCCGAACTACGACCTGATCATGCGTACGGCCTCGCCGCGCGGAATGATGCAGCCCCTCGACGTCGCGAATGTGATTGCGTTCCTCGCCAGCGACGCCGCGGCCGCCATTCACGGCGCCGTCTATCGCGTCGACAACGGCAAGGGCGCCGGCTGAGACCCGTCGGGCACAACCGGCGGCGCCGCCGTGTTGCGATAGGCACGACAACACGGAGGGAGACGCGGGTGAAGATTCGTTTCGGAATCAGCCTCGGCGCCAACACACCACACGATCAGCTCGCGGGCACCATCGACCATTGGAGAGCAGTGGAGTCGACTCGCTGTGGTTTTCCGAACTCGTCTACTCCCCCGCGGTTGAGCCCGTCGTCGGCATGGCGTACGCGTTGGCCCGGACCGAGCATCTGAAGGTGGGCACGTCGGTCGCGGTATTGCCGGGACGGCATCCGGTGTTGGTGGCCAAGCAGTTGGCGTCATTGGCGGCCCTTGCGCCCAAGCGGGTTCTTCCGGTCTTCGGGCTGCGGTCGGCGATTCCGGCCGAGCGCGAAGTGTTCACCGTTCCCGACGGGGAGCGCGCGGCGGTGTTCGACGAATCGCTGCGGGTGCTGCGTGCCGCGTTGGTCGACAACCCGGCGACCTACAGCGGGCGATTCTTCACCGTCACCGCGGCAGCGGTCATGCCGCGACCCATTACGCCGCTGGACATCTGGCTGGGCGGCTCGGCACCGGCGGCGTTTCGCCGGATCGGCACACTGGCCGACGGCTGGCTGGGCAGCTTCCTGACGCCGACGGAGGCGGGCGCAGGCCGCAAAGCGATCGAGCGAGCGGCCGAAGAAGCCGGCCGGTCAATCGAGCCCGACCACTACGGGATCTCGCTGGCCGTTGCCGACGGTGAGCTGCCGGCGGAGGTGGCGGCCGCGGTGCGTCACCGTCGTCCGGACGTCGATCCGGCCGAACTCGTCGCCGCGGGTTGGGATCAGCTGCACCGACAGCTCGACGGCTACCTGGAGGCGGGCTTGACGAAATTCGTTATCCGGCAAGCGGGTACAGCGCCGGTGGAGGAGTTCATCGACCGGTTCGTCGCCGAATTGTCTGGTCGGCAGAACTACAGCGTCTCGACCCACTGCAAAATTTTCGGCGTCACCGGATCGGTGATGTCGCGGAACTCCGGGATGCTTCTTGAGGTAAGGCGGCCACCATCGGGCAGGTCGCGACGACGCGCTTCCCGTCGGCGCGCGTCGCTTGCAGAGCTTCATTGATCAGGATGTCGGCCAGGCCGCGTCCGCGAAACCGTTCGCCGACCTCGGTGTGGTAGAAAACCCGCTGCTCGCTTCGATCAGCGACCGCGGCCAGACCAACGGTTTCGCCGTCGACCGCGATGCTGTACCCGCCGTCCGTGGCGCTGACGGTAGCTTCGGCGCCCGTCTTGTCGGTGGTCATGTGCTGCCGCTCCTCCACGCCGGTTTCACCGGCGTCATCGTCGTCGCGGGGGTCATGTGCGCGGGGGGCGCAGGAGTTGCATGGCGAGCCGCATCAGCGGTTCGGGTACCCGGTCCTTGGCGGCCAGTGCCGCGTCGGCGACGCGACCCCGCAGCGGGGTGCCGCGGCCGAATGCGCGGTTCAACGGGCCGCCGGACGGCTCGAGTTCGATGTGCATCGGCGGAGTGCCCACCGATGCGCCCAGAGCATGGGATATGACGATCCGCTGAATTTCACTGGTGCCCTCAAAGATGGTGTACAACTTGGCATCCCGATACCACTTCTCCACCGGGTGGTCGTTGATGTAGCCCCAGCCGCCTAGCGTCTGGATGGCCCGCTCGGTAGCTCGGACAGCGACCTCGCTGGCGGCCATCTTCGACATCGAGCCTTCGCCGCGCTCGAACGCGATGCCCTGGGCGGCCATCCACGACGCGCGCCAGGTCAACAGCCGCGCCGCATCGATTTGGGTGGCGATCTCGGCAAGCGGAAAAGCAATGCCCTGGTTGTCGATGATCGGGCCGCCGAACGCCTCACGCTCGGTGGCGTAGGCGGTGGCGTATTCCAAGGCCGCGCGCGCGATGCCGATCGCCTGAGCGGCGACCATCGGGCGGGTCTGCTCGAAGGTGCCCAATGTCGCCGAGCCGGAACGTTTTCCGCCAGCAACAACCTCGCGTGCCTTCGCAAGTTTGTGCTCGAGCTTCTCCTGGCCGCCCAGAAGATTACCGTCAGGAACCCGGACGCCGTGGAATTTCAGCTCGGCGGTGTGCGAGGCCCGGCAGCCCAGCTTGTCGAGCTTGCGCACCAATTCCAAGCCGGGGCTGCCGCCCGGGACGATGAACAGCGCCTGCCCGCGGTGGCCGAGTTCTTCATCGACGACGGCGTTGACCACGTGCACGTTGGCGATGCCGCCGTTGCCGATCCACATCTTGTGGCCGTCGATGATCCAGTCACTGCCGTCGCGCCGCGCTGTGGTCCGCAGGTTGCGGACGTCGCTGCCACCCTCGGGCTCGGAGATGGCCAGCGCCGCGAGCTTGAGGTCGCCCGGCGTGCCGAAACATTCTGGTGCCCACTCCAACATCTGCTCGGGCGACGCAGCCTGACCGATCGCCGACAGCGCCAACGCCGGCATGACGATGGCCAAACCGATGCCGGCGCAACCCCAGAACAGCTCTTCCATGAACATCGGCAACGACAGCCCGGTCGGATCGCCGATCAGATCGCGGTAGAACAGCGGACTGTAGAAGCCGCGCTGGGCGGCTTCTTCGAGCACCGGCCACGGGAATTCTTGCTTCTGGTCGAAGTCCAGAGCGACCGGCCTGATGACCTGTCTCGGAGAACTCGTGGGTGCGCCGGGCCAGGTCGTGCTGTGCCGCCGTCGGCGTCAGGTCGAACGTCATGTGCGCCACTCCTTGAGCCCGCTGTGCCGACAGCGTCGTCGGCGCAGGCCGTGGCCTCAGTCGATTGGCGTTGTTATTACCCCGTGCCCGCCGATTCAACCCCACCGCGTTTGTCCCGGGTGCCGAGCACACTATGCTCATCCGCGCGCCGTAGAGGTAGCGCGCTTCCGGGCACCCCAGCTGGTCGGACCACACGAGATCTTGTACGTCATTAGGATTCGGTCGACAACTTAGCGTGCTGGATAGCGTTGGAGCCGAGAAGCTCTCGCTCCCAGCAAAGAAGATGCAGTTCCCTTCTAGCTGCGGTGTCGAGCCCCAAAATGGGTGTGTCATTTGCGCTGAGATTAATCCGACTATCCGCCGCAACCGGAGACCGCTCGGCGGTCCTCTCGGGAGTAAACAGCAGAGTCTTGAAGCCGATTATGACGGTACGCTCAGCCGGTGGCGGTCTTCGGTCGGAATACGGCGCGGCAGCGCCTCCGCAGAGCTGCCCGAGAATCGCTGAAGATCCCGACTTTCATCTCTCCTGTCGACTGCACCCCGTGGGTGACCGGCGGGCTGTGGCCTGCGGAGTTGTCGACCGTCACCGCGGACACCGCGCCGCTCGTCAAATATCTGAAAACGGATTTGCAGCGGATCGTCAATTCGGCGAATGAAGAACTCAAAGGCATTCGCCGAGCCGGATTAGCCGATTCAACGCGACAGGCAGAAGAAGCGCGCGTCATCAACGACGCTCGCGCTTTCGCCGTCCGACGAGTCGAGTCGACAGTGCGGCATCTGCGCAAGATCACGACCAAATCGCCGCCGAGGCAATATCGACCCGTGAATGGCGTGGACGAGATCGAAAAGACGCAGCGATTCAAACTCGCTCCACCGCGACCGGAGGCCGAAGAACCACCCGAGGCGTCCGAGGCGCCCATACCGTCCGACGTGTCTGCACCGTCCGAGGCGTCTGCACCGTTCGAGACACCGATACCGTTCGAGACACCGATACCGTTCGAGACACCGACACCCTTCGAGATGCCCACGACGTCCCTGCCGACGGTGGAGTTCAGCCCCGCCGAGCAGCTCGACAATTGGGAGTCTGCGGCCGACACGGTGGAACACGAAGCGGTCGTGGCTGAGCCGGAATCCTTGGAGACGGCCGACTTTCAGGCACAGAGTCCGTTCGACTCCGACGACACCGAGGTCCTCGAGGAGCTCGCGAGCCTGCTTCAGGAAATATCGCCACCACCACCACCACCACCGCCGCCGGCAGCCGCGGTCGCTTCGCCGGTCGAGCCGCTGCCCAGACAAGAACCCCCGGAGCCCCCAGAACCCGTTGCCCCGCCAGTGTCGTTGTTCGAGGCGGTCACCTCGCCTCCCGCCGTCACGGAGCCGGCGATCGATGACACCGAGACCACTCGGCATTACGTGCCGCAGCTACCGTCGGAGTCCGAACACGAACGCCTGCAACGCCTGCTGCAATTCGTGGCTCGACAAGAACCGGGGTTGCGCTGGGCGGTCGGAAACCGCGACGACGGCACCACGTTGCTGTTGACCGACCTCGCCCACGGCTGGATCCCGCCCGGAATCACGCTGCCCGCCGATGTCCAGCTGCTGGAGCCGGCCCGGCGTAGAGGCACAGTGACGGCGTTGCTCGGCAAGACCACGCTGGCGCTGACGTACGCGCCAGGCGACCCGCTGGGCTGGGCCACCGACTACGACGTCACCGACACCTCGTCGCAACCGCGTGACCTACCGGCGGTCGATGACCTGGGCTGGGTGTTGAGCGAGGCGACGCACTGGCGTGATGGCCTGCCGCGGCTGGTCAACACGCTGGCGAAGGCCGGTGCCGCGGGAACGGGCATCGTCGACGCCGAAATCGACATCTTGCGGGTCTATCTGGACACCTCCCGCTATCAGCTGTTGGCGCAGTATCCCGACGTCGACGACGGGCTGGTGCTGAATTGTCTGCTACTGGCCGCCACCGAAGGCATTGCCACCAAGGACCAGCTGAGCGCGAATTATCACTTCGCCTGGTTCCACATGCTCAGTTCGCCGCGGGCCAGCGGATGGAAAGCCGGCGCGTGACAGACTGCGGCAGAAACTCCCGGGACGCACCGGCACAGTTGCGAGTGCCTGCAGAGTGACTGAACTGCCGTACAACCCTGAAAAAGATGAAATTGACGCAGCAGTCGACAGAAACAACTCCATCCCGACCGGATGACCGCCACTAGCGGCCGCGTGCTGAAAAACCGATTAGCTGCACCCGCTCTAGAGAGGCTTCGGCGCCAGCGTGCATATCGAGGCTTCTCGCTCGCGCTGATAATTAACGCGTTAGCGCTCCTGCTGTCGGGAAGCCGCCCGCAAGTTCAGCGGCCAGATCCATGAACGCTAGCCGGGTACGGCGTTGCAGCGCTGAGAAATCCAGCGTGACAGCATCCCGCATATGAACATCCCACGGGATTGTCTTCACAGAATGGACTCGCCTGCCCAATGTTTCATGGACGTGTTTAGTGAAGTTACTGTCCGCTGAGCGGTAAGAGTCGTTGAGCACGATCACCGAACGCTTCAACAATGCGTGTCCGTTCCGCGCCGCAAGCCAATCAATCGTTGTCTCGACCGCTAGTCCCCCATCTACGCTGCAAGAACCGACGATCATTAGCGCATCAGACGCCGACAAGACCGCGGGAATGACGGGGTGTTCGATTTCGGCCCCGCAATCGATCAACGCAAGCTGATAAAATCGGCGCGCACGGCTCACGGTATCGGTAAAAGTGCGAGGACCTAGCGCCATCGGGTTGGCCACGTTTTGGTTCCCTGCCAACACCTCTAGACCTTGCTTATTCTGTCCGGTGTAGTAGCGCGCCCTGGGATAGTCGACGAGACCCTCTGCCGCCAGAAAATCTCGGACTGAGGTCTGGGCTCTAGGATCGATCAAGCGACCAAGCCCGCCGTAGGTCGCGTTGGCGTCGATAGCCAGCACGGGTTGTTTGCGTAGCTCGGCGAAGACTGATCCCACGCCCGCGGTTACGCGGGTCTTTCCGACCCCGCCTTTGACCGAGATAGCGGTGATCTGGTAATTGCCGGGGATGTTGGCAGCAATGCGCGCCTTCCAGTCAAGGAGTCGCCGCTCCGCCGGACCCGCGCCCAGGTTGATCAGGTGCCCACTGGATAGGTAGACAACCTTGCGCCAGCCCATCTCGGCGGGTTCGCGCCGCTCTTTAGTTACCTCGCTCAACTGAATGTGCTGGCCAGCTCCCGAACCCGACGTCAGAGGAACGGCCTGAGGTGCCCATCGTTCCGCAGGGTCCACCTGAGGCGGCCATACGGGGGGCATGGGCGGCGGGGCCCCGTCACCGGAACGCGGCGCATCCGGTATCGGCAATGGCTGCTCGGAAGCTGAGGCGCGCGGCCGTCCGGGCGGCGCGTACGAGGGCCCGGCTAGTGGTCCATCCCAGATATGCGGCGGGAAACCGGTGCTTGCTGCGGACGGAGCCCCCTCTGGTTGGGCATGGGAACCCACATCGTCGACGAATTGCCCCGGATCTGTCACGTCGATCCCAGGGCTATCACCCGGGGCGGGCAATTCCCGCGTATGGGGGCGCTCGCGTCGGAACGTTTCGTTCCCCGCGCCCACGCTCCTTGGCCGCTAGGAGCTTCCCCGTCGGCCGGCGGTTGGGCCCGTCGCTCCGAGCCGTCGTCTTCCGGCCCTAACAGAGCGTGCTATGAAATCTGAATTGTCGGTCATTTCTGTCCCTACTGAATGGGCCTCGGCCTTAATGTGTGGTTCAAGAATCGGAATCACCACAATTACGAGGACGGCAATCTAAGAGTCGGCCGACTCCGAGAGAAGAACTTGTACGCTAGGATCAGCCAACATCCGCGCTACAGCCCCCAAGACCTTGTCGTTCGGGTTTTTCTGACGGTGACCCAGCTGCTCGGCGGCCAACCCTATCCGGCGAAGTAAAGCCCGCAATGCCTCGGAAGCCGCTTTGACGTATTCCGTGGCAGCCTGAACTTGCGAGTCTGAGCTAAAGCGGGCCGGGAGCTCGAAAAATTCCTGCCGAAGATCCGGGGCCGTTCGTTGCACCGTTCGGGCCAGGCGTGCCATCAACTCGGTGTCTATTGGGATTTTCAAGCCTGCACTTCCTCCGCCATTCCCACCTCAAGCATGTAATTTATCTGATGCAGTGCTGTGAGCGCATTTTCGATACGCCTCGTCGAGGGGCGCACTGCCGATCCCGGGATGGGGATCGCTAAATGTTGACCGACGCGCGCCTGTTGGCTCTGGACCTGAGCTCGGTAGCTGTCGGCGATGGCCTCAGCCCGCGTGCACGCCTCTATAGCTTTATCGACCTGTTGCTGCGCTTCAGCGCGAACCCGTGCAAGCATCTTATCCGTGGCCGCTTGGGCAGAGGCGATCGCGAGCAGCGCCTGCTCACGTGCGGTGTGAACCTCCTCGTCGGCATGAGCACGAGCTTGCTCCAGGTATACCTGCAGCTTGTCGATTGTTTCTCGAGCCGCCACTCGGTCGGCTGACCGTTCAGACATCCGCTGGAGGGCTCGATTTTCCGCAGCCTTCGTCCGTTCGGTGGCTGTCGCGATTTCGGCCTCCGCGTCGCTGCGGACCTTTACGATTTCGCCCCGCAACCTTTCCATCTCAGTCTGCATCTCGCGCCGATCGGCGGCGCGCTCAGCGAGACGTTCCTCGGCCCGCTGATCCGCGGCACTTGCGTGCTGGACCGCTGCCGCGATCTCGGCTGCGCTGTCCTGCGCGGACCTGATCGAGCTCGGCCCGCATCTTCTCCTCGGCGGCTTGGGACTTGTGAAGGGCCGCCTCGACTTTGCGCTGCGCGCCAGCCAGCTGCGCCCCTTGATTTGCAAATTGTTCGAGCGCGGCAATTTCGCGTTCTCTCGCCGCTGCCGCAGCAGCAGCTGCCTCCTCCGCCTCAGCGCGTGCAGCGGTTTCGACGGCTCGCGCTTCCGTTATCCCATTCCGCAGGTTTTCAACCTCCGCCTGGGCCTCGCTGCGCTCTGCGGTTCGCTGCAGCTCTTTGCGGAAGAGTTCCTCGGTTGCGGTGCGGGCGCGATCCCTCGCATCACTCGCCGCCGCCGCGGATGTCTGTGCTTCAGCGCGCGCGGCCGCAACGTCGGCGCGGGCGTCCTTTTTATCTTGTTCGGCACCTTGCACCCGCTGCTCGGCCATCGCGCGTCGATGCTCGGCTTCGATGAGTTTCATCCGGATCGTTGGTGGCTTCGGTTTCGGATGCCATAAATTGTTCCGGCGGGCGTCAATTAGCTCGGTCTCACTCATCTTGGCTAACGCGACCAAGCGCGCGGGAGGCTGCTGGCCGGCCTGCTCGGCCGCAGCGACCGCCCGCTCGGCCGCGCGCTTGGTGAGCGCAGCCCAGGTGTACATGTCCAGATTTTCGATGTGCTCGCCCAGGGTGGTCATTATTGGCGGCCTACGACGCGCTGGTGTCTGCTGTGGCGGCGATCGCTTTATCCATTTCCGGCTGTTTCGAGGCGCTACCCCCGTCGCTTCCTGCCGGCTCCGCGTGCCGTCCATCAGTTACGTCCAGGCCCTCAAGGCTCGAACCAATTCGCTGGCCTAGCACCAAGCCGTACTGCTGTAAGTAAACCGCGACAGCCTGGGTTAGTGTGCCATCTTCCAGGTCTTTAGCTTCTCGGTGCAGGCCCTCAAGAATCGCAAGCGTCAATTCTGGTCCAAGACCGAGGCTGGCTTCGTCGCTGTGAGGGGCTACCGGCTGGGTGGACGCTGTATTGACCAACCACACCAACCTTTGCCAACAGCGCTCGAGCGCTTCGCGGCGTTGCCCATCCGCACGAACCTCTTGATGATGCTTATCCTGCTGCCCGAGCTGCCTATCGAGGCGCCGTTCCTCGCGCCGAGATGCTCCGAGAAGAACAAAGAGCGCAGCAAGCAGTACGAGGCCTCCGCCAAAACCAGGAGACAGGACGAAGTCGTTTAGTGGAGGCAGCTGTAGCGACCAAGCATCGCGAAGGGGCATTTGTCCTCCTCTAATGCTTGCTGAATACGGCAACGAGTTACGCAAACGATAGCCTGTTGATTGTCCCTCTAGCGGAACACATGCAACTGAGATTGGGAGTTTTCACTGGAAGTGATGCAAGACCGGCAACATGAGTCCACTTGCGACGGTTCATTACTGAGCTTCGAGTGGCCAGCCGATCGCTACGCGACGATTGCCATCGATCAAATCATTCGCGGCGGCGCAAAACCGCGGCGTCCGACTCATTAGCATGATCACGGACCTACACTATCCGCCGTGACCTGCGGCCAGCGGCGAGTACAACCCGCTATAAAGGCTTTGAAGTGGGCGAGGCGATGCAAGCACTCGAAGGCGCAAACCGCGGTGTTTGAGCCCGGCGCCCTAGACCTCTCGACGGGGGGCGCCACCGAAAACTTTAAGTCGCGACCTCGCGCACAGCAGTTTCTTGGAGACGCTGCGGACCCAGGACGTCGTCGCGGCGGTCACCGACGCCTGCGCGGAAAAGCATGTGCCCCTGCAGCTTTGAGTCTCGACTAGGCAGGGGCGACCGGATCGAATCGGAACACCGCGAGCCGTCCCGCCAGCGCTTCGAATTCGTCTGACGTTCCGTCGACGACCATTCCGGAGCTTTTAGCGAACGTGACCCCGACGGGAACCTCGACCGGAAAGGCCCGCAACACCGGACGCGCCTGCTCGGCCGTCAGTTCGACGATCGCGACGTGCCGTACCCGGCGGCCTCTGCTGAGCGTGCCGGTACCGGCCGCGCGGGCGTTGGCGGCCCAGTCCGCTCCGGGATAGCCGGCGACCACGTACAGGCCGCCGTCGAATCGGAACGGCGTCATCGGGGTGCTGCGTGGCTTACCCGACCTGCGGCCCGGCACGGTTAGCACCATGGCCGGACCGGTGGGGATGCCGAGCTTCTGCACCGCGATCATGACTTTGTTCATCCGCTTCAGGTAACGCGGTGGACGTGGATCGGACATGTTCTACCTCCGTTGCTATTTCGCGAACAGGGCGCGGTGATCCGACACCCATTGAGCGAAGGTGGTCGCCGCCCGGCCGGTGATCTTTTCGACTTCCCTGGTGACCAGGGCAGGCTTGTCGACCGACTCGGCGAGCATCGCCGTGTACGCGTCGGCGAATTCGGCACCCAGACCCAAACCGATGAAACGCCGGCGCACGATGTCGGGCGCGACCTCGACGTAGCGCAGTGGACGATCCAGGACGGTGCCGATGATCTCGACCAGCTCGGTATTGGTGAAAGCCTGCGGTCCGGTCAGCGGTATCCGCTGTCCGGCAAGCTCATCGGTCGACAACGCATGCGCGGCCACCGCCGCGATGTCGGCCTCGACGATCGGCGCGCTGGACGCGGCGGCGTACGGTCCTCCGATGACGTCGCCTGCTCGAAGCTGCGCCGACCACATGCCGACGAAGTTCGTTGCGAATACCGCCGGCCGCAGGCTCACCCACTCCAGACCGGAGTCAACGCAGATCTGCTCGACTTCTTTGTTGCGGTCGCCGCGAACCCGCGATGGTTGCCGGGAGAAGTCGTCGTCGGCGTTGATCGCCGACAGCGCCACCAGTTTGGTGACACCGCTGCGTCGGGCCGATGCCACCACGTCGGCGAGCTGCTCACCGAGCGCGCGGGAATTGAGGAACACCGCCGACGCCCCGGTCAGCGCGTCGAAAACGGAATCCACCGCCTGTACGCCGTCGGGAAAGTGACTGACCGTCGCTGTGCGGGTGACAGCCCGCACCGGCCAACCCGCGGCGGCAAGCAGGGTGACGAGCGGGCGGCCGACATTGCCGGTAGCTCCGGTGACGACGATGGTCATACGACCCCTCCTGAGGTAAAGGTGCTTTTCATCAAGGACGGGCCGGAAGGTGAGAAAGTTACTCATCGGCCCGGTAACTTTTCGACCCACCAGATCGTCGTGAACACATGAACCAACCGCTGTCTGCGGACGACGAGATCATTGCGGCCTGGCGACGCCATCGCCCGTACCTCGTCAATGTGGCGTATCAGATGCTGGGCGATATCGGAGATGCCGAAGACGTTGCACAGGAGGCGTTTCTGCGGCTGTCCCGGGCCGAACCCGGCGAGATCGATGACGTCCGTGCGTGGCTGACCGTGGTGGCGGGCCGGCTCTGTCTCGATCAGGTGCGTTCCGCACGGGCCCGCTACGAGCGGTCCCAAGATGTCGGCTCAGAAGCGGCGGCCCTGAACCAATCCGGTCGCCCGGATCCGGCCGACCGGGTCACCCTCGATGACGAGGTGCGCACGGCGCTGCTGGAGGTGTTGCGCCGGCTCAGCCCCGGCGAGCGGGTGTCGTTTGTCTTGCACGACGTGTTCGGCGTCCCGTTCGACGCGATCGCGGAGACAGTCGGCCGTCCGGTCGGCACGTGCCGTCAGCTGGCCCGTCGCGCACGGGCGAAATTCACTCTTGCACAGCCGAAGCCGAGCGACGTCCCGACGGCTGAGCATCAGCTGGTCACCGAGAAATTCATCACCGCCTGCGCCGGCGGGGATCTGGCCGGCCTGGCCGCGGTGCTGGATCCGACGGTGTGGGGTGTCGGCACGCTGCTCGGCGATCCGGTGCCGCCACCGCAGATCAACCACGGACCGCACGACGTCGCGGTCAACCTGTTGCGCTACCTGGGGCCGGGCGTGACGGTGGTCAGTGGACCTGTCGGCCAACCGGTGCTGTTGGCTTTCGCCGACCGGCGACTGTTCGCCGTCGTCGTGCTGACCATCGACGGGCAACTCGTGACCAAGATCGAGGCCACCGCCGACCCGTCGTCGGGCTAGTGCTGGTGCCGATCCCGCGGGGTCTCCGGCCGGGATGCGAAGAACCCGGCGATCGCGGCGGTAATCTCGAGGAACTTGCGCCGCGTGCCACGGCTCAGTTCGCTGCGTACGTCGATGACGCCGCCCGGCCGCAGGTGCGGATCGAACGGCACCTGCACCACCGTCTGGCCACGGTCGACAAACTGGTGCGCCAGTACCGCTCGGGTGCGCTTGTCCGAGTGTCCGTCCGAGTCGTTGAGCACCACGACGGTGCGACGCAGCAGGCCGGTACGGCCATGCGCCGCAAGCCATTCCATCGTCTGCGCCGCCGCCGACGCCCCGTCGGCCCACGGTGACGACACCACGATCAGCGCGTCCAGGTCGCTCAGCGCTTCTTGGGTGACCGGCGCGTCCATCGTGGAGCCGCAGTCGATGATCGCGATCGTGAAGTGACGGTCGAGCCGCGAGGTCGCCTCGCGATACAGCGCGGGATCGAGCACTCGCCGCGGCCCAGCCGTCGGTTCACCGGCAAGCACGTACAGGCCCGCGGAGTTGCTGCCGACGCGGGTGGTCACGTCGGCGAACGACCGCAGATTCTTGTCGGAGGCAAGTTCCCAGTACGAGCCGTTGGTCTGCGGGTCGATCCGGCTGCCGAGCCGGCCGAACGCGGTGTCGGCGTCGACGGCGACCACCCGGTCCTGGCGGCGCAGCTCGGCGAAAACCGAGCCGACGCTGGCCGCGACGGTGGTCTTTCCGACACCGCCCTTGCCCAGCACGCCCACCTTGTAGTTGCCCCGAAGCGTCGACCCGATAGCAGCCTCGTAGGCGTCTTCCTGCCGTTCTGCGGCCGACGGCCCGAGGTTGACCCACCCGAATGTCGCCCGGTAGACGGCGCGCCGCCACCCGTATTTCGGGCCGGGGCGCGTCAGTTCGGCCGCACTTCGTGGCGCGAAGTCGAGGTGACCCCACCGCTCGGGCGGCGCGTGCGGGCCTGGGGGTGGGGGAGGGGGCCGCTGGGGCAACGGCGGACGTGACTCCGGCGCCGGTGGGCGTGGCATTGGGCCCGGGGGGCCCGGCGGGCCGAGTGGAGCGCCGTGCTGCGTGGGCCGCACCCGGTCCCGCAGGAAGTCGTCGGAATCGGTCACGTCAGGAGCTCACGCGCTCGGATGTCCAGTACTCCCGCAAGCTGGCGACGCGGTCACCCTCGAATTCGAGAATGGCGACCTCGCGCATCCGCTTGCGGCAGCCTTGGACGACATCGTCGAACAGGGCTTCCCACTCGGCGATGGCGGTCGTGCCGTCGAGGTAGAGGTTGAGTAACTCGGCTTGGATGTTCGCCTGTTCTTCGACGACTTTCGTCCGCCAGTACGCACGGATGCCGGCGTGATCGCGGATCGGTTGCGCCAGGACCCGCTCGTGGTAGGTCGCTGTCGGGGTGAAGACGTCAAGGATAAGATCAGGGTCCTGGGTGGTCCATGCCTGAAGGTAGATATCGATGAGCCTGCGCACGTCCTGCGGGGCCAAGCTCATGAATTCTCCGTTTGCAGCGCGATGGCGATCGACTGGGGCATCGTAGGCATCGTAAGGCCTCCGGCGACGGGCGTGACAATCACTGATCGCGCAGGTCACAGGGCATCGGGCCGGGCCGGGTGCCCAGACTCTTCGGCAACTTCCGCCCACCCCGGCGCGCGGCCCGCGCCGGACGAGGCGGATCGGCGGGTAACGGCGGGTCGGCGAAGTCCGTAAGCCCCACTGCCACGCCTTTTGTGGAGTTACACCACCCGCCGGGTGTGTGCGCTGTGGGCCGGCGGGCTTTCGAAGACGTCGTGTGACCGCCGGCACAGCAAAATGTCGACCGGAATGAGGCGAAAAGCGGGCCGCCACCGGGTGCGCTCGGTCACGGCTCCGGCGCGCTTAAATGCCCTGCGGCACTGAGTGACCCGACCGAGTGCCGAGTGGATCGCCGCTCAACAGAGCGGCATCGGTGGCCCTGGGACTATTATCGGTCAAGTTGGCATGTCAGGCGGGTTTTGACATATCGTTTTACAACTTGTCGAAACCGGGAACTGGGCCGCCGTTCAGCGCTGCACGGATGAATCCCCAACCGGATCATCGCCACCAGGCGACACCACATTTCGACAAGACCGATGGGGCCCGATCCATAGCCATCCGGGCGGCGCCAGCGGAGCGGAGACGAATCCGCGTGGAAAGTTCTTCGGTGAAGGGTCAGGTGGGAATGGCGCCCCAACGCGTCGGGCTCTACAACCCCGCATACGAGCATGACTCGTGCGGGGTTGCCATGGTCGTCGACATGCACGGCCGGCGCAGCCGCAACATCGTCGACAAGGCAATCACCGCGCTGGTCAACCTCGAGCACCGCGGTGCGCAGGGCGCTGAGCCGAACAGTGGCGACGGCGCCGGCATCTTGATCCAGGTTCCTGACGACTTCTTCCGTCAGGTCGTCGACTTCGATCTACCTGAGGCCGGCAGTTACGCCACCGGCATCGCGTTCCTGCCGCAGTCGTCGAAGGACGCTACGGCAGCCGCCGCAGCGGTGGAGAAGATCGTCGAGGCCGAAGGGCTGCGGGTGCTCGGTTGGCGCAACGTGCCCACCGACGAGTCCTCGCTGGGCGCGCTGGCCCGTGACGCGATGCCCACCTTCCGCCAGATTTTCATCGCCGGCGCTGACGGCATGCAGCTGGAGCGCCGCGCCTACGTCGTCCGCAAGCGCGCCGAGCATGAGCTCGGCACCAAGGGTCCCGGGCAGGACGGCCCCGGACGTGAAACCGTTTATTTCCCAAGCCTTTCCGGTCAGACCATGGTCTACAAGGGCATGCTGACCACGCCGCAGCTCAAGGCGTTCTACCTCGACCTGCAAGACCAGCGGCTGACCAGCGCGCTGGGCATCGTGCACTCGCGGTTCTCCACCAACACCTTCCCGTCGTGGCCGTTGGCCCACCCGTTCCGGCGCATCGCGCACAACGGCGAGATCAACACCGTCACCGGCAACGAGAACTGGATGCGTGCCCGTGAAGCGCTGATCGACACCGACGTGTTCGGCTCGCGCGAGGACGTCGACAAGCTGTTCCCGATCTGTACCCCTGGCGCCTCGGACACCGCGCGTTTCGACGAGGCACTCGAGCTGCTGCACCTGGGCGGTCGCAGCCTGCCGCACGCGGTGCTGATGATGATCCCCGAGGCCTGGGAGCACCAGGAGTCGATGGATCCGGCCCGCCGGGCGTTCTACCAGTACCACTCGTCGCTGATGGAGCCGTGGGACGGCCCCGCATCGATGACGTTCACCGACGGCACCGTCGTGGGTGCGGTGCTGGACCGCAACGGCCTGCGCCCGTCCCGGATCTGGGTCACCGAAGACGGCCTGGTGGTGATGGCCTCCGAGGTCGGCGTGCTCGACATCGAGCCGTCGAAGGTGGTGCGCCGCATGCGGCTGCAGCCGGGTCGGATGTTCCTGGTCGACATGGCGCAGGGCCGCATCGTCGCCGACGAGGAGATCAAAGCGGCACTGGCCGCCGAGCAGCCCTATCAGCAATGGCTGGACAAGGGACTGATTCCGCTGGCCGAGCTGCCGCAGGGCGACTACGAGCGGATGCTGCACCACCGGGTTGTGTTGCGGCAGTTGGTTTTCGGCTACACCTACGAAGAGCTCAACCTGCTGGTGACGCCGATGGCGCGCACCGGCGCCGAGCCGATCGGCTCGATGGGTACCGACACACCGGTCGCGGTGCTGTCTCAGCGTCCGCGGATGCTGTTCGACTACTTCCAGCAGCTGTTCGCCCAGGTGACCAACCCGCCGCTGGACGCCATCCGCGAAGAGGTGGTGACCAGCCTGTCGGGCACCGTCGGCCCGGAGGGCGACCTGCTCAACCCCGACGAGGACTCCTGTCGCCAGATCATCTTGCCGCAGCCGATTCTGCGTAACCACGAGCTGGCCAAGCTGATCAACCTCGACCCCGACGTCGAGGTCAACGGTCGTCGGCATGGCTTGCGCTCCAAGGTCATTCGCTGTCTGTACCCGGTCGCCGAGAACGGCGCCGGGCTCAAAGCGGCCCTCGACGACGTCCGTGCCCAGACCTCGGCGGCGATCGCCGACGGCGCGCGGATCATCATCCTGTCCGACCGGGAGTCCGACGAGAAGCTGGCCCCGATCCCGTCGCTGCTGGCGGTTTCGGCGGTGCACCACCACCTGGTCCGCGAACGCAGCCGCACCAAGGTCGGCCTGGTCGTGGAGTCGGGCGATGCCCGCGAGGTGCACCACATGGCCGCGCTGATCGGATTCGGTGCGGCAGCGATCAACCCGTACATGGCGTTCGAGTCGATCGAGGTGATGCTCGACCGCGGCGGACTCGAAGGTCTTGACCGCGACAAGGCGCTGAGCAACTACATCAAGGCGTCGGGCAAAGGCGTGCTGAAAGTGATGTCCAAGATGGGCATCTCGACGCTGGCCTCCTACACCGGCGCGCAGTTGTTCCAGGCCGTCGGCGTCGACGAGAACGTTCTCGGCGAGTACTTCACCGGATTGTCTTGTCCCACCGGCGGAATCACGCTGTCCGACATCGCGGCCGACGTGGCGACCCGGCACGCGCTGGCCTTCCTGGACCGGCCCGACGAGCGGGCGCACCGCGAACTCGAGGTCGGCGGGGAGTACCAGTGGCGTCGCGAAGGCGAATACCACCTGTTCAACCCCGACACCGTGTTCAAGCTGCAGCACTCCACCCGCACCGGTCAGTACGAGGTCTTCAAGGAATACACCCGGCTGATCGACAACCAGAGTGAGCGGATGGCGTCGTTGCGTGGCCTGCTGCAATTCCGCGAGGGACGCAAGCGGATTCCGCTCGACGATGTCGAGCCGGCCAGCGAGATCGTCAAGCGCTTCTCGACCGGTGCGATGAGCTACGGCTCGATCTCCGCCGAAGCGCACGAGACGCTGGCGATCGCGATGAACCGCCTTGGCGGCCGGTCGAACTGCGGGGAGGGTGGTGAGCACGTCAGCCGGTTCGACCGCGACCCCAACGGGGACTGGCGGCGCAGCGCGATCAAGCAGGTCGCCTCCGCACGCTTCGGTGTCACCTCGCACTACCTGAGCAACTGCTCTGACATCCAGATCAAGATGGCCCAGGGCGCCAAACCCGGTGAGGGCGGCCAGCTTCCGGCCGGCAAGGTCTACCCGTGGATCGCCGAAGTGCGGCATTCGACTCCCGGTGTGGGCCTGATCTCCCCGCCGCCGCACCACGACATCTACTCGATCGAGGATCTCGCGCAACTGATTCACGATTTGAAGAACGCCAACCCGTCCGCGCGGATCCACGTCAAGCTGGTCTCCGAAAACGGGGTAGGCACCGTCGCGGCCGGAGTCTCCAAGGCACATGCCGACGTCGTGCTGATCTCCGGGCACGACGGTGGCACCGGCGCGACGCCGCTGACGTCGATGAAGCACGCCGGCGCGCCGTGGGAACTCGGCCTGGCCGAGACGCAGCAGACGTTGCTGCTCAACGGATTGCGCGACCGGATCGTCGTCCAGGTCGACGGCCAGCTCAAGACCGGCCGCGACGTGATGATCGCAGCGCTGCTGGGCGCCGAGGAGTTCGGCTTCGCGACCGCTCCGCTGGTGGTGTCCGGCTGCATCATGATGCGGGTCTGCCACCTCGACACCTGCCCGGTCGGCGTGGCCACCCAGAACCCGGTGCTGCGTGAACGATTCGCCGGCAAGCCTGAGTTTGTGGAGAACTTCTTCCTGTTCATCGCCGAGGAGGTCCGCGAGTACATGGCGCAGCTCGGCTTCCGCACCGTCAACGAGGCGGTGGGTCAGGTCGGGGCGCTGGACACCACGCTGGCCCGGGCGCACTGGAAGGCGCACAAGCTGGATCTGTCGCCGATCCTGCACGAGCCGGACTCGGCGTTCATGAACCAGGATCTGTACAACAGCTCCAAGCAGGACCACGGTCTGGACAAGGCGCTGGATCAGCAGCTGATCGTGATGTGCCGCGAAGCGCTGGACTCGCAGAAGCCGGTCAGCTTCTCCACCACGATCGCCAACGTCAACCGGACCGTCGGCACCATGCTTGGCCACGAGGTCACCAAAGCCTATGGGGGCCAAGGCTTGCCGGACGGCACCATTGACATCACCTTCACGGGGTCGGCGGGCAACAGCTTCGGCGCCTTCCTTCCCCCGGGCATCACGCTGCGGGTGTACGGCGACGCCAACGACTACGTCGGCAAGGGTTTGTCCGGTGGGCGGGTGGTGGTGCGGCCACCGGATGACGCGCCGGCGGGTTACGTGGCCGAAGACAACATCATCGGCGGCAACGTGATCCTGTTCGGCGCCACCAGCGGCCAGGCATTCCTGCGGGGGGCGGTCGGCGAGCGCTTCGCCGTCCGCAACTCCGGCGCGGAGGCGGTGGTCGAGGGCGTCGGCGATCACGGCTGTGAATACATGACCGGCGGCAAGGTCGTCATTCTCGGCGACACCGGCCGCAACTTCGCCGCGGGCATGTCCGGCGGTATCGCCTACGTCTACGACCCGGAGGACGCGTTGGAGGCCAATCTCAACTCCGAGATGGTGGAGCTCGAAGCGCTCGACGAGGCCGACCTCGAGTTCGTGCAGGCGATCATCCAGGCTCACGTCGACGCCACCGACTCCGCGGTCGGGCAACGCGTCCTGGCCGACTGGGGCAGCACGCAACAGCACTTCGCCAAGGTGATGCCACGCGACTACAAGCGGGTGCTGGAAGCGATCGCCGAAGCGGAGCGCAACGGCACCGACCCCGAGGCAGCGATCATGGCGGCCGCCAGTGCCTGATCCGAAGGGCTTCCTCAAATACACCCACCGCGAGACCCCGCAGCGCCGACCGGTGGAGCTGCGGCTGCGCGACTGGAGCGAAGTCTACGAAGACTTCCCGCACTCGTCGCTGCGGGACCAGGCGACGCGTTGTATGGACTGCGGAATTCCGTTCTGCCACAACGGTTGTCCGCTGGGCAACCTGATTCCGGAGTGGAACGACCTGGTGCGCACCGATCGTTGGCGGGATGCGATCGAGCGGCTGCACGCCACCAACAACTTCCCTGAATTCACCGGCCGGCTCTGCCCGGCGCCGTGCGAATCGTCCTGTGTGCTGGGCATCAACCAGGATGCGGTGACGATCAAGCAGATCGAAGTCGAGATCATCGACAACGCCTTCGACGAAGGCTGGGTGGTGCCGCTGCCGCCGGAGCCGGACCAGCACACCGGGAAAAAGGTGGCGGTGGTGGGCTCCGGCCCTGCCGGGCTGGCGGCCGCACAGCAGCTGACCCGGGCCGGGCACGCGGTGACGGTCTTCGAGCGCGCTGACCGGATCGGTGGGTTGCTGCGCTACGGCATCCCCGAGTTCAAGATGGAAAAGCGTCACCTGGACCGTCGGCTCGAGCAGATGGAGGCCGAGGGCACCGAGTTCCGCGCCGGCGTCGATGTCGGTGGCGAAGTCACCGCCGAGGAGTTGCGGTCGGAGTACGACGCCGTGGTGCTGGCCGGCGGCGCGACCGCCTGGCGCGACCTGCCGATCACCGGCCGTGAACTGGACGGCATCCATCAGGCAATGGAATACCTGCCGTGGGGAAACCGGTTTGCCGCGGGCGACCTAAAAGACGGAGTCCTCGGCACGGCGGACGGCGAGCCGCCGATCACCGCCAAGGGCAAGAAAGTCGTCATCATCGGCGGCGGGGACACCGGTGCCGACTGCCTGGGGACCGCACACCGTCAGGGCGCGGCCAACATTCACCAGCTCGAGATCATGCCGCGCCCGCCGGAGAGCCGCGCCTCGTCCACACCGTGGCCGACGTACGCGTTGATGCTCCGGGTCTCCTCGGCCCACGAGGAGGGCGGCGAGCGGGTGTTCTCGGTCAACACCGAGGAGTTCGTCGGCCGAGACGGCCACGTCGCCGCACTGAAGCTGCACGA
This sequence comes from uncultured Actinomycetota bacterium, assembly GCA_963834615.1. Taxonomy (GTDB): domain Bacteria; phylum Actinomycetota; class Actinomycetes; order Mycobacteriales; family Mycobacteriaceae; genus Mycobacterium. Next base: position 35,341 of record CAWICO010000004.1, read on the forward strand.
GGTGACGATGGAAGACGGCAAATTCGTCAAGAACGAGGGCAGCGATTTCGAGATCGAGGCCGATCTGGTGTTGCTGGCGATGGGATTCGTCGGGCCGGAGAAGCCGGGCCTGCTCAACGATCTCGGCGTCGAGTTCACCGACCGCGGCAACGTCGCGCGCAACGCCAATTTCGAGACCTCGGTCCCGGGCGTGTTCGTGGCCGGCGACGCGGGCCGCGGCCAGTCGCTGATCGTCTGGGCGATTGCTGAGGGCCGCGCCGCCGCTGCGGGAGTGGATCGCTTCCTGATGGGGCATACCGCGCTGCCCGCGCCGATCACACCCACTGCGGCACCGCAGCGTTAATCACATTAGTCACAGCAGAAACATTTGATAAATTCTGCGGCGCGTCTTACACTGTTTGCCAGCCGGAGGCTGTCTAATAGCTCGAGACGGGCGCCGCGGGGTGTGGAGTCCGGTTGAGCTGATCGACCGCAGGAGTAAGCGCTGTGTATATGAACCCGATGGCCCGCTCCCGGGTCGGACGAATCGCCTGGTCATTGTTCCGCCATCCAGTCAAAAGCCGCGAATTCCCGGCGAAGCTCGAGCGCCTGGTGACCGCAGAGGACCTCTTGCGCTTCGGCTTCTAGCTTCCATCGGCACACTCGCTGATAACTTCGAGCGTTTGCTCGGCGTCACCGAATCGTGATCATGGGGCAGATGCCGTAGAAGCGGTACGAGCGTGCCGACAAGGGATTGCCCGCGGGCACGCATTCCCAGCTGAACGACCAACAATTCCGCAGTCATCACCGTGGTGGTGGGTGTGGTCGACCACCATGTGGACGACGACGTGGATTTGCCCGCCGGGTCACGGGTGGGGATGCCGGGCTGGTGCTTCGGTCTGCGCGAGCCCACAGTGACAGTGACGTCGACCTCGGATCGGGTGCGATCGGCTTCCCTACAGATTCCAACTGGGCGTGGTTCGCGTCCGCCGTCGATCACCGCTGACTCAGGTTTGCTGGCAGCACGGCCGCGGCCGCACAGACGGTATCTCATGACCGCCGCACTACGCGCGCGACGGATCTAGGTGAGCAGACCCGAGTCGCGGATCGCCTCGGCCAAGGGCTCCAGCACCGCCGGGTCATGCGGCGGCGGGATGTAGACGATGCCCAGGTCCAATCCTTCGGCCGCCAATCCGGCAGCGTCGTCGATGACTTTCGCGTAGTCGAGGTCGGGCTCCAATCGCAGGTGCGCCGACGTCATGATCTCTTTCGGGTCGCGGCCGATGTCGGCGCAGTGCGACGCCAGCACCTCGCGCTTGTGTTTGAAGACATCCGGCGGTCCGCCGACGAAGTTCCAATGCTGGGCGTAGCGGGCGGTGATGCGCAGCGTGCGCTTCTCACCGCTGCCACCGATGCAGATCGGCGGGTGCGGACGTTGCGGCCCCTTGGGTTCGTTGCGGGCGTCCTTGAATTGGTAGTACTTGCCGTCGAAGTTGGTCGTCGTTTCGCTGAGCAGACTGGTCAACACGGCGCACGCTTCTTCGAAGCGGTCGAAGCGCTCCTTGATGCTGCCCAGGTCGATGCCGTAAGCGCCGGATTCCTCCTCGTTCCAGCCGGCGCCGATACCGAGTTCCAGCCGGCCGTCGGAGATGACGTCGAGCGCGGCAGCCATATTGGCCAGCACGGCAGGATGGCGGTAGTGGATGCCGGTGACCAGGGTGCCCAGCCGGAGTCGGGTGGTTGCCTGGGCCAGCGCGGTCAGCGTCGTCCAGCCCTCTAGACAGGGTCCGGTGCTGTCGCTGAAGATCGGGTAGAAGTGGTCGAAGGTCCACCCGGATTCGAATACATCGATATCGTCAGCGGTCTGCCAAACGGCGAGCATCTGTTTCCAGGTGGTGTTTTGGGGTGAGGTTTTGAACGCAAATCGCATGAGTCCGACGGTAGTCCAGCCATTCGACCCGTCGCCACACGGCGATTCGCTGCGCGACGCGTTGCGCTACGACGTGAGGATCACCCTGCTCGCCGCCGGGCTGATCTTCCTGCTCGCGTTGGTGCTCGGCGTGTGGAAATACCGCCAGGTGCTGGCGTCGCCGGATCACCGCGCCCACGTCTACGTCGACATCGCCCACCGCGCCGCGCTGCTGTATTCGTTTGCGACGTTGCTGGTCGCGGTCTTCGTCCACTTCAGCGCGTGGCCTGCATGGGTCAACCTCACCGCGGCGGCGTTACTGGTGTTCTTCTTTGTCGCGGCCATCGTCAGCTACATCGCCCACGGTCTGCGGCGCGACACCGATAACCAATTCGAAAAGCCTGACGGCGCACTCAAAGTCGCGATGACCGCGCTGATCGTCGCGGAGATCGGCGGCTTCGGGGTGCTCCTCGCCGGCTTCGTCGTCGGGCAGTTCTTCTAGCAGGACGGGCACACTGGAGAGATGGACCCGGTAGCCGCGCTGCGTCAGATCGCCTACTACAAGGACCGGGCGCGCGAAGACTCCCGGCGGGTGATGGCGTACCGCAACGCCGCCGACATCGTCGAGCGTCTCGACGAAGCGGAGCGCGAGCGGCACGGCCAGGCCAACAGCTGGCAGTCGCTGCCCGGTATCGGACCGAAGACCGCCAAGGTGATCGCCCAGGCCTGGTCCGGCCGTGAACCCGACGCCCTGGTCGAGTTACGCTCCGCCGCTGAGGATCTCGGCGGCGGGGAAATCCGGGCCGCGCTGCGCGGTGACCTGCATCTGCATTCGAACTGGTCCGACGGATCGGCGAACATCGAAGAGATGATGGCCACCGCGGCGGCGCTGGGCCATGAGTACTGTGCGCTGACCGACCATTCGCCGCGCCTGACCATCGCCAACGGGTTGTCGCCGGAGCGGCTGCGCAAACAGCTCGACGTCATCGACACGCTGCGTGACCGGTTCGCGCCGATGCGCATCCTGACCGGCATTGAGGTGGACATCCTCGACGACGGCAGCCTGGACCAGGAGCCAGAGCTGCTGGACCGTCTCGACATCGTGGTGGCCAGCGTGCATTCCAAGCTGTCGATGGACTCCGCGTCGATGACCCGCCGGATGGTGCGCGCCGTCAGCGACGGGCAGGCCGACGTTCTCGGTCACTGCACGGGAAGGTTGGTCGCCGGTAATCGCGGCGTCCGGAAGGAGTCGACGTTCGATGCCGAAGCGGTGTTCACCGCATGTCGTGAGCACGGCACCGCCGTTGAGATCAACTCGCGGCCGGAACGACGTGACCCGCCCACCCGACTACTGAATCTGGCGCTGGAGATCGGTTGCGATTTCAGCATCGACACTGATGCCCACGCGCCGGGCCAGCTGGACTTCCTCGGCTACGGCGCCCAGCGGGCGTTGGACGCCGGCGTTCCGACCGACCGCATCGTCAACACCTGGCCGGTCGACAAACTGCTTGCCTGGACCGCGACCTAACCCGGCGGGCTGGAGCTCAGTCGGGCAGGTGGGGCACCTCCAGGCCGGGGTCCCTGCCGACGAGCACTCCCCGGGTCAGCGCCGACTTGCCGTAGCGACGACGCACGCTGTCGACCGCCGCGTCGACGTCGGCCGGATCTGTTCCCGTGGTGAACGGCAGCATCAGCTGCTCGGCGCCGCTGCGGTCGATCTCCGACACCGCGAATCCGACCAGCGTCAACCCCCGCTCAGCGATCAGCGGTGCGGCGGCCGCCACCAGCTGCCGCGCCGTGGCGAGGATGGCGTGCGTCGAACAGGTAGCCCACGGCAGCGTGCGCGATCGGGTTGCGCGGCCAAAGTCGTTGAACCGCAACCGAAGTGTGACCGTCCGACCGGTGCGCCCGGCGCCGCGCATCCGCGTGGCGATCCGGTCGATCAGGTTGATCACCACCGCGTCGACCTCGGCCGCCGACATGGTGTTGCCGGCGCGACCCAGCGCCCGCTGCGCCCCCACCGACCGTCGGCGCACCCCCGTCGACACCCGACGGAGATCGATGTTGCGGGACAGCGCATACAACCGGCCACCCATCGCCCCACCCACCAGCGACGCCAGCGTGGACTCGCTGAGCTCGGCCACCTCTGCGACCGTCTGGATGCCGTGGGTGTGCAACTTGTCGGCGGTCACCGCGCCCACACCCCACAATCGGCGCACCGGCAGCGGGTGCAGGAATGCGAGCTCTTGGCCGGGCGGAACCAGCAGCAGGCCGTCGGGCTTGGCCTCTTGGCTGGCGACCTTGGCGAGAAACTTGGTCCGCGCGATACCGACAGTGATGGGCAGGCCGACGCGATCGCGGACATCGCTGCGCAGCCGGGCCGCGATCTGCACCGGGGTGCCGGAGACGCGGCGCAGCCCGGCGACGTCGATGAACGCCTCGTCGACCGAGATCGGCTCCACCAGCGGCGAGGTGTCGTGGAAGACCGCGAAGACCGCGTCGCTGGCCTGTGTGTAGGCCGCCATCCGCGGTGGAACCACCACGGCCTGCGGGCACAGCCGCCGCGCCTGGGCGCCGCCCATCGCGGTGCGCACACCATAGGCCTTGGCCTCGTAGCTGGCCGCGAGCACGACTCCGCCGCCGACGATCACCGGTCGGCCGCGCAGCGCCGGGTCGTCACGCTGCTCGACCGACGCATAGAACGAGTCGAGGTCCGCGTGCAGGATGGTGGCTTCACCGCCGGAAACACGCACGAACATATGTTCGCATCGACCGCCGACGAGTGCTAGACCTGTTCGCCGTAAATGCCGGTCATCCAGATATGCACGAGCGTCTCAAGAACCCGCTCGGGTGGCACCGAGGGGCGATCGTCGGCGAATGAGCTCAGCATGACTTTCTCGTTGAGCAGGTTCAGCGCCGCCGACAACTCGTCGGCGGGCAGCGTCACCGGGGCGGCGCCGCGGGCCCGCTCGGTCTCGATGACGGTAGCGATGTGGCCGACCCACTTCTGCATGAATTTCGACCACAGCTCGCGCAGGTCTTTGTTGGTGCGAGCGGAGTCAGCGGCCAGCGAGACGGCGCGGTGCGAGCCGAACGTCTCGACGAAAAGCTTGATGCCGATGCGCCACAACCCCTTCAGGTCGGCCGGCGGGTTGGCGATCAGGTTTTCCAGCGCGGAGTCGGCTTCGACGATCACCCGCTGGAACAGCGTGAGTAGGACAGCGTCTTTGGACGGAAAGTAGAAATAGAAGGTCGGCCGGGAAAGGCCGGCGCCTTTGGCCAGGTCATCGACCGAAATGTCGGCCAGCGGGCGCTGCTCCAGTAGCTGCTCGGCCGTCGTCAGGATGGCGACCTCACGGTCGTCGCCGGACGGGCGCGCGGAGCGGCGTCCCCGGGATGTGCGGCTGCGGCCGACGGTTGTCACCGGCGTTACTTTACACGGTGTCGAGAAATTCAACACAGTGTTGACGCACTCAACACGGTGTTGATAGCGTGTCGTCCATGACTGAACACCTCGACGTCGTCGTCGTCGGCGCCGGCATCTCCGGCATCAGCGCGGCCTGGCACTTGCAGGACCGTTGCCCGTCCAAGAGCTACGCGGTGCTCGAGCGCCGCGACGACCTAGGCGGTACCTGGGATCTGTTCAAATACCCCGGGATTCGGTCCGACTCGGACATGTTCACCCTGGGATTCCGGTTCAAGCCGTGGGAGTCGTCGACGTCCATCGCCGACGGCGCCTCGATCAAGGCCTACATCAGGGAAGCCGCGACAGAGAACGGCATCGACAAGCACATCCGCTACCGCCACAAGGTGCTCGCCGCCGAGTGGTCCGACGCGGAGAACCGGTGGACCCTGACCGTCGACAACGACGGCCAGCAGCAGGAACTCACCTGCTCGTTCCTGGTCGCCTGCAGTGGCTACTACAACTACGACGAGGGCTACCTGCCGAGGTTCGAAGGTTACGACGACTTCGAAGGCACCACCATTCATCCGCAGCACTGGCCGGAAGATCTCGACTACGCGGGCAAGAAGATCGTGGTGATCGGCTCGGGCGCTACCGCGATCACACTGATTCCTTCGCTGGTGAAATCGGGCGCCGGTCACGTGACGATGCTGCAGCGCACACCGTCCTACATCGGCTCGCTGCCGCTGAGCGACCCGTTCGCCGAGCAGGCCATCAAGTGGCTGCCGACCAAGGCCGCGCATGCCGCCAACCGGTGGAAGTGGATCGCGTTCAGCACCTTCCAGTACCAGTTCTCCCGGAAGTTCCCAAGCCAAATGCGCAAGACGCTGCTGACCATGGCCAAGCGGCGGCTACCGAAGGGCTACGACGTCGAGAAGCACTTCGGCCCCAGCTACAACCCTTGGGACCAGCGGCTGTGCTTAGCGCCCAACGGCGACCTGTTCAAGACCATCCGCAAGGGCCAGGCCGACGTCGTCACCGACACCATCGAGCGGTTCACCAAGACCGGCCTCAAGCTCGGCTCCGGTGCGGAGTTGGACGCTGACATCATCATCACCGCAACGGGTTTGAACCTGCAGTTGTTCGGTGGTGCTGAGATCCGTCGCAACGGGGAGAAGGTTGAACTCAACGACACGATGGCCTTCAAAGGCATGATGCTGACCGGCATGCCGAACATGGCGTTCACCATCGGCTACACCAACGCGTCGTGGACGCTCAAGGCCGACCTGGTGTCCGAATTCGTCTGCCGCGTCATCAATCACATGGACGCGAACGGCTACGCCACCGTGGTGCCGCAACACCCGGGCAATTCCGTCGACGAGCGTCCGCTGATGGACTTCACGCCCGGGTACGTGCTGCGCGCCCTGGACTACCTGCCGAAGGCCGGCTCGGTCTCGCCGTGGCGGCTCAAGCAGAACTACTTCGTGGACCTCCAGCTGATCCGCCGCGGCAAGGTCGACGACGAAGCGCTGCATTTCGCGAAAAAGCCTGCTGCGCTTGCGGTTTAGCTCGGCTTAGGTACCGTGCCGCGGCGACGACGACGATACCGTCGTCGTCGCTGTAGGCGATGTCGCCGGGCACGAACTCCACGCCGCCGAAACTGACCGTGACGTCACGCTCGCCGGCGCCGGTCTTCTCGCTCTTTCGCGGATTCGTGCCGAGCGCCTTGATGCCCAACTCCATGTCGCCCAGCGCCGCGGCGTCGCGGACGGCGCCGTTCACGATCAGCCCGGTCCATCCATTGGACTGGGCCAAGCTCCGCGATCAGATCGCCGACCAGGGCCGTATGCAGCGAACCGCCGCCGTCGATCACCAGCACGCCGCCGTCGCCGGGCGTCGACAGCACCGACTTCAGCAGCGCATTGTCTTGGGAGCACCGCACGGTGGTGATCGGGCCGGCGAATTGCGTTCGTGCGCCGAACTGGCGGAATTGAACGTCGCAGCTGCGAACGTCGGGACCGATGTCGTCGACCAGGTCGGCGGTCGGCCGAAATATCACAGTCACCGGGCCATGCTAATCGTCGTCGTGACGCAGCTGTCGCACCAGCAAGATCGCGAGCAGGCTGATCGCTATCGCCACCGCCAGCGGTATAGGTGACCGGCCGGCCGATGCGGCGGCCGGCTGCGCGGGCAGCGGATTGTGCGCGGCCTCGACAGTGGACTTCGCGTGTGCTGCGGCGTCTTTGGCCGCTGCGGCGATCTGACCATTGGTGTCGGGTGTCGCAGCGGCGGGTGCGATCTTTTTGGCGGGCGCCTTTTTTGCCGGCGCTTTCTTGGCCGCAGCCTTCTTGCCGGGAGCCTTCTTCACAGGAGCCTTCTTCGCGGCTGTCTTCTTGGCGGGCGTCTTCTTGGCCGGGGCCTTTTTGGCCGGGGCCTTTTTGGCCGGCTTCTCCGGCTGTTGGCGGAGTGGCGCCGCGGGTTCGGCGGGCCTGTCCGGCTTCGGCGCGGGTGGCGGCGCCGCGGTTTCGGCAGGCGCCGGCGGGGCCGGGTCGGGAGTGTCGTCCGGTCGATCCTGCGGGTCTGCCATCCGGTTGCTCCTTTGAAGTTTCTCGTCGGGGCCCGGTGGGGATCGTCGAGGCCAGGTAGGGAGTCGAATACATCATGCCAGGGCCGCCGCAGTGGGTTGGGCGGGCAACGATCGTCAGGGTCTGTTCCGCTTAGACCACCATGCCCCGGCGCCGACCAGCGCCACCGAGCCGAGGACGAACGGCCAGATCGGGACGTCGTCGGGCGTGCTGTCCGGGTTCTGCGCCGCGGAGCCGGGCGTGCCGGTGCCCGGGATGGTCAGCAGAAACGACCACGACCCGTCAACCACGTGTCCGTCTGCCGACGTGACCCGGTAGTTGACCGTGTAGAAACCGGTCGGCCCCAGCGGGCGCACGCCGATGCTGACGACCGTTCCGTGCACCTGCGGCTCGCCCGTGGTCCACATGTTGCCGTCCGGGCCGACGACCGTCATCGCCGCGAACGTGGTCTGCAGGTCCTCGTTGAAGGTGGCGCTGACCTGCGCCGGGCCGGTACTGACGGTGGCGTGGTCAGCGGGATCGGCCGATACCCGGGCAGCGTGCGCGCCGGCTGAGCCGGCGGTCAGCGTGGTCGCGAAGCCGATCGCGGCGAGCAGCAGCGTCAGCACGGCGAGGTGCGTCCGCCGGGTCACCTCCGCCGCCCAGTCAACGCAGCGCCGACGCCGACAGGCGGCGAGCAGAAGGGCGGCACCGGCCAGCACGCGGGCGGTGTTGTCGGCCCCCGGCCTGCCCTGTCCAGCGGGCATGGCCGACACAGTGGGTCGGGCGGAATCGGTCGGAGAGGCATGCTGGGCCGGCGACGGCGTGCCGGCGGCCACGACCAGCGTCGGCGCGGGATGCGCTGGCTCAGCCTGGCCCGGCGCCGCCGACTGATCCCACTGCACCACCGTCCCGTCGGCGTAGGTCTGGGTGGCGGGGAAGCTGACCGCGTCGGCGTCGGGCAGCTTCGCCGAGATGCGGAACACACCGAACTGGTCTACCGCAATGCCGCCGTTGGGCGCCGCGGTCCACGTCACCGAACGGACCGTCCCCGAGCCGTCGCGGTCGAGTTTGGCGCTCCAGCCCGCCTTGGCTTCAGTGCGGACCGCGGAGACACCAGTCAGGTCCACGGTCAATGCGGTGGTGGCCGCGCCGGTCGTCGACTCGTTGGGCACCTGAAAGCTGACCAGCGCCACACCCCCGCGCACCGCGTCGCTACTGCTGGCCTCGACGTGCGCCGACGCCGTCGTGATCGCGGCCGGCCCGAGGTAGAGCGCTGATGCGGCGAGCGCTCCACTTAGCCGTGCGCCGAACGAATTTGCGATCCGATGACATTGCTGTTCTGCGTCTCGAGTGGTCAGCTCAGGCCGAGCCGCGCCATCAAATCGGCGTCGACCTCGTCGAGTTGACGAGAGATCGCGGCGTGGGCCCCGCGACGGCGCACGGCGGGCATGTTCTCCGCAGCGGTGATCGCAGCGCCGAGGTCGGTGAGCCGCTCCGAGATCGCGGCCACGAACTGCTTTGTTTCGGGATCCTTGGGCTTGCTCTCGTGCACGGTCCGCAACGACCGCTCGGCGCCGGCGACGCGAGCCGACAACTGGCCACCGTGCCCGGAGAACTTACCGATCTGTGCCAACGGAACCCCGAGCTGGTCGGCACGCCGCTGGTCGATCAGCCCGCGAGCGGCGATGGCCAACCGGTAGGCGACCGGCACCACGATCGGCGCGAGCAGCCGAGATACCGTCAGCACGCGGCGAATCCGCGTCGGCGACAACAACTTGCCCTCGCGCACGGCCTTCAGCTGAGTTTCGGCGATCTTCAGCGCCGCCTGATCGCTGCCGCGCTGCGCCTTCAACTGCTCGCGCAGATGTTTCGTCTCCGCCCGCTGCGCGGCTTTGAACCGGCGTACCTCATTTTTCGCCGCCAGCTTGGCCTCGAGTTTGGCCCGGGCTTTGATTGCGCGGGCCTCGGCGCGACGCGTCGCGCGGGTCTTGCGCTTGCCGAACAGGCCCATGCGCGCACTACCTCCCGGGTCTCGTCGACTGTCGCGGTGCCTTTGCGGCATCGATGGGCCAACCCTATCGGGGCCCGCCGCGGCGGTTGCCGTCAGGCGTCCAGGTGTTCCTTGCGGCGCAGTTCGTCAATGCGATGGACGATGTCCTCTTGCGCCTCGTGGGACAGCCCGCTGACGCGAAGCGCGATGCGCCGGACACCCTCGTCGCGGACGACCAGCAACCACGACAGCTCTTTGTCGAGCTTCTCGTAGTAGTCGTCGTCGGTGAAGTAGGCGGGCCTGATGCGGAAGAAGTTCGCCAGGGCGGCCATGGTCGCCGACGACGGGTTTGTGCGGTTGCCAGAGCGTAGCTGCGATAAATACGGAGCCGACATCGTGATGCCTTCAGCCTTGAGTGCCGCGATGACTTCAGCAGAGGTGTGCGGCCCGCGTCCGGGCGGGTAGACCGTGTCGAACAGGCGGTTCAGGCGGGCGGAAAACGTCGTGCTCATCGATATGACCTCCACCGGGTTGGTAGATCGAATAGGTCCATTGAGGTATTTGCTGATCATCGTAGCCAGAGTTATCGCCGCATCCAAGTGCAAACTCGGCCGCAGTTGTCGTCAGCGGCTGGCGCGGACATCCGCCGCGTCACCGCGCCGCGCTGCAGTCGTTGTGCAGCGAATAGACAAGATGTTCCAAGGCAATTGTGCGGTGTTTCCCGGGCTTCAGCATCGCGCGGCTGCCGGGGGCGGCGCCGGGCGGGCGAGCGCGGGCCGTGGGCGGCAACCTACCCGGACGGTGGGTACGAAAAAATATTCGATTTGCTGTCGAGGTCCGGGGAACTAGCTGTGAGGCCGATTTCGGCGCCCGGTTCCGCTGCTTATCGGGCTACTGCGGCCATGCGGTGCGCGACCGGTGCTGACGTGTCGCCGGGCCGGTCGCGTTGACTACGGGCGTGCGGTGCGGGGTCTGCGGAAGCGGAAATGCCTAGGCGGCAAGCAGCATCGCCAAGATAGCTGTGTCGGGATGACTGATGGGGTCGACACCCACGCGGCTGACCATCGACGTGATCGTGCCGTCGGCTTCCGCCTCCACCCAGGCTGCCCGGTGCTCCAGGCCCAGATAAGGCAGTCCGGGCAACAAAACGCATCCCGACGCCGCACCATTGCATTCCGGCAGCGACGGCATCGTCTCCGAGGGCGGATGCAGCATCAACAGCGCGGGCGGCTGATGGTCGGCGAAATAGCCTGGCTTGATGGCAGATTCGCCCACGACAGGGCCCTCCGCCAGAACCAGGCCGACGGTGCCCGGTGCGGGTGCCTCCGGCAGTTCCTCGCGAACACCGAAAACCGTTGTCGTGCTGAGCAATCCGGGCAGCGACGCCACCCTGACCGCGACCATCAACAATTGGGCCCACTCTTTTGTCGAATCGGGCCACCGCCCGGAAACCACAAAGCCTTTCAGGGCACCGCGTGAATGGAACGGGGCCACCTCAATGGCCCGGCCTGAACCTGTATCCATGTGGTCGCCCTCCGCCGGTGGGTCGATCAGATCAGCATGCGGCAGCCTGGTAGTACCCGCAAGCTGACACGAGCAACCAACGGCGACAATGCAAAAAAGAAACACCGCCGAAATAGAGTTCGGGGCGCCGCGCGAATTGCGCGACGCCCCGAGACTTCAAGCCTGCAATCAGGCAGAAATCAACCCCTTGGCCTTCGAGGTCGCCGCCGCATAGCGGGACTGCACCTCGGGCCAGTTGACGACGTTCCAGAACGCCTTGGTGTAGTCAGCCTTGACGTTCTTGTAGTCCAGGTAGAAGGCGTGCTCCCACATGTCGAGCAGCAGGATCGGCACGACGCCCAGCGGGAAGTTGGTCTGGTGGTCGTACACCTGGAAAGTCAGCAGTTTGTCGCCGAGGCTGTCATAGGCCAGGACTGCCCAGCCGGAACCCTGAATGCCGTTGGCCACAGCGGAGAACTGGGCGCGGAACTTGTCGAACGACCCGAACGCGTCGTCGATCGCGGCGGCCAGATCACCGGTCGGCTTGTCACCGCCGTTGGGGGACAAGATCTTCCACCACACGACGTGGTTGACGTGGCCGGCCAGGTTGAAAGCCAGGTTCTTCTCGTTGAGCAGAATCGCCGAGTGGTCGTCTTTGGATCGCGCCTCTTCGAGTTTGGCGACCGCATCGTTGGCGCCCTTGACGTAGGTGGCGTGGTGCTTGTCGTGGTGAAGTTCGTTGATCGCGCCCGAGATGTGGGGCTCCAGCGCTCCGTAGTCCCAGTCCAAATCGGGCAAGGTGTAATCAGACACGAGGGTCCTTCCTGGTGATGATCGTTTCCGATCTAACTTCTTACGCTCCACTCGCCGGCTGTACGCGACGCGGGTCTGTCGTAAGTAACCCTGCTCCTTCACCGCGCGCGCCGCAAGAACGAGTGCCCGGGGGGCTACCCGGTGGGAAAGGTTTCAGAACCAGACGATGGCTGCGAGGACCGCCAGCAAAACCAGCGCGATGAGCCCGGCACGCAGCCCGGCAAGCAAGTAGGCGCGATTGCACGTCGCCGACGTCGTGTACCAGTGCGACGAGGTTCTCGTCGACTGTGGTCCGATTGGTTGCGTTGTCATCGCGTCGCTCCAGCCTGCATGTCCAACTATGTCCCCCAGTGAGATGAGTCACAAAAGATCTCAGTGATCGCGATCATAACCTCTTATGTACCGCCACGAAAATTGAGTCGAGCGCGGCGCGTTGACCAGCATTTTGTTGCTGGCACCACGGCGGTGCATGTGGTCAATAAGAACGTCCCCCAGGGCTCGGCCGGACCGCTCAGGTCGCTGTGACGTCCCCCATACGGGCAGGCCAGCCAGTTCTGTGAGTTCAGCTAAGAATTCGCTGTGCGGCGCTGTGCGCTGTCGGTAACGGCGCGGTAACGGCCCGTGGTTATGCACAGCGATTGCCGGTCTCGCGGCATTGACCGCGCATCACTGCACGCCGGGGGTGCGTCGGAGCTGTGGATAAACCTGTGGAAACTGTGGATACCCGTTGATAGCTGGATGCCCGGCCGACGCGCGGTGGGCCGGTGCATGTCAAGATCAACCGCATGGACAGTGAACCGGCTGTGGCGCAGATAAGCATCGCGGAACTGCCCGCCCAATTCGGGCAGACGGCGGTGTTGCTGGATGTGCGGGAGGACGACGAGTGGGCTCGCGGCCACGCCGCCCACGCTCAGCACATCCCGATGAGCGAGGTGCCGGCCCGGCTCGACGAGATCAGCCGCTCGGCGACGCTGTACGTCGTGTGCAAGCTTGGCGGGCGTTCGGCGAAAGTCTCCGACTTCCTCGCTCGCAACGGGTTCGAGCCCATCAACGTCGAGGGCGGGATGTCGGCCTGGGCCGAGGCGGGCCGCCCGGTCATCACCGACGACGGCAGCCCCGGCGGCATCTGAGCTGCCCGCGCCGCCGCAACGCTAGGCTGATTCCGTGATCCGCGTCCGCGGCGATGCAGAGCGCAGCGAGGAAGAGGAGCGGCGCCGATGATCCGCGGTGGCGACGACGCAGAGCGCAGCGAGGAAGAGGAGCGGCGCCGATGATCCGCGGTGGCGACGACGCAGAGCGCAGCGAGGAAGAGGAGCAGCGCCGATGATCCAAGTGTGCTCCCAGTGCGGCACACGCTGGAATGTCCGTGACAAGCAGCGTGTGTGGTGTCCGCGCTGCAACGGAACCCTGCTTGCTCCCTCAATGACCTCGGCCCCGGCCCCGCCTGCCACATCAGCTGATTCCGGCTGGAGGACGGGCCACGCGGCCGCCGCAACGGCTTCCGTCGGGCTATCGCTGGATTGCGGTACGGCCCGGGCCGCCCCCGCCGCCACGTCGTCGGCGCCGTCTGCTCGGGCCGACACCGCGGTATGCCGCGATACCGCGGTGGGGTCTGGTCGACTCCATCGAGTCCGGCGGCACCGGACCGGGCCGGACGCTGCGGGAAGGGCCGTCGGCCGACCGCGTTCGCACGACGTTCTTCGTGGCCGCGGTCGCGCTGGGCGTCGCGGCGCTGGTGCACCTGGTGCGCTACTTATTGCTGGTCATCAACCGCAACACCCTGCTGAACTGGCTGGTGGCCGACGCGGCGGCGCTGCTCAGCGTGCTGGCGAGCCTCGCCGCGGCCGCTGCGGTGATGGCCTGCGCCGCGGTGCTGACCCGGTGGTTGATCGCCCGTCGCGCCGCGGCCTTCGAGCACCGCGGCCGACCGGACTCCCGCTCGCGCCGGGCGCTGTGGGCGGGCACGTTGCTGCCGCCGGCGGGCGCGATGCTGCTGGCCATCACCTGCGCCGTGGTCCTGGCGACGTCGGGCCGCTCGACCAGTTGGGCGCTGATGGCCGCCTGCGTGCTGGTGTGCAGTCTGCCGCTGCTAGCCGCGGTGTGGGCGTTGGTCTACGTCATCGAACTGGCCAGAACCGAGGACCACTACATCCGGTTGCGGCCGGTGATCTGGGTCTGGTGGCTGCTGTGGCTGTTGAGCACCATGACGTCGGTCTTCGCGACGGTGACCAGCGGCGCGCAGGATTCCCAGGGCATCGCGAACAATACCGTGGCGATGATCGTCGCCTATCTGGTTGCACTGGCGTCTGTGCTGGTGACGGCGAGGCTGTTCGAAGGGTTCGAGGCTAAGCCGGTGGAACGGCCGGCCCACCGCTGGATACCCATCGAAGCCGACTCAGACGTCTCGGCAGATCGGGAAGATGCGGCCGATCTATCGGGATCTCCTGCAGCGGTTGAGTTGGCGGGTGCAGGACCGGCAGCATAGGGACATGACGTGGGCCGACGAGGTGGACTCGCGGCACCCGTTCGTCGTGGCACATCGCGGCGCGTCGGCCTCTCGCCCGGAACACACCCTGGCCGCCTACGACCTGGCGCTGCGCGAAGGCGCCGACGGGGTTGAATGCGACGTTCGGCTGACCCGCGACGGTCACCTGGTCTGCGTGCACGACCGCAAGCTGGACCGGACGTCGAGCGGCGCGGGGTTGGTCAGCGCGATGACGCTGGCCGAGCTGCGCGAGCTGGATTTCGGTGCGTGGCATGGCAGTTGGCGCGCCGACGGTGCTCACGGCGATACCGGCCTGCTGACCTTGGACGCCCTCGTCGAGCTGGTGCTGGATTGGAAGCGGCCGGTGAAGATCTTCATCGAGACCAAGCATCCGGTTCGGTACGGCGCGCTGGTGGAAAGCAAGGTGCTGGCGCTGTTGCATCGCTACGGCATCGCCGCCCCCGCGTCCGCCGACCGGTCCCGGGCAGTGGTGATGTCGTTTTCCGCGGGCGCGTTGTGGCGGGTTCGGCGGGCGGCGCCGCTGCTGCCGACGGTGCTGCTCGGCAGAAGCCATCGCTACCTCAGCAGCAGCGCGGCCAGCACCATCGGTGCCACCGCGGTCGGACCGGCAATCGGCGTCTTGCGGGAGCATCCCGAGCTGGTCGACCGCGCGGCGGCCCAGGGCCGCGCACTGTACTGCTGGACCTGTGACGACTACGACGACGTCGGCTTCTGCCGCGACATCGGGGTGGCCTGGCTGGCCACCAACTACCCCGGCCGGGTCAAGGCGTGGCTTGAAGACGGGCTGACCGGCGCCGACTCTCGCTAGAGCCGACCACCCGCGGCGGCCGGCGCGTCGGACACCGGACGGGCCGGGTCGATCTCGCGAGCGACGAAGTTCTCCAGGTCGAACAGGTTCGCGCCGGCCCGATCGGCGACCCGCACCAGCGTGGTCATCAGCGACATCTCCTCAACCTGCTCCTTCAGGAACCACTGCATGAACTGCTCGCCGAGGTGGTCGCCCTCGTCGCGGGCCACCGCAACCAGCCTGCTGATCTGCTCGGTGACGGCGCGCTCCTGGTCCAGCGCCGACGCCAGCGCGTCACGCGGGGTGTCGAAGGAATTGCGCACACCGTCGACGCCGGGGATCTCGACCCGCACATCGCGGTCGAGCAGATACTGCACCAGCATCATCGCGTGATTACGCTCTTCGACGGCCTGCGAATAGAAATGTTTCCCGAGCTGACGAAGGTCCGCGCCGTCGAAGTAAACCGCCATTGCAATGTATTGCTGGGCATTGGTGAATTCGTGGTAGACCTGCTCTTGCAATAAGGCATGGAATTTTGTCTTATGGGTATCGTGATCATTCATGATGGCCACGCTACCGCAGGTCAGGACGCATGTCAGCCAAGGTCATGCTTAGTCAGGCCAGCGTTGCCTTAGTAAAGCAAGGCTATGTTGAATGAATTCTCCGGACCATTTCGGGGGCTGTTGGAAATGGTAATTACGTTCCGCCGACAACGGTCGGCGGCACCGGCTGGTCGGCGGCCAATGCGTCGAACAACGCGGCAGCCTTCTGGTGATCCCACACCACCACCGATCCGGCATCGCTGTTGGTGAACTCGCCGATCGGCACGGTCAAGGTGACGGGCGAGGAGTGCAGCGCCCAAGCCAGCCGGGCCAGGTCCCAGACATGGTCGCCGTGATCGACGGTCAGCGCGCCGGCGGCGGCTCGCGGCACCGAGTACCACCGCCACGGGTTCAGCCAGGTCACCGGGCTCGTCACCCGGTGCAGCAGCGCCGACATGAACTGCCGTTGATCGACCATCCGATCCAGGTCGGCCCGCGGGGTGGCCCGGCTGCGGACATAGCCGAGCGCGTCGCCGCCGCCCAACTTCTGGCACCCGGCGGGCAGTTTGATGCCGGCGAGCGGATCGTCGATCGGTTCGGTCGGACAGACCGTCACTCCGCCCACGGCGTCGACCAGAACGGCGAACCCGCTGAAACCAACCTCGGCGTAATGGTCGATGCGCAGGCCGGTGGCCTGCTCGACCGTCTCCGCGAGAAGTGGGGCGCCGCCCATGGCGAACGCCGCGTTGACCTTGTCGCGGCCGTACCCAGGGATCGGCACGTAGGAGTCGCGGGGAATCGACACCATCGTCGTCGCAGTCCCCGACCCGAAAGCCGGAAGGTGGACCAACAAGATGGTGTCGGTTCGCCCATTGCCCGTGTCGCCGCCGGTCGCCAGCGCCTCTTGCTGCTCGACCGTGAGGCCCCGCCGACTGTCGGAGCCGACCAGTAACCAGGTGCTGCCAGGCCCGGACCCCGGACGACCCGGATAGTCGGTGAGCACCGCTTGGCGATGCATGGCGGTTTCCAGCCACAGCGCGCCGCCAAGAACACCGGCGAAGCACAGCAGCACCGCGATCACCAGGCTCAACGAAATCAATTGCGCCCAGGCCTTTTTCGTGCGTTGCTTTCGGCCTGCCCGCCTGGGCGACACCGGTCTGGGCGGGGGGGTCCTGTGCGGCGGCGGTGGCCGACGCCGTCGGGTGGTGGCACGGTCGCGGTACATCGTCAGCGCAGCCAGCCCAGGTGGCCGGCCAACAGCGCGTAGCCGACGAACGCCACGGTGTCGATCAACCCGTGCGCGATCATCAGCGGCCACAGCCGGCCGGTGCGTCGCCAGGCAAAGCCGAACACCAGGCCCATCACGACGTTGCCCAGCCCGGCGCCGAAGCCCTGGTAGAGGTGATAGGCGCCGCGCAGCAGGCTCGACCAGAGCAGCCCCGCACGGCAGCCGACACCCAACTGATCCAATCGGGTGAGCAGATACCCGACGACGACGATCTCCTCGGCCCAGCCGTCGGCGAACGCGGTGAGCGTGAGCATCGGCACCCGCCACCACGTGTCGCCCAACCCGGACGGGATGACCGAAGCGTTGAGTCCGAGTGCCCGCGCCGCTAGGTAAAGCCCCAATCCGGGCAGTCCGATCAATGCGGCCAGGCCTAGGCCGCCGAGCAGGTCGGGACGCCACTGGAAGCGGGCCAACCCGACTTGTGCCGGCGCTGATCCGCTGCGCCACAGCAGGTACAGGCCGAGCCCGCCCCAGGCGATCAACTGCACGACGACGGTCGCATTCAGGCCGAGATCGATCAGGTCGAAGTGGGATCGCCGCGGGTTGAGCGGGATCTTCTGGGAGCTCAGGTTGCGCAGCACCGAGTCGGTCAGCTGCAAGAGCGCTTCGACGGCGCTGAGCCCGAACGTCACGCTCAGCACGATCACGACCTCGAAACGCAGCGGACGGCGGTCGGTCACCTGGCCGTCGGCGTCACCGGAGGGCGCGATCACC
Source organism: uncultured Actinomycetota bacterium (assembly GCA_963834615.1). Classification (GTDB taxonomy): domain Bacteria; phylum Actinomycetota; class Actinomycetes; order Mycobacteriales; family Mycobacteriaceae; genus Mycobacterium. The sequence continues at coordinate 53,342 of CAWICO010000004.1, forward strand.
CCGACACGGTAGCCGCCGGGGCTGTGGACTACGGCGGCTCAGTCCCGGCGAGTTCGCAGGCCGTTCACGAAGGGGCAGCCCATCAGCAGGCGGATGGCCTGGCCGAGACCGTTGACGTCATCGACCGGGTTGCGGAACGGCAGCCTGACGTCCCGGTCGCCGTCAGCGCTTTCCACCCGCAGTCGCATGCCGTAGCGGTCCACGCCGAGCGGGCGGACCTCCCCGCGGCGCAACCGGGCAGGCAGCCGGGCGGCCAGCCGTGCGACGACGTCACGGTGCGATGTGTCCAGATGCCTGATCCAGCAGGATTCGAACGTGCAGAACGGGTCAGGCTGTGCCGCCAGCAGGGCTGCGGCGTCGACGGCCTCGGCGCCGGTCGCGTCGGTCACCACGACCGACTCGATCTCCAGCCGGGCCAGCAGATAGCGGCTGTCACCGGGACTCACCGGCCCGGATTCGGGTGTCTGCACCTGCAGCAGCGCCGGGTGCGGGTGCTTTGCGGCGATCAGGTCGAGCAACTCGCGCACCGACGACAGCGGCACCTGGTGCAACCGTCCCCGGATCCACACCAGAGAGCGGACCGGTTCGCGCAACGGCAGCGGCGCGTAGTCGGCAAGTTCCAGCACGGCTTGTGCCCCGCTCGCGTCGGCGTCGGTCACCTGTGCCGCGACGGCTCCGGCGGCCGGAACTCCGACCGCGAAGGACCCGTCGGCGAGCAGATGATGCAGCGGCGTGGTGAGCGGCTCGGCCCGTTCGACCGCGAGCAGCGCGCCACCGGCCTGGGCGCAGGTGCTGCGGATCCGTTCGGCCGTCGTCGGCGCCGGAGAGTGAGCAAGTGTCATCGTCGACCGTCCTGGCGTTCTAGTGAGGTAAGCCTTACTTAACTAAAAACAATCCGACAGCGCAAGACGTACGCCCCCCGATAGGGTTTTGGTCGTGCCCAGCATCGCGTATCTCGGTCCCGCGGGGACCTTCACCGAAGCGGCGCTGTTGCAGATGATCGCCGTCGGCCTGGTTCCCCGCGAGGATTCGGGCGACTGCCGGCCGTTAGCGGTGGACAGCACGCCGGCCGCGTTGGACGCGGTCCGCAAACACGTCGCCGACTTCGCCTGCGTGCCGATCGAGAACTCGATCGACGGATCGGTGACGCCGACGCTGGACGGTCTGGCCGCTGGCGCGCCCTTGCAGGTATTTGCCGAGCTCACCCTGGACGTCGCTTTCAACATCGTCGTCACACCCGGCCGGACGGCCGCCGACGTGCGGACAGTGGCCGCCTTCCCGGTTGCCGCGGCACAGGTTCGGCAGTGGCTGGCTGCTCATCTGCCCGCGGCCGAGTTGCGGCCGGCCATCTCCAATGCCGACGCCGCGCAGCAGGTCGCCGATGGGCACGTCGACGCCGCGGTGAGTTCGCCGCGGGCCGGCACGCAGCGAGGTTTGGCGACGCTGGCCGAGGGTGTGGTCGACGAAGCCAATGCGCGCACCCGCTTCCTGTTGGTCGGGCAGCCGGGCCCGCCGCCGGCCCGCACCGGCGCCGACCGGACGTCGGTCGTGCTGCGGATCGACAACGCACCGAGCGCACTGGTGACGGCGCTGGCTGAGTTCGGGATGCGCGGCATCGACCTGACCCGCATCGAATCCCGGCCCACCCGAACCGAATTGGGCACCTATGTGTTCTTCCTGGATTGCGTCGGCCACATCGACGACGATGCGGTTGCCGAGGCGCTCAAGGCGCTGCATCGACGTTGTACCGATGTGCGCTATCTAGGTTCCTGGCCGACCGGAGACATCGCCGGTGCGCCTCCGCCGCAGTCGGACGACGCGGCGCGCTGGTTGTCCGGCCTGCGCGGAGGGTCGGTCCAATGAGCGGTCGGCTGGTGTTGGTGCGGCACGGACAGTCCCGGGCGAACGTCGACAAACTGCTCGACACCCGGCCGCCGGGAGCGGAACTGACGCCGTTGGGCCGCGATCAGGCGCGCGCCTTCGCCCGCCACGCCAGGTCGGTGCCGGGATTGCTGCTGCATTCGGTGGCCACCCGCGCGGCGCAGACGGCGGCGGAGATCAGCGCCGAACTCGGTGTGCCGGCCAGGGAAGTGATCGGCATCCACGAGGTGCAGGTCGGGGACCTGGAAAACCGCAACGACCAAGGGGCGGTCGACGAGTTCGACGCCACCTACCGGCGCTGGCTGCACGGCGACCGCGATGTTCCGATGCCCGGCGGGGAGAGCGCCAACCAGGTGCTCGAGCGCTATCTGCCGGTGCTTGACGAATTGCGGGTCCGCTACCTCGACGATGAGAACTGGACCAGCGACATCGTCGTCGTCAGTCACGGGGCGGCGATCCGGTTGGCGGGTGCCTTGCTGGGCGACGTGGACAGCAGCTTCGCGCTCGAACACCACCTGGCCAACACGGAGGCGGTGGTGCTGTTGCCCGCGGCCGACGGAGGCTGGAATTGTGCGCAGTGGGGCAGCCGGACGCCGCCGTTCGACCCCGTTCCGGACGAGGTTCCTGCGGAGTCGGTCTCCGACCCGATGGGTTGAGCGGGCGCTAGATCGCCAGCGCCGACGGCGCCTCGACGAGCGCGCAGTCGCAGCCGACCGCGTCGCAGTCCAGAACAAATGCGTGCACCAGCAATTCGGGGGCGGAGCAGTCCTCGTCGGTGCATTCCGACCGGTGCAGCCAGTGCCGAATCACGGTGCCGTGACAGTGCTCCAGGCCCGCCTGGCATTCTCGACATTCGGCCGTGTTCATAGGCCAGTCATAACACCGCCTGCCGACAGATTCGAAGTGCCGCGCCGCGCCGGTCAAGCCCAACCCAACTCGTGCAACCGGTCGTCGTCGATGCCGAAGTGATGGGCGATCTCGTGCATCACGGTGATCTTCACCTCTTCGACCACTTCCGCGTCGCCGTCGCAGATGTCCAGCAGGGCGTCGCGGTAGATCGTGATGGTGTCCGGCAACGAGCCGGCGTAGTGCGAATCGCGTTCGGTCAACGCCACACCCTCGTACAACCCGAGCAGTTCGTCGTCGTCAGGATGACGATCGGCGACCAGCACCACCACGTTGTCCATCACCGCGGCCAGCTTCGGCGGGACCAGGTCGAGCGCGTCGGACACCAGTTCGTCGAACCGTTGCGGATCCATCCGCACGGCCACCGGGCTAGGTCCCCGGTGCGGGCGGCGCTGGCTCCGGTGCAGCAGGCGGCGGAGGCAGGAACGGGTTCGGCGGCTCGGGTGCCGCAGGCGGCGCTTCGGGTGGCGGTGCCTGTGCCGGGGGAGCGGCCGGCTGCGACGCCGGCTGGAGGCCGGGGCGGGCTGCTGGCCGGGCAGGTGCTGGTTGCCCTGCCGCGAACTGCTCGATCCACCGGATGAACCGGACGACCCTGACGAACCCGACGAACCTGACGAACCCGACGAACCTGACGAACTCGACGGACCCGATGCGCTGGACGACCCGTTGGAGCCGGTTGACGGGGCGCCACCGCCACCGCCGCCTGGAGCCGGGCCCAGCGGGATGGGCGGCAGGTTCAGCCGCTCCTGCGGAATGTCCGGCGGCGGAACAGGCGGCTGCCCGTTGATCTTCAGCGCGCCCTTGGCGCTGTTCAGCAGCGTCGCCCAGCCGCCGTTGCCCAAGGTCGCCCCGATGCTGCAGGCCACCTGCCGGCTACCGGCCGACCAGCTGGGCAGCGACAACGTGCTGTAGATCAGCGTCAGCGTCGTACTGCGCAGCTGCACCGGCATGAGGTATGCGTCGGTGAACTTGGTACAGGAGTCCTTGATGAAGCCGTCCTGCTCGGGCTCCGGCGGCAACCCTTCGGGGAACCTGGCCAACAGGTTGACCGTGCCGGTGACCTCCATCGCGTGCGGGGCGGCGCAGTCGACGGGGATGTCGGTGGGCTGATTTGTCGACGGGTCGATGCCGAGGCAGGTGCCGTCCGGCCACGCTTTCGACTGGTCGACGTCGGCAACTTTGCCCTTGAAGGCGATCTGCTGGTTGCCCGCGCCGGGCAGTTGCAGCCCGCACAGCATCCGTCGGTCGCCGAACTGCCGCCAGGCCTTGTCGCCGGACCACAGCATGCTGATGATGAATCTGCTGTTGGGGTCGAACTTGGCACCCAGGTAGCGGCGTACGGCCGACTCACACTGTTCCTGGCTGATCTGCTCGATGCGGGTGGCTGTCGGCGGCGGTGCCGACGGGCCGTACTCCGAACCGGGGAACGTGCGCATGTCGATGGACTCGGCGATCTCGAAGCGGTGCTCGTCCTTGCAGTCGACGATGTGTGCGGCTTCCGGCATCCGGTCCGGCCACATCAGGCAGTTCCCGCTGACCGAGCGGTTGAACGCGTCGTTGCCCTTCGAGCCGGTGGGAGGCACCGGATCGATGTAGCCTGCCAGCCGTCCTGGGCCGCCGCCGATCGGCAGGGCGGTGACAAGCCCGGCGATCAGCAGGCCGCCCAGCGCGGTCAGCAGCAGCGCGCGGCGCGTCGCCGAGGCTTGCAAGGAGTTCAGCAACTCGACTCGCGGCAGCCGGCGTCTGGAGCCCTCAGCCCCCGACTCTTCACGCGCGTCGCGCTCGGATTCATGCCACATTTGCTCCATTCTGACAGGCTTATCGCTCCGCGTGACAGCTGATGCGCAAGTTACTTCATGTGGTTTTCGCTGGTGGACACCGCACGCGTAGGGTTCTAGCCCGTGATCGACCTGAAATCGCTCCGGGAAAGCCCCGACGCCGTTCGCCAATCACAACGAAGCCGCGGCGAAGATCCCGCGCTGGTCGACACCCTGTTGACCGCTGACACCACCCGCCGCAGCGCTATCTCCGCGGCGGACTCGCTGCGCGCCGAGCAGAAGACCGCCAGCAGAAAGGTGGGCGCGGCATCGCCCGACGATCGACCTGCGCTGCTGCAGCGGGCCAAGGAACTGGCCGACCAGGTCAAGGGTGCCGAGGCCGAGCAGGCCAACGCCGAGGCGGCGTTCATCGCCGCGCACATGGCGATCTCGAATGTGATCATCGAGGGAGTGCCCGCAGGCGGTGAGGACGATTACACCGTTCTGGACGTCGTCGGCGAACCATCGGCGATCGACAACCCCAAAGACCATCTCGAGCTTGGCGAGAAGCTCGGTCTGATCGACACGGAACGTGGCGCCAAGGTGTCGGGTTCGCGGTTCTACTTTCTGACCGGCCAGGGTGCGCTGCTGCAGCTGGGTCTGCTGCAGATGGCGATCCGGCTGGCCGCCGACAACGGCTTCACGCCGATGATTCCGCCGGTGCTGGTTCGGCCCGAGATCATGTCGGGAACCGGTTTCCTCGGCGCGCACGCCGACGAGATCTACCGGCTCGAGGCCGACGACCTCTACCTGGTCGGCACCTCCGAGGTGCCGCTGGCCGGATACCACTCCGACGAGATCATCGACCTTGCCAGCGGGCCGCGGCGCTACGCGGCCTGGTCGTCGTGCTTTCGCCGGGAGGCGGGCAGTTACGGCAAAGACACCCGCGGCATCATCCGGGTCCACCAGTTCGACAAGGTCGAGGCATTCGTCTACTGCAACCCAGCCGACGCCGAGGCCGAGCATGAGCGGCTACTGGGGTGGCAGCGCGAGATGCTGGCCCGCATCGAGGTGCCCTATCGGGTAATCGACGTGGCCGCAGGCGATCTCGGCTCGTCGGCGGCCCGCAAGTTCGACTGCGAGGCTTGGGTGCCCACCCAACAGGCTTACCGCGAGCTGACTTCGACGTCGAATTGCACCACCTTCCAGGCCCGTCGTCTGGCCACCCGCTACCGGGATCCGGCCGGCAAACCCCAGATCGCGGCAACGCTCAACGGCACGCTGGCCACTACGCGCTGGCTGGTGGCCATCCTGGAGAACCACCAGCGACCTGACGGCAGTGTGCGGGTACCTCAAGCGCTGGTGCCTTTCGTCGGCGCCGAGGTGCTGGAGCCTGCTTAGGGGCTTTGCGCTGATCGGTGCCAGCAAAGTTCAGCTCGTGCTCGTGTCGCTGTTCTATCATCGTCTGACCGTCGTCCTGCATGCGTTGATGGGGCAACCGCGGCGGAGGGGTGTGAGTGAGCGCGATGCGTTTCTTCAGGCTGTGGTGGCACCAATCCGATCACTACGACCAACTGACCTCGCACCTGCACACCCGCGGGATGGATACCGTCACCCGCGCCACGATCTCGCTGATCGGCGGGGTGTTGGCCGCGGTCTCGGTGGGGACGATCTGGAGCCCGACAGGACCGCACGGGGCCATCGAGCTCACCTGCGCCTTGGCGGGCTGCTGCGGCGCCACGATCGGCGCTGTGCTGTGGGTACTACGCTGGCCGACCCGTGCTCAGGCGATTCGGTATGCCGCGCTGTCCAATGCCAGCATCGCGCTGGCTGCCCTGGCCCAAAGCGACCCCAACTCTGCCCTGCTGGCGTGTACCGCCTTTGCGACTCTGGCCGGCTACATCGCGTTATTCCACACCTCGCCGTTGATGACGTACAACTTCGCGATCGCCGGCGTGGTTGGCGCCGTCGAAGGGATACGCCTAGCGGCGAAATTCAACGTCGCTGCGGCTCTGTGTGCCTACGCGCTGCTGCTCTTGCTCAATCTGGCCGTGCCTTTCGGCATTCAAGTGGTGGTGCACGTCCTCGGCGCCGATGCTGTGCATGCCGAGCGTGACCAGCTCACGGGATTGCTCACCCGACGCGCCTTCCGACGGCGTGCAAAAGCTTGTCTCGAGCGGAGCCGCAAACAGCCAGCCCATTTCGTCGTCACCGTGATCGACTTGGACCGCTTCAAGCAGCTCAACGACAACTACGGACACAGCACCGGCGACGACGCGCTGGTCTCGGTGGCCCGGGCGCTCCGCGACACCAACGATGACACGGCGGTTATCGGCCGTTCGGGCGGCGAGGAATTCGTGATCGCCGACACCTGGGTCCCCGACGAACTGGGCCGCAAAGCGCAGCAAGTCTGCGACGTGATCGCCGCGCTGCCGTTCGGCATCACGGCCAGCATCGGCACGGCGGGCATCAACCCCGCATACCGCACCGACAGCAGCGGCGACCTACTGATCGAGCTGATCGCGGCCGCCGACGCCGCGATGTATGCGGCGAAACGGCGCGGCGGCAATCAAACCAAGCACCATGACTGGCCGCTCCCGCAGCCGCTGGACCTATTGGCCGAGGACGATACCGACTACCGCAGCGACGGAATCAGCGCCTAGCTCACCGACGCGGGCACCGGCGTTTGGGCGTGCCGTCGCTGCCGCTCGATGGTCGCGAAGTAGAACGCGAACGCGAAGGCGAAGCTGGTGAAGAGGCTGGAAACGAAATACAGCCACGGCCGGCGCAGCCCGCGGCGATACCCGTCGACGACGGTGAACAGCGGCAGCAGCACGACGTTGGCGATCGTGTAGTCCTGGCTGGCTGAACTGGCCGCCGGATTGGTGAACATCAACCGGATGTATTCAGCCCAGCTGCCGTGCTGGCCCCACAGCGGATTGGTCGATCCGTGCGAATACTCCTGCACGAAGCGAATATTGAAGTACCACCCCAGCGCCACCGAGGCGACGCCGATGACGTAGTAGAGGACTTCCAGCGGTGAGAACAGCGAGCCACCGGGCGGCCGGGAGAACACCTGACGGTTGGACGTGACGATCCAGGTAATGACGGCAAGGCCGAGGATTGCATGGGTGAGAAGCGAGACCATGGCCGCAGTCTCACTCGCACTCCAGAGTTTTGTCAATATTGACGAAACCTGAATTGAGGTAATTTACCTGCATGGTCCGGTCGGCGCAGACCGTGCGCAGCGAGCGCACGCGGGAGGCACTGCGTCAGGCGGCGTTGGTGCGGTTCCTGGCTCAGGGCGTCGAGGACACCTCGGCCGAACAGATCGCGGCGGACGCCGGGGTCTCGCTGAGGACGTTCTATCGGCACTTCTCCTCCAAGCACGATTTGTTGTTCGCCGACTACACCGGACTGCGCTGGTTCCGCACGGCGCTGAGCGATCGGCCGGTCACCGAACCGATCATCGACTCGGTGCAGGCCGCAATCTTCGCTTTCCCGTATGACGTTGATGCCGTTGCGAAAATCGCCGCGCTGCGCGACGACGAGATCGATCCCGGCCGCATCGTCCGGCACATCCAGGACGTGCAGACCGATTTCGCTGACGCCATTCATGCCCTGCTGCTACGCCGCGGCGGCTCGGCCGATCCCACACCGGATGACCGGGTGCGCTTCGCGGTCACCGCCCGCTGCATCGCGGCCGCGGTATTCGGCGCGATGGAGGTCTGGATGCTCGGCGCGGACCGTTCACTCGGCGAGCTGGCACGGGTCTGCCATGCGGCGTTGGAGTCGCTGCGGGCGGGCATCACCGCAACCTGGGCGGGCCAAGTTTCGTCATAATTGACAAAACTTTGGCTGCGTGCCAGCCTCCATGGGTGGAGGGCATGGAGCATGACTGGATCTAAAGCAGGGTACGACGCAATAGTTATCGGCGCCGGACACAACGGCTTGGCCGCAGCGGTGCTGCTGCAGAAGGCGGGACTGCGCACACTGTGCCTGGAATCGAAGCTGTACGTGGGCGGAATGGCCTCTACCGTAGAGCTTTTCGACGGCTACCAGTTCGAGATCGCCGGCTCGGTGCAGTTTCCGACCGCTCCGGTGGTTCGCCGCGAGCTGGGCCTGGACACCTTGCCGACGATCGACCTGGAAGTGATGTCGGTTGCGCTGCGCGGTGTCGGTGACGACCCGATGGTCCAATACAGCGACCCGATCAAGCTGTTCACCCACCTCAACGAGGTACACGGCGCCGACGCCGTCAACGGCATGGTCGGCCTGATGGCGTGGGCTCAGGCGCCGACGCGGGCGCTGGGCCGGTTCGAGGCCGGTGCGCCGCCCAAGACGCTGGACGAGATGTATGCCTGCGCGACAAACGAATTCGAGCGCTCCGCGATCGACGACATGCTATTCGGGTCGGTCACCGACATATTGGACCGTTACCTTCCGGACCGGGAGAAGCATGGCGCGCTGCGCGGCTCGATGACGGTGCTGGCGGTCAACACCCTCTACCGCGGGCCGGCCACCCCGGGCAGCGCGGCGGCGCTTGCGTTCGGACTCGGCGTCCCCGACGGCGACACCATGCAGATGAAGAAGCTGCGCGGCGGCATCGGCGCGCTGACGACACACCTGGCCGAGACGCTCGAACGTGAGGGCGGCGAGGTCCGGTTGCGCACCAAGGTGACCGACATCGTGGTCGGCGACGGCAAGGTGACCGGCGTGCGCACCGAGGCGGGCGAGACGATCACGGCACCGATCGTCGTCTCCGCGGTCGCACCCGACCTGACCATCAACGACCTGATCGACCCCGCGGCGCTGCCCGCCGACATGCGCGCGCGCTACGCGCGAATCGACCACCGCGGCAGCTACATCCAGATGCACTTCGCGCTCGAGGAGGCGCCGGAGTTCGCTTCCCCGTACGAGGCTCTCAACGAGCCGAGCATGCAGGCCTCGATCGGCATCTTCAGCACGCCGGAAGAAGTGCAGCGGCAGTGGGAGGACTGCCGTCGCGGAATCGTGCCCGCCGACCCGACCGTCGTCTTCCAGGTCCCGTCGCAGAACGATCCCGACCTGGCGCCGGCGGGCAAGCACGCCGCGTCGGCGTTCGCGCTGTGGTTCCCGATCGAAGGCGATGTGGACTACGGCGCGGCGAAGACCGAGATGGGTCAGCGGGTGATTGACAAGATCACCCGGTTGGCGCCCAACTTCGAACGCAGCATCAGCAGGCACACCACGTTCACGCCCAAGCACATGGGCGTGATGTTCGGCGCCCCGGGCGGCGACTACTGCCACGGTTTGTTCCACGCGAACCAGGTCGGACCCAACCGGCCTGGCCCGAGAGGCTTTCTCGGACAGCCGATCCCAGTGGACGGGCTGTACCTGGCCAGCACGGGCTGTCACGGCGGTCCGGGTATCACCTTCATCCCCGGATACAACGCGGCCCGTCAGGCGCTGGCCGACGCCGGCCGCTGATGGTCCGCTAGTCTCGCGCGTCAAGCAGCCGATCCAACACCGCGGTGAACTCCTCGGCGTCGGCCGGGGTGAACGCCGGGCTGGGCCGAGTTCCCGGTACGTCCAGCGTGATCAGCGTCGACCGCAACGGCCGGTGGATGTCCAACGGCAGCCAGCGCCGCAGGTCCGAACTGCCCCAGATTCGGAACCGGTGCAGCACCAGCCCCAACGGCTCGGCCCGGTATCCGCGAACTTGACCCAGCAGGATGATCTTCGAGGTACCAGACGGAAAATGGTAGCGCCGCAACGTGATTGCCTCGCGGTCCAACTGGACCAGGCCGTCGTCATAGGAGTCGGCACTCATGCCCGCGAGCTCCGAAGCTCGTGACCGCGGGCGGTGAGGCAGCGGCCGTTGTCCAGATTCCACTGCCAGCCGTGCAGGTTGCAGGTCAAGACGTTGCCTTCCACCACGCCGAATTTGGACAGGTCGGCCTTCAGGTGCGGGCAACGGCGCTGGATCTCCCAGTCGTCCATGGTGACCGATGCGGCGTCGTCGTGCGTCTCGGCGAACCAGCCGTCGGCATAGGCGATCCGCTCACCGGTCAGGCACTTGAAAAAGGTGTAGAGATATTCGTTGTAGCCGCCGACCCGCCACGCCTTGAAGCGGGTGGACAAGAAGATGGTGTTGACCCAGTCCGGCTCGTTGTCGCGCAGCACGGTGCGCACCAACTCCGGGGGGATGGCGAAACCGTAGCGAAACTTCTCGTCGGGAATCGCCTCTCGGACAGCACGTTTCGGGAAGTCGAGTACCACCCGTTGTGATCCGATCACCAACTCGACGGGGTAGCCGATACCGTCGCAGATCTCGTTGCTACCCAGCATGATCGGCTCGAAGACTGTCGCCAGCGGCCCGAGCAGCGATTCGCCCGTCGCCGGCGCCCAGGCGGCTTTCTCGGCGGCCAGCACGGGTTGCATGCGGGCCGCGTATTCGGCGATGTAGTCGGCCTTGCCGGTGGTGAAGATGGCCTCCACCTCTTCGGTGGGCAGCGGGTGGTGCAGTGAGTCCAGTTGTGCGCCCGCGAATTCCGCTGTCGAGCCGGGCATCAGCAGCAAGCCGTGGTCATGGCCGTTCCTGCGCATCTGGTCGAGGAACACCATCTGGTCGGGGAAGATGTTGGCCGGATCGCCGTGGTCGTCGTTGAGGTCACGCAGCTCGGGGTCCAAGAAGCACGGCGGGCCTGCCGACGGGATCACCCACGTCGCACCGACCTGCGCGATGTACTGCCGGGCACGGTCCATCTGGCGTTGCCGCTTCTGGGTGCCGAACGACTCCTTGGCCCGGGCGGGCATGTCGTAGACCATCGGGTACCAGATCGCGCCGGAGTACTGCAGCATGTGCACGTCGACGGGACCGAAAGCGTCCGTCAGCACGTCCAGATCGACCGGGCGCGCGTCGTTCATGTTGAACGCAGTTGTCTCGCCGTCGTCGACTACCAGCGCCGAATCGCCGATCGGGCCGTCGGCGGGTGCCCGCAGCGCAATGATCATGATGTCCAGCTCACCCTTGGGCCCGCTGACCGTGTGCTTCACCGAATCGGTGGTCTCGAAGAACCGGTGGAAGCCCAGGAGTTGCAGCGCGTTCTTCAAGTCGGGCACCGGATAGTCCGGCAGCAGGACCATGGCGTCTTTGTTGACGTGCTCGGTCAGCAGCTTGGCGTCGAAGTGGTCTTTGTGCAGATGCGAGACATAGAGGTAGTCGCAGTCGCCCAGGCCGTCCCAGTCCAGCTTGCTGTTGTCCGGGAAGGGAAACCACGACGCGAAGTAGGCCGGATTGACCCAGGGGTCGCAGAGGACGCTGCCGGCCGGCGTACCGATCCGGAAGCCGGCGTGGCCGATGCTTGTGACCTGCACTGATACCCTTTGGTCGCTATTTTCTGACGCCCCGAGCTTAGCGGCAGCGCCGGGGTCGCCGTCGCGTAGCGATATTCACGGGCTCGACTCGTCGCGACGGTCTAGACGAGAACACTAGGGTTGGTGAACGTGGAACCGGTATACGGAACCGTCATCGCACTCGTGCGGACGGTGTGGTGGGTGCAGGGTTTGCGTTTCACGGTCATCGGGCAGGAGAACATACCCGCCACCGGCGGCGCCGTCATCGCCATCAATCACACCGGTTATATGGACTTCACCCTTGCCGGGCTGCCGGCGTTCCGGGAGCACCGCACGCGCAAGGTCCGGTTCATGGCCAAGCAGGAAGTCTTCGACAGCAAGATCACCGGCCCGATCATGCGGGGTTGCCGGCACATCCCGGTGGACCGCTCCAGCGGCGCCGCGTCGTATGAGGTTGCCGTGGAGCGGCTCAAGGCCGGCGAGCTCATCGGCGTCTATCCCGAAGCGACCATCAGCCGCAGTTTCGAGATCAAGGAGTTCAAGTCCGGCGCCGCCCGGATGGCGATCGAGGCCGGTGTGCCGATCATTCCGCACATCGTCTGGGGCGCCCAGCGGATCTGGACCAAGGACCATCCCAAGAAGATGTTCCGCCCGAAGGTGCCGATCGTGATGGTGGTCGGCGAGCCGATCCAGCCGACGCTGCCTGCGCCCGAGCTGACCGCATTGCTGCACTCCCGGATGCAGCATCTGCTGGAGCGAGCGCAGGACGCCTACGGATCGCATCCACCCGGCGAATGGTGGGTGCCCCGTCGGCTCGGTGGGGGCGCCCCCACGCTGGCGGAGGCCGCCGAGCTCGATGCTGAAGAGGCCAGCCGCCGCGCGGCCGCCAAGGCGGACCGTAAGGCCGGCCCCGCCGAATAACGGCCCTAGCGCGGGTTCCAACACGCTCGAGACCGCGGCCAAGGCCCCGCGCCGGGCGATGAAACGACTGCGTTGCCGCATCGCGCACAAATCGGATATCCGCACCCTGACGGGGCCGTTTAGGCACCGTGGCGATTGGGCGGCAGCGGACCTACGGTAGCGGAGGCAAACATTATTGAGGAAACTGGATAGGACCGGACAGCCCCGCAAGCGGGCGCAGCACGGTTGACAGCGGGGAAGAGCTAACACCGTGTCCGCGTTCAGGGTGGGTGACGCCGAGACAGAGGAGCAGCGGTTATGGCAGAGCCGTTTTACCGGTTCGGAGAGTGGGTCGTGCCGCCGGTCGTCGCGCTCAACGGCACCAAGTTCACCTTCCACGGCTTGGAGAACATCCCCGAGCGCGGCGGTGCCCTGCTGGCCCAGAACCACACCAGCTACCTGGACTGGCTTCCCCCGCTGTTCGCCGCCCGTGAGCGAGGCCGGCGGATGTATTTCATGATCAAGTCCGAGATGGCCGATGTGAAGGCGGTCAACTACGTCATCAAGCACGCCAGGCTCATTCCGGTGGACCGCAACAATGGGCACGACGCCTTCGAGGTCGCCGTCCAACGGCTGCGCGAAGGCGAACTCATCGGCATGCATCCCGAGGCCACCATCAGCCGCAGCTACGAACTCCGCGATTTCAAGACGGGCGCCGCACGGATGGCGCTGCAGGCGCAGGTTCCGGTCGTCCCGATAATCGTGTGGGGAGCGCAGCGCATCTGGCCCAAAGACCATCCGAAAAAGGTGTTCCGCAACAAGATTCCGATCACGGTGGCCGCCGGCCGCCCCCTGCCGCCGCTGGGTAGCCCCGAAGACCTCAACGCTAGGCTGCGGGAAGCGATGAACGCCTTGCTGTACCGGGTTCAGGAAGAGTATCCGCATCCCGCGGGTGAGTACTGGGTGCCGCGACGGCTCGGCGGAACCGCGCCCAACCGGGACGATTCGCAGAAACTGCGCGCCGCGGAATTATATGAGCGGCTTCGACAAGAAGAGGAGCGGCGACGGTGACATCAGGCGGAATGGGCGCAGTGGCCTGCGCATGACCTTGCCCGCGCTGATTGCCTGCGATGTCGACGGCACCCTGATCAACGACGACGAGCGGATCACGCCGCGCACCCGTGCCGCGGTGTGCGCCGCCGTCGAGGCCGGGACGCTGTTCGTGCTGGCCACCGGCCGCCCACCGCGCTGGATACCGCCGGTGGTCGAGGAACTCGGATTCGCGCCAATGGCGGTGTGCGCCAACGGCGCGGTGATCTACGACCCGGCGACCGACCAGGTGCTGTCCGCGACGACCCTGTCAGTCGCCACCCTGGCCGAACTGGTGGAGATCGCGGCCCGCGCCATCCCGGGTGCCGGACTGGCGGTCGAACGCGTCGGGCGCAGCGCGCACGACACAGCGACACCGCAGTTCGTCAGCTCGCCGGGCTACGAGCACGCCTGGCTCAACCCGGACAACACCGAGGTCTCGATCGAAGACCTGCTCAGTGCACCTGCCGTGAAGCTGCTCATCCGCAAAGCCGGTGCACTCAGCGCCGACATGGCCGCCGAACTCGCCAAGCATGTCGCCATCGAGGGCGACATCACCTACTCGACCAACAACGGGCTGATCGAGATCGTGCCGGTTGGCATCGACAAGGGCACCGGCATCGCCGAACTCGCCCGGCCTCGGGGCATCGCGGACGAGGACTGGATTGCATTCGGGGACATGCCCAACGACGTGCCGATGCTGCGGCGTGCCGGCCATGGGGTCGCGATGGGCAATGCGCACCCCGACACCATCGCCGCGGCCGACGAGGTCACCACCACTAACACCGACGACGGCGTGGCTCGAGTCCTCGAACGCTGGTTCTGACCGGCGCGAGAGCGCCAAAGTGTAGGGAAAACCCTTATAGATAAGCGCGCTGGGTTCACTCAGGCTGTTCAAAGCATCTGCTTATGCGACGCCTATCAAGCGTCGGCATCCCCGCCCCGGAGGAGACCATCGTGCCGAACAGCCATGCATTCCAATCCGTCGTCCTCGCGGGTGCCGTCGCGGTCAGCGCGAGCATGATCGGCTTCGCCGCGCTGCCACAGGCGTCGGGCCCGTCGGCTCAAACCCGGGCGGTCGCGCTCACCTCGGGTGAGACCGACATTTATTTGCCCAATTCGACGACATTCGATCCCACCGTATCCAATGGTTTTCCGCCGTTCTTTGATGTGCAGCAGGGGCCGGAAATGTGGTTTTTGAGCCCTCCGGTGGGTCAGCTCGAAGCCGCCGACCTCAGCGGTACTGATACGCAGACCACAATTGGATCCTTCGTCAACGACTACTTCACGGAGAGCAGCGAAAAGTCCCTTGGCGCGGTGGCACCGAGCCCCGGCAGCGAGATCGATCTGGCGAACTTCGGCGGCGGCTACGAAAACGAGTTGGCTTATTCCCTGGACGGCTCCGGCGGCTACACCGTCAGCGACACCTTGATCACCCCGTCCGGCGACTACACCATCCCGCTGGGGTCGACTGTGACCGAGGCGTCAGCCGTGGTGCCGGCCGACGCCTACTCCTTCGCAGACCTGGTCACATCGATACAGAACACCGTCGGCGTCGCCGATGGCTGGTTCAGCGAGGCGCCGACGGCGTTCGCGGCCGGCGAATATCCACTCGGGCTATCCGAGGAGCTGGCCGGGTTCAACAATCTGACGGTCGGCGTCGGCAACGACCTCCTGACCAACGGTTACGCCGTTCTCACAGCGTCTGACGGCAACGCCGGCTATGACCTGATAAACCCAGGCCAGCCGGCGGACTTCGCCACAGCCTTGACTCAAGTCCACACGGACCTTGCGGACATCCAGATGGATCTCACCAATGCAATGACCGATTTCGGTTCCGGCAACGATTATTTCGGACTGGTTGACCTCGGTTCGGTCGCGACTGATTCGACGAGCGCGACCGACGCCATCATCCTCGGGCTGTTCGACTCACTCATAGGTGCCGCGGTCACGGATTAACCCGGTCCGCGCGACTCGTCAGGCCGCCGGGGCCACGGGGGAGAACCGCTCGAGCTGCACCGGCGGTCCGGTCGCGGGCGGCGGTGGCAATTCCTCGACGACGCCGTCCATCACCCGGCTGACCCGGCCGCTGAGCCGGTCCAGGTTCAGCGTGCCGTGTTGGAAGTTCTGCTTGACCCATTGCGGCTCTTGGATTTCCGCACTCGTCGGCAGGCCCAGCGCTCCGCGTTCGTAACCGAGCGAGGCCCACGCGTCGTAGATAGCGCCGGTCATCGGTTCCGGGCCGGTGCTCGGCGACCAGTACATCGCGCCTTTGTCGAAGGTGGCGTAGCGCGCGTCGTTGGCACCGGTCGCCTCAGGTGAGGTGGGCGCGCCGAGCATGCTGCTCATGCCGCCGATCGCCTGCCACCGGTCGTAGATGGCACCGCCCTGCAACGCCATCGCTAGGTCTTCCGGACGCGGTGGGCCGCTGAAATGCGATGCAGTGTCGCGTATCTCGTCGAGTAGGCCGTAGGCGACAGTGCCGGGGCAGTCGGTGGCGCCGACATCTCGGTGGCTGAAGACGGTCGGCAGCATCGCCATGGCGTTGAGGGGGAAGTTGGTGTTCTCCCCGCCCGCCGATGGCAGCGCGACCATCGCCTTTGGGTCGATGTGGTCGAGTCCCAGCCGCCAGCCGATCAACCGGCCGAGGGTTTGCAGCTGGATCGGCGTCGGCGCGACGTCGTCGAAATTGCCGATCATCGCCACACCCCAGCTGTCCCGGTTGAAGCCACCGGTGTGGTCGCCCTGCACCGGCCCGATCAACGCGCCGGCCCTGCCCTCGAAGACCTGGCCGTATCTGTCGACCAGCGCGTTGTAGGCGATGTCGCACCAGCCCAGGATCTGGGTGTGATACGCGTAAATCGACTGCACGATCGCCGCCGAGTCTTGGGGTTGGTAGTCGTTGTTCTCGGCGGTGTGATGGACCACCGCCGCGCGGATCGGCTGATCGAACGGTCGGTTTCCGCAGTGCACCGCCTCGTCAGCACCCCACTGCGCGCGGGCGATGATGTTGGGCGCTTGACCCGCGGCGAGGACAGCGGTCGGTGGTGTCCACTGCGTGTCGGCCGGTGCCTGCGGTGGCGAGATCAGGATTGCCGAAATGTTCTGCGCCAGCGGCTGTTCCGCGGTGACGGGGA
The DNA here is from genome assembly GCA_963834615.1 of uncultured Actinomycetota bacterium. Lineage (GTDB taxonomy): Bacteria > Actinomycetota > Actinomycetes > Mycobacteriales > Mycobacteriaceae > Mycobacterium. The sequence continues at coordinate 70,350 of CAWICO010000004.1, forward strand.
GGTAACCGAGGCCGCGAGCCGAGCTGCTCTTCGGTCGAATGGTCTGCGGCGCTCCGGGCGGACGGTGCACCGCAATCTGCACCGTGGTGGTCTTGCCGACGAATACCGGATCGGTGCCATGCGAGCCGTGTTCGCCCGAGCTGAGCAGTCTCTCGGTGTCGTACCACGGGCCCCACGAGCCGTCGCCGTGCCGGGCCCGGATCCGCGCGGAGGTCTCGTTAAGGTCGCCGCCGGTCAGCGCGACCATGGAAAACGGTGTGGCTTGGCTGATTTCGCGGACCGTGATGCCGCCGCCAACGCCGACCAGCGGTTGCTGGACGAGCCGGGCGTCGCCAGGGCGGGCTGCCTGCTCATGGTTTGCGGTGCTCGGGCCGACCGCCCACGGCAGGATGACGACTGTCGCTGCGATGGCAGTGAACAACATCGTCGGCGCGGGACGGCGGGACGGCACGAGCCGATGTTACGTATGTGTCTAGTGGTGCAAATGATTCGACACGCTACTTAAGTGAACAAAGTGGTTTCCCGCGGCAACGGCACCGCAGAGATTGGGCGGCGCTGACGAGGTCAGCGTCCCACTTCTGCGGTGCCGTTTCGGGTGGCAATCCCAAAAAGCCGAGTCGCGGTTACGGAATCGGCGGCGGTGGAACCGGAGCCGCCGCGCCGTGCGCCGCATTCATGAGCCCCGGCATGATCATGCCCTTGAGCAGGTCAATGGCCTGACCGGCGCCCAACTGGTTGGCCGCACTCATCATGTCGCTGACCAGCCCGCCGCTGGGCGCCGGAGCACCGAGTGACGGGTCGCCGAGGATCGGGTAGGTGCCGCCGGCGCCCGGGTCGAGCCCGATCGGGTCGCTGATCGGCAATTCGCTCGGGCTGGCGCCCGCGGCGCCGAAGGCGGTCGGGCTGGTCAACCCTGGCGTCAGGCCCGGGCTGGTCAGACCGGGGGCGGCCAGCGACGGGTTGGTCAGGCCCGGAGTCAACCCTGGAGTCGCGCCAGGCGTGGTGAGGCCGGGCGTGGCGAGGCCGGGAGTGGCGAGTCCGGGTGTCAGGCCCGGACTGGTCAGACCAGGCGATGTCAGGCCCGGTGAGGTCAGGCCGGGGCTGGTCAGGCCGGGGCTGGTCAGGCCGGGGCTGGTCAGACCTGGCGACGATGCCAGCCCGGGCGTGCCCAGGCCCGGCAGGCCCATGCTGTCGGGGCTGGTCGCACCGGTCAGGCTCGGGATCGGCGGAAGGCTGACCCCGAACTGTGACAACCCCTGCGACAGCGCACCCATCAACTCGCCGGGCAGGTCGGTCATCGAGGCGGCGCGAACGAACTCGTGGTGTTCGGGCGCCGGCTTGATGTCGGCGGCCAGGCCGCTGATGGCGATGTAAGCAAAAGGACTCGCGACCGCCAGAGCGGCGAACGCGCTCGTGGCTGTCGAGAGCCTGCGTCGACGTCGGTTCGGCACGGAAGTCTCCTCAATCTGGACAATGCTGTCTCGTTGGCATGCGCGCCCCGGGGGGCTCGCACGGTGTCCGATAGGTGGTTCTTCGGGCACCTGACCGATGGTACTTACGTGAATGTTGTTACTGGAGGGACGAGATCGAATCGTGAGGTAATCGCGACCTTTGTCACCGAAATGCGTCCACCCATCAGGCACAACGCCGGGATCACCACCTCTAATACAGAAGACCCACGCGCAACGCCGCCGCCAAACGGGCTACGGTCGCGCAGTCCGATACCCTAGGCAACCGATGACTTCTCTTTCCGGTCGCTTTGACCTCTATGTCGTCGGTTCCGGATTCTTCGGCCTGACGATTGCCGAGCGCGTGGCTACTGAACTTGGCAAGCGGGTGCTGGTGGTCGATCGGCGGCCGCACATCGGCGGCAACGCCTACTCCGAGGCAGAGCCGCAGACCGGCATCGAAGTACACAAGTACGGCGCCCATCTCTTCCATACCTCGAACAAGCGGGTGTGGGACTACGTGCGACAGTTCACCGAGTTCACCGGCTACCAGCACCGGGTCTTCGCCATGTACGACGGGCAGGCCTACCAGTTCCCGATGGGCCTGGGCCTGGTGTCGCAGTTCTTCGGCCGGTACTTCACGCCCGACGAAGCCAGGGCGCTGATCGCCGAGCAGGCCGCCGAGATCGACACCGCCGACGCGCAGAACCTCGAAGAGAAGGCGATCTCGCTGATCGGCCGCCCGCTGTACGAGGCGTTCGTCAAGCACTACACCGCCAAGCAGTGGCAGACCGACCCCAAGGAGCTGCCGGCGGCCAACATCGCCCGGCTGCCCGTGCGGTACACCTTTGACAACCGCTACTTCAATGACACCTACGAGGGCCTTCCCGTCGACGGTTACACCGCGTGGCTCAAGAACATGGCCGCTGACGACCGCATCGAGGTCAGGTTGAACACCGATTGGTTCGACGTCCGCCACGAGCTGCGCGCGGCCAGCCCGGACGCCCCGGTCGTTTACACCGGTCCGCTGGACCGTTACTTCGACTACTCAGACGGCCAATTGGGCTGGCGAACTTTGGATTTCGAGACGGAAGTGCTCGCGACCGGAGACTTTCAGGGCACACCGGTGATGAACTACAACGACCCCGACGTGCCATATACCCGCATCCACGAGTTCCGGCATTTCCACCCGGAGCGGGACTACCCGACCGACAAGACGGTGATCATGCGGGAGTTCTCCCGTTTCGCCGAGAACGACGACGAGCCGTACTACCCGATCAACACCGAGGCCGACCGCGCCGTCCTGGCGGCTTACCGGGCCCGAGCCAAAGACGAAACCGCCTCGGCGAAAGTGCTTTTCGGCGGACGGCTGGGCACCTATCAGTATCTCGACATGCACATGGCAATAGCCAGTGCACTGAACATGTACGACAACACCTTGGCCCCGCACCTGCGTGACGGTGCGGGGCTGGACGAAAGCAGCAGAGAGAGCACCCGCGGATGACCAAGCCCACCGTCGACGACGCAAGCCCCGCCGTCTCCGAGCAATCCAGCAAGGCCGTGAGCCTGCTGTCGCGCGTCATCCTGCCCCGCCCGGGCGAACCGCTCGACGTACGCAAGCTCTACCTGGAGGAATCGACCACCAATTCCCGCCGCGCGCATGCGAATAACCGCACGTCGCTGCAGATCGGCACGGAATCCGAGGTGTCGTTCGCGACCTACTTCAACGCGTTCCCAGCCAGTTACTGGCGGCGGTGGTCAACGTGCGCGTCCGTGGTGTTGCGCGTCGACCTGACCGGCGCCGGCCGCGTCGACCTGTACCGAACCAAGGCCACCGGTTCGCGGATCTTCGTCGAAGGGCGCCAGTTCGCCGGGTCGGGAAACCAGCCGACCACGGTCGAAATCGAGATATCGCTGCAGCCATTCGAAGACGGTGGCTGGATCTGGTTCGACATCACCACCGACACCGACGTGACGCTGCAGGGCGCCGGGTGGTACTCCGATCAGCCCGCGCCCGGCGTCGCGAACGTCGCCGTCGGAATCCCGACCTTCAACCGGCCGAATGACTGTGTCAAGGCATTGCAGGATCTGACCTCAGATCCTTTGGTTGACAAGGTAATCGGTGCGGTAATCGTGACCGATCAGGGCACGTCGAAAGTCCGCGACCACCCGGACTTCGACGCCGCCGCCGCACCGCTGGGCGATCGGCTCTCGATCCACAACCAGCCCAACCTAGGCGGCTCAGGCGGATACAGCCGGGTCATGTACGAGGCGCTGAAAAACACCGACTGCCAACAGATCCTGTTCATGGACGACGATATTGCGCTGGAGCCCGACACTGTGCTGCGGATTCTGGCGCTGCACCGATTCGCGAAGACACCGATGCTGGTCGGCGGCCAGATGCTCAACCTGCAGGAGCCCTCGCACCTGCACATCATGGGCGAGATCGTCGACCGCGGAAACTTCATGTGGACGTCGGCGCCCTACACCGAATACGACCATGACTTCGCCGAATTGCCGTTGAACGACAACAACGCCCGTAGCAACCTGCTGCACCGGCGCATCGATGTCGACTACAACGGCTGGTGGACGTGCATGATCCCGCGGCACGTCGCCGAAGAGCTCGGCCAGCCGCTGCCGCTGTTCATCAAGTGGGACGACGCCGATTACGGGCTGCGCGCCGCCGAGCACGGATATCCGACCGCGACCCTGCCCGGCGCGGCGATTTGGCATATGGCTTGGAGCGACAAGGACGACGCGATCGACTGGCAGGCCTATTTCCACCTGCGCAACCGGCTGGTGGTGGCTGCCCTGCACTGGGACGGTGACGTCGGCGGGCTGGTCCGCAGCCACCTCAAAGCGACACTGAAACACCTTTCCTGCCTTGAGTATTCGACGGTAGCTATTCAGAACCGGGCGATCGACGATTTCCTCGCCGGCCCGGAGCACATCTTCTCGATACTGGAATCGGCTCTGCCGGAAGTGCATCGGATGCGCAAGGAATTCCCGGATGCGGTCGTGTTGCCGTCGTCCAATGAGTTGCCTGCGCCTTCGGAGCGCAACCACGAGATGAAGCCGCCGGTGAACCCGTTCAACATCGGTTACCGACTGATCCGCGGCACCCTGCACCAGCTGAAAGCAGCTGACCCCGAACATCATCGGCGCCCGCAGCTCAACGTGCCGACCCAAGACGCCCGCTGGTTCCGGTTGAGCACGCTGGACGGTGCCACCGTCACGACCGCCGACGGCCGCGGTGCTGTCTACCGGCAACGCGACCGGGCCAAGATGCTCGCGTTGCTGTGGCAGTCGCTGCGACGGCAACGCCAGCTGGTCAGGCGTTTCGACGACATGCGCCGCGCCTATCGTGACGCGCTGCCGGTGCTGTCCAGCAAGGAGAAATGGGAGACGGTGCTGTTACCCGTCCACGACAACGCTGCTGGCAATGGCCGACATCACGGCTGAATCAGCGCCGCCACGCGGTGAAGTGGCTGCTCTGGTCGCGGTTCAATCGGCGTTGGCAGGGCGTCCCGGGGCGTTGGCCGCGGCGCGGGCGCTGTCCTACTTCGGGGAGCACAGCCTCGGCTGGCTGGCGGTGTCGGCGATCGGCGCGGCCGTGCAGCCAGCCAAGGGTCGTCGGGCATGGCTGGTTGCCGGCGGTGGTGCGTTCACCGCGCACGCCGCGGCGGTGGTGATCAAGCGGCTGGTACGACGGCCGCGGCCGCATCATCCCGCGGTGTCGGTCGGCGTCGGCACGCCGAGCAGCCTGAGCTTCCCGTCGGCGCACGCCACGTCGACCACCGCGGCGGCAGTGTTGCTGGGCCGGGTCACCGGTGTACCGCTGCCTGTCATGCTGGTCCCGCCGATGGCGCTCTCGCGGGTGCTGCTCGGCGTGCACTATCCCAGCGACGTGGTCACCGGTGTGGCGGTCGGCGCCGCCGTCGCGGCGATCGTCGCCAAGGTCGACGACCACTGGCAGAAGACAGGTGGAGCCTGACAATGAGCGAGGTGGATGCCGCCCGAGATGAGGTGGCCGGCCCGTCGGCCAACCTGATTCTCGGCGTGATCAAAGCGATGCGGCCCCGCCAGTGGGTGAAGAACGTCCTGGTGGCGGCGGCACCGCTGGCCGCATGGGGCGTCGATGTGCACTACAACAACGGCGGCCGGGTGCTGGAGGGGATCGCGGTCGCCTTCGTGGTGTTCTGCCTCGGCGCTTCGTCGATCTACCTGGTCAACGATGTCCGCGACGTCGAAGCCGACCGTGCGCACCCCACCAAGCGGTTCCGTCCGATTGCCGCCGGCGTGGTGCCCGAGTGGCTGGCCTACACGATGGCCGCGGTGCTTGGCGCGGCTTCGCTCGGCCTGGCGTATTGGCTCACGCCGAACCTGGCGCTGGTGATGGGCGTCTACATCGGCATGCAGCTGGGGTACTGCTTCGGCCTCAAGCACCAAGCGGTGATCGACATCAGCATCGTCTCCTCGGCGTATCTGATCCGCGCCATCGCCGGTGGCGCCGCCACCAATACCCATCTGTCACAATGGTTTCTGCTGACGATGGCGTTCGGATCGTTGTTCATGGCGGCCGGCAAGCGCTACGCCGAGTTGCAACTGGCCGAACGCACCGGAGCCAACATCCGCAAGTCGCTGGAGAGCTACACCAGCACCTATCTGCGCTTCGTCTGGACGATGTCGGCAACCGCGGTGGTGGTGTTCTACGGGCTGTGGGCCTTCGAGCGCGATCACGGCCGGGCGGGCTGGTTCGCGGTGTCGATGGTGCCGTTCACCATCGCGGTCCTGCGGTACGCGGTGGACGTCGACGGCGGTATGGCCGGTGAGCCCGAAGACATCGCGCTGCGCGACCGGGTACTGCAGGTGTTGTTCTTGGCCTTGATCGGAACCGTTGGTGTTGCGGTTTTCCTCGGCTGACAACGCCATGAAGGCCCCGTTGCGCTGGCCTGCGCTCAGGTCGGCCGGCCGGCCGACATTCCTGTACGACATGACGGTTCGGGTGAGCCTCTGGGCCAGTGTGGCGGTGGTGGCCGTGCTGTTCGGATGGGGCGCCTGGCAGCGCCGCTGGATCGCCGACGACGGGCTGATCGTGCTGCGTACGGTGCGAAACCTGTTGGCAGGCAATGGCCCGGTGTTCAACGCAGGCGAGCGGGTCGAGGCCAACACCTCGGTGGTTTGGACGTATCTGACGTACGCCGCCAGTTGGCTGACCTGGCCGATGCGCCTGGAGTACGTGGCGCTGGTGCTGGCGCTCGGGTTGAGCCTGTTGGGACTCGCGCTGCTGATGTTGGGCACCGGCCGGCTGTTCGCGCCGAGCCTGCTGGGCCGGCGCGCGATCATGCTGCCCGCCGGTGCGCTGGTGTACATCGCGGTGCCGCCCGCTCGTGACTTCGCCACGTCCGGTCTGGAAAGTGGCTTGGTGATGGCCTATCTCGGGCTGCTCTGGTGGATGCTGGTCTGCTGGTCACAGGTCGGACGGGGCCATTTACCCGGACGGGCCAAGGTGGCCGGGCCGGTGTTCGTCGTCGCGCTGGCATTCGTCGCAGGCTGCAGCGTGCTGGTGCGTCCGGAGTTGGCGCTGATCGGCGGACTGGCGCTGATCATGATGCTGGTCGTGGCGCAGAGCTGGCAGCGCCGGTTGACGATCGTGGTGGCCGGCGGCCTGTTGCCGGTGAGCTACGAGGCGTTCCGGATGGGTTATTACGGGCTGCTGTTCCCCAGCACGGCGCTGGCCAAGGACGCAGGTGGCGACAAGTGGTCGCAGGGCCTCATCTATCTGTCCAATTTCAACGAGCCTTACGCGTTGTGGGTGCCGCTGCTGCTGCTGGCGGGGCTGGGCCTGGTCCTCTGGGCCTCCGCCCAGCGACAGAAGAGCAACAGGGGCCGTAAGGGCGCAAACCCCACGGCCCCGACGACGCCGTCGCGCGGACCGTGGGCCCGAACGGTTCAGAGCCCGACCGCCGTTGTGGTGTTCATTGTCGTCAGCGGGCTGCTGCAGGCGCTGTACTGGATTCGGCAGGGTGGCGATTTCATGCACGGCCGGGTCTTGCTGGCCCCGCTGATGTGTCTGCTCGCCCCGGTGGCGGTGGTGCCGGTGCTGTTCCCGGAAGGGACTCGACTGTCCCGGGAGGCCGGCTACTGGCTGGCCGGCGGGGTGAGCGCGCTGTGGATGGTGGTCGCGGGCTGGGCGTTGTATGCAGCCAACTCGTCCGGTCTGGGCGACGACGCGACCCGGGTCACTTACTCGGGCATCGTCGACGAGCGCCGGTTCTACGCGCAGGCGACCGGGCACGCGCACCCGCTGACCGCCGCCGACTACCTGGACTACCCGCGAATGCGGGCGGTGCTGGTGGCGCTCAACAACACCCCGGAGGGGGCGTTGCTGCTGCCGTCCGGCAACTACGACCAGTGGGATCTGGTCCCGCCGATCCCGCCGCTGCCTCCGGGGTCAAACCCGCCCGCGCCGCCGCCCGCACCCCAGAAAGGACCGCATGCGGTCTTCTTCACCAACCTCGGCATGGTGGGCATGAATGTCGGGCTCCAGGTCCGGGTGATCGACCAGATCGGGCTGGCCAACCCGCTCGCGGCGCACACCGCCCGGCTGCAGCACGGCCGGATCGGCCATGACAAGAATCTCTTCCCGGACTGGGTGATCGCCGACGGGCCATGGGTGAAGTGGTACCCGGGCATCCCGAGCTACCTCGACGTGAAGTTCGTCCAGCAGGCCACCGCTGCGTTGCAGTGCCCGGCGACCGAGCACATGCTGAACTCGGTCCGCGCCCCGATGGGGTTTCACCGGTTCGCGTCGAATTTCCTGCATTCCTACGAGTTCACCAAGTACCGGATCGACCGGGTTCCGCGCTACGAGCTCATCAGATGCGGCCTGGATGTGCCGGAGTCGGGCGGGCCCCCGTACACCGGTCTACCTGCCACCGGCCCATAGCTGCCCGCGGTGTGAGGAGAATTTTTGCTCGCCGTTCGGCCGGGATCCGGCGCGCGCCGCACCCGCTACCCGCCCTGCGCCCAGCAACATCGAATATGTATTGTTACCGGCGAACAACTGCTCGGCGGCACATTCACAACGGGGTGATCTGCGGCCGAGCGAAGCGCATCTGAACGCGGTCGGGGGGCCGGTAACGGACCCCGTCCGTGGCGAGGCCACTCCTTGAGATGTGGTTCACTGAAAGAGCACAGCTGCGCGCTCAGCGACGATGCGAGAGCCAAGCAGCGGCTTAAGCAGAAGCTGGCAAATAGGGCGATGCAGTCCGACCCACCATGTTGGGCCCGACAATGAATGAGGAACCAAGAATGAGGCTTGTTGACAGGTTTCGCGGTGTGGCAAGTAGTTTGCCGCGCCGGCTCGCAATAGGGGCGGCCTCTGCTGCGCTGTTGCCGGGCCTGATCGGCGTCGTGGGCCAAACCGCAGACGCTGGCGCGTTCTCCCACCCGGGTCTGCCCGTCGAGTACCTGCAGGTGCCGTCGGCGGCGATGGGTCGCGACATCAAAATCCAATTCCAGAGCGGTGGCGCCAACTCGCCGGCCGTGTATCTGCTCGACGGTCTTCGGGCGCAGGACGACTTCAACGGCTGGGACATCAACACTCCCGCCTTCGAGTGGTACCTGCAGTCCGGTCTGTCGCTCGTGATGCCGGTAGGCGGCCAGTCCAGCTGGTACACCGACTGGTACAAGCCGGCGTGCGGTAAGGCTGGCTGCTCGACCTACAAGTGGGAGACCTTCCTGACCAGCGAGCTGCCGGGGTTCCTGGCCTCCAAGGGTGTGAAGCCGACCGGTAGTGCGGCTGTCGGTCTGTCGATGGCCGGCGCCTCGTCGCTGAACCTGGCGAACTACCACCCCGAGCAGTTCATCGAGGTCGGCTCGTTCTCCGGTCTGATGGATCCCTCGCAGGGCATGGGGCCGACGCTGATCGGCTTTGCGATGGGCGACGCCGGTGGCTACAAGCCCGCCGACATGTGGGGCCCCGAAAGAGGACCCGGCCTGGCAGCGCAACGACCCGCTGGTCAACGTCAGCAAGACCGTGGCCAACAACACCCGGGTGTGGATGTACTGCGGTAACGGCAAGCCGTCGGACCTGGGCGGCGACAACATGCCGGCCAAGTTCCTCGAGGGCTTCGTGCGGAGCAGCAATATCAAGTGGCAGGACGCTTACAACGCGGCCGGTGGCCACAACGCGGTGTTCAACTTCGACGCCAACGGCACGCACGACTGGCCGTACTGGGGTGCGCAATTGCACGCCATGTTGCCCGACCTGCAGCAGCACCTCGGTGCTACTCCGGGTGCGGGCCCCGGTGCGGGCGCTCCGGCCGCAGCTGCGGCCGGCCAGCACACCTGACAGTCGATTTAATACGCCGAGCGGCGACGACCTTGCGGGGTCGTCGCCGTTCGCCGTTTCCGGCGTCGGCGCCCAACGGGTGTGATTAGCTACCTTGCGGAGCGGGGGCGATCTGCGGCCCCCTGTGATGGTCCAGCGACGAGCGAGGTCAGTATGAGAGGTCTGTCGATGCTGCTAAGGCTTCTGTGTGCCGGCATTTTGGCGGTGGTCGGCGCCATGAGCTTTGCCGCGGGTCACGGCGGCTCGGCCCGTGCCGCGGGATACGAGTCACTGATGGTCCCGTCGGCGGCGATGGGTCGCGATATCCCGGTGGCCTTCCTGCACGGCGGTCCGCACGCGGTGTACCTGCTGGACGCGTTCAACGCCGCGCCGGACGTCAGCAACTGGGTGACGGCGGGCAATGCGATGAACACGCTGGCGGGCAAAGGCATCTCGGTGGCCGCACCGGCAGGTGGCGCATTCAGCATGTACACCAACTGGGAGCGCGACGGCAGCAAGCAGTGGGACACGTTCCTGTCCAGTGAGCTGCCCGATTGGCTGGCGGCCAACAAGGGTCTGGCTCCCAACGGACACGGGGCCGTCGGCGCCTCGCAGGGTGGCTACGCGGCGATGGCGCTGGCCACCTTCCACCCCGACCGCTTCGGTTACGCCGGGTCGCTGTCCGGGTTCCTCTACCCGTCGAACACCACCACCAACGGCGCCATCACTGCCGGCATGGCGCAGTTCGGCGGCGTGGACAGTTACGGAATGTGGGGCGCGCCGCAGTTAGGCCGGTGGAAGTTCCACGACCCGGAGGTGCACGCGGCGCTGCTGGCGCAGAACAACTCCCGGATCTGGGTGTGGAGCCCGACCACCAGCGCCGGCGACGTTCCGGCGATGATCGGCCAGGCCGGCGAGGCGATGGGCGACGCGCGGTACTTCTACCAGGAGTACCGCAACGCCGGTGGGCACAATGGGCACTTCGACTTCCCCACTGGCGGCGACAACGGCTGGGGCTCGTGGAGCTCTCAGCTGGGCGCCATGTCGGGCGACATCGCCGGCGCGATCCGCTAGAACGGCGTCCGGGCACGGTGCCGCGAGCCGGTACCGTAAAGCAAGCACGACGTGCCGCAGAAACGACTGACTCAGCGTTGGCGGGTCGGCTGTGCCACCGACCGACTCTGCTAGCAGGAGACCATGGCTGTGAAATCCCGGCGGAAACGCCGCCGTCGTATCTTGGCGTTGATCGCTGCCGTGTCGACGGCGCTGGTCGTGGGGCTGGTGATCTTCGCCGTCGTCGGGGTCCTGCGGCAGCGGCAGACCGCGCCGAGTGCGGTGCCGCCGAGCATCGTGCCGCCGACCAGCAGCGCGGCGTACCCGCATAAGCCGCGACCGGCCGCCCAGGACTCCAGCTGCCCCGACGTGCAACTGCTCTCGATTCCCGGCACCTGGGAATCGTCGCTGCAGGACAATCCGCTCAACCCGGTCCAGTTCCCGAAAGCGTTGTTGCTCAACGTCACTCGGCCGATCAGCGACCAGTTCAACTCGAGCCGGGTGGAGACCTACACCGTTCCCGTACACCGCCCAGTTCCACAATCCGCTGAGCGGCGACCCGCAGATCTCCTACAACGACAGCCGAGCCGAGGGAACCCGCGCCGCGGTCAAGGCGCTGACCGATATGAACACCAAGTGCCCGCTGACCAGCTATGTCGTGGTGGGCTTCTCGCAGGGCGCGGTGATCGCCGGCGACATCGCCAGCGACATCGGCAACGGCCGCGGACCCGTCGACGACGACCTGGTGCTCGGCGTGACGCTGATCGCCGACGGCCGTCGCCAGCAGGCGGTGGGCCAGGACATCGGACCCAACCCGCCGGGTGAGGGAGCCGAGATCATCCTGCATGAGGTGCCGGTGCTGGCGAATCTGGGCTTGACCATGACCGGCGCGCGGCCCGGCGGTTTCGGCACGCTCGACAGCAAGACCAACGAGATCTGTGGGCCCGGCGACCTGATCTGCGCCGCACCGCCCGAGGCATTCAGCCTGGCGAACCTGCCCCGGACGCTGGACATCCTGGCCGGCGGCGCCGGTCAACCGGTGCATGCGCTGTACGCCACCACCCAGTTCTGGAGTCTGGACGGCCAGCCGGCGACCGAATGGGCACTGAATTGGGCGCACGGCGCGATCGAGAAGGCGCCGCACCCCAAACACGGGTGAGCGACGCGACCATGCGACACGGTCGGCCCGGCGTCACAGGTCACAGTTGCGACAAGCTGTACCTTCAGATTTGGTTCGTGGCGCACCGCGCACTAACATTAAGAGGAATTTAAGAGCAGCTATGGTCGGCTTATCGCGTCGACGCGTTGCGGAACGCTCGGCGCACATCGGTAGCATCGGTGAGGTTTGCCGTTCGAGACAGTCCTGCGCAGGCGTAAAGCGCGGTGTCCCGCAGACCGACCCGAGTCCGATGACACCGTCGGTGAGGCTCACACAGACTTAGCCCGAGCAGCGTGGTGAAGGAGAGAGCGGCATGGCCTACCACAACCCATTCATCGTCAACGGCAGGATCAAGTTCCCGGAAAACACGAACGTGGTCAAGCACGTCGAAAAATGGGCGAAGGTTCGCGGCGACAAGCTCGCCTACCGGTTTCTGGACTACTCGACCGAACGCGACGGAATCACCCGCGACATCTCCTGGTCGGACTTCGGCGCCCGCAACCGGGCGCTGGGCGCCCGCCTTCAGCAGGTGACCAAACCGGGCGACCGGATCGCCATCCTGTGCCCGCAGAACCTGGAGTACATCGTCGCCTTCTTCGGCATCCTCTATGCCGGGCGCATCGGGGTGCCGCTGTTCGACCCGTCCGAGCCGGGCCACGTCGGGCGCCTGCACGCGGTCCTCGATGACTGCGAGCCCACGGCGATTCTCACCACCAGCGCCGCGGCTGAAGGCGTGCGCAAGTTCTTCCGCAGCCGCCCGGCCAAGGATCGGCCACGTGTGATCGCAGTCGACGCGGTGCCCGACGAGGTCGCGTCTACCTGGGAACCCGAGCAGATCGACGCCACCGCCATCGCCTATCTGCAGTACACCTCCGGTTCGACCCGGACCCCGACCGGCGTCGAGGTCACCCAGCTCAACCTGGCCACCAACTGCACGCAGGTGCTGACCGCCCTGGAAGGCACCGAAGGCGACCGCGGCGTCACCTGGCTGCCGTTCTTCCATGACATGGGTCTGATCACGATCATGCTGGGACCGATGCTCGGCCAGCACAACACCTTCATGACGCCGGCTGCGTTCGTGCGCCGGCCCAGTCGCTGGCTGCGCGCGCTGGCCGGCGTCGCGGGCGATGACGGCCCCACGTATTCACTGGCGCCGAACTTCGCGTACGAGCACGCTGCCGTGCGCGGCCTGCCGCGCGACGACGAGCCGCCACTTGATCTGTCCAACGTCAAAGCTCTGCTCAACGGCAGCGAGCCGATCTCGGTGGCATCGATGCGCAAGTTCACCGACGCGTTCGGCCCGTACGGCTTGGACAAGGACGTGATCAAGCCGTGCTACGGCCTGGCCGAGGCGACTCTGTTCGTCTCGATCACCCCGATGAATGAGGGGCCCACCGTCGTCCAGGTCGACCGGGACGCACTGAACAAGCACGATTTCGTCGAGGTGGCACCCGATTCGCCCAGCGCCGTCACGCAGGTGTCGGCCGGCAAGATCGGTGTCGACGAGTGGGCGGTGATCGTCGATGCGGATACAGCCACCGAGCTGCCCGACGGCCAGATCGGCGAGATCTGGCTGCACGGCCCGAACATGGGGCTCGGCTATTGGAACCGCGAAGCCGAGTCGACCGAGGTCTTTCGCAATCTGCTGAAGTCGCGAACCGACCATTCGCACGCTGAAGGCGCTGCCGACGACGGCACCTGGGTGCAGACCGGTGACTACGGCGCCTACTACAAGGGCAACCTCTACATCACCGGCCGGGTCAAGGACCTGGTCATCATCGACGGCCGCAACCACTACCCGCAGGACCTGGAGTTCTCCGCGCAGGAAGCCAGCCGGGCGTTGCGCACCGGCTACGTGGCCGCCTTCTCGGTACCGACCAACCAGCTGCCCGCAACGGTTTTCGACAATCCGCACGCCGGTCTGAAGTTCGACAAGGACGACACGTCGGAACAGCTGGTGATCGTCGCCGAGCGCGCTCCGGGTGCGCACAAGCTCGACTACCAGCCGATTGCCGATGACATCCGGGCGGCCATCGCCGTGCGCCACGGGGTCACGGTCCGCGACCTGCTGCTGGTGCAGTCCGGATCGGTTCCACGGACCTCCAGCGGCAAGATCGGCCGCCGCGCCTGCCGCGCCGCCTACATCGACGGCAGCCTGCGCAGCGGCATCGCGTCCCCGAACTCCTACCCCGACCAAGCCGATTGAGCTGATCGCGATATGACTGACACAGACCTCGATTCCCTTCCATCGACCGGCGGCGATGCCGCGGAGCCGACCAGAGCCCCGGCTCGCACCGAGATGACCATCGCCGAGGTTCGGCAGTGGCTGCGCAACTGGGTCGCCAGCGCGACCGGCCAGTCGCCCGATGCGGTCCACGAGGCCACGCCGATGGTGGAACTGGGTCTGTCATCCCGCGACGCGGTGGCGATGGCCGCCGACATCGAGGACCACACCGGAATCACCGTCTCGATCGCGGCCGCCTTCGAGCACCCGACCATCGAGTCGCTGGCCACCTGGATCGTCGAGGGCGACCCCGATATCGATGCCGGCGGCACAGAGGACGCCGATTGGACGCGTAAGGGTCCGGTCGAGCGGGTCGACATCGCCGTGGTGGGTCTGGCCACCCGACTGCCCGGCGACATGAACACCGCCGACCAGACCTGGCAGGCGCTGCTCGAGGGCCGCGACGCCATCACCGACCGACCCGCGGACCGCTGGACGGAGTTCATGGATGAGCCGCGGCTGGCCGAGCTGATCAACAAGGCCCGCACCCGCGGCGGGTATCTGAGCGACATCAAGGGCTTCGACTCCGAGTTCTTCGCGCTGTCGAAGACCGAAGCCGACAACATCGACCCACAGCAGCGGATGGCGCTGGAGCTGACCTGGGAGGCGCTCGAGCACGCCCGCATCCCGGCGTCGAGCCTGCGTGGTGAATCGGTCGGCGTGTTCGTCGGCACCTCCGTCGCCGACTACAGCTTCCTGGCGATGTCCGACCCGACTGTCGCCCACCCCTACGCGATCACCGGGAACGCGAGTTCGGTTGTGGCCAACCGGGTTTCGTACTTCTTCGACTTCCACGGACCGTCGGTCGCGGTGGACACCGCCTGCTCGAGTTCGCTGGTCGCCACCCACCAGGCAATACAGGCGCTGCGGAACGGCGAGTGTGACGCCGCCATCGCCGGTGGTGTCAACGCGTTGATCACCCCCGTAGTGACGCTCGGTTTCGACGAGATCGGCCAGGTGCTGTCACCGGACGGCCGGATCAAGTCCTTCTCCGCCGACGCCGACGGCTACACCCGCTCCGAGGGTGGCGCGATGCTGCTGCTCAAGCGGGTCGACGACGCCCGCCGCGACGGTGACCAGATCCTCGCGGTGATCGCCGGCAGCGCCGTCAACCACGACGGCCGGTCCAACGGTCTGATCGCACCCAACCCGGACGCCCAGGCCGACGTGCTGCGTCGGGCCTATAAGGACGCCGGCATCAACCCGCGCAGCGTCGACTACATCGAGGCCCACGGCACCGGCACGGTGCTCGGCGATCCGATCGAAGCGCAGGCGCTGGGACGGGTCATCGGCCGCGGCCGTCCCGCCGACAAGCCTGTGTTGCTGGGTGCGATCAAAACCAATGTCGGGCACATGGAGTCGGCGGCCGGTGCGGCCAGTCTGGTCAAGATGGTGCTGTCGCTGCAGCACGACAAGTTGCCGCCGTCGATCAACTACGCCGGCCCCAACCCCTACATCGACTTCGACGCGGCACACCTGCGCGTCCTGGACACCGTCGCCGACTGGCCACGCTACGGCGGCTACGCGGTAGCCGGGGTGTCCAGCTTCGGCTTCGGCGGCGCGAATGCGCACGTCGTGTTGCGTGAAGTGCTGCCCCGCGACGTCATCGAAAGAGAAGCACCCGCACCCGAGGCTGTCGAGGCACCTGCGTCGGCCGTCGAGGAGCAGCACGCCGGGCTGGTGGGCGGGATGCGCTTCGACGAGTACGGCGAGTTCGTGGAGTCTGCCGAAAACGGCCACGCGGCACACGACGACGCGTACGAGTTGCCCGGCATCACCGACGAGGCGAAGCGGCTCAAAGAGGTCGCATTGGAAGAGCTTGCCGGCCAAGAGCTTCCGGCGCCGTTGATACCGCTGCCGGTGTCGGCGTTCCTGACCTCGCGCAAGAAAGCCGCCGCCGCCGAGCTGGCCGACTGGCTGGAAAGCCCTGAGGGCCAGGCGTCCTCGCTGGAATCGATCGGCCGGGCGCTGTCGCGCCGCAACCACGGCCGTTCTCGCGCGGTGGTGCTGGCGCACGACCACGACGAAGCCATCAAGGGCATGCGCGCGGTCGCCGACGGCAAGCAGAAGCCGAACGTGTTCAGCACCGACGGGCCCGCCACCAACGGACCGGTATGGGCGATGGCCGGTTTCGGCGCGCAGCACCGCAAGATGGGCAAGAACCTCTATCTGCGCGACAAGATCTTCGCCGAGTGGATCGAAAAGGTCGACGCGCTGATCCAGGACGAGCGCGGCTACTCGATTCTCGAGTTGATCCTCGACGACTCCCACGATTACGGCATCGAAACCAGCAACGTCGTCATCTTCGCGATTCAGATCGCGCTGGGCGAGGTGCTGCGTGCACACGGCGCCAAACCCACTGCGGTGATTGGCCAGTCGCTCGGTGAACCGGCATCGGCTTACTTCGCCGGTGGGCTCTCGCTGGCCGACGCCACCCGGGTGATCTGTTCGCGCTCACACCTGATGGGTGAGGGCGAAGCGATGCTGTTCGGCGAATACATCCGTTTCATGGCGCTCGTCGAATACTCTGCCGACGAACTCAAGACGGTGTTCGCTGACTTCCCCGGCCTGGAGGTGTGCGTCTATGCCGCGCCGAGCCAGACCGTCATCGGCGGCCCGCCCGATCAGATCGACGCCATCGTCGCGCGTTGCGAGGCCGAGGGGCGCTTCGCGCGCAAACTCCAGACCAAGGGTGCCGGCCACACCTCACAGATGGATCCGCTGCTGGGCGAATTCTCCGCTGAGCTACAAGGCATTTCGCCGATGAGCCCGAGCGTCGCGATCTTCTCGACGGTGCACGAAGGCAGCTACGTCCGGTCCGGCGGCGAGCCGATCCACGACGTCGCGTACTGGATGAAGGGCATGCGGCATTCGGTGTACTTCACCCACGGCGTTCGCAACGCTGTCGACAACGGGTACACCACGTTCTTGGAACTGGCACCAAATCCGGTCGCGCTGATGCAGATCGGCTTGACCACTGCCGCTGCGGGACTGCCTGACGCACAACTGATTGCGACGCTGGCCCGTAAGCAGGACGACCTCGAAGCGATGACGACGGCGATGGCGCAGCTGTTCGTGTTGGGGCACGACCTCGACATCCGGACGCTGTTCACCCGCGCTCTCGGTCCAGAGGACTTTGCGAACGTTCCGCCGACCCGCTTCCGCCGCAAGGAGCACTGGCTCGACGCGCACTTCTCCGGCGACGGCTCGGTGATGATGCCCGGTACACATGTGGCGTTGCCCGACGGCAGGCATGTCTGGGAGTACGGCCCCCGTGGCGAGACCGACTTGGCCGCGCTGGTGAAATCCGCTGCGACGCATGTGCTTCCGGACGCGGTGCTGACGGCCTCTGAGCAGCGCGCGGTGCCGGCCGACACGGCGCGGCTGGTCACGACGCTGACCCGGCACCCCGGTGGCGCTTCGGTTCAGGTGCACGCGCGCATCGACGAGTCCTTCACGCTGGTCTACGACGCGCTGGTGTCGCGGGCGGGGCAGACGTCGGTGTTGCCGACGGCGGTCGGCGCGGGCTCAGCGATCAGTTCTGCGATCGCCCCCACGGTCACCGGGGCGCCGACCGAAGCGGTCGAGGCCGAATCGGAGGCCGGCGCTGTCACCGACAGCCTCACCGCGCGCCAACTCAGTGGCTTGGGCCGGTGGAAATCGGATTCCGGTGAAACTGTGCGGGATCGGCTGGCCTCGATCGTGTCGATGGCGACGGGTTATGAGCCCGAGGATCTGCCCTGGGAGGTCCCGCTGATCGAGCTCGGCCTGGACTCGATGATGGCTGTGCGGATCAAGAACCGCGTCGAATACGACTTCGACCTGCCGCCGATCCAGCTACAGGCTGTCCGCGACGCCAACCTCTTCAACATCGAGCAGATCATCCTGTACGCGATCGAGCACCGTGATGAGGTGCAGGATCTGCACGAGCACCAGAAAACCCAGACTCCGGAGGAGATCGCCAAGGAGCAGGCCGCGATGTTGTCCGGCGCGACACCGGTTTCGGTGACCGCACCGGCGCCGGATGTCCAGGCCGAGCCGGAGGCCCAATCCGAGCCGGGGACTCCGGTGGCCGACGCACCGATTCCGCCGCCGCCGACTGATCCTTCCGGCCCATCCGGCCCGGTGTCCGCCGCGGCCGCGCAGCCGAACCTGGCCGCCGCCGCGCAAGCGCTCAACCAGCAAGCCGTCGCCGATGCGCTGGGTTCCGATGTGCCGCCGCGTGACGCCGCCGAGCGGGTCGCGTTCGCAACGTGGGCGATCGTCACCGGCAAGTCGCCGGGCGGCATTTTCAACGCGCTGCCCAAACTGGACGACGCCGCCGCCGCCAAGATGGCGCAACGGCTGTCCGAGCGGGCAGAGGGCGAGATCACCGCGGACGACGTGCAGGCCGCGACGACGATCGAGGAACTCGCTACCACGGTGCGCGAATTCCTGGAGGCCGGTCAGATCGACGGCTTCGTCCGCACCATTCGGCCCCGGCCCGAAGGTTCAACCAAACCACCGGTTTTCGTGTTCCACGCTGCGGGCGGGTCGACGGTGGTCTACGAGCCCCTGCTGAGCCGCCTGCCGGCCGACACCCCGATGTACGGTTTCGAGCGCGTCGAGGGATCCATCGAAGAGCGGGCCGCCGTCTACGTGCCCAAGCTACGCGAACTGCAGGGCGACGGACCGTTCATCCTGGCCGGCTGGTCGCTGGGCGGGGCACTGGCCTACGCCTGCGCGATCGGGCTGAAGCAGCAGGGCTGCGACGTCGCATTCGTCGGGCTGATCGACGCGGTGATGCCCGGGGAACCCATCCTGCAGACCAAGGAAGAGACCCGCAAGCGGTGGGATCGCTACGCGCGGTTCGCCGAGCGCACCTTCAACGTCGAGGTTCCCGAAATCCCGTACGAGCACCTCGAACAGCTCGACGACGAGGGGCAGGTCAAGTTCATTCTCGAGGTGATCAGTCAGAGCGGGGTGCAGATCCCCGGCGGGATCATCGAGCACCAGCGCACGTCGTACCTGGACCAGCGGGCGATCGACCTCGCCGAGTATCAGCCGTACGACGGGCACGTCACGTTGTACATGGCCGACCGCTATCACGACGACGCGATCGCGTTCGAGCCCGCATATGCCACCCGCAAGCCGGACGGCGGGTGGGGCGAGTACGTTTCCGATCTGGAGGTCGTGGCGATCGGTGGCGAGCACATCCAGGCCATCGACGAGCCGATCATCGCGAAGGTCGGTGCGCACATGACCCAGGCGCTCAACAAGATTGCCGCCGAGCAGAAAGAGGCTTAAGTGACCACCAAGACCACCGCCGAGCTACTGGCTGAACTGCGCGAAAAGCTGGAGCTGGCGAAGGAACCCGGTGATCCGAAGGCAATCGCACGACGCGACAGGAAGGGCATCCCGAGCGCCCGCTCCCGCATTCACGACTTGGTCGACCCGGGCAGCTTCCTGGAGATCGGGGCATTGGCGCGGACGCCGGGCGACCCCAACGCGCTCTTCGGCGACGGGTGTGTGACCGGACGCGCGACCATCAACGGCCGTCCGGTCGGGGTGTTCTCCCACGACCAGACGGTATTCCAGGGCTCGGTCGGTGAGATGTTCGGCCGCAAGGTCGCAGCGCTGATGGAGTGGTGCGCGATGGTGGCCTGCCCCATCATCGGCATCAACGACTCCGCCGGCGCCCGCATTCAGGATGCGGTGACCTCGCTGGCCTGGTACGCCGAACTGGGCCGCCGCGGCGACCTGTTGAGTGGTATCGCGCCGCAGATCTCGATCATCCTGGGCAAATGTGCTGGGGGAGCGGTCTATTCGCCGATCCAGACCGATCTGATCGTCGCGGTGCGCGACCAGGGCTACATGTTCGTCACCGGTCCCGACGTCATCAAAGACGTCACCGGGGAGGACGTCAGCCTCGACGAGCTCGGTGGCGCCGATGCCCAGGCCCACTACGGCAACATCCACCAGGTGGTCGAGTCGGAGGCCGCGGCGTTCAAGTACGTGCGCGATTACCTGTCGTTCGTGCCGCCCAACTGCTTCGACCGCGGGCCGGTCGTCAATCCCGGGCTGGAGCCTGAGCTCACGGCGACCGACCTGGAGCTCGACTCGATCGTGCCGGACTCGGACAATATGGCCTACGACATGCACGAGATCTTGCTGCGGATCTTCGACGACGGGGACTTCCTCGACGTCGCCGCGCAGGCCGGGCAGTCGATGATCACCGGGTTTGCCCGGGTGGACGGCAGGCCGGTCGGTGTGGTGGCGAACCAGCCGAGCTACATGTCGGGCGCGATAGACAACGAAGCCTCCGACAAAGCGGCCCGGTTCGTCAGGTTCTGCGACGCGTTCTACGTGCCGCTGGTGTTCGTCGTCGACACTCCCGGCTTCTTGCCGGGGGTCGAGCAGGAAAAAGGCGGAATCATCAAGCGCGGCGGGCGATTCCTGTACTCGGTTGTCGAGGCCGACGTCCCGAAGGTGACGATCACGATCCGTAAGTCTTACGGCGGCGCCTACGCGGTGATGGGATCCAAGCAGCTGACCGCTGACCTGAACTTCGCCTGGCCTACCGCCCGGATCGCTGTGATCGGCGCCGACGGCGCTGCGCAGTTGCTGATGAAGCGATTCCCCGACCCGACCACGCCCGAGGCGCAGAAAATCAGGCGGGACTTCGTCGAAGGCTACAACCTGAACATGGCCACCCCGTGGATCGCCGCCGAGCGCGGCTTCATCGACGCAGTCGTCGAGCCGCACGAGACCCGGCTGCTGCTGCGTCGTTCGCTGCACTTGTTGCGGGACAAGCAATTACAAGGGCGAGTCCTCCGCAAGCACGGACTGCTCCCGGTCTGAACCGACTTAGACCGGCGTGATGAAGTCCGACGTGTAGAACTCGGCCGGAGTCTGTGAATACGGGCTCGCTCGACGCACGAAGACCCAGACGCCGGTTGTGCCGGAGTGGATGCTGTCCTGCACGGTGGTCGCGCCCTGTCCCACGCCGTCAATGTCGAGACCGCTGACTGCGACGCCCGGACCGGCTGAAGTACACGGGGAAGTGGACGCCCGGGGCGCTTGGATCAGGATGACGTCGAAATGAGCGCCCGGCGTACTGGGTTCCGACAATTGCACGTCCGCAGCCACGCTGCCCCCGTTGACCCGGATGACTGCCGCGGTTGTCGCATTGTTCACCGACGCACCAGGGGGGATTGGGGCGTAATCACACGAGCGCAGGATGCCCCGCAGTTGGACCAACGTCCCGCCACCCGTGCCGGTCGGCGCGGCGGCGGCCACGGCAGGATTCAACGCGGTCGCCGCCGCGAGAACTGCAGGAATTGTGCGACGGACCAGCGTGGAAAACCTTATTGACATTTCGTCGATTATCCCCCTAATCGCGCTCCGTGCGCGCACAAGCAGAAGAGATGCCGTACATGTATTTGCCGTGATGTGACGCGGGACACGGCAAATTAGCTAGTTGGCCCTACCCGGAGTCCGCCGACTCTTCCTGGGCCTTCTTGCCGGCCTCGGTGGTCTCTTTGAGCTCCTTGTTCGTCTTCGCGGCCTCATCGGCCATTTCTTCGACTGACTCGTCGCCTTCTTCTGCACGCATGGGTCATCTCCCCGTTCGTTGGCGCGGTGATCTTGGAGTGGTTACCCGGCCTCGGCGGTATCGAACCACCTCGGTCGTAAATCTTGTTCGTGTTACCATCTATTTTAGATGGCAACACGAACTACAAAGCGATCGGTAAAGGAGGCAAGTCGATGCATGCAGCAGTGGTGACATCGTTCGACGAACCACCGGCATTCGGGGAGTTTCCCGTCCCTACGCCCGGCAACGCCGACGAGGTGCTCGTTGCTGTCGTCGCGTCGGGCCTGCATCGGCGGGTCCGTTCGCAGGCGGACGGCACGCATTACACCAGCACCGGGAGTCTTCCGCTGGTCCCGGGTGTGGACGGGGTGGCACGCATGGCCGACGGCACGTTGCGCTACTTTGCGCTGGGCGACACCACGTCGGGCGCGATGGCCGAACAGACGGTGATCGACCTGCGCCAGAGTTTCGAGCTACCCAGCGGTGCCGATCCGGTGCTGGTGGCGGCGGCAATGAACCCCGCGATGTCCGCATGGGTAGCACTGCGACGGCGAATCGACTTTCAGGCCGGCCAGAGCGTATTGGTGCTGGGCGCCACCGGCAGCTCGGGACAGATGGCAGTCCAGGTCGCGAAGCGCCTCGGCGCGAGCCAGGTGATCGTCGCCGGGCGCGATCCGCAAAAGCTGGCCGCACTGAGGGCGCTCGGCGCCGACACCGTCGTGCGTCTCGGCGACGCTCCCGGGATCGGTGAGGTGGCCGCCGAGGTTGATGTGGTCATCGATTACCTGTGGGGCCAGGTCACCGTCGACGCGATGACTGCCATCGCCAACAACCGTGGCGACCGAAGTCGCTCGCTGAGTTGGATCGAGGTCGGCGCGGTCGCCGGACCGGACGCAGCGATCCCGGCTGCGGCACTGCGGGCACTACCCCTGCAGATCGTCGGAAGTGGACACGGCTCGGTGTCGACAGCGGCCCTGCTGGCCGAGCTCCCTGCGCTGGCCGAGGAAATAGCAAGTGGCGCACTGCGTATCGATGCCCGCGCGGTCCCGCTGAGCGACGTAACGTCGGCGTGGCGGGAGGCCGACTCCGACGCGCGTATCGTGCTGACCCCATAGACAGAACTGGGCGGCAATGGCGAAAGCCATTGCCGCCCAGACGAGTTCTGATTACTTAGACGCCTTCTGACGAGCCTCGGCGGCCTTCTCAGCGGCACGCGAGGACTCTGCCTCAGCCTCTTTCGTAGCCACGTCGCGCGCGGCCTTGGCCTTGTCCTGCTGAGCACGGCCTTCCTCACGCAGACCATCGCGGTTGGCGACGATCCCGATGATCTCCTTGGCCTTGCCGACGACGTCGTCGATGATGCCTCTGATTGCTTCTTCGGGTCCACTGCTGCCCATGATCTTCCTTTCAATCGGGGGACATTTGTCCGTACCCCGTCACACCGGATCTGCAACCGTCGCGATGGCGATCGACCCTGTGACAGTGATCACGACCGGCCCTGACCAGCGCTTGACTGACCGGGTCGGCCTGCATCGTCGCCGCTAAGGCTTGATGGGCACGGCTAGGGCTTGATCCGGATTTTGCCTGGCGAATACCAGCCGAAACGGGTAGCGGTACTCAGATCCAGATCGGCAGGCGGCGCGTCGACCAGCGTGTCGAACCTGCGCAGCGAACCCCAGTCGCGGCCCCAGTCGTGCGACAGATATGTGGCCATCACATGCGCGCGCAGCAGCAGGTCGGTGATGCCCAGCAGGCCGCCGTTGACGCCGTCCTGCCAGGTGTCGGTGTCCTGCTTCTTCGCGTTGTAGTCCGGGGTGATGCGGAACTTCGGGATCTCGGTGACGCCGTTGGCGTGCAGCATCGGCTGCTGGCACGGGAACGCCAGCCCGACCGCCCAGTCCATCAGCACCGGCTGGGTCGAGCCGATGTACTCCTGCAAGCGAGCGCAGTTCGGGTACCCGCGGCGGGGTCACCGCGATCCAGTCGTCCGGCGTCAGGGACAGGTCCTCGGCGACCACCCGCACCGCCACCGCGTCGGCGGGCATCTGAGAGCGCGCGAAGCGCAGGTTCCGCCACACCTTGGGCTGCTCTCCGTAAAGGTCGTAGGGCACGAGCCGGCCAGCCGGCAGCACCGAGCCGTCGGGACCCGGCCTGCCGAATTCCAGCACCACGGTCTGCCCGTTGGTGTGGCGATGCAGGACGCTGTTGCCGGCGATCGTGCCCGCGGCGGTGACCACCACCAGCGGGTGGCCGGCGTCGGGTTTCGGCAGCTGGTACCACGCCGAGGTCAGCCTGCTCTGCTGCTGCGCACCGCTGGTGTAGCTGCCCGCCAGCGGAACCCGGTCGGGGTCGAGGCCGTAGGGCAGCGGCACCGTCGAGCCGTTGATGCCGGGCGTTTTCAGCTTGGTCGGCGCGTCCCAGTCGTAGTCGGTACCGGGCTGCGGCACGACGTCTCCCGGATCGCTTCGGCCAGAGTGCGTTCCGGTACGCCGTTGGGGGTGAACCCCGTTGGGTTGACACCACCCAGCGGCGCCCAGCGGCCCGTAATTGTCCGGCTCCCCCGTTTTGACAGGCGGCATGAACCCTGCGTTGCTGTCCGGCTCGACGAGCACGTCGTCGGCCAGACCGCAGCCTCCGCTGAACTCGCGCAGGTTGTCCCAGGCATTGGAGTAGGTGGGGTACTGACGGACGATGCCGGCCACCATCGAGCCGACGAACACCAGCGCCATGAAGCCGGCCGCCAGCGGGATAGGCGCCGCCGTCAGCGCCCGCGCCAGCCGGCCCTCGCCCGTGGCTGGTGTCCGCGAAGTGCAGCCAGGCCGCGTAGACCGCGGCAATCGCGAACAGGGCGAAAAAGACTGTGCTGATGGTGATTCCGCCGATTTTCGGCATGCTGCTGTTGAACGGCACTCCATAGCTGGAGACGTACCACCAGCCGTTGGTGGTGGCGAAGCACAGCGCCAACACGAACATCACCGCCGCCAGGAACGCCATCCGGTTGCGCGACCAGCGCAATACCTTCGGCGACACCAGCACCGTCGTCAGTGCGGCCATCGCCGCGCCCACCGCGGCGAACAGCCCGAAGTGGTGCACCCACTTGGTCGGGGTGAACATCAGGAAGAACATGGTGCCGAAGATGACGCCCATCAGCCGCCACGCCGGCCCGCGGGCGACTCCGGGAACTCGCTTGCGCCGCAACATGATGAACATCGACGTGAACAGGCACAGCGCGGTGATCAAGAAGCCGAACCGGCGCGACAGCGAACCGTCGACGGTCGGCAGGATCAGGTAGTAGTAGCGCAGGTTCTCGGTGTACCAGGCCTGGCTGGGCCCGATCGCGGTGCGAATCCTGGTGGCTTCCAACACCGTTGACAGCGTCTGGTCGGCGAACACCACCGTCAGGATGACGAATCCGGCCGCCAGCATCGGCGCCACCAGCGGCCAGGTGCCGACCAGGCGATGGCGGCGCACCAGGATTCGCAGGATCGGACGGCCACCGGCTATCAGCGCGGCCACCGCGATCAGACCGGTCGGCTGCACGCCCAGGGTGAACGCCGCGGTGACCACCGCCAGCGCCGCCGGTGTCAGCCGGCGGGGCGCACATCGACCGCTCGATCAGCACGTAGGTGATCAGCGAACCGAGCGCGATGATCGGCTCGGGGCGCAGACCGTTGTTGAACGGCATCCACGCGGCCAGCAGCACCAGGCCCGCCGCCCAGTTCGCGGCCTTGCTGGACGTCACCGCCGGCCCCAATCGGGGCAGCACCTCACGGGAGAGCAGCAGCCAGCACACCAGCCCGGCGATCAGGTCGGGCAGCCGCATCCACAGGCTGGCGTCGCTGACGTGGGTCATCAGCGCCAGCAGGTTGTAGTACCAGCCGAACGGGTCCTCCGGGCTGCCGAACCAGCGGAAGTAGTTGGACATGTAGCCGGCATGGTCGGCGACCCGGGCCATGCCCAGGATGTAGCCGTCGTCGGAGGAGTTCGCCCCGATCACATGCCACAGCAGGAACCCGAACGATCACCGTGGCGTCGGCCAGGGTGAACGTGCGCCAGCGCGCCGGGATCAGCCGGCGCATCCGGCGGCCGTCGAGCTGGTCCAGTCGCCACAGCGCGACCAGCGAGACGATGGTCGACAGGATGGCGCCCACCATCGCCAGTAGCTTCAATGTCGTTGGGGTGGTGGAGAACCGGGTGTCGATGGTCGCCGAGAACCGCAGTCCGGGCGGCGCGGGACCGGTCAGGTCGGTGAACACGCCGACGATCTGCGGGCGCAGGTTGGGGTCGGCGAAACCGCCGGACTGCGGCTTGCCGGCCGGGTCGGTCAGCCCGACAAACGTGGCGAAAGTGCCGGCGCGCGTGGAGGTGATCTCGATGCGCTGGCACTGTGGGCGACTCCGCCTGCTCCCGCGGCACGCTGGCGATCACCACGTTGCGGTCGGTGACGTCGACGCGCTTGCTGTTGACGACGACGAACAGCGCATTGAGCGCGGCGTCCTTGCCCTTCTTCGGCGCGGTGCTCAGCACCACGCCGCCGTCGGGCGGCAGGCCGCGCACCACCGCGCACGGCACGGTGGCCGTCACGTCCACCGGAGACAGCGAAATCAGCGGTGCGGTGACGCTATTCAGTTGACCTTCTGCGGCCAGTTCAGCGTCGCCGTCGTCTGCACGACCGGCAGCAGCGGTGTCGCGACCGACAACACGAAACCGATCAGTCCGGCGATCGTCGCGACCCAGCGCGTCACCCGCACATCGTCGCGGGTAGCGCCCCCGCGGTGGCTGTCTGCTCTTCGTGGTGGATGACGCTCATGGCAGTGCCCGAATCGGTCCTTGCCGGCTCCAGCCGTTCACGGTCATCACGCCCTGTTCGACGACGGCATTCGGCGCCTGATCGCTGGGCACCAGCGGGTAGTACTGCTCGACCGATCCCCAGTCGCGATACCAGTCGCCGCGCAGGTACGTCGAGATCGTCGAGGTCCGCAGCAGCGCCTGGGTGAACAGGAACGGGCCGCCGGCCTCGCCGGCCTGCCACCCGTTCGACGACGACGCCGTCTGTTTGTGGTCGGGCAGGATGCGGTACTCCGGAAGTTCGGCGACGCCAAGGTGTTCGGAGAACGGCCGCTGGCACGGGAAGTTCGCGGCGGTCGCGATGTCCATCAGCACCGGCGTCTGCGATCCGATCAGTTGCTGCAGCGTCTGCAGCACCGGGACCCGCGGCGGCGTGAACGCGAACCACTGATCCGAGCTCAGGTTCGGGTCGTACGGCGACGATGCGTGCCACGTTGGCCTCCGGCGGCGCCCAGGTCAGCGGGAACCGCAGATTGCGCCACGCCGGCTCGGGCCCGATGTCGATGGGCTGCACCTCCCCGAGCGGCTGGGTGGTTCCGTCGGGGCGGGTGACGCCCCACTGCAGTTTCAGCGACTGCCCGTAGGTGAAGGTGCCGTCCTCCTTGTACGACCAGATGGCGCCGGACGCCGAGACCACGACGATCGGCCGGTCCGGCAGTCCGCGGCGGTAACTGGTACCAGGCACGAGGTGGCGGTGGCGGCCAGCGGTGTTCTCGCCGTAGCTGCCCATCACCGGCGTGCGGGCCGGGTCGAGGCCGAACGGCAGCGCCACGTTCGACCCGTTGACCCCGACCGGGCCTTTCCCGCCGGCCGTGCCCGCGGAGTCGCTCATGGCGGCGTTGGGCTTGTTGGGTGACGCGTCGGAGTTCACCACTCCGGGTTTGGTCACCACCGGGTACGACCTGCAGGTCGTCACCCACCCCGTCGGGTTTGAAGCCGACCGGGTTGCGCCGCCGAGCGGGCCGTCGGGCCCGAACGTCTGGCCCGGAACGGGCTGCAGCAGCCCAACATTGGGGTCGGGCTCGGTCAGCACGTCGTCGGCCATGGCGCAGCTGGTCGGCGAAAGGCCGGAAGTGATCGCCGCCAGGTTGGCCTTGGCGGTGGTGTAGAGCGGGTAGCGGAACACCGCGCCCTTGGCCAGCGAGCCGACTTCGCCGAGGACCATGATCGTCGCGACCACGAGCAGCGGGGTGGACGCCAGCACCCGGTTGCGCCGGTTGTCCTTGACTTCGGTGTGCCCGGCGTAGTCCATCCGGAAGTGCTGCCAGGCGGCCAGTAACCCGGTCGCGATCGACAGCGCCAGGAACATCGACGTCACCGGGTGGCTGGCGATGACCGGCTGGATGTCGAACCACGGCACCCCGTAGTTGCCGACGTAGAACCAGCCGTTGATGCCCGACGTGGCCACCGCCAGCACGAACAGCAGCGCGGTCACGTACAGCGTCAGGTTGCGGCGGTTGTGTAGACCGATGCGGGCGAAGGCGAACGCGGTGACCGCGCCCGAGTGCGCCGGCCAGACTGGCGAACGCGCCGAACTGCACGGCCCACTTCGTCGGCGTGAACGTCAGCAGCAGCAGGCCGAACGCGGTGGTGCCGATCAGCCGCCAGGCCGGGCCGCTGGCAAGCCCCGGCACCCGGCCGCGGCGCAGCAGCACCACCAGCATGCCGAACAGGCACAGCAGCAGCACCAGCACCGCGAACCGCCGCGCCATCGACCCGTCGGGGTTGGACTCCACGGTGAGGAAGTAGTAGCGCAGCCAGTCCTGGTACCACGCGATCGTCGGGCCGACCTTGTATTTGATGCGGGCCGACTCGGCGACCGTCGCCAGCGTCTGGCTGCGGAACACCACCACCAGGATCAGCGACAGCGACGCCGCCAGTACGGCCAGCGGCGCGAGTAACCCGTCGGTCGCGCCGGCGCCGCCGGATGATCGACGCGATGGCCCGGGCGCCGGTCAGCAGCGCGGCGACGGCGATCAGCCCCTGCGGCGCCAGCGTCGCGGTGAGCATCGCGACCACGATGGCCACCGCGGCGGGCGCCAGCCGCTGCAGTGCGATCGCGCGCTCGACCAGCATCCAGGTGACGATCACGCCGAGCGCGATCAGCGGCTCGGGGCGCAGGCCGTTGTTGAACGGCAGCCAGGCGGCCACGAACACCACGCCGCCGGTCAGCACCGCCACGGTGTTGGTTCCCAGGCCGCCCCTTCCGGGGCCCAGCCGGCGCAAGCCCCAGTGGCTGATGATCAGCCAGCATGGCGATGCCGGCCAGCGTGGCCGGTAGCCGCATCCACACGCCCGGCGGTGCTCACCGAGGCCAGTTGCGGCCAGCACCGACAGGTACCAGTCGAACGGCGCCTCGGTGGTGCCGAAGTACCGGTAGTAGTTGGCCACGTAGCCGGCCTGCGGCGCGACCCGCGCGATGGTCAGGTTGTAGCCGTCGTCCGACGAGGTGGCGCCGATGACGTGCCAGACCAGCAGCGTCGAGACGACGCCGGCATCGGCCAGCCAAGTTGCCGTCCCTACCTGTCGCCACGCCCTCCAATCGCGCCTCGTGCGACGGCCCGACTGCCGGTCCAGCACGGCCAGCGCGACGATCGAGGCCAGCACGGCCAGCCCGCCCAGCACCATCACGGCTTTCTTGATGCAGTGTGGGAGCGACGATGAACCGGGTGTCGACGTCGATGCGGGCCGACAAGCCCGGCTGCGCAGCCACCGTCAGGTCGGTGAAGATGCCGCCGACCGCAGGCTTCTTCTCCGGTGCCAATGTGCCAGTGGCGCCCGGGATTCCGACGAAGTCCGCGCCGGCGCCGCCCGGCGTCGGCCCAGATATGCAGCGCACTGCAGTTGCCGGCGGCGACGGCGGAGCGGGGAGCGACCGCGGCAACCGAGTCCCGGAACGCGACGACGACGGTGTCTTTGTTGGCCCGGACGAACAGCCCGGCTTTTCCGGTCTCGAAGCCGTTGACCGGCAGCGTCGACACCACCAGCCCACCGTCGGCGGGCAGCGTCGCGATCGCGCTGCACGGAATGGAGATGTCCAGCGCCCGCGGCGCGCCAGACACCAGCGGAGCGGTGATGTCGGAGACATGGCCGTCGGCGTTCACGCCCTGCGGCCACAGGATCGTCGCGGTGGTCTGTTTGACCGGTAACAGAGGAACGAGGGCGCACAGCAGCGCCCCGGTGATGCCGGCGACGATGGCGAGTCAGCCGCGCAAGCCGGTGCGGCGGTCGCGCAGTGTCGTCATGGGGCACGAGGCACGATCGTATGCGACGTGGGCGGGTCCGACGAAGATGCAGCCCGCGCGGCGGGCTGAGGAGGGGTTGGACACATCATTCGCCGCCTTCACGATGCTCGCCGTCGAAATACGACCGCAGTGCAATCACACGGACTTCAGGAAAAATCCAGCTCGCTGACGTTGCAGGTCAGCGCGCCGGACGCGTCGGCTGACCCCGCCTGACGAGGCCTGACGCAGCCCCGGGCGGGGTTCGACTCGCGTGTCGAAACGTGGTTAAGTGCCCCCGGTGGTGAACTCGACCGAGCAGGAAACGAGCACCACCGGCCATTGGCGAGAGCTGTGGAGCTCCCCTTATCTGCGAACGTCGGCAGTGGTCGCCGGGGGCGTGGTGCTGTATTCCACCAACGAGTTCCTGACGATCAGCATGCTGCCCAGCACGATCAACGAGATCGGCGGCGAGCGGATCTACGCGTGGGTGACCACTCTGTACCTCGTCGGGTCGGTGGTCGCCGCAGCGACGGTGAATACGATGCTGCACCGCGTCGGCGCGGCCATCTCCTATCTCTTGGGATTCGCGGTGTTGGGCGTCGGCAGCCTGGTGTGCGCGGCGGCACCGAACATGCAGGTGCTGCTCGGCGGGCGCTTACTTCAAGGTCTGGCCGGTGGGCTGCTGTGCGGTCTGAGTTTCGCGGTCATCAACGCCGTGCTGCCGCGCTATCTATGGAGCCGCGGGTCGGCCATGGTGGCCTCGACGTGGGGCGTCGGCGCCCTGCTCGGACCGGCGCTCGGCGGCTTATTCGCGCAGTTCGGTGTCTGGCGGTGGGCGTTCGGTCTGCTCGCGATGCTCAGCGTGGGGATGGCCGTGCTCGCGCCCGGCGTGCTGTCCGCGGACGGCGACGACCAGGACGGCGAGCACGCCGCGGCGCGGATTCCGGTGCCGTCGGTCGTATTGCTCGGTGCCGCCGCACTCGCCGTGAGCGTGGCTTCCCTTCCGCGCAACACCCTGGCTACCGCCGGGCTGCTGACCTTGGGAGCGCTGTTGATCGGGGTCTTCCTGGTCGTCGACCGCAGGATGCCGACCGCGGTCCTGCCGGCAAGCGTTTACGGCTTCGGCCCGCTGAAGTGGGTCTATCTGACACTGGGGTTGCTGGTCGCCGCGACCAAGGTCGATCTGTACGTGCCGCTGTTCGGTCAGCGGCTGGCGCACCTGGGACCGATCGTGGCCGGGCTGTTGGGCGCCGCGCTGTCGATGGGCTGGACGATCAGCGGGCTGGGCAGCGGATCGCTGAACAGGACCCGGACCATCGTCGGCGTGGTGATCGCGGCGCCGGTGGTGATGGCGCTCGGCCTGGCGCTGGCCGGGGTGACACACGTCCAGGATGCGACGGCCGGAATCATCATTGTCTGCGCGCTGGCGCTGCTCGCCGTCGGCATCGGTATCGGCGCGGCCTGGCCGCATCTGTCTGCATGGGCGATGACTGACGTCGACGATCCCGCCGAGGGTGGGGCGGCGGCTACCGCGATCAACTCGGTGCAGCTGATTTTCGGCGCGTTCGGCGCCGGGCTGGCCGGGGTCGTGGTCAACATCGCCGACGACGGTGGCGCGTCAGCGGCACGGTTGGCGTTCGCTGTTTTCGCGGTGCTGGCGCTGAGCGCCTGCTTCACCGCATTCCGCGCCGGACGCAGGCAACTGGCCTACTAGCGACATCCGAGCACGACTAGCTACGTCGAAGCGGGGCAGGACTCCACAGGCCGCTGCGGGTGGCCGAACCAAGGTCGAGCCGGGCGGGCTGCTCGCTCGGGTAGTACGGCGTCAGCTGCTGCAGCGCACCCCAGTCGCGGGACCAGTCGTCTTTCAGGTAGCTCGAGACCGTGTTGGCGCGCAGCAGCAACTCGCTGATACCCAGCGGACCGCCACCGTTGTGATCCATCACCGGCGAGTTGGCCTCGGCGCCGAACCGGTCGGGCAGGATCCGCCACTTCGGCACCTCAACGACGCCGTTCAGATGCCCGAACGGCCGCTGGCACGGAAAAGCAAGTCCGACAAGCCAATCCAGCAACACCGGCTGGGTCGAGCCGACCACGTCCTGCAAGGTGCTCAGCAGCGGGATTCGCGGCGACGTCACTGCGATCCAATGCTGCGGCGCAAGGTCGTCGTCGGTCACCATCACCCGGACCTGGGTCGCCTCGCTGGGTACCGCGTCGAGGGGCGCGCGCAGGTTCCGCCACGCGGGCGATGCCCCTACATCCGCGAATCCCATTGCGCCGCCAGGCTTGTTGGCTTCCGCCTGCTGATCGGTCGCCCACTGGACTTGTACTTCACCAGGGTTGAAGCGGCCTGCCGCCGACACCACCAGCAGCGGCCTGGCCTGATCGCGCTGGGCCTTGTCGGGAAGCCGGTACCAGGCAGACCGCAGCTGAGACGGGACCTGCGGCCCCGAGCGCCAGCTCCCCAGCACCGGCGTGTGTGCCGGGTCGAGGTTGTAGGGCAGCCGTGCCCGTGAGCCGTTGATGCCCGGCGCGGGCGTCGTGCCGCCTTCGGTGCCGGCCTCGCTGCCACCGGTCAGGCCGTCGTCATAGACGAAGCTGCGGTCACCCGGCCGCTCCATCACCGGGTCCGCCGAGACGTTGGCGGGAATCCCGTTGGGGTCGAACCCTTCCTCGTAGCCCGCGTCGAGAGCGTCTTTCGCCGGCACGCTGACCGGCTGCAGGATGCCGGCGTTGGGGTCCTGCTCGACGAGCACGTCGTTGGCCAACCCACAGGTCTTGCCGGTCAGAGCTTGCAGGTTGGACCGTCCGACCGACCAGGCCGGATATTGGCCCGTCATTCCCAGCGTCAACGAGAAGACCTCGAAGAAGACCACCGCCCAGGCAGCAATACCCAACGGAGAGCTGATGATTCGGGCCAAGCGGGATTCGCCCGGCGGCCGGCCGTCGTTGCCGTTGTTGATGAAGTGGAACCAGGCAGCCAATAGCAGCACGACCACCGTCAAACCCAGGGCCATCGTTGTGAAGCCGAAATGCCACTGCGGGAACGCATTTGACCACGGCACGCCGAAGTTCGACACGTACCACCAGCCGTTGACGCTGGCCAGTGACAACGCCACCGTGAACAGCACCAGCGCCGCGAACATCGTCCGGTTGCGCCGTGAGCGCATGGCCGCCGCGGTCACCGCGACCGCAGCCAGCGCACCCAGCGAGCCGGCCAGCCCGGCGAACACACCGAAGTGGTGCGTCCACTTGGTGGGGGTGAACATCATCGCGATGAACGAGATGATGGTGATTCCGACGATGCGACGGCTGGGACCGGCCGCGGTGCCGGGAATTCGGCCCTTGCGCAGCGACATTGCGACCGTCAGCGCAAGTGCGACCAACAACGCCAACAGCGCGAACCGGCGGGCGACGGATCCGTCCGGGCTGGCCATGAACAACCGCTCGTAGCGGAGGTGTTCGTCGAACCAGCTCAGGCTGGGGCCCAGGGCACGCTTGAGCGCGGTCGCCTGCAGCTCACCGGCCAGCGTTTGATCACGGAAGATCAGGATCGCGGTGACGGTGGCCGCGGCCAGAATGGGCGCCAGCAGCGGTAGCACCCCGAACTGTCGCGAGCGGCGGTGCACGATGGTGCGCAGCGGGCCTATCGCCACCAGCAGCGCTCCGATCGAGGCGATACCGGTCGGCCCGGAAAACAGCGTCAGCGCGCCGATGATGCAGGCGGCCGCCACCGGCAACAACCGGCTGGTGGCCACCGCGCGCTCCACCGAACACCAGGTCAGCAGGATGCCCACCGCGATGATCGGCTCCGGTCGCAGACCGTTGTCCAACGGCAGCCACACTGCCAGGAACATGCCCGCCGCGGTCCACGCCGCCGCTCTGCTGGTCTTGACCGCATGCCCCAGCCGTGGGATGACTTCCCGGCTCGTCACCCACCAGCAGGCCAGCGCCATGAGCAGGGTGGGCAGCCGCATCCAGATGCTGGCGGTGGTGACATGCGCCCAGAGCGCCAGCAGGTCGTAGTACCAGCCGAACGGCGCTTCGGGGGTGCCCAGCCAGCGGTAGTAGTTGGCCATGTAGCCGGCGTGCTCGGAGACCCGGGCCATGGTCAGGATGTAGCCGTCGTCGGCGGTGTTGGCTCCGACGAAATGCCACCACACCAGCACCAGCGTGACCAGACCGTCCAGCCCGCTGATCGACCACCACCGCGATGGCAGGAAGCGCCGGTGCCGGGTCCCGTCGGAGGTGTCCAGAACGTGCAGCGCGATGAGCGCCGCGAGCGTCAATGCCACCCCGAGCACCATCGCGGCCATCTTCAGCGTGCTCGGCGAGCTGCTGTAGCGGGTGTCGATGGTGGCGGAGAACGTCAAACCCGGCGGGGCTGGTCCGGTCAGATCGGTG
Organism: uncultured Actinomycetota bacterium; assembly: GCA_963834615.1. Taxonomy (GTDB): domain Bacteria; phylum Actinomycetota; class Actinomycetes; order Mycobacteriales; family Mycobacteriaceae; genus Mycobacterium. Next base: position 104,678 of record CAWICO010000004.1, read on the forward strand.
AAGACGCCGACGATCTGCGGCCGGAAGTCATAGCCGCTCTTCTCGCCACGCAACGGTGAGCCAGGGTGCTCGGCGTTGGGTCCCTGGGTCAGCCCGACGAATTCGGCGGTGACCCGGTCGGCGTGCGCGGTGAACACCACTTTCTGGCACGCGCTGCTGAGTATCTGGCTCAACGGCGCGACGACGACCGGCACGTTGCGCACGATCAGCACGAGGTCGTCGTTGACCCGCTCGATCAGCAGGCCGCGGTCCACCGCCTTGGGCGCCTGCTTGGGCACTGTCGACAGCAACACCGTCTTGCCGGGTCCGTCCAGGTCGGCGGCGGCCTGACACGGAATGCTGATGTTCAGTTCGGTGGCCACGTAGCCGATCAGCGGGGCCGCGACGCTGTCGAGCACGCCATTCTGCGGCCAGTTCAACTGAGCGGTGGTCTGTTTGACCGGCAGTAATGGTGTCGCGAGTGCCAGCAGCGCTCCGAGCAGACCGGCGACGACGGCGACGACTCGGGCGGTCCGGTGCTTCGTGTCCGCGTCCGTCGTAAGGCGCCGCTCCTCCTCATCGCTTCGCTCTGCATCGTCGCCGTCGCGCACCACAGCCGTAGATGCTAATTGCTCGCCCTCTGTCGGCTCAGTAGCCATCAGGGTTTGCGGACGGCCAGCACGAACGGACCGATCTTGGTCACGGCGAACCGGGGGTCGGCGAACATCGCGGCGTTCAATTCCACCGTGTAGCGGCGCACGTTGGGTTGGTTGGGGTAGACGTCTTCGGCCAGCCGCAGCGTGTAGGTGCTTCCCAAACCAGAAGCAGACGCGCCCGCCGAGCCGCCGTGCCGCATCAGGAACACCGTCGGCGGCGGCCACGGCAGCGTGTCCAGGGAGTGGACGAACGCATCCGCGGCTTTGAGCGTGGACCAGTGCTTGATCGCCGCCGCCCGCTTGTCGAACTGCGCGAGCGGGTTGGCGTAATGCGACGTCAGGCCCTGGAAGCCGTAGTAGGGGTAGTAGGACAGGAAGCTGTAGTCCGCCGTCAACACGACGGTCTGGTCGCGCGGTTTACCGGTCGCCCGGGTGATCGCGGCGTCGATCTCGGGGTAGAACTTCTCCGAGCTCGGCGGACGCCGGTCGCCGCGCTGGCCGTGGCCGTCGGTGTCGGTGTAGGCGATCGTGAGATCGGGCCGCAGCACGTCGGGGATGTCCTGGCTGAACGCGATCGCCGCGGCCAGCCCGATCGACGCTGCGACCGGCAGCACGGCGCGTCCCCAGGCCTGCTCGCGACCACGCGCCGCTAAAGCTTGAGTCAGCTCGACGAAGCCGAAGACGCCGGCGGTGGCCAGCAGCACGGTCAGGGTCGGCTGTAGCCGGAACGACAGCAGCGTCGTGCGGGCCAGCGTCGCCAGCATGGACAGCAGCGACCACAGGTAGACGGCGAGCACGCCCATCGCCAGGCCGGCCGCACGCACCGATGAGCGGGCCCGGACCACCAGCCACAGCGTCCCGAGCATGCACAGCGCGCCGAGCAGGGTGAACTGCAGCATCGGGAAGGTCAGCTCGGCGCCGTCGGCGGGCAGGTAGTGCGAGGCGCTGCCGGTGTTGCTGACCGGGTCGTGCATCGCGCGCATCAGGAACGGCAGCCAGGTCGTCGCCGCGATGGCCGACGCGATCCCGGCGATCACGGCCAGCCGGACCAGCGGGTCCAGCGCCGCCTTGCGGCCCTGCTTCCAGCGAGATGCCGCCAGTGCCGCGGCCATCAGCGTCACGGTGAATGCGCTGTAGAGAAAGAGCAGCGTGTAGGAGGTCGCCGCGACACCGAGCAAAACCCCGGCGCCGATCACCGCCGCCCAGCCGCGGCTGCCGTGCGTGACTATGGCGTCCCCTTCGGCAGGCGGCGTCACCGTGGCGACACGCGCGCGAGCGCGCAGACCCGACCAGGTCAGGATCAGCACCGGCGGCAGCAGCATGGTGATGATCGCGGAGTACGGCTCCGGCGAGCTGTAGGCCAAGGTCACCGCGGCTGTCGCGATGGTGACCAGCACCGCGTACTCGAAGCGGATCATCCGCCACCACAACACCAGGGCCACCGCGATCGCGATCGTGATCGACGTGATCGACCACGGCTTGCAGATCTCCCAGCCCGTCATATGGGTCAGCGCCGCGGCGCGGCCGCCGAGCCAGAACCAGCTCGGCGGGTAGAACGGCGGCAGCCCGATGTAGGTCATGTCATGCAGCGACGCACTGTCGGTGAGGCGGGTCAGGTATTCGGTGCGAAATTGCTGGTCGACGGAGATACCGAACAGGTAGAGCTTGGTGGCGCCCAGCGGCATACCCAGTGTCACCACCGAGAACGCGGACACGAACACCAGCGCTGTCAACTGCGCCAGCGCCCGTCGGCCGCGCCGTGAAACCCAACCGGCGCAGAGCAATCCGAGCATGCAGCCGACCTGGCCGACGGTGGTCAGCGCGTGCAGTTGATTTGACGACGGGAACGCCGGCCACTGGACTCTGGCGATGGCGGCCATCGAGACCACCGAAACCACCGCGGCGATCGTCACCGCGACCACCATGTGGCCGACGGTGGCCAGTGCGTTGCGCATCTAGACGGGCAGCTTGCGGAAAATCGGTCGCGGGATGTGCCGCAGCACCGTCATCACGTAGCGGAAAGTGCCTGGCGCCCAGACAAGTTCCTTGCCTTTGGCCGCCGACGTGACCGCCAACTCGGCGACGTACTCCTTATCAACGGTGAAGGGTGCTTCCTTGGCGCCGGTGGCCTTCCAATGCTCAATGGTGGTCGAGGTGCGCACCTGACCCGGCCGGATGACCAGGACGCGAACACCGCTGGGCCGCAACGCCTCTCCGAGTCCGAGGTAGAAGCCGTCCAGGCCGGCCTTGGTGGAGCCGTAAACGAAGTTGGACCGTCGCACCCGCTCGCCGGCCACCGAGCTCATCGCGATGATCTGGCCGAAGCCCTGGGCCCGCATCTTTTCGCCGATCAGCACGCCAACGGAAACCGCTGCCGTGTAATTGATCTGGGCGATCTGCACCGCTTTTCGCTGGTTCTGCCACAGCTCTTCGGCGTCACCGAGCAGGCCGAACGCGACGATCGCAACGTCTATATCTTTTGGGTCGCGTCCGCCGGAGGCCGCGTCGATCACTTTCGGGTGGCTGTCGGTGTCGAGGCCGTCGAAGTCGATCCACTCGACGGACTTGGCGCCCGCCGCCATCAGCTGCGCGACGGCCTTGTCCTTGCCCGGATGGTCGGGAAGATCGGCCAGCAGAATCCGGGCGCGCGCGTTCTGCAGATAGCGTTCGCAGATCGCCAGCCCGATCTCGGACGTGCCGCCGAGCAGCAGGATGGTCTGCGGATTTCCTACGGCGTCAAGCACCATTACAGCAGCTCCAAGCGTCGGGCCATGTCGGAGACGAACACGCGCAAGGGATCGACCTTGCGGCGCAAGGCAATCCACTCGTCGATACGCGGGTACATGGCGTGGAAGTTGTCGGCACTGACCCGTGAGTCCTTCGCGGTGTACACCCGGCCGCCGAATTCCATGACGCGGGCGTCGAGTTCGTTGAGGAAGGCGTTGACGCCGGGCTTGTTGGGAAAGTCCATCGCCACGTTCCAGCCGGCCATCGGGAAGCTCAGCGGGGCGCGGTTGCCCGGGCCGAACAGCTTGAAGACGTTCAGCGCCGAATAGTGGCCCTGCGTCTGGATCCACCGGATGATGGCCTTGAACTCGTCCAGTGCGTCCGGCGGCACCAAAAACTGATGCTGCGCGAAACCTGTTGGGCCGTAAGCATTATTCCAGCCGCTGACCAGGTCGAGCATGTGGTAGAACTTCGACAAGTTCTGGATCTTGTCGCTGTAGGTTCCACCCAACCGGTAGTAGACCTCGCCGATCGCCGTGAATGACAACTTGTTCATCGCGCTGACCGGAAAGATGTTCGGCACCGTCAGCAGTTGCGGCGCATCGAATTTCAGCGGATTCTTGGCGAGCTTCGGCGGCAGTTGGTCCAGCTTGGCCAGACTGCCGCGGCTGATTGCGGCCCGCCCGAGTTTCGGCGGTGGACTGATCAGGTCGAACCAGGCGCTGGAGTAGGTGTACTTGTCTTCGCTGCCGTCGAGGTGGACGGCGACCGTTTCGTCGAGGTTTTTGGTGGCCACGCCGTCGGCGATGAAGTACGCCGTCTCGGTCGGCGTCATCGCGATGGAGGCCCGCAGCACGATGCCGGTCAGCCCGTTGCCGCCGACGGTGGCCCAGAACAGCTCGGACTCAGCAACATCGGGGCTGTTCGGGGTCAAGTGGCGGATCTGCCCGTCGGCGGTCAACAGCTCCATCGAGGCGACGTGGTTGCCGAAGCTGCCCGCGCTGTGGTGATTCTTGCCGTGGATGTCGCACGCGATCGCGCCGCCGACGGTGACTTGCCGGGTGCCCGGCAACACCGGAACCCACAGGCCGAATGGCAGGGCCGCCTTCATCAGCTGGTCGAGGCTCACGCCGGCGTCCACGTCGGCCACGCAGGTGTCAGAGTCGATCTTGTGGATGTTGTGCAGCACCGTCATGTCGACGACCAGCCCGCCACCGTTTTGCGCGTTGTCGCCGTACGAGCGGCCCAGGCCGCGGGCGATCACGCCCCGTCCGCCGGCGTCGGCGACTTGGGCGACCGCCTTGGCGATCACCTCCGGGTCGGGTGTAGACAGCACGTCGGCAACCGACGGCGCGGTCCGGCCAAAACCCATCAGCTGGGTTTTGGTCGTCGGAATGTCACTGCTCAACATCGTCAAAGAGGCTACCGCCTACCGACGCCGCATCAGCGCAGCCGGAAGATCACCGAGCGCTGCACGGCGAAATTGATCACCGTCGCGGTGCCCTGCGCGATCACGAACGCGGCAGGCACCCGCCACGGTTCGTTGGCGAACTGCAGGTAGAAGGCGTAGTTGATGCCGACCTGCACGCAGTAGGTGAGCGCGTAAAGCACGCAGACCGCGATGAAGCGGGCTCTACTGGGTGGCGCCTGGAACGTCCACCGCCGATTGATCAGGTAGGCGGTCGTGGTGCCGGCGATGAAGCTCAGCGATTTCGCGACGTTGACCTGCAGGCCTGCCCGCAGCAGCAACACGTACAGCCCGAAGTCAACGACTGCCGACAGTCCGCCGGTGACGATGAATCGCCACGCCTGCGTCTTGAGCGGCAGCTGTATGTTCGCCGCGATCTCGGCCATCGGCGGAAAGTCTACGGGTGCTTGGCTATGGAAATTTCACCGTTAGAAGTTCGACCTCTTGCTCACCCTGCGGCGCGGTGTAGCTGACCTTGTCGCCGGCTTTCCGGCCGACCAGCGCCCGACCCAACGGGCTGCTCGCGGTCAGCGCCTCGGTGTCCCCGTCGACGGAGGCCTCTTCGATCACCGAGATCACCTGCATCGTGATCACGTCGCCGTCGGCGAACCGAAGCTTCACTTCGGTGCCGAAGGGCAGCTGGTCACCGCCGTTGGTGGGCGCAGGGCCGGCGTGCAGCAACCGGTCGAGTTCGGCAACCCGCTCGTCGAGGCCGACCAGTTCATCGGCGCGCTGGATGGCATCTGCGGCGTCGGCGTGGTCACTGACGGCACCGCGGTCGTTTCGCACTTCGGCTTCCAGCCGGTCGCGTCGTTCCCGCAGCCGAGCCAACTCGCCTTCGACGCGTTCGCGTGACTCACCGGAGAGCCCGGAGGGCTCGACTTCTGCGCTCACCTTTGAGGCCTGTCTGCTCGATGGGGTGTGATTACCGGAAGTGGGTTATTCCCGGGTGTTGAGGCAGGTTAAACCCAGTACGCGACGCGGGCCCGGTATTGGCGCATCGCGAACGCGGCGCAGAGCCAACCCACGACAGTCAGCCCGACCACCACCACCCAGTGCCGCAGCTCTTGATGCGCACCGAGCAGCGGCGCCCGGACGATGTCCAGGTAGTGCAGCAGCGGGTTCAGTTCGACGATTTTCGCCCACGCTCCCGCTCCCTGCTGAAGCAGTGTGTCGTCGTTCCAGATGATCGGCGTCATGAAGAACAGCAGCTGCACGACGGAGAACAGCAGCGGTCCGATATCGCGGTAGCGGGTCGCCAGGATGCCGAAACACAGCGACACCCAGACGCAGTTCAGCACGATCAGGCCGAGCGCCGGGATCACCGAAAGGTCGGCCCACGACCAGGGTTTCGGATAGACCATCGCGATGACCAGATAAATGACGATGTTGTGGGCGAACAGGATCATCTGCCGCCACACCAGCCGGTAGACGTGCACACTCAGCGGAGTCGGCAGCTGTTTGATCAAGCCCTCGTTGGCGACGAACACTTCCGCGCCTTCCAGGATGGAGGCGTTGATCAGGTTCCAGATGATCAGACCGAGCGTGACGTACGGCAGGTGCACCGACAGCTGAAGATGAAACAGCTTGGAGTACAGGCCGCCCATCGCGACGGCGGTGGTCCCGGTGGCGATGGTGATCCAGAACGGGCCGAGCACCGAGCGCCGGTACCGCTGCTTGATGTCCTGCCAGCCCAGGTGCCACCACAGCTCCCGGCGGCGGTAGCCGTCGACCAGGTCACCCCAGGCCCGGCCGAACGTCTTGGACTGCGCCGCAGCGTCGATCATGGTCATTGGTGCTCAGGCCTTTCGAACAATTCCCGACGCCCCAACCGGCGCAGCCGCAGCCACTCCCGCAGGCCTTTCGGGTCGCGGCGGGACACCAGGAAGAACCAGCCGAACCGCAACCATTCCTGGACCAGCAGTTTACGTAGACCCGGTTGCGCCATCAGGTAGCCGCGGTTGCGGTAGGTGAAGTAACGCTTGGTCGGGTCGTCGGGATATTGGGTGTGCATCCGGCCGCCAAGGATCGGCTTGAACTCGGCCGAGCCACACGGATGGAGATAGACGGTATCCAGGCAGGTCCCGAACGGCAGCCCGGACCTGACCAGCCGACGGTGCATCTCGACCTCGTCGCCGCGGACGAACAGCCTCAGGTCCGGAACGCCGATCGATTCGAACGCCGACGCCCGGAACAATGCGCCGTTGAACAGCGAGGCGATGCCTGGCAGCAGGTCCTGGCCCGGCTCGGTACGCAACTCGTCGGCCCGTCGTCGCCAGACCAGGCCGCGACGCAACGGAAATGCCAGCCGCTGCGGGTCGTCGGCGTTGCACACCATCGGCGACACCTCGGCCAGCCGATGCTTGTCCGCGCACGCCAGCAGCGTCGCCAGCACCTGGCTGTCGTGCGGGTGGCCGTCGTCGTCGGCCAGCCACACCCAGTCGGCGCCGAGGGCCAGCGCATACAGGATGCCGAGCGCGAAACCGCCTGCGCCGCCCAGGTTTCGGCGCGACGGGAGATATGTCGTTGCGATCGGCTGGCCGGTCACCAAGTCGCGGACTCCGCCGTCACCGTCGTCGGAAAAATCGTTGTCGACGACGATCAGATGGTCCGGCAGCCGGCTCTGGGTGCTCAGTACGCCCAGCGACTTGGCCAGTTCGTCGGGACGCCGGTGAGTGACCACGACGGTGCACACCAGTTCAGTCATGCGCGCGGGCTCTGGGTCTCGGCGAGCACCTCACGGACGTGCCGCGCGGCGTCTTCGCCCTCGTAGGCCCGCACCACGTCCTCGATGCCGCCGGTGAGCTTGATGACGCCGTGGTCGATCCACATCGCCGTCTTGCACAGCCGGGCCAGGAATTCGTTGGAATGGCTTGCGAAGACCAGGATTCCGGACCGCTCCACCAGGCTCTGCAACCGGGTCTGCGCCTTCTTGAGGAAATCGGCGTCGACGGCGCCGATGCCCTCGTCGAGCAGCAGGATCTCCGGGTCGATGCTGGTGACGACGCCCATCGCCAACCTCACTCGCATCCCGGTGGAGTAGGTCCGCAGCGGCATCGACAGGTAGTCGCCGAGCTCGGTGAACTCCGCGATCTCGTCGACCTTGGCCAGCATCTGTTTGCGGGTCTGCCCGAGGAACAGCCCGCGGATGATGATGTTCTCGTAGCCGGAGATCTCCGGATCCATGCCGACGCCGAGATCGAAGACCGGCGCCACCCGGCCGGTGACTTTGGCCCAGCCGCGGGTCGGTTCATAGATACCCGAAAGTAACCGCAGCAGCGTCGATTTCCCGGCGCCGTTGTGGCCGACCAGCCCCACGCGGTCACCGAGGTTCAGCGACATGGTGATGTCCCGCAACGCCTCGATGACCACGACGTTGGACTCGTTGCGTCCGATCGCGCCGCCGGCCTTGCCCAGGAAGGCCTTCTTCAGCGACCGCGATTTGGCGTCGAAGATCGGGAACTCGACCCACGCGTCGCGGGTTTCTATACGAGGTGGGCTCGGACTTGTCACCGGTTGCCTAGAGGTATTGCCCTGTGCCCGAGCCGGATTGCCCGGGCCGGCTCACTCCTGGCGGCAGGCCGCGCTGTTCGCGCATCTGCTCGATCTGCGCGCGGGCGGCCATCTGCTGGGCGAACAGCGCGGTCTGAATTCCGTGGAACAGCCCTTCCAGCCAACCGACCAGCTGCGCTTGGGCGATGCGCAGTTCGCCGTCCGAGGGCACAGTGCCTTCGGTGAACGGCAGCGTGAGTCGGTCGAGTTCTTCGCGGAGTTCGGGCGCCAGCCCGTCTTCGAGTTCTCGAATGCTGGTCGCGTGGATCTCGCGCAACCGGCTGCGGCTGGCCTCATCGAGGGGAGCGGCGCGCACCTCCTCGAGCAGTTGCTTGATCATGGTGCCGATCCGCATCACTTTGGCCGGCTGCTCGACCAGATCGGTCAGCGTCCGGCCGTCTGGGTCTTGGGCGGAGTCGTGCCCCACGGCCATGATCCGGGGATCCAAGCCACCGATGACCTCGATGTCGTCGTCGTCGTTGCCGCTACTCAAGCCAGTCACTCTCCTCAACGGTTAGGAGTCGCCGCCGGGGCGCCACGCCATTCGTAGATCCAGGCCTCACCGTTGTCGTAGATCTTCGCCCACGACTTCGATCGGTCTATCGACACTAGCCCGTCGGGCACCTTGAACCCGCGAACCGTCGGGGCGCTGGTCAGGACGTAGCGAATGTTGAGCGCCCGCACCGCTTCGGCGCCCCGCGGGTCGGAGTCGACGTCGGCATAGGCCCAGAAGTTGAAGCGGTAATAGCCAGGGCCTCGTTGCTGCGGGAAGTCGTAGTGGGTCCACAGCGGGTGCAGGTCGGCCACCGCATACATCCACGCGGTGCCGTCGACGTTGGAGTCACCGATCACGGTCGTGCGGGCACCGGGCAGCGTCGCCAGATGCGCCATCGCGTCGAGGTCTTTCTGGTTGACGATCACCGAGTCGTATTTGTCGCCGAACAACACCAGATGCCGGTACAGGTACTGTCTGCCGCTCATTACCGTGCTGATCACCAGCAATGCGGCAGTCACCGAAACCCACACGGGTGCAGGCAATGTGACGACCCGTCTGGCGAGTGCCACCGCCCCCGCGACCAACGCGAACACCGCGATCGCGGCCATCGGCGTCACCAGCATCGTGACCACGGCCGACAGCCGCCGCGGATCGTTGTAGAAGAACTGGCTGAACTGTTCGATGGCGGTGCCGAGCGGATTGCGGAACGGCGCACCCGAGTAGATCGTCGCCACGGTCAGCAGCAGCCAGAGCGCGGGCGGCCACCAGACTTTCTTGTACAGCAGGATCGCCATGCCGATGGCGCTGAGCACGACGAGCCCGTACTGCGTCGGAAAGTCGTTGAGGTGGCGGGTGTGCAGCAGCAGCGCGTCGATCACGCCTTGCTTGACGGTCTTGAAGCTGGGGAATGCGTGGCCGGCGATGATCTCGGCCTCACCGGCGACGCCGAGGAACTGTGGCGCCAGGATCAGCGCCGCCGGCGCCGTCGCCGCGGCCAGGGTCAGCAGGTCGGCCACTCGTCCGCGCACCGGATGCCAGTAGACCTGCAGCAGCCACCAGGCCAGCGTGAACAAGATGACGACGAACCCGCCGGTGAGGTGCACCGAGAAGACTCCGACCAGGGCGAGCACCGCCACCGGGATGCGGTCGCGGTGGCGCAGCGTCGACGCGGTCAGCACGAACGTCGGGATCGCCACGCCGTAGGCCGCCAGGTTGGGCATGGCCGCGGTGCCGAACTCGACGAAGGGCACCGAGGTGAACGACGCCGACAGCGCGGCCGCGGTGGCCGCCGCCCCGGCGGGGTACGGCGTGTGGGGGCGAAGCAGGAACCAGGTCAGCATCGCCGCGCTGGACGGAAACAGCCAGACCGAGGCCGCCACCGCGGAGACGGTGTAGCCGGTGGTGGGCGCCGCGCCGGTGAGCTGACAGAACACCGCGGTCAGGGCGTGGAACACCGACGGGTAGTACAGCTGGGCATGGGTCTCGACGTTGCGCAGCTCGCCCATATGATTCGACGACGCCTGGCCGGTGTCGAGGATGAAGCGGACCGTGTTGGCGTGCCAGACCGCGTCCCAGGTGCTCGGAATGGACTGCCAGTGCACGATGCCGCGATACGCGGCCCACATGATCACCAGGGCGCCCAGCAAAACCCCGGCCCCCACGATCAGTGCCGACCGGTGATCGATCCCGCGTGCTTCGGCCTCCTCGTCGCGGTAGCCGGCGAGCAGCGGCTGCAGAGCCGCCACCACGATGCCCACCACGGCGAGCGCGGCGAGCGCTGTCCAACCGTTCCAAGGGATTCCGACCGCGCCGAACGGGATGATCGCCAGCGCCACTACGCCGTAGGTCAGCGCCGGGCCGACTGCAACGGCCACCGGCCACGTCAGCTGCGCGATCCGCGCGACGATCACCCCCGGCGCGATCAGCAAAAACAATCCGATCAGCGTTCCGAACCAGAGCCCCACTGGATTAGTATGGCTGGCCGGGTGACCTGGCTCGGGACGGCGGGGACGTACCGGGCGCCCGCTACCGTCACGGTTTCGCTTATTGTGCAGAGCTCTAAGGTGGCTGGTATGGCATACGACGTTGCCCGAGTGCGGGGTTTACACCCGTCGCTCGGGGACGGTTGGGTGCATTTCGACGCGCCGTCCGGGATGCTCATCCCCGACTCGGTCGCGACCACCGTCTCGACGGCCTTCCGCGGATCGTTCCCCAGCACCTCCGGGCCCCATCCGTCGGCCAAGCGCAGCGCGGCCGTGTTGGAGGCGGCCCGTCAGGCGGCAGCGGATCTGGTCAACGCCGATCCGCGCGGAGTTGTGCTGGGAGCCGACCGTGCGGTTTTGCTGGCTTCGCTGGCCGACGCGTCGTCGACCCGCGCAGGGCTGGGCTACGAGATTGTCGTCACCCGGTTGGACGACGAAGCCAACATCGCGCCGTGGCTGCGTGCAGCAAACCGCTTCGGCGCGAAGGTCAGATGGGCCGAGGTCGACATCGAGACCGGCGACCTGCCGTCCTGGCAGTGGGAGAGCCTGATCGGGCCGGCGTCGCGACTGGTCGCGGTGACGTCGGCGTCGGGAACGCTGGGCACCGTCACCGACCTGCGACCGGTGACTAAACTCGTGCACGACGTCGGCGGGTTCGTCATCGTCGATCACTCCTCGGCCGCGCCGTATCGTTTGATCGACATCGACGACATCGACGCCGACGTGGTGGCAATCAACGCCGTCGGGTGGGGCGGTCCGCCGGTGGGCGCGCTGGTGTTCCGCGACCCGGCGATGATCAACACGTTCGCATCGATATCGACCGACCCGTATGCGACCGGGCCGGCTCGCCTTGAGATCGGCGCGCACCAGTTCGGTCTGCTCGGCGGCTTCGTCGCCAGTATCGAATACCTTGCCTCACTGGACGAGTCGGCCCGCGGAACTCGACGCGAAAGACTGGGCACCTCAATACAGTCCGCGACGTCCTACATGGACGGGATCTTCGAATACCTGATGGGCTCGCTGCGCTCGTTGCCGCTGGTGGTGGTGATCGCCCGGCCGGAGTCGCGGATACCGGTAGTCAGCTTCGCCGTCCACGAGGTGCCGGCCGAGCGGGTGGTGCAGCGGTTGGCGGACAACGGCATTCTGGCGATTTCCAACGCCAACTCGCGAGTGCTCGAGGTGATCGGTGTCAACGACGTCGGCGGTGCGGTGACCGTCGGGCTGGCGCACTACTCGACGATGGCCGAGGTCGACCAGTTGGTCCGCGCCCTGGCCTCGCTGGGTTAAAGGGTCAACACGATCTTTCCGGTGACCTTTCCCGCCGACAGCAACTGGTGCGCCTCGGCTGCTTCCTGAATCGGCAAGCGAGCCCCGATGATCGGCCGGACCCTTCCGTCAGCAATCATCGGCCACACCGACCGGGTGACCGCCGCGACGACTTCGCTCTTGCTACTGGGCCCGGTCGTCGGCCGCCCGCGCAGCGTGGTGCCGATGACGTGCGCACGTTTGCTGAGCAGCTTGCCGATGTTGAGTTCGCCCTTGATGCCGCCCTGCATCCCGATGATCACCAAGCGGCCGTCACTGGCCAGCGCGTCGATGTTGCGGTCCAGATACGACGCACCCATGATGTCGAAGATCACGTCGGCGCCCGTGCCGTCGGTGGCTTCCCGCACCCGCTCGACGAAGTCCTCGTCGTGGTAGTTGATGGTGATCTCGGCGCCCAGCTCACGACAGAAATCCAATTTGTCCTTCGAGCCCGCTGTGACAGCGACCCGGGCGCCGAGCACGCTGGCGATCTGGATGGCGTGGCTGCCGATGCCGCTGGCGCCGCCGTGCATCAGCAAGAGCTGACCCTCGCTCAGGTGCGCCGTCATTTCCAGGTTCGACCAGACCGTGCACGCGACCTCCGGCAGGCCGGCGGCATCCGCCAGGTCGACTCCACCTGGTCTCGGCAGTAACTGGCCGGCGGGAACTACGACGTGTTCGGCGTAGCCGCCGCCCGCGAGTAAGGCGCAGACTTCTTGTCCCGGCGTCCAGTCGCCGGCGTCACTGCCCACCTCCGCGACGACCCCCGAAACCTCCATGCCGATCAGCTCGCTGGCGCCCGGCGGCGGCGGGTACAGCCCCGCGGCCTGCAGCAGGTCGGCTCGATTGACTCCGGCGGCGCTGACCGTCACCAGCACCTCGCCGGGGCCCGGTGAGACATCGGGGACTTGTTGCCACACGAGGTGATCGGCGGATTCGGCGACGATGGCGTACATGCTCGCCAACCTACTACCACCGGCCACCAGCGAATTTCGGGCTGTTCGAAAGTCGAAGTCTCGCATAGCATGACGTGATGGCGGCCCGAATTCTCGGCCGGACAGCCAGCGATATGCCGGGGCTGGATATCGCCGAGCAGAAATCCTGGCAGAACTACCTGGACTCGACGCTGCGGTTGTCCGCGACGCTCAATCGTCAACTCACCGAAGCGCATCAATTGTCGCTGTTCGACGTCCGGGTCCTCGACATGTTGAACAACGCGCCGGCCGGGCGCGTCCGGATGGGCGATCTCGCCGAGGCGCTGGCGTCGCTGCCGAGTCGCCTGACTCGCCAGGTCCGCCGTCTCGAAGGCCAGGGGTTGGTGCGCCGCGAGGCAAGCCAGGACGATCGGCGGGGTGTGGTTGCCGCCATCACCGACGACGGCCGGGCGGCGACGCGGCAGGCCATGGTGACCTACGGCCAAGGCGTCCGGACCCACTTCCTGGCCCAACTGTCCCGTTCGCAGATCGCCGCGATGGGAGAGAACTGCCGTCGGATCAGCGCCGCGCTTAAGCGGGCTTGAAGGCCCAGCTCGGTGACGATGCGGCCCAGAACACCGAACAGCTACCCTTGTCCGCGGTGGCGTGGCAGAGCGGCCTAATGCACTCGCCTTGAAAGCGAGAGACGGCCAAAACCGTCCGGGGGTTCAAATCCCTCCGCCACCGCCACGTCAGCTCCGCGGAATCTCCGCTGCGATGCTGTCCATCAGCGCCCGGTACCGCTTGACCTCTGGGTCGCTGCCGGGCTTGCCGCTGCTCACCAAACCGCCGGACAGCTGCCGCTCAGGGTCGGTCCAGATCGCGCAGTTCGTCAGCCCGAGGTGACCGAACGCGGCTGGCGAGTTGCGGCCGAACGGGCCCCACTTCGTCGTGCCCAGCTGGAAGCCGGTGCCCCAGCGGGCCGGTTGGAGACCCATCGCGAAATCAGGACGCAGACGCCGGCTTTCTCGCGCCGCGCCGCGCAAAGTCGCCGTGCTCATCACCCGGACACCGTCGAGTTCGCCTCCGCGCCGCCATATTTCGGCAAACCGCGACATCTCGTCGGCGTTCGAAATCGTGTTGGACGAAGGGATCACGGTCTTGAGGAACAGCGGTGTATTGGTGAGCGGGATGATCTGGTGAACCGTCCCACCGATCGCCTTGCGGAACAGCGCCGCGATCGGAGCCGGCAGCTCTTTGCCCGTCGCATGGCTGGGCGCGACCAGCGGAAGGTCCGCCTCGGCGACACCGAAGTTGGTCCAGCGGAATCCCAGCGGGTCGAGGATCTCGGTGGCGAGGACTTCGCGAATGTCCTTGCCGGCGGCCGCGAAGATGATCTCGCGCATCAGCGGGCCCCAGGTCAGCGCGTGGTAGATGTGCACCAGTCCGGGCCGGTACAGCGGCCGCAGCTGCCCCAGCTGCTCGGCGGCGTACGCATGGTCGTCGGCCCGTTTGAGATGGACTCGGGGTCCGGTGGGAAACGGGACGCCCGCGCTGTGCGTCATGACGTGCCGGATCGTGGTCCGGTGCTTGCCGTGGCTGGTGTAGGTGGGCAGGTAGTCGCAGACGCGGTCGTCGAGGGAGAACACGCCGCGCTCGACGAGCATGTGGGCGACGGTCGCGGTGATCGCCTTGGCTGACGAGTAGACGCAGAACGGCGTATCGGTCTTGACCGGAATCTTGTCGGCGTCGGGCGGCTCGGTCGGGCCGTTGCCCCAACCGTGCCCGATCGCCCGGTTGAGGACGACCTTGCCGTTGTGGCGCAGGCACAGCTGGATCGCCGGGTGCAGTCCTGCCTGATACCAGTAGCGGGCGGCCCGCCAGATCCTGTCGGCGGCCGCGGGGTCGATCTCGGAATGATCTTCGTCGCCGACCGCGGTGACGGCGTCGAGATCGGCCGGGACGTGAATCCTGCCCCGCAAGTCTTCCTGGCCGGTCATGCACGCCCTTTCTGCGTCGACGGAGTCCATTGGCGAGGGTACGTGCGGCGGCTGCCGGCAAGTTATCCACAGCCTCGCCGTTTATCCACAGGTGGGGTTGCGCGCAGCGGGTTTGGTCCTCGCGTCTGCTGTGCGACGACGGCGACGACCCATGACGGAGTTAGGCCCGGTCGCCCTCGGTGTCGTCGAAGAACTGCCAGTCGCCGTCGACGTCGACTTCCATCCGCCAACCCAGTTCGGAATTGTCGGCCTTGGAGTCGACGAACCACGCGTGGGCATCTTCGGCGCTGGCGATGTCCTTGGTGTCGACAACGTCGCCGTGCGGATTGAGTACTCGGTAAGTAGACATTCCCGAGGGTTACCCGCTGCGGTCATGCCGAATCGCGCTACTCGCCGGCGAACTTGGGCGGCCGCTTCTGGAAGGTCGCCGTGATCCCCTCGGTCAGGTCCTTGGACGGTAGGAAGGCCGAATTCCACGCAGCGACGTAGCGCAGACTCGCGGTGACCGCCGAAATCCGTTGCTGGTCAAGAACATCTTTGATGCCGCGAATGGTCAGCGGCGGGTTCGCGGCGATCTCGGCCGCGGTCGCGTGCGCGGCAGCCAGGGTGGCGTCGGCGTCGGCGAAGACGTCGTTGACCAACCCGATCTTCTCCGCGCGCGCGGCGTCGATGTCTTTACCGGTCAACGCGAGTTCCCTCAGGTGCCCGTCGGAAAGGATCAGCGGCAACCGCGCCAGGCTACCGACATCGGCGACGATCGCCAGCTTCACCTCGCGGATGGAGAACTTCGCGTCGGCGCTGGCGTAGCGGACGTCGACGGCCGAGATCAGGTCGACACCACCACCGATGCACCAGCCGTGGATCGACGCGATCGTCGGCGTGCGGCAGTCGGCGACCGCGGTGATCGTTTGCTGCATGCGCTGCACTTCGGTGTGGAATTCGCTGCGCGGCCCCGCCATCGCGCCGTCGGCCAGCACCGGCGCCAGCGTCCCGCCCATCGCAGGCAGGTCGAGGCCGTAGCTGAAATTACGGCCGGATCCGGTGAGGATGATGGCCCGCACATCGCGGTCTGCGTCGAGTTCGGCGAATACTTCCGGCAGTTCGGACCAGAACGCCGGTCCCATTGCGTTGCCCTTGCCGGGGCCGATCAACGTCACCTGGGCGACGTGGTCCTTGTGCTCGACGGTGACTGACTCGTATGGCTCACCCATGGCGAAACCGTACCGTGGAATGCATGCCTTCCGACTTACGCTCTGGACCTGACTCACCTCCCGCCGACGAACTTCGCGCCGCCGAGGCATCGCTGGGAGTGTTGCAGCACATCGTGCACCCGATCTCGCCCGACGACCTCTCGCGGCAGACGACGAGCGGCGAGTTCGACGTGGCCCAACTGACCGATCATTTGGTCGACACGATCACCTCGATCGGCACCGCTCTGGACGCCGACCTTCCGCCTCGTGACGCCGACGACACCGTCGAGCGGCAACTCATCGCGGTTGGCCGGCCCACCCTGGACGCCTTCCACGCCCGCCACGGATTGGACGGCGCCGTCACCTGGCGCGGCAACGAGACGCCCGTGCGGACACTGGCGGCGGTCCTGGCGTTCGGTTTGCTCGTGCACGGCTGGGACTACGCGGCAGGCACCGGACACCCGGTGGATGTCCCCGATTCGCTGGCGAACTACGTCCTGGAAATTGCCAAGAAGATCATCACTCCGGAACGCCGCGCGAACGGGGAGTTCGGCGATCCCGTGCAGGTCGACGAGCACGCTCCGGCCATCGACCAGCTGGTTGCCTTCACCGGCCGCGATCCGGCCGCAAAGTCTTAGAAGGTTTTACCGAACCATCGCGCTTTCTCCAGCTGCCTGTTCATCTGGTGGCTGGCGGAAGGCTCGCCCAATAGTCGTCGAGTTCGGCGTCGCGATCTCGTCACCGGGCTAGATCCAGCTCTCAGCGAATGCCAGCAGGGCATTGTTTTCCTCCGGCGCCCCGATGGTGACCCGGACGCCGTCACTGCCGTAGGGCCGGACGACGACGCGTGCGTCGGCGCCGCGCTGCACGAAGTCCATCGTGCGCTCCGCCAACGGCAGCCACACGAAATTCGCCTGAGACGGCGGCACGGTAAAGCCGGCGTTGCGCAGGGCGGCGCTCACCCGGGTGCGCTCGGCGACCACGGCGTCGGTGCGGGCCAGCAACTCGTCGGCGGCGTCCAGCGAGGCGATCGCGGCGGCCTGCGAGATGCTGGTCGCGGTGAACGGCACGTAGGCCTTGTCCAGCGCGGTGATCAGCTCCGGGTGGCCGGCCGCATAGCCCACCCGCAGGCCGGCCAGGCCGTACGCCTTCGAAAACGTCCGCAGCACAACGACATTGCTGTGGCTACGCACCAGACCGAGACTGTCGGGCAGCAGGCCGTCGCGGATATATTCGACGTAGGCCTCGTCGATCGCGATCAGGATGTGCGACGGCACCGCCTCGACGAACCGGGTCAACGCGTCCGGATCGACCACCGTCGAGGTGGGATTGTTGGGGTTGCAGACGAAGATCAGCCGGGTTCGGTCGGTGACCGCGCCGAGCATCGCCTGCAGGTCGAATGTGTGGTCGGCGAGCGGGACCTGAACCGCGGTCGCGCCGGCGAGATGGACTTGCAGCGGGTAGATCTCGAAACTGCGCCAGCCGAACAGCACCTCGTCGCCCGCCGTGGCGCTGATCTGAATGAGTTGCTGGCACAGGCTCACCGATCCGCAACCGACGGCGATGTGCTCGGGTCCCCAGCCGCCGGCACTCCCCACCCGGCCGGAGTTCAAGTGCTTGGCCAACGCCGACTTGAGGTCCGCGCAGCCGTTGTCCGGATAGCGATTGACGGCATCGGCCGCCCGCTCGATCGCCTCGCGGACGCCGGGCAGTGGGCCGAACACGGTCTCGTTACTGGCCAATTTGATCGCGCCCGGGACTGTCTTGCCGGGTACGTAAGCTGGTAGCTCGGCCATTTCAGGGCGCAGGCGAGCGGTCATTTCGACAGCATATGTGTGGCCTGTGTACGCTGTGCTCCGCGGCGGTTCCGGTAGCCCGGTCGGGGTCCGGTACCCTCGGGAAATTCAAGGAGGCGTGCCAGAGCGGCCGAATGGGACTCACTGCTAATGAGTTGTCCCGTAACCCGGGACCGGAGGTTCAAATCCTCTCGCCTCCGCCACAATTAGACAACTGAACACATGCGCCCGTAGCTCAACGGATAGAGCATCTGACTACGGATCAGAAGGTTGGGAGTTCGAATCTCTTCGGGCGCACTCCGAAACATGCTGACTCAGCGGCACTTACGCATCTGCCGCTGAGGCGGCGCCGCCGCTCCCACGCGAAGCCTCCGCTCACCGTTTGGTTGGCGGGTCGGGCGCGAGGCTCCCGTCCGGGGCGATGTGGGCGAAGATCTGCTGGACCAACGTGAGCACGTGCGGGTCCTCGACGGTGTAGATGTGATGGCGGCCATCTTGGCGTGCACTGATCAGGCCGGCTAGCCGAAGTTTGCTCAGGTGTTGGCTCATGGTGGCCACGCCGACGCCGGTGCGCTCCGCCAGGGTGGTGACATCGTGAACGTCTTGAGCGGCAAGCCACAACACGTGTAGCCGTGTCGGATTGCTCAGGAGCGTGAACGTGGCGGCTGCCGAGGCTAGTTGCGGCCGGGTCGGTTCGGCGCGAGAGACCGCGTTTGCGGTTTCGGCTCGCCGTACTTTTTCGTTTGCCATAGCGGCATCCATTCTTACGCGCGGGTGACGTCGGGATTCGCTCCGTCAAACATTTTAACACTTGCGAATGTGACGAAATGTCGGCAGTATCAACGGGCCCGAACGGGTCGCGCGACGCCCGATTCTGCGTGTGGGTCAGGAAAGGCAGGTCCTCGTGGTGCACATCGCGTTGCTGATTGCCTGTGCGGTGGCGATCTACCTGTCCTGCGAATGGTTCGTCAACGCCGTGGAATGGCTTGGCCAGCGGCTCAACATCGGCACGATGGCAGTGGGAACCGTCTTGGCTGCCTTCGGCACCGCGTTACCGGAGTCGGTGGTCACGCTGGTCGCCGTGACGACCGGCCCCACGGCCGAGATCCGCAACATCGGTGTCGGCGCAGCCATGGGCGGCCCGCTGGTCCTGGCCACCGTCGCTTACGGGGTGACCGGCGCCATGCTGCTGCTGCGGCGCCGCAGCCAAACCCGCACCCACTGCCGCGAACTGGTCGGTGCCGGAGTCGGGGCCGCACGCCTCGATCCGCCTACCCGCGAGCGTGGCGACGACGGTGGCGCAATCTTGTCGGACCGCGCCTACACGTCCCGCCTGGTCAAAGACCAGCGTTGGTTTATGGCGGTGTTCGTGGTCAAAATCGCTCTCGGCTTGGTGGCATTTGCGATCAAGCCGTGGCTGGGTCTGCTGTTTTTCGCCGCCTACGGGGTCTACTTCTGGCGCGAAATCCGCGGCGGCACAAGCGGCGACCACGACGAGCAGGAGTTGGCGCCGCTCAAGCTGCAACCGCGCGCGGCGCGACCGGCTACCGCAATGGTCCTGGTGCAGACGCTGGGCGCGTTGACCGTCATCTTCGTGGCCTCTCAGATATTCGTCCACCAGCTCGACGCCATCGGCCCCATGCTCGGACTGTCCGGGGCCGTCAGCGCCCTGCTGCTGTCCCCGATCGCCACCGAACTGCCCGAGATCATGAACGCGATCATCTGGGTCCGACAAGGCAAAACCCAACTCGCCCTGGCGAATATCTCCGGCGCGATGATGATCCAAGCCACCGTGCCCAGCGGCCTCGGCCTGCTCTTCACCGACTGGCGACTCGACCACGCCCTGCTCTGGTCGGGCGCAATCACCATGGCAGCCATCACCTACCTGCTCGCGACGATGCGCGCCAACAAGCTCACCCCAACCCGCCTGACCATCTCCGCGCTGCTCTATCTGATCTTCGCCGCCGGACTCATTCCGATCCTGATCTAGATCAGTCACCCCACCAACGTCAACGACGGTGAGCGAACTCGCCGAACGCCTACTCACTCAGGATCGCGAGGCAGCAATGACTTCCGCATTCACCAAGGCGCCTGCCACGGTCGCCACCCCACACGTGCATTCGCCCAGCCCGCTGCAGGCATCATTGGCCGGCCTCGTCCTGGCGGTCGCGCTACTCGGCGTCATGGGAGTAGCAGCCCCGGCCGCGCATGCCGACGCGGCCGACGGCAGTAATTTCGTGGGCGCGATCTCTGCCAAAGGCATCACCTTCGCGTCCAGCCAGGCTGCGGTCGTCGCCGGTCATGAAGTCTGCGACGAACTTGATCAAGGCAGGCAGGCGAGCGACGTTGCGAGCGACCTGATGAAGGAAAGCAACCTGGACGGCTATCACGCCGGGTTCTTCGTCGGAGTCAGCATCGCCGCGTTCTGCCCGCGGCATAGCTAGCCCGAACCTGCTCGCTGGAACTGGCGGTTAGGCCACTTCGGTGTCGAACTGCTTCGACTTACCCCTCGACAATCGTGCGATAGAACCGATGTCCTGCACCGTGACGTCCGACACCGGGCCACCGTGTCGACGGAGCACGTCGATGAGCTCCGACCGCAGATGCTGCAGGTCGGATGAACCGTCGGTCACCACGGACACGTCGACACCAGCGTGCGTCTTGCCGATGAAGAAGTTGACGACGCCGGGGGTGGCAACGACAGCCTGCTCGAAGGCTGAGCGGGGCACCACAGCACCGCCGTCGTATTCGAATTCTCCATCGATCCGACCGTTGACCGATGTGATGCGGCGATGAGCGCAACCGCACGGACACGGCTCATCGGTCATCGTCACCGCGTCTTTGAGGTCGTATCGGATCAGCGGCTGCGCCAGGTTGAACAGGTTCGTCAGCAGCAGTCGCTCCGCAGGTTGCCCGTAAGGCACGACGTTGCCATCAGCATCCGCCGGCTCGAGAATCACCAGATCGTCGGCGACGTGCTTGCCTTCGCCGACACCGCACGGAAACGCATAGGTGCCCTCTGAGCAGCCCCAGAATTCCGAAGCCTCGACCCCCCACGCGGACCGAACAGCCTCCCGCACGGGCTCGGTGCACAGTTCTCCCGCGACGCTGACCCATGTCGGCTTGATGGTGAGTCGTCCTTGCATCGCCTCGAGAGCCAGTTCCCAGATGAGGCTCGGCCATCCTTGGAGAGCCTGCACCGCAGGACGGATGTTGTTGAGACGGTCGACAATCTCGCCGAGGGCGAGCGTGGCGTCGAAGCAGTGCGATGTCGGCCCGCCGCCTTCGAAGCTGCTGAAGGCGTAGAACGCTCCCGATTCATGCCTGGCGCTGCAACTGAAGCACTGCGCCAGCACCGCGTCCGGATGTTCGCCGCGTCGCCCGGTCCAGCGCGAGCCCTGCATCACGAAGGTGACGAACGCGTCCCAACCGTAGACATGGAAGGCCGCAGTTCCGGTGTATCCAGACGAGACGATCGCCCGGTACTCGCCGTCCAGATACTTGTCTCCGTCCAACGATTCGATGTGTTCTGCAACCCGGGCACGTGTCAGCCCGGGCACCGTGAGCACGCGGTCGAACTCCTGCATCATCTCGGCCTTGGTCAGGATCGGCAGAGAGGGGAGATCGGCTTCGGTGAAATTGGCGAGATCGTGGCCTGCCAGTCGTTCCCGCCAGAAGGGTGAGTGTTCGGCGGCGTACACCAGCAGCTCTCGAAGACGCCGTTCGCGTTCGGCGGCGAGACGCTTGGCGTCCCACCGCAGCCGGCGCACCCCTTGCATGTAGGCGTCTTGCAATTCAGCACGCTGACGCCGGACCAGTTCCTTGTAATGGCTGGTCGGCGTCACGTCAGTTGTCATCGTCAACGTCGGTTCCTTTCATAAGCGAGTCGATCTCTAGCAAATAACTGGCGCCGACAAGCCGGCTTCTTCGAGCAGTCGTCGCTCGTCGACCTTGCCGGAAGACGTCAGCGGCAGGTCGGGCACCAAGACGAACCGGTCAGGCAGCATCGTCTCCGGGAGGCGTTGGCTGGCGGCCTGACGGACGGCGACAGGGGTGAGCTCGCCGTCCGGCACCACGAATGCGACGACTCCGAGAGCGCCGTCCAAGTCGAAGGTCATGCACGTCGCGGATGCGACCCCGTCGGTACTGCCAAGCGCCTCAGTCACTTCGACCAGCGACATCCTCACCCCATGTCGTTTGATGACGCGGTCCGAGCGCCCGACGTATACGTGATTGCCCCGGTCGTCACGGAAGACCAGGTCGCCGGTGCGGTAAACGGTGGTCCCCGCGATGACGTCTGTCCGCAGCACGGCCGCGCTCTGGGCGGGGTCGTTCAGATATCCCGCCATCAGCTGAGGTCCGCTGACGTACAGCTCGCCGACCACTCCGGCACGATTCACCACTTCTCCGCACTCATCGACGAGATGGAACAAGCTCCCGAGATGCGGCCGACCGATGGGCACCAGCCCCGCGTCGAGTAACTCGGGCACCAGGTCCAGGTGGGCGACGGCGATGGTCGTCTCGGTGGGGCCGTACCGGTTCACCACCCGCAATCTCGGACTAGCGGCCCAGACCGCCTTGATGTCAGCGGTGGACGGCGCTTCGCCGCCCAGGGCCATCACGCGCAGCCGGGTCTCAGCCAATGTCACCAGACGCCCGCTGGCCCGGAGCAACCGAAGGTAGCTGGGGGAGAAGCTTGTCGCCGTGATCCCTTCGTTCGCGACAATCGAGAAGAACCTGCGTGGGAACAGCAGGGCTTCCCGGTCGGGGATGACGAGAGGGACGCCACGCACGAGCGGAGGAAAGATGGCCGAAAAGGACCCGTCGAAGTGCACGGGCGAAACACACAGGTACCGGTCGTCCTCGGTGAGTCCCATGGCGTCGGCGCATGCTTCGGCCGCGGTGAAGAAAGCTTCCGGGGAAATCTGCACACCCTTGGGCTTACCGGTAGTCCCCGACGTGTAGATGATGTAAGCGATGGGGCCCGATACCGGTGCGGGCGCGGGCCCATCTGCTGCCGCGCACAACGCCGCAAGGGAGGTCCACGCTGTGCCGGCGGGAAGCCCCGACGGCGCGGCCTGGTCCGAGTCCGCGGTGATCACCAGTGCGGGCCGGCAGTCCGCCACGATCTGCGCGCGGCGCAGATCTGGATCGGTGATCGCCAGCGGAACGAACGTGGCCCCGGCCCACAGACAGCCCAAGGCCGCCACCACGAAGTCCACCGAATTGCCGATCAGCAGCGCGACCCGATCCCCGGGCTCGACGCTCTGTCGAACCAGGCCTTCGGCCACTTTCCCGGCGGCGTCGCGCAATTCGCCCCGGGTCAAAGCGCGATTCAGGTCCTTGACTGCGGGCTGATCCGGGGCTCGATCGACGTGGTTCAGCACCGCATCGAGGACGCCGCGGACCGTCACGCTTCCTAGCAGGTCGTGCACGGGAGCTAGGCGCCTGCGAGCCGGGCGACCACCGGTGCGAAGGACTCCATGGCCTCGCCCGGCACCACGATGTTGCTGAAGCCCCACCTCTCGCGGCGCTCCAAAAGCCGCTGGCACAATTCGTCCTCGGTGCCGATCAGGACGATCGGAAGCTCTAGCGCGTCCTCACCTGGGAGGCCGAGCATGGTTGCCGTGCGCGCGGCAGCGCGGCGGCTGGCGACGATTCTGGTAGCGAAGGCGACAATCTGGAACTCGATCACGTCGAATCGGTCCGGTGCCGCTTCCCGTACCCACGTCAAGCAACGGTCGTAGCGATCGAGCGTGGCCTGGGTCGTCGCGCCAGGGCCGTTGTCGCCAACCCTCAGGGTCGTGTTGATGCCAACGGTGTCCGCCTCCCGGGCCGCGAGCGTAAGTAGTCGCTTGCTCCCACCCCCAACCATCACGCGAGGCGGCGAAGCGGGGCGAGGATCGCATTGGGCGTCGCACACCGTGTAGTAGCGCCCTGCGAATGTCGCCTTGCCCTCAGCCCACAGCCCCTTCATAACGGTGAGGCTCTCGGCTAGCCGGTCGATGCGGACACCTAGTTCGTCGAACTCGATGCCCGTTTGCTCATAATCACCCCGGAGCCAGCCCGCCCCAAGACCCACCTCGACCCGCCCTTCGGCCGCCAAGCCCAGCGTGGCGATCTCCTTGGCCAGGATCACAGGGTGACGAAGGTCGTTGTTCAACACGAAGGAGCCCACGTTGAGGGTCGAAGTCGCTTCGGCGGCCACGGTCGTAGCTACGAGGGGCCCGAACTGGGCGTCAAGGTGGTCAGAAACGTACAGGGTTGAGTAGCCGAGACCCTCGGCCGTCCGTGCCTGGTCCCGCCAAGCCGACATGGTCGGCGCGACCGCGGAGTAGACGCCGAATCGAAACGGGAGCATCTGTCGCCGCACCTCCATTGGTCGTTTACGCGAGCCAGCCAACAAACTATGAGTCATTGGAATATCCGTAGATCATGCCTTATAGTACGCATTATGCCAATAGGTGTACGGACAGTCGGTTCCGATACGTCGCCCTCCGACATCGCGAAGCTGCTTGGCGAAGACGGGTGCGTGGTCATCGCCGACGTGGCATCACCTGGGACGATGGATCAGATACGAGGCGAGCTCGAGCCGTACCGCACTGCTACCGGCGGAGGCAACACCGACTTCCTCGGTGAGACCACGCAACGTACCGGTGCCCTGATTGCCCGTTCGCAAACCGCTCGCACACTCATCACGCATCCGACGATCATCGACGCGCTCAACCTCGTACTGGGCGACCACGCCAGCACCTTCCAGATAGACCTGACCCAGCTGGTGACCATCGGACCCGGCGAGCCGGCGCAGATCGATTCATCGAGATCAGTGGTCGTTCGATCGCTTTCAGTTTCCGAGGGGTTTTGAAGCCGAGGTCGCCACCATGTGGGCCGTGACCGACTTCACCGAAGAGATGGGGGCGACCCGAATGGTGGTGGGCAGCCACCGGTGGGAGGACGATCCCGACGACGTCGACTTCGCACTGTCCTCCCCGGCGGTCATGACCAAGGGGTCGGTCCTGTTGTACACCGGCTCGATATTTCACGGCGGCGGCGCCAACACGACCGAGACCAGCCGGATCGGGATGAACATCGGCTATTCGCTGGGGTGGCTGAGGCAAGAGGAAAATCAGTATCTGGCCTGCCCGCCCGAGATCGCCCGCACCCTTCCCGAGGGACTGCTGAGGCTGATGGGCTATCAGCGTGGCTCGTATTCGATCGGCTACGTGGACGACCTGCGAGAGCCGTTGGACTGGCTGTATGACAGCCCGGCGATGATTTCTGATTTCTACGGTTTCCGCCGCACCGCTCGCAAGCGGCTCACGGCGACCGGGAGCTACGTTCCTCCCGCGGGGTCGTAGCCCGGAAAGCCAAGTCTCGGAAGAACAATTGGGTTTTGTCAGAAAAAGTGAAGGGGTCAGTGATGCAGGATCAGATTCGTGACGTGTTGGCGGCGCATGGCCGTATGGCGGTGGATCCACGAGAGGTGGACGATGGAGCCGACCTCTACAAGCTCGGCCTGACGTCGCATGCGTCGGTCGATGTCATGCTTGCGCTTGAGGAAGCATTCGACATCGAGTTCCCCGATGAAGTGCTCAAGAAGTCGACCTTCGAGTCCGTACACAACATCGCGCAGGTAATCGAAAGCCTTGTCAAAGCAGTTGCATGATTTCCTTGCCCGCCGAGGTTGACAGGCACCGCGTCCGTGTCGGATGCGATGTCGCTGATATTGGGGCGGTGCAGGATTCGCTGGCATCGTTCGGGGACCGCTACCTACGCAAGATTTTTACGGCGAGCGAAATCAACGACTGCCGGGGCCTCGACCAGGTGCAAAGATTGGCGGCCCGGTTCGCGGCCAAAGAAGCAGTGATCAAGGTATTCGCACAACCCGATATGGCGTTTCCCTGGCGCGAGATCGAGGTGACGCGAGACGGTCCGCTGCCTCTGCTTCGTCTGAGCGGATCACTCGCCGAGCGAGCACGTCGGCAGGGCTGGCTCAGATCGTCTTTGTCGCTCTCGCACGCCGATTGCCACGCGATGGCCGTCCTTGTCGTGGTCTGTAGCCCGGCCGAGTCCGATTCCGCACCCGGGGCGGGAGCGAGGTGACTCCCAGACGCGACCCGGCGTTGATCTGGATGATCGGTGCGTTCGCCGGCGCGCTGGCACTTGCCGCGACCATTCTGACTGTGTACGGCACCGGTCCCGATGGCCTCCGACTCGGGGTGCGCCTCACTGCGCGCTGGTCGTTCCTCTTTTCTGGCCGTCCTACGTCGGCGGTGCGATGGCCATCCTGTTCGGCCCTGGCTTCTCCGGGCTGGCGCGCCTCCCGCGAGCGCTAGGCCTGGCCTTCGCCGCCGCGCTTCAGGTCCATATCGGATTGGTCGTGTGGCTGGGCATCGCCACCGGCCAGATTCCGCTCCAGGGTGGCTTGCTGTTGTTCTTCCTGGTCGGACAGTTCTGCACGTGCCTGCTGGCGCTGTTGTCGTTTGGAATCGGAATAGGCAGACTGGGACGTCTGTGGCGACCGGTGCTCTTCCTGGCCACGACGTACATTCTGATCGCGTTCGGCCGGGATTTCGTGCTTGGCGCGCTCGACTCGAAAACACGGCAATGGCTCTACGCCGTCGAATATCTCCCGTTTGCTCTGCTGAGCCTCATTGCAATCCCGCTGCGCCTTGCCGCGTTTCTTCGCCAGCGCTTCGGCTTGCGTTCCGCCGCCGCCTGACGCACATCGCGCGTTTCGGGTCGTGCACGGTCACCTAGTGCCCACACGTCGAGCCGGCGTGAACCGGACAGGCATGGAGTGGATGTTGTTGATCAGCGTCGACGGCATGCGCTCGATCGGCCCCGCCAACTCCATGTTCTTCATCCGGCTCAGCACCTCCGATACGAGGGCCGTCACCTCTACCCGAGCCAGGTTCGCGCCGAGGCAGAAATGGGCGCCGCCACCGCCAAAGGCCAAGTGCGGGTTCGGCTTGCGAGTCACGTCGAAGCGCTCGGGATCGATGAAGATTGCCTCGTCCCGATTGGCCGCCGGGTAGAACATCGCCACCCGGTCGCCTTCCTTCACGGGCACCCCGCGTAGTTCGGTGTCCTTCGCGGCCGTGCGGAAGAACGCGATGAACGTGGTGACGTAGCGAAGCATCTCTTCAACCGCGCTCGGCAGCAGCGACGGATCCGTCTCCAACTTGACCCGTTCGTCTGGATAATCCATCAACGCGCACATGCCGCCGGCGACCAGGTTGCGGGTCGTGTCGCCGCCCGCATTGATCAGCAGCAGGAACAAGAAGTTGAACTCCCTTTCGGTGAGTCGCTGGCCGTCGACCTCGGCATGCAGCAACGATGTCGCGATGTCATCGCATGGATTCGCACGTTTGCGGGCCGCGAGTTCCGTTGAGTACCTGAACATCTCGGCGCCAGCCCTGATGGCGCGGGAGCCACCTATCGAACCGGTGTTCATGATCTCGGTCAGCTCGTAAAGCCGGTAGCCGTCTTCCAGCGGAATGCCGAGCATCTCAGCGATGACGTACGAGGGCAGTGCCCCAGCGATGTCGGTGACAAAGTCGCACTCGCCCCGCTCGATGACGCTGTCGACGACGTCGCGCGCCATGTCTGTGATGCGTTCGTTGAGCTTCGCTACCTGGCGCGGCCTGAACCCCTTGCTGACCAGAGCACGCAACGCGGTGTGTCGCGGTGGGTCCATCGTCAACATCATCACGCCGCGCTGGTCGGCAATGTCATCGGGACCGGGCACGTCGAAGTACACCCCCGTTGCCTCCGACGACCATGTGACGCTATCGCGTGACACGGCGTAGACCTCGTCATAGCCGGTGAGCGCGAGGAACCCAGGCCCATCCTTGTCGGGATGCCATGCCACAGGTGCGCACTCGCGGAGCTTCCGGAAAGCATCGAAGGGCATTCCTGACGAGTACGTCGCCGGATCGGCCAGGTCGACACCGCCGATGCTGATTGCGTTTTCGGTCACGCTCCCACTCCGATCTGGAGATCGTCGCGCGCGCGACTGCACGATGTAGCCGCAACCGGCAACAGCGCGCTGCGGATCGCCGCCAATATCGCCGGATGGTTGGCTGCATGGTCACCGGTGAGCGGAGCGATCAGGCGGGGCGGATGCGACGTCCGTTGCAGCCGGTCAAGGGTTGCCCGACCGCCTCTGGCAGTGAACCGATGCGCATCCTCAGGCGAGGCGATCACCGTGACTGCCGTTCTACGGCGGGCGAGCGTTGTCAGAACCGCCTCCGGCAACCACACGAGTCCGACCCAGCTCAACACCCGCACGACGTATCGCGGGAGGGTTGTGGATAAAAATCATCGCTGGCTCCCGAGCCTGATTGAGCAGTGCTTTGAGGCGCGCGGTCCTGGATTTCGAGGGGCCGCCGCTCGTAACGCTGGCCGCGTCGGGGTGTATTGACTGTAGTGTTTGCTTACGAAAGCTCCACTGCGACAGCCAGGTTGGGATAACGCGCCAATTCCACGCCACCAGGTTGACCAGGATCGCCGACTGCGCGCCCATATTGCGGGCAACCTGAGCGGCGTACCACGAGCCAGAGCAGACACCGACAACTTCGAGTTCGCCAGCGCCTTGACACGCATGTCTGGCCACCGCCATCGAGTCGGTGACTTCGGCCTTGGAATACACCCTGCGCCAAGGATCCCGCCTGATCTGGCCCGACAAGCCCTCCCGTGCCGGGTCCCAGCGCAGGGCCTGTGACCCATTCGCTGCAATGCGACGTGACAATGCGACCCACTCCCGGGTGGGTCCTACGTGCGACTCGTGGCCCGCCACGAAGAACAGCACGGTCTTCGCCGGCGCGGGACTACGGCGCCGAGGCCGTGTGCGGATGGCGAACAGGCCGTTCGGCTCGATTCGTTCGATGCTCTCCACAACGTCGGCCCCGTCGGCCCCTTCGGCCGGCATCGTCACCCTTGTCAGGTATTGGGGTACGGCGCGGTGGGTGCCAGAGGGAACGTGGTCATCGATCCAGTCGACGATGGAATCGACCGCGTGTGACGGGGATCGGTAACGGTATCGGCAGCGGATGGGCGCAATCCGGCAGACCGCCGGTAACGATCGAATCGACTCCCTCGGCCGACGTCAGAGCGGTGAGGTGCTTGTCGGTCTCGGCGGGCCGTCCAACGAGGAGTGCGTCGTCGACGCCATGCGTGCTGACTGGATCGGCACCCATCCGCAGCGCGGCGAATTCTGCGGCGGCGTGGTCGCTCAATCGCCCGCCCAGGATCGACACTTCGCCGGGCGTGTCAGCGTCTTCGCCCGCCGCCAACCGGAACAGCATGGTGTGTTCCCGAAGATAGCGCCTGCCGGTCCCAGGAGGATCGAGATAGACCATGCGGTTGACCCTGTGGGATTGAGCGTGGGATCGGGCCATGTACTCGTTGAGGATCAGGCACCCGGCACGTATGCCGATTGCTGGTCGCCGACTCTGCGCCGATCAGCGTGAGGTAGTCGAGCGCGTGGCCCACGCTCGCCACCCAGTCGGCGACCGCGTCATCACCGCCCTGGGCGTACGCAGAATCACCTAGTCCCAGATAGTGAAAATGCAGCACGCCGAAACCGCGGCGCGCCAGGTCCTCTGCGAGGATCCGGTGCAGTCGGACGCTGTCCATCCCCTCCCTTCCGAGGGAACCACAAATCAGTACCCCACCCCTGATCTGGTTATCGACCGGCAGATGAACCATGCCGAACAATGGCGAGTCTGTCGGTCCGAAATACGTCGGCACCTCAGTTGTCGTCATGCTGCCCTCAGATGACATGACCGACCGTGGCCTTGGCCAACGCTTGGTCGATGTCGTCGACAATGTCGTCGATGTGTTCGATGCCGATGGACAGCCGGATCGTCTCCGGCCGGATGCCGGCCTTGGCCAATTCCTCGTCGGACAGCTGGCGGTGCGTGGTGGAGGCGGGATGGATGGCCAGGGTTTTGGCGTCCCCCAGATTGAGCAGCCGCTTGACGAGTTGCAGCGCATCGAAGAACGCCAGTCCCGCGTCGTAGCCCCCCGTCACCCCGAAGGTGATGATCGACGGCACCCGGCCGCGGAGGTAGCGCCCGACCAGGTGGTGGTAGGGATGGTCGGGGAAGCCGGCGAAGCTCACCCAGGCCACGCGGGGGTCGGCGGCCAGGTAGTCGGCGACCGCCCGGGCATTGGCCTCGTGGCGCTCGAGCCGCACGGCCATCGTCTCGAGGCCCTGCAAAAGCAGGAAGGCGTTGAAGGGTGACAGCGTGGCGCCGCTATTGCGCAGTTGCGTGGAGCGGGCCCGCACCGTGAACGGTCGCTCAGGGAAGTCGCGGGCGAAGACGACATTGTGGAAGGCAGGCTCGGGCTGGTTGAACATCGGGAAGCGGTCGGGATGGTCGGCCCACGGGAACCGGCCGCCGTCCACGATGGCCCCACCGAGGGTGGTCCCGTGACCGCCGACGAACTTGGTCAGCGAATGCACGACCACATCGGCCCCATGCTCGAAAGGCTTGAGCATGA
Source organism: uncultured Actinomycetota bacterium (assembly GCA_963834615.1). Lineage (GTDB taxonomy): Bacteria > Actinomycetota > Actinomycetes > Mycobacteriales > Mycobacteriaceae > Mycobacterium. The sequence continues at coordinate 135,253 of CAWICO010000004.1, forward strand.
GCGGCGTCGCCACCGTGTTGTCCACGATGAGGGGCACGCCTGCCGCGTGGGCCACGGCGGCCACCGCCTCGATGTCCACGATGTTGCCGGCCGGGTTGCCGATGGTCTCGCAGAAGACGGCCCGGGTGTTCTCGTCGATCAGCGGGGCGATCGATTCGGCGCGGTCGTCGACGGCGAAGCGGGCGTCGATGCCCAGGGTGGGCAGCACGTGGGCGAAGTAGGTGAAGGTGGCCCCGTAGAGCTGGGGGGCCACCACGATGTTCGAGCCGGCGGTCGCCACCGTCAGGATGGCGTAGCTGACCGCGGCCATGCCGGATGCCACCACCAGGGCAGCCGTCCCTCCTTCGAGCGCGCAGATGCGTTGTTCGAGGACGTCCAGGGTCGGATTGTTGAGCCGGTTGTAGTGGAAGCCGGGCGTTTCCAGGTCGAGGACGGCGCCCGCGTGGGCGGCGTCGATGAAGTCGTGGGCGACGGTCTGGTAGATGGGGACAGCCACGGCCCGCGTCCCGTCGGGTGTGTAGCCGCCGTGAATGGCAATGGTCTCATCGTGCATGGCTCAGGCGCTCCTCTTCGGGATGGTGCCCAACAGGTTGGCGTACAGACGCTGCGCTGCGCCGCGCCACGGCCAGGGGGCGCGGACGCAGATGTCGTCGAATGGGAAAGCGGCTACCAGGTCTGCGTTCCGCTCGCCGCCGACCACCCGCGCATGCAGCCGACAGAGCGCGTCCCAGTCTGGACCGGTCGCGCAATCTATTGGTAGACCAGGCAACTCGTCGCGCAAGCGGCCGGCGTAGCGCCGCACATCCCGGACGTACTCGCGCACGAGGCTCGAGGGGTCGTACTCGGGATGGGCCTGCACCAGCACGACCTCGGACTCGCCCACCGTCTTCGTCACCACGCTCCACCCCGCCTCCTCCGACTGCAGTGCCACCGCGTAGCCGGCGCGGACCACCGCCTCGACGGGCACGGCGTTGAGCCGCGAGTGGGGCAGGACGACGGAACCGTAGAACCCGGCGGCCAGCGGGTGGGTCGGGTCGACCTTCTGGGCGAAGACGCCGGCGCACTTGGCAGGCAGCGTGGTCCGCTCAAGGCCGTCGAAGACGGCCAGGGCGGCGTGGGCCGACAGGCAGGACAGCACCATCGCCTGGACGTGCTCGCTCGCCCACTTCAGCAGGCCGTGCAGATCAGACCAGTAGGGCTCGTCCTCGATGCGGGGCTCGATCGGGTTGGAGCCGGTCACGACCAACAGGTCAGGGGGGTCCGAGGTGATGTCCTCGAGGGGCCGGTACTCGGCGGCGATACGAGCCTGAATTCGGTCGCCTCGGGGCACCCCCACCATGGCATACCGGGTGACGGCGACCGTTTCGCACCCGGACCCGGCGTCCAGAAGACCCACGAACTGTCGCTCGGTGGCGCTGAAGGCGGCGTCGGGCATGTTGTTGACCAGGGCGCACGTCCACCGGACCGGTTCCTCGGACCTGTCCGGCGCCGGCCCAGCGTCGAAGGCCCCTGCCAATCGAACGCCCACTTCAACACCTCATGTCGGTGTAGGTGACTGTGACCTCCTGGTGGAGGAGGCGGTACGCCGCCCGCAACTGCTCCTCGTTGTCGGTCGAGCCGACCACGGCGACAATGTGGTTGCCGGAGCCGTCGCGCCAGTCGAGGGCGGCCCCCGGGCCCTGGTGGACGCTCACCGTGTCCACTACGTCGCGGTCGCTGAAATCGTTGATGCCGTCGATAGACGTCACGGTGGCCGAGACGCCCGGTGGCTGGAGGAAGAAGCGGTAGCCGATCCGGTCGGTGGCCAGGGGCCCGTCGAGGGACACCGGCTCACCCAGGGCCACCCGCAGGGTCAGGTCGAGCAGGCTGACTCCGGCGGCCCGCTCCAGCATCTCGGGCACACCGCCGCCCAGCCGGCCGTTGACCTCGATGATCCGGGGCCCGTCGGGGGTGAACTTGATCTCGGTATGCAGGCACCCGGTGCGCACCCCGAGCGCGTCGATAGCCCGGGTGGCCAGAGCCAGGACGGCCGAGCGGCTCCCGGCGTCGAGGGCTGCGGGGATGAAAAACCCTGTCTCGCGGAAGTTTTCGGCCGTAGGGAAGCGGCCGGTCAGGGCCGCGTGGCTGATGACACCGTCGGCCACCACGCTTTCGACCGATACGTAGCCGGCGAAGGGTTCGTCGGCCCGGGCCGGATCGTCGGCCAGGTAGCCCTCGAGGACCATGTCGGGGCGGCCCGGGCCGAGTGCTACGAGCAAATTCGCGAGCTCGGCGCGGTCGCGGGCCAGGAAGGTGCAGCGGCTGCCTTGGGCCGAGCGGGGCTTGAGGACGGCCGGCCACCCCACCTCGGCCTCGAGGATTGAGAGCTCGCGCTCGGACTGCTGGGGGCGGACAAGGTGGCATGGGGGCACCTCGAGGCCGGCCGCGGCCAGGGCGCGGCGCTGTCGAGCCTTGTCGGTAAGGGCGGCGGCGGTTGATGGGTTATGAAAGGGCAGACCGAGACCCTCTGCGACACAGGCTATTTCGACCATGCCAGCGTCGAGATACGTGGTCATGCCGTCGGGCTCCCAGTCGGCCAGGATCTTGATCGCCTGCTCGGCGCTCATGCCCTTCAGGTCGACGACGGGGCCGAAACGGTTGAGGAGATCGGCCATCTCGCTCATCCCCGGTACGGCCGTGTCGATCATCCACAGCACGTCGCACAGACCGGCGGCCGCTTCGACCAGCTGCATCACCGGGACGCAACGCGGCCCGTAGCCGACCGCCACCAGTGGCCGCGCCCGTTCGGTCAAGGAAGTCGTCATGTGCTCAGCCGATCACGGCCTCGACGCAGTCCCGGGCGTCGTGGACGGCCCGGAGGCGGCTCCGGGGCGAGGGTAGGTAATGGGTGAAATAGCGCACTCCCTCGGTGAGCACGCCGAGCACGGAGAAGTTGGGCTGGACCCGGCCCTCGGTGTCATACGGGTGGAAGGCCTCATTGATGGCCACGCTGCCCACCGGCGTGTCACCGTAGCTGAGCTGAGTCAGTCTTCCTTTGGCGTACAGACGCTTGAGCAGGGGCGAGCTCGATCGGGCCAACGAGGGCATGTCGAGATAGCCCCGCACCACCCCGTCTACCGTCACGGCCGTCGGCTCGCCGAGGGCCGTGGAGCTCAGGCGGACACCGTCAGTGCAGGCGGTCGGCTCGGGGTTCGGTCCCAGCGGGATGCGCACCAGTCCGGCGTCGAGCAGTCCGAGCAGCTGCTGGGAGCGCATCGGTGGCACGCCCGCCTCCAGTCGATTGATGCGACCTCGAACGTTGGACTGGAATTCGACGTAGGAGTCCAGCGAGAGACCGCCGAACTCGATCACCGAACGCAGCTGGTCTCGGAGGATGCGCAGTACCTCTTGGGCCGCCTTGACCGGGCTCCCCCCGGGTCGCAGGGCCTCAGTGAGGTCATCCTCGATCATGTCGTAGACCTGGCCCTGGTAGTCGGCGGCCGACGTGTAGTAGCGGTCTGACCCGGCAAAAAGGTGTGCGGCCGGGTCGAAGCGCCCGTATCGCGGCTCGAGACTGTCGACGGCCTTCTCGTAGTGCTTGTTGACCCAACCTTGGCGAAGGACTGCGCGGACCTCGGTCGACTCGAGGTCGCCGCCGGCCAGCAGGGCGGCCTGGATGTAGTAGCGCGCCTGCATCTCGGCGAAGATCAGTGGGAGAAGCTCGGCCCTGAAGTCCACGTGGCGGCGCACCGGCGAGCCGCCCGGATTGGTCAGGGCCGCGAACTCCTCAGGAGTGCACACCACCGGCTGGTATAAGCCGTAAGGGTCGACGCCGGTGGCCGACTTGGCGCAGTACGGCGCGCCCGAGCGCGAGTACAGGGTGATGGTCGGCTCCCGGCCCGACGGCACATAGCGCAAGCGGTCGGACCGGTCGCACCTGGGCTCGAAAGTACCGCCGCGGCCGATGGTGAGGGCAGCGAGAACGTCGAAGCCGACCAGACCCATGCCGGCCACCGCTACCGAGGAGCCGGCGGGGGCGCTCTGATCGAAGTGCTCGACGGGGTAGGCCCGTTGGTAGTGCACACCGCCCTCGGCCCCGAGTTCGTCGTTCCAGGTATGGCCAGAGGTCAGTACTACGTGGTCGACGGTGAGCGTGGTGCCGTTGCCGAGCAGCACCGCCTCGCGCCCGTTCAGGGCCGGCGAAATGTCGACTGCCGCCGTGTAGTGCCGGACGATCTCGAGGTTGGGCGGGCCGAAAGCGACCAGCGTGTTGTAGAACCAATCCAGGTACTCGCCCATCAACCGGC